>CAVXUI010000015.1:0-249283 GCA_963764985.1 uncultured Chloroflexia bacterium | reverse complement strand
TCGAACTCATCCAAATTACCAGAAAGCACGAAATTCCAGTAAGACGATGTTTTTTTGGTAGGTACAATAGCCTGATGGAAACCTGATTTCAATGCCCGTAATCCTGGTAGCTGATCCGCAGCGGATGCCAGACGGCGCCGCACAGGCGCGCGGTCTGCTCGGCCACCGTCGACTCGTCGTAGCTGGCGTGGTCGAACCCCACGGTAAAGGCATCCAGGGGCAGGCGAGCGTGCCGGGAGGCGAACCCGAGCACGCTCGCCGAGTCCAGCCCGCCGCTCAGGTGGCAGCCCACGGCCACGTCGGCCCGCAGGCGCAGGCTCACCGCCTCCTCGAGCGTCAGACGGTAGCTCTGGATCAGGTCGTGGTCGCTGTCCGCCGGCGGTGCCTCCGTCCGTCCGGGAAACGGGAAATCCCAGTAACGCTGGAGCCTGAGGCCCGAGCCATCCGCCACCAGGGAATGCCCGGGAAGGACCTGGAAGACATCCTTGAACAGCGAGCGCGAGGGGGCCAAGATCCCCAGCGTCAATGCTGGGTAGCCGATCGTTGCAAGCGCATTACGCCGTCGGCGTGGATGGCCCGACTTTCTCGCGCGGTCCCACCAGCGGACGCTTTTCTCGGCACCTCTCGGGCTTTGCTGCGGCCGTTCAGCAGCCGCGCCGCGCGCGTGCGCGGGTCCGACTTGGCTTTGATCCCGGCGCAGCCAAACGGCGGGTATCGGCTGGCCGCCGCGCATGTTTGGCCCCGCGCGTTCGATCACAGCGTCCAGATCGTGCCGGCTCGGCGGCAGCAAGCACGCGTTTGCCGGTCTCGATGTTTTTGGTGATCTGCTTGACCTCGCCGCCGATACCCAGATCGTCCAGCATGTCACGCGTGTATTCGACCGCGCTTGGCGCGCCGGGGATGTTCTCTTTGCCGCCCAGATCAAAGTAAAACCGGTAGTAGCCGTCTCGGCGACTTGCTGCGGGTCGCAGTGCACGTCGGCGGAGACATCTGTCAGCAGATGCCAGACCACGACCAACAGCCGCCGCGCCATCGCGCAGAACGCCACGCCGTTGCCCTTGGGCTTGAGGCGTTCATATTCCTGTTTCCAATACGGGTGATGCTGCGCGGCGTGCGTGGCGACATCGACCATTGCACCGCGCAGATCGGCGCGGCCGGCTTTGCTGATGCGGCCGGTCCACAGGTTGTCGCTGGACTGTTTGACGATCGAGTCGAGCCCGGCGTAACGCACGAGCTTGCCAGGCTTCGGGAAGCGCTCGATATCGCCGATCGAGGCGATGACGGTGACCGCGTTGATCATGCCGAAACCGACCAGCTGCGCGAGCAGTTGCACGGCCGGCTCGCGGGCAGCGATCCTGGCGATGTCTTCCTCGACGCGTTCGATCTCGCTCTCGGTGAAGCGCAGCGTGTTCCAGTGCGTGCGCACTTCGACGCGCTGGCACGGCGAGAGACCCGGCAGCGTAGCCCAGAACTCGGCCTGTTTCTCGGTGAACGGCAGGCTGCCCTCTGGCCGATCCAGCAGATGCTAGGTGCAGCACCGAATGCAGGCGGTTCTTGGACTCGGTCCGAATCCCGACCAAGCTGTACCGAATGGCAACGAGCGTTCGAATCTCGCGGAACGGACTGCGGCGGCACCCAGACGTGGCCCTTGTCCTTCTCGAACTCGCCCTGCAACAGCAGGCGGGCAGCGACTCGCCATCGCGCAGATCGGTTTTTGCACCATCATCCATCTTGGCGTGAATCGACGGTGGATGCGCGATCTTGACCTGGCCGGCCAGCGGCAGGAGCAGATCGTAGACAAAGTAGGCGTTGGTCGTCATCTCAAGGACGACGGCGTCGCGTTTTGTCAGGTGCTTGTGCGCCCAGAGCGGGAACTCTTTCCACGAGAGTTTGCGCAGCGAGAACACCGATATTTTGCGCGCTGTCCAGAATGACGATGGTGAGGAACTGCTTGTGGATATCGAGACCGACGAAGCGGTCAAAGCGCTGCCACATCGGGACAGCCTTGGGTTTACGCCGCCGCGACAAAAATGGCGGCGGGGCGGCCGGTGGTGACGAGAGCGAAACGTCAGGCGGCGCAACAGACGGGGACACAGACATGTCAACCTCCACGCTGATGCTGTTGCATCAGGCTATGTCGACAGAAGTGAGGGCCGGACAACGAGATCCCGCTTGCCAGATGTTTCGAGAGAAACAACGGGCCACGATCACACACATGTGCACGAGTTTGTGCCAAGCAAGCTTGGCGCATCTCAGTCCAGTGAAACGAACAGGGCAATCAGACACAGCTCTCGAGTTTGGGAGGCAACACACTTTATGCATCGCCAAGGCCACCTCATACGCATACCCGATTGGACCCCAAGCATCAGTGTTGCGGAGACGATGCCATGCCTGTTCAATCGACTATCGCCGAGTGTAGAGCATGATATCGTTTGCGTCACGTCGTCCGACCCTGAACGCACGCGATGGCCGTCGCGCGTGTCCCCGATTGAGCGACTCGACATTCTCTCAACGCGCCAACGAAGTATATCGATCCTTCAGGACATGCGCAAGAGTCCCCCGACGAAGGTGGAGTCGGCTGCCTCACCAATACAAGCTGTAACCAAGACCAGGTTTGGAACACATACGCATATTCGGGGCGTCACGGGCAAGAAACTGCGAATCCAGTACCGAAGAAGCTTTCTATGACCACATGAATGGGCGCCAGAAGGGACTGCCAACGCTTCTCTTAGAAGCTGCACAAGTTGAGCTAGGCGGATTCGTTGTTGGAAAGTTTTTTGGATGGTTAGGCAAGACATTAATTAATCCCTCTGTATCAGCCTCAGGGACAGCTGTCTTTGAATCATCAGCAGGTGGTGCTGCGCGTCTTGTTCCAAACGGAAATGCTTTTGCACGAAAGGCTAATGCATATCTAAAATGGCTTCCTGAGGAACTTCGCGAGGTGACCATTGCAGTAACTGAAATCAATCGCATTGAGCATGTTGCCATAAACGGCACGGCGGATCCAACAGCAATAAAGCTTCTCGGCGACTTTGTGCGTTCGAAGGGAGGCAAGTTTTATGTGGATCAAGGGATTGAATCAGCTGCTGGTCACGCAGAGCGGGTTCTATACAATAATCTACGCAATGAGGCTGACCTCGTGATTGGGATCTCGCGAAAGGCAGGCATGTGTGATTCATGCACTTCGTTTTTTAAGGAGCTACCAAACGTGACGGTCGTCAAATACAAGTAGGCAGTTACAAATATGGAAACCTCAATCGAAATAGTTCGCCGTGCTCGAACGATGCTTACTTCGGGAGATGCCGATCTTTATGACGGCGGGAAAATGCTTTTGCAGGAGATTCCTCCTGACCTATTGCGTGAGGCTGTACTAGGTTTAGAAGACGCTGGCGAGATATCCAAAGGGATTGTATTTGAGACGCTATTGATTGCGAATCAAAGTTCGAATACGGATTACGTCTTGACGCGAGCACAGGAATTCTCGAAGCACACTCGGCATAACCTATGTTTAGTCTTGCAAGAAATCCCCAGACCAGAGGCTTTTTCGCTACTGAAGTTATGGGCGCAATCTGACCTGGATCCAACAATTAGGGCTGAAGCGTGTTGGGCACTTGGATCAATAGTAAGCCCTGAATCGGAGCATGTGTTGAGCAAAATTGCACAGAGTGATCATGATCTAGATCGTGAGGGTACGAAAGTAAGTCGACAGGCGGAAAAAGCACTAAGTAAGTTGCATGGAAAAGATCATTAATTGACTATGCAAGAGAAGTTCTACAGTCAGGGTCTCCTATCGATCGCACGCTCATAACAAACATCTGCTAAAACATAGCCCGTCAGCAAACGACCGCTTGCGGAGCGTCTGGTCAGTCTCGGGGCGTGAGTCACGGGCCGCGCGCTTTGGCGCGGAGTGAAACGATCCCTTGACTCATGCCCCGACTGTCCGGTGATCGGGAGGCGGTCGTTGTGCGTCGTCAGCCAGTTGGATTGGGTTCGATGACCTTCTTTCGCGGGCCCGAGCGAGCGCACCAGCTCTACTTTTTCGCCAGCCCTTTGTCTAAACTTGAAACAACGTGCGTGGGGTATTCGAAGCACTTTACCTGTATCCATGATGATCACAAAACAAAACGTTGCGATTTACTTCGTCTTCTCAGTTGCGATGGCAGTGCTTGCACTGAAGGGTGGTAGACACGCAATTCGAACCAGGGTCGCTGAAACTAAATTTGGTGTTTGGACAGGCAAAGTTGCTATCGTCATCGGCATTATTGAGTTGATCTTTGCTGCGCTGTTTTTAATGGGTGCCATTTGGATGGCGATCTCGGTGTAGTTTGATAGCCATTGGCGAGGCCCAGTGTGTACTCTTGACGACCGATGACTAAATCTACCCCCCGGCGGTTATCGGCTAGATTGTTTGGGGCAGGAGGTATGGCGTATCGCGAGTTTCTGGTTTTCAAAAATTTGCTGTGCGTGTTTTCGACAACAAACTCCGCGGTGCTGTTATGCAGCCATTCACAACCGTTTGAATCGTCGGCGGTCCGTCGCCCGCCGATTTGCTCGTCCGTGCATGTGATTCGGGAAAAGCTAGCCTGCCCCGACCCAGCCACATGTGGCTGAAGTGAAAATGCAAATGCCTCGACGGAGGGGTCAGCGTCTTGCGCCGCTGACGCACATAATTGCGCAAGCGGTGTTTGAACAGGCATGGGTAACGTACGTGCGTTAGCCAAACACGCACGTCGTCGTCCAGGCATGTTTCGGCCGTCAGCGCGCGCTCGCGCCTCGCAGGATTCGGTTGTTCGAGCCGGATGGCCGGACTCAGCCGGTCGGGTTGGGTCTCTCGCCGGTCAGGCGTTTGCCAACCAAGGACCTCTTTTTCGTTGCGCCCTCCGGCGTGCTGCGGCCATTCAGCCGTTGCGCCTCGCGCGAACGGCCGTCGGGTGTGTGTTTGATGCTGGCACATCCGACCCGGCCGCCACATCTCGCCTGCGCAGGATGCTGTTTCGGCTAACCCGCGGCGCCTGGCGCCGATTCCTTGCACGCCAGAACATGCGTGGTGAGCGCCTCGAACAGCGCATCGAGCTCATCCTGCGATGTATAGACCTGCACCGAGAGCCGCGCGATCTTGACGCCGTTCCAGTTGAGGGTCGGCGCCTCCATGTGGTACTGCTCGCGCAACAAGGCGCCAAGCTTCACAACGTCGGTGTCATCGGGCAAACGGATCGCGACCAGTTGCGAGAACCAGTCAAACGTCTCCGGGCAGATCGCCGTGGTGCCAAACGTCTGTTCAAGACTGCGTTTTGTTTCAAGCGCCATCTGGAAGCAGCGTTCACGCACCGCGGGCCAGTCGTGCGCGGCCATGTAGTCGATCGCAGCCGGGATGGCCAAAAACGCCGCGATATCGCGCGTGCCAAAAAACTCGACGTAGTCGTAAAGCGGCTTGGTTGAGCGCTTCTCCGGCACCCAGCCATGACTCGACGATCAGCGGCTGAATCAACTCCTGGATCTCCGGCCGCACATACACGAACGCCGAACCTTTTGGCCCGCCCATCCACTTGTGACAGTTGCCGGTGTAAAAATCCGCGCCGAGCGCATCCAGGCGGAGGTCGCGCTGCCCGGGCACGTGCGCGCCGTCGATCACGGTCAGGATGCCGCGCTCGCGCGCCCGGGCGATCACTGTTTCAAGCGGAAACGTCAGCGCGGTTGGCGATGTGGTGTGGCTGAGATAGATCACACGTGTGCGCGGGGTGACGCCAGCCCAAAATTGTTCGACAAAATCGGCCTCGTCGCGCAACGGCAAGGTGATGGGGTGGTTGATGTAGTGCGCGCCCACTTTGCCGCACACAAATTGCCAGGCGTGGTTGCAGGCGCCGTACTCGTGATTTGTTGTCAGCACTTCGTCGCCCGGTTTGAGCCAGTCGCGCAACGAGTGTGTGGCGACATTGACACCCATTGTGGCGTTTGTAACGAACCCGAGCCTGTCTTGCGTGGTGCCCAGATAGTCGGCCAACGCGGTGCGCGCCACCATGCGTTTCTTCCGGCCACTGCGAGATAAAGCCGCCCGGGATGATATTCGAGCTCGGCCTGCAGGCGCTGATAGACCTCGAACACGGGCTTTGGGCAGGCGCCGTACGAGCCGTTGTTGAGCAGGCGCCAGTCCTTGCGGAGCATATAGTCGTCGCGAATGCTTTGGTTCATCTTGGCGTCTATTCTCGCTCACATGGCGTTGTGCGCAAAGGCGCAATAGATTACACGGATTGCACAGCTTTTCTGTGTAATCTGTGCAATCTGTGGCGCCTTGATTGCGTGCAAGCCTGCCTATCTGCTGCTATGCTCCCTGCACTATGCATATCGCCCCGTCAAAAGAAACCCTGATCGCCATGACCCCGCTCAACCCCTGGCCGCGCGACGAATACGGCCGCCCGGTTGTGCCGGACAGTTGGCTCGCGCGTATGAAGCTTGTCACGACTGAGGAGGCCTGGGGGGTGTTGCACAAGCACGGCTATCGGCGTCAATTCGAAGGCAACTGGCAGGAGACACACCCGGGCACAATCACCGTCGGCCGCGTGGTGACTGCCCAATTTGTGCCGCACCGGCCGGACTATCACGATGCGATTCAAAACGCCGGCGTGGCGGAAGGTCGCGACAGCAGCGGCGGCCAGAACTCGTGGATCATCAACACGCTCAAGCACAACGACATCATGGTTGTCGATATCTTTGGCAAGATCAAAGACGGCACCGTGATCGGCGACAACCTCGGCACATCGGTGCGCACGCGCACAAAAGTTGGCGCGGTCATCGATGGCGGCATCCGCGATTTGCAGGGGCTGATGCAGTTGACTGACGTCAATTTCTTCATTCGGGGCGTCGATCCCACCGCAATTGCCGATGTCACGCTGGCTGGCATCAACATCCCGATTCGCATCGCCGGTTGCACTGTGTTGCCGGGCGATATTGTGCTGGGCACGCCATCGGGTGTCATTTTCATCCCGCCGCATCTGGTGCAGGAAGTCGTCGAGCGCTCGGAAGACATTCGGGTGCGCGACGACTGGGGCAAACAGATGCTGGCCGAAGGGAAATACACACCGGGCGAAATTGACTCGAAGTGGTCGGCCGCGATCGAAGCCGATTTCGCGGCCTGGGTGGCAAAACAGTAGGGACGCGCAGCGGCGCGTCCGCCTTGCACGCGCCGCGGGACGCGCCACCGTCTTGCACGCGCCACCGTGCCGCCAGACGCGCCACCGTGCCGACGGACGCGCCGCTGCGCGTCCCTACGATTCAACCAACGCGAATCCGGCTGCGCAGATCGACGCTGCGTCGATCCCCATGTATTTGTAGACGTCCTGCCGGTAACCGCATTGGCCGAACTTGTCGGCGCCGAGCGACACCGTGCGCTGGCCGTGGAGCCCGCCGATCCACGACAGCGCATGGGATGCCGCGTCATGGACCGTCAGAATCGGCGTGCCGGGCGCAGCCGACGCCAGCAGCTGCGACAGATGATCGCGGTTCTCGTAGGCGCGGCGCGGGTTGGTCAGATGGATCACATGTGCCATCACCCCTTCGCGCTCGAGAAAAGCCGCCGCTTCCAGGGCCTCTGGGATCATCGCGCCGGCGGTCACGAGCAGCAGATGCGGCGCACCCGCTTCGCCGCCGCCCGGGCGCAGCACGTAGCCGCCGGCCAGCGCCTGCCGGCGCAGTTCATCGACGCCCAGGCGATTGACAGCCGGCGCCATCAGCGTCTGATCGATGGGTTTGTGCTCAGGCGCAGGTAGGTGCTCGGCCATGCGTCGCGGTCGAGTGCACTGGCGCAGCGCCTCGAGCAGCGCCCATTCCGCTTCGATCGCAAAACACGGCTCCCACAGATCCGTGTTCGGCAGTTCGATGCCGATCGACGGCGGTCACGGTCGATTGGTGCGCGCCGCCCTCGGCTGCCAGCGTCACACCCGGACGGCGTGGCCACATAGATAAACTTGCGCCGGAGTACAAGCCGTAAATGATCGCGTCCAGCCCGCGCGCCACAAACGGGTCATACAGGGTGCCAATCGGAAACAGCAGCTCGCCGGTGTGTTCGTGCGACAGCCCGAAGGCGGCCCAGCGCGGTGAACAGATTCATCTCGGCGATGCCAAACTCGATGTGCTGGCCGCGTGCGCTCGGCTTCCAGTTGAGCGATACGGGCACGGCCGGCTTCGTAATCGGTGCTGGTCGTTGCTGGCGTATGCGCCGACCTTGTTGATCCAGCCGCCCAGATTTGTCGAAATTGAAACATCCGCGGACGTTGTGATGATGCGCTTGTCCAACGCCTGGCACATCGGCCAGCCGCAGCATGATGCGGCCAAACGCCTCCTGTGTCGACAGGGTCTGGGTCGTGCCAATTGCGTCGATCTCGCGCGGGATATCGGCCGCACGCACCGGCGACCGGCGCTGCCGGGCGCGCAATTGCAACGCGCGCGCGCCTGGCACACAATGGCCTTCTGGCGAGCTGTCCGGCGAAAGCATCCCACTGCGCGGATTCGGTCATGCCAATGGCAGCGCGCCACTGTGAAAACGCTCGGTGCTGAGCAGCGCGGCGTGGTTCGCCGGGTCGCCTGCGATGGGCAGGCCGTAGCCTTTGATGGTGTAGGCGAAGATCACGGTCGGGCGCTGTCGCTTCGGCCGCGAGGTAAGTGCTTGCGATCAGCTCGCCCAGGTCGTGGCCGCCCAGGTTGGCCAGCAGCCGGCGCAGCCGCGCATCGGGCACATCGGCCAAGCACTGTTTGATGCTGGCGCCGTATTCGTGTGCGTAGCAGCGTCTGCGCGGATCAGCTTTGGCGTCGCTGCGGATCAGGCTTTGGTATGCCTCGTTGGCCATGTCGTCGATGCACCACCGCAACGCGTCCCCACCGGGCTTCGCATAGGCAGCTTGCAGGTCGGCGCCGTATTTGACCTCGATGACGTTCCAGCCGCAGCTTCGCAACATGGCCTTGAGCTTGGTTGAGCGCACGCCAGGCACCACACGGTCCAGGCTTTGGCGGTTGTAGTCGACGATCCAGATGGCGTTGCGCAGATGCGCCTGCAGCGTTTCGTCGAGCAGCGTCTCCCACAGATTGCCCTCGTCCAGCTCGGCATCGCCGACATCATGCGATGAAGCGCTCGGACGCGCTGTCGCCAAAATGTGCGCGCACATACTGGCTGGTCAGCGCGGCAAAGAGCGCGGCCGCAGGCCGCAGGCCCATCGAGCCACCCGCAGAAATCCAGCGGGAAGGGTCCTTGGTGCGGCTGGGGTAGACTTTGCAGCCCGCCAAATTCGCGCAGGGTGGTCAGGTCGTTCTTTTGCAGATACCCCAGCAGATACATCGCAGCGTGCAAGGCCGGCGCGGCGTGTGGCTTGATCAACACACGGTCCGTTGCTGCGAGAAAATGAAAATACAACGCCGTGATGATGCTGACGGACGATGCCGCGCGAGGCCTGGTGTCCGCCGACCTTGCTCTTGTCCGGGTTGGGGCGCACGTTGTTGGCGTGATGGATCATCAGGGTGGAAAGCCACAGCAGACGTTGTTCAATCGACTTGAGCAGCGCCAGATCGGGCGCGTGTTCAACGGTAGGTTCAATTGCGGTAATGCTCATGCCGAGGCTCCTTGTTCGCGCAGGGTGATCACGAGTTTTTGTCCGGTGGTCGCCAGATGCCGCTCCAGCAATTGCGTGGCCAGTTGCACATCGCGCTTTTTGCAGGCCGCCAGCAAGTCGCGGTGCTGTTTTTGCGAGGGCTTTGTGTGCGCATCGATGGTCAGCGAGGTGCGCAGATAGCGGCTGACGTTGTCGTGCAGAGCCTTGATCAGTTCCAGCAATCGCGGTTTGTGGCACGGCTCATAGAGCACGCTGTGAAAGCGCCAGTTGATTAACGCCCATTGGCCAAGATCGGCCGGGCCGGAGTCGATCTCGTCGAGCGCGGCCTCGGCCTGCGCCAGATCGTCCGCGCTGAGATTTGGGATGGCGAGTTTTAACGCCAGGGTCTCGAGCGACGCGCGAATCTCATAAATTTCGAGCGCCTCATCGGGTGAAAGCACCGACACGGTTGCCCCACGGTGCGGGTGCAGGTGAATAAAGCCTTCCGCGTCGAGCTGGCGCAATGCCTCGCGCACTGGGATGCGGCTGACCCCGAGCTGTTTTGCCAGATCTTCCTGTCTGAGGATCTGCCCGCTGCTAAATGCGCCGGACAAAATCAGCTTGCGGATGCCATCGGCGGTGCGCTGTGCCAGAGTGCTGCTGTCGAGGGTTATCGTAGACATTTGGATATTGTATCCAATATCCAAAACGACACAAGCAGAAAATTTCGAGAAAACTTTGCGTTGTTCGGCGTCCGGTGCTTGTCAGGTTGCGGGCAGATGGGCAGGGGATGGCCAACGCGAACACGCCTACGATCTTGCGCTTGGGGGAATATCATGATTGGTCAGAAGGTGTCGTATCTGTTGCCATTGAAGCCCGGCGAGGTGCGCGCGAGATTGGAGCGTGTTGTGACGCCGCGCCGCGACTGGCTGTTCGACTTTGCCCGCTATGTGTCGGTACGGCGCGAGCGCAAGCCGTTTTACGGGCAAATTTCGGAGGCCAAATTTCGTATCAATCACAACGAATGGACGAATGAGCCATGGACCCCCTTGATCGAAGGCACGATCCAGCCGCAGGAATCCGGCACACGGGTCGATGCGACCGTGGGGGTCAGCAACTGGGCCGTTGCGAACCTTGTTCCGGTGACGATCGCGGCCGTACTGCTCTCATCCAATACGTTCGATGGGCACGTACCCGTGAGGCCGCTTTTCGTTTTGTGGATGGTGTTTGTGGTCTGCATCATCGCAGTGCGCACTGTAAAGCACGTGCGCGATGCGAAGGCGCTGTTTGTGCGCGCGCTGGGCGATGCGCAGGCCGTGGCGCAGGATTAATGCACGTGGAACAACCGCGAGCTGTCCTCACGGTTGCGATCTATTTGCAGCCGCAACGAATGCAGCATCGGTTGCTCGCCGCTCAGAGGTCAAGTGCGATAGCACGCCACGCGATGCCGTACTATTCGCGCCGTCATTTCGAAGCGAAGCTGAGAAATCTCGTCGCGCGAAAGCGTCTGCAGGCCTGCGCGCTACGACATCTCTCGCCTTGCGGTTCGAGATGACCATTGATTGGCAAAAATGTCGAGCGCGTACTGTATCCGCTGGTTTTTGAAACACTGGACGCACCGCAGAGCCTGTCCGCCTCAAGAATCAAGAGTAAACTATTGCTTAGCCTGATGTTTTCCATCCGATGCGTCGGATTTGATGTGTTCGGGCAATAGACTATGCCTCATTCCGGTGCCGTATTGCGTTTCAAACTTAGTATCGTCTTCGCCGCGCTCCTGTGCGCAACATCGCTCAGCAATCTGGGGATCGCCCAGGAGCAACCCTTGCGAATTCCGGGGTTCAACGTCGTTGCACTTGCCAGCGGCTTTGACCGACCGACTGCCTTCGTCTTTTTGCCTGAGGGTCGTATCCTGGTCGCAGAACAGGATGGCCTCATTCGCATGCTGCACAACGGCGTGCTGAAGCAAACACCAGTCCTTGATCTGCGTGAGCGGGTTAACTCGCGCGCCGAGCGCGGATTGCTCGCGATCGCGGCTGACCCACAGTTCAAAGATAACGGATTTATTTATGCGCTTTTTACCCGCGACGGTGCGGGACAAACGCCAGACGCGTGGGATGAACGCCGTGGCGTCTTGGCGCGTTACAGCATGGCGGGTGATCGTGCGAATGCCCAGAGCGAAAAGATCCTGTTCGACGACTACGAGTCGTTCACGGCCTACCACTCTCTCGGCGCGCTGCGGTTTGCCCGCAATGGCGATCTTTTTGTGTCGTTGGGCGACGCCAGCACGCCAGGGGATATCTCTGAGCGCAACCTGCGCCCGCAAAATCTCGACGTGCTGCAGGGGAAGATGCTGCGCCTAAGCCGCTCCGATGGGGCAGGGCTGCCTGGGAATCCGTTTTTTGACGCCGCAAACCCCAAAAGCACGCGTTCGCGAATTTGGGCCTATGGCCTGCGCAACGCCTTCCGCTTTGATCTAAACCCGGTTGATGGCTTGCCCTATGCGGGTGATGTCGGTTGGTTTACATACGAGTCCGTTTTACGTGTGGCTGCGGGTTCGAACTTTGGCTGGCCGTGCATGGAGGGTGGGCAACCCCGGACGGAGTATGCGCAGTATTCGGTCTGCGCAAAGCTGGATCAAAAAACACTGGTCAAGCCAGCCTCGACCTACCAGCGTCAAGGCGACAAAAACGCCGCGGTTATCGGCGGCGCGTTCAACACAGGCAGAAACTTCCCGCTTGCGATGCAGGGCGAGTATTTTTATAGCGACTATGGACAAGGGTTCCTGCGCCGCGTCGCGTTTGACGGGCGCGGCGGCGCGCGCGAGTCGATATTTGCGACCAATGTGCAGACGCCGGTGGATATTCAATTTGGCCCGGATGGCGCTTTGTATTTGCTGTCACACGGCCAGGCCCAGCTGTATCGCATTAGCCATGCGCGGACGAATTTGCTCCCGGAGCCCCGCATGTCGGCGACCCTGCGCACAGCCACCGGAAGCGCAACACAAAGCATCGCGTCCGATGTGTTCGCAATTCACGCCTATGCGCCGGTGACGTTGACTTTCGACGCCGCGCAGTCGTTCGATTTGGACAATGAGAAACTGACCTACGCTTGGTCGCTTGATCCTGAGCGCGCGCCGTCAAACGGTGTGACGGCAACGCACAGTTATACGCGCCCGGGCCGCTATCTGGCGCAGCTCTCGGCTTTGGATCCCAAAGGGTTCTATAGCACCGCACGCAAGGTGGTTTTGATTGCTGCGCAACCACTGCCGGGCGCGATTGTGTCGCCAGGCAGCGGTGACGTGCTGCAGCCTGGCGTCGTGATCTCACTGACACAGATGGGCTGGCCGATCACGCAGACCGGTGTGACCTCGCGCTGGTCCGCCGTGATTGTCAACGGCGCGATCAGCCGCACGCTGGCCATCACGCAAACGCCAACACCGATGTTTGCAATGCCAGTGCTTACGGACTCTGAACGCATCGAAGTGAGCCTTGAATCGCGTGATGCGAGCGGCGCCGTGCTCAAGCGCGATGCGATCACGCTCTATGCCATGTCTGAAGATGGCTACATCCGCTCCTGGCAGCTGATCGCAGGCAAGCCTGAACGGTATCTCGATTTTGATGCGCTGCCGCTGGGTGAAGCAAACTTCGTGCTGCCGGATCCCGGCATCGAAGCGATACAGCTTCGCAGCAAGTCGCGCAAGATCGATTTAGCCGCGTCGTTGCGACCCATCGATCACACGGCGGGTTATGCCTTTGCCTGGATCGACTCGCCCGAAGACCGCACAGCGCTGTTGGGCCTGCTCTCAGACGACGGCATCGCGGTTTGGTTGAACGGTGAGCCCATCTGGCGCCACAGTGTCAGCCGTTTTGTCGCCGACGACACGCGCGATATTGATCTGCCGCAAATTCGGCTTAAAAAAGGCCGCAACGCGTTGCTCATCAAGGTTGATCAAAATGTGGGCGAATGGGCGTTTAAGGCGCGCGTGCTCAACGCCGACGGATCAATCATGCGCGACATCGCCGTGCGCACGTCTCCCTAACAGCATGGACTTGGCGTAACGTGAAAGTCCAACATGCAACCCCTGCGATGAGCCGGTTCACCCCTCGAGCTGCCGCGTTGCTTGTGGTCCTGCTCGTGTGGGCGCTCTACGCGCGGGTTATCGGTAACGCGTTTTTGCACGACGACGCGCTCGTCTTGTTTGAAATTAACAACAGGGCGCTGGCAACCGTCTTTGCACCCGGTGGCGCACACTATCGACCCTCAAGCTATGCGATCTGGCTGCTTGCGCGTGACCTATTTGGCTCGTTCGAAGCACCGGTTTTCTACTGGATGAATCTGGCGCTGCACACGCTCAATACAGTGCTGGTGATGCGCATCGCCAGCGCCTTGCGCCACAAGCGCATCAGGCCGCTGCAAACGAGCGACTGCGCCATTGGCTTGCTGTTTGGCTTCTTCCCGCTGACCTACCAGGTCTTGACGTGGGCATCGGCGATGGTGCACCTGACCCTGACCGCATACACCCTGTGCTCGGCGTTGTGCCTGCTTGCGCCGGTGTTGCGAGCGCGTTCGGCATCCGCAACACGCATCGCGTGGGCGGCGGCGGGCGGGTTTATGCTGCTCGCGATGACCAGCCATCAGTATGGCGTGATTGCGCCAGTTGCGGTGGCGCTGATCTATGGGTTTGTTGCGCCTGGCCGAAGGCGTGCGTTCGTCGCGCTTGGGCTGTGTTTGCTCGCCCCGGCATACGCGCTTTGGCTGAGCACGATGACGTCACAGGCGCTTCCGAGCAAGTCCGCACTGGACACGCTGCTCGAGTTGTCACGTTCTGACGCCGTGCCCTTTGCCCTGCAGGCGATCGCTGTGCCGTTCGCGCCGATCCTGGTGGCGTTGGGCTTTCGCGAGCCGGTGATAGAAACCCGAACTGCGATCCTGGCCGCGTGCCTGGTGCTGGGCGTGTGCAGCCTCTTCGTTGCGCGCCGCGACCGGCGTCTCCGGCTGTGGCTTTTTGCGATCGCATGGATCGTGCTGTGCTGCGCGCCGCTCCTGATCATGTTGGATAGCACCTACATCCGGGCTGGCCCCCGTCTGTTCTATCTGGCGGCGGTGGGCATCGCGATTGTGTGGGGAATGTGTGTTGAAGGGCTGCTCCGACAGCGCTACTTGCTGGTGGTGGCGCTCTGCGCGTACTGCGCGTGGTCGGCACACTTTGTTGGCGTGCGTGTTGTGCAGGCGGCGGCAATATCGGCGCACATCAAGACCATCGGCGCCGATCTGCGCCGTTCGCCGGAGGGGCATCGATTCGTCGTGCAGAATCATCCCAGCTGGTTGATGTCGCGTGGCTCCGCCCTGCCCATTGGCGGTTCCGTGGTGCTTGTGATGGCTGAAGAGTACAGCCAGCCGTGGACGCTCTACTGGGCAAACACCGGCGTGATTCGCGACGTGCGATTTATCCGCGCGGACGACTTTCCCATTCAACAGATTGATGCGGGCGACACCCTGGCAAACATTACCGGTGATATTCTGACGGCCGGCGAACGCAAAGCGCTGCTCAAGCCGGATACGACCGCATACGGCTTTGCCTATTTGCGCGATGCTATCCATCTGCGCCACTTCGCGACGCAATCGACTGTTAGCACGCGTGATGTCGCACCGGCTCTGGCGCGTTTCGATGTTGCGCCGGGCACCGCGACGTTGATGAGCGCACAGGCGGCGCTGTGCGGCGACACGGCGCAGATCGAACTGGCATGGGCGAATGTGGCCGGGATACAAACACCTGTCGGTGTTTTTGCGCATGTGTATGGCGCAGATGGATCGCGACACGCGGCGCAGGATGCCGATCTGGCAAATGGCTGGTTGCCCTTGAACGAGCTGTCAGCGCAATCGCTGGTCACCGAAACGCGTTACATTGATCTGCCGGCAGGCTTAGACGCGACTGCGCTCACGCTTAGGCTCGGCGTCATCCACAAGACAACGGGAAACCCGAATCGCACCTTTCGCAGTCGACGGCAGTGAATGGCAGAACAATGAAGTGGTCCTGCCATTCACGCCAGGCCAGCGCGCGTGCCGATGACGCGCGCGGACAAAACACCCGCGCGACTAATGCGGCGCGCCGAATAGTTTTGTGTTGGGCACCTCAGGCACGAGCTCGATCCCCGGCGCGCCATCACGGTCGACCCAGGTGCCGCAGGTGCCGCCGATTTCGCTCGTCTCCAGCGTGATCTCGCTGCCATCCATGCGCAGGGCCGGGTGATACCATCTGAAAACTTGTTGCGCCTCGCCGGCAATATAGTGCCCGATCAACGAGCGCCGGAAGCGATCGCGACTGTTGTTGGGATAGCTGCCATGCACAACCTGGCCGTTAAAGAACAGCACGTCGCCGGCTTTCATATAAATCGGCACGGCTTTGTCGCCCTCCGGCAGCGCCACCGTGATATCGGTAAAGCTCTGTGTGGTGTCCGCCGCAACGGTGCACAGCACCGGCCACTGGTGGCTGCCGGGGACCGCAAACAGACAGCCGTTCTCCTCGTCGCAGTCATCCAGCGCCATCCAGGCCGCGATGCAGGTGCCCGGTTGCACGCGCAGGTAGAAGTTGTCCTGATGCAGCGCCTGCCCGCGTGCCCCGGCTGGCTTGAAATAGTGCATGGTTTGCACCGCAAACGGCTCGCGACCCATCAACGCGATCAGGCAGCGCTTGAGCCGCTCGTCGAGCAGCCAGTCCAGGCTGACCTTGTCGCGGCGGTGCATTTGCATCAAGCGCGGCCATCGCAATAGCGGATCATTGTCTTGGTAGTCGGTGTCGTTCATCGATGTGTTCTTTGCGGCGTGCTCTGTGGCCAGCATGGCCATGTAGTGTTCGCGCAAAGACACCACTTCATCGGGCGAAAACAAGCCGGTTTGCACAGCAAATCCGTTTGCAGCGTAGTTTTGAGACAATTGTGAGTATGACATGGCTGAACCTCGTGAATTGCAGGCGAGTTTATCAGACGAACATCTCGTGTCATGCGGTGGCTTGCCCATCACGCACGTCTGGCATGCGGCGCCGGTGCTGCACTCACTAAGTGGTTGCGTCAAAAGAAGTTGGTCAGGCCGAATCACCCATACCCGCGCGGAGCGCGGGGATGGGTGATTCGGCCTGACCAACTTCTTTTGACGCCGGCCCAAACAGGTCTGGAGAACAATGAAATCAAAAGAAGGCACGATCGATTTTCAGGGCTACAAGACGTTTTACAGGATCGTCGGCACCCCGCGGCCGGGCGCACTCCCCCTGGTATGTTTGCACGGCGGCCCGGGTGTGCCGCACGACTATCTTGAGTCGTTTGAAGACATCGCCAGGACCGGCCGGCAGGTTGTCTTTTACGATCAACTTGGCTGCGGCCGGAGCGATCGTCCGGACAACGACGCCATCTACACCGTCAAACTGTATGTTCAGGAACTCGACGCCGTTCGCACCGCGCTGGGATTGAAGAAAATCCACCTGCTCGGGCAGTCATGGGGTGGGATGCTTGCGATGGAATACATGCTGACGAAACCCAGGGGCGTCGCAAGCATCGTGATCGAGAGTTCGCCCGCCAGCATTCCGCTCTGGGTCAGCGAAGCCAATCGCCTGCGCGCCGATCTGCCGCCCGCGATAAACGCCGAGATGCTAAAACATGAGCAGGCCGGCAGCACGGATAGCGCCGAATACCAGCAAGCCATGACCGTGTTTTACGACCGGCATGTCTGCCGGGTTGTGCCAAATCCGGACTATGTGCTGCGGGCGATGGCAAACATTGGCAGGCAATACGCCGTCATGAATGGGCCGAGCGAGTTTCACATTATTGGCACGCTCAAAAAGTGGGATATCAGCAAGAAAATCAGCGCGATCAAAACACCGGCGCTGTTTATGAGCGGCATCTACGATGAGTGCACCCCGGTCGTTGCGAAGCAGGTTGTCGATGCGCTGCCCAATTGCACCTGGAAGTTCTTTGGCGCCAGTTCGCATCTGTGCCACGTCGAAGAGCGCGCCCTGACCATGAAGACCGTGGCTGCATTTCTTGCCGCGCACGACGCGTGATCAGGCAAAGTGGAGAGCGGCCGGGAAGCGGCCCGGCCGCTCTCCAAAATCGCAGAACACGGCCGGGCCACAGCCCGGCCGTGTTCTGCCTATACTCCCCCCATGAAAATCACTGATATCAAGTGCGCCGTCATTGGCAAACACCCGGTCGTTCGGATCATCACCGACGAGGGCGTCGAAGGCTACGGCCAGGCCGAACACAGCAAACCCTATCTCAAACCGCACATTCTTTTTTACAAAAAGTATCTGCTTGGGATGGATCCGACCGATGTCAATCGCTGCATGCTCAAGATCCGCAGGCTCGGCAGTTTTAAGCCGTGGGGCGCCGCCGTCAGCGCGATCGAGTTTGCGCTGTGGGACATCGCCGGCAAAGCCGCGGGCGTGCCGGTCTACAAGCTGCTGGGCGGCAAAGTGCGCGATCAGGTGCGGGTCTACAACGGCGGCGTGCGCTTTCACATGGGCGGTTCAGAGCCCGAGCATTACGCCAAAGTCATGCAGCAGATGAAGGACTCGCCTGAGGGGTTTACGATCATCAAGCAGGGCGTCGCCTTTCACAGCCCGATGCCAACCGAAGTCCCTGATTTTTCTACGGCACCTTTCAAACCGACATCCCGCATCCAAACCGCGGCCTGCTGACCGAGAAGGGACTCAAACACATCATCGCCTGCGTCGAGGCCATGAAGTCGGTCACTGGCGACGAGATCGGCCTGGCGCTCGATTGCGGCCCGGGCTTTACTGTGCAGGATGCCATTCGGCTGGCCAAAGCCATGGAGCCGTATAACCTGATGTGGCTGGAAGACATGCTTACCGGGGATTACACGCCGTATGTGATGGCGGATTTGTATCGCGAGGTAACGCGCGCCAGTTCGACACCCATTCACACCGGCGAGCAGATCTACCTGCGCGAAAACTTTCGCGAGCTGATCGAAACGCGGGCTGTCAGCGTGATCGGGCCAGATCCGGCCGATATCGGCGGGATCGCCGAACTCAAATGGGTGGCCGAATATGCTGACCTGCACGGCATCCTGATGGCGCCGCATGGCACGATCGACGGCGTCATCGGTCTCGCCGCGCAGGTGCATTGCGCCGCGGCCTTGCCGCATAACTACATAGCGCTTGAATACCCGGTCGCCAGCGCCGATTGGTGGTACGACATCGTGGAGGGCCTGCCCAAGCCGATCGTCAAAAACAGCATGATCGATGTGGCCGCCTTTGAACGTCCGGGTCTCGGCATCACGTTCAATGTTGACAAGGCGATGAAACACCTTGAGCCCGAAGATTTCGGTTTCTTCGACTAAGAGCCTATGCCAATTGAGTCCATACGTTTTCCGCCGATTGGCGGCGTCTCGCGCGCGGGGTCACAGAGATTAGCCCGAGAGGCGAACGATCCACCCGCGCTTTGCGCGGGTGGATCGTTCGCCTCTCGGATAGAGATTCCCCTCTTGGGATAGCCTCTAATCGGCGCCGGCGTTGATCGCGCAGCGGGGGTGCATTAGACTGGCTCCATGCAGTTGTTGAAGCGCGCAGGACGCCTTGATACAAACGGACTGGGTGTGCTGCTCGTGTTTGTGGTTGCCATTGCAGCCTATGCCTATACGCTGTCGTTGCCGTTGTTTTGGGACGACGTCCTGCACTATGAGTGGCTTGATCGCGTCTCGATGGGCGAGGTTTGGCAGCGCCCGCTTGAGGGGTTGAACTACTTTCGGCCGGTGCCCTTCGCGATCTGGAAGACGTTTTATGCACTGCTTGGGTATCACCCAGTTGTGCTGTACCACGCCATTAATGTTCTGTTGCACGCGGTCAATGCCTGTCTGGTGGCGCAGCTTGCGCGCCATTTTGTAGCAAAACGTGGCGCTGCTATCCCGATCGCTGCCGGGTTGTTCTTTGCGCTCTTCCGATTTAGCTTTCAAGCTGTGGCGCCGGTCAACTCCCTGACGCATCCGGCGCATGTGGCATTGGTGCTGCTGGCGGTGTTGTTGGCGAGCCGGGGTAGCGCGCTGCGATGGCAGTGCGTATCGGCGGTATGTGCATTTTTAGCCGTGCTGGCGCACGAGAATGGCGTGCTCACGGCCGCACTCGTCACGTTGGCGCTTGCATTCAGAGGCGGGGAGATGAGCGTTGGGGTGCGTGTGATCGCCGGAATGCGCGCGTGGCCGCAGTGGCTCGCCGTCGCACTCGGGTTTTTGTACCTGGCGCAGCGTCCCGCGTTTGGGTGAAGCTTTGCGCGTGGCAGAGTGGGGCAGCGAGAGTCAATTTCAGAATGCCGCCTATGTTTTGCAGGGGCTTGCGTATCCCTTCACCGCGTTTAGCCCGCTTTTCAAACGGATCAGCGGGCTGGACAATGACGTTGTCGCGATTGCGGTGTTGGGCGCCGCATTTGTAACGGTGTGGTTGCTTGCCGCTTGGCGCGGCGGCGGCGCCAGCCTTCGACTTGCGCTGTTCGGCGTGCTTTGGTTCGTGCTGGCTGTAGTTCCGGCTGCGCTGCTGCTCGATTTCAACTACATGATCGAGTCGCCACGGCTGATGTATCTGGCCTCGGTTGGCGCGAGTCTGTTTCTGGCTGCTCCGTTTGCGCTCGAACCCATTGCTCCGGGTGCGCGTTGGCATGGCGATGTGCGTCGCGTGGCGGCGCTGCTCGTTGCGTTGGGCCTGTGCATTCCCGCTCTGACCTATCTCGATCGGCGGGCGGTGCTGTATCGCGACATGGCGAATGCGATCGCCGGCCTGGACGTGGCGCACACCACTGCTCAGACCGTCTGCGCGCCGACCGGACCTGCGCCGACGACCACACTGGCGGTAAATTTTCCGGAGTGGTACTTTGTGCAGCCCACGGATACGTCTCTGGGGCACGATGGGCTCAAAACGATTGCCGAGCGCCGTGGGCTGACTGAGCTATATCTCGTGAATCATCCTAGCAGTAACGCGCGTTTCGATGCTGTCATGCTGCCGGATATTCAAACCACCAACCAGCCCTACAAGAGCCTCGGCGAATCGCAGACATACGAGAGTATCGCCGCACGTGTGCGGGATAGCTCGAGCGTCGTGTTGACGCGCTGGTCGGAGGGCGCCTCTCAAACGTTGCTCGTGGGGTGCCGAATGCCGGCGAGCGTACCTGACGACGCTGTGGTGACTTTCGACGGCAGGCAGGCGCTGGTCGCGGTCAACGCCACAGTGGTGGACGCTGGCCGCAGCATTCAAATCGACCTTGACTGGCAGGCAATCGGCCCGGCGACCGACGATGTCACTGTATTTGCGCAACTGCTCGACGAAAATGGTCGCGTTGTGGCGCAGGCCGATGGCTACCCGGTCGGCGGTGTGCTGCCGATGCGGCTGTGGCAAATTGGCGATCGTTGGCGGATCTTCGCCGACTGTCGCTAACGAGCGATACGATCGACCTGTCGCGCGCGCGCGTCGCTGTTGGGCTGTATGCGACGTCAGATGGCAAGCGATTGGCCGCGCAGCGCGCCGGAGCCAGAATCGTCGACGATGCGGTCGTGGTGCCGATTGCTGTGGTGCGCTAGGGTGCACGAGCGCGATACTCGGGTTCACGAACCGAAGGAACATGGAAACAAGTGATTTTTATCTTGAAGTGGCAGCCGCAATGCAGGCCGAGCCTGTGATCCGGCACGCGCGCATGTTGGCCATACATCAAGACGCCCTGGATGCCTACAAAGAAGCACTGCGCGCGGTGGTCGGGCCTGAGGCAGGGAAGCCACTGCTGGGCACGAGCGATACTCGAACGATCTCTGAGATCGTCGCGCATATTGAAGCCTGGGACCGTTTTGCTCTCATGGCGGCAGGCGATCTCCTGGCTGGCATTCGACGCCCGAGGATGGTGGTGGATCTAGCGGGTTTTGTAGAAACAGATGGAACGCACGTGGCGTTCGCTAGCATCGACGCCTTTAACGCCTACCATGCCGAACGGGCGCGGTTGGGGACATGGCATGAATTGCGCGAGAGGGCATTGCGCAGTGCGACTTCTTTCTACGCATTGTTCGAACAGCCCAGCTTACTGAACGCAAGCCGATTGGAGGCCAGTGATCCGCACTGGAAGCGTTTGCAGAACGGCGTTGTGCTGGAACGGGTTCCGATGGGCTGGCACCTTTGGCTGACGATGATCGAGCACATTGCCGTCGAACACCGCCCCCTAATCGAGTGGTTGGCAGGGAGAAATGGCTGAGTAGCACCCTGCATTCGCGGCTCAAACCATCTTGGTCACGTGACACTCGGCTTTCGCTTGCCCGAACATTGCTCGTCTGAATACGAGCAAAACACACAACAATCGCCCGGAAGCGGTTTTAGTGTTGTGCCACACCTGGCACACTGATGTCGAACGACTCATGTGTTTTCAGGAATGTTCTCCACAGACTGGAATCCGCAGACCGGACATGTGACTGTTGCTTGGACCATTTTTGCTTCACCATCGTAGCCGAGAAGCGGCGCGCTCGCCCATTGCCCACAAGTTCCCCGCCGAAACCCGCCTCAACTTGAGGTGAACTCGTCGTATCGGCGGCGAAGGAGCGCATTCGACTTGCGGGTATGGGATAGCGCAGCGTGAAGGGCATAGCGATTTTGCCCAAAACAAACGCGGTTTTTAGAGCATTAGATCCCAAACGCCTGTTTCAACGCGCTCAAAATGTCTTCCTTCTGCGGAAAGAACATTTCCTCGATCTCGGTCGGTGGCGTGATCCAATTCTTTGCGCCGACGACGACGGGCGGGCCGTCGAGGTCGTCAAACGCCTGGCGCGTAATGTGCGAGGCGATGGTGTGCAGAAACGAGCCGCGCTCGCAGGCGTCCGACGCCAGCACGCACGCGCCCGTTTTGCGCACGCTGGCGATGATCGGCGCGTAGTTCAGCGGATTCAAAAAACGCGCGTCAATCACCTCGGCCTGCACGCCGCGCGCATCCAGATCGTCCGCCGCGGCCAGCGCGGTGTAGAGCGTGGCGCCGATGGTGACGATCGTCACATCGCTGCCAGCCCGGCGCACGGCAGGTTCGCCCAGCGGCACTTCGTAATATTCGGTCGGCACGCCCCCGGCGACCAACTTCTCAGGCTCGGGATACAGCCGCTGCGATTCGAAGAACACCACCGGGTCGGTGCCGCGCAACGCAAGATTGAGCATGCCTTTGGCGTCATACGGCGTGGCCGGGAAGAAGACTTTCAAACCCGGAATGTGCGCGCAGATCGAGCTCCAGTCCTGCGAGTGCTGGGCGCCGTACTTTGAACCGACCGACACGCGCAGCACCAGCGGCATCCGCAACGTGCCGCCGCTCATGCTTTGCCACTTCGCCATCTGGTTGAAAATTTCGTCCCCAGCCCGGCCCATAAAATCGCAATACATCAGCTCGACCACGGCTCGTCCGCCGCTCAGCGCATAGCCGACGCCGGTCCCAACGATCGCGGCCTCGCTGATCGGAGAGTTGAACAGGCGGTGATACGGCAGCGCTTCGGTCAACCCGCGGTATGCGCCAAATGCGCCGCCCCAGTCGCGGTTCTCCTCACCGTAGGCCACCATGGTCGGGTCGGCGTAGAAGCGCTCGAACATGGCCTCGGTCAGCGCCTCGGCGTATGTGAGCGTTTTGAGTTTTGAGTGCGGCTTGCCGCTGGCATCAAACGCAAAGCGATGTTTCTCGTGCAGCTGTTTGAGCCGGGTTTCGGACTTTGGCAGCAGCGTTTCGGGCACGCCGTCGCCTAGCGCATCCTCGGCGCCTTCCGAAAACATCAGCCGCTCAATCGTCGTTGCCGCGCAGGCTGAGGCGCGGTGAAAGATCGTCCGAGATCGCGGCGCGCAGCACGAGCAGCAGCCGCGCGCGCACTTCGTCGCGCAACTGGGTGAGCTGTGTGTCGCTGGCATGCTTGTTCTCGAGCAGATAGTTGCGGAACTGCGCAAGCGAGTCATGTTGCTGCCAGTGCTGCATTTCAGATGCGTCGCGATAGCTTGAGGCATCCGATGGCGAGTGGCCGGAGAAGCGGTAGGTGACCGTGTCCAGCAGCACCGGGCCGCGGCCGGCGGCAAGCAGCGCGCGTTTGCGTTCGACCGCGTCGGCCACCGCGATCGGGTTCAAGCCATCGACGCGCTCGGCGTGCATGGCGTCCGGGTTGACCGCCAGGCCGATTCGCGCCAGCACGTCGAAGCCCATCGTCTCGCCCTTGGTCTGGCCGCCCATGCCGTAAAAGTTGTTCATGAAGTTGAACAAAATGGGCGGGTGCCCGCCGATCTCGGCATCCCACAGGGTGTGGAACTGGTCCATCGCGGCAAACGACAACGCTTCCCAGACCGGGCCGCATCCCGAGCTGGCGTCGCCGATGTTGGCGATCACGATGCCGGGTTTGCGGTTGACGCGTTTGAACAGCGCCGCGCCGGTCGCGATGTCCGCGCTGCCGCCGACGATGGCATTGTTCGGCATCACGCCAAACGGCGGGAAAAACGCGTGCATGCTGCCGCCCAGCCCGCGGTTGAATCCGTTGGCTTTGGCGAAGATTTCGGCCAGCGTGCCATACAGCGTGAAATCAATCGCCAGGTTCTTGTCGGTGCTGTCGCTGAATTGTTCGACCGCGCGCAGGATCTGCCCGTCGAAGTAGCCTTCCATCGTTGCGCTGAGCGCGGCCATGTCCAGCTTGTGAACAGCCGAGAGGCTTTTGGCCAAGATCTCGCCGTGGCTGCGATGCGAGCCGAAAATCAAATCGTCCGGCGTGAGGTGATAGGCCTGGCCGACCGCCGCCGCTTCCTGGCCGATCGACAAATGCGCCGGTCCGCGATGGTTGTAGCTCATGCCCTCGTAGGCGCCCTCTTTTTTGATCTTGTCGAGCATGGTCTCGAACTCGCGGATGATCAGCATGTCGCGATACATGCGCACGAGGTTCGCCGGGCCGAATTTTTGCGCCTCGGCCGCCGGGTCCGGCACATACGCGTTGAGCGGGATGACCGGGCTGTGCAGTTCGCCGCGCTGGCGCACCTCGGAGGGGTTGATGAAGAGCGATTTTGTCATGGATATTCACACGCGCCCTCAGAGCGCGAAAAGGAGATCGATGTTTTTGATGCTGGAAGCGAGCGCCTGCAAGAAGCGCGCTGCTGGCGCACCATCGACGGCTTGATGATCGACGGTCAGCGACAGGCCAAGATGCTGGACGAACTGGACCGCGCCCGCCACCTCGACGGGTTTGAGCGCAATGCCGGCGATGCCGAGAATCGCGACCTGCGGCGCATTCAGGATCGGTGTAAAGCTTTCGATGCCAAAGCCGCCCAGATTGGTCGCGGTAAACGTGCCGCCGCCGAGAAGGGCGGGCGCGATGCTGCCGTCTTTGCACTGCGCGGCCAGCGCGCGCGCCTGTTTGGCCAGCGCGCGCAGCGAGAGCGTTTGCGCATCGCGCAGCACCGGCACCAGCAGGCCGCGCGGAGTGTCGACCGCGCAGCCAAGGTGCACCGCAGCCTGTTGCGTGAGCACGCCCTCTTGCAGTGTGGCGTTCAGGGCAGGGTGCTGCGTCAGCGTTCGCGCCAGCGCAAACAGCACGAGATCGTTTAGGGTGATCTCGCGCAGGCCAAGCGCTTCGTCGCTGGTTTTTAGCCGCGCGCGATACGCGAGCAATGCGGTCGCATCGGCGGTGCTGTGCAGCGTGAGTTGCGCGGTCGTTTGCAGCGAGTTGCGCATGCGTTCGGCGATCACTTTGCGCACGCCGCTGAGCGGCACGCCAGCAGCTGTGGCGGATGCGGCTGACGGCTGGTCTTGCGTCGTTGGCGACAAATCCTGCTTGGTGACGATGCCGCCTGGCCCGCTGCCACTCGCCGGCGCGCGATAGCCGCCGGAGGCCACCATCGCCTGCGCGACCGGCGTCATGCGCGGCGCTTGGCGCGATGTGGGCGCCTGGCTGCGTCTGCGCCTGCCGCGCGCACATCGCGTTCGATCACGCGGCCGTTCGGGCCGCTGCCGATGAGCGCGCCGGTGTCGACGCCCAGCATCGCCGCGGTTTTGCGCGCGCGGGGTGAGACTGGCGCACTTTCGGCCGCCGGCGCTGGTGTCGTTGATGCGGCCGGCGCATTCACTGACGCCCAGCTCCGCGGCTGCGCCGACCAGCGCGATCGCCTGCAGCACGGGCACGTCGTCGCCGACATGCGACCAACTGCCTAAGCAGCACGCCGGTCACCGAGCTGGCCACTTCCATCGTGGTTTTGTCGGTTTCGACCGTGCAGAGCGGCTCGCCCTCGGCGACCGCGTCGCCAGGCTGTTTCAACCAGCTGGCGATAATCGAACTCTCGACCGAGTTGCCGAGCCGTGGTAACACAACTTCAGTTGCCATTCATCATTTCTCCAACGCGCAACGCCTGCGCCACGATCGTCAGCGCCGGGTTCATGGCGGTTGACGATGGGAAGAACGAGGCATCCATCACATACAGATTCTCGACATCCCACGCTTTGCAGTACGGATCAAGGACCGATGTGGCCGGGTCAGTCGCCGAAGCGCAGCGTGCCGCACTGATGGCTGTTTGTTTCAACCGGCATCAGCGTGTGAATAATCTCGCTGTAGCCGACTGCGCGCAGCATTGCTTCGGCGTGCGCGACCAGTTGCGTGTGCGTGCGCATGTTTTTGAAACGCCGCCGCACACGAATCCCGCCATCGCTGCCCAGCATGACGCGGTTCTCCGGATCGGGCAGGTCTTCGCTCATGACCCACCAGTCGGCGCTGTGCGCGCGCATCTCGGCTCTGCTGTGCCTCGCTGAGCTCCGGGTGCGCGCGGGCGATGTAGCCGCCGGCCTGGATCTTGCCGAGCATCTGCAGGTTGCCCATCGGGTATGCGATACTCGGTCTGAGCCAAAGTAAAAATCGTTGACCGCGATGGTCTTGCTAAACACATCGCTGTTGCGGCGCGTCGGATCGATGGCGATCAGCGTGGAGTTGATGTGCGCCATGTAGTTGCGCCCGACCAGCCCGCTGCCGTTCGCCAGCCCATTCGGATGCGCGCTGTTGGCCGAGCGCAAGAGCAGTGCGGGAGAGTTGCGTCGCGCCGCACGCCACGCACGATAAGTGCCTGCGCGTAGCATGCGCCGATTTCACCGTCGCTGCTCGACTTCCACGCCGGTGATGCGCCTGCCGCTGGCGTCGGTCAGCAAGCGCAGCGCGCCAGCGTGCGCGTCTGCAGTGCGACATTGGGCGATGTCAGCGCGGGCCGCACCAAACACACTTCGGCATCGGCCTTTGGCGTGCAGCTTGCACGGGAAAGCCATCGCAGGTCTCGCAGCGGATGCAGGCGCCGCCCGCGCGCAGATCGAGCCCAGCGGCAGCGAGAACGGATGAAAGCCCTGCGCGCGCAGGCGCGCCATCGATATCGGCGGCATACGGCTCGTGCGGCACACGTTCGGGAACGGATAAGGCGCGCTGCGCGCGCGGCTCGCGTCTGTCTTCGCCGGGCGTCGCCATGCACCCAGAACAGACGCCTCGGCTTGCGCGTAATACGGCTCCAGCTCGGCATAGCGAACCGGCCAGGCGGGCGAGATGCCCTCTTCAAATTCGAATCGCCTCAAAATCGCGCTCGCGAAAACGCGGAAATGCCGCGCCATACATCTTGGTGTTGCCGCCGACAAAATAATAGGTGCCGGGCCGAAAGGGCGTGCCGCTGTCGTCATCGAGCCAGCGGTTCATCGGCCTGATAGCGCTGTTGTTCGATCACCGCCTCCGGCTGCCAGTTCTCCGGCTCACGCGGCAAAAAATCGCCGCGTTCGAGCACCAGCACGCGCATGCCGCTGTTGCGCAGCGCATAGGCCATCGCGCCGCCGCCTGCGCCGCTGCCGATGATGATCACGTCAGCGTCACTCATGGAGTCCTCCTGGGGTGCGCCGCCGCGAGTTGCAGCACGCGCGTTGCGGTGTCTTCATCGGTGCACAACACGTTGCAGGCGCGCGAACGCAATGCGCCGCTAATCGAAGCCGCCTTGTCCGCGCCAATTGCGGCGGCCATGGTGGTCGGCACGGTGGCGAGTTCTGCCAGCGTGATGCCGATAGTGCGTTTGTTGTGTTGCGAGGGATGCATCACGTCCGTCGCCGCAAAAAATCTGGCCAGCCATGTCGCCGACACCGTTGCTGGCGCTGAGTTCGCGCATGTCGTCGGCTGTCAAAAATCCGGCTTCGACCAAGCGCGAGCGATTTGGGTCGAGCGTGCCGATGCCAACCAGCGCCACATCGGCCTTGCGCGCGGCCTCCAGCGTCGCAAAAACGTGTTGCTGGCGGCGGATCACCTCGGCCGATTTCGGCGTGTCGGCCATCATCGGCGAGGAGAGATACAGCACCTCGCCGCCCAGCTTTTGCGCCAGCTGCCGCGCGATTGTGGCGCTGTCGAATTCCTGCATCGTGAACGGGTTGTTCCCGACCGCCTGCGCTACGCGGATGCCCGAGTTGTGTCGCGGCCGGATGGCGTTGACGATCTCGTACGACGACTGGCCCAGACACACCGCCAGCGTGCAGCCGTCGCGCAGTACGCGCTCCAGATAGTGCGCGCCGAGGCGGCCGACCTGGCGCAGCGTGTGCGTCGGCGCTTCGCCCGAGTGCTTCAACACCAATGCCGCCTTCAGGCCAAACTCGGCGACCAGCGCCTGTTCGAGTTCATGGTTGTGTTCGATCGGCCACTGAATCGCGATCTGCACCACGCCCTGCGCGCGCGCCTCTTTGAGCAGGCGATAGATCTTGACGCGCGATAGCCCGAGGGTGCGGCCGATGGCGTCCTGGCTCTGCTCTTCGTCGTAATACAACGACGCGACGCGCGCGAGCAACTCGTGATGCTGCGTGTTCATGATGCGGTATTGATGAGCACTTTCATGCCCTGGCCGCTGCGCATCAGCGCCACGCCCTGCGCCAGGTCGCTCAACGGCAGGCGATGGGTGATCAGCGCGCTGGGTTTGATCGTGCCGGCGTTGAGCAGATTGATCGTCTGCACAAACGGCTTGAGCCCGACAAACGCGCCGACCACGTTCAAATCATGGCGCGTGATTTCGTATTGCGAGATTTGCTGCGTGTCGTTTGGACGCAGGCCGAACAGGATGACACTGCCGCCGCGCCGCGCCAGTTTGAGCGCAGCCGGCAGCTGATTGCCGACCGCGTCGATCACCATGTCGCAGCCAATCCGGTGGCAGCGCGGATCACGGCCGCGGCGTCTTGCTGTTGGCCGTTGATCGGCATGACGCCGAGCGTGTTCGCGGCAAAATCCAGTCGGTAGGGGACCACATCGATGATAAAGACGCGCGCGGCGCCGTGCGCCTTGGCCAGCATCGCGAACAGCGCACCCATCGGTCCAGCGCCGATCACGCACACGTTTCGCCTGCGCGGACTGGCGTCTTGGCAAACGCGCCGACGACGCACGAGAGCGGTTCGAACAACGCGGCATCCTCCATCGAGACGTTTTCGGCAACTTTAAAAAGAGCGCGCTGTGGCGCAACGACAAACGGCGCAAAGGTGCCGTCGAGCGTCGTGCCGATGGTCTGATAGTTCGTGCACTGATTGTCCAGCCCGCGCCGGCAGTAGGCACAGTCGCCGCAGGTCAGCCGGTTGGCGATCACCACGCGGTCGCCGACAGCCAAACTGTTGACGCCACTGCCGATCGCAGCCACGCGCGCCACGCCCTCGTGACCAATGACGATGCCGTGTTTGGCTTTGTGCGCGGCCGGCACGGCCAGAATGTTCAGATCGGTGCCGCAGATGCCGCTGGCCTCGACGCGCAGCAACACATCGTCTGGCCGGGCGACTGTTGGCACAGCGCGGTCTTGATAATCCAGCTTGCCTTCGCCAACGAAGACCGGCACGTGCATGCTTTGCGGAATGGTGTTGGTGTTATTGAGTTGCATAGATAGTTACCCGCGACCGGTGGGTCATCCTGCGAGGGTTGCCCACGTATCAGCGGCCACCGATCGATATGCAGCATCGACCAGCGCTTGCACGCGCAAGCCATCGTCGATCGTCGGCGCGCTGTTGGGTTCGCCGCGCACTGCGCGCAGGAATTGCATCTGGCATTCGGCGTGGGTGCGGCTGACACCCACCGGTTGCGACCAGTCCGGCGCCAGCGCGCCATCAAATCGGGCGACCGTTTCGACCCGCGTAAAGCCGCGCGTTTTCTCGGCGCCGCGTGTGTCGTAGACATACAGCCAGTTCGGCTCTTCCAGGGAGAAACGCAATGCGCCAAGCTGGCCGCGCACCTCGAACCACACATCGTTTGTTGCGCCCGTGGCCATGCGGCTGGCTTCGAGCGTGCCGAGCGCGCCATCGGCGCTGCGCACCTGCAGTAACGCCAGGTCTTCGACATCGACCGGCACCAGCTCAGCTGAACCCTTCTGCGCTGGCCGCGCAGCGTGCGGCGTGCTGCTCACCGTGCGCACGGCGTTCAATGGCCCGGTATTGCCGCGCAGCAGCCACTGCGCGAAGTCCAGCATGTGTGCGCCACTGTCGATCAGCACGCCGCCGCCGGCCTGTGCCCTTCGCAGCCGCCACGACATCGGCCGCTGCAGCATCGATATAGCTGGCGCGAAAGTAGCGCCCGTGGAAGCTGAACACGCGCCCGCAAAAGCCTTCATCCAGCAGTTGTTTTGCGCGCTGCACGCACGGAAAGAAGCGAAAGTTGAACGTCATCGCGCAAACCACGCCGGCGGCCTTGACCGCGGCGTGGATCTGTTGGGCCTCGTCGAGCGTGCGGGCCAGCGGTTTTTCGCAGTAGATGTGTTTGCCGGCCTGCGCTGCGGCAACGACCTGATCGAGATGCGCGTCATGCGGCGTGCAGATATCGACGATGTGCACGTCGTCGCGCGCGAGCAGGCTGCGCCAGTCGGTCGTCGCGACCTCACAGCCGAGCTCGGCGGCGGCGGCCTGCGCGCTCTCAAGGCGCGTCGTCGCCACACCGACAATTTTGTGCGCGTCCGCGCGCAACCCGTAGTGGTGCACGATGTCGCGATACCCCATCGCGTGCGCGCGGCCCATGGCGCCGTATCCGATCAGGGCGATGCCGAGAGTGCTCATCGGTTACGCTTTCGCTGCATCGGCAGCGTCCATCGCGGCGCGAAGTTTGGCGACGGCTTTGGCGATGTCGCCGCTGCCGGGTTTGAGTTTGCCGTTCGGGCCCTTCAACAGCGGCGATGAAAACTCACCCACGGTCATGCCGGCCGCGATGAACTCGCCGACGTTGCCAGCGTTCAAACCGCCATCCTCCATGATGTGCACCGCGCCGCCGCGTCCGGCCGCGTTCACCATGTCGCGCATGCGCGCAATGTTGGTGACCATGATCGGGTCCATCACATGCGGGCTCTGGGCGCCCTTGAGGGGCTTCCAGAATGGCGCGCGGCACTCGTATTCGATGATATCGACCCAGTCGACATACTGTTCGAACGCCGAGATCGGCGTGCCTTGCCAGGCCCACACGCCGATTTTCAGACCGAGGTCGGCGATGTAGGTCAAATGCTGTGCGGTCATCTCGCCGGTGGTTTCAAGCGGCAGGGTGATCAGGTTGACGCCAAGATCCGCCAGCTGTTTATACAAATCCATCGTCGGGCGCCACATTTGGAGCTGCACTTCGATCGGCAGTTTAGTGTGCCCGCGCGCGCCTTCGACGATGTCGATGCCGCCGCGCGGCGCTGCGAAATCCATGTACTTGCCGTCGCGCATTTCGACGTGAATCCAGTCCACGCCGCCGGCTTCGAGTTCTTCGACCTGCGCGCCGAGCACGCCGTAGTCGGCCCAAAACAGGCCGGCCGCGATTTTCGTGCGTTTTGTGATGTCCATGTTCATATCTTTTGTTTATTCCTTTTTGTGTATTTGCTCAACCTACAAGCTGCCGCGCCTGCCAGGCGCAGCCGAGGATGGGTCCGGTTTCACCAAGTTCAGTCGCATAGACGCTGAGCCGCGCCGCGACAGACTTAAATGCATATTTTGGAAAGGCTGCGCGGGCCGGCGCGAGCAACAAATCTCCCGCGCGCGAGACGCTGCCGCCGACCACATACAGATCGACATCGACCAGCATCGCAAAGGTGGCGATGGCCGCGCCGAGTGCGTCGCCGGCGTCGGTCAGGATTGCGAGTGCATCGGCGTCTCCCGCACGTGCGCGCGCGACGATTTCAGCGCTTGCGACGCCGGATTCGCCGGTGCGGGTCTGATAGTGCTTTGAGAGCTCCGGCCCGCTCATATACGACTCGACGCAGCCAGGCACGCCGGATGAACCCAGCGCGCCTGCGCGGTTTAGGGTGATGTGTCCAATTTCACCGGCGCTATTTGTGCGCCCGCGATACAGCTGGCCATCGAGTATGACCGCGCCGCCGACGCCGGTGCCCACGATGATGAACATCAGGTCGCGCGCGCCGCGCTGTTTGCCGATGCCGGCGTGGAATTCACCCAGCGCCGCGGCTTTGGCGTCGTGCTCGAGCGCTACCGGCCGTTTGACGGCATCGGTCAGCATCTGACGAAACGGAATGTGCTGCCAGCCCAAATTTGGCGGATCCAGAATCCAGCCGCGCTCGATATCGATGGGGCCGGGTGCGCACGCGCCGACAGCTTCGGCGCGCCGGCCTGTTTCGGCTTCCATCTCTGCGATGGCATCGGCAATCCGTCCGACCGCGCGTTCCGGGCCCAGACTGCTCTCCGTTGCAAACCGCCGCGAGGCAAGCAGCGTGTCTGCGCTGTCCACCAGGCTCAATGCGATCTTGCTCGCGCCAAGATCAATACCGACCACACAGTCGTTTGTGCTCATAGTTCAGATGTGCAATTGCACAATTTGTGTTCAAATGATCACTCAAACTATACTCCAAGTGTTGTGAATGTCAATGCGCAGCAAGGGCCTCCTAGTGGACACTTTCCGTTACCCACAATTTTTGCGCCGGTTGGCGGCACTTCGTGCGCGAGTGCACAGAGTCAACTCCGAAAAAAGCAATATCTCCCGCGCGGAGCGCGGGAGATATTGCTTTTTTCGGGGGAATCCCCCTCGATTCGCGGCAAAATGATGATTTGGGTGCCGCGCTGCGCGTTACATGCTCGAAGCCGCGTATCGCGCGAGCGTGGCCTGGTTACAGGCTGGATTTGCGTAAAAAGCGCACGCAGCCGTCAATGTGCGCCTCGCTCAGACCGTGCAAAATGATCGGGCCAACATAGCGGCTGCGGTTGAGCAGGGCAAGGTATTGCCCGTAGTCGAGCATGCCGTGGCCGGCTGGCAGATGCCCGGCGTCGCCGTCATGATCGAGGTCTTTGGCGTGCGCCAGCGCGATGTCGTCGCCGAGCAGTTCAAATGCCTCATCCAGAATTTCGCGCATGTGCGGCAGCTCGCCGGTGTGGAAAATATTCGCGCCATCCATCACCACTTTTAAGCGCGGCGAAGCGATCGTGTCCAGCAGCTTGCGCGCCTTGCGCGCGCTGTCGACGGTGTTGTTGACTTCTGGCTCAAATGCCAGTGTCACATTGTGCGCCTCTGCGATGGTGGCGGCCGCAGCCATCGTCCCAACCAAATCGCGCCAGGCATCGTCTTTGGCGTTGTCCGGGTGAAAGCGCCACATGCTCTCGCGGTCGCGCGTACCTGTGCACAGGGTGATCACCTGTGTGCCGAGGTCGGCGCAGGCTTTAGCGAGCACTTCCAGACGCGCCAACCCGAGTGCGCGTTCCGCCGGGTCCGGGTGAATCATGTTGAAGGTGCCGGACAGCGCAGCCATGGCGATGCCATGATCACCCAATGCCGAGCCGATGCGCTGTGCATCAGCCGCGTCGAGCGCGTCCGGCATGCTCGGCAGTCCGGCGCAGTTCAGATCGAATTGCACATGGCGCAGGTCATGCTCGACCAGTGTGTCGAGCGTTTGCTCAAACGTCAGCTGCGCAAATGTGTTTGTCAGAATGCCGATATTCAAGCGGTTGCCGATACCCTTCGCGCAATTTCTGCGCGCACCGCCGGCGCCACCACGGTGCCGAGCAGCTCAATCGCGCGCATGGTTTTTGCGTGCGGCAATGTGCCGACGCCGAGTTGCAGCAGCATACGCTGATGCCCGAAGATCTGATGCTGATACAAAATCTTTTCGGTGATTTCGTCTGGATTGCCGATAAAGTTCGCGCCGCGCAGGCTGCGCGAGCCCTCGTATTGCTGTCGCGTCATGCCCGACCAGCCACGCTCGCGCCCAATCTTGTTCATCATTTGTGAATAGGCCGGATACAGATCATCGGCAGCCTGCTTTGAGTCGTCAGCGATGTTTCCGTGCGAGTTGATGCTGACAGGCAGGGTCGCCGGATCGTGACCGGCGCGGCGCGCTGTTTCCCGATACAGATGAATCAACGGCGCAAACTGTTCAGGCATGCCGCCGATGATGGCCAACGCCAGCGGCAGGCCGAGCGTGGCTGCGCGCATGACCGACTCCGGCGTGCCGCCGACGGCGATCCACACCGGCAACGGGTTCTGCACCGGGCGCGGATACACGCCCAGGTTTTCTATCGCCGGGCGGTGCTCGCCGGACCACGTCACGCGCTCGGCATCCCGAATTTTTAGGAGCAATTCGAGTTTCTCGGCAAACAGATCGTCATAGTCGTGCAGGTCATAGCCAAACAGCGGAAAAGACTCGATGAACGAGCCGCGGCCGGCCACAATCTCAGCGCGGCCGTTTGATATCAAATCGAGCGTTGCGAAGTTCTGGAACACGCGCACCGGATCCGCCGAGCTGAGCACGGTGACGGCGCTGCCGAGCCGGATCCTTTTTGTGCGGGCTGCGATGGCTGCCAGAATCACTTCCGGCGCGGACGACACAAACTCCGGGCGGTGATGCTCACCCACGCCGACGACATCCAGCCCAACCTGGTCTGCCAGCTCGATTGACTCCAGAAAATTGCGCATGCGCTCAGCCGGCACCTGCACCTTTCCGGTGTCGGGATCTGGCGTCGACTCTACAAACGAATACAAACCAATCTCAAACGGTTTCATCAAATCTGTTTGTATCACAGTTTGGGTGCCAACTGCGTCCCGGGACCTCGGTCCCGGGTTCGCGCCGCCTTCGCGACGATTACACGTATGGCCCGGGTCCGCGCCGATGTCGCGGCATGATCATGGGGATGCTAGAGTGGGGCGGCGTATGAAGGAAAGGCTGCGAGTGCATGTGGTACTGCACAGTGATCGACAACTTTGGAGACATCGGCGTGTGCTGGCGGCTGGCCCGTCAGCTGGCGTCCGAGCACGGCGTCGATATCGTGCTGTGGGTCGATAACTGGGCAGCCGCACGCCAGATGATCCCGGCATTGGACGCCAGCGGTGCCGGATACGTCAGCGGCATTGGCGTCCGCGCATGGTCGCGGCTTGCCGATCTTGGCGCGGGCGATTGCCTCGGCGATGTCGTGATCGAAGGCTTTGGCTGCACGCTGCCGCCGCTGGCTCTTGCGCAGCTGCGCGCACAGGCGCGCAAACCACTTTGGATCGACCTGGAGTATTTCAGCGCCGAGTCCTGGGTGGCCGGGTTTCATGGCAGATCCGGATTTTCGCAGGAAGGGCAGCACCAGCGCTGGTATTTCATCCCCGGTGTCGGGCCGGGCACCGGTGGGATTTTGCGCGAACGCGACGTGCTGGCCGAGCGCGCCACGTGGCAAGGCAGCGCGCTCGGCGCCGACCTGTTGCGCCCATTCGGCCTTGCGGCGGAACCCGGCTTGACCGCACTGTGTTTTGCATACGCTGATGCGCCATACGCAGCTTGGGCGACCGACGTGCTGCCGACCCTGTCGCGGGCGTTGCTGTGCGGCGGCTACACACAGGCGGCGCTCAAATCGGATGCTGGCGCGCACGCTGGCGTGCTGCAAAACCTGCCTTTTGTCGCGCAGCCGGAGTTTGACAGGTGGCTCTGGAGCGTCGATGTTGCGTTTGTGCGCGGCGAGGATTCGATGGCGCGCGCGCTGTGGTCTGGCCGGCCGTTTGTCTGGCAACTGTATCCGCAGGCCGACCATGCGCATCACGCCAAACTTGTGGCTTGGATCGAACACTATGCAGGCACATTCCCGGCGCCGTTGCGCGACGCCTACCAAGCGGTGCATCTGGCCTGGAATGGTGTGATTGCGCCAGATCAGCTTGCGCCTGCGTGGACGGCGCTGATCGCGCACATGGCAGATTGGCGCAGCCACAGCGCGCGCCGATGTGCCGAAATGGCAGCGGAACCCGATTTGGCGACGCGTTTGATCGCATTTATCCGCGCCCGACAACCCGCGACGTATACTTGACCGCCATGAAAACTGCACAAGAACTAAGAAACGGAAACGTTTTTAGGCTCGCGAACGAGCTTATGGTGGTCATGCGCGCGGAGTTCAGCAAGTCTGGCCGCAGCGCTTCAGTCGTAAAGCTGAAATATAAGGGCCTGCTTTCCGGCCGCGTCAAAGAAGAAGTGTTCAAGGCCGACGAAAAATTCGACGATGTGATCCTCGAATACAAAAAGTGCACGTACAGCTATCTTGCCGATCCGATGTATGTGTTTATGGATGAGGAATACAACCAGCACGAAGTCAGCCAGGACATGATGGGCGAGTCGCTCAACTACCTGCAAGAAGGCATGGAGTGCGAGGTGATTTTGTATGAAGGCCGCGCCATTGCCATGGAACTGCCCAATACGGTTATCTGCGAAATTGAATACACCGAGCCGTCAGTGCGCGGCGACACAGTGGGCAAAGTAACAAAACCGGCGCGCCTCAAGGGCACTGGTTATGAGATTCGTGTGTCTGCCCTGTGCGAAACAGGCGACAAAGTGGAAATCGACACGCGCACGAATGAGTTCAAGCGCCGCGTGCAATAATTGGCGCAACCCGCTTTACATCAAAACGAGGCGATCTGATCCAGATCGCCTCGTTTCATTTCCCAATTCCAAGAAATCCCACAAAATGGAAGAAATGCACGCCGGGGAAAGAACGATCTTCCGGCGCTCAGCGCCGGAAGATCGTTCTTTCCCCGGGTTAGTCTCCCAACACTCCGGCGTAAAACGCCGACGATTGGGACAGGGGCCACATGGCTGCCTTGTAAAGGGCTACCAGCGGTTGCGGATGCTGCGCATGGCCTGTCTTATCCAGCCTGCGATCATCGCGCTCGCGACGAGCGTCACTGGCATGCGCAGAGCGATTGCTACACTGCCGCGCGCAACGGCGCGGGCGCGGCGAACATTTCGGCGTGAAGTAACTTGGTTCATCGTCTAACTATCGTAGCAGACGATTAGAAGCGCATCTGCAAAAATGTCAGCGACTCACTTTGCCCTCAGGTGCTTGAGCAAGTTCTGCACCGCTCCCGCCGCTGCGCGTTCGATGCTTTCCGCGGTAAATCCGCCGCTATGTGGCATGGTGATGACGCGTTCGTGCCGCAACAGGGGCGTCACAATTGGCGGCTCGTGGTCGTAAACATCCGTCGCAAAACCTAGCAATAGGCCAGTTTCTAGCGCAACGAGCACCGCGTCGGCGTCGATCAACCCGGCTCGCGCGGTGTTGATCAAATAGGCACCTGGTTTCATCGTTTTGAGCGCAGCGGCATCGATCAGCGGTCGCGCGGCAGGTGGGCAGTGCAGCGTTACCACATCGGAAATACGCAACGTTTCATCCAGGGCGCGCCATTCAAAGTCTCCGGTCGGCACGAAGTTCGGATCCGGGAAGGGATCGCTCGCGCGCACGCGCATGCCGAGCCCCAGCGCCATGCCAGTCACGAATTTCCCAACCTGCCCACAGCCGATCACACCCAGGGTCTTGTCCGCGAGTTCAAACCCGGCGCGCCGCTTCCACTGACCGGCTTTGAGCTGCGCGTCCGACCAGGGTAGATGCCGCGCGCCGGCCAGCATCAACGCGACCGTCAATTCGGCCACGCCGCGGGCATTTGCGCCCGGCGTCGTTTCGACCGCGATGCCGAGGCGCGCTGCCGCTGCAAGATCGATGTTGTCGACACCGGCGCCGTTGCGGCTGATAACCTTGAGGTGCGTGCAGCACGCGAGCACGGCAGCCGGGATTGGCTCAACGCCTGCCAGATAGCCCACACTGCTGGGCAATGCCCGGGCAAGCTGCGCCGGCGTGGGTTGTGCGCCGGGTGCCGGGAAAACCAGCGCGAAACCAGCCTGCCTAAGCGGCGCGAGCGCCGGATGATCGCCCAGCGATAGCGAGCGCGGCGTGACAACGATGCTTGGACACATCAGCTTCGGGACGACCAGCGCGGGTTGTCGATAAAGGTTGGAACGCCGCCGCGGTCGACCAATAGTTTACGGAAGCCCTGCGTTTCGATCGTGCCGTAGTCGTGCCCGGCATGGCCCGGCACTGCGAAATAAAAGACAAACGGCTCGCTCGCCGACACGTTGATGCTACGGTGCGCATAGCGACCAGGAATGTTGACAACGACGCCGGGTGTCAACTCCTGTGCTTCCCAATCTCCCTCCGGGTTTTCCATCAGCACAAAGCCGTGGCCGCGCAGGCAAAAATAGGCTTCGGCTGTTTCGAGCGCGGTATGAAAGTGACCTTTGGTCATGAAATACTCATCGCCAACCTTGCCCGGATATGTAATGCTGGTGCCAAATGCGACTTCGTTTGGATCTGCCGGGATGCCGAGATCGTAGAACTCATACACCAGCGCATCGTCGCTTGCGAGCGCCTGCGCATAGGCTGGGGCGTCGTAAAACATGCCTCGCATCTGTGAGAGCTGACGGCGCAACGCGGGGCGCTTGGTTGACAGCCCGCTAGCCAGATCGAAGTGGTTGATGGTCGATTTCATGGTGCACTTGCTTCGCGTGCGATCGCGCTCAGTTGGTCGAATCGCGGGCCGCTGGTGGGGATTTCGATGTCGAATACTTCACCGATGACACTCAGCCAGCCGTGTAGAAATTACACCCAACCATCGTAAATGGCAAGTTCGCGCTGGGATTGCTGTGCCCGGGCCTGGTCCAGAAATTTCAGCGCGCCGCGATAGTTGAATTCCCAGACGATGCCATGCTGCGGGAATACCGCGCGGTCTGAAAGTGGTGAGCCGGGTGCATCTTTGCCAAGGCCAGTGGCATTCACCGCCAGGGAGCCCGGCGGCAGCTTCGCAAGCAGGGAGTCGTTGTCGGCGGCAACGCTCGCGAGGTGATATTCGGCAGGGAGGCGCAACGGCAGCGCACGGTGCAACGTCTCGAGCTCGCCCAGCCGCTGCGGATTGCGGTCCGTGATGATCAGGCGCGCCGGCACGTCGTCGCCACGGTCGGCAGCCTCGTGCACATGCAGCGTCAGCGCGGAGGCGGCACCGCCTGCGCCGAGCAGCAATAGCTCGCCGCGGCTGCGCTGCCAGTGGCCGGGTTGAAAGAGCGCATTGAACGCAGCGCCGGCGGTGATTGGGTCTTTTGCGTGTGCGTGCAATGCGCTGCCGGATTTAGAGATGCAGCTGACTTCTGCGAGGCTGATGGCGCGCGGGTCGGCATAGTCGAATAGATCGCGACAAGCTCGATAGAGATTGAGCTTGTGGCTGGTCACCAGTGCGCCGGCGATGTTTGGATCGCGCTTGATTACGGCGACGACATCCCGGTATGCCGCTGGCGTGGCGTCGAGCGGGATATCAATGCCGCGCAGTTCGGCAGTCAGGCCAAGCGCGCGCGCCCAGGCCGGAAACACCCGGTTGATCGTGGATTGGGCCGTCGTCACGCCGATGAAGTACATCTGCTGCATCGCGGCGCACTATAGCGCCAAGCGATGCAATGTGGCTCTGCGTGCATCCGCCACCCAGGCTGGCTGGCAGGGTCTGAAAAAACACTGAACACGACAGCCTGTTTGCGCGATAATCCTCCGTGAAATGACGCAACTTCGGGTCTCTGCGCTTGGTCCGCTGGCGTTTTGGCTGAATGACATAGCGCTCGACGGATTGGACTACAACAAGGTTCGCGCGTTGCTGTTGCTACTGGCGCTGCAGCCCGATCAGGCGCACACCCGCGAATCGCTGTGCGCGCTGTTGTGGCCTGAGTCGCCCGAAAAGGCCGCGCGCAATAGCCTCAGCCAGGCGCTGACGCATTTGCGGCGTGTTATTCCGCCAGTTGACGGCGAACCTTTTTTGCGCGCCACCACGGCTGCTGTGCAGATAAACCCAGCCAGCGCCATCACCGTTGCCGTCGATGTGTTGACGTTCGAGTCATTGCTGGCTGCGTGCGAGGCTCATGCCCACCGAAACTGGCACACCTGTGCACAATGCACGACGCGTCTGCAACAGGCGTTCGCGCTCTACTGCGGCGAGTTTCTCGCGCAATTCAGCCTGCCGGACAGCGCGCCCTTTGAAGAGTGGGTGGTCGCGCGACGCGAACATTTGCATCAGCTGGCGCTTGGCGGGCTTGGCAGGCAAATCCACGCGGCAGAATGGCGCGGCGTGGCGAGCGAGGCGATCGAGCTTGCGCGACGGCAAGTGGCGCTCGACCCGTTGAACGAAGCCAGCCAACGCGAGCTGATCCGCCTGCTGGCGCGCTCCGGGCAGCTTTCTGCGGCGACAGACCAGTATGACAACCTGCGACGCCTGCTGAGTCACGAGCTGGGCGTGGAACCAGACCCTGCCAGCCAGGCGCTGCTTGCGCGCGTAAATGCGGAGGATGCCCCAAAACTTCCCGGCCTAACTGCGCCGCCACTACAGATGCCCGAACCACCTGCCGCGCTAATCGGCCGCGACTCGGATCTCACGGCGCTCACGGCGTTGCTGCGCGAACAGCAAGCACGGCTGATCACAATAACCGGAACGGCCGGTGTCGGCAAAACGCGCCTGGCGCTCGCGTTGGCTCAGGCTGTTCGCTTTGACTACAGTGATGGCGTGATCTTCCTGCCGCTTGCGCATTTGTCTGACGGCGACGATGTAATGGCCGAGCTTGCTCAAGTGTTCCATCTGCCCGATGAGTCAGCCACGGCCTTGATCGACTTTCTGAAAACCAAACACCTGTTGCTCGTTTTTGACAACTTTGAACATGTGGTGAGCGCTGCCGATAGGGTCGCCGAGCTGCTGACTGCAGCCCCGGCACTCGCCGTGGTGATCACAAGCCGCTCGCCATTGCGGCTCCGATCGGAGCGCCAATTTTCGCTTGAGCCGCTCGCGCAGCCTGATGCAGTGCGCCTGTTTCTGGAACGGGCACGCACAGTGCGCCATGACTTTGGCGAGGCGCCGGAACACGCGGATCTCATTGCTGAGTTGTGCAAACAGGTCGACGGCCTGCCGCTCGCCATTGAGTTGATCGCAGCACAGGTGGACGTTGCGGCGCCCGCCAGTCTGTTGCACCAACTGGCGTCGCATCTGAATTCGGCCGCAGTAGCGCCGCGCGACCTGCCGGATCGGCATCGCACACTGACGGCTGCAATTGCCTGGAGCACCCGGTTGCTGACGCCCGCGCAGCAGAATGCTTTCGAGAACCTGGCGGTGTTTGCGGGCGGGTTCGATAGGACTGCCGCCAGCGCAGTACTCATCTCGGCTGGTGCTGAACTGCCGATGCTGGTGCGCAGCAGCCTGATCCAGAACGAGGGCCGTGACCGTTGGCGCATGCTCGAGCCGATTCGGCAGTATGCGGAAAACCTGCTTGTCACAAGCGGCCGTCTGTCAGAGGTGCGCGCGCGGCATACCGCCTACTTTGCATCCATCGCAGCGGAGGCGGATGGGCACCTGCTTGGCCCGTACGCGGCGGCCTGGATGGCGCGTCTGGAAGCCGACCATGCAAACTTCCAGGCAGCAGCGCGCTGGGCGCTGCAGGCCAACCAGGGGGAAACGGTGCTGAGAATCGGCATTGGTATCTTTCGGTTTTGGTTTCGCAGAGGGTTTTGGCGTGAAGGTCTAAGCTGGATGGAGCGCGCGTTGAGCATCGACGATGGCCGGGCCGCAGCTGCTGTGCGCGTCGATGCTTTGCGCGTGGCCGGACTGTTCGCCGACTTGCTCAGTCTCTATAAGCTGGCCCGGCTTTATCTCGAAGCCAGCCTGTCGCTTACAACCGAGCTTGGCGATAAAACTCGCGCGGCCTCGGTCCATCACAACCTTGGCATGCTGTACAGTAATCAAGGCCAGTTTGCGGAGGCGCTGGCCGAGTTTGACCGGGCGGTGCCAAATCGTCCAGACAACACGCGTCGGTTTCCATGGGAGAGCAAAGCTGACACGCTGCTGCGGTTGGGCCGCGATGGTGAAGCGCGCGCCCTGTACGAGCAGACGCTAGCGCTAAACCGCAGAATCAAAGATGATGAAGGGATCGCGCATACGCTGCGTGGGCTGGCGGTGATTGCCTGTCGCGCCGGTGACGTCGAACTTGCCGAGCGATTTGTTCGCGAAAATGAGTCAATCTGCGCGCGCATGGAGCACAAGCGCGGCTTGTCGCAGTCTGCGCAGCTATACGGCGATATCGCCCGAGCGCGTGCGGATCTGCCGCGCGCGCGGGAACGCTATCTTGAAGCATTAGAGCAGTTCGACAAAATGGGTGATTCGTGGGGGCGCTGCAATGTACAGGCTGCGCTCGGGCAGGTCATGGCGGCACTGGGTGACGCCGCGCAGGCGCGGCAGTGCTTTGCTGCTGCGCAGGCAGGCTGGCAATCACTCGGCGCAAAGCTGACGCCGTACGAGGAAGATGCAATTCGCGCAACTCTCAGCAGGCTTTCTCCGTAGCTCGCGCGATGGTGTTATGCGCGAAGCAACGCAACGCCCGCGATACTTTGCACAGCTCTACAAGCCTGGTTGTTATTGCACTAGCCCTGCCGGTTGGCCCGCAGCTGCACCAAACCGTCGCCAGTTTGCACAATCAATCCGTCTGGTGTGATGTCGAGAATTGTTCCAGGAGTGGCTGATGCGTCGCCCTGATCGACCGCGTCGATGCGCTCGACTCGCCAGACATCATCGCCAAATTTAGCGCGCGCCTGCGGTTCGCCCAACAGGTTGAGCCCAACGCACTTGCACATCAATGTGCCACGCGGTTCGTGAAAATCCAACCAGCGTTCGGCCTCAGTAAACGGCGCGGCGTAACTCACACCAACCTCGGGCTGCGGCGTGCCGGGATCACCCGCGATAGCGCGCGCGGCACCCTCAAACAGCGTTTGTCCGAGGGTGGGGAACCACGTCGCGGCGATCGCTTCGGGCGTGCAGGGCTGTGGCAGTTCTCTGGGCTGCTGGCTCAAAATGTTGCCGGTGTCGAATTCGCCCGCCGTCCAGTGCAGTGTCGAGCCGATCCATGGCCCGCCATCAAAAATCTGCCGCGCAACATTTGGGCCGCGATAAGCCGGCAGCAGCGCCGGATGCAGATTCACTGCGCCAATCCGCGCCGTTTGCAGCAATTCCGGCGGCAGCAGCCACGGGAATGTCGCCGAGACGATTAAATCGGGTTTGAGCGCGCGCAACACCGGCGTGGCAACCGACTTCATCCGCGTGGTGCACAGCACCTCGACGTTTTTCGCGCCCGCTGTTGCGATGATCTGTTTGTAGCCATCTGATCGGCGTGCCGGCGGCCCGGGCGTGGTGACGACCATGACCAGCGTATGGCCTGACTGCTCCACCCAGCGGCAAACCAGATCAAACGGGCCTGGCATATTGTTAAACGAGATGATGCGGAGAGCTTCAGCCATTTGACACGACTATACGCGTGTTCTTCGCCCCGCGCGTCCCCACACGAGATTGCCCGCAATCCGAAAAAGGCGCCACAGATTGCACAGAATATCTGTGCAATCTGTGGCGCCTTTTTCTGTGCTCAGTCCGGGGCTTACCACTTGCGCATCCTGCTGTTACGGCACTAGTACGCGTGTGATACAAGAACTTTCTGTGCAACTACGTCGTGTGATACTGGCCAGATGCGACTTATCACCACGTTGGGCGACCTGGCACAGGGCGATCTTGGGCCGATGCTGCCGCATGAGCATGTCTTTGTCGATTTCCGAACACCAGACCAGATCGGTTACGGTGAAGCCGACACAGCTGAAGTCATTGCGCTGATGGCGCCGGAGATCGAGCGCATCAAGGCGCAGGGGTTACGCGCGATGGTGGATTGCACGCCGGTCGGGGTAGGACGTCGGGTCGACCTGTTGCTGGCGCTCTCGCGCGCGACTGACTTTCCGATCGTTGCGCCAACCGGCATCTACCGCGAACCCTGGGTGCCGGCGTGGGCGCTCGCTGCGTCCGAACAGGCACTCTGCGATTGGATGTCGCGAGAGCTGATATACGGCGTAGAGCAAACGGGCGTGCGCGCGGCCTGGGTCAAGCTGAGCGCCGGAGACGATGGCATGTCCGCGCAAGAGCGCAAGATTCTGCGTGCAGGTGCTCGGGCGGCCGCGCAGGTCAATGCCGTGATCGGCAGCCACACCGTGCGCGGCAGCGTGGTGCACGATCAGTTGAATGAAATTGAGCAGGTTGGCTATACAGCGTCTCGATACATTTGGATCCATGCCAGCGCCGACCCGGACTTCGCGCTCAATCTAGCGGTGGCACGCCGCGGCGCATGGATCGAGTACCGACTGGATCGGCAGTCAGGACGATGCGTTTTTGATCGATCGTGTGTTGCGCATGTTGGACGCCGGTTTTGGCGCGCAAATTTTGCTCAGCCAGGATCGTGGCTGGTTCGACCCGGCGCATCCACGTGGCATCTCACCTGGGTTTCCAAAGCCGTATACCTATCTCTGCGATGTGTTTTTGCCGAAACTAAGCGCAGCTGGTGTGAACGACGCGACCCTGACGCAGCTCGTCCAACACAATCCGTTTAATGCGTTTGCGCGTTGACGCATAGCAGAGCGCGCTCGCGCAGCGCTGCGCTACGGTTTGCGGGCGAGTGGGATGTAGTTGCGATGCGGAATGACGGTGTAGGCAGACTCAGGCAGCGACACGCTGCCAAGGCTTAGTGAATCGGCCTGGATGGTGTGTGTGAACACTGTTGGCGACGCAATGCTTGGCGCGCGTAGGAGCACTGTATAGGTCTGGATCGTCCCCGGCGGCATGCCGAGGCTTGTCCACACAAGTTCGGTCGGGGTGTTTGCCTGCACTACCGGGCTGACCGCCATCACATTCTGCGCCGAGCCGATCGTGCCGAGTGTGAGGGTGAAGGGCAGCACGGGACCGGTGCCCACGCTGCTGCTTGCGACGATGGTGCGTGTCAGGGTCTGGCCGGACTGCAGCACACCGGTCTCTGGGTCGCTGAACTGTGTCAATACGAGCGTGCCCGGGGTAGGTTCAAACTCCAGCGCGCCGATATCGCAACTCAGCCCTTGCGGGCGGCTGAGTCCGCGCTGGTCGCTGGGCACGCACGCCGCATTGTTTGCAGCGTCCAAAAGCGGGCTGTTTGGCGCGGGCAGATGTCCGGCGGTGAATCCTGCAAACGGCGTCAAGGGTTCCAGCAACGCGTCTGTCGCGCTGATATCAGATGTCGCCGTCAATCCACAGCTGCTGTCGTTGCCGAAGTTGCCGCCGTAAGAAACGATCGTCCCGCTGCAGGCCTGCTGTGCTGGGCTGTTCATAATCACAGTGTTCGAAACGGTCAACGTGGGCGTCACAGCGGACGGGGGCAGCACGCGCACGCTGGCCACAGTCGATAACGTTGGCGTGATCGCGGCGTTGTCCTTGAGGGTGACGTGCGTCAACGCCAGGCCGCCCTTTGGGTTAAACCCGTTGATGATATCGATGCCGCCTACCTCGGTGCCGCTATTTCCGCTCAGGGTAGTGTTCGTCAGTTTGCCGACAAAGTTGCTGGCAAAGCGCAACCCGCCGACGCGACCGCCGCTGTTGCTAAAGATGGCTGAATCTGTGATCGCAAGTTGATCGTCGGCCACAATGCCAGCTGCTAATGTAGTCGCTTCGGCGCGGTTGTTGTAGATCTGGCTATTCGATATGCTGAGCGACGACGAAGCGGATGCGTAAATCCCGCCGGCGCGCGTGCCAAAGTTGCGATAGATTTCGGAGTTGATGATCCGAATTGATGCCGGGAATTGCGCATTAACCCCGGCAGTCGCGCCGCCGGCGTCCAGGCCGTTGCTAAACACCCGGCTGTTTTGCAGCAGCAGTTTGGCGCCATTCTGGGCGAACGCACCCAGCGAAATGCCGCTGTAAAGATTTCCGTGCACGGCAACATTCGACACCGTTATCGCGCCAATACTGCCGATGCCCACAACGGCGTGCGTTACGGTGATATTCGTGACAGTCGCTGACAGCACGCTGCCGGCAGTGCGCAGGAGCGGAAACGCAATCGCTTCGCCATCCAGTGTGATTTTCCCACCGCCATCGAGGTAGGTATTGTTTGGCAAACTCAGCGTAACGCTAACCGGTATCGTCACCGGCGCCGGGCCGCAATTAAACGTCACGATGCCGCCGCCGACCACGCCTGCCACCACAGCCGCGCTGGTGCAACTGGCCGCCGTGCCGGTGCCAATGACGACAAATCCGGCGCGTGTGACAGCCTGCACTGGCGCGGCTTGCGCCGACACTGCAAAAAATAACCCGATGCTGATGATGAAGCGTAGTGTGTTTTGCGACGTGCTGCGATGTACCATCCTGCTATCCTCCAGAATCGACCTTGGCTTTGAGCTGGCCGCATCCGGCGGCGATATCGATGCCGCGCCGAACGCGCAGTGTGTTTGGAATGCTGGCGCGATCGAGCACCTCGCGGAAGCGAAAACGCTGCTCGCGATCCGACGCGTGCCCGCGAAAACCGCGGGTGGGGTTTAGCGGAATCATGTTGACGTGAACAAGATTGACACCGCGCGGGTTTGTCTCTTGCACCAATTCGGCCAGCGCCTCGGCCTGCTCAAGCGAGTCGTTGACGCCATCGATCAGCGCCCATTCGTAGCTGACGCGGCGGTTTGTTTTTGTGATGTAGTTGCGCGTTGCCCGGACCAGCTCTTTGAGCGGATAGCGGGCGTTGATGGGCACCAGTTTGTTGCGCAGCTCATCCGTTGCCGCGTGCAGCGAGACGGCCAGGTTGACCTGGATATTCTCGGTGCTGAACTTTTCGATGCCGGGAATCAGTCCGACAGTTGACACAGTGATACGGCGCGCGCCGAGCCCAAACCCGGCATCCTGTTCCGGCGACATCAATCGGCGCACCGATTCGACGACGTTGCTGTAGTTCGCGAAAGGCTCGCCCATGCCCATCAACACGAGATTTGACAATCGCGCGGTCTCGCTGGTTTCCTTGCGGGTAGAGGGTGCCGCGCCTGGGCGGGCTTCTGCGCGCGCCAATTCGCGCGCCACCCAGACCACTTGCTCAACAATTTCGCCTGCGCGCAGATTGCGCAGAAAGCCCATCTGACCGGTCGCGCAGAAACTGCAGTTCATCGCGCAGCCGGCTTGCGACGATATGCAGGCGGTGCGGCGCAGACCGTCGTATTCCATCAAGACGGTTTCGATCTCGCTGCCATCTGGAAATCGAAACAGCCATTTCCGCGTCCAGCCGTCGGTGGAGCGCAGATCGCTGCTGACGGTCATGCGGCTGAGCACGTAATTCTCGTTGAGTTTTGCGCGCAGTGTTTTTGACAGATCCGTCATCTCGTCGATTTCCGACGCCATGCGCTGATATAGCCAGCCCCAGATCTGTTTGGCCCGAAAGGCGGGTTCCTTCCACTCCGCCAGCTGTTTTGCAAGCTGGTCGTGCGTGATGTCATAGAGCGACGGCCGGTTAAGCCCAATTTCGTTTACTTCGGTCATTATGCTTGGGCATGAGTGTAGCACTCGGCCGTCTACCCAATCTTCGGAAACTGGCTCAGCGGAAAAATATCCACCGTCGCCGAACGTTGCTGAATCAGCATGCCACCGTCGACAGCGATGCAGTGGCCGGTCATGTAACGCGCATCGTCGGAGGCGAGAAATAATACCGGGCCGGCAATTTCATCGGGCTCACCGACCCGGCCGAGGGGGATATTTACACCGCGCGCCGCTTTGGTTTCCGGATTCATGCCGGTTGAATCGATCGACCCCGGCACGATCGCATTGACGCGCACGCCATACGGCCCAAGGTCCAGCGCCATCGCGCGCGTCAGGGCTTCGATACCGCCCTTTGCGGCGTCGTAGGCGGCGTTGCCGCGGTGCGCCTTGCTCGCGCCGCCGCTGGACATGTTGATAATCACGCCGTCGCCCTTCGGCGCCATCAGCTTTGCCGCGCGCAGGCCGCACAAAAATGCGCTGCTGAGATTCACCGCCAGGATGCTGTCCCACCACGCTGTGTCTGCTTCGAGAAAGTGGCGCGAGGTGTTGACTAGGCTGGCGTTGTTCACCAGCACATGCACATGCCCGTGCGCGCTCAGCGCACCATCAAACAACCGGTCGACATCCGCGCTCTTCGATACATCGGCAGGGGCGGCCAGTGCGCTGCCGGCTGCGGCCGCAATCTCGGCGACGACCGCAGCGCACTTTTGTGCGTTGATATCGTTGACAATCACGTGCGCGCCTTCTTGCGCAAACCGCAGTGCGATCGCGCGGCCGATGCCGCTGCCCGCGCCGGTGACAATGACGCACTTCTGAACAAATCGTTGAATAGCCATAGCAAATATCACTATACCCGCATGCTGCGGGCCTGGCTGCGCAATAATCCCGGCATGAATCCGGTTCGAATTGGCGGCGTCTGTGCGGTAGCCGGCGCGTTGTGGCTGGCTGTCGCCATCGGTGTATTGACGGTTGCGCAGGCAGATTTTATGCGCGGGCTGGGGTGGGACCCGTTGCTTGCGCCGACGTTTGACTGGCCGAGCGGCCTGGCGCTGGGGCCGCTCGGCGGCTGGATGACGGCGACGTTTCTCGGCTGCGGCCTGTTGCTCGCGGTATTTGCGCTGACTTTTGGCCCCCACATCGCGCCGCATTGGCCCGCAGCGCGGCGCTGGCTGACAGGGGCTCTCACCTGTGCGTCGTGCGGCCTGGCCGGGCTGGCCTTTGCGACGGATCCGACGCTGACAACGCGCCTGCCGACCTGGCACGGCCGCTTGCACGACGCCGCTTTTGTTGTGCTTGGTATTGGCCTTGCAGTGACTTATGCGCTCTCACTGCGCGTCGGCATGCGTACCAGACCCGGGTTTGCCGTATTGAGCGGCTTGGTGTGCCTGGCGACGGTTGCGGGTTTTGCGTTCAAAGGACTGCTGTTCTACGCCATGCTCGGCATGGTGATAGTCTGGTATATCGCAGCCGGACTGGATATGATGAACAGTGCAGCCTAGCGCTGTGATTCTTAGCGATCAACCCTATGTCATGTCATCGAATTGCGAATGCACTCGCAGCCGTGTTTCTCCTGTCGGCGTGCGCCGGCCCGTCACCGGCGTCGCAACGCGCCGCCGCGCCGCCGGCGCAACCAGCAGCCGGAACCGACATGCCGCGCTCCGCTGAAGCTGGCGCGACCGCATCGGCTGTGCCGACACTGGCGAGCAGCCCAACGCTGGCGCCTACAGCGACACAAACCCGAGTGGCGCTGCCTGTCGTGCAAAGCCAGATGGTGACCTACACCTATCGGGTCATCACCTCGTATCCCCATGATCCGGGCGCGTTCACACAAGGGCTGGTGTTTTACGAGGGCGCGTTTTTTGAGAGCACCGGGCTAAACGGCCGCTCAAGCCTGCGCCACGTCGAAATTGAGACCGGCCGCGTGTTGCGCAGAATAGATATCGACCAGCAGTATTTCGCCGAAGGCCTTGCGCTCGTGGATGGCGAGTTGCTGCAGCTGACCTGGCAAAACAAAGTTGGGTTTGTGTATGACGCTGCCACGTTTGAACGCAAACGGTCATGGCCATACGCGTCTGAGGGGTGGGGGCTGGCGTATGACGGCAATATGCTCGTGATGAGCGACGGCACGCCGACGCTGCGTTTTCTGGATTCCAAGACGCTCTCGGTCACGCGTGAGATCACAGTCATGCTTGGCGGGGTGCCTCAGGCACAGCTCAACGAGCTTGAAATCATCGACGGCACTGTTTGGGCAAATATCTGGCAAACCGACTTGATCGTGCAGATCGATCCGCAATCCGGCAACGTGCTGGGAATACTCAATCTGGCCGGATTGTTAAAGCCCGAAGACCGTGTACTCGACCAGTAGACGTACTCAATGGAATTGCGTATGATGCTTCAAGCAAACGGCTCTTTGTTACCGGCAAGCTCTGGCCAAAAGTCTTCGAGATCGCACTCAGACAATCGTAACAAAAATAACACGGGCCTTTGCGGCGAGGGAGGGTTTCTGTGAAGTCATTGGTGATTGCCGCTGCCTGCGCGGCGACATTTTGTATGCACGCGCCTGTTGTCATGACGGCGCGCAGCGCGCCGGGTTCCCCAAATGCGACGGTTTGGCCGATTCGCGCCAGCACCAACAACCGCCATCTGGTCGATGCAAACAACCAGCCGTTTCTGTATTTTGCAACAACGCCCTGGATGATTGGCATTCATGCCACGCAAGACGAAGTACGGCAGTATCTTGATGATCGTCAGGTGGCCGGTGTGAATACGGTTCAGGTGATCGTGGTGCCGTGGGAGGATCAACCGGTCAAGACGCAGTGGGTGTCGGTCGGTGCAAACCGAAACGGTCTGCGGCCATTTTCGAACGAGCAGGACTTCGCGACATCAAACTCGGCGTACTACGATTCACTCTTGTATGTGATCGAGCAGGCCAGGCTTCGCAACATGCAGGTGGCCCTTGCGCCAATGTGGCCCGGTTGCTGCGACGAAGGCTGGATCGACGAAATGCGCAACAACAGTTTGACCGCGTTTCGAAACTACGGGCGATTTCTTGGCCAGAAGTTTGGTCCAAAAGACAATCTGATGTGGATCGTCGGCGGCGATCGCAATCCGCTCGCGCAGGATGTTGATCGCTACAACGAGCTCGTCGCAGGCATTCGCGAGTCGGATACGCGGCATCTTGTCACCTTTCATCCAGGCGCTGATGGTCATCCGCGCAATATCGGGCAGAGCTGGCAGACGCTGGATGGCGTCTACACCTATGGCACAGAGTTTCTGAGCGGCCCGGGCACGGATTCGAATTTGCATGTGTATGCAAAAACGCACCAGACCTACAACCGCGCCCCGGTGCAACCCAACATCCTGATCGAAACCTACTACGAGCGCGAGCACGATAGCCCGGCGTCGCGTATCCGCCGCCAGCCCTATTGGTCGGTATTGTCTGGCTCGACCGGGTGGGCCTATGGCAACCGCTACTGGAACATGCGCCCGGAGGACCAGTGGACATCGCACTTGCACGACGCCGGGTTTGATCATCAAGTTGTCGCGCGCGCGTTTTTCGCCAAATACCCATGGTGGACCCTGGTGCCGGATCAGACGCAAACCTGGGTTACGGCTGGCTTTGGCACGTATCAAAACAGCTCCCTTTTGGGCACAAACGGGATCGACTATGTGGTGTCTGCAGTGAGCGCAGACAAGCGGCTGTTGATTGCGTATGTGCCTCCGACCGGAACGTCTGCGCGCGCAATCACGGTGAGTCTGGATCAATTCGCTGCCGGGGCAAAACGCGCCAGTTGGGTCAACCCGGTTAACGGTCAGGCGACCGCGCTAGCCACGGTGCCGCAATCGGGTTCGCAGGTATTTACGACGCCTGGCAACAATGGCGATTCGAATGACTGGCTGCTGGTCGTCGAGTCGACTGATCTGACAGCCACGCCAACCGCGACGCTACCCAGCCCGACCGTTACCGCGACCTCGAACGCGTCGCCAACAGCAACCCCCGCAGTCTCGCTGACAGCAACGCCGTCAGCGACGTCGCGAAGATACTACTTGCCGGCGATTGCACGGACCGAAAACGCGCAACGTTAGCCCTATCCGCGATTGCTCGCGCGCACGGTGCGCCGCGTGGGTGGCGCGTTCCACGGATCCTCTGGCCACGGATGTTTGTTGTAGCGACCGCGCAGTTCTTTGCGCACATCCGGATAGGTGTTTGCCCAAAAGCTGCGCAGGTCCTGTGTGACCTGTATTGGCCGCTGCGCTGGCGACAACAGGTGCAGCATGACTTTTGAGCGCCCTTCGTTCACGGTCGGTGTATCGGCCAACCCGAACATCTCTTGAAGTTTGACCGCAAGCACCGGCGGCGCGCCGTCTGCCGTGTAGGTCAGTCGAATGTGGGATCCGCTCGGCACTTCGAGGTGCGTTGGCGCCAACGCGTCAAGTGCGCGCTGCTTGTCATATGGCAGCGTTGCCAGCAGCATCGCATGCACGTCCAACCGTGCAAAATCGCCGCGTTTGGAAACGCGTTCAAGCCATGGCGGGAGCCAGTCTGCCACACCGGTCAGCAACGCCTCGTCGGAGAAATCGGGCCAGTCGGCTCCGCGCCAGAGGCGCACGGTGTGCACGCGCGCCTGCAACTGCTGCGCCGCGTCCGTCCAGTTGAGCAACGCAAGGCCTTCGCTCTGGATCGCGCCGCACAGCGCTGCGACGCGCGCCTCAAGCGGCGGTTTGCTCAGTGGTTTTGTGCTCAGCGCGATCTCACCAATCCGTTGCTCGCGGCGCGCCACCAACAGCCCGAGTTTGGCGTCCCAGCCGACCACATCGGTCTCGCGCGCGACTGATAGCGCGTCATCTATCGACAGAGGCGCAGCGAGATATACGCGACCCTCCGCGCCGGTTCCGCCATCAAGCTGTGCGACGACCAACAGCGGTGCATGAATCAGCGCATCGCCAACGGCAAGTTGGACGCCGCGGCCATTTGCCAGTTTGTAGCGACCGGAATGATTGTCGCGCGCCTGGGCGATCCGGTCGGGATACGCTTGCATCAGCCAACGCCCGATCTCGTTCGGATCCACCGGTGCGTTGTCGCGTTGCGCGCCGAGCTGCTGCCGCCACTGTGCAGCCAGCTTTTCAATGCGCGCGAGACCGCGCGCGTCGGCGCCATGCGTGCGGCGCTGTGTAGCTCGCCAGTCTCTTAACGCATCGATGCGCAGTGAGATATCGGCGCCGCTGCCGCGCGGCAACGGATCGCGCTCATCCATCACTGCCGCGATGTCGGCCGCTAGCGCTGGCGCGCGTCGTTCGCCGCTGTCGCGGGCTTCTTGCAGCATGTGCGCCAGGCGCGGGTGGGTGGGCCAATCCAGCAGCAGGCGGCCGCGTTGTGTGAGTGCGCCCTCGCGCAACGCACCCAGACTTTCCAGCAGCTCTGTGGCTTGTCGCAGTGCGCCAGGGGGCGGCGGCGTGATCCAGCCAAGTGCAAGCGCATCGCGCACGCCCCACTGCGCGATCTCCAGCCGCAGCGGTGCCAGATCGGCTTCCAGGATCTCCGGCTTGCGCACCGCGTTCAACCGCTGTTGCGTCTCGCGCGACCACATCCGGTAAGCGAAACCGGGACCCAGCCTGCCTGCGCGGCCTGCCCGCTGGTCGGCGCTGTCGCGCGTTAGGCGGACGGTTTCGAGCCGCGTCAGCCCGGTGCTCGAGTCGAAACGCGGCACGCGTGCATAGCCGCAGTCGACCACGATCCGCACGCCTTCGATCGTCAGCGATGTCTCGGCGATCGAAGTGGCCAGCACAATTTTGCGGCGGCCCCGCGCATCCGGCGTGATCGCCGCCTGCTGCGCGTCGAGCGGCAGATCGCCATACAGCGCGTGCACCAGGATGTCCGGATGCCTTTCGCGCAGCATTTCTTCAGTTCGGTTGATCTCTCCCGCGCCGGGCAAAAACGCCAACACATCGCCGCGTTGCTCCGTCAGCGCGCGCGTGATGCCCGCCACCGCGAGTGCTGGGATCGGCGCGTCCGAGTCGCGTTCGGCATAGATCGTTTCGATTGGATATTGCCGACTTTCCGCGCTGATCACCGGTACATCGCCCAACACGCTGCGCAACGCCTCGCTGTCAAGCGTGGCCGACATGATCAACACGCGCAGATCATCGCGCAGCTGCTGTTGGATCTCGCGGCAGAGTGCGAGTGCAAGATCGGCGTGCAGACCGCGTTCGTGAAATTCGTCGAAGATGATCAGGCTGACGCCATCCAGCGCGGTGTCGTTTTGCATGCGCCGTGTCAAAATACCTTCGGTGACCACTTCGATGCGCGTGCGCGGGCCGATTCTGTTCTCAAAACGCACCTGATAGCCCACAGTTTGCCCGGGTTGTTCGCCGCGCTGCGTTGCCATGCGCGTCGCAACGGCGCGCGCTGCCAGCCGGCGTGGTTCGAGCATGACCATGCGTTGGCCAGCCAGCCACGGCTCATCGAGCAGAGCCAGTGGCAGCACCGTGCTCTTCCCGGCGCCGGGCGCAGCCTGGAGAATGACGGTGCGTTGTGTGGCCAGCGCGGCTTTTAGCGCGGGCAGACAGCTGTAAATCGGGAGTGAGGCGTCCAACTGGGCAATGCTAGCAGGTCCTCCGGGAAGCCCCCGGGAAGCGGCCGGGGCGCGCCCCGGCCGCTTCCCGGGGGCTTCCCGGAGGACCTGCTCTCCCTAGACACTTCCGGGTAACATACCGCCCATGAAAGGACTTTTGCCAAAAGCGCTGCTTGGACTCATCGTGCTGTTTGGGCTGATTCAGCTCATTCCGGTGCAACGCACAAACCCGCCGGTGACGCAGAGCATCGCCTGGGACTCTGATCAAACGCGCACCCTGGCGTCGCGCGCATGCACCGACTGCCACAGCAACGAGACGCGCTGGCCGTGGTATTCGTATGTCGCGCCGGCGTCGTGGCTGATGATTCGCAATGTCAACGAGGCGCGGCGCGAGCTCAATTTTTCAGAGTGGGACAAGGTCAGCGCCGGGCGTCGCGCGAAGCTTGGCGGCGAGCTCGAAGAGCAAATCGTTGAAGGCAAAATGCCCGATCCAATGTATGTGCCGGCGCACCCGGAGTCGAATTTGAGCGAGGCCGAGAAACAGCAGCTGATCGCCGGTCTGAAAGCCAGTGTGCAAAAGTAACCCGCAGATGGCTACTGTCTCCGGCGCCGTAGGAGCGATCCCAAAATCTCGCGCTCGCCAGCGCTAAACGCCGCGCTGAACCATAGGATCGCGAGATACACCGCGCCACCCGCAAGCAACCCGGGCAAGACTGCGCCGGCGCCTGCGGCGATCCCGGTAATGCCGGCCATGACGCCGGCGGCCAGCGCCGGCCAAGCCAGCACGTTGACCCAGTTCAGCGCGCCGATGTGTCTGCGCACGAAGTAATAGAACACTGCGCCTTTGACCAGCTCGGATGCGATCGTCACGACCGCTGCGCCGATATACGAAAACAGCGGGATAAAAATCAGGTTTGCGATGGCGTTAAAAATCAACGTGATCACAAACGCGCGCGTGAGTTTGCTTTGCTGATTGGCTGCGATCAACGCGTAATTTGTCAGGCTGTTGATCCAGCCTGCCACCATGCTCCATGCGACAATAGAGAGCGCAATGGCGCTGTGCGGCAGAAAATCCGCCCCAAAGACGCCGGCCAGGGTGGGGGATAAAAAGGTGGTCAGCGTGGCCAGCGGCAGCGCGATCATGACAAGCAGTTTTGTCGCAAGCGTTAGCGCGTTTACGAGCGACTGATCGCCTTTCGCCGCCAACCGTGCCATAGCCGGGAAGAATGACTGTGTGAAGAACGAAGGGATGATATTAAACGCGTCGATATATCGATAGCCGGTGTAGTACCAGCCTGCGACAGCGTCTTGTTTGATTGCGGCCGAACCGAACAACAGGGCAGGGGGTGTCGCGGCTTTTATCAGCGGCACATCGAGTTTGTACTCGATGGCAGGAATCAGGTGATTCAACATCAGTGGCAGCGCGTCTTTGAGCAATCTGCTGCGCGATGCGCTCACTTTAAATCCGGACCGCGCAAACGAAATGCCCAGCGCCTTGCGCGCCTGGCTGCTCAAAATCGCAAACGTGATGATGTTGACGATGATCGATGTGATCGCCAGTCCGCGCAGCCCGACACCGGCGAACAGCAGCGTCACGCCGATGGCCGATGTCAGCAATGCGCTCAGCAGCGAGAGCGCGGCCGGGATCTCGCCGCGCTCATACGCAAAGTACAGAGCGGTCAGCCCGGTATTGATACTACTGATCACCTGCGATACACCCAGAATCGCCAGCACAAGCGCGATCTCCGGGCTGAAATAGCCGACGCGCAATCCGACAAAGGCCAGCAAAAGCAGCAGTGGTGCAATTGCGGCGGCAAGCAGCAATCGCAGCTGCGTTGTGTAAAAGAAGTAAGCGCTGGCATTCTGTTTGTCCTGCGCAACCTGGCGGGTCAACCAGGTGTTCAGGCCAAAGTTCATCACAATATCGAACGGCCCGATCAGCACCACGGCGTTGCCATAGGCGCCAACGCCTTCAACACCGATCAGCCGCGCAATGACGATCGCCGATGCAAACCCAATCAGCCGCCCCAGAATATTCATGGCCGAAAGCACCGCGCTGTTGCGCACCACGCGACCGGCACCTGAGAGCGTATCGGCATCAGCCGCCAGCGAGCGCCAGCCATACACGCCGGCGGCGAAGACCAGCGCGACAAACGCAAGCGCACTGGCAAATGCGCCAAAGCGAAAGCTATCCGGCAGATATTTGAAGCGCACGGTAACGACCGGTGCATCCACACCGCCAAGCGGCACAGCGCGGAAGTTGCCGTTGACGCGTGTGATTTCCACCTCGCGTTCGCTGGCGTCATTGCCGCCAAGGGGGCGCACAAATGCGCGCCAGCCGGGAAAATAGCTGTCGTTGAGCACCAGCCAGGCGGATTTTGTCGGCTGTTCGGCATCGATCCAGACCTCGTTGGCGCGATAGGCCGTGATGTTCGCGCGCGCGCCGGCATCGCGCGGGAAGGGCAGCGCGGCAGCCTCAACGGCGTCAAGTGCGCAGCGCAGCCCGGCCGGGCAGCTGTCGACGATTGCGACGCGCCGAGGGTCAAACATCTGGATCGCCTGTGTGAAGACCGGCGCGGCGACAAACGCGGCGCTGTCAATCACATAGGCGCGCGGCGCAACACGCAGATTTTCATAGATGCGCAAGCCGCTGTCTGCGTACACCTGCTGGAATCCCGGCGTGACGATCGCGTTTTCGCTCAACACATAGCGCACGCCAAGCAGATCAATCAGCGGCGACTCGAGCGCTTGCGGGCTGCGCAGCGGCGCGATGCGGTTGTAGAGCAAATCGCCCTGCGGCTCGATCCCGCGCATGTAGTCAGCGTATTGCTTCGGGATGATCGAGTCATAGCCGCGGATATCTTGTATCTGCGCCGACCAAAGCATGTTGGCATTGGCTGGCTTGAAATGCGTCGCGTTGTCCGGTTCGTAACTTGTGACGCGCCACTGCGCAAGTTGCCCGGCCGGCAGTTGCGCCTTTAGAAATGCCAGCGCAGGCGGGCTCGTGTCCAGGAGGCTGGCATCGATCGCTGGGTTAAACCCGCGCCAGGCGACGGTCAAATCCAACACCAGCATCGCCAACAACGCGACTGCCCCGAGCCTCGGCCGTTTGCGGTACACCATGAAAACTGCGCCGCAGGCGAAAGCGATCAGGCCAAACAGTGCGATCTGACCGGCCGTGTAACTAAAAAATGCGGCAGCATCGGGAAACCGTTCGGTCGCCAGTTGCGTGTCTTTAAAGACACTTTCCACGCGCCCGCGCACGCCGCTGAACCACAGCCCGCGCGCGATCGCGACCAGCGCGACGCAGGCTAAACCACCCGCGCTCATGATCATTCCGATCGCACGGACGAGCCGTTGCGTGGCTGCCTCTTGCGCGCGCTCGCAGCCGATTGCGGCGAGCACGATCAAACAGAGCGTGAACGGAATCTTCCAGCGATACGGCGAGTGCAACTGATTGATGCCAGGCAATCCGTAATACAGCACTGCATAGGCCGCGGTGCCAAACATAAACAGCGCCGATGCAATCGCGAGCGCGACAAAGAACCCTGCAGGTGTGGCGTCGTCCGGCGCGTTACGGCGCACTGCCATACGTGCTCGCGACCAGATGCCCACGCCGGCCAGCAGCAGAGGGGCAATGCCGGCATAGACCGCACTTTCGACATACTCTTTTGCAGCGTAGCCCCACCAAGTGCCTTCGCGCAGTGTCGCAGTGCTCAGCGCACCGGTAAACAGATTGACATACTGCTGACCGGCCGCGCTCGATCCGAATAGGTTCGGAAATAGCCACATCAACACATAGCGCGACGGAAAGGCATAGCCTCGCACTTGTTCGAGCGTGCTGCGCCCGCTGCCGCGAAAATTGCGGGTGACCAGCTCAAATAGCGGCAAAAGCTGCATCGCAGCGAGCGCCACACCGCCCGCCGCGATGAGCGCAAGCCAGGCCATTTTTCCCAGTAACTGGCGCGGTTTTTGCAGGCCAATCACGCTGATCAGGCGCCAGATGGCATACAACGCCATGATCAATGCGGCATACACCGTAATTTCGACATGGCCGGCCAAGATATGCATGCCAAAGGCGAACGCGCCGAGAATGGCCCACGGCGCGGAGCTGTTGCGGCCGCGCAAGGCCGGCGCGCTGACGATGACGCGTTCGATCATCGCCAGCAGCAGCGGAAGCCACGCTGCACTTGCCACGATCATCGGATGCACCGCGCTAACCACCATCACGCCGCTCAGCTGATAGGCAATGCCCGCGAACAACGCGCTGCTGCGCCGCAACTTGTACGTGCGAATCAGGGCAAACATGCAGAAGCCCGCCAGCACGAGTTGAGACACCTGGAACCACCCGTAGGCGGCCGCCAGCGGCAGCAGCAAGTAGATCACGCTGAACGGATACAGCGCGGAGTGTTGACCTGCCGCAAGAAACGGCACACCCGCAAACAGATATGGATTCCATAGTGGCAACTCGCCAGCGCGCACCGCATCGCGCGCAAACACCTTCCACTGATAGTTTTGCAAAATCAGATCGTTGAGCAGATCGTTATGCGGAAGCACATGCTCACCTTCAATTCGCAGCCCGTGATCGGCGGCGATCAGCCGGTAGGGCTGAAATTGATAAAGGTTGTCGATTGGTAACAACGTCTTGCCACCCAGCGTGACGTCGAAGAAAACAGCGAACGGAGCAAGGCTCAACACCAGCGCGCACAAAAATGTTTTAAACCACGGGCGCGTGCAGAGCGCGGCAAAGCGCGACATTGCATAGATCTTACTGTAGCGCGCCCAACACCCGGCGTCCGTGTGTCTGCCCGTTCCTCGATGACAGCGCCACCTTAAGCTACCTTAAACGCTCAACGGGCGTGCAACGTGTACGTCTGTTCTAAAGTCTGGCGTCTCTCCCATGCATGTGTATAATCTTTTCGCTGGGTCGAAAAAGCGTTACGCCCTGCACTGCTGCACCATCATTGCCCAAAGCTTGTTTGCCGAGAACGCATCACCTGCCTGACAACGATGAAACCTTCACCGACAAAGATCTTTCTCATCCAAGGTGGTTTGGGGGACTCCGTTCAACCGGCGCTCGAACGGTCGGGCTATCGTGTTATTTGGGTGCGAACCGCCAAATACGCGCTTGAACGAATCAAGGCCGATGCGCCATCGTTGGTGATTGTCGATATGCCATCGCTGCGTGTCAGCGTTGATCGATTGTGTCAGGCCATCAAGCGTGCGCATGAAGTGCCGCTGCTCTTGATCGGCGACGAGAACCCGGTGCAGGAAGATATATCGTGCGCAGATGCGTATCTGCCGCGGCCGTTGCAGTTGAAGCGCCTGTTGGCGCGCGTGGAAAAGTTGATGCCTCAGAGTCAAAACGTGGAGCTGCGTTGTGGTGATATTGTCTTTCGTCCAAACGACGGCCTGGTGCGCCGGCGCGCCGATGAGTCTTATCTGAATCCCAAGCTCGCCAAGTTGCTGCTCACGTTTATGCAGCGCCAGGGTGAGGTCATCCCGCGCAAATTTTTGATGCAGCACATTTGGGAAACCACCTATATGGGCGACACTCGCACGCTGGATGTGCATATTCGCTGGTTGCGCGAAGCCATCGAAGACGATCCAAGCGAGCCCGGGTATCTCAAGACGCTGCGCGGTCAGGGCTATCGTTTTGACAACCCGAAACCGCGCAAATAGGCGCCTCTGGCAGATAGCCGGTGTGTGTTCGCCAGCTTTCTGTCGCCATTCGCATTTCGCAACAACTTGTATTCGCACTCAATCGCTACGAAAATTAATGTCCAAAAAAATCGTAATCACCGGCAGCATCGCTTATGACTATTTGATGTCATTCCCAGGTTCGTTCGCCGAACAGATCATCCCGGAGCAGTTGACACGCCTGAGTCTGAGCTTTCTGGTCGACGATATGCAAAAACGCCGAGGTGGCGTGTCGCCAAACATTGCGTATACGCTGGCCCTATTGGGCGAGCGGCCGTATATCTTCGGCACCGCGGGGCAGGATTTTGCTGATTACCGCCAATGGCTCGACGATGCTGGTGTCGATACTTCACTGATCGCAGTGACGCCTAATAAGTTCACGGCGTCTTTCTTTTGCAGCACCGATGTCAACAATTGCCAGATCGCGTCGTTCTATACGGGTGCGATGGCGGATGACGCCGAGCTCTCGATCAAAAGCCTGCCGTTCCGGCCCGATATCGTGATCGTCTCGCCGACCGATCCGCGCGCGATGCTCAAGTTTGCGGCCGAGTGCCGCGAACTGGGTGTGCGATACATCTTCGATCCCGGCCAGCAATGTGCCCGTGCGACCGGTGACGAGCTGCGGGCCGGCATCACCGGCGCCGATGCGCTGATCTGCAACGACTACGAGATGGAGCTGATTCGCACAAAAGCCGGGCTGAGCGAGCGCGATGTGCTTGCGAATTCAAATGCTGTTATTGTCACCAAGGGCCCGAAGGGATGCACAATCCATCTGAAGGATCGCGACATCGACGTGGCGGCTGCGCCCGAAACATCGGTGGCCGATCCAACCGGGGTCGGCGATGCTTTCCGTGGCGGATTGCTCAAGGGCCTGTCGCAGGGGCTCGACTGGGAAGCCAGCGCAAAGCTAGGCAGCGTTGCAGCGACCTACTCGCTGGAGTGCGTCGGTGGTCAGTCGCACACATTTTCGCTGGCCGATTTTGCCGAACGCCATGCGGCGGTATTCGGCAAGATGCCTGTTTAGTCGGTAGGCAAAAGTCTGTCGGGAAATCTCCCCGCAAAGCCTCTCCAGTGCCCACACATTTCCCGTCGATCGATAGCGTTTCGCGCATAAGCTCTCAGAAATTAGTGCGGAGAAAACAACATACGCCCGCGCTTTGCGCGAGCGTATGCTGTTTTCTCCCGTAGAAATCGCTTCTACTTGCGGTGAAAATGTTGTATAGGCGGCGAAAGTGCGCCTTACACCATTGTGGGTCATGAATACACGCGTCGCCGGTTGGACAGGTTGCATTCTTCCTTAAAGAAGCTGAGTTGTCCGGACTGCCAGAAACGAGGCGAGGACTGCTTTCACAGCGCGGTGACGCCGGTGATGGTCAAGCCGGGGATGGAGCACGTCGTCCGCTGATGCCGGAGTTCGTGGTGCCGCAGGACGGTGCCGACAAGCAGGATTGCGAGCAAAACGCGGCCAAACGCTTGGTCGCCGTCTCCGGCGGCGCTGGGCAGCGTGACCTACCTGGGTGACGCGCTGTATGCCACGCAGCCATTTTGTTCCCTGGTCGCCCAAGCTGGGCAGTTCTTTGTGTATGTGTGCAAGCCCGAATCGCACCGCAGCCTGTTCGCTGTCGTGCAGGAGATGGCGCGGCTGGGCACGCTGCACCGGCACGTCCACAAACACTGGAACGGCCGGCATTACGAACTGTGGACCTTTCGGTATGTCGCCGATGTGCCATTGCGCGGCGATGTCGACGCGATGGGTGTCAACTGGCTCGAGGTGACTGTCACCCATGCCAGCGCCGGTGCCAAAATGTATTTCAACAGCTGGGTGACCAACCATGCCGTCTCGGACGACAGTGTCTTCACTTGGCCGTCGCCGGCAGGGCGCGTTGGAAGATCGAAAACGAGAACAACAACGTGCTCAAAAACCGTGCTATCACCTTGAGCACAACTTCGGCCATGGCAAGGAGCACCTCTCGAACGTGCTGTTCACACTCAATACCCTGGCCTTCCTCACACACACCTGCCAGGACCTGCTGTCCCAGCCCTTTCAGATGCTGCGCGCCGCCATCAAGGCCCGCCACCGCCTTTTCAACGACATCCGCGCCCTGCTCCAATACGCGATCTTTGACTCTTGGCGCCATCTATGGCGTTTCATGCAGAGAGAGGAGGCGCGGTTGGACAAATATGCGGCGCTGTCGCGTATAATACTTTCCCGTAGCTACCAAAGCACGCGCGCAGCCCCGTAGTTCACGGTCCCGCTGCAGCCTGGAGTTCCGGCCTTGTCGTGTTTTGTCGAGCAGTCGCGTTGTATTACGGGCCTGTTCAAAAATAAGTTGACAAGGCGAAATTGTGTATCCCCGCAGAGCGGGGATACACAATTTCGCCAATCAGGTTGTTTTTGATGATGTCCTTAACACGCGCGGCTTTGGCAATTCAACCTCACAAGGAGAACGATAGTATGAATTTCGACGTCAAAAACATGGATCTGGCAACGGCCGGCCGCTACAAGATCGAGTGGGCCGAGCAGGAAATGCCGGTGCTCAAGCAGATCCGCGATCGCTTTCAAGAAGGAACAGCCGCTCAAAGGCATCAAGGTGTCTGCATGTTTGCATGTGACCAGCGAAACAGCCGCGCTGATGCGCACGCTGCAGGCCGGCGGCGCCGATATCGTGATCTGTGCGCCAGCAACCCGCTCAGCACCCAGGACGAAGTGGCCGCCTCGCTCGTCGCCAATGACGAGATCCCGACCTACGCGATCAAGGGCGAGGACAACGCCACGTATTACAAGCACTTGAATGCGGCGCTCGATCATCACCCGCAGATGACCATGGACGACGGTTGCGACCTCGTCAGCATCCTGCACAAGCAACGCGCCTCGCAGGTCCCCGAGATCATCGGCGGCACCGAAGAGACCACCACCGGCGTGATTCGTCTGCGCGCGATGGCAAACGATGGCGCTTTGCGCTTCCCGGTGATCGCGGTCAATGATTCGATGACCAAGCACTACTTTGACAACCGCTATGGCACCGGCCAGAGCACGCTCGACGGCATTATTCGCGCCACAAACGTGTTGCTCGCCGGCAAGACACTTGGTTGTCAATGGCTACGGCTGGTGCGGCCGTGGCGTGGCAGTCACGCGCGCGCGGCATGGGCGCGCAGGTTATTGTGACCGAGATCGATCCGCTCAAGGCGCTTGAGGCCGTCATGGACGGCTTTCCAGGTCATGACGCTCAAGCAGGCTGCCAAAGTCGGCGACATTTTTGTGACCGTGACCGGCAACAAGAACGTGCTCGATGTGGAGCACTTTGCGCTGATGAAAGATGGCGCGATGCTGGCAAACAGCGGCCACTTCGATGCCGAGATCAACATCCCGGGGCTCAAGAAGATGTCGAAGGGCGAAGCTGCGCCCGGTGCGCCCGTGGGTCGAGCAGTTCACGCTCAAAGACGGTCGCAAGATCAACCTGCTGGGCGGCGGCCGCCTGGTCAACCTGGCAGCAGCCGAAGGCCACCCGGCATCGGTGATGGACATGAGCTTTGCAAACCAGGCGCTCGGCGCCGAGTTCATGCTCAAGAACGCCAAGACGATGAAGCCGGATGTCTACACGATTCCGGAGAATATCGACCGCGAAATCGCGCGCCTGAAACTGGTGGCGATGGGCGTCAAGATCGACAAGCTGACAAAAGATCAGACCAAGTATCTGGCGAGCTGGGAAGAGGGCACCTAGTTCGACAGCGGGGCATAGAAAACAGCCTCAGACAAATCTGGTTTGCGGAGCACAAGAACACTTGTGCTCCGCTTTCTTTTTCAGCCCGCCCGGTATCCACCCGTGCCAAACTTAAGCCCGTGTTTGACCGCGAGTCTCGGCAGCGATGGGCCAAAACGGCCGCCCGGGCAGACGGTTACGCCAGGTTGAAAATCGCGGTGACCGGCCAAGTGCGTCATACCAAACGCGTCGCGCAGCGCGATGATCGTGGTGTCGAGCGCGGCAAGCTGGGGCAGGGTGGGGTCTGCGTTTTCGAAATTGCCGAGCAAACAGATGCCGACGGAACCGGTGTTGAATCCGCCGACATGTGCGCCACGCACGCCAATGTCGCGGCCTTCATAAATCACACCCGCGTCGTCGATCAAGAAATGATAGGCGATATCTGCCAGCCCCTGTGAATCAAAGTGCAACTGTTGAATTTCACGCGGGCCATCGGACTGCTTTAGCGCGGAGTGATGCACCACGATGCTGCGCAGCACCTCGGATAGTGGCCGATCGTAAACGCGCCATCCACTTGGATTGAGTTTGGCATCAAAGTTGCCAAACTCCACACGCGACACAGCGCGCACCTGACTCGCCTGCCAATCCCGCCTATTTCGCATAGGCAGATTTAACACGGAACGTTTTGGACCATGTGTTTCCCGCAAGCGCGTGTTGATAATGAGCCCGCCGCCGATGCCCACCCCGAGACCGACCAGTGCAAACAGGCTGCGACGGCGCACTTACACTAACCTGCCGCCGCCGCGCGTTTGTTTGCGCAGCTGTTCGTTGCGACGCAGCCGCTTCTTCTCGGCTTCGCTGACAGGGTCTTTGAAGGGCAGGGGATCAAGCTGCTTTTTTGAGTTCTTGGTCGGCGCAGGTTCCTTAAAGACCTGCAGCCACTCATCGATCTCGCTCTTGCTGCTGACATCCTGCTTCTTGTCCGGATCGAATTTTTCCCCGAGTTTTTGCTGTAGCTCTTTGTAGAACTCGGATGACGACTGCACCCGCACACCGCAGGCCCGCACAAAGCTGGCCACCGCGCCATCGGATGTGATCACCAACAGCCCGCGGCGATCTCTTTCATCGCCGACCAGGGTTCGAATCACATCATCCGCTTTTTTGCCATGCGGCGCCCAGCGCGCGCGCACTTTGCCATGCTCCTGAGTATCCGACCACAGCTGCGGCGTGTTGTCATGCGGGTTGGGGTCAAAAATAACAACAATGTGTTTGTCTGCCTTGAGGGCAAATCGCTTAAGCCTTTCGATCAGCTTTGCTTCGTCGTTCGGATCGCTTAGCTGCAGATCACGTGACTGTCCAATCAGGTTGTGGCCGTCGATGAGAAGGGGCATTGCGCTATTTTAGGCCCGCACAAGACCCAGCGCACGCTGCATGTGCTGCCTACACCAATCCAATGGGCGGATAGCCGCAGGCAACGCCTGCGACCATCTGCGCGGGTCTCGCGCAACGGCAGAAATTAGGCGGCAAAGGGTATAATTTCCCTTCTTAAAAAGCGCCTGCGGAGCGTATCAATTGTGAGCGAAAACAACGACAACAACACGGGTAACACGCCTCAAGATTCCGGCCCCGATTTAACCCCCGAAACCAACGCAAACCTGCCTGATCCAGACGCAACACCCAGTATCGATGCGGCAAATGCCGTCATCGAAAACGGCGTCACTGGCGCCGGCACCACGTTTGGACGCATTCGCGATGTCAACATCGACCAGCAGATGCGCTCGGCATTATCTCGATTACGCGATCAGCGTGATCGTCAGCCGCGCGCTGCCGGATGCGCGCGATGGCCTCAAGCCGGTGCAGCGCCGCATTTTGTTTGTCATGCACGACACCGGCGCCCGCGCCTCCGCGCCGTATCGCAAGAGCGCGCGCGTGGTTGGCGATGTGCTTGGCAAATACCACCCGCACGGCGACCAGTCGGTCTATGACGCGATGGCGCGCATGGCGCAGGATTTCTCGATCCGCTATTTGCTGGTCGACGGACAGGGCAACTTCGGCTCGGTCGATGGCGATCCGCCGGCCGCCATGCGTTACACCGAGGCGCGCCTGTCGCGCATTGCTGAAGAACTTGCTGTCCGATCTCGAAAAAGAGACGGTCGATTGGACCGACAACTACGACGGCACCACACAGGAACCCGCCGTGCTTGCCGGCCGCGTTGCCCAATTTGCTGCTGAACGGCGCCACCGGTATCGCGGTCGGCATGGCCACCAATATTCCGCCGCACAACTTGACCGAACTGTGCGAACGCGATTGCCTATCTGATTGACCACTGGGCCACGCTGGACGATGTCACGGTCGAAGACCTGATGGCAGTTTGTGCCCGGCCCGGATTTTCCGACCGGCGGCTTGATTCTTGGGCCGCGAGGGCATCGCGCAGGCCTATGGCACCGGCCATGGCCGCATTGTGATGCGCGGTGTCGCTGCGATCGAAGAGATGCAGCGGCAGCCGCCAGCAGATCATGATCACGCGAGCTGCCGTATCAGGTCAACAAGTCGGTGTTTATTCGAACGCATCGCCGAGCTGGTCAACGACGGCCGCATTGAAGAGATCAGCGACATCCGCGACGAGTCCGATCGCAAGGGCATGCGCGTGGTCATCGAGCTGCAAGCGTGGCGCACAGGCCGAACCGCGTGCTCAACCGGCTTGTACAAATTCACCGAGCTGCAAAACAACTTCTGCGTGCAATGTCTGGCGCTGGTGGCCGACGAGACCAGCCGCAACCAGCCGCGTCTGCTCAGCTTGAAGCGCGCGCTGACGATCTTTATCGAGCATCGGCGCGAAGTGATCCGCCGCCGCAGCGAGTTTGATCTGGCCAAGGCCACGCGCGCGCGCGCATATTCTGGAAGGCCTGCGCATTGCGCTGAACTTTCTCGACCGTGTGATCCAGATCATCCGCGGCGCGGACGATGCCGATGCACGCCAAAAGCCAGCTGATGTCGCGAACTGAGCTTGAGCGATATGCAAGCGCAGGCGATTCTGGACATGCAGCTGCGCCGTCTGGCCGCGCTTGAGCGCCAGAAAATCGAAGACGAATATCAAACTGTCTCAACCGACCATCGCCTATCTTGAGGATCTGCTGGCGCAGCCCGGCCAAGATCCTGGCGCTGATCCGCGAAGACACGCTCAAGCTCTCGGATAAATATGGCGATGAACGCCGCACCCGCATCGAGGCGGATGGGCGCGAAAGCTTTGCCGATGAGGAGCTCATCCCGGACAAGAGCGTGCTGATTTCGTTGACCGAAAAAGGCTATATCAAGCAGACGCTCGTCTGAAGCCTATCGCGCGCAAAACCGCGGCGGCCGCGGCGTCAGCGGCATGGCGACCAAAGAAGAAGACGAAGTGGTCTTTTTGCTCAACGCCCGCACGCACGACACCGTGCTGTTCTTTAGCGACGATGGGCAAGGGTCTATGCGCTCAAGGGCTATCAGATTCCCGAGGTCGCGCGCGACGCAAAGGGCGTGTATCTGACCAACCTGATCCCGCTGGGTGAGAAGGATCAGCATCACGGCCATGCTGCCGATCTCGAAGCAGCATGATGGCGGAATTGCGCGCCGCGCGCGTGGTCGACGATGAGGAAGCGCTGACCGATGCGCCGAAGCCATTGGCAGCGGTTGAACGCCGAGGCGCCGAAGTCGACGAAGCGCGATGCGACGGCCGATGTGGAAACGCCAAGTCGAATCGGCGGTCGTATCGTCAATGGCGCGTGTCCAAATCGCCGACCGTGGCAATGTGCACGCATCGCGGCAAGATCAAGCGCGTCGACCTGGCTGCGTTCGCCAATATCGCGCCAATGGTCTGATCGCGATGTCGCTGGCCGAGGGCGATGAGCTGAGCTATGTGCGGCTGACCCGGGCGACGGCGAGGTCATGATTGTGACCGCGCAGGGCCAGGCGCTGCGCTTTAGGAGGCGTTGGTGCGCCGCATGGGCCGCACCGCCATCGGGTGTGCGCGCCATGCGGCTGAAGAAAGAGGGCGACTATATCGCAGGCATGGAAGTGATTGAGCCGGAGGGCTTTCTGCTGACGGTGACCGCAAAGGGCCTACGGCAAATGCACCGATCTTGATGAATACACGGCCAAAGGGCGTGGCGGCAGCGGCATGCGCACGATGACCAGTGCGCTTGACGTGACTGGCGAGCTGGTCGCCGCGCGCGTGGTGCAACAGACCGATCAGATCACGATCATCACCGCAAACGGCACCGCGTTGCGTCAAAAAGTGTCCGAGATTCGCGATCACGGGCCGTGCCACGATGGGGTCGCGGCTGATCAACTTGCGCGAGGGCGACGCGGTCGCCAGTGTTGCGCGCCTGGCCGGTGTTGACGATGCGCAGCCCGCCGTGTCAGCTCCGGCGAAGCCCGCTACCGCTGAAGCACCCCCGTCGCCGCCGACAACCGACGCCGGCTAAGGCCACTCTGTGAAAGCTCCGTGCCTTTGTGTCTCTGTGGTGACACCCAGACATTCGCCCAAGTTTGCCCGTGATAGCTGCCTGCACGGGTGTCACCACAGAGACACAAAGGCACGGAGCTTTCACAGAGTGGCTTTAGCCATTAATCCTCTTGAAAGCTGCATGCGGTAAACTGATTGCAATGCGCACGGCATTTTCTGTATCTCCGCGATTTGCGGTCTGCCACGTGACGGTAGCCCATCCTTCGCGCGCCGAAACCAACCTCGTCAGCTGTTGACGCTTGATTTTGCGCCGCCGCCATTAGGCGCGGCGAGCTCTCGCCCCATCGTCAATCGATATGCATCCATGCGTGTTTCGCATAGGCATTCAGTTAGACAGGAGCTCTCTGTGAATTCAGCGATCAAAGTCAATAAACCTCATCTGCACGGCCATACACCCATCAGCTCATTGGCCACACTACTGGCGCGTCTGGATGCGCAGGAAGCAGCAGGGGCAGGGTGCCTGCCAAACAAGACAGACGTGCACAGCCTGGCCGACGGGCTATTCAACTTTTTATTCCCAATCAACTGCGCACAGCAGCTGTCAGCCGTAGTCCGGCACCAAGAACTGCGAACGCGCCTTATCGCAGCGCTGAATATCGTCCTGCAAAGCCGCATTCATGATGCCGAACAGGTTGCCGACGCGTTCTTTGGGCAGCTGCCGGAGATCTACGACATGCTGCAGGATGATGTGGACGCCAGCTTCAAGTTCGATCCCGCAGCCACCAGCAAAGACGAAGTGATCACCACCTATCCGGGTTTCTATGCAATTGCGATATATCGCATGGCGCATGTGCTCGCGCACCTCGAAGTGCCCATCGTGCCGCGGATGCTGACCGAATATGCGCACAGCAAAACTGGCATCGATATTCATCCCGGCCGCGCAGATTGGCCGAGTCGTTCTTTATCGATCACGGCACCGGCATCGTGATTGGCGGCACGGCGATGATCGGCAACAATGTCAAGCTGTATCAAGGTGTGACGCTGGGCGCGCTGCAAGTGGAAAAGTCGCTTGGCCAGCACGAAACGCCACCCGACGATCGAAGACAATGTCATGATCTATGCCAAGGCCACGATCCTTGGCGGCGAGACAGTCATCGGGCACGATTCCGTGCTCGGTGGCAATGTCTTTTTGACCGAGTCGTTGCGCCGTTCTCGTTGGTCTATCACAAGAGCCAGGTGAGCGTGCGCCAGAAAAATACTGAGCGCGAAGTTTCGATTTTGTAATCTGAGCTTCGCGTCACGCATACGAGCAATCTCTGATCTTGTAGGATAATTCAGAATAAAAATGAAAGTCAATTCAATTCTCGATACCATTGGCAACACGCCGCATGTGCGCATTCAGCGCCTCTTCCCAGCCACGCATGAAGTGTGGATCAAACTCGAGCGCGCCAACCCGGGCGGCAGCATCAAGGATCGTATTGCGCTGGCGATGATCGAAGATGCCGAGAAGCCCGGCACTTTGACAACAAAGACACCGTCATCATCGAACCCACCTCGGGCAACACCGGCATCGGATTGGCGATGGTGGCCGCGGCCAAAGGTTACAAGCTCGTGCTGGTGATGCCGGAATCGATGTCCATCGAGCGCCGCCGATTGATGCAGGCCTATGGCGCGACATTTGATCTGACGCCGCGTGAAAAGGGCATGAAAGGCGCCATCGCGCGCGCCACGGAGCTGGCCGCCGACACGCCAAATTCATGGATTCCACAGCAGTTTGAGAACCAGGCCAACATCGATGTGCACGCGCGCACCACGGCGCAGGAGATTCTTGCCGATTTCCCGGACGGCCTGGATTATCTGATCACCGGCGTCGGCACTGGCGGACATATCACCGCGTGCGGCGAAGTGCTCAAGAAGCACTGGCCAAACCTGAAGGTGTTTGCGGTTGAACCGGCGCTGTCGCCCGTCATCAGCGGCGGCAGCCCGGCTCCGCATCCGATCCAGGGGATTGGCGCGGGCTTTATCCCGAAAAACCTGCATACCGAGATCCTCGATGGCGTGATCCAGGTCACAAAGGACGAGGCGTTTGACTACGCGCAGACGCGCCGGCAAACAAGAGGCCATCTTCTGCGGTGTGTCATCCGGCGCGACGCTGGCGGCGATCGCAAAGAAGATTGCCGAAGTGCCGGCAGGCGCGCGCATCCTGGGCTTCAACTACGACACCGGCGAGCGGTATCTGTCGATCGAAGGGTTGTTTTAGCCGACGGCGAATGGCAGACGGAACGTAATCGCCGTCTGCCATTCGCCGTCAATCTACTCATGACTCACTGATGGCGGCAATTAACAAAATCTCCCCGTGTCTGTGGTTTGACACGCAGGCCGAAGCGGCCGCGCACTATTACTGCGCGATATTTCCAAATTCGAAGATCAAGACAGTTACTCGCTTTGGTGCGGCTGGACAGGAACATCACAGGATGCCGATCGGTTCGGTCATGACGGTGATTTTTGATCTGACAGGGCAGGAATTCATGGGGCTCAACGGCGGGCCGCTTTTCAAGTTCAACGAAGCGGTTTCGCTGATGGTGTATTGCGACTCGCAACACGAGGTTGATCACTACTGGGAGCAGCTGACAGTCGGTGGCGATCCGGACGCCCAACAGTGCGGCTGGCTCAAGGACAAATTTGGTGTGTCGTGGCAGATTGTGCCCACGGTCTTTAACCAGATCATGGCCAGCGACGATCTCGCCCGCGCACAGCGCGCGATGCAGGCGGTGATGTCGATGAAGCGTCCGGATATCGCAGAGATCCTGCGGGCTGCAGACGCGACCTAGCGCCCGCTGCCGGCGGTCTGCCACAACGCCCGCATTTCAGCGCTGGCCGCCAGCACCGCGTCGAGCGTACCCTGCGCATCAATACGCCCGTCGTTCAACACGATGATGTGATCGGCGCGGCGCAACGCGGCTTCGCGATGCGAGACGACCAAACAGGTGGCGCCAGGGCGTTCCGCCAGCCGGTTCCACAGCGTCCGCTCCGTTTCTACGTCCAGGGCGCTCGACAGATCGTCGAACACGAGCAGGTCGGGTTCGCGCACAAACATGCGGGCAGCCGCCGAGCGTTGCAACTGACCGCCACTGAGTCGCACGCCGCGCGGGCCGACGAGCGTGTCCAACCCCTTCTCAAGCGTGGGCACATCGCCTTCCATGACCGCCTGATTGAGCGCCCGCTGCAGCGCGCCATCATCTGGCATGCCCTGCAGGATGTTCGCACGCAAGCTCTCGCTAAACAGCCGGGGCGTTTGCGGCGTGTATGCCACACGCGGCGGGATCAGGAAATCGCCGGGGCTAGTAATCGGCGTGCCGTTCCAGAGCAAGAGGCCACTCTCGGTTGGCAACAAGCCCAGTAACGTTCGCAAAAGCGTCGATTTGCCGCTGCCAATTCGGCCAGTAATGACCACAAACTGCCCACGGGCGATGCGGAGATCAATTGCCTGCACGCCGTTCCCTGTGCCCGCATAGCGATAGGTGAGGGCGCGCGCTTCGAATGACTGCAACCGGTCCGTCACCGGCCGATTTGCTACTGGCACCGCAAACGGTGTTGCACGCGCGCGTATGCGCACATTTGGGTCGCGCGCCACCAGACCTTCTGGCGGTGACGTCTGCAGCAGCTCGTGCGCGCGCAGCAGCGAAACACCAACTTGGCGGTAGCGCCTGACAAACCCGCCAATCATGCCGCTTACCATGGCCAGATGCCCGAGATAGGTTGCGAACAAGGCAAATTCACCGATCGTGAAACTACCGGTTTTTAGCGATTGCGCACCGACAACCAGCAGAATGCCGGTGGCGATGTTGCTGGCGCCGAACGAGAGTGATTCCGTGATGTGGGTCAGCATCAAATCGCGCAGCGATGCTGAGCGGCGCACCTCGTTCGCGCGACTGAGGTGCGCAACGACGCGCTGCTCGGAGCCAGTGACTTTGATCGCCTGTGCCGCGCCAAACAGTTCGCCGAGCAAGCCTGTTACGGCGCCGATGGACTCCTGATTGGCCTTGCGATATTTTTGGATGCGGCGATTGGCTGCGTTGATGACAAGCAGGCTAACCACCAACGGCACAAATGCCAGCAGCGTGATGCCGACATCGATGCGCAAGAGTGTGACCGCCGCGATGCTGACTGACAGCGCTTGCCCGATGGGATCCGCCGTCCAGGTCGACAAACTCGCCAATATGGTGGAGATCATCGCGCAGGCGGCTGATGGCTTCACCCGGTGACGACCCGGGCGGCAGTGGCGTGGCGCCGGGTCGCTGCAAAATGCGCCGCAGCAGGTTATGGCGCATCAGTGTCTGGCTGGCGACGATGAAATTCTTCTCGGCCGGCCAGCCAAAGGCGGTAGCAGTACGGCCCACTGAGATGCCAATCAGCGCGGCCGAGGCCAGCATGACGATGCCGCGCGCGCCGTCGACAGGCTTGCCGCCAACGCCAGCAAGCGCCTCAAAGATCTGCTGGGCGAGCACGCCAGGCAACAACGGGATGAGATAAAACGACAAGATGCCGATGGTTGAGCCGATATAGAGCAGCGGTTGCGCGCGAATCAGTTGGACGACATACCACCAGGCTCGCTCGACCTGGCGGGGCGGGGTGTCGGATTCAGTTTTTGGGAGCGTTGTCATGTCAGGTGAGGGCCTCTCCAATACCGGTGGCGAGCAGTTTTGAGAAGCGCGACTCCGCGTTGGCCACGAGCAGGGCGCGCGGCCCGAATTCGGCCACGCGCCCATCCTCGAGGATCAGAATATTGTCCACACGGTCTAGCGTGCCAAGGCGATGCGCGATGATGACGCCGGTGCGGTTTGTTAGCAGACGACCGATGGCCGCATCGAGATCGCGCTCGGTGGCTGGATCCAGCCGCGATGAGGCTTCATCCAGGATGATCAAGCCGGGATCGCGCAGAAAGGCGCGCGCAAACGCGAGCAACTGCGCCTGGCCGGCGGACAACCCACTGCCCGCACCCATGTGCGTCGCTAACCCGTCCGGCATGCCGCGCACGTGATCGCCCATGCCAACCGCGTCCAAAGCGCTGTAGATGCGCGCGTCATCGACCTCCGGATCAAACAGTGTGACGTTCTCGCGCACGGTCGCGCTAAACAACTGGATATCCTGCGTCACGACGGCAATGCGGCTTGTGAGTTCGGTTGGCCCAATGTCGCGCAGATTGGCGTCGCCGATGGTGACCGCGCCGCTGACAGGATCGTAGAGCCGCAGCAGCAAGCGCGACAAGGTGGTTTTGCCGCTGCCTGTGCGGCCGAGCACACCCAGCGTTTGACCGGCAGGCAGCTGAAATGTGACGTCGTGAAGCACGGTGTCGTCGCCTGGGTATGCAAACGTGACGCGATCGAGATCGACAGCGAGCGGGCCGAGTGCCACTTTCACATGGGCTGTGCTTGGGGCGTGCGAAATTGCTGGCGTCAGTGCAAAAAGGTCGCGCACGCGGCCGATGCTGGCGGTGGCCGATTGCAGATCGCCGAATTGCCGCGTTAGATTTTCAACAGGGCCGTGCAGCATATTAGTATAGGCAAAGATGGCATAGACTGCGCCAAGCGACAGATTGCCATCGAGATGCCGAAGCGCACCGATCAAGAGGGCCAGGATGCCGCTGATCGTGATCGCCATGTCCATGCCGCGCCAGCTAAAGACGCCAAAAATGGCGGCTTTTAGCGAAGCCATGAAGAGCGTTCGCGAACGCCGGACGTGCTGGGCAAGCACATAGCCTGTAGCGCCATTTGCGCGGATGTCTTCAGTGCCTGTCAGACGCTCTTCGACAAAGCCATACAGATCGGCGGAGGCCTGGCGCTCGTTTGCGTAGAGCGGTACGATTTTTCGGTTCAACACGCGCACGCACAATACGGCAAGCAAAACACCGATGAGCACAACCATTCCTGCGCGCCAATCGAGTGCGGTTAGCAACGCTACCACGCTGAGGATAATCAAGCTATTGACCGTGATCTGAACCAAAAAGCTCGAGAGAAAATTGGTGAGCAGCCCAACATCGCCATCGACCCGCTCGATCATTTCACCGGGTGTGCGTGCATTGTGAAAGCCCATGTCCAGCTTTAACAGATGCAGGGTGAGGTCAGCGCGAATCTTGTTTGTGGCAATTAGCCCGACGTTGTGCGCCAGGGCATGCCATGCAACCGAATTGGCATTGGCGCCAAGCGCTGCGACAAGATAGAGCCCTCCGATGAACAGCAACGCCTGTTCGGCTGCGCCTGATAGCGCGCTATCGATAAATTGCTGGATGATGCGCGGCGCAATGAGCGCCAGGCCGATGTCGACAACGATCAACACAGCGAGCACGGCGATGCGTGCTCGCTGCGGCGCAAGATAGGTGCGAAAGAAGTCAATCGTTGTCGGTGTGCTGACCATGAAGCAGGCAACGTTACCTCAGGCCAGTCGGACCGGCATACCGGAAAACTTCCGGGTTAGGGCGCCAGCAGCGTGAGTGCGGTAGCACCTAGTGCGGTGAGCAGGGACTTAATCTGCACGCGCTGTGCCTGCCGTTTGATCGTTGCTGCGATCATCGCATCCGTGATCTCTTCAGGACCACTGTCTAAATCGCGCAGACCGCGCGAAGAAAGACCTACTCAAGTCTTATCTCTATATTGCCAAAATCCGATGGCGCCAAAGAAGAAGGGCAGGAAGCACAGCCCGCGCATCCAGAGCGGCGCACCGGCCACGCTCAGCGCGATTGCGGCGACGACTCCGATGAGCATTCCAGCAATCCCATAGTTCAAACGAATTTGGCGTTGTTTTGGCCCGATATTTGCAATACAGACTTCACCAGATTGATTCACACAACTCTCCTAACTTAAAAACTTCGCATAGGCAAAACGATTTTGCTTCACAAGTGTAACAAACAACGCTGACACAGAACGTCAGATTGCCAGAAATACTATTCACGCGAAATCATGGGCAAAATCACATCGTAGACATTGCCAGCGCTATAAATTGCGGTGTAGGTGATCGGCGCAGCGGGCACCGTCACAACAGTCTGAATCACGCGTGTGTGCGCCCAGTTGTTAAACGCATAAAACCTGTCATCCTGACGCATGCCCGGGTTCGCGGTCAACGTCAGGGTCATACCAGCCCAACCCGTCAGTTGTGCGGGTGCAGTGTAAGCATAGGTTTGCACACGATCCTGCACAGACATCTGCATTGGGACAGGGTGGGTCGCCAGCCGCACAACGACCCGAATCGGTTCAATCACGCGTGAGGCCGTAACAACAAGACCTGCACTGTCGCGAACGGTCAGTGTTGCTGCAAGGTAACTACCGGCAGCAGCATCCAGATCTTCTGGCGAGGGCATCGTCACGTTTGTCAGTGTCATACCTGTGCCACTCACGTAACGGGTGGGAGTGTTGCGAGCCAGGATTTTTGGTCGAAACGTGGTGTAAGCGCACGTCCCATGAGAAGGCTGATGCGTTAAGCGTGCCGTCCTCTGCATCAAAACCAGTTGCGGTGAGCGTAAAAGCTTTCCCAGCCAGCATTTTTGTGCCGGCCACTGGTCCGGTAATCAAGGCCGTTGGCGGGGTATTGCCCGGATATAGGTTCACGGTAACCGGCGTTGACGCCAATCCAAGCGCGTCCGTCACCGTCAATGTCGCAGTTACAACGCCAGCCGTGCCATAGATGTGACTCGGATTTGCAGCGTTGCTGGTTGAACCGTCACCAAACAGCCAGCCAAAAGTCAATGCGTCACCGTCAGGATCCGTGCTTGCAGACGCATCAAAGACGACTGTCAGCGGCAACGAGCCTGAGCGGGGTGATGCAGCAATCACCGCAGTGGGCGCCCGATTTGTGGCAGCGTCACTATACCGAATACGTCGCACACCACCGTCCTGGCCATAGTACAGGGCGCGTGTGCCCGGGTCAAAATACAGCGACGCAATATCGTTGGTGGAAGGGGCATTGTGAAACGTTGTGTGCTGATAGCCGCCACCGGGTTTAGGGGTTAGCTGAAAGATTGCGCCATCTGCGCACCAGTCTGTAAAAAAATATGTGTTTGAGTAGGTGGCTGACCACTCGACCGTCGAAAAAGCGCCACCGGTAATCGAACACATGAGTGACGCATGGCGGTAGGCATAGATCGGTGCCGTCATACTCACAGGGTTGGATGAACAACCACTCGATACACCCAGCTGACACGGGCCTTCGCGGACCGACCAGCCATAGTCCGCGCCGATTTGACCCACGTTGATTTCTTCCCAGATGTTTTGTCCAACATCGTTGATATAAAACTCGTTTGTCCCGTGCTTAAATGCGGTCTTAAACGGGTTGCGCAACCCGGAGGCAAAAATCTCCTGACACGTGCCACCGCTCGCATTGGCGCTGTTGGCATTGCACACAACAGAGCCGCTTGTGGCGACATACGGATTGCTCGCCGGTACGCCGCCATCTTTCTGGATGCGCAGCATCTTGCCATTTAGCAGTGACAGATTGCGCGAGGTCGTGTTATCGCAACCGCCATCGCCGGTTGAAATATAGAGCAAGCCGTCGGCGCCAAAGTTCAGGGATCCGCCGTTGTGATTGCCGCAGGGCGAGTTAATGTTGTTCAGCACAATTGTTTCGGAACCCGATTGCACTGTGTCGCTGACTATCGTGAAGCGCGCGACACGATTGATCTCCTGGCTGCCCGAAGTGCATGCCAGATTCTGCGCCAGTTGAGGTGTGGTCCACAAATATATGACCGGTATCCGCAAAATCCGGATCCACAGCGATGCTCTCAATACCGCGCTCAAACGCAGTGCACACCCGATTGCCTAAATCGAGCGCTGGCGCGCTTGTAAGTGCGCCGTTTCTAACGACATAAATCTGACCTTCCTGCGTGGCGATCAACATGCGGCCGTCCGGTGTGGCGGCCATGCCTGTCGGGAGGCCCTGAACCGCTGCGACGAGTTCATCGATATAGCCGGCTGGCAATTGTGTAACGACGTCGATATTGGCGCGCGTCGGCGCCAGTGTGTGGGCAAAGAGCAGGGTGGTGATTGCAACAAAAGTCAGGTGTCTTGTAAACATGTAATTCTAGGTGTTTCTGCAACGACGAAATCAGCAAATCTTGTGTCAATATGCTACGTTTTTGGGCCAATGCGCGCTGGACGCACGCTCTCTGTTTGCGAGAGTCGCAACTGGGACATGTTGTCTGCGTTTGCTGAGTTGCGCGTGACGAACGCCATACGCGGGCATACGTCAGGTCACTATTCACAAATGTGTAAACCCGCAGTTTTACGGGCTTTCAGATACACCTCACTGTGGGAAAATGAGCGGTCAATTTACGTGAAAAGCTCATATTCCTGGTTGCTGCGCCACCTCCGAAACCAACGCGGCAAGCTCACCTTGATCGTCATTTTTATCGCACTCGAAACAGCGAGTCTGCTGATATTGCCACGCCTGATCGAAGCCTTTGTCAACGACGCCATCGGTCCTCGGACGATAAATTGGCTGCTCACGCTGGCAGCCAGCTACTTGGGGCTGACGCTTTTTAGCCAGCTCGTACGGGCGTTCAAGACTTATCTGTCCACCGATCTGGGCATGCGTTCAACAAATGCACTGCGGGCCGATGCGCTGAAACATGTGCTGGGCCTGGACATGAGCTGGCACAACCAGACCACACCCGGCACGCTGATCGAACGCATCGACGGCGACTCGACAAAACTCAATACGTTGTTGTCATCCTTGTTGCCCGAGCTGCTCAACAATGTGATCTTGCTGATCGGGACGCTGGTTGGCCTGGCCCTCATCGACTGGCGCGCCGCCGCAATCGCGTTTGTGATCGTTCCGCTGGTCTGGCTCACGCTTTGGATCCTTAACAAGTTTGCCGCGCGCTGGTATGCCGCCGAACGCGAGACCAGCGCGCGATTGTTTAGTTTTATCGAAGAGCGCCTGGCCGGCACCGAAGACGTGCGCGCAAACGGCGCGGTCGGGTTTGTAATGCATCGCTTTTTGACGCTCTCGAAAACGTGGAGCCACGCCTTTGTGCGCTCACGCATCTTTAGCTCGATGAACTGGACAGCGCCCATGTTCTTTCACTTTGGGTTGCTGGTCGCATTGCTGGCGTTTGGCGTTTGGCTCTTTACGACGCAGCCGGGCGTCATCACCATCGGCGCGATGATCGCGATGTATCGCTATGCAGATTTGCTCTCGCATCCGCTCAACCACATGGGCCGTCAGATTGGCGAAGTCGCCGAAGCCACCGCGTCGGTCAAACGGCTCGGCGAACTCTTCAAACTCACGCCCTCCATTCAAGATACGGGTCGGAAGATATTGCCTCCTGGCCCACTGCGCATTGCGTTCGACAATGTGCACTTTAGCTACCCGGATTCAGATCAATCCGATCCGGATGCACGCGTGTTGGCCGATGTGGCGTTCTGTCTGGGCGAACGCCGTGTGCTCGGCCTGCTGGGACGCACTGGCAGCGGCAAAACCACACTGACGCGGCTGATCGCGCGCTTGTATGAACCTGCGCGCGGCACAATTTTGTCAATGATGCGCCCCTTGGAACATTTCCATCGACGCGTTGCGCGAACGCGTCGTACCTGGTCACACAGGACGTGCAGCTTTTCTCCGCGACGGTACGCAACAACCTGACGCTGTATGACGACAGCATCGACGAAGCGTGCATCTGGGCGGCGCTCGAACAGGTCGAAATGGCCGGCTGGGCGCGCGCATTGTCGCGCGGCCTGGACACTGAGCTCGCGGCGGCCGGCTCTGATCTTTCGGCCGGGCAAGCCCAGCTCTTAGCCTTTGCGCGCGCTTGTCTGCGCGCGCCCGGGCTTGTGATCATGGACGAAGCCTCCTCGCGGCTGGACCCGGCCACCGAGCAGCGCCTCGAACGGGCGGTCGACGCGCTCCTGCACGACCGCACCGCCATCATCATTGCGCACCGCCTCAAAACAGTCGAGCGAGCCGACGATATCTTGATTTTGGAAGACGGTCGGATCGTCGAATACGGCGCGCGCGGCACGCTGGCCGCAGACCCGAATTCGCGCTATTACGCGCTGCTCAACTATGGCGCCGAGGAGGTGCTGGCATGATGCCGCGCAACGCACCGCTGGCATTTCGCAGCATCCTGGTTAAGCTAGTCACCTATCGAAAACTGCATTACGTCAATCTTGTCTTTCAAACACTGCTGTTCTATTTTTTGGAGCTTGCACCAGGGTTGATCGTGCAGCGGCTGTTTAACCTGCTCGCCACTGGGACTGCCTTTGGCAGCGAGCCCTGGACGTTGATCGCCATTGTGGCCGGCGTGTTTGTCGCCCGCTGGCAAAGCGTCCCAACCTGGGTAATCTCAGACGCTGTGGTTGTCACCGCTGGCGAGACGCTAATGCGCCGTAACATGCTGGCCCATGTGATGAAACAGCCCGGGGCCAAAGCACTGCCGGGCTCAGCCGGCGAGGCTATCAGCCGCTTTCGTGACGATGCCCGCCAGCTGTCGCGCTTTTTGACGTTCCTGCCGGACATGCCGTCGCAGGTTGTGGCGCTGGCGCTGATGCTGATTGTGCTGGCCACGGTCAATTTGCCGCTGACGCTGATCATGCTGATACCCATCGTTCATCAGCATGGCCGCCGCGCAGTTCTCCAGCCGCTTTGTAAAACGCTACTCGCAGCAAACCCAGGAAGCCGTTGGCGAAGTCACTGGATCGCTTGGCGAGATTTTGGGCGCGGTGCAGGCGGTCAAACTGGCCGGCAAAGAGCAACATGTGGTTGCGGCCTTTCAACGCGTCGGCGAGAAACGTCGCCGCGCGCTGCTGCGCATGACACTGGTCATGGAGACGATCAGCGCCTTCTCGTGGAACACCACGGCGTTTGCCACTGCTGGCGTGTTGCTCGGTGCAGTGCTGACCGGTCAGGTGAACACCATGACGGCCGGCGATTTCGGCCTGTTTGCCACCTATGCCGGTTCGATGGGCTTTTTGGTGGGCTTTTTTGGTGAATTGCTGGGCCGCTCAAAGCAAAGCGTGGTTTCGGCCCAACGCATGGTTGATGTACTGCATGGCGCGGCGCCGGATGCGCTGGCCGAACATCACCCGGTCGACGCAGAAACCGCAACCGCGCTTGAGCAATCGGTCGTCAGCGGCGGGCCGTTGCGCACCCTGCGGGTCTCCGGACTCACATATATTCACCCCGGCAGCGAAGCTGGCATCACCGACGCGACGTTTGCCCTGCAACACGGCAGCCTGACCGTCATCACTGGCCGGGTCGGCTCCGGTAAAACAACGCTGTTGCGAGCCTTACTTGGGTTGCTGCCGGGGCAGGGCGATGTAACCTGGAATGAACGCCCCATCGAAAACCGTGATGTGTTCTTTCAACCACCCAACAGCGCCTACGTGCCGCAGGTGCCGCGGCTGTTTAGCGACACCCTGCGCGACAACGTGGTGATGGGCGCGCCCGTTGATGGTGCCGACGCCGATATCGCAGCCGCCATTCGCGCCGCTGTGTTTGAACGCGATGTCGCTGACTTTGAGCTGGGCCTGGACACGCTGGTCGGCGTGCGCGGCGCAAAGGTCAGCGGGGGCAGCTGCAGCGCACCGCCGCTGCACGCGCATTTGTCCGCAAACCGGAATTGCTCGTGGTCGATGATCTCTCCAGCGCGCTCGATGTTGAAACCGAGTCGTTGCTCTGGCAACGCGTGTTTGAAAAGGCTGGCCAGCGCACGGTGCTGGCAGTGTCGCATCGCCGGCCCGCGCTCGACCGCGCCGATCACATCATCGTGCTCAAAGACGGCCGCATCCTCGATCAGGGCCCGCTGGCGGCATTGCTGGAACGCTGCGCGGAGATGCGCGACATTTACGATACGCCAGACGTGGTGCCCACCGCCTACAATCTTCCCCTTCCTAACCCCTTCAAACTAATACATGGAAATTCCACACGGCAGTGCGCCTGCCAATACCCCTCTCCGACGGCGCGTGCTCGGGCTGGCCTGGCCGGTCATCACTGAAAACTTTCTCGAAACACTACTTGGTCTAGTCGATACCGCGCTGGTGGGCGCATTGGGCGCCAGCGCGATTGCCGGTGTCGGCAGCGCACAGCAGGCGCAGTTTCTGCTGATTTCGATCCTGAGCGCGCTGGCGATCGGCAACTCTGTGCTGGTGGCACAGGCCTTTGGCGCGCGCGATTTGCGCGGCGCAAGCGCGTTGGCGCGCCAGTCGCTGGTCTGGAGCCTGATCATCTCGGTTCCGCTGGCGCTGTTTGGCTTGCTGGCGGCGCGGCCATTTACAGGGCTGTTCGGCATGGACGCCGAAGCGACTGCCATCGGTGTGGCCTATCTGGATATCACCATGGCCACGGTCGTGGTGCTGGTGTGCCTGTTTATCGGCAGCGGGGTGCTGCGCGGCATTGGCGACAGCCGCACGCCAATGTATGTGACCTTGCTGGCCAACGTGATTAACGGCTTTCTGGCATACGGCCTGATCTATGGCGCATTTGGGCTGCCAAACATGGGCGCGGTGGGTAGCGCGGTGGCGACGCTAATCGCGCGCCTGGTAGCACTGGCGATTTTGCTGTGGGTGCTGTGGCGGGGCAGGGCGGGAGTCAGTATTCGCGGATCGGGATGGAAACCGGATGTCGCCGTCATCCGCCGGGTCTTTGCCATCGGCGTGCCAGCGGCAATCGAACAGGTGATGACCACCCTGGCGTTCGTGGGCTTGACCATTGTGGTTGGCCAACGGCTCGGCACAGTTACGTTGGCCGCGCATCGCGTGGTGATCGCGATTTCATCGTTCTCGTTTTTGCCAGGATTTGGGTTTGCCATTGCCGCCACCGCGCTGGTCGGACAGTCTGTTGGCGCAAAACGCATCGAAGACGTCAGGCCGATTGCAAAAATCGCAGCAATCTGGGCTGCAATCTGGATGGGTTCCATTGGTGTGCTGATCACACTGTTTGCCGGTCCGGCGCTGGCCGCGTTTACACCGGACGCCGCCGTAATCGACGCCGGCATCAACGGCCTGCGCGTGCTGGGCATCTCGAGCTGTCTGGCGATGCCGGTGATGTTTGTCTACGCTGGCGCGCTGCGCGGACTTGGCGACACGCGCTCGCCGCTGGCAATCCAGAGCATTGGCTGGTGGTGCGCTGTGCTCCTGGCCTGGGCCGCGCTGATCTTTATCCCGAACAGCGGCCTTGGCGTGGTCTGGGCTGCGTTTATCTGCATCACACCATGGATGGCGCTGCTCATGATCTGGCGACTGAATAAACGTCTGGCGGTGTTGAAGCATTAAGCGATAGAGAGGAGTAGAACAGCCGCCGAGGCAGGCCTGCACTCCTCTCTATTTTTAAGTCCAATATTTATATTCTGATAATAATACTTATCGGAAGTAATAGTGATATACTTGGCAAATGGCTCAAAAAGCAGAGGCCTCACGCGCGTTGGTTCCAGCGCGCAATTCGGATCAGCCGAATCGACAGCTCAGCACCGCGCTGAGCGACAGACAGACCGAGCAGCTGGCCGATCTATTCAGCAAACATGCGCTGGCGGCCAACACGCGGCGCGCCTATGAGCAAGGCTGGCGCGACTTTGTCGAATTCTGTGGCATGCATCGGTATAAGCCGTATCCGGCCCAGCAGACTGTCATTGCGGCGTATCTCAACTGGCTGTCCGGCGAGATCGACGCCAAAACCGGCCTGCAGCGCGAGGAAGGCCTCAAGTTCGCCACGATCTCTCTGCGCCAGCATGCCATTGCCTATATCCACGACATGAAGAACCTGGGCGTCGAGGGCTATGAGAACCCGGCGCGCAGCAAGCTGGTGACAACGACGGTGGCGGCCATCCGGCGCAAGCTCGAAGACCTCGCCGCCGCCGAGCGCGCTCAGAAGCCGGCAAACAGAACATCTGTTCGACACGAGCGCGACTTACTCAGCACACAGGTGCGCGCACTGACACTGACCGACATGGCGTCGCTCCTGAGGCGCTGCCGGTTAGCCTGAGCGGCGCGCGCGACCGCGCCTTGCTGCTGATCGGCTATGCCGGCGCATTTCGGCGCAGCGAATTGGTCGCCATCACCTTTCGTGATCTGACATTCTACGAAGACAGCATTGATATCCGCGTGCAGCGCTCCAAGACCGACCAGCACGGCGCTGGCGAGGACAAGCTTATCGCGCGGCTGCCAGCTGACATGATTCATCTGTGCCCAGTCGCCGCGCTAGAGATCTGGATAGATGAACTGCGCGCGAAGGATATTCACAGCGGCAGCATCTTTCGCCGCGTGTTTAAAGACAAGACGATCGGCAAGTCAGGTTTTCCGGCAAAGGCCGTCGAACAAATCATTCGCCGGGCTGTCGAAAATAGCGATCTCCCCCACCCTGCGGCGGCCTATGCCGGCCATAGCCTGCGCGCCGGATTTGTGACCCAGGCGCTCGAAAACGGCGCCGATCCGCTGTCGATCATCGAGGTCACAAAACACAAAGATCTGCAGATGATCCAACGCTACGCCCGCCCCACCGCGCAGCGCCGCAAGGCGAGCGCGTTGGCGGGATTTGTCAACAAAAAGCACGATCAGACATAAAATCTGTCGGACAGCCCCCGGGAAGCGGCCGGGAGGCCTCCCGGCCGCTTCCCGGGGGCTGCCCATAACGTTATGCAAAGACAACCGATTCTGACCATCGACGCGCACCTCGATCTCGCCTGGAACGCGCTGACGTACGAGCGCGATCTGCTGCGATCAGTCCACACCATCCGTCAGCTTGAGGCGCCTATGACCGGCAAGAGCCGCGCGATGGGCACAGTTGCACTGCCTGAGATGCGCGCCGGCAGCGTCTTTCTCTCAGTTGCGACGCTGCTTGCGCGCGCCAGCGGGCGGCCTGCGCCTGGCATCGAATACGGTTCCGTGCCGCAGGCACATGCGATTGCCAAGGGCCAACTGGCGTATTACCGCGCACTTGAAGCGGCCGGTCACGTGCGAGTGATTGAATCGGCGCGCCAGCTAAAGCAGCATGAACGTGACTGGCGCAAACCGAACGCGGCCGCTACCTTGCCGCTCGGCTTTATCATCTCGATGGAGGGCGCCGATCCGATTACTCACGCCCAATGAGCTCGCTGAGTGGCATGCGCTAGGGCTGCGTCTGCTCGGCCCGGCTCACTACGGCGCCAACCGCTACGCCGGCGGCACTGGGTACTGAGCGCGGCTTTACGCACGACATCGGCATCGCATTGCTCAAACAGATGCGCAAGCTGACTATGGGCCTTGATGTGACCCATCTCAGCGACCCGGCATTCTGGGAAGCGCTCAAGCATTTCGATGGTGTGGTGCTGGCCAGCCACCAAAACTGCCGCGCAATTGCGCCGTTGCAGCGGCAGTTCTCGGATGCGCAAATCAAAGCCGTAATCGAGTGTGACGGTGTGCTCGGCGCGTCGTTTGACATCGTCATGGTGCGCGCGGGTTGGCAATACATGGCGCAGAACAACCTGACCGACCCGCGCCCGGTGCTGATGCGCGAGATTGTCGACCATGTTGATCACATCTGTCAGTTGGCCGGCAATGCGCAGCACTGCGGCATCGGCAGCGACCTGGATGGTGGGTTTGGCCGTGAACAATCGCCGCGCGACCTCGACACGATCGCCGATCTGGCGCTTTTTGCCGGTCTGCTGCGCGATCGTGGCTATCGCGAGAACGACATCGACGCGATCATGCACGGCAACTGGCTGCGCCTGTTTCGCCGCGTTTTGGCGTAAGCCAGGCCCTGATAAGTTATGTGTAGGGGCCGGGCCGCGGCCCGGCCCCTACACATAACTTATCAGGGCAGCACGTAACCGCGCGCAAGCTCTGTGAATGCCGTCACCTGCTTGGCCTGCCAGGCTGCGTCATGTCCGAGTTCGGCTGCAAGCACCTGCGCCACACGTGGAGCGCATTCGATCGCCGCGCGCGCATTCAGCAGCAGTGCGCGCGTGCGGCGCGCCAGCACGTCCTCGACCGTCTGCGCCAGCTCATAGCGCACAGCCCAGGTCAGTTTCGCCCAGCCGATACGGCAGCGCGGGGTGCATCAGCGCTTGCCACTCCGAGCGCTCAGCGCAGACCGCGGCAACGGCCGGTGCATCCGTGCCATACACACGCTCAGGATCCGGCAGCGTTTCGCGTGTCGCACCGTGCAGCGGCATTTCTTTTGTTCGCGATGGCACCACTGGCAATCCGGCCAGCGTTGCGGCGCGATTGACCACGTCTTCGCCCATGTGCCGGTAGGTCGTCCACTTGCCGCCGGTCAGCGTAATGAGTCCCGATGGCGAAATCATGATGGTGTGATCGCGCGAGAGCGACTTGGTGTTTTGCTCATCGCCTGCCTTCACTAGCGGACGAAGGCCAGCATAGATGCTCAGCACATCGCTTGCGGTTACCTTTCGGCTGAGATAGCGCGTGGCATGGCTTAGCAAGAACTCGATTTCTTTCTCAAGCGCGCGTGGCTCATCGCTCGACTCTTTTATCGGCGTATCGGTCGTTCCAACGACCACGCGGCCGTGCCACGGCACCGCAAAGAGCACACGGCCGTCATCGGTCTTGGGAATCATGATGGCGTGATCGCCTGGCAGATACGCCTTGTCCAGCACCAGATGAACGCCCTGGCTCGGCGACACGGTTTGTTTGGCGGCCGGGTCATCCATGCGCCGCACGCTGTCGGTGAACACGCCCGTGGCGTTTAGCACTGCCTTGCTGGCGACCTCGTGTTCTTCGCCACTTAGCATGTCGACAAACGCCGACGCTGCTGATCTTGCCGTTGGTCTTTTGCATACTGGCCACGCGCGCATAGTTGACGGCGACACCACCCAGATCGAGAAAGGTGCGCATCAGCGTCACCGCCAGGCGGGTGTCGTCGAACTGGCCGTCGAAATAGACCACCCCACCCTTGAGGCCGTTCTGCTGCAGGGTCGGCGTCAGCCGGAGCGCTTCAGCTTTGCCAATTAGCCGGAAAAACCCAAACCCCTGCCGACCAGCCAGGGCGCTATACAGCAGCAGGCCCGCGCCGTAATAAGGCTGGTCGATGAGCTTGTAGGCCGGCACCACAAAGGGCAACACGCTGCACAGGTGCGGCGCGTTGTTCAACAGGCGGCCACGTTCGTGAAGCGCTTCAAACACCAACGACACATTGCCCTGCGCGAGATAACGCACACCGCCGTGCACAAGCTTGGTGCTGCGGCTGGAGGTGCCCTTGGCAAAGTCCGCCGCCTCGAGCAATAGCGTTTTGTAGCCGCGTGCCGCCGCGTCGACAGCCGCGCCCAGCCCGCTGGCGCCGCCGCCGACGATGATCAGATCGAACTTGCCCGCGTGTGCTGCGCGAGCGAGCATGTCGGCGCGTGTGATGTGTCCGGATGTCGTGGTCATTTGGAAAGCTTAGTATCCCTGATATCCGCGATACGCCGCTTGCGGCAACTCAGGCCTTTACCGCGTTTGCGTAAACCTTGAAGCTGCCCGGCGTGGTCCCCTGCGGCGCGGCCTGTTTGAGTTGGCGCGTCAATGCGTCGGCTGTAATTTCGCCTGCAAGCATGCGCTGATAGGCGGTGCCCACCATGCGCACCTGCTCCCCTGTCTCGTGCACAAACTCCAGACGAAAGTGCTGGATTCCGCTGCCGCGCCAGGCGGCCAGATGTGGGCTCGCCTCCTGCGCCTCGGCGCCGAACACGGTGTTGCGGCAGCCGACATCGGCCATCACCGGATGCGCGCGGCCGCCTGCGTCGCGCAGCGCGACGCGATGCGTCTCGCAGGGGTGGCCGCAGTCTTTGTAGCTGGTGCCGGTCGAAAGAAAGCGGCAGAACACGCAGTGCTCGGTGTGAAAAACGGGCAGATGCTGATACGCGATGACTTCGAGCGTCTGCGCGCCGATGTTGCGGGCCAGGTCGGCCAATCTGCGCGGCGTTCAAGTCGTGGGTCGGGGTGAGGCGGGCTAGGCCCAGATCCAGAAATGTCCGCGCGGTTAGCACGTTGGCGGCGTTCAGGCTGAAATCGCCGATCAGCGTATGCGGCTGTCTGCGGCCTGCAACGCGTGCAGCAGCCCGCCGAGCGCACCAGGATCTCGCAGTCCAGCTTGAGCAGGAAATTGACGATGCGCTGCTCGTCGGGTTTGAGGACGCGCGGGCTGGCCACGCGCGCGGTGATGCCTGCGGCCTGCACGCGCTCCACCGCAGGCCGCAGGCCGTAAAGCTCGAGATAATCCAGCGTGATGCTGGCCGGCTTGAGGGCGAGCGCGGCATCGAGCTGCTCGGGGGTGCGCACCAGCAGATGCAGGCTGGTCGTCGACCCGGCCCATTGGCGGCGGATCGTTTGGCGTGGTCGCGGCCGTCAGGATCTGCTGTGGATCATGCACTGTACGCGTTCGGCGCAGCGCTCTGCAGCGCCTCGCAGTTGCTCCACAGCTTCGCGGCGCACCTGGTTGAGCAGCGAGCTGGGACGAAGGGTGCGCCGTGCTGGGTCAGCTGCGAGTTCGCCCAGTCGATAGGCGGTGTTGCCAAGCCGGCCCAGCTGCTCGCGCAAATGATTCGCGCGACGGGACCTGGCGCTGCGCGGCGGGGCAAGCGGTTCGGCGGATTACAACCGTAATCGACACGTCTGGGCGGGCTGCAAGTGTCCAGGCGGTCTGCAGTGCTGCACCGACCGTCGCAATCACGGCCACATCGACAGGCTGCTTGTGCACCGGCGATTCGGCCTTAGTAAACGGCCGCGCGGCTTTGTCCAGCGCCGGGTCGTCTGATCGCCAGACCCAATCGCCCGACCCGCATGCGCGCAAAGTTGATGCGCGTTGTTTGCGAAATTCAGGCGAGCCTGTTTGTTGCCGAGTAACCGAACATGGTAGACGCGACCGCCCTCTTCGCGCTCTTCCGGGCTGCGCCAGTCGGCGGCGTCGAACACCATGCCGTCGCCGGGTTTTAGCGGCGCAATCGCAGCATTGGCATCCAGGTCTACCGTGACTGCGTCGCGCTCGATCAGCGCCACGCGGCCCATACGACACGCCGCGATGGCGCGGCGAGCGTCCACTGACGACGGTCTGGTGATTGGTGCCGCCACAAAATAAGGCCCGCAGTCCGCGCGAGTAGACCTGTTCCAGCTGCAGTTCCTCGGCCTTTGGTGATGCTCAGCGGCAACCCGGCCCAGGCCTCATCCACCGCTTTGCGATAGGCGGCAGTTGTCAGCGCAACATAGTTTTCGTCTTTGTACCGCCCTTCGATCTTGAGCGACGAGATGCCCAGCTTGACGATCTCCGGAATCTGGTCCAGCGCATACAGATCGCCGGGCGAGAGCAAGTAACGCGCATCGCCCAAGCGGCGCTTTTGGCCATCCACGATCAAGTCATAGGGCAGGCGGCAGGCCTGCGCGCATTGGCCGCGGTTGGCGCTGCGCCCGCCCCAGGCCTCGGACGAAAAACATTGCCCGGAATAAGACACGCACAGCGCGCCGTGCACAAACATTTCCAGCTCGCAATCGGTTTGGGCGCGGATCTGCGCGATGTCGGCCAGCGAAAGCTCGCGCGCCAGCACCACGCGGCTGAGCCCAAGCTGCCGCGCCAGTTCCACGCCCTCGGCGCTGGTGATGCTCATCTGCGTGCTGCCGTGCACCTCCATGTCCGGCGCGATGCGTCTTGCCAGCTGTGCCACTCCGACATCCTGCACGATCACGGCATCGGTGCCAGCCTGCGGCAATCTTCGCCAGCGCAATTGCGGCCTCCGCCAACTCGTGGTCGAACACCAGGGTGTTGAAGGTGAGATAGCCCCGCACGCCGCGTTTGTGCAGCGTGCGCATGACAGCGGGCAACTCGGCAAGTTCGAAGCCGACCTTGGCGCGCGCGGTGAAGTGCTTGAGGCCAAAGTAAACCGCATCGGCGCCGGCCTCGATTGCAGCGTTGAGTTGCGGCCAATGTCCGGCCGGGCTCATGATCTCTGGTTTTCTTGCCGGCATGGTGTGGTCGATTTTATCGGTTAAGCGCAGATATTCCGAATTGATTGGAATCAATAATATGCCTATGCGAAGACAAGCAATAAATCAGCCTGTCGTCGGCGCAATATCAGCCTGCAGCAAGGACATCGCTCATAATAGCGGGAATTAAGGAGCTATATGAACCGTAATCGGATTCTATTTTTTGTGATCATCGCCCTGGCGGTGCTGGTCGTTGGCGGTGTGCTGATCAGCCGGGGTTTCAACAACTTCGTCAATCAGAACTCACCCACCATCAATAAACCGGGCAACGCCATCGAGATCGATCTGATCTATGCGCCCGAAGAAGAGCTGTATATCACGCAGACGATCTCGGACTTCAACCGCAGCATGTCGCGTGGCATCAATCCGGTGACCGGAAACGAGCTCGCCCGCAACGAACTCCCGATCTGGGTCAATGGCAAGAGCATGTCCTCCGGCACAGCCGCGCAGGGCATCATGAACGCCATCATCGCGCCAAACAATACCAATGTCGTCAAACCCACGATCTTCTCCCCCAGCGTGCGGCACTGGCTCGCGCTGATCAACTTTCAAACCAGCCAGCGCATCTTTGAGGTCGACGACGCGCCGGCCACCGCGGTTGCACCGGTCGTCATCGCCATTTGGGAATCAAAGCTCAACGCGATCAAGGCCAAATACCCGGGCCAGGAAATCGGCTGGCAGGAGTTGTTCGCAGTCTTTAACTCGCCCAACGGCTGGCAGGATTTTGGTCTGAGCGGTCGTTCAGCTGTGTATTACGGCCACACCGATCCGCTGGTGTCTTCAACCGCACTGTCAACGCTGATTGGCGAGTTCTACGCCGGCGCGCGCTATGGCGCGAACAACACCAGCGCCACAAAGCTGACCGTGCAGGATGTCAATAATCCGAAAGTGCAGGATGAGGTGCGCAAGATCGAAGGTCTGATCAAGCACTATTCAGCGCGCACGACCGAATTCAAAGAGTACATCGCACAGGGGCCGGATTATCTCGACTTCGTGGCGCTTGAAGAGAACGACCTGATCTATATCAACCAGGGCAAAACACAGGCCCGCCCGCCCGAGCGGCTCGTCGCGCTTTATCCAAAAGAAGGCACGTTTCTGCACGACCATCCGTTTGCCATCCCGACCGCGAGCTGGGTCAGCGATCCGCAACGCGCGGCCGCCAAGATCTTTACCGAATATGTGCTGACGCCCGATGTGCAGCGCCGCGTGCTTGAAGCCGGCTTCCGCCCGGCGAACAAATCCGTGCCTGTCGGCGCGCCGATCAGCGCCGATCTTGGCGTGAACCCGGCAGATCCGAAAGTGCTCGCGGTCCCGGACCCAGCCACAATCTCCGCTGTGCAGCAGTCCTGGCAGCTGGTCAAAAAACAGGCTGACGTAATCGTGCTGATTGACACTTCCGGCTCAATGCGCACCGATGACAAAATCGGCCAGGCGCGCGAGGCCATCAAGGTCTTTCTCGAAGACCAGGCCGCCGCCAACAACATCGGCCTGGTGCGCTTTAGCTCGGATATCGAAACGCTGGTGCCATTGGCCGGGTTTGAATCCAACCGCAGCGTGATCGCCGAAAACGTCGAACGCCTCACCGCGCGCGGCGACACCGCGCTCTACGCCGCACTCGAAAAGACAATCGATGAGATGTCTCAAAATCCGGATAGCTCGCGCATCCGCGCGATCGTGTTGCTCAGCGATGGCAAGAACACAGTCGAAGACAGCTCGCTCAAACGCGTTACGGACAAGCTGGCCGCAGTGCGCAACTCGAAGAGCCCGATTTTGGTGATTCCAATTGCCTATGGCGGCGATGCCGATATCAACGCGCTAAACGCGATTGCGCGTGCGTCGGATACAAAAGTTCAGTCGGGCGATTCGAAGAACATCAAGAATTTGCTGGATGTGATTAGCTCGTATTTCTAAAACAGAACACAGAATACAGAACACAGACATGTCTGTGCTCTGTATTCTGTGTTCTGTGTTCTGTAATCTCCATGACCGACACATATCGCGTTGGCGTCGATATCGGCGGCACGTTTACCGACCTCATCCTGATCAACGAGCGCAGTGGCGTGTTCATGTTGGGAAAAGAGCTGACCACGGTCGACGACCCGTCTCGCGCCGTTGAGACCGTGCTCACAGATGCGCTCAAACGCGCCGGCGTTGCAGCCAACCAGGTCAAGCACCTGGTGCACGGCACCACGCTGGTGACCAACGCCGTAATTGAGCGCAAGGGCGCGCAGACAGCGCTCATGACTACGGCCGGGTTCCGCGATTCGATCGAGATCGGTCGCGAGAATCGCTACGAGCTCTACGACTTGATGCTGGAGAACCCGGCGCCGCTTGTGCCGCGTCATCTGCGGTTTGATATCCCACAGCGCACCTACGCGGATGGCACCCCGGGGCAACCGCTGGACACGGCGCATGTGCAAGCGCTCGCGCGCGAATTAGCGCAGAACGGCATTGAGGCGGTTGCAGTCTGTTTTCTGCACAGTTTTACAAATCCGGCCGATGAGCGGGCCGCACGCGACGCGATTCTCCAGGCAGCGCCCACCCTGCGCGTGTCGATCTCTTCAGACGTGAACCCGGAGATTCGCGAGTTTGAGCGCGCTTCGACCACGATCGTCAATGTGTATGTGCAGGCGCGCGTGGAACGGTATTTGTTCGAGCTGCGCGATCGTTTGCAGACGCTCGGCGTGCAAGGCGGCTTGTTTTTGATGCTCTCAAGCGGCGGCATCGCCACGATCGACACGGCCGTGCAATACCCGGTGCGGCTGCTTGAATCTGGCCCGGCCGCAGGCGCGCTGGCCGCCACCCTGTATGGCACTGCCGCCGGACACGCCAATCTCCTGTCATTTGACATGGGCGGCACCACGGCCAAGCTCTGCGTTGTCGATCAAGGCCGGCCCCTGATCGCGCACGACTTCGAGGTCGACCGGCGTCTACCGATTCAAGAAAGGCTCCGGTTTGCCAGTCAAGATCCCGGTCATCGAGATGATCGAAATCGGCACCGGCGGCGGGTCGATCGCGCGCGTCGATGCGTTGGGTCTGCTCAAGGTTGGCCCAGACTCAGCCGGCTCCACACCCGGGCCGGTTTGCTATGGCCGCGGCGGCACGCACCCGACTGTGACCGATGCCGATCTGGTGCTGGGCTATCTGGATCCGGGCTTCTTTCTCGGCGGCCGGATGGCATTGGATATCGCAGGCGCGCGCGAGGCGATTCAGACCAGGATCGCCGCGCCGCTTGGCCTCACCGTTGAGCAGGCAGCCTGGGGCATCCATCAGATCGCGAACGAGAGCATGGCCAACGCCGCACGCGTGCACGTCTTCGAACGCGGGCGCGACCCGCGCGCGTTACCGCTGTTCGCATTTGGCGGCGCCGGACCTGTGCATGCCTATCGCATTGCGCAGGCGCTCGGGGCACCCTCGATTCTGGCGCCGCTCGGCGCCGGTGTAATGAGCACGGTCGGCTTTCTGTCGGCGCCGCTGGCGTTCGACTTTGTGCGTTCTTGGCGCACACAGCTGCGCAATCTGGATTGGGCCCACGCCAACACACTGCTCGATGACATGGCCGCGGAAGGCAGCGCGCTGCTGCAGCGCTCCGGCGTTGCCGCGCAGGACATCACGCACGAGCGCGAGGCGGACATGCGCTATGTCGGCCAGGGCCACGAGATTCGTGTGCCATTGCCACTCGGCCAACTGGATAGCACTCATAACGATGCCCTGACCGCGCAGTTCCGCGATGTATACCGCTCGTTGTATGAGCGGCTTGGCCCGCCTGTCGAAATTGAGGTGTTGAACTGGCGGGTGGTGTCGTCCGGGCCGCGGCCTGATCTGCGGCTCGCCATCGCAGGCGCTAGCGCAAACGCCACCGCAATCAAGGGCGAACGGTCCGCCTACTTCCCGGAAGCCGGTGGTTTTGTCGCCACACCAATTTACGACCGCTATCGCGCTGGCCGTCGGCGCGACGTTTAGCGGGCCTGCGATCGTCGAAGAGCGCGAATCGACTGTGATTATTGGGCCAGGCGGTGCCTGCATGATCGACGCGCAGCACAACCTGGTCTGCACCCTGCCGCACCGCAACCATGACAACACCCATTGACCCGATCACCCTCGAAATGCTCTGGAATCGGCTGTTGTCGGTGGCCAACGAGCAACAAGTCGCGCTCATGCGGACCGCGTTCAGCACGATCGTGCGCGAGTCGCTGGATCTGGCCTGCGGCGCGTTTGACAGCCGCGGCAACATGATCGCGCAATCCAACACCGGCACGCCCGGTCACATCAATCCGATGGCCACCGGCGTGCGCCACCTGCTCAAGGTCTATCCGCCCGAGACGCTGCAGCCGGGCGATGTGATCGTGACAAACGACCCGTGGTTGACGGCAGGCCAGATCAATGACTTCACCGTGCTCACGCCGGTGTTCTTGAACGGCCGCATCGTGGCGTATTTCGCCAACTGCTGTCACGCGGCCGATATCGGCGGGCACGTGCTCTCGGCAGAGGCTACCGAGGTTTACGAAGAGGGTCTGCGCGTGCCGGTGATGAAGCTGTTCGACCGCGGCGAGCCCAACCATGAGCTGATCAAGATCATTCGCGCCAACGTGCGCACGCCGGACGAAACAGTGGGTGATCTGTATGCGCAAACGTCGTGCAATGCGGTTGGCGGGCGCGCGCTGCTTGAAATGATGCGCGAGTTTGGCATGGACAGCATCGACCCGCTGGCCGACGAGATCATCCACCGCTCCGAACGCGCGATGCGCGAAGCAATTCGCGCCCTGCCCGATGGGCGTTGGGAGCACGAGGTCATGAGCGACGGGTTCGAAGAACCGCTCAAACTGCATGTCGCCGTGACGATCAAGCACGACGAGATGTTTATCGATTTCGCCGGATCGTCGCCACAAAGCCGGCGCGGGATCAATGTGGTGCTGAACTACACGCGCGGCTATGCCTCGTTCGCGATGAAGGCGGCAGTCTGCCCGGATGTCCCGCACAACGAGGGCTCGTTCCGCCCCGTGCATGTGACCGCCCCACCCGGTTCGATTTTGAATTGTCTTGAACCGGCCGCGGTGGCGTCGCGCCATCTGGTTGGGCATTTCATCCCGGGGCTTATTTTTGGCGCGCTGGCTGAGGCGTTGCCGGGGAAGTTGCTTGCCGGCGGTGCAGACCCTGGTTGGATGAGCGTCTGGCGCGGCGAGTGGCCGCAGGGCGGCACGTTTAACACCGTATTGTTTCAGCTTGGCGGCATGGGCGCGCGCGCGCGCAAAGACGGCTTGAACACGACCGGGTTTCCGAGCGGTGTCGGCGGCGTGCCGGCTGAAGTGATCGAAACGCTCAGCCCGCTGGTGCAACACGAACGGTCGCTGCGCGTAAATTCCGGCGGCGCGGGTGCGCAGCGCGGCGGGCTTGGCCAGCGCACGCACTTTAGCGCGCGCAGCGGCAAGCCATGGAGCGTCTCGGCGATGATCGATCGGACGTTGTTTGCCGCGCAAGGCCTCGACGGTGGCCAGCCCGGCGCGCTGGGCGAGTTTCTGGTTGACGATAAACCGCATCCGCCCAAAACTGTGGTGTGGTTTGCGCCACAGGCACAGGTGGTGTTGTCGCCGCCCGGCGGCGCTGGCTATGGCAGCCCATTTGCGCGCGATCCACACCGCGTGTTGGACGATGTGCGCGCCGGCTACGTGTCGATCGAAGCGGCGGCACGCGACTATGGCGTCGCCGTTGTGTATCACGGCACGCCCGACCAGCTCGTTCGCATGCCGAATCTCTACACGCTCGACCTGGCCGCCACCGCGGCGCTGCGCGCATAACAAGCTGCATCGTCGTGCAGCGGTCGACTGCACGACGGGCAAGCGTCACCAAGCGCCGGGTCAGTTTGCCCCGCAAATGCCAGCAATGCCCACGTTGTGACAACCACAGCGCACTTGCCAATACTTGTACAGTTGCGCCGCAGCAACGAGTCCAGACTTTTTCCTGAGTCCTTTCTCTCAAAACCCCGTACCGTCGAACGCAATTGCGGTCCCGCATTCCGCACAAAGGTGCAATATTGAAATTAAATGACACCCGCCGCCGATTCATCGGCATGCTGAGCGCGCTCCTAGTGACGTTGACAGCGCTGAGTACCCAATCACAGGTTCTTGCAGCGCCAGCGCAATTCGAACCACGCACTGCTCTTATTGGCGCGCCTGCGCGATCCGAGCGGCAGTCGCGGGTCTTCCAGAAACTCTGGAAGATCGTCAACGACACGTATATCTATCCCAGCTTTAACGGCGTCGATTGGAAGGGTAAAAAGGGTGAAATTGAAGCGCGCATTGCGGCTGGCATGGATGACGGCGAGTTTTATCGCACGATGCATGGCCTGATCGCGAGTTTGAACGACCAACACTCTGTGTATCTGCCGCCGAATGTGGCATCCGAGATTTTTGAACAGTTTTTGAGCCAGGGTGACTACGAAGGCATCGGGCTGATTACCACGGTCAACCGAGAGCGGCGTTATCTGTATGTCGTGCAGGTTGTGCCTGGCAGCAGCGCGGAAAAAGCCGGCATACGCCAGCACGATCGCATCCTGCAGATCGGCGGCTATCCCACAGTCGACCGCGATGGCTTTAGCCAGGGCTTTCTGATGCTCGGGCCGGCGGGTTCCGAAGTGCCCATCACCGTGCAGACGCCGACGGGTGAGACGCGCTCGTTCAACATCCTGCGCGACCGGCTGCCGACCACCGAACTCGTCGATCAACGCCTGCTGCCAAATGCCGCCGGCAAAAAGATCGGCTACATGCTAATCCCCACGTTTTTTAGCCAGACGATTGATCAACAGGCACGCCGATCGCTGACAACATTGATGGCCAGCGCCGGCGGCAAACTCGACGGCCTGGTGATCGATGTGCGCACAAACGGTGGCGGTTCCGTGACCACGCTCGGCAACATTTTAGGGCTATTTACAAAAGGATCGCTTGGTAAATTCACCAGCCGCAAAGGCGCTGCCGGCGGCATCACCGCCAAAGGCATCAACATCGGCAACTCGCAGACCGTGCCCATCGTGACGCTGGTCGGACCGGATACCGCGTCGGCGGCCGAGATTTTCGCCGGCGCCCTGCAGTTCAAGAAGCGCGGCCGCCTGGCCGGGCAAACTTCAGCGGGCAATATCGAAGGCCTGCGCACGTACATTCTCGAAGACGGTTCGCTGCTCTTTATCGCCGAAGTGCAATTTCGCCTGCCAAACGGCTTTAACTGGGAAGGACGCGGTCTGGCGGTCGACGCAAACGGCGCAGGCGCCTGGGATGACATCACCGTAGACAACGATCCCGCCATTCAGGCGGCCATTGGCATGTTGCAGTAGTGCGCGCGGCGGCACATAGAAATTTCGACATCCACACGCAAGAAACCATGAACACGAAATACCCAAAGATACTCAGCGCCGTGATCACAAGCGCGCTGCTGCTGCTTGCAGCGACGCCGCTGACATCGCACGCCACAACGCTAAAGGCTGATCCAAAACCGCCGACGAATGCAAAGAAGGTCGTTCAACCGGCAAAATCAGGCCAGCTGAGCTACAGCGAGAACACGCTCGGTTTCGAGCAAGCGGCGACAACCGCGCGCGACTTCGACCTGACCTACACACTGGTCAACCCGGCAGCGCAGCGCTATTTCACCGGCGCGCAGTTCCGCGCGGTCTCGTTGGTGCGTTGGTATGCCGTGATCGTCTCGCACGAGGGCGAAGCGGCGCTGATCATCGCCCGCGATATCGGACAGATCAGCGAGGTAAAGCCAGCCAAGTTTACGGACGCCTGGAAGAAAAACGCGGGCGAGAAGAACGACATCGGCCTGTATGTGCGCGGCGGTCAGGCGCTGCTGTTTATCAATAAAAAGTTTGTCGACGAATGGGATGTCACCGAGATCAACGACTTCGGCAACACCTGGATTTTTGGCGCTGCCGCACCCGGCGGCGCTGGCACGGTCGAATATAAGAACTGGACGATGAAAGTACCGGCCAATGCAATCCCGCCGGAGGCATCGGCGACAACCAACAAGAACATCGCGCTGAGCATGTATCGCTCGGGCTATCAGCGCTGGGGACGCCCGGCTGGATTCGACAATCCGCGCGCCGGTTGCTCGTCCTTTGACGACAGCCGCCCGGTCTTGCAGTTCCAGGCGGTCATGAAGGTGACCAACAACAACAAGATCCCAATGAAGCGCTGGGCGCCATTTGCGTCAACCCGCAGCGGCCGATTGGCTTTCGGCTGTGCGCTTGGGTATGGCAGCACACCGGTTATCGAACCCGGCCAGTCGGCGGACATCACCGTCGAGTATTACATCAACCCGGGTGACGCCATTGTCAGCATCATGGTGCTCGACCTCGAGAACGGCCGCTCGAACAAGATGAACACGCCGGCGCCTTAACTCGGTGCAACCACGCCGCTGCGCACGCTCAGCAGTGTGGCGCCGTCGGTAAAGCCGGCATCAAAGCGGTTGAGATCCGTGGTCGTAATCAGCGTTTGATGCGAACGCCCGATGCGCGCGAGCAGACAGCGGCGGCGATGCGGATCGAGTTCGGCCAGCACCTCGTCGAGCATGAGCACGGGCTCCTCGCCGAGGCGCTGGCGCATCCAATCGACTTGCGCCAGCTTGAGCGCCAGCACAGCGGTGCGCTGCTGGCCGCGTGAGCCAAACTCGCTCAGGTCCATGCCATTGGCGCTAAAGCGGAATTCGTCGCGGTGCGGGCCGATCAGCGTGACACCGCGCGCCAGTTCATCGGCGCGCCGCTCGAGCAGCGCCTGCGCAAATGCAGCCTCGAGTTCTGGCACGCCCATCCCAGCCGGCGGTCCGGAAGATTCCAAACTGATCTGGTAACCGCCGCCCGTTGCTGGCGGCCGCGCCGGATCAAAATTGGGTTGATAGGCGATGTCCAAAAATTCCTGGCCGTTCGACAACTCGCGGTGGATCGGCATCGCAAACGCGGTCAGTTCCGCCAGCGCCTTGCGGCGCGCCAGCGCGACGGCGACACCGGCCGGCACCAGCTGTTGATCCCAAATTGCGAGCTCGTCCGGGTCGATCCGGCGCTCCTGCGCCTGGCGCAGCAATGCGTTGCGCTGTGTCAGCGCCTTGTCGAATCGCGACAGGGCACGGACATAGTCGGCATCGATCTGCGATAGCGCGGCATCCAGAAAGTCGCGGCGTTGCGCAGGCGACCCGGACACGATCTCGACATCGTTCGGCAGAAACAGCACCAGGCTGAGCTGTCCGACCAGATCCATGCCGCGTTTGCTCATGCGGTCGATCCGAATCTCTTTTTTGAGCCGCGCGCCATCCGTCTTTTGCACGTTGATTTCGAGCAGGTGCGCGCCGTCGGTGCGCTCGATATTGGCGCGGATCATGGCGTAGGGGTATGGGCCGTCGTCTTCGGCACCCCAGCGAATGATCTGGCGGTCAGCACTGTGGTGTGGCGAATGCGCGGTGGCCAGAAAATAAAGCGCCTCAAGCATCGAGGTTTTGCCTTGCGCATTGTCGCCCTGAATGATCACCAGGCCGCGCGGCAAATCCTGCTCAAGCCGCGCATAGAGCCGAAAGTTTGTCAGCGACAGATGCTTGATAAACATGGTGGTTAGACAAACTGCAGCGACAGCGCCGTGGCGCTGTCAGGCGGCAAGACGCCATCAAACGTCAGCGAGCACCGATCGGAACCAACGCACACGCGCGTAATCGCCCCGCCCTCGCCAATCGCCGCACGGTAGATGCCGGCTGTCGGCAACCAGGCTTGCTCCCCTGCGCACCAAGCGCCATCGGCCTGGCGTGCCGCAGAAATTTGATACGGACGACCGAGGCATGTTTCAACTTCGCGCACATCGCCACGATCGAGCGCCTCGCGGATCCGGCTGCTCGAGACTGGGAGCCCGGCCACTGTCTGGTGCGGCATGACATTGACCACAAAACCCTGCCGCCTGCCGAGCGCGGACAGATATTCAGCGTTGCCTTGGCGGTTATGGCCAAGGGTGAAATCTGGGCCGAGCCACAGGCTCCTGAGGTGAAACGCGGCATTCACCTGTTGCATAAACCCATCGGCGCTGGTCTGCATCGTTTCGCGTGTAAAGCTGTGAATCAGGAGGCAATCGACTCCGAGCTGCTGCATCAGCGCAACTTTTGCGTCTTGCGATGTTAGATAACGGCTGGGTGCGCGGCCAAGCACCACGCGCGGATGCGGAAAGAATGTGATGACGACGGCCTGCGCGCTGCGGGCATGCGCATCATCCACTGCCGCGCGAATCAGCTGCTGATGGCCAAGATGCACACCGTCAAACGTGCCGATGCAGCATACGGACGGCGCAGGTGCTGCCAATGCAGTCATCGCATGCAACACGCGCATTACGCCAGCACCTTGAGCGGCTTCAATACACTTTCGGCGATCTCACCCACAGCAATAAACAACCCGTTCGGATCATACACGCGCACGAGGGTGGCTGAGTCGGTGTTGGCCGCTGGTATGGCGGCCAACACCGACCCAGCGTCTAGCCGCAGTCGTTGCCCATTCCGCACGCGGGTTGTTTGATCACCATCAAGCGTGAAGACCGGCGCGTTTGCCAACGCCCGGTCCATGGGTAGAAGTTTTGCGATCAGGTCCTGCTGCGACAGGTTCTGCGCCTGCTCGCTGTCAATCGCATCCGCAATATCAAATATGCCTATGCGAAGTCTGCGGAGTTGGGTGAGGTGCGCGCCGCAGCCAAGTTGTTCACCGATGTCGCGCGCCAGCGAGCGAATATAGGTGCCGCTGCCACAGGTGATATCCGCTGTAAGCAGATTGTCGGCGTCAGTTCGCGCCAACCGAAGCGCGTCAATTTGCACCGGGCGCGCGGCCAGCGCAACGGTTTCGCCCTTGCGCGCCAAGCGCATACGCGCGCTGGCCGTCTTTTTTAATCGCGCTGAATTGCGGCGGGATCTGCGTGATCGCGCCGCTGAATTGCAGCCTCGAGCGCGCAGCAATTGCGCAGCGTCGACACGGGCACGTCACGCGTCAGCAGCACCTCGCCTTCGGCATCATCGGTGTTGGTGCGTCTCGCCCAGCTTGATCGCGGCCGTCATAACGCTTGTCGTTGCCCAGCAAATATTCGCTCAGGCGTGTGCCGTTGTTGACGCACAAAACCAGCACCCCGGTGGCCATCGGATCAAGAGTGCCGGCATGGCCGACCCGCGCGTGCCAAAACAAGCGCCGCGCGCGCGCCACCACATCGTGCGATGTCATTCCAGCGGCTTGTCAAAGACAAACAGCCAGCCGTCGCTCATGGCTCATTGTTTCTCCGCGGCTTCGCGCAGCAGCGGCAACACGCGGTTGACCGCGTCGCGCATCGGGCCGGGCAGCGTGCAACCAGCCGCGGCGGGATGCCCACCGCCGCCCAGCGTCACCGCGACCTGCGACACATCAAAGCCAGGCGCGGCGCGAAAGCCGATTTCGATATCGCCGCTGGCCAGCTCCGACAAACACCGCCGCGATATCGACTTCGTTGGCCGTGATCAAGCGTGCCGACCAATCCCGCCATCGCCGCGCTCTTCCTTGCTGCCGATCTCTTTGCGCAACTTGCGCGTGATCGTGGCATAGGCCACGCGCCGGTCGATCTGCGCCTCCATGATGCCGGCGCCTTGCAGCCTGATCTGATCCAACGAGCGCAGCACCAGCGCATTGCGCGTGATCTCCATCAGCGGCGCGCCATTACGCATCATCTCCATGGCCGCGGCCAGCGTGTCGGGCGTGGTATTGGAGGTGCGAAACGCCAGGGTGTCGGTAATGATGCCGGTCAGCAATGCCATTGCGATCTCCGGTGTGGGCGGGATCCCCATCTGCTTCATCAGGCGGATCACCAGTCTCGCAGGTCGAGGCCATTGTGGCATCGATCACATTGACCGTGCCAATAGCCGCTGTTTGTGATATGATGATCAAACTTCATCATCGGCAGTTGCCCGATGTTTCGCGGCGTCATAGGCAGAGCCGAGGCGTTGCATATCGCCGGCATCCAGCGTCACCATCAGATCAAACTCACCTTCGATGTGCTGGCGGATGTCGTGCAAGCCCGGCAGATAGTCAAAGCGCGTGTGCGGCGTGTCCTGCATCACTGGCAACACATACTTGCCGATAGCGCGCATGGCGTGTGTAAACGCCAGCAGGCTGCCAATCGCGTCGCCATCCGGCGACACATGCGCCATCGCCAAAATACGCGTGGAGCCCCGCAGTTGCGCTTCCGCAGCCTGCCAGGTTTCGGGGCTGGCATTTACTGCTTGGCCATGCTTCTCGATCAGGAAGTCGCTGATTCCGAGCTATTGGGCGGCTCAGCATCGGTCTGGCAGCGGCATCTTCCCTTCAACCGTATCCAGCTGCGGCGCATTGCCATACGCTCCTCCTCGGTTTCTTGATCTCCTCAAGCAGCTGCGACATGCGATCGCCGCGCTCGAGCGAATGATCAAACATAAACTTGCACATGCGGCGAGTTCTTGGTGCGCAAGCGCTTGCCAAGCTCGCGGCTGACCCAGCCCGCGGCGCTGCGCAAACCTGGCGGCAGCTCTTCCTTCTTCGCCTCATCGCCGATCACACTGTAATACACCGTGGCATATTTTGTGTCCGGTGACCGCGACATCCGTCACCGTCACGCCTTCACGCGCGGATCATTGATCTCGCGCTCGATCAAGTCGCACACATACATGCGAACCAGATCCATGATGCGGCGTTCGTACTTCTTGCTCATCGCGCCTGTTCTTCAGTCGTCAGGAATTCGATCACATCGCCGGTCTTGTAATCGCCAAAACCATCGAGCGCGACGCCGCACTCAAAGCCTGTGCGCACTTCCTTGACATCTTCGGTCAAGCGCCGCAGCGATCCAACTTCGCCTGCAAAAATCGGCAGCGCCGGCGCGCAGCACGCGCGCCTTGACGTTGCGCTGCGCCACGCCGGTCTTGACCGAACACCCCGGCAATGACGCCGATCTTCGGGATCCTGAACGTCTGCTTGACTTCGGCCGTGCCAAGCACCTTCTCGATGATCTTTGGCGCAAGCATAGCCCTTCATCGCCAGCTCAACATCTTCGATCAGCTTGTAGATCACTTCGTAGAAGCGCACGTCGATGCCGTTGGACTCGGCCTTCTTGCGCGCCGCTGTGTCCATGCTGCACTTCAAAGCCCAGATCACAACCGCGCCCGACGCGATCGCCAGCTCAATGTCAGATCTCGGTGATCGCGCCGGTGCCCTGCAGAATGACATCCATGCGGATATCGTCGTCCTTCTCGGTGTTGACCGAGTTGTTCAGCTTCGACAGCGACTCCACAATCGGCGCCAGCGAGCCCTGGTTGTCGCTCTTGACAATCAGATACAGCTTCTTGGCCTTGCTGGCCTTGCGCCAGGGTGAAGTACTGCTCCAGTGTTACCGCGCGATGCGAGGCCTCGGTGCCGCGCGCAAGCAGGTGCTGCGCAGCCAGCGCGCGCGCGGCGCGATCGTCTTCGCACACTTCAAGCACGTCGCCGGCCGTCGGCACATCGGACATGCCTGTGATGCTGACCGGCACTGACGGCCCGGCCTTCTTGATCTGTCTGGCCGCGAAAGTCAAACATCGCGCGCACCCGGCCGGAGACCGTGCCGACAACAAACGCATCGCCCGACATGCAGCGTGCCGTTTTGCACCAGCACCGTGGCCATGGCGCCCTTCGACTTGCTCAGCTCGGCTTCGATGATCGTGCCGACCGCCCGTCGTGATTGGGTTGGCCTTGATCGATGTCAAGCGACTCGGCCGTGAGCAAAATGCCTTCGATCAGATCGTCGATGCCTTTTTTCAGCCTGGCGCTGACCTCGACAAACATCGTGTCGCCACCCCACTCATCCGGCACCAGGCCGATCTCGGTCAGCTCCTGTTTGACGCGCTGCGGATTGGCGTTGGCCTTGTCAATCTTGTTGACCGCCACCACGATCGGCACCTGGGCGGCTTTGGCATGCGCAATTGCTTCGCGCGTCTGCGGCATCACGCCGTCGTCGGCCGCCACCACCAGCACGGCCACATCCGTCACCTGCGCGCCGCGCGAGCGCATTTGCGTAAACGCCTCGTGGCCCGGGGTGTCGATAAAGGTGACCTTCTTGCCGCCGTGATCGACCATATACGCGCCGATGTGCTGGGTGATGCCGCCGGCCTCGCCGTCGGCCACGTTGGCTCTTGCGCATCGCATCGAGCAACGAGGTCTTGCCGTGATCGACATGGCCCATGATGGTGACAACCGGCGGCCGCATGGCCAGTCCGTCGACGTTTTCAGCCGTTTCCTTGGCCAACAAGCGCTGCTTAAGCGTGGCGGCGCGCGGCTTTGGCTTGCCGTCTTCGCCAGTCACCACGATCTCATCGGGGATGGCCGATTCGACCACGATCGGGATCGGCTTGGCTTCCCAGCCAAACGCGCTGACGCGCAATGGCGGCGGTGTCAAAATCCAGCTGCTGGTTGATCGTCGCCATCATGCCGTTCTGCATGAACTCACGAATGATGTTGATCGGGCTGATGTTGATCTTGGTGCCCAGCTCGCGCAGGGCGATCGAATCCGGAAGTTCAATGACGCGCGGCTCGCGCGATGGCGCCTCGGCCGGTCTGTCGGTGCGCACCGGGCGTGGGCCACCGCTGCCGGCGCCAGGTCGGTTGCCGCCGTGGCTCGCGCGGCCGCCCCGATTGCCACCACCAGACCGTGATCGTGATCCTTGTCCCATATACCCTTACCTCACACGAACAACGCAGGTTTGTCACCTGCGTTGTCGAAACTTACATATCTCTGCGGCATCGCTTTGAAATCGATCCCGCTGCGCTCACTTGAAGCGTTGGAAGTAAACCAGCAGGGCTTCGCTGATCCGCCGCAGTAAGTGGCTGCTCAAACTCGCGCTTCAAGCTTTCTGTGCTTGAGCGCGAGTTGAATCGCTTCGAGACTTTTGCGACACATATGCGCCACGGCTGCCGGCTGCCTTTCCCGTCTCGTCCACCACGATGCGCCCCTCCGCAGTTGCGCACAATGCGGACCAGCTCGCGTTTTGCGAACGTCTCGCCGGTTGCGACGCACGTTCGCATCGGCACATGTTTGACGCGAACGCCTTTAGCCTTAGCTCATGACTATTCTTCTTCAGCACTCGAATTCGCCTGGCGCGCCGGTGTGTGCGGGCCGGCACCATGCGGCCCAGCTCTTCGTCAAACACCAGGGCGCGTTCTTTGCCTTTCTTGTTTTTCTTGCCGCGCGGCACAGCGGTGTCAGTGCCATCAGCCGCCGGCGCGTCATCGTCGTCCGTCTGAATCACTTCGCCCACTTCATCGCTGACCGCGCTCGATAAACAACTTCTGTGCTTCTTCGGCGCTCTCGGCCTCACCGGTGTCGGCAACCACAACCGGTGCACTGGCGACTAGCGGCGGCGTTCTTCGACAGCCAACTTCAACCGCGACGGGTTCCAGCTCAACCGGCTTGCCAACCACTTTCTCAAGCGATTGCTTGATCTCGCCCAGCGCCTTTGATCCGATATTCGGAATCGAGAGCAAGCCTTCATCGCCGCGGGAGCTGTATTCCAGCAATTGCCCGACATTGACGATGCCTGCGGCGCCGATGTGCTGCGTCACGCGTGGTGACAAGCCAAGCTCCTCCAGCGACATTGCATACGCCGCTTTTGGAATCGAGGCAATCACTGCCTCGCGCGCCTGTTTGCCTCTCTTCCAGTGCAGCGAGCGCTGCCGGACGAGCCTGTTCGATTTCGTCTGCGCCACTGGCGACATGCGCCATGCGCCACTGATGCGCGCCATCGACCACGCGCTTGACCTGCGCGAACTCTTCCGGCGACAACGCTTGCGGCAGTGCGCGCAAACGCACAAGCAACTCGCGCAGATACCGGCAGATCCGCGGTCGATCACCGCGCCAGACCAAGTGACGCGTCGCTGTTGTCTGTAAACAGCGTTATGGCTTCATTGAGCGCTTCGCTGCCGCTCTTGATATCGATGCGCCAACCCGTCAACCGCGCTGCGAGCCGGGCGTTCTGCCCTTCCCGGCCGATCGCCAGCGAGAGCTGGTCGTCCGGAACGATCACGACGGCGTTTTTGTTGTCCAGCATCGGATGCACAGACATGACCTTGGCCGGTCCCAGCGCCTTGGTGATGAACACCGAGGTGTCGGCATTCCATTCGATGATGTCGATCTTCTCGCCGCGCAACTCGGTGATGATGCTTTGAATCCGCGTGCCGCGTTGGCCGACGCAGGCGCCGACCGGATCGACACCGGTTTGCAACGCAGCAACGGCGACTTTTGAGCGTGAACCAGGTTCGCGCGTAATCGCTTTGATCTCGACCGCGCCGCTTGCCACCTCTGGCACTTCGATCTCAAGCAAGCGCTTGAGCATGTTTTTGTGCGCGCGCGACAGAATCACCTGCGGCCCGCGAGCGGAGCGTTTGACTTCAGCCACATACGCGCGAACGCGCTGTTGCAGGTCATATTTTTCGCCCGGGATCCACTCTTTCTTTGGCATCTGGGCTTCGATTCGCCCCAGATTGACCGTAACGCCGGTGGCCAGCATTGACTGGACTGTCCCGCTGACGATTTCGCCTTCGCGTTCGATAAACGAGTTGTATTGAAAGTCCTTTTCGGCTTCGCGCAACTTCTGCACGATCATTTGCTTAGCGTTTTGTGCCGCAATACGTCCGAGATCTTTGGGAGTGACATCGACCATGATGACATCGCCCATGACGGCGTCCGTTTTGTGCTTCAATGCGTCGTCGAGCGTGATCTCCGTCTTGTCATCCAAGACGGAATCGACCACTTCTTTTTCAAGAAAGACGCGCATGTCGCCGCTGTCGATGTCAACGAGGGACGAGACGGCCTGTGCAGCCATCACATTCGCATATTTGCGATATGACTGGACAATAGCCTGCTCGATCACCTTTGTGATGACCTCGCGCGGGAGCGTGCGCTCTGCGCTGATTTGGTTTAGTGCTAATACGAATTCGCTCTTCATCTCGAAGACCTCAGTGTAGAAAAGCAAAAGTGGGCTTTCGACCCACTTCAGTTCAACTACCGCATGAAGTTATGACGTCGAATATACCATGCGACCTTAAATCCTTCAAGGGTTGCGATGCTCAACATTTTGTAACAAATCACGCAACGCAGTCTCGATCGCAGCAAATTCAAAGGCAAAACCAGCATCCAGCGCACGTTTCGGATGAACAAAATTACCCTCGAGAACCAGCTCGCCCTGCGAGCCTGCCAACGCTGCACCGAGTCGCAGCAACGGCCCAGGCACCGGCGGACACCAGGGCCGACGCATCACGCGCCGCAACGCGCGCATGAAATCGGCATTGCGCACCGGCTCAGGCGCTGTGGCGTTGAAGATGCCATGAACTGCATCAGTATCAATCGCCCAACACAGCATGCGCGTCATGTCGTGTCGATGGATCCAGCTCACAAATTGCCGCCCGGAGCCAGCGGCGCCGCCCAGATAGAACGAAGTTAATTTTTGCAATACCCCGAGCGCACCGGTGTCATCCAAAACGATGCCTATGCGAAGTAACACCGGCCGCACGGTTGGCGGACAGGCGCGTGTAAATGCTTCCTCCCAGGCTGCGCAGAGATCTGCCAGCACGCCCGGCCTCGCGGGTGTCTCTTCATCACAGATCGCGTCGCCGGCGTTGCCGTAGAACTCTTTGCCAGCGGCGTTGAGCCAGACCCGCGGGGCGACCGCCGCGATGTCGATCGCACTGCGCAGCGCCTGAATCGCGTTCACACGCGATGCGAGCACGATGCGGCGATTCTCAGCCGTGAGCCGGCAGTTCACACTTTGGCCCGCCAGGTTGACGATCGCATGCGCCCCATCAATTTCGCGCGACCATTCACCGATAGTCACGCCATCCCAGCGCACATAGCGCACGCCGGCGCGCACAGCAGACGCCTGCCGCGACAACACCACGACGTCATCTCCCCGCGCAACGCAGAACCTGGCCAGGTTTTGGCCGATCGCGCCGGTGCCACCGGCAATAACAATGCGCGTCTGATTTGGGTGCTGCGTCATGGTGGCAGATTAGCACAGCTGCGCGCAGCAACGCAGCGAGCAACCGAGGCGCTCTACTTGCCGATCTCGACCATCTTCTTGATTGAGCCTTCGACCACCGATACCGGATACACCAGGCCTTCGGGCACCAGATACATCGGGATCGGCCCGATCGGCTCAAGCACATCACTAAGGCGATGGTTAATGGTCTGGCCGCGCAGCATGGTCAGGCGATGGCGTTGAAATATGGCGCCCAATACATACTTGACCAGCGCCATAACCAGCCGCGAGACCGGTTCGAGATCCGCAAACGGCATAAACTCTGCCGCGCTGGGTTTGTGCATGCCAAAGCGATGCGGCAGGAAGTGCTGCGGCTTGTCATACACGATCTTGTCGCGATGGGTTGCATACGGGCTGTGCACGAAGAGCACGTCCTGTGGCAGCGTCCATTCGCCCAGCGCGACGGTATCGATCGACAGGCGCGAGCCAAACACTTTTGGCGGGAAAAGTCGCAGCGTCTCTTTCACGACATTTTCCAGATACGGAAGCTGCGTGAGATCGGCCGCTGTAATCGGCTTGCCGTGCAGGACAGTGATCAGCTCGTCCTGCATGCTGGACAACACGCGCATGTTTTGGGACAAGAGCACCAGCGTCCACGCCAGCGTGCTCGTAAATCCGCGCTCAACCGCAGGGTACATGCCCGCCAGAATTGTGAACAGGTCGCCATCCGTGAATGCCCCGCCATCTGGCATGCGCGCCGCGGCAAGCCCGCCGATCAAGCTGGGTTCGCCCGCGGCGTGGTGCGCGTTGGTGGTCAGCATCTTCAAAACACGTGTGGCATGTTTGGCTGCCTTGCTCGTGCCGGCCAGCTTATCGATTGCCGATGGCGCGCTCAACGCAAAGGCATCGGCGTGCACCTGACATAGGCTGGCTGCGACACGCGCCGGTTCATCGTCCGGTTCAAAACCAAACACGGTCTTGAGCGCGAGCGGACGCGCCAGCGCCCGAATCGGCTCAAAGACGTCAAACGGCTCGCCGTTACGAAAGCGCTCCCAGGTGTCGAGTTCGGCAAACACCGTCTTCTCGATCTGCGCGACATACCGGGTCAGCCACTCGTCCGTGAAGGCCGCATCGAGCAGCGCCGGGCGCTCGATAAAGCGCAGGTTGTCGATCGCCAGCGCGGTGGTCAGCACATCGCTCATCACCGGCGGATACAGCCGGCTGGTGCCCGGGATAAACACGGCCGGGTTTTGCAGCTCGGGGAAAATATCCGGGCCGAGCGTAAACACATACGGTGGCGGCTTGCCCGGATTAGTCATCGCCACGATGCCGGAGAGCGGTCCATACTGCTCATATTGTTTGAGCGTGTGCGACAGCGGCGACTCTAGAAACGCGCCGACCGACTTGCGCGCGCTTAACAGCAGATCTGGGGCAGGCCCATTGAGCGGGACAAATTCTTCGATGGACATGGTGCGATGATCGCAAACAGTATAGTGATTTCCGTTTCGCGGGCATACATCGAAAGACGGAGTGGCAGCCTGTCGTGGTTGGCGTGTGGTTGGCCACAATACAACGCACCCGTTATAGTACGCGCATGACAAGCGCTTCAACCGAGCAACACAAAGCCATCGCCCACAAACAGGGCCCGGTGGCGGTCGCGATTGTGACCGTCAGCGATACCCGCACCCGCGAGAACGACACAGGCGGTGACCTGATCGCCGATCGCATTGTCAAGGCGGGCCATACCGTTGTCTTTCGCGATATCGCCAAAGACGAGCCGGAGCAGATCGGCGGACTGCTCGATCGCATCACGAGCGAGACAGCAGCCCGGCTGGTGTTGTTTACGGGTGGCACCGGCATCGCGCCGCGCGACACAACCTTTGATGTGATTTCGCGCAAACTCGAAAAGCACATGCCCGGCTTTGGCGAATTGTTTCGCATGCTGAGCTTTGCCGAAGTCGGCGCCGCGGCCATGCTCTCGCGGGCGACAGCAGGCACCTACCGCGGCCGAGTGGTGATGTCGATGCCGGGGAGCCCAAACGCGGTACAGGTGGCGATGGACAAGCTGATCATCCCAGAGATTGAGCATCTGGCCTGGGAAGTAGCGCGCTAACCGGCAAAAAAGAACGCCGGCGCAAGCGCCGGCGTTCGTGTGTCATTAAGCTACCTTTGGGACTTGAACCCAAAACCTATCGCTTACGAAGCGATTGCTCTACCGATTGAGCCAAGGTAGCGTATAGGTTTCGATCATACCCGAATGAATAAATGACGTCAATCATCGTTTTTGCCGATGCGCTGCTCAGCCGGTGTATTCGTTACAACTGCGCATTTTCCGAAAAGCCTGGCAAAGACGTCCGTAAATTGCGTAGGATCTGGCTGTGCACGGGTGTTGACACGACCCCGGCCATCGGCTAGTATGCTCGTCAAATGACGCGCACGGCATTTTTTAGCTATTTTGGGTTTTATGGCTACTTTAGCAAGGCTAAAGTGGACTTACTGACACGCGACTCATCAACAGCTGAGTGAACCAAGATAGCAAACGGTGAACAGCAAAAGCGCGGAGCAGTAAGCTCCGCGCTTTTTTGTTATAAAAAACTGACTGCGCGCGCGCAGCCGGTGTTAGTGTCAGATCTGACGACGCTGGAGGTATCCAGTGCGGCGGGTTTGCAAAGGACAAGACAGTTACCGATATGTGGTTACGCGGTGTAAGAGGCGCAACGTGCGCAACGGCGAATACAAAAGAAGCCATTGTCGAAACGACAAAGGCGCTGCTGGAACGGATCATCGAAGCCAATGGGATGACGCCCGCAGACATCGCCAGCGCATTTTTTTCGACCACCCGCGACCTCACAGCGGAGTTTCCGGCCATCGCCGCCCGCCAGCTCGGCTGGCGCGAGGTGCCGCTCATGTGCATGCACGAAATGGAAGTGACGGGCAGTCTGCCGCTGTGCGTCCGCGTCATGATCCACTGGAACACCGACAAGCTGCCGGGCGAGATTCGTCACATCTACATCAATGGCGCCGAACGCCTGCGTCCGGATCTGATTCGAGAGGGTTAATTTATGGCATACCTTACTGACGACCTGCGCATCCGCGAAATCAAGGAACTCGCGCCGCCTTCGCACGTGATGCGCGAATTCCCGTTGACCGAAACCGGCGCCAAGACCGTTTACGGCGCGCGCCATGCCGTGCACAAGATCCTACACGGCGCCGATGACCGCATGTTTGTGGTGATTGGCCCGTGCAGCATCCATGACACCGCGGCGGCGCTCGAATACGCCGAACGCCTGGCCGCCGCGCGCGAGCGCCACGCCGGCGAACTCGAGCTGATCATGCGCGTCTATTTTGAGAAGCCGCGAACAACGGTGGGCTGGAAGGGCCTGATCAATGACCCCTATCTCGACGGCTCGTTTCGGATCAACGAAGGGCTGCGCATCGCGCGCAACGTGCTGCAGGACATCAATGATCTCGGCGTGCCCGCCGCAACCGAGTATCTCGACACGATCTCGCCGCAATACATCGCGGACTTAATCTCGTGGGGTGCAATCGGCGCGCGCACCACGGAATCGCAGGTTCATCGCGAGCTGGCCAGCGGCCTGTCTTGCGCAGTTGGGTTCAAAAATGGCACCGATGGCAGCATCAAAATAGCCGCTGATGCAATGAAGGCCAGCCAGCAGCCGCATCATTTTCTGTCGGTGACGAAGGGCGGCATCAGCGCCATTGTCTCGACCAGCGGCAACGACGATGTGCATATCGTGCTGCGCGGTGGCAAAACGCCGAACTACGACAGCGCCAGCGTCACAGCGGCCGCAGCCATGCTGACCAAGGAAGGCCTGCTGACGCGCATGATGGTCGATTGCTCGCACGGCAACAGCAGCAAAAAGCATGAGAATCAGATCGTGGTCGCGCAGGACATCGCTCAGCAGATCGAAGCCGGAGAAACAAACATCGCCGGCGTGATGATCGAGTCACATCTGCAGGCCGGGCGGCAGGAAATCGGAAACGGCAAAAATCTTGAATTTGGCAAGAGCGTCACCGACGCTTGCATCAGCTGGTCGGACACAGAAGGCGTACTCGAACGGCTGGCGGCTGCCGTGCGCCAGCGGCGCGGCACCATGGTGACGGCATGATCTACGGCATCGACCACGTGCAAATTGCGATCCCGCCCGGCGGGGAAACGCAGGCGCGCGCGTTTTACTGCGACGTGTTGCGCATGCGCGAGATCCCAAAACCACCAGACCTCGCAAAGCGCGGCGGGCTGTGGCTGGTAGCCGGCGACGCGGTGCTGCACCTGGGTGTTGATGCCGATTTCAGGGCGGCTGCCCGCGCGCATCCGGCCTTTCTCGTGCGCGATCTCGATCAGATGCTGTTGCTGCTCAACAGCGCCAACATCACTCTTGGGCACGAACCGACACTGGATGGCTACGCGCGCGTGCACATCTTCGATCCTTTTGGGAACCGCGTCGAGCTGATGCAAAGGCTGCCATGAACGACGTCAACCATATTTGCATTGTCGGCATCGGGTTAATGGGCGCATCGCTGGCCATGGCGTTGCGCGAGAGCGGTTTCGCCGGCACGATCAGCGGCGTCGCGCGCAGCCAGGCCACCTGCGACAAAGCGCTGGCGCGCGGCATTGTCGATCGCGCAGGGACTGTTCTGCCTGACGCCGCGCGAGATGCCGATTTGATCGTGCTGTGCACGCCGGTGCGGCTGCTGATCGAACAGATCGGCGAACTTGGCGCGATCTGCAAAGACAACGCGATCATCACCGATATGGGCAGCACCAAGACGGCGATCGTGACCGCGATGGACGCCCTGCCCGCCCGTGTGCGCGCGATTGGGTCGCACCCGATGTGCGGCAAAGAGACCGCCGGCATCGACGTGGCCGAAGCCGCGCTGTATCGCAACGCGCCGTGGATCCTGACGCGCAGCGCGCGCACGGACGAGGCGGCGTTTGAGACAGTCAAGGCGCTGGCCGAGCGCGTCGGCGCAAAACCGCGCGAGATCCCAGTCGCGCAACATGACGCACTGCTGAGCTTCGCCAGCCACCTGCCGTATGTGCTTTCGACCAGCATGGTCTACAGTACCGACCAGTTCGCGCTGGACAACCCGGACGTCTGGAATGTGATGGCCGGCGGCTACCGCGACACCAGCCGGGTCGCCGCCAGCGACGTGACGATGTGGCTCGATATTTTGCTGACCAACCGCGCGGCAATTCTTGGCAGCCGTGCGCGACACGCAGTTCGCGCTCGACCAATTCAACGTGATGCTCGAACGCGGCGATGAAGCCGGTCTGCGAGCGTTTGTCACCCGCGCGGCAGACGCGCGCAAGGCGCACTACCCGCCCCAAAACGCACCATGAACAAGACTTTGAGCAAACCTGGCGCGCTGCGCGGCGTATTGCGTGTGCCGAGCGACCGCAGCATCACCGTGCGTGCGACATTGCTGGGCGCAATCGCGGACGGCGTCAGCCGCATCCGCGAGCCGCTCGATTCCGATGACACCAACGCCGCGCTGGCTTGCATGGCGGCGCTCGGCGTAAGCGTGGCGCCGCTCTCAACGCATGTGCGACCCGCTCGGCCTGCAAATACCCGGCGTCGGGCTGCGCGGATTGCGCGCGCCGAACGAGACGTTGCAGTGCGGTTCATCCGGCGCGACGATGCGCTTGCTGGCCGGGTTAATGTCCGGTCAGGCGTTTAGCAGCGTGCTCGACGGCACCGAACAGCTGCGCAAACGCCCAATGAAACGGGTCACCGAGCCGCTCCAGCGCATGGGCGCCGAGATCGACGACAACGACGGCAAGGCGCCGTTGCGTATCGGCGGCGGCAGCGGGCTGGCCGGCAAGCGCTACGACATGCCGGTCGCCAGCGCGCAGGTGAAGTCTGCCGTGCTGCTGGCCGGTCTGTTTGCCAGCGGCCCGACGACCGTTTGGGAACCGGCGCCGACGCGGGATCACACCGAAATCATGTTGCGCGCGATGGGCGCGCATGTCGAGACCGAGTCACACGCAGACGGCAGCAGCACAATCACGCTGCACCCGCCTGTGCGTCTGAACAAGCTCGATATGATCGTGCCGGCGGACATTTCGTCGGCCGCGTTTTTTATCGTTGCCGCCGCGCTGGTGCCTGGCGCGCAGATTTCCCTGACCGAAGTTGGCGTCAATGCAACCCGCACCGGCCTGCTCGACGCGCTCGAACAGATGGGTGCGCAATTCAAGCTGACCTACCCGCGCACAGAGGCTGGCGAAGCCGTGGCCGATATTGTGGTGACACAGGGCACGCCGCTGCGCGCGATCGAGATCGGCGGCACGCTGGTGGCGCGCATGATCGACGAGCTGCCGATCTTCGCGGTCGCAGCCACACAGGCGCACGGTCGCACGGTTGTGCGCGACGCACAAGAGCTGCGCGTCAAAGAGAGCAATCGGCTCGAAGGCCTGGTCGCGCAACTCACCGCAATGGGCGCGCGGATCGCGGCGACGGACGACGGTTTTGTGATCGATGGGCCGACGGCGCTGCGCAGTGCGACGGTCGACGGGCTTGGCGATCACCGCATGGCGATGTCGCTGGCGGTCGCCGCGTTGGTTGCGGACGGCGCGACCACCATCACCGGCGCGGAATGCGTCAGCAAGACGTATCCCGAATTCTTTCGCGATCTGGACTCACTATGCGTATCGGCTTGATCGGCGACCCGGTCGCGCACAGCGCTTCGCCGCGCATGCAAAACGCGGCGTTTGCCGCGATGGGCCTGGACGGCTGGGCGTATGAGCTGTGGCCGACACCGCTCAGCCAGCTGCACGCGCGCATCGACGAACTGCGCCACAATGCTGCGATCGGCGGATGCAATGTGACCGTGCCGCACAAACAGAATGTGATGCCGCTGATCGATGCCTGCAGCGCTGACGCGCGCGCGCTGGGCGCGGTCAACACCATTGTCAAACGCGATGGACAGCTGTGGGGCGACAACACTGACTGGCGCGGGTTTATGGCAGATCTGGCGTTTCACAACGCGCTGCCGGACGCCACAGAAACGGCGCTGGTGCTCGGCGCGGGCGGATCGGCGCGCGGCATTGCGTATGGGCTGCTCGCGCGCGGCTGTGCGGTGTGGGTGCACAACCGCAACGCCGAGCGCGCAGCTGCGCTGATTCAGGATCTGCGACAGTTTGGCGATATCACGCCGGCGCAGGATCTGGCGCTGGCCGGGCAGAGAGCAATCCTGATCGTGAACTGCACGTCGGCGGGCATGGAGCCGAACGACCACACCACGCCCTGGCCACTTGAGCTGCCCTTCCCCGCCGAGGTCACGCTGTACGATCTGGTTTACAAACCGCGCATGACACAGTTGATGCGGCAGGCCGAACGTGCTGGCGCGCGCGCGATTGGCGGCATCGGGATGCTGGCCGAACAGGGCGCAGCGGCATTTGAACACTGGACCGGCATTGCGTCGTCGCGCGTCAGCGCGGTGATGCGGGCGGCGATTGGATGAGAGGCCATAGAGCACACACATGTTGAGATTTTTAACCGCAGGTGAATCACACGGTCCGGAACTCACCGCCATCCTGGAGGGCATGCCGGCAGGCATTCCGATCCGCTCGGAGCAAATCGACATCGATCTGGCGCGCCGGCAACAGGGCTACGGCAGCGGCGGGCGCATGAAGATCGAACGTGACCACGCGCGCATCACCAGCGGGGTCATGGCGGGCAAAACAACCGGCGGGCCAATCGCACTGACCGTGGTGAACCTCGATCACGTTAAATGGGCAGAACGCGATATTGAACCGATGACGATCCCGCGGCCTGGCCACGCCGACCTGACCGCGGCGGTGAAATACGGCTACCGCGAGCTGCGGCTTTCGCTCGAACGCGCCTCTGCGCGCGAGACCACGATGCGAGTTGCGGTCGGCGCGCTATGCCGGGCGCTGCTGGCGCAGTTTGGCGTGACGGTCGGCGGCTACGTCGTCAGCGTCGGCGAGGTGCAGATCGACGGGCATGCCTCAAGCGTTGACAGCGCGGTCTATCAACAACGCTTTGCAGCGGCCGAAGCGACTGACGTGCGCTGCTACGACGCGGCGACGGCTGAGCGCATGCGCGCGCGCATTCGCGCCATCATGGAGGCCAAAGACACGCTCGGCGGTGTGATCGAAGTGGCTGCGCTGGGCGTGCCGCCGGGCCTGGGAAGCCATGTGCACTGGGATCGCCGCTTGAGCACAAAGCTGGCCGCCGCGGTCATGAGCGTGCACGCCACAAAGGGTGTCGAGATCGGCGATGGCTTTGCCGAAACGTTGCGGCCCGGGACCGAGGTGCAAGATGAAATTGTCAACAGCGGCGGCACGCTCACGTTGCGCAGCAATCATGCGGGTGGCATCGAAGGCGGCATCAGCAACGGCGCGCCAATCATCGTCAAGGCCGCGCTCAAGCCCATTGCGACCACACTCAACCCCTTAAATTCGGTTGATCTGGCGTCTGGCGAAGCGGTCAAGACAAGATACGAACGCAGCGATTTCTGCCAGGTGCCGCGCGGCGTGCCGATCATCGAAGCGATGGTCGCGTTTGTGCTGGCCGATGCGTTGCAGGAAAAACTCGGCGGCGATTCGCTCGATGAAATGCTGCCGCGCTTCGAACGGTTGCGCGCGATGCGTCTCGATCAACTTGGGATGGATGCCGCGCCATGGCGGTTTGGCTTTCAACCCTAACGGACGTCAAAAGAATCGTCCGCCACCAAGAGAGAACTGCCTATGCGAAGTATCGTTCTGACCGGGTTTATGGGCGCGGGGAAAACCTCCGTCGGCCGCGCATTGGCGCAACGGCTCCGGCTTCCGTTTGTCGATACCGACCATGAGATCGAAGCACGTGAACGGCTCACGATCCCCAAGATTTTCGAGCAGCACGGCGAGGCGTATTTTCGGCAGCGCGAGCGCGAGACGCTGCTTGACGTCATCAGCCGCGAGCGGTGCGTCATCGCGGTCGGCGGCGGGCTGGTCAACAACGCCGAAAGCCGCGCGCTGCTGCTGGAGCGCTGCCTGTGCGTGTGCCTGACGGCATCGCCCGACACGATTTTGATGCGCGTGGGTGGCGAGGCTGCCGCGCAATCGCGCCCGATGCTGCGCGGCGGCAACGTGCGCGAGCGTATCGAATCGCTGCTGGCCGAGCGGGCCGCAGCCTATCGCGCCATGCACTATCACGTCGACACCGACCATGGCGTGCTCGATGAGACCGTCACCCGCATTGCCGCCATCGCGCAGGCCGAACAATTGCGCATCAACGTGGCGATCCCCGGTGAAAAGGCATACGACATCGTGATGGGCGATGGGCTGATCGACCAGCTCGGCGCGCTGTTGTGCGAACGCGGCTGGACCGCGCCGGCGCTGATTATTTCGGACAAGCTGGCCGCCTCTTACTTCGCAGGCAGCGCGCTGCTCGCGCTCAAACGGTCCGGCATCACCGCGCATTTGCACACCATGGACTACGGTGAGCAGCACAAAACGCTGGCGAGCGTCGAAGCGATGTATCGCGCTTGCAGCGCGGTCGGCATGGATCGCAATTCACCGGTGATCGCGCTGGGCGGCGGCGTGCTGGGCGACACAGCCGGGTTCGCAGCGGCCACGTTTCTGCGCGGCGTGCCGTTTGTGCAAGTGCCGACCACCCTGCTCGCGATGACGGACTCCAGCATCGGCGGCAAGGTCGGCGTCGACACGCCGTTTGGCAAAAATCTGGTCGGTGCGTTTAAACAGCCGGATCTCGTCGTGATGGACACGCGCTGTCTGGGCAGCCTGCCGGTGCTCGAATTGCGCTGCGGTTACGCTGAGATCATCAAATCGGCGGTGATCGCGGGTGGCGACGAGTACGCCCTCGCGCGCAAACTTGCCCTCAGCCCGATGCACGGGGCCGACCCGCATGCCAGCTTGGGCGAAGACGGCTGGGTCGACGACCTGATGATGCAGACGCTGGTCAACGCGATAGGGCTCAAACGCAGCGTTGTGATCGAAGATCCGTTTGAGCGCGGCCGGCGCGCGCTGCTTAACTTTGGCCACACGTTTGGGCACGGCATCGAAGCGTGGAGCGCGATGCGGATCAAGCACGGCTACGCGGTGGCGCTGGGCATGGTGTGCGCGGCCAATCTTTCGCACAGGCTTGGTCTGTGCAGCGCTGCGCACACACGTGAACTGCTGGAGATGCTGCGCGGCGTGGGTCTGCCGACACGGCTGGCCGATCTGCGTGTCCTCGGCGTCTCAGCGCTGGACATCGACGCGATCTGGGCCACAATGCAGAGCGACAAAAAGAAACGCGCCGGCAAGCTGCGGTTTATCCTGATGCGCAGCCCGGGCGATCTATTCGTGAGTGACGGTGTGTCCGAGGCAGATGCGAAATGGGCGCTTGGCACACTGGCGGCAGGTTAAGGCAGAAGAAGTCACAGATTTGCACAGATTCACAGATTTAGGGAAACCATGTCGAAGATATTAGTACTGCACGGCCCCAACCTCAACCTGCTTGGGTTGCGCGAACCCGAGGTCTATGGCCACACCACGCTCGAGGACATCAACGCTGCGCTCGACGAGCTGGCACGCGGGCGCGATGCGCACGTGCGGGCTTTTCAACACAATCACGAGGGCGGTTTGATCGATCTGCTGCACGATCACCGCACGTGGGCCGATGGCATTCTGATCAACCCGGGCGGCTACACGCACACATCGGTGGCGCTGCGCGATGCGATCAGCGCAGTCGCCCTGCCCTGCGTTGAAGTGCATCTGTCAAATATTTACAAGCGCGAAGAATTTCGGCACCACTCGTTTATCTCCGGCATCGCCCTCGGCACAATCGCCGGTTTCGGTTGGCGCAGCTATACGCTCGGGCTGACCGCGTTGTTGGATGCCTTGCCACGGTAACGGAGCTGCCCCCGCAGGCGATTCCTGCGGCTATCCGCCGGTCATGCTCAACGCCACCCACTGCGCGGTCTTGATGCCGTCGATGCCAGCGGAGAGAATGCCGCCCGCATAACCGGCGCCTTCACCCGCCGGAAACAACCCTGCGGTGTTGATGCTCTGGCCGGTCTCGTTGCGTTTGATCCGAATCGGCGACGACGTGCGGGTCTCGATGCCGGTCAACACGGCATCGTGGCGCGCAAAGCCCGCAATGCGTCGATCAAAGACCGGCAGCGCCTCGCGCAGCGCCGCAATCGCATACTCCGGCAGGCTGTGGCTTAGATCGGTCAGCGTGACACCCGGCGTGTACGACGGCTGCACCGCGCCCAGCTCGCGCGAGGCCGTGCCGGCTAGAAAGTCGCCGACCAGCTGCCCGGGCGCGGCATACGTGCCGCCGCCAAGTTCAAAGGCGCGCGCTTCCAGTTGACGCTGCAGATGCATGCCGGCGAGCGGGTGACCCGGATAATCGTCCACGCTCATGCCAACCACAATCGCGCTGTTGGCGTTGCGTTCGTTGCGCGAATACTGGCTCATGCCGTTTGTGACGATCCCGCCGGCTTCCGATGCCGCGGCGACCACCGTGCCACCTGGACACATGCAAAAACTATATACCGAGCGGCCATTGCTGCAATGCTGCACCAGCTTGTAATCTGCAGCGCCGAGTATCTTGTTGCCCGCATGCGCGCCAAACCGCACTCGATCGATCTGCGATTGCGGGTGCTCGATGCGAAACCCCACCGAAATCGGCTTCGCTTCGATATACACACCGCGCGCGTGCAGCATCTCGAACGTGTCGCGCGCGCTGTGCCCAACCGCCAGCACAATGTGATCGGCGGCGATGTGCTCGCCGTTCGCAAGCGTGACGCCGCGCACGTGGCCGCCATCGATCACCAGGTCATCGACGCGGCTTTGAAAGCGAAATTCGCCGCCGAGCGCTTCAATTGCCGCGCGCATGCGCTGCACGACGGCCACAAGTTTGAGCGTGCCAATGTGCGGCTTGCTCACATACAGGATTTCATCCGGCGCGCCGGCGTTGACGAGCTCGGTCAGTACTTTGCGGCCGTAGTGCTCAGGGTCGCCGACACGGCTATACAGCTTGCCGTCCGAAAATGTGCCGGCCCCGCCCTCGCCAAACTGCGCGTTTGACTCCGGGTCAAGCCCTTTGTTGCGCCAGAAGCCAAAGGTGTCGACCGTGCGTTCACGCACCGATTTGCCACGCTCGAGCAAGATGGGCCGGAAGCCCATCTGTGCCAACACCAACCCGGCAAAAATGCCGCACGGCCCGGTGCCGATGACGACGGGCCGTTGCTTCAGCTCAGCCGGCGCGCGGGCGACCGGTTTGTAGCGCATATCCGGAGACGGGTTGACATCCGGGTCGCGTTGCAGGCGCGTGAGCACTTGCGCCTCTTGCGCAACCTCGACATCCAGCGTGTAGATCAGCGGAATCTCGCCGCGCTTGCGGTCGTCATAGCTGCGCTTGTAGATGGAAAAGCCCTTTAGCGCCGTGGCCTGGATGCGCAGTTTTTTGAGAATGGCCGTTTTCAGCGCATCGTCACCATGATCGAGCGGGAGTTTGACGTTTGTCAGGCGCAACATGTATGCCGCGAGTATCCCATCGCATCCGTGCGTAAGCCGAGACACGCCGCTGCGCGTCCGGGAGTCACGCCCAATGCCAAGGCAGCGCCATGCATCATAGGGACGCGCAGCGGCGCGTCCGGGAGTCACACCCAATGCCAAGGCAGCGCCATGCATCATAGGGACGCGCAGCGGCGCGTCCGGGAGTCACGCCCAATGCCAAGGCAGCGCCATGCATCATAGGGACGCGCAGCGGCGCGTCCGGGAGTCACGCCCAACGCCAAGGCAGCACGCGCAATGTCAGGGCGCAATGATTGCAGTGGCGGACGCGCCGCTGCGCGTCCCTACTAGAATTGGTTTTGATGTCCACCGCCGATGCAAAACCAAATACCCCTGCCCCGCCCCGCGGTTTGCGCGCCTATTACGCGCTGCTCTCGCGCAACCGCAACGTGCGCACCATCTGGTTTGGACAACTGAGCTCCTACATGGGCGATTGGTTCAACACAATTGCGGTGCTGGGTCTTCTGGTCGAACTGACGGGCCGCGCTGAGAGCGCCAGCCTGCAAATCGCGACCGGCATTTTGCCAGCGGCCGCAGCCGGACTGTTTTTGAGTGGCGTGGTCGCTGATCGCTACAACCGCAAGCACATCATGATCATCGCGGACCTGGTGCGCGCAGTGATCGCGCTCGGCTTTCTTCTGGTCGACTCGCCTGGCGCAGTGTGGCTGGCGTATCTCGCGACGGCCGGGCTTTCGTTTACGTCGTCGTTCTTTCAACCGGCGGCGGCCGCCTCGATGCCAAACCTAGTCGAGCGTGCCGAGTTGCCGATCGTCGGCGCACTTGGGCAGACCACGTTTGCCACGACGATCTTCCTGGGGTCGATTCTGGGCGGCATCGTTTCGCAGGCATTCGGGCGCGATGTGTGCTTTGTCTTGAATTCAATGTCGTTTCTGTTGTCGGCGTTTTTTATCTCGCGCGCGACTGGACAGTTCAGCGTCGACCGGCGGATGGCCGCTTCGGGCGGCATGGGGTTGCGCATTCTGACCGAGGGCGCGCGCTATCTGCGCGAAAACCGCGTGACCCGCATGTATGTGCTGATCAAGTTGTGCTGGTCCTGGGTGTTTGGCGGCATGGGGTTGTATGCAATTTTTGGCCTGCAGGTCTACGGCGTGGGCGACGCCGCAACGAGCTGGCTGTATTCGGCGCGCGGCATCGGCGCCTTTATCACGCCGCTGTTTATCGGCACGATCATTTCGCTGCAGGATCTCAGCAAACTCAAAATTGTGATCCGAATCGGGCTGTTTATCTCGGTCATCGGTTACAGCATTTTTGCACTGAGCACGGTGCCGTGGCAAGGCATGCTGGGCACGTTTCTGGGGCATGCCGGCGGCGCGCTGGTGTGGACGTTCTCGAATGTGATCGTGCAGGGCTCGGCGCCGGACCATGTGCGGGGCCGCGTTCTGGCGCTGGACTCAGTGATTACCTCATCGGTGATGGCCACAGCCGCGCTTATCTCCGGGTTTGTCGCCACCCAGACTGGCAACCCGCACATTGGCGGACTCACCACTGTGGCGATGTCCGCCATCGGCGCGACGATCTGGCTGATTGCGGCGCGCAAAGATTAACGTCGACATGGAGCCACAATCGATGCCGCCGAATGACGCTGCGCCAGTAGCACTGCCCCACCCGCCGCCCTCGCTGTTGATGTTGACGCGCATCTGGCTGACGATCGGCGCGACTTCGTTTGGCGGCGGCCCGGCGACGCTGTTGCTCATCCAAAAAAACTTTGTCGAAAAGTACCGGTGGCTGACCGCTGCAGAGTTTGCGCAGTCATGGGCCATGTTGCAATTCGCGCCGGGGATAAACCTGATCGCGGTCGCAGTTTTGATCGGGCGGCGCCTGGGTGGCCCGCTCGGAATCGTGCTCTCGATCACCGGGCTGCTGTTACCCGCAGTGACCATCACCGTCATCATGACCGCGTTTTACACACGGGTCCGCGACTTGCCGTTCGTGGCAGGCGCGTTGCGCGGCATTACGCCGGCACTGGTCGGCCTTAGTCTGGCGCTGACGTGGCGCTTGGCATTGCCGCCGTTGCGCGCTCTCAAGTCGCGCGGCCGCAGGCACCTTGCGGTTGGCGTGATGCTGGTGGTTGCTACGCTGCTGCTGTCGCTGGCTGGCGCGCCAATCTATGTGTCCTATCTGGTTGGCGCCGTTGGCCTGGGATTGGTGTACGCATGGACTGGCTGACATACTTTTGGATCTTTCTGAAATCCAGTCTGCTCTCGACGGGTGGGCGCGGGCCACTGCCGTATCTGTATGCCGATCTGATCGCTCTCGGCTGGGCGCGCGAGTCGTATTTTGCCGAAGCGCTAACCGTGGCGGAGATCAGCCCTGGGCCAAATGGGCTGTGGGTCGTCAGCTTGGGTTATCTGACCGGCGGGTTGCCGGGCGCGCTGCTGGCCTCGGTCGCCATTGCGCTGCCACCGCTGCTGGTCCTGATTGTGGCGCGCATCTATGATCGGCTCAAGTCGTTCAAGGCCACACAAGGCGCACTCGACGGCTTGGTGCTTGCGATCACCGGGAGCGGGCTGGCTGTGGTCGGCAGTCTGTATGTCAGCAATGGCGTGAATGTCACCACCGCTGGCATCGCGCTGGCAGCTTGCGCGCTGGCGCTGCACGGCCGTGTGCATTCGGTGCTGATTCTGGCGGCCGCGGCAGCTGCCGGCGCGTTATTGCTCGCCTAAACCCTAACGCTTTTTGCGATGGGTGGTGCGTTTGGGCTTTTGCGTGCGACGCGGAAAGCCATTGCGCGGGTCTTTTGGCTGCGGCGTCTTTTCGGCGTCGCGCTTGCGGCCGCGGCCCGGGCGATTGCCTGTATCGCGCTCACGCGGGCTGTGCGGCCGAATCCCCAGCCGTGGTCCGCTCGAACCCTCCAGCTTGAAATCGACAAAACCATTTTCGACATCGGTCCGCAACAGCACGACGCGCACATTTTGGCCGGGCTCGGTGCCGGGCCGTCGCTCAGTTAGGCGGCCTTCAACCGGCGGGTCAATCAGGCGCACCCAGGTGCCGGCGTCGGTCATGCCTGAAATGATGCCGTCGAACGTGTGGCCGACGCGATCACGCAGCACCAATGCGGCCGCCGATTTTTCAACCTGGCGCTCGATCTTTTTTGCGATCTCTTCAGCTTCGGTGCAGCGCTCGGCCAGCGCCTGCAGCGTGGTCCGGTCGTATGGCGAAGGATCGCCGCGCAACGCAGCCTTGAGCAAGCGCTGCGTGATCAGGTCTGGATAGCGCCTGTTTGGCGCAGTCGAGTGCGCATAGTCGCGCACGGCCAAACCGAAGTGACCGGTCGTCTTTTTCCCAGGCAACTCAACCGCATATTCTCCGGCGCCCATCAGCTTGATCACGTCGAGCGAGATGTCCGGGAAGCGCTCAGGATAGGCCTTTTTTGCGACAGCGAGAAAGCGATTGAGCGCGCGCGAGCTCGGTGCGGGCGGCAGCACAACATCGTGCTCGGCCGCGAGCAGGATGATCTTGTCCCAGCGTTTTGGCACGCGCACAATGCGACGCAGAGATGGAAACTTCGCCGCTGCCAGATAACGCGCGGTGACACCATTGGCCGCGATCATGAATTCCTCGATCAGCTCCTTGGCGCGGTTGCCCTCCTGCGCCACCAGGTTGACGATGATGCTGCCGTCAAACTCCGGGCGCGCTTCGATCGATTCAAAATCCAGCGCGCCGGCTTTGCGACGTTTCGCGCGCAGGCGTTGAGCAATCTCGTCCTGCAGGCGAATATTTGCCTCCAGACCGGGCACCGGGGCAATCGCAGCCGGGATCAGGCCCTCGTTATCCAGCCAGGCGGCGACCGCGTCATAGGCCAGCTTGGCGCGATTGCGCACGGTGCCGCGATAGACATCGCTGGCGACCAGGCCGCCCTCGCCGTCGATTGTCATGTCGATCACGATGGCCAGCCGATCCTGATCCGGGTTGAGCGAGGTCAGGTCGGTCGACAGCCGCTCAGGGAGCATTGGAAAGATCTGCGCTGAGGTATAGATCGAGGCAGTGTTGTGGCGCGCCTGCAAATCTACGGGTGAATTCAGCGGCACCAGCGCATCGACATCTGCAATCGCCACCAACAGCCGTGTCGCGCCATCCGCCGCGCCGATCGCCACCGACAGCTGATCCAAGTCATATGAGTCGTCGTTATCGATCGAGCACCAGGCCAGATCACGCAGATCGCGCGCCGCCGGGTCTGTCGCAGCACCGGACAGCTTGTTGACCTGCGCAACCACGCGCGGTTTGAATGCTGCGAGCATGCCGCTGGCTTCCATCAGATCCTGCGCGATGCGCTGTAAAAGAGCGCGATCGTCCTCAACTGGTTTTTGCTTCATGTCTGTAGAGTATCCCATCGCCGGCTACGGAGATGAGGTGGGGATGAAGATGAGGAGGCCACAGATTTCACGGATTACACAGAAATTCTGTGTAATCCGTGAAATCTGTGGCCTCCTCATCTTCATCCCCACCTCACGATCTCGCGCTAAATTAGCACTTTCATTGCTGGAGTTGTGTTGTGTCAAAAATTATTGTTGTGGGAGCCGGTGTCGCGGGCGCGACGAGCGCGGCGTTGCTGGCGAAAGCCGGGCACGATGTGACATTGCTCGAAGCGCACGTCTATCCAGGCGGCTGCGCGGGAACGTTCTATCACCAGAAATATCGATTTGATGCCGGCGCCACCCTGGCCGGTGGGTTTCACACCGGCGGGCCGCACGATGTGGTCGGCAAGTTGCTCGGTATTGACTGGCAAATTTCACCAGCCGAACCCGCCTGGAAAGTGCATCTGCCCGATCGGGCCATCGTGCGCTATGGCCGCGAGGCGGTCTGGCACCAGGAGCTCGAAACCGTCTTCCGCGACAGCCCCAATCGTGATCGCATTCTCGGTTTTTTTCAGCATAGTGAGCGAATCAGCAACGCGGTCTGGAACTTCTCCGCGCGTCAGCCAACCTGGCCGCCGGCTAGCATTGGCGATCTTTTTCGCACCGCTGGCGCGCTTCGGCCGGACACGCTGCCCACCCTGCCCTTGCTGTTCGAAACCATGGGCGCATGGGCACGGCGCAGCGGCGTCAGCGATCGCGCGGCGCTGCAGTTTCTAGATTCGCAACTGTTGATCAGCGCACAAACGACTGCGGCCAACGCCAGTGCGCTCTTCGGGGCGGCGGCTGTCGATCTGCCGCGCCAGGGCGTCAATCACGTGCTCGGGGGGATTGGCACCCTGGCGAAGCAACTGGTTGAAGCATTCGAACGCAACGGCGGCACGATGCGCTATCGGCAGGAGGTCACGCGGTTTGAAACACGCGCCGGGCGCATCATCGCGGTGCACACAAACAAGGGCGCGCGTTTTGAGTGCGACTATGTCGTCGCAAATCTGACGCCGTGGGATTTGAACCGGTTGCTCGGCGACGCCGCGCCAGCCGCGCTGCAAAGCGAAGCGCGCACGCGGCCGGATGAATTTGGCGCCTTCATGCTGTATCTCGGCATTGAAGATGATCCAGCCTTGCACGCTGGCGCCGAACACCACCAGGTGATCGCGGATTACAACAAACCGCTCGGCGAGACAAACTCGATTTTCATGTCGCTCTCGATGCCAGGCGATGTATCGCGCGCGCCTGCCGGGCATCGCGCGCTCACGATCAGCACCCACACGCGGGCGGCCGATTGGTGGGCGCTCCGCGAGAAGCCGGGCGCACAGGCAGAGTATGACGCGCGCGCGCACGCCTATGCGGAGGCCATGCTCGGCCACGCCGAACGCGCGCTGCCCGGTCTGCGCGCGCGCATCCGGCTGCAGCTGGAAGGCACGCCGGTTACGTTCAAGTTCTACACGCGCCGGCACCGCGGCGGTGTGGGCGGGTTTCCGTTTACCAGCATTTTTAAGGCGCGCGGGCCATGGACCGGCATGCGCAACGCCTGGCTGGTCGGCGACTCGATCTTCCCGGGCCAGAGCACCGCCGGCGTCACGATGGGCGCGCTTCGGGTGGTGGCGGACGTCAAGAGACGACAGAACACAGACCACAGATAACAGACGATCGTTGCAGGCGTTGAGCGTCTGTGTTCTGTTTCTGTTGCTCTCTATGGCTTCAACACGATTTTCGCAAACAGTGAACGGCCGTCGACAAGTTCCTCAAATGCATCGCGGCCGGCAGCAAGCGGGCGTTCGCTGAGCCAGTCCGGCGCGATCGGAACGCGATTGCTGGTGAGCATGCGCAAGGCCAGTTCGAAATCTGCGCGCACATAACCAAACGTGCCCGACAGCGTGATTTCCTGCCGCACGACATAGTTTGCAGCAAGCGGCGACGCTTCGGCGTGCAGACCGATCAGCACCACGTGGCCACCAGGCATCACTGCCTGCACCGCCTGCGCGCGCGTCACGTCGCTGCCGACCGCGTCGATCACAGCATCGACGCCGTGCGCGCGCGTCGCGCGTATGGTCTGCACGGCATCAACATCGCGCGCGTGAATCGTGTGACGCGCACCCCAGGCTTCAGCCAGTGCCAGCCGGCGCTGATCGACATCGCTGATCGTGACATCCAGCACGCCCGCCTCGCGTGCAGCCAACAGGCAAAACAGCCCGATCGGACCGGCGCCCAAAATCACCAGCGCCGACTCCGGCGCAAGCGCGGCCGTCTGGACAGCCCGGACGGCGCAGGCCAGCGGCTCCGCGAGCGAGCCAGCCACAAACGACAGCGCATCTGGCAAGGCATAGCATTGTGCGGCTGGCAGCGTGACGTGCTCGGCAAATGCACCGGGGCGATGCGCGCCGATCAGTTTGCGATTCGGGCACAGGTTTTCACGTCCGCGCGCGCAATACGCGCAGGTGCCGCACGAGATAAGCGGGTTGAACGTCACGCGCGCACCGACTATCGCGGGTTCACCATTGGCAAGACGCGCACCCGGTGTGATCGCGGTGAGGGTGCCGGCCGCTTCGTGCCCCATGATCAACGGCGGCACCCGCAGACTGTTGTGTCCTAGATAGCCGCCCAATTCGGAGCCGCAGATGCCCACCGCGTCAACCGCGAGGGTCACCTCGCCCGTTTGTAGTTGCGGCAGTGCTGCCGGCTCAAGCGTCATTTGACGCGGTCCATGCCAGACGAGTGCGTTCATGGGTTACCTCTTTTGCGGGCCAGGCAGAAATGCTCAGGCAAACTGAAAATTGATCGCCCGCAGAAAAGCGCGAGCAATCGCAGCGTGACCGATAGTGTTCGGGTGAATGCGATCCCAGGCCAGCGTGGCCGGATGCAAATGCGCAAGCACAGCATCGAGCGCGGCTTGCGTGTCGACAAACAACGCGTCGTGTTTGCGGGCGAGTTCTTTTACGGCGGCGCCGTACTCGTCCATCATCGCGCGCATCGGATCTTTCCGGTTTGGGTCGATGACGTAGGGTGTCATCAGCACCATACCGGCCAGGCGCGGCCGAGTCTCCGCCACGAGCCCGGCAAGCAGCTTGCGATAGTCGGCCAGCGGCACATGCCATTCGTGCTGCCACGGCGTGTCGAACTGCCGCCACACATCGTTGATGCCAATCATGACCGAGACCCACTCCGGTTTCTGGTCGATCACATCCGTCTGCCAGCGCGCGGCGAGATCGCGCGCGGTGTTGCCGCTGGTGCCCATGTTGACAACCCGGATGTGGCGCTGAGGATAGACCGCCTGCAAAAAGCCGTCGACGAGCGAAACATAGCCTTTGCCGAGCGCGCCAAAGAGCCCTTCGCCTACGGGCCGGGCGCGTTCGCAATCCGTGATCGAATCGCCGATCATGATCAATTTGCTATTCGCCGCGATTGCGAGCGAGGTGTTGTGTTTTGACTTTGCCATTGCGTATGGGTATTCGCGCGTGCTGTTTTAAGACGCAGGGCACAGTGTAGCCCGGGTGCACGGCCCGCGCAAAGACGCGTAGTTTTGCGGGTACGCCAGGCGATCTTCATCGAGTAGACTCCATCACGTGATCAATCCGATGATTGGAAGAAGCAAACCAGACAAAGCCGAACCGCACTTTATCAGCCATAGCCTTGGTGAACCGCCGGGCGCGGCTCCCTATCGCATCAGCGAGTTTTTTAGCTCGTTGTTTCGCGACCGTTTTGTGTTGAAGTCCGAGGAAGGCACGTTTAATGTGCGCGCATTTGCCGATGCAAAGCACTGCACGATGACGACCAACCCCACCGTGTTCGCGCACCTGAGCGCAAGCTGGGACACCGATGACAAGCTCGTGCGCTACAACGTCACCGATGGCTGGTTTACGATCGACTGGCAGGGTCATGCGTTTGAGCTGCTCATGATCACGCTGCCGACTGGCTATTTTTCTCAGCAAAACAGCTGGGTTGCCGGGCCAAGCAAAGAAATCGTCGAAAAGTTTTACGAAGCCGTGATCGCTTGGAACATCGAACTTCACGGTGAAGTGCTGGTGTTCGCCGACGAGCGCTGGCAAAAAGACGCGCATCTCCTCGATTCAATCAAGAGCGCGACGTTTGACAACCTTGTGCTTGCGGATGGGCTGAGCGACGAGCTGTTCACCGATCTGGAGCGCTTTTTTGCGTCCGAGGCAATCTACAAGCAATATGGCGTTCCCTGGCGGCGCGGTTTGCTGCTGCTCGGGCCACCTGGCAACGGCAAAACGCACGCGGTCAAGGCGCTGGTCAACGCGCTCGGCAAACCCTGCCTATATGTCAAGAGCACATCGGGCGACCGGCCCTCAAGCAGCCAGACCAGCATCCGCAGCATTTTTGAACGCGCGCGGGCGACGGCCCCCTGTGTGCTGGTGCTTGAGGACCTCGATTCACTGGTGACGGATGACAACCGCTCGGTTTTCTTGAACGAGCTCGACGGCTTCACCAGCAACAGCGGCATCGCGACAATCGCAACGACGAATCACGCGGAAAAGCTGGATGTCGCCATCGTTGACCGCCCCAGCCGCTTCGACCGCAAATATCACTTCGAGCTGCCAGCGCTGCAGGAACGCAACGCCTATCTGGCGTTGTGGAACAAGAGCCTGCAAACCGAGTTGCGCATGAGCGCGTCCGGCATCAAAGAGATTGCCGAAGTAACCGACGGGTTCTCGTTTGCGTATCTGAAAGAATTGTTGATGTCTTCGATCACGGCGTGGATGAGCCGCTCGAACAAAGGCGGCATGGACGCGCTGATGCTTGAGCAAGTCGGCCTGTTGCGCGCTCAGATGGCGACAGCGGTGACTATTCCTGCGGCGGGGCAGCCAGCATAGTTTTTCACGCGAGCACACAGAGGTTTTCCCTGAGAAAGCACTATCTTCCCGCGCTCCGCGCGGGAAGATAGTGCTTTCTCAGGGAAAACCTCTGTGTGCTCGCGCGAATATTTGACGTATCGAGCGCGATCACTTCAGAATATAAAACGTGCCTTTCTTCTCGCCAACGCGCATCAGAACATTTTTTTCAACCAGGTCGCCTAGATCGGTGCGCAGAGTTTCGGGTGTGACATTTGGGCACAGCACCTGCAGATCGCGGTTGGTGATGCGGCCATGGTCGCGGATGTATTGAATCGCGCGGGCCTGACGCTCGTTGACCGTCATCGTGCCAGCCCCCGACGTAACCTGCACATCCGCAGACGGAATATTGATCGAGATATTCGGCGTGGCGCGGCGCTCTTTGACGTTCGACATCGTCACCACAAAGCTATAGGCAGTTGCGGCAAATTTCGGCGAGGGGTGACCGGCGCCAACCATGTCTTCGATCATGCGATCGACGCCAAGTCCCAACTCTTCGATGTAACCCCACTGAAACAGCCCCTGCACCAGCCGAGGGTTGCGCGAGAAATGCTCTTCGATGATGTTGTCGAGCGTGATAAAGCCAGCCAGACCGCCCGGCGAAATGATTTCCATGCGGTCGGCGTATTTGCGAACTTCGATGCGGCGGCCTCGTAACCGATAATCGCGGTGACAGACCGCGTTGACCAGCGCCTCGCGCACAGCGAACTCCGGATACTCAAGCACTTCCTCGCGTTCGAGACCCTTTACGATCGCACCGACGCGCATTTCTTCAAAAATGATTTGCCAGCTGCGCTCGATCACGCGTGCAAGCGGCCCATTGATCTCTTCGCGCCGGCCATAGCCAACACGGCCCTGTTCGCCGCGCGGTTCAACACCCGGGAACTTGACGAACACCACGCCGCTGTGCGGCAGAAACGCCTGCGGGTTTTTTGCGAAAAGCAAAATGCCAGCGATCGTGGGTGCGCCGGTGTGATCGAGTGCGCCGATATCGCGCAGCAACGATGTGGCGTTGGCGGCGGTTGGCGGATCAATGTCGCTCTTGCGGCGTGTGCGGCCTTCGCGCTTGGCGATGTACTCCGCGACCAACTCGTCGTCAAAATCGGCAAGCGTCGCGCCGGCTACTGTTTCGACTTCGTAGTCGCCGGTCGCCTTTGATGTGGCGAGGTTGCGAATCTCATCGCCAGCGAGCGCGCGATTCTCAGCGCCCACGCGCACAAACACGCGACCGTCGGCCAGCGAATGTAGGTCGATCGCGCGCGGCACACGAATTAGAAAGGCCGGGCCATCGGCGCTGCCAGAGGGCTCAAGCGATGCGCGCACCGGCGGCGAAGTCATCAACGCGGCTTGTCGAAGCGCGCCTTCAATATCTTCCGGATCAATCCGCGAGACAGGCTTACCCTGCTCGTTGTAGCCAAGCACGATTGTTCCGCCATCGCTGTTTGCAAACGCAACGAGCGTTTCCGCCAGCTTTTCAGGTTGCACTTCTGGCAGGAGTGCAAGCAGGTGCGATGATGCGCGTCCGATGCTCATTTGAGTCGTAGATTATCGCACGACAGCATGGATGGCACGCTCGCAATGCACGGATCTACATCGAAGGCATAGCTGAAAATCACATTGAACGTAGACACATGCACAACTCCCCCCGCCGTATTAGCATTGCGCCTGTGACCCAACTCCAACTCTCCCTCGCGGATGCGCGCAGCCGCGCGGTGCTGGCGCAACATTTGCATACGGCGCACCCGGCCTCGCCGCAAGGTGTGGTTGCGGCGTTTCAACAGCTGCGCTGCGTGCAGCTCGACCCGATCAGCGCCGTTGCGCGCTCGCAGGTGTTGGTGCTGCGCAATCGCACCGCGCATACAACCATCGACGCGCTCAACGCGGATTTTGAGGCCGTGCACACGCGCGAGCGCAGGGTATTCGAGTACTGGGCGCACTGCGCATCGCTGGTGTTGACAGAGGACTATCCGATCCACAGCCACCGCATGCGCAGCTACCGAACACTTGGCAACCAGAGTTCGAGCTGGGCCATCGGCATGCACAAATGGGCGAACGAGAACAAAAAGCTCAAGAACCAGATTCTGCGCGAAATCAAAAAACACGGGCCCCTGCCCTCCAGCTATTTCGAGGACGAAGCGCGGGCGACCTGGTATAGCACCGGCTGGACCAGCGGGCGCAATGTCAACAAGATGCTCGATCACCTGTGGCTGAGCGGCGTGCTGATGGTATCCGGGCGCAGCGGCTTGAACAGGCTGTGGGATCTGGCCGAACGCGTGCTGCCGGAATGGGCGCCGAAACAGCGGGTGGCCGATGCCACGGTGACGCGCTCAGCCATCGTGCATGCGGTGCGCGCGCTCGGTGTTGGCACAGAGATGCACATCAAGCATCATTTTGTGCGCGGGCGCTACCCGGAGCTCAAAACGCATCTGGCGGCGCTGACAAAGTCGGGTGTGCTGACGCCGTGCACGGTCGAAGGCATGAGCGGCACGTACTATGCGCTCAGCGAGTCGCTCGCGCAACCGGTGACCGAGCCGAACACCACCCGCTTGCTCTCGCCTTTTGACAATTTGATCTGCGATCGCGCACGGAGCGAGGCGCTGTTCGATTTTGAATTCCGCATCGAGATTTATGTGCCGCCAGCCAAGCGCAAGTTTGGCTACTACGTCCTGCCGATCCTGCACAACAACGCGTTGATTGGCCGTCTCAGCCCGGCCTACGATCGCGCCAGCCGCCTGTTGACGATTGAGAAAGTCTACGCCGAGGCACAGGCGCCGCGTTCGGCGGAGACCGGCCGCGCGATTCGAGACGAAATTGAACGGCTGGGATCGTTTCTTGGCGCGACCAAGATCAAGGTCGGTCCAACGCCGACGTACTGGAAGGCGGCCGCCCGCTAATCGATGACAATGGCCAGCGCATGAGTGTTCTGCAATTTGACCTAGGGCTATCGCGCGTCAGCATTCTGAACGCCGGAGACTTCAACGCGCCGCTGCGCAATTGGTTCAGCCTGCCTAATGAGATGCTGCCGCGGCTGCCGGCGTTTGAGATGCTGCCGGTGCAATGCGCGGCCATCGCGATTGGCGAAGCGCGGGTGCTGGTTGATGCGCCGCGCTGGGAATTTGGCGCGGAGTCCGCGCCCGCCGATTATGCGCCGCCGGCGTCGATCCCCGAGCAACTGCGCGCGATCGGAATGCCGCCCGAGTCGATGACGCACATCGTCATCACGCATGCGCACGAGGATCATCTTAATGCTCTGCTTGACGGCGAGACGCCGGTCTTTCCCAATGCATTTCACTACATCGGCCGGGCTGATTATGACTGGGCGTTGGCGCGGCCGGCGCGCGAGGGTGAAGGTGCCGCAACAGCGCGTATCCTCGAAACGCTCAATCGGCAAAATCTGTTGATGCGCATCGGCCGCGACGTCACGATTGCACCCGGCGTATTTGCGTTGCACACGCCGGGAGAGACGCCCGGGCATCTGGTTGTCCGCATCAATTCAGCCGGGCAAACGCTATATTGCCTGGGCGATTTGTGGCACCACCCGGTCGAACTCGCGCAGAATCTGGCGGTGTATTGGGCCGATGGCGAGAGCAAGCGCCAGAGCCGCACCGGGCTTGCGATCGCTGCGCTTGCGGACGATGCGATGCTCATGGCAACGCACATCCGGGGCATTGGCAAATTGGTGCACAGCGACGACCGTCTAATCTGGGCGCATGGCGAACTGCCGGGCTATGGCTGAAGGAGCATGTTCAAACGTGCGCCAATACGCTGAATTTCAGCGTTAATTCCGGCGCGCCGGTAGATTTCGAGCGCGCCAGCGAATGCATCGCGCGCATCTACCGGGCGGCCCAGCGCAACCAGCGTCTCGCCCAATTCAAGGCGCGCCTGCGTGCTGGCGAGAATATCAGAGGCGGCTTCGGCCAATGCCAAACCATCGCGGGCGTGTCGCTCGGCTTCGTCAAACTGGCCTTGTTGCCGGCGAATACAGCTCATGATCGGGCCAACATACGGGTGAATCGCGGCCTCTTCGCGCGCGACCACGCGCCACACAAAGTGCTCTGCCTGCGACAGCTCGCCAAGATGCGCATACGCGTCGGCCAGATTGCACTCGCTGACCGCGAGCAAGTACGGCTGCGGTGTTTTTTCAAAATACTGCACGGCGGCGTGCGCAGGACCAACCACGGCCTCATATTCGCGCGCGAGCAAGTGCGCAAACGAGACATTGGTGGTGGCCATCGCCATCGAAAACGCCATGTTGCCGATCGACTTGAAATAGCGGGCCGCTTCGTGAAAGTGCGCCACCGCTGTGGCTGTGTTCAACAGCCGCGCATCCAAAAACCCAAGCGCTTCGTGCACTTTGGCCAACCCGTTGACATCGTTTAGCTCGCGCGCGCTGGTCAACGCGGCTTCGTAGCGCGCGCGTGCAGCGGCCAATTCGCCCGCTTCAACATCCAGCTCGCCCAGCAGCACCGACACATCATGCGCGGCCAACAGCGCCTCACGCCGCGCGCCGGAACGGTCGCGCGTGCGAAAGAGCAGTTGGCGGGCCAGCTCAGTGCGCAGTTCGACAGGTTTTGTGATGCGTGCACTGAGTTGAGCTTCGAGGCTGTCGCGATACGCGCCAATCGCAGCATCAATATCACCACGCATCGCCAATAGGCGGGCGCGTAGCTCTTTAGCGCGTGATGCAGCCAGCGTGCGCGCCTGAAAGCGCACCGCTTCGAGTGCTTGCAAACCCTCTTCGTGCTGTCCTGCGATCTGATATAGCTGCCCCAAAATAACGCCAAGCACGTCGCGGTCGCGCTCGTTCTTCGGCGGCGCCTCACGCAGAGGCTCGAATACCCGCAACGCAGTAATGGCTTGCCCTTGCCGAATCTCAGACAGGCTGTGCGCGTGCCACGACCAAATCGCCATCTCCGGGCGCCCGGCCAGCACAAAGTGCCGGGCGGCGCTTGTGTGTGCGCCACGTTCGGCCAACGCCTGCGCCGCGCCAAGATGAAACACCTCGCGCGCAAACAGCGGCAATTGCCGCACAATCGTCTCGCGCAGATTGATCGGCAGCATCACCCGGCCGTCGCGGTGCTCATCGACCAGGTTGAGCTTGATCAACCGCCCCAGCGACGTGACGCGATCTCGCCAAATGTCAGCCAGCGCCGGGCTCTCATGCACGCTGAGCTCGTCGAGCAGGGACTGTTCGGCGGGTGACAGATGCCGCCGCACCCGCGCCAGAAACCAATCCATCGTGACCGGCGTGGACAAACGGCGCAGGCTATCCGCAATCGAGACGTCAACATCGTGCAACGCGATCAGCAGGCGGATTAGCAACGGGTTACCGCGCGTGTGACGCATGGCGGCGGCCAGCACAGGTTCATGAGTATCGATGCCAGCCTGATCGAGCAACATGCGCACCGACGCGGCGTCCAGACGATCAATTTCGAAGATGCGATCGCGCTGCGGTTCAGCCAGCAACCGCTGACCGATCAGCAGGAGTGCGGGAGCGTTTTGTTGTGCTTGGGACAGTGCCTCAATAAACGCGCGCAGTTGAGCACGATCGGCGTCGTCTTGCAGCTCCGAGGGTAGCAGCAAATCGGCTTCGTCAAAGCACAAGAGCGGACGCACCGGCAGCTCATCCAACATGTGCTGAAAAATCGACAGCGCTGTGCCGGGGTTGATCGCACGCGACTGCGACACCAAACGCATCCACAATTGAGACGCGCCAAGCTGATACATAAAAAACGCCAGCGCGAACAGCAATTGCTGCATGTTGTCGTTGAGACCTGGTCGCACGGTATACCAGAACACTAGGTTTGATCGGGTCGCCTCAGTGTTCCATGCATGCGCAATCGAAGCGCCAAGCGCCGTCTTGCCCATACCGCTCGGCCCGATTAAACTGACGAGCCCGCCGCCGCGCAGGGCAGCCAGACAATCGCGTTGGATCGCGTCGCGGCCAACCAGCGCGCGCGGCGTTGGCAGCTCAAGCCGCAATGAGGGCCGGATCAGGCTCACCAATGACTGTTCCAACGCGGTCAACGCGATTTCAAGGTGGCGGTAATAGGTCGATTTGCCAACCGCCAGCTCCATGACGAGCTGATTTGGCTTGGGTCGCGATGCTGGAAAGTAGGTCAGGATCAACAGCGCGGCTAGGCTGACATCCTTTTGCGGCGGCAAACTGCGCACGGCAGACCAGATCAATGCCTGGATATCAATTTTGTTGCGCCGGTCCCAATCGGCGCACAGCGCGGCCAATCGATCATCAGCCGTTTTTATGCCGATCTGGGGTACAGGGAGCGGCGCGGATGCGCGCATGCCAAGGGGAACACCCGTTTCGAGGGGCGAGTGCTCGCGCAGCCAGTCCGCGTCGTTAATATGTTCGAGGGCCTGTCGTACCGTCGCCATGAAGTTGTCCTGAGCGGCGGCAGGGGCTGCCAGCATGCGACCGTTTGATAGGTCAGTTTCCTCGGTGCGCCGGTTTTCGGCGCCGCTCGAATAGCTCATAACACGATCTGGGAGTTGCGGTGAAGTCTTGGGACAGAGTAACACAAATTTGGGACTTCCAAAACGGCCTGCGACAGTATTCTGATTACATGGCACGTACCTTCTCAACACAAACGGCAGTGATCATCACAACACTTATTGCAAGTATTTCGTTGCAATCCCCGCGCACGATCGCTCAAGCGCGCACGCAGCCTCGGATCGCATCTGCTGTGCCAACCCTGTGCGTCTACAACGGTTCGCCAATCGAACCGCGGGTGACGGCGAGTAACACCTATGCCTGGGCGGTGTATGCCAGCTTTGACCACCCAATTAGCGCGGCAGCCGCAACCGTGTGCTTTGCCACCGCGACCTGGGCAGGTGGCGCGCCGGCTATCACCTACACGCTGCTCTCGTGCCCGATTGTCAGCAACGGCGGCGCACAGATTGGTGGCGGGAAAGCGGACTTCAACGGCGCTGGCCATATTGCCTGCCCCATCACCACGCTGACAGACACATTCGGACCGCCGTTCGCACTTTCAGCGCGCGGCAAGTTCCCCGCCAATGCGGCCTTTACCGTGATCGACGCGCCGGATATTGGGTTCACCGTGCAGCGCAATGCCGGTTGCACGTTGACGCTCGCCAGCCGCTACGACGCGATTGCCGCCGCGCACACGTCGGCGCCAGTTGCGTGCAACGGCACACACAATGTCAAATCGGTGCTGGTCGTGGTGAACGGCGTGTCGACGCTGGCCCATCGCGTCAACGCGCAGGCACCGGGCAGCACCAACGTTGTAGGCGGCGCGGTCGTGCCAGCTGCGTTCACGCTCAAGATCGGCGGACCCGGCGCCGCGGCATATACGCTGGATGACGTGCTGGTTGATCCCGGTGCGCACAGCACCGGCGGTAATTAGCCGCAATTGTGTTGCTCCGCTAGAAAACGGCGCTTGCGTGTGATCTAGACCAGTTAAATATGACGAGTGGCGAAATCGCTCCCCCGCGCGTAGCACGGGGGAGCGATTTCGCCACTCGTCATAGATCACGAATGCATACGATCGCAAGAATCGGCCGGATTCAGCCGGATGTCCGCGGCAGATTGGTGCGCACAGACGCCCGCTGCCGCAAGCGAGCATGAAAACCGACTTGCATGACTCGCCGAAATCCAGTAATCTCTGCGGTCTGCGTCGCGATTGCGCGACTGTATCATGCTTGAGACCACGTCCCCCATCATTCCGGCCGCGTGCACACCAGGTGCGCCACCTTTCAGATTCGGACGCCAACACCGTATTGCGGCTCATCGCCAAGCGGGTGTATGGCGCTACGACTCCGCGCGTGAGTTTGACTCCCCAGCGACACCGCATGTGCGCAACAGCCAAGGCTGTCGCGCTTAAGTTTCAACAAGACAATCAGATAAACCCACACTTATGAACACACGTACAGGCAACTTCCCGATCGGATTTCGCAGACTTTGGATGGACTGGCACAAAGACCTGCCCGGCCTGATCAGCTGGGCCAAGAGCAACGGCCTGGCTGGCATCGACATCGGCCGCGACGCGGATACCGCCGGCCGCAAAGTGCTGGACGCCGGTTTGAAACTCGGCTCAATCGACCTAAAGGTCTGGCAGGAGATGATCTCGCCCAGCAAAGCCACGCGCAAAAAGGCGATTGCGTCAAATGCGGCCTATATTGAAAAGTGCGCCGCGCTCGGCCAGATGAACTACTTTGTGGTGATGTTGCCCGAAGATCCAGCCCGTCCACGCGCCGAGAACTTCGATTACATGGTCGAAAGTTTCGCAGCCCTCGCGCCGACGCTTGAGAAAACAATGGCCGCATCGTCATCGAAGGCTGGCCGGGACCCGGCGCACTCGCCTGCACGCCGGAAGGCTATCGCGCGCTGTTCAAGGCGGTGCCGAGCAAGTCGATGGGCATCAACTACGACCCCTCGCATTTGCTGCGCATGGGCATCGACCCGCTGCGCTTCCTGAACGATTTTGTCGGCCGGGTCTATCACGTGCATGGCAAAGACACCGAGCTCAACAGCGATGGCCTCTACGAGTATGGCCATGAGCAGCCGCCAACACACGGCAAGCCGCCGGCGTTTGGCAACATGTCGTGGCGCTACACGATCCCGGGCCAGGGCCAGGTGCGCTGGGTCGAGATCATGAAAACGCTCAAAGCCAACAAATACAAAGGCATGGTTTCGATCGAACTCGAGGACGCCAGCTTTAATGGCACCGAAGCCGGCGAGAAGCATGGCATCCTGGCGGGTGCGCAGTATTTGGAGGCCGTCTAAGAGTAAAGAATCAGAGTCCAGAGTCCAGATCCGGCATTCACATGCCTGAATCTGGATTCTGGACTCTCTGATTCTGAATTCTTTTCTCTCGATGCGCCTCACCCAAATGATCCACGCCGTTGATGCCCACGCATGCGGCGAACCCGGCCGCGTCATCGTGGGCGGCGTGCGCAACGTGCCGGGCGCCACCATGTTTGAAAAGGCTGTTTATCTCGAACAGCACATGGACTGGCTGCGCAAGCGCATGCTGAACGAGCCGCGTGGATTTCCACCGGCAAACTGCAACGTGGTTTTGCCGCCAACGCATCCGGAGGCCGACGCCGGGTTTGTGATCATGGAGCATGTCGAGTATCCGGGCATGAGCGGCACCAACACGATCTGCACGGCAACGGTGTTGCTTGAAACGGGCATCCTGCCGATGACCGAGCCGGTCACCGAGATCACACTGGAGGCGCCGGCCGGCCTGATTCGCATACGCGCGGAGTGTTCGAACGGCAAGGTCACCGCGATCACATTCAAAAACGTGCCGGCCTTTGCGGTGCATCTGGATGCGCCGATCGAAGTGCCAAAACTCGGCACGGTCAAGGTCGATGTGGCCTATGGCGGTATGTTTTACGCCATCGCGGACGCCACGCAGTTTGGCCTGCGCCTCACGCCGGACGAAGGCGCCGACATCACCCGCATCACCGAAATGATCAAGGCTGCGGCCGCCGAACAGTTGCCGGTCGTGCATCCGGAGCAACCCGGCTTTAGCGGCATCACCATCGCGCAGCTCAGCGCGCCAGCGCACGACAGCACAAATTCCATGCGCAACGCGGTTACGGTGTCAACCGGCATGCTGGACTGGGACAAACCGAGCACCTGGACCGGCGTGCTCGACCGGTCGCCCTGCGGTACCGGCACCTGCGCGCGCATGGCCACGTTGCATGCGCGCGGTCGGCTTGGGCTGAATCAGGACTTCCGCCACGAGAGCGTGCTCGGCACCGTCTTTGTCGGCCGGCTTCTGGAAGAGACGCGCGTCGGCAAATACCCGGCTGTTGTTCCGACGATCACCGGCACCGCCTGGATTACCGGGTTTGCGCAATATGTCGTCGACCCAACTGATCCGTTTCCCAACGGCTGGACCGTCGGCGATATCTGGTAACGTCGGTTTACGGCCCACTTAACTATCATGACTGAATCACACCCACCCCAACCCATACCCGAGCACGCGCGCGATCTGCTCGAACGGCCGCTGCTGATGACGCTGGCCACCACGCTGCGCGACGGGTCAGCGCAGCTGACACCGGTGTGGTTTAACTTTGACGGCCGCTATATCTATTTCAACAGCGAGAAAGATCGCCTGAAGGATCGCATCCTGCACAAACGGCCGTATGTCTCATTGATTATTTTGGACCCGGACAACCGCGCGCGCTGGCTTGCGGTGCGCGGCCCGGTTGTCGAGATCGCCGACGATATCGGCCGCGCGCATGCCAATCTGCTGGCCAAACGCTACATGGGCACGGACGAATTTGGCGCGCCACCGGAGGAAAAGCGCATGCGCTACACCATCTCGCCAGAACACGTGACCGCCGCCGAAATGTATGCGCCGAAGCTCGATTGAACCGCTGCCATCCACGTGTAGTTTTTACCTGACCTATGACACTTACCAGCCTACCCATCCTTGATCTCTCGAGACTAGACGGTTCAGCCGATGCGCGCGCGGCGTTTCTGCACGAGCTCCGCGAAACCGCACACACTGTTGGTTTTTTCTATCTGACCGGCCACGGCATCGCGCCTGAACTTGTCACACAGATGCTGCAACTGGCGCGCCAGTTTTTTGAGCTGCCTGCACAGGCCAAACTGGAAATCGAGATGGTGAACTCGCCGCACTTTCGCGGCTACAACCGCACTGGCATGGAGCGCACGCGCGGCCAGGCGGACTGGCGAGAGCAGGTCGATATCGGCGCCGAACGGCCACGCGTCGAGGACATGCCGGCCGATCAGCCGTGGTGGCGCCTGCAGGGGCCAAATCAGTGGCCATCTGCGATGCCCGAGTTGCGCCCGGCCGCGCTGGCGTATCAGGCTGCGGTCACGGATGTGACGATCCGCATGGTGCGCGCGTTTGCCGAGTCGCTGGGCCAGAACCCGGCTGCATTTGACGGCGTGTTCACGCCCAGCCCGCAGCAGCTGCTCAAGATCATTCGTTACCCTGGGCGCGATGCGACCGAGTCCGATCAGGGCGTTGGGGCGCACCGCGACGGCGGGTTTGTGACCGTGCTGTTGCAGGATGTGCAAGCCGGGCTGGAAGTCGAATACGAGGGCGAGTGGATCAGCGCGCCACCAATTCCCGGCACGTTTGTCGTGAACATCGGCGAGCTGATGGAAATGGCTTCAAACGGCTATCTGCGCGCCACGATGCACCGTGTGGTGACGCCGCCAGCCGGCGCCGATCGTCTTTCGGTGCCGTTCTTTTTTGGCGCGTGTCTTGATGCGGTCATCCCGGTATTGACGTTGCCAGCAGAACTAGCAGCAGGCGTGCGCGGGCTGTCGCAGGATCCGATGAACCCGCTTTTTCGCGAGGTCGGCAAAAACCAGCTCAAAAGCCGTCTGCGCTCGCACCCGGATGTCGCGCAACGGCATCATGCGGATTTGTTGGCAACCACATGACGCGTTTGAAGCCCAAGCTGCCGGGCATCACACTTGCGGTTGTCATCGCGGTTGTGGGCTGGTCGGTGCAGCAAGCTGAAATTCGCTGGTTGGGCTATGCCGTCATCGAAGGCTTGGTTGTGGCAATCGTGCTTGGCATGGTGTATCGAAACACCGTCGGGGTCTCAAAGCCATTTGCGCCGGGCGTCTCATTTGTGGCAAAAGACGTGCTTGAGTTTGCCGTGCTGCTGCTCGGCGCGTCGGTCAGCGTTCCAGCATTGTTTAGCCAGGGTGCCGGGTTGTTGATTGCCATCGTCATCCTGGTCGTCGTGGCGCTTGTTGCCAGCACGCTGGCCGGGCGCGCGCTAGGCCTCAATCCCCGGCTTGCGACGCTGGTGGCGGTTGGCAATGCGATCTGCGGCAACAGCGCCATCGCCGCTGTCGCGCCGGTGATCAAGGCTGAGCCGGACGATGTGGCCAGCGCGATTGCGTTCACCGCCGTGCTTGGCGTGGTCGTAGTGCTGACCTTGCCATTTCTGATCCCGCTGCTGGGTTATACGCACTATCAATATGGCGTGCTGGCAGGCATGAGCGTCTATGCTGTGCCGCAGGTTGTCGCGGCTGCCGCGCAGGTCAGCGATCTGAGCCTGACCGTGGCGACAAGCGTCAAACTGGTACGCGTGTTGATGCTCGGGCCGGTAGTATTGCTGTTCTCCCTGCGTCAATCGCAGCGCGGCAGCGCATTCAAACTCGCAAAATTCGTGCCCTGGTTTATCGCAGGGTTTCTGATGCTGGCGGCGCTGCGCAGCCTGAACATCATTCCTGAAAGTGCGGGGAAATGGCTGGCCGACTTTGGCAAGCTCCTGACAATAGCGGCGATGGCGGCGCTTGGACTTGGCGTGGATTTCAAAGCACTGCGCACGGCCGGTCCGCGTGTGGTCGCTGCCGTGCTGGCTTCGTTGCTCGTGCTCATTGCGACGAGCATCTCACTGATTCGCTTGTTTAGTATTCACGGGTAACCCGGCAGAAACAGGCGCTCAGGAATTAGCGCACGCCCGGGCCGCGCTGCCCAGTGATTGCAGTGTCGCGCACGCCTGGTCCGCGATTACCACTAATGGTGGCATCTTTTGCGCGCGGCACGCGCCGAAAGACGGCCGTAGTCTTGCGCACACCTGGGCCGCGTCGGCTCGCATGGGATTGCACAAGAGGCTGCGCAATGCACATGGCGATCATGACGACAACAAACTTGTAATGCAATTTCTTCATGTTGCCCTACCGCAATAAAATTTCTGCATTGCAATGATATCGCTGTTTTTTATGCTGCAAACGAGCAAATTGCTTATTTGTATACGCAATTGTTCGCAAGACTAACAGTAGACGGATCTCCCAATCGCATACAAATCGGGACGCATGACAGGCGTATGACATTGCAGTCCTGCGTGCGCGTGCGACTATCGGATGTAGTTCACTTGCCATGAAAATTTCTAACCAGGCCAAGCCTGCCAGCCGTCTTAGCAGTGATGGTCTTCGTGCCCAGAGCGTGTCCACGCCGAGTTACGTGGACTCGCTGATCGCGCTTGCCAATATGGCAAGTGAGTTGAACTTTAGCGAAGCTGCCGCCATCCTCAAGGAGGCATTGACGTATGCCGAGCTGCTGAATTATGGCGAGGGCTTGACCATCGTCCTAAACCGGCTGGCCTGGGTTCATCTGCAACAGGGCATGATTGAAGAGGCCCTGATCGAGGCGTCGCGTGCAGAATTTGTGGCGCAACAACAGAAGATGCGCGGCCTTGCGCTGAGCGCCGGTTTCGTGATCGCAACGATCCACCACCGCGCCGGCCAAACACTCGATGCTGAACGACGCTTTCAGACTCTGGCAGCCGAGGCCGAATCCACCAAGGACTTCGCGCGCCAGGCGGATTACCTGGCCTCGCTGGCCTTGATCAGCAGTGAGAAAGGGCAGTTCGCAGAAGCTCTCAAAATGCAGATGGAGGCGCACCGGCTGTACGCCGCATTGAACGACCCCAATCTTGCGTTGAGCTGCAACAGCATTGCAATGACCTTGCTGGACTTCGACAAGCCCGAAGAAGCGGAGAAGTGGGTGAGTCTCGCGCTGGCCTTATGCCCGCCCCAGGTTACCTCGTGGCGCTGTTCATTTTTGCATACGCTCGGGCGTTGCAAGCTCAATCTCGGCGCAGAACGCGAGGCGCAAACCCATTTCGAGGCCGCGATTCGCCTGGCAAAAGAGACAAACAACGACGCAATCAGCCTGGTTGAAGCCATGGTTGACATGGGAAAATTGTTGCTGCGCAATGGAAACGCGGAGTCAGGATTTGCCCAGCTCGACGAAGCTTTGCGCTGCGCGCAGGGTGCGCGCAACCACGCGCTTGAGGTGGCCGTACATCACGCGTTGCGCGCGGCCTATTCAGACATCAACGCGTTCGCGCTGGCCGCAGTTCACGCAGAGCGGCACACGGAATTGTCGATCCAGAACCAGGTTCAAAAGAGTGAATGCACTCGCGCGGTTGCGCGGGCCGAACAGCGCCTGCCCAAGCTCTATGCAACCTGGCAACACAGCCCCTTTGCGGCAAGCACCGAGCGATAAGGTACCGGCGGCCACGCACAGTTGCGGCCGGCGTCACAGATCCCAAAACATAAAACCTCCCGCGCAGAACGCGGGAGGTTTTATGTTTTACAGGCGAGTGCTTCCACCGGGTCAGCGCGACTTGCTGCGCATGACACAAATTCGTGGGCAATGGGCAGCTCAGAGGCCGCCTGAACGAGTGCGCTAGGCCGCGCGGGCGGGCTCGTCTTCCCACCATCCCACGATCAGGCTGCCGGTGTCGCGGATCTCGTTGACGAGTGTAATCTGGTCACCCAGCATCTTGCGCTCCATGATGCGTTCAACCATGGCGCATGACGCGGCCGCAAACCGGCGTTTGAAGACGCGCGCGCCGCTATCGATGATCAGTGTGATTGAGCATCCGTCAAAGTCGTCGATGTAGCCAGTGATTCGGACCATGATGTTGTAAAGACATCTTAATGGTCGCACTTCGCGTTTTGATCCGCAATTCGAACGACACGATTCAAGCATTCGTCTAGTATTTTGACGCCAACTACCGCACTCCGAAGATTATGCGTCGAAATGGGAGGTCCGAAGCGTTTGGAAAATCAGCCCTCCCCGTTTCGCGGGGAAACCTGACTTAGGAAATATTATCGAGCACGAGAATCCGCATGTGATCAGGCAGCGTCGAAGGCATGACAGTAACTTCACAATCGCACGCGAAGTCGATGATCGCTTCGTCGAACATGCTCAAAAAGTTATTAATCCAAAACATGTTGCGGGGCTTATAGCGAAGCGTGCGAAAGTGCATGGGAATGACGAGCTTCGGCTGGACCTGATCCAGGACTCGCTTCATATCCTCGAGCGCAATCACCGGATGGCCGCCTGCATGCGCAAAAAGCACATCCACATCGCGGTAGAAATCTATCTGCGCCGGCGAGAGGGCGTTTCCGACGTCGCCCATGTGGCCGACCGTGACACCGTCCACTGAAAACTTATACAGGGCGTTTTGATCCGGGTCGTGGAATTTGTGATCGAGCGCCTCCATGGCCTCGATTGCATGTACAACAACGCCCTGCGCTTCCTGCGACCCGCTCGGCCCGCCACCAGCCTGTGCCGTTTTTAGCGCATCAATCCAAACATGGGGCCCGGGCACCAAATCGTGCCGGCAGTGAAACAGATCGTTGTCAGACGATGTGATCACGATGTGCGGCGCCCGGTCGACGGGCCGATAACCGGCGGTCGCAGGCGTATACGGATCGGTCACAATTTTTGTTCCGTCGCTTGATTCGATCCAAAAACAGGATTGGCCGTACCACGTTATTTTCATGTTGTCCCCAACTGACCAGTTGCTCGATCTGCAAATTTGCGGCGCGCGTGCGTCCGCGGCGTTAGCGGATCGTAATCTCAAATTGATTCTGCGAAAGCGCTCCCGTAGTGTAAACGACCACCAGATATTCTTTGCCGATCTCAAACACCTCGTTAAACGCGCCCGCATATGGCCGGCCAGGCTGCAATTCGCTGAATCCAATCAGTGTTTGCTTTAGCGTGCCGTCCAACACACAACGGTTCTCATCAACGCGCAGCAGAACCACGCTGCCGGTCGACGGAAAGCTTGGGATGCGAATTTCATACGAAGCTTTGGTCGCGACAATGCTGTAGTAGAGGATGGGTTGATTTGCGGCCTGGCCAAAAGCCACCGGCGGCACCAGGCGCAGCGCTGTGCACTGCGTCGTGTTGTGCGGCGGATAATTCGACGCCATCAGCGGCAAAAAGCGACGTGGGCTGCGCGGGTCGAGTGTCGCAACAGGCGGCAATACCGTCACCTGAACAGTTGCAAACGGCGTTGCCGTGGCGGCAGCAGGTGTCGTCGGCGCTACGGGCGTGGAAGTTGCGGGCGCCTTGGTGGCAGTTGCCTGTGGCGCGGCGGTCGGAGTGCGCGTGGGCGTAGCCGGCACGGCGGTCCGTGTTGCTGTTGGCGTAGCCACAGGCGCCTCGCCAAACAAGCCGGTGCCAAATACTGACGGCCGTTCGTAACCAATATCTGTGGTCATATTCCAGGCCAGGTTGCGATCCCGCAGGCCGCCGTTGTCGTCGTCGTTGACCATAAAGTCGAGCCCAAACAGCCCGCCGTCCTGCGGCGATATTCCCAGGCCAGCCAAAGGGAACGACATTTCTACTTTGTAGCCGTTCGACACTTGCCGGGTCGCCAACTTTGTGCCATCGGGAACATCGGCGGTAAACACGCCGTTTGTAAATCCGTTGTCGTTAAAGCGAATGATAAAGTGACGATCGTCCGCGTCATAGGTCGTGCCGCGCGAGTAATTGCTGTCGAGATACAGCTCGACAGAGTCATCCTGCCAGCGCGCGCCGTCGGTATCGCCGACGATGGCGCTGTCATCGACGGTCATCAACACGTATAAATTGGCTGTGTCATAGAGCATTCGGTAAGACGCGCTGAGGTTCGCGGCGCTGGGCGCCGAACCGCTGAGAAGATTGGTCAGCTGGAAGTTACGGCTGACCGACCAACCATCGTCGACAAATCCGTCCACTGTGATTGCTTGCGTCGCATAGTTCACAACTGCGACACGCCCGGGCTGTGCCCGCATCCCCGCCTCAACCGTTCCCCCCGCCATGAGTGTGAGTGCGGCAATAAATGCCGCGATTATTGAGCTGGCAGGCTTCATATTGCAAAGTATACGACTGCAACATGACACATTATTGCAAAGGAAGCACTCGCAGACGTGGGGGCCACCCTCGCACCAGTGGCATCTGCGGTATAACCGCGTGATTCACGTTGGAGGAAGCACGTTTGACCCGCATTATTGTTGATGGAGACCCAATAGCGTTTACGGCTGGCGATTCGATCTTAATTGCCATGCTGCGTGCCGGTCGACAGCCGATGCGTGGTGGCTGTTTGTGTTTGGCCGGTGACTGCGGCAATTGCCTGTCAATCGTCGACAACATCGCATACACGCGTGCCTGCCAGACGCCTGCCAAACCAGGCATGATCGTGCAATCCTGGCCAGACGATGGCTACCCGCCGCTGCCGACCAACATGACCATCGGCAAAGAGAGCGATCTGCGCCATGTGTATTGCGATGCTGTGGTGGTGGGTGCCGGCGCATCGGGCAGCGCCGAGGCGGCGCGGCTGCGCGCGGCGGGCAAAGACGTGCTGGCGTTTGATGCAAACAACGGCGAAGAAGTCATCGGCGTTTACGCCGGCCCGATGGTCGTCGCGCGCACGGCTGCGGGCATGGTCAATGCCCACGCGCGCGAGGAGATCATCGTCGCTACCGGTGCGATGGAAGTGCAACCAGTCGCACCCGGGAACCGCCTGGCTGGCATCGTTACGCCCTATGCGGCCGAACGCATGCTCGCGGCCGGTCTGGATCTCGGCAAACTCGTCGCGGTCGGCGATGTGCCAACCACGCTGCAGACCGAGCGCGTCACTGGCACGCTGGTGCGCTTTGAAGGCGGCGACCGAGTCAACGCCGTGGTCGTGCGCAGCACCGATGGCAAAGAGGTTCGACACAAATGCGACACCGTCTGCGCCGGGCTCGGGCTCTATCCGCGCGATGCGCTGGCGCGCATGGGTCGCGGGCTGCCGGTCCGCGCGGTCGGCGATGCCACACGCGAGGCAGCGGTGCCCCCCTGCCCGCTCGCCGGCACTGTCTGTGGTTGCGCCGGCGTCGATGTGTCCGATTTGCAATTCGCCTGGGACCACGGCTTTCACGAGCTCGAGTTGATGAAACGCGCGACGCTGGCCGGCACCGGCACCTGCCAGGGCGGCGCGTGCATCCCATATTTGCGCAGCTTCATCAAAGATCGCGGCGGCGAGCTACAGGCGCCGTTCACCGCGCGTCCGGTTGCGCGCCAACCCACGATGGGCGAGGTCGCAGCCGGCATGCACCACCGCGCCACGCCGCGCACCGCGCTCGACGCCGAGCATCGCCGCCTGGGCGCGTCGATGGACCGCATCGGCGGCTGGTGGCGGCCGTACAACTACGGCAACTGGCAGGATGAATACTGGGCAGTGCGCGAGGCCGTATCGATCGGCGATGTCAGCACGCTCGGCAAGATGCAGATCGCTGGCCCGGACGCGCTTGAATTTCTCGAACGGCTCTACCCAACCAAGATCGCCACGATTCAGCCCGGCCGCTCACGCTATGTGCTGATCCTGGATGACCGCGGTTATGTGATGGATGACGGTCTGGTCTGCAACGATGGCAACGGCCGCTATACGCTGACGTTTACATCTGGCGGCACCACGATGGCCGAGATGTGGCTGCGTGACTGGGCCGACAGCTGGGGGCTCGATATCCGGCTGCTCAACCAGACAATGTCGCTCGGCGCAATCAACGTGACCGGCCCATTGGCCGCCACATTGCTCCAGCGCGCGGGGCTGACGCAGCCACCGGCATTTTTGCACACCGCGCAGGCGCCGGTCGCAGGCATCGATTGCCGCATCTATCGGCTGAGTTTTACCGGCGAACTTTCGTACGAGCTGCACCATCCGGCCGAACACTCGGTGACGCTGTGGCGGGCGTTGCTAGGGCTCGGCGCTGATCTGGGCATCAAACCGCACGGCATCGAAGCGCTCTTAAAGTTGCGGCTCGAAAAGGGCCATGTCATCGTCGGGCAAGACACCGACTTTGACTCGACCGCGCGCCGGATCGACATGAGCTGGGCTGTCAAAACTGACAAGACCAATGCCACCGGCCAGTCGCAGGACTTCGTTGGCCGGCAGGCAGTGCTGCGCACGAACAAACACCCCCTCGACAAACAACTTTGCCCGCTTCAGATGCCCGGTCCCGCGCCGTTTGAAGGCGCGCTGATCAATCATCTTGACGGCAGCTACGCCGGCTATGTCACCTCAAGCACCTGGTCGCCGGTGCTGAATCAGACCGTGATGCTGGGCTGGGTGCGGCTGAAAGATGGCGCGCTGCCGGACAGCGTGATGATTCAAGGGCGCATCGCTGCGCGCGCATCGATTCCGTTTTACGACAAGGAGAACCGCCGTGCACGCGCCTGACCGCATGACAGCGACGCATATCGTCGCCACACCGCAATCGCTGGATGCGCTTACGCTGCCGAAAGCGTCGATCCTGCTGCGCATCGCTCCGGATGAAGCGCTGATCCTGCCGCCATTGAGCCTTGATCAGCTAAGGCTCAAAGACAAGCACGCCATTGTGGTGCAGGACGGCGGGTTTGCCGGGCTGTGGTTGCCGATCGCCGAGGCAGTGGCGCTATGCGCGCGCCTGTGCGATTTCGAGTTGCCGGCCGCGCGGCCTAGCCTGGCGCAGGGCGCGCTCGCCGGCATCGCGGCAAAGTTGTATTTCGAGGAATCCCGCGCGCTAATTTTGTTTCCCGCGCCGCTGATCGAGGACTTTGAGGAGCGTGTGCGATGAACGAATTTGCCGAGAAGAAGGTCGAGCTCAAATGGGTTAAACCCAAAAAGAGCTACGACGTCGTGATCGTCGGCGGCGGCGGGCACGGGCTCGCCACGGCCTACTATCTCGCAACGCGGCACGGCATCTCCAATGTCGCGGTGCTCGAGCGCAACTACATCGGCGGCGGCAATTCCGGCCGCAACACCACGGTGATCCGTTCGAACTACGGCATCCCGGAGGCTGTGCGTTTCTATCAGCGCAGCATTGAGCTGTATCAAACGCTTGAACAAGAAACGGACCGTTGGATTATGTTCAAAGAGAAAGGCCTGCTGTGGGTCGCGCACACCGAGGCCGGCATTCGCAGTGAGCGCGCGCGCGCCGAGGTCAACACCGCGTTTGGCGCAAAGACCGAGTTTGTCGATGGGCAACAGATCAAAGCACTGGTGCCACAGGTCGATATCACTGGCAACGGCCACTACCCGGTGCTGGGCGGTTCGTATCACCCAGAAGGCGCGACCGCGCGGCACGATCGCGTGGTGTGGGCCTATGCCGAAGGCGCGATCCGGCGCGGCGTGCACATTCACCAGCACACCGCCGTCACAGGGTTGATCAAAGATGGCAACCGCGTGACCGGCGTTGAGACAACATCAGGGCCAATATCAGCCAAGGTGGTGATGAGCGCGGTCGGCGGCCATGTCACCCGGCTGGGCGAGATGGCCGGCATCCGCCTGCCGATTCGCACGCATCAGCTGCAGGCCTATGTCACCAATCACTACGGCATGTCGTTCAACACGGTGTTTGCTTCGACGGGCCTGTTGTTCTATCTTTCGCAGACCGCGCGTGGTGAGATGCTGATCGGCGCGGAGATCGAGCGCGCGCCAGGCTATTCGTATCGGGCGGACCATCATCTGATGCAGAGTTGTTCGTTTCGCGCGATGACGCTCTTTCCGTTCCTGCGCGATCTGCGCGTGCTGCGGCAATGGGCGGGCGTGTGCGACATGAGCCCGGATTACTCGCCGATTATGGGCAAGACGTCGGTTGACGGTTTTGTGATCACGACCGGCTGGGGCACCTGGGGTTTCAAAGCCATCCCGGCTGGCGGACAACAGATGGCCGAGCTGATCGCGACCGATGCCGTGCCCGAGCTCATCGCGCCCTTTGCGCTCGACCGCTTTGCCCGCGATCGCACGCTCGCCGACCGCAGCTCCGCCGGCACCCATTAATGTCCGAGACGTCACATCACCAATAAACACGTCAGGCACCTTAAGCACTTTAAGCACCGTACGCCCATCAGGCACCATTCCCATGCACTACCTCCCCTGCCCGCACTGCGGCACCCGCCCTGTCGACGAATTTATCTTCGGCGAAATCCCTGTTGTGCCCGAAACGTTGACCGATCCAGACGAAATCGATCTGGACCGCAGCTTTATGCGCGCAAATCCGGAGGGTGTGCAGCGCGAACGCTGGTTTCATCTGTTTGGCTGCCGGCGCTGGATGACGCTTGAGCGCGACACGCGGGTGTGACGCGGTGCGTTGCGCCGAAGCATTCGACGCGCCGCTGCGCCGTAGGGACGCGCCGCTGCGCGTCCCTACGGCGTTTCCTGGCTGAGAGCGGCGAGCACTTCTTTTGACGCGCGGTCGGCGGATTCAAGCGCGCCCTCGATGTAGCCCTCAAAATGCTCGGCCATTTCGGTGCCGGCGAAGTGAATGCGGCCGATCGGCTCGTCGATGTTCTCGTAACCGGCTGTGATCACGCCGGGTGGTGCGTAGCAGTTGTAGCCGCCGCCGATATACGGCTCGGTCATCCAATCGTGATCAAAATACGACTTTGGATACAACGCCTCATTGCCAAACACGCGGTTGAGGCCTTCAAGCACCGCGCGTTTGCGCGCCTCTGCCGGCTGGTCACTCCAATACACGGCATCGCTGCCGCCGATAAACGCCACCAGCGCCGGATGCTTGTCGCCAAATGAACTGGCGTCCAGCGTGTGATCGAAGATCAGCTCGTCCGGGTCGATTGCGTTGAGCTGCCGTCCGCGCCAAAACGGTTTGTCGTAAAGCGCGAAACACTTGATGACAGATCCCATCTGCATGCGCTGCAGCACCAGCATGCGGCTGCGCGGCAGCATCGGTTCGAAGTCGATGCGTTCAGCCTGGTTTGGCGGAATCGCCACGACCACGCGCTGGGCGGTAAAGACACCGCCTTCCGACACCACGCGCACACCGCTATCGCTGTGCACGATGTCATAGACCTGGCACCCGAGCCGCAACGACTCGCCCAGATCGGCGCACATGCGCTGCACCAGCGTCTGAAACCCCTCCGCCAGGCGAAAGCTGTGCGACGAGTTAAACATCGCATCAAGGCCACCGTTCATCTTGACTGTGCTCAAAAAGTGCAGGAACGAAAAATCTTTGGGTTCAACCGTGTACTCGGTGCGCACGACCTGGTCAAAAATATGCCGCAGCAGTGAGCTCTCGAGATTGCGGCGCTTCCACTCCTCGACGCTGATCGCGTCGAGCTTCATCGCGTTGGGTGAGCGCGAGGGGTTGGCCACATTGATGTCTTCGGCCAGATCGGCGAGCTTGGCTTTGAACCAGGCCCACTCGGTTTGTGTGAGCGTGTCCATGTTGGAGAGCGGCTGTGCGGTCATGTCCAGCCGGCCGGAGTCCATTTGCATAAACAGCGTCAGGCCGAACTCTTTGATCAGGCCATGCACGCGCGGCATGTCCGCTTCAGTGCCGATCCACTGGCCGCCGAGCTCAAATGTGGCGCCATCGGCGAGCGTGTGCGTGCGCAGGCGGCCGCCAACGCGCGAATCGGCTTCGAGCAACAGCACTCGGCGGCCAGCTGCGCGCACTTTGCGCGCGACTGAAACCCCGGCGATCCCAGCGCCAATAACGATGATGTCCGATGTCGTGTCCTGTGAGGTGTCGTGTTGCATGAGTTGTGTATGCCCGCCGCTGACGCTGCAGTATACGGAAGCCGGGCGTAAGCCGGGGATAAGCCCGGCATATGCCGGGCTTATCCCCGGCTTCGAGACTCACAAAACTGACAGTTGCTGACACCTGCGCGGCATTCGGGCATTCATGATGTAGATTTACGCCATGGACTTACACGCCGAGCTCATGCGGCATTTTGGCTATCCGGCGTTTCGACCCGGGCAGGAACCTGCCCTGCGCCACGTGCTTGCTGGCAACGACACCTTCGTCGTCATGCCAACCGGCTCGGGCAAATCACTGATCTACCAGTTGGCAGCGCTGATGCTGCCCGGCACGGCCGTGGTCTTCTCGCCGCTCATCGCGCTGATGAAAGACCAGGTCGATGGCATGCGCAAACGCGGCATCGCGGCGACGTTTATCAACTCGACGCTGTCGCCGGCAGAAACGTCGCAACGGCTTGGCGAGCTGGCAAATGGCGAATACAAACTGGTGCTCATCGCGCCGGAGCGACTGCGGAGTTCACGCTTTCGCGAGCTGCTCAGCAGCCTGCCGATCAGCATGCTGGTGATCGACGAGGCACACTGCCTGTCGCAGTGGGGCCACGACTTCCGGCCGGATTACCTGCACATTGCCAAGGCTGCGCGAGACGCTCAAACACATCAAGCTCACGCTGGCGCTGACCGCGACGGCCACCCCGCGCACGCAGGACAGCATTCTCGAACTGCTTGGGATCCCAAACGCCAAGCGCTTTATCAGCGGCTTTAACCGGCCCAATTTGCTCTTCGAGGTGCGGCCGGCGCCATCCAAACGCGACAAGCTATCGCAAATTGGCGAGCTGCTGCGCGGACCGCTGGCGCCGAGCGAAGGCGGCGGAATCATTTATGCCGGCACGCGCGCCGACACCGAGGAGATCGCGGCCTATGTGCGCGACGGGCTGCAGCTGCCCGCCATGGCCTATCACGGCGCGATGCCAAACCCGGCCCGCAACGAGGTGCAGGATCAATTCATGGCCGGCGATCTGCCGATCGTTGTCGCGACAAACGCGTTCGGCATGGGCATCGACCGGCCGGATGTGCGCTTTGTGGTGCACCACTCGCTGCCTGGCTCGATCGAGGCGTATTACCAGGAGGCCGGCCGCGCCGGACGCGATGGGCTGCCCGCGCGCGCGATCCTGCTGCAGTCGGCCCAGGATGTCGGGTTGCAGGAATTTCTGATCGACAACAACAGCCCGGATGACGAAGACCTGCGCTCGGTCTGGCGCGTCCTGCAGAATGACCCGAGCGCGCCGCTCGACGAGATCCTGAGCAAGACCGGCCTAAAAGACATCAAAGCGCGCGTGGCCATGGAGACGATTGCCAGCGCCGGCGCTCGCGTCGACGAGAAGGGCATCAGCGAGATGGCGCGGCGGGCAGCCCAGCGCCGCGCGCACAAACGCGCGCTGCTGTCGATCATGCGCCAGTATGCCGAGGCCGACAGCTGCCGGCGCCGCATGATGCTGGATTACTTTGGCGACCCGGATCGCACCGAAGCCGCATTGTGCTGCGATGTGTGTGAATCCGAAAAGATCACCGACGAGAGCGGCGTGGTGCGCCAGGCCGAATCGCGCAACGAGCGCGCCGCGCTGATCGTGCTCGACACGATTGCCGGGTTCAACGAGCGCGATTTCAGCGTCGGCAAAAACAAGCTCGGGCAGATTCTGAAGGGCTCTGGCGGCGAAGCGGTGGCACATTTTGCGCGCCACCGCAACTTTGGCAAGTTTGCCGAACTCAAGCTGACCGAGATCGACTCGTTGATCGGGCAGTTGCTGCTGTCCGGCTATCTCAAGCAGGCGGGCGAACGCCCGGTGCTGACGCTGACGACGCGCGGCACAAAAGCGCTCGATGCGCGTGCCGCAATCGATGTTTCGATTGCCTCAAACACGCGCGCCAAGATCGACGCCCGCCAGCGCGAGAGCGGCGCCAAGGCGCGCGCCACCGGCGGCACAGTCGAGACCACGTTGGTAATGCTGCGCGAAGGCCGGTCGGTCGAACAGGTCGCGGCGGAACGCGCGCTGACCATCGGCACGATCTACTCGCACTGCAGCGAGTTGATCCTGGCTGGCCGGCTGACCGCGCCCGAAATCATGCCGCCGGAGCGCGTCGCGGCGATTGTGGCTGCGATCAAGTCGGTCGGCTCCGCCGCTGCGTTGACACCGCTCAAGAACAGCCTGCCGCAGGATTACGACTTCGCCGAGATCCGCTGCGTAGCCTCACAATGGCGGCGGGACCATCCGTAGAGACGATGGGCTTTAGTCAGTCGGCTAGTGGCATTGTCCGAACACCGCGATCACGCACATTCCCGCGCCAGCTGCCTATAATCACTCACTTATGAAGTCTGAGATCGCCGTCTTTGGCGGCAGTGCGCACCGCGAGTTGGCAGCAGCGATTTGCAAGAACCTGGGCGCGCCATTGCTGCCGGTCGAAGTTCGCCGCTTTAGCAACGATTGCATGCAAGTTCAGCTGCAGGCCAGTTGCCGGGAACGCGACACGTTTTTTGTTCAGCCGCTCATCCATCCAGTCCAGGACAACCTGATGGAACTCTTGCAAATGCTCGACGCGGCAAAAGGCAGTGCGGCCTCGCGCCTCACTGCAGTGATCCCCTACTTTGCCTACGCGCGATCGGACAAAAAGGACGAACCGCGCATTTCAATCACGGCCAAGTTGGTTGCCGACCTGATCAAAACTGCAGGCGCCGACCGCGTCATCACCTTTTCGCTGCATTCGCCGCAGGTGCACGGCTTCTTTAGCTGCCCGGTCGATCATCTCAACGCGCTCAAGCTGCTGGCAAAGCACTTTAACGAGCACGAGCCGCTGAACGACACCGTGGTGGTTTCACCGGACATGGGGAACGGTCGCAATGCCGCGCGGTTTGCGCGCTATCTGGGGCTGCCGGTTGCGGTCGGCAACAAACGCCGTCTATCAGACGAGCGCGTCACGATCGACATCGTCGGAGAGATTACGCAGAAACGCGCCATCATCATCGACGACGAGATTGCAACTGGCGGCACGATCATCGAGACGATCACCAAGCTGCAACAACTCGGCGTCGAGCGATTCACCGTGACCTGCACGCATGCGCTGTTTACGAAGTCCTCGATCGAGCGCATTATTGCGTTGGGCGACGTGATTGAGCGCATCGTGATCACTGATACCGTACCGGTGGCGAGCTACACCGATCTGCCAAAAGTCACGGCGATTTCAATCGCTTCGCTGCTGGCCGAGGCCATCCGACGCACGCATGTCGGCGAATCCATCAGCGAGTTGTTCGAATAGCGGCAGCGTATGCGGGCTACCCGGCGTTGACCACAATCCCGCAGTAGTCGCATTCGGCGCGCGTGGCCGAGATCCAATCCACCTCATCAAAGCGCATCGGCAGCGTGCAGGCCGGGCACACGGCCGGCAATGCGTGAGTCGGCAAATTCTCTTTTTTTGCCTCGCCCTGCATGATGACGGCCTTGTGGCTAAACTCGGTACGATAGGCATCAAGCGTTTTCGTGGACTTCGCGGCTTCGAGCAGCTTGAGGAGCCCGGAGTAGAACGACGTCGCCCGCGTGTACAAATCGAGATCGCCAAACATTTGCAGCGCCTTGCGCGCGCACAGTATTAACTCGGTTGCGCGACCAGCTTGCGCAAACGCCAAGGCGGCCTGCGCATACAAATTGGCTGCGCGCCGCCGTGAGACCGATTCAATACCCCCGCCAAGTTTGACAAAGGCCATGGCAGCGCCAGCGTGATCACCTTCGTGACGCATCACGACTGCAGCGGCGATATTCTTGGCGAGTGATTCCTGGGCTGTGGGCATACGGCCATTATGGCCTGTAGTTGCGCTATCGTGAGACCGCCGGCAGATACAGCGACTTCTTGACGATTGGATCAATCGTCGGCTGCGGCGTAACAACCACAGTCACCCCGGCGGCCGGCGTGGCAGTCGGCGCTGCGACCGTCGGAGGCGCGGGCGTTGGCGTGGCATTCGGGAAGTTGGTCATCGATGTGCGCACGCGCCCAATTTGCGGCGTATGGTTGTAGTTGTTGCGCGGGAAGACCACGCGCACGTAGTTGCCGTCAACCGGCAGATCGAGCACGTAGTCGATTTGCACCCACTGCGGGTCATTTGTTGGCAGTGTCACGCTGACCGGCGAGGCCGCCGTGTAGGTTGTGTTGTTGGACGATGTCAAAAACGTAAAGTTTTTGATTGGATCGCCCTGCCAGTGATAGGTGGTGAGCTTCAGTTTTGACCCGGCACGCACCCGCCATTGCGCCCATTCGTTGTCGAGGCTCCAGCGAATCAAGCGCGCGGAGTCGCCCGCGAAACGGTCCGGGAAGATGGTCTCCAGGCGCAACCGCGAGGAGCGACTGAGCAAGGCGGACATGTCGTTGAGTTCATCCCACCACTCGGAGGGCAGCGCGGTCGGCACCGGTGTGGCTGTTTTTGGCGGGCGCGGCGTGGCTGTGGCGGCCCCGGCCGTGCGCGTCATGCCGACGCTGGCGATCTGGATCGAAAAGGGCTGCACAGTCTGCGGTGTGCTGATACGCAAATAGCTGCTGCCGGCCGGCATGTTGATGCGATAGTCGATGCGGCGCCAGTCGCCGCCATCAAACACGACCTGCGGCGTCACTTCTGTATAAGTTGCGTTGTCCGGCGATGCAAAAAACGTGACCGGTTTGAACGTTTCGCCCGGCCAGTCATCACAGTCGCCGTTGCGACGGTAGTGTTGTCGAACCGCCAGACCGACCAGGCCGGCTCATTGTTGTTGCGTGAGAGGCGGCCGGTGTCATTTGGCCGTTTCGGCTCCAGATTGACGCGCGCGTTGACCGACGAAGCGTAGAGCTTGGCCGCATCATCAAAGCCTTCGAACAGCGCCGCGGGCGCCGGGCCGCGCTGCCAGATCCGAATGTAGTCGATGTCGTAATACGATGGGATCTGCGTCGAGGTGTCGACGAAATAGTTATCCTGCCAGTTGATGCCCACCGCCAGCTGGGCCAGCACTTTATGCGGCTCTTTGGTGATGCGGTCGGACGTGCGATAACGCTCGATGCCGTCGATATACCAGATCACCACGCCGGGCTGCCAATCGACGGCGTATGTGTGATAGCCGTCGTTAAACCCGGGCTGGTATTCATACACGCTCTGTACGGTGCGCGTGACCGAGAGCGCTTCCTGACCGTCATAGTGATAGGTCATGTAGGCGCGCGTCGTGTCGTTGCCGAGATATTCAAGCACGTCGATCTCTGGGGGAAAGTAACGCGGCACGGCCGGCAGCGTAAAGAAGCTCGGCCACATGGCGCGGCCCTGCGGCACCCGCGCGCGCATTTCCATGTAACCGTATTGGAATTGAAACTTGTCTTTGCTACTCAGCATGCCCGAGGTGTATTCATACTTCGTGCCATCCGACGCCGTGACTGCGCGCTGCTGCGCGCGCAAGCGCACGATGCCTTCCTGTTCGAGTACCATCGTCGGGCTGAAAGATGGCCAATGCGCCGCTGGTGGCGCTGGCACAGCCGTTCGCGTATTGAAAACCAGTGTCGCAGGTCACCCACTTGCCGGCATCGAACACATCGTCGTCGAATTCATCGCCAAAAATCATACGCCAGCCATTGGCGCTTGGGGCGACCGGCAGAGTAATAACCGATGTTGGCAACTGGGATGGCGGTTGATCGCCCTCCGCCGAGACATACACCAGGCCAGCGGTGAGCGCTAGCGCAAGCAAACCGGTTACCGTGCGAAGTGAATATGAAGTGGCTCTTGGCATGTGATTCCCCTTTGGACAGTCGCACTTACGACGGATCTCCGCACACGACCAAAGCACGAGTCCGCGTCATTCACTGCCGAAAATGGCGAGGTCAAAAAATACAAAAGACATGTTCGAATTGAGTGCCAATTGACGCGACGCGGCGCCTAAAAATCGAGGGAGCATCACACAGCAAGTCGGGTGTTCGGATCACAGCGCGGAGGTCACAGGCTGACCATTTGAGAGCCTATCCTGCAGATTCGGCAAGTTAGCCGCCGAAGGGCGGCTTCGCTATGGCTGGCCCCCATCCGGCTCGCTGAACACGTCACACTTACAATGCACACATGCACGTCCATGGACCTGGAACCCGCTTCCAACACCTCTTTGACGAAGGCACCCATGAAGGCGCTAGTTTGCCCACCGAATTTCAAGCCGTTTACGATGGTGATTGGATCATCCCGTCGTTTGCGGACCGGCCGTATGTCTATACGAATTTTGCGACCGCGCGTGACGGACGCGTCAGTTACGCCGAGCCCGGCCGCAGCACCGGCGGCGATGTCACAAACTTCAACCCGCACGACCGCTGGCTGATGGGTCTGCTGCGCGCGCGCGCCGATTGCATCATGATGGGCGATGGCACGCTCAAAACCGAACCCGATCACATCTGGACGGCCGACTTTATCTGCCCGGGCGATGCCGACGCGTTTAGCGCGCTGCGCAAGCTCGAGGGGCTGGCGCCGATCCCGCTGATGGTCTTCTTGTCGCTTGACGGCGATCTCGATGATCACCTCAACATTTTCTGCGACAGCGGCCGCCATATCGTCATCGCAACCACGCGTGACGGCGCGGCGCGCGCCGAAAAGATGCGCTGCAAAGCCCAACTTGACGTCTTGGGCTTCGACAGCGATAGCGTCAACACACGCGAACTTGTCAACGCGTTGCACGCGAAATTCGGTGTGAAGCGCCTCCTGTGCGAAGGCGGCCCGCGCGTGATGGGCAACATGCTTGCGAACGGCACGGTCGACCACGAGTTTTTAACGTTGTGCCCGGCGATTCTGGGGCGCTCGCCCGACAAGCCGCGGCCGAGCTATGTTGAAGGCACCGCGTTTATGCCAGAGTCGTCACCGTATTCAAAACCGATCGCACTGCGGCGCGCGGGCGACTTTTTGTTTATGCAGACACAGTGTTCCTATGGAGCACGGGTGTGACCACGTTTTCGCCGGTAACGGCGCAAACCATCGCCGACCTGCGCGCAATCGCCGGCGATGCGCAAGTCAATGCCGATCAAAAGCAACTTCAGCTGTGGTCGCGCGACCATTACTGGTTCTCGCCGGTGCTCAAACCGCAGCTCGACGACAAGCGCGCCGATGTCAGCGTGCAACCGGCCACGCTCGACGCACTGCTCGCCGTCATTCGCTATGCGTTTGGCGCAAATATACCGATCACGCTGCGCGGCGCCGGCACCGGCAACTACGGCCAGGGCGTGCCTATCCATGGCGGAATCTTGCTGGACATGCGCGGGCTCGCGCAGATTCTGGCGCTGACGCCCGAACGCACCCAGGTGCAGGCCGGCGTCAAGCTGCTTGATATTGAGCGCGCTGCCAATCAGATCGGCGCGGAGCTGCGTTTCTATCCCAGCACATTGATGACTGCGACGGCGGGCGGCTTTTTGGCCGGCGGCGCTGGCGGCATTGGCTCTGTCACGTACGGCACGCTTTGGGACGAGGGAAACGTGCTTGGCGCGACGATTGTGACGGTCGAAGCCGAGCCGCGCATCATCGCTGTGGATACGGCGGAGGACATGCAGGGCGTCATCCACAATTGCGGGCTGACCTGCGTGATTGCCGATCTGACGTTCGCGCTCGCGCCAAAGCGGCCCTGGGAAGAGTTCACCGCGACGTTTGATTCATACGAGCAGGCGTACGAATTTGCCGAGTCACTCGCGCACAACGACGCGATTTACAAACGTGAAGTTAGCGTGTATGAGTGGCCGGCGCCGTCCTACTTTCCGCAGCTCATGCGCAAAGGCGCGGCGCAGGAAGGGAAAGCGCTGGCGATCCTCGAGTTGTGCGGCCCAGACGACACAAAGGCGTGGATCGAGGCCGTTGTGTCGACGCATGGCGGCGCGCTCACATCGCATACCGCGCATGACCGCTATCACGCGGGCGGCATGATGCTCTCAGACTTTACGTGGAACCACACCACGCTCTGGGCGATGAAGGCCGACAGCAGCGTTACGTATCTGCAGGACATGTTTGAGCCTGGCCGCGCGCTCGAACAACACCGCCTGCGCAAAGCACGCTATGGCGACGCAGTGATCGGTCACACCGAGTTCATGCGCTTCCGCGGCCGCCTGGTGCCGCAGGGCATGACGCTGGTGCGGTTTGAGTCAAAAGAACAGCTGTGGGAAATGATCGCCTGGTGCGAATCGATCGGCATGTGGATCGCAAACCCGCACACGCACCGGCTCGACGAAGATGTGCGCTGGAACGGTCAGCCGATTCTGGACGCAAAAAAGCGCTGGGACCCGCGCGCATTGCTCAACCCGGGCCACCTAAACCATGCCGATTAACAGCACCCGTCAGCTCACGCATCTAACGTCGCCGGCGATTGAAGCGATCAACAAGCGCGCCGGCGTGCTGATCCTGCCAGTCGGCGCGATCGAGCAGCACGGCGCGCATCTGCCGGTCTGCACGGACACGTTGCAGGTCAGCGCGGTGCTTGAGGCAGCGCTGGCGAAGCTACCGGACACGGTCGCGGCCTGGCAACTGCCGGCGCTGCCGTATGGCCGCAGCATCGAGCACGCCATGTTTCCCGGCACGTTCACGCTCAGCAGCGAGACCTTGCTGGCGGTGCTGGGCGATCTCGGGCGCAGCGCGGCGCGCGCGGGTTTTCGCAGGCTGGCGTTTTTGAATGGCCACGGCGGCAACATCGCCGTGCTCGACACTGCCGCGCGCGATATTCGCGCCGCAACGGGCATGATGACATTCTGCCTGCACCCGGCGCTGTTTGTCGACGCGCCCTTCGAAATCACGCCGCAGGAGCGCAAGTTCGGCATTCACGCCGGCGAACTCGAAACATCGTTGATGCTGGCTCTGGCGCCCGAACGCGTCGACATGTCCAAAGCCGCGCGGCACTTCCCAAATTTTCCGGATGCCGCGCCGCCGCTGGGCATGTTCGGCAATGCCAGCGCAGCCTGGCTCACCCCAGACTGGAGCGCCAGCGGCGTCTTCGGCGACGCCACGCTCGGCACGGCCGACAAGGGCCGCGCGATGCTAGCCGCCGCGACAGACCGCCTGAGCCGCCTGATTGCCGAAATCAGCGTGTTCGAGGTCGGGGCCTGACACCATGCCCAGCCTGTTGATTCAAAACGCCACGCTGATCGACGGCGCCGTCACCGATGTGCTCGCGATCGATGGCGTGATCGTGCGCACCGAAACCGCGCTGGCCGCACCCGCCGGCGCCGTCGTGATCGACGCGCACCGGCGCCTGCTGCTGCCCGGGTTTGTCGATCTGCATACGCACCTGGACAAAACGTTTTGCGACATCGACAACCACTCCGGCACGCTGCGGGAAGCCATCGACATCTGGCTGGCTGCCACGCACCTGCACACGCGCGAGTCGGTTTACAAACGCGCCCGCCGCGCGCTCGAACGCGCCATCAGCCACGGCACAACCGCCATGCGTTCGCATGTCGATGTGGTCACGCGTCAGCAGCTCGGCTCGGTCGAGGCGCTGCTGACGCTGCGCGACGAGTTCCGCGATCGCATCAGCCTGCAGTTGGTGGCGCTCGGCCATCTGGCGACAAGCCGCGCAGAGCGCGACACCGTGGTTGAAGCCATTCGCATGGGTGTGGATTTTGTCGGCGGCGCGCCGGCGCTCGAACCGGACCCGGCCGCCAGCGTGCGCGCGGCGTTCGAGATCGCAGCCGAGACTGGCGCGGCGATCGATCTGCACATCGACGAAACCGAAGATCCCCAAAGCCGCACGCTTGAACTGCTGGCAGAACTCGCGCAGGCGTCGGGGATGCATGGCCGGGTGACGGCCGGGCACTGCGTGTCGCTCGCATTTATGGACGAAACCTCGGCCGGGCGCATCATCGCGGCATGTGCAAACGCGGGGGTCGCCGTCGTCACCCTGCCCTCGTGCAACCTAAATCTGATCGGGCGCGGCATGCAACCCGCACCGCGCGGCCTGACGCGCGTAAAGCAGTTGCTAGGCCAGGGCGTGCATGTTGTGGCGGCCAGCGACAATGTGCGCGACCCGTTTAACCCATTTGGCGACTACAACATGCTGCACACGGCAAATCTGTGCGCGCACAGCGCGCACATGAGCGGCGTGCGCGAGTTGCGCACCGTGCTGGATATGGTGACCTCGAGTACCTGCGTCGCTGTTCTATGCAGGGCACACTGCGCCCGCAGACCGCGCCGACTTTGCGTTGCTCGATACTGACACGCCGGCAGATATCATCCCAACGCTGCCGCGCTGTGCCGCGGTCTTCAAAAACGGCATACAGCGCGCCTAATGCCCACGATCGAAATCACTTGCTGGGCGAGTGGGTTATTCGCCAGGGGCGGCGCTGCGCGCGATCGCGCCGACAAAACCAGTCAACGTGACCGGCTGGCCAGCGGCAGCGCTGCGGTGGTTTGGCTGCTCGCCAGCATCGCACCGACCGCAATAACACCCACGCCAAACATCGCGGCCGCGATCGTCCGCAGCTTCATGTTGAGCGCGCCCGCATGCTTATACGCGCCAACCGAGACTGAACCGAGCGACTGCCCGAGTTCAGCGGCCGTGCGCGGGTTGGGCACGCCCGGGCGCCGTTCAAACGCCGACAGCGCGTGCGGGTGTGTTGCCAGCAGTCTCCGCGCGAGCGCTATCAAGTTCGCCACATCGGTGCTGGCCGCTGGTTGCGCGATGCGATCAGCTGCAATAGCCTTTGCGCAGGCCGAACCGAACCCCAGCATGCGTGCCACACCATCAGTGCCCACCATGATGTGATCGGCGTCAACGCTGCCATGAGCGAGCCCGTAGCTGTGCGCAAAATCAAGCGCGCTGGACGTCTGAAGCACCACGTCGATGACGGCCTGCGGCGACAACCCATGCCGGCTCTGCTGAATCATCCGCAAAGACTTGCCTTTCGGTCGAGCGTAGACCAGAAACGCGCGCCCGGCGCTCTCGCCCACATCGACCAGCGTGGCGATATATGACTGACGCAGACAGGCCGCCACATCGCAATCGCGTTTGAATTGCTCATCCAGCATCCGGTATCCGGAAACAAGCGGACGCTCGACAAACTTCACTACCACCGCATCATCGGTGTATGTGTCGACCGCGAAATACAGCTCGGCGTTCGTTGCCGCGCCAGACACCTTTTCTTCAAGATAGTAGCGGCCAGCCAGCAACTCAAACATGATTCGGACATCGCCAACTTCTTTGAACATGACATTACTTTAGCGTGCGGCGCAGTTTTGCAATGGGCGCGCGCGCCGCAATTGGCGACCGGCGCCTGTCGCAGGGGAATCAGCACGGCAATTGCTTGCCCTGCATTTGCCATACGCTGCCCGGCATCGGGATTTGTCGGATTGCCGTAAACACCTTGTTTTGCCACGTTTCTGGGTGCTAAATGCAATTTTTGAGACTTCGTTTCGCTATGAATACGCAACGTCATGCCGGAAACAACAATACTGTTACATTTATCCAGCACACATTATGATTCGCCCCCTAATGACTGCTTCGAATCTTCCAATGAGCGACCAGTTGCGGCGCGTCAGCCGCGCGGCGCTTTCGCATGCGAAACTGATAGCGACGATCGTGGTGTCATTGTGGTTGCTCGAAGCCATCGATGCCGCGCTCCTCAACCAGGGTTTGAATCAGTATGGCATCCACCCGCGCGATGTAAACAGATTGCCCGGCATCTTGTTCGCCCCCCTGTTGCACCTGAACTTTGCGCATCTTTCGGCCAACACCTTGCCGCTGGCGGTGCTGGCCGGATTGATCCTGGCGCGCAGCCGCACCGAGTTTGCGCTGGTTACGGCCATCGTGTGGCTGGTCAGCGGCCTCGGTGTCTGGCTGGTCGCACCCGCGGCGACCGTGCACATTGGCGCGAGCGGCGTGATTTTTGGTTACCTCGGATTTTTGCTGCTGCGCGGGGTTTTCGATCGCACCGTCGGTTTCGATCCTGCTGGCGCTGGCCGTTGGCGCGGCGTATGGCAGCATCCTGTTGGGCGTCCTGCCAACCAGCGAGAGCATTTCGTGGCAGGGCCATCTGTTTGGGTTTATCAGCGGCGGCATTGCAGCCCGGATGCTGACGGGCAAATAGCACACTATGACCTATTCCGGCCGCGTTGGCCTTTTCTTCGCGATGTTTTTTGCGCTGCGCATGACACAGGTGCTGAGCTGCCCGGGCGGCTCGCTGTGTCAGATCCCGCAACCACAGGATCTGACCGGCCTCTCAGGCGTCTTCAGCCTGCTGTATGTCATTTTGACCGCCGTGCAATTGCCATTTGTGTTGCTGGTTGATGCCCTGGCCATGAGTGTCTTTGGCGGCGCGGTGCCAGAACCATTTTCATGGATCGTGCACCCTGTGATTTCAGCCATCGTGCTGGCTCTCGCATTTACCGCGATCGAGCAACGGTTCAAAAAGTAGTGTTTCGCGGTCAGGTATGCTTGGGCATTACAAACTGATATGCAACAACACAACTGCGGCAGATGCGGTTCCAACAAGAGCATGGCCCTGCCCCTTCTCAGCCACGGTTACGGTCTCTCAGTTCTGAGCCAGGTTGTGCGGGTGGTGCGCAACCCTAAGAGCCTTTTTGACAAGCAGGCCTTCGAAACAAACGTCGTCGCGTGGATCTGCGGCGAATGCGGCCACATCGAATCCTATGTCAAAGACCCGCAAGGGCTTTGGAATGCCTACTGTGACGCGATGCGCAACAACGATGAAGGCGTCGTCCGCGCAAGAAACTAAAAATCGACCAATGGATACACCTGTGCGCTATCCCGACCCAGCCGTTGAAGTGCTCGACCCGCGTTTTCAGCGCTACAAACTTGGCAGCGCGGCGGTGGAAAAACTGTGGACCGGCGGCCGCTGGACGGAAGGCCCGGTTTATTTTGGCGATGGCCGATTTTTGCTGTTTAGCGATATTCCCAACGACCGCATGCTGCGTTGGGATGAAACAAACGGCGCAGTCAGCGTGTTTCGCAGCAGCAGCAACTATAGCAACGGCAACACGCGCGACCGCAGCGGCCGTCTGCTGACCTGCGAGCACGATTCACGCCGCGTCACGCGGACTGAGCCCGATGGCGCCATCACGGTGATCGCGGACAGTTACAAAGGCAAGCCCTTGAACGCGCCAAACGACGTGGTGGTGCACAGCGACGGTTCGATTTGGTTTACCGACCCGGGCTATGGCATCCTGTGGGAATACGAAGGCCACAAGGCCACGCCCGAGTTGCCCAACGCGGTCTATCGCTTCGAGCCAACAAACGGAAAGTTGACACTGATGACCGATGCGCTTGATCGGCCAAACGGGCTGTGCTTCTCGCCTGACGAGAGCAAGCTGTATGTCGTCGACAGCGGCACGCCGAAAGACATCCGCGTTTTCGAGATCGCGCGCAACAAGTCGCTCAAGAAAAACCAGCTTTTCGCGGACATGAACCCGGCTGTCGCCGACGGCATTCGAACGGACGTCGATGGCAATCTGTGGTCGAGCGCAGGCTGGGCCGGCCCAGGTCTTGACGGTGTGCATGTATTTGCGCCGGACGGCGCGCTGATCGGCAAGATTCATCTGCCGGAAGTCTGTTCAAATATTTGCTTTGGCGGCCGCAAGAAAAACCGGTTGTTCATGACAGGCAGCCAGTCGCTGTATGCGCTGTATACCGATGCAAAGGGCGCGCAGTGGCCCTGACGCAGCGCCCGGTGTTGCTGCTCGTAAACGGCCTGCCCGCCACCGGCAAAACCACGCTGGCGCGCACTGTGGCCGCGGAGTTGGGATGGCCGGTGTTGCACAAGGACGATGTCAAAGAGATCCTGTTTGACACGCTTGGCTACAGCACACGCGCCGAGTCGCGACGGCTTGGTGTGGCGACGAGCGCGCTGTTGTTTCACATGATCGACGCGCAACTCGCAGCGGGCGTCGATTGTGTGCTGGAGAACAATTTCAAGCCAGACGCTGCGCGAGAGCAAATCAACGCGATCTGTGCGCTACGCCAGGCCCGGGCGCTGCAGATTTTTTGCGAGTGCGCGCCAGAATTACGGGTGCAGCGATTTCTTGGCCGCGCGCGGCACCCAGGCCATGCCGATGACGAAATCACGCAAGAAATTGCGGGCGCAATGCGCGCAGAAACATTGGAACCCGTAGCACTGGATGCGCCGTTGTTGCGCGTTGACACCACCTCGGCGTCAGCTTCTCAGCAAGATGAAGTGCTATCGTGGGTCAAACATCATATACATCGTTGATACAGCCGTGCTACGCTTCTCTCCATGAAGACGGTACACAGCGTGATGATCGCCGGCCTCGCCGGTGCGTTTGCAGTGGCGGCCCTTCTGGTGGTGACGTTGGGTCAACCGCCTGTTGCGCCAAAAACGGCGTCCACGGGCGACACCTTTCCAATTGGCACCCTGCCCGCGGCCACCGCGATCCCGATCAATCAGGGCGAACTGGCGCGCGTAGCCCGTGTGATGCCAACACCCGGCGTGATCGAACGCGCAGCCGAGCTGGGGTTCACGCTCGAGGCAAAACCGGTTGCTGACGACAGCATTCTGGTCGCCGTAGCGCCTTGCTGGCTTAAACGGCCCTTGCCGGAGTTGCCAGCGGACTACCGCGATTTGCTCAGCGCGGACGCGTATGTTTGCACCAATGACCTGTGTCTGGCCGGCCGTGAAACCACACACGAGACGATTCAGGCCCAAATTGGCATGACGCCGAAAATCATCGATCCGACGCTGGCGAAAATCAGCTATGTGCGCGATCCGAACTGCCTTGCGCCAACAGCGGCGCCGTAACGCGGCGTCGACACTAAAAAACGAGAATACTCGCGCGCTGCGCGGGTATTCTCGTTTTTCCGCAACGTTGTTCTAAATGCGCAATGTTGGGGCTGTGGTTTTGCGCAAAGGCCAGCAAAAGGCCTCTTTTCTAATTGAATTCTTATGTGTATTCTAAGAGCACGTCCGCTCAGGTTTGGGGCGCTGACACGACGAGGGATACACAATGGCTTACGACATACACATCATCAAAGCAAATAGCTGGGCTGAAACACGCCACCAACCGGTCACACCCTACGATCTCGACGTTCTGTTCGAGGCCGATCCGGAACTCGAATGGTCGGTCAGCGATACCTATGTCAAGCCCGATGACTTTGACCGCCTCACCCGCTGCTACGTGATCAAGTGGCAAGACGAACCGTGCTTTCACTACTTCAATGGTGAAATTGTGTGCAACGACGCCGATTCGCACCACATTTACAAGATGGTGGACATGGCCTCAAAAATAAACGCCACCGTCATCGGTGACGATGGCGAGCGCTACAAACCGCGCAAACTATTGTTCTGGCAAACTGGATTTACTGTCGAAAACGCGGACTGACCGCGTTCTAGCGCTTCGGATGACAAAGGAACAACGCCCTGCTCACACAGGGCGTTGTTCTGTTTCCCCACAGGCGGTGCCTGCGGACCGATGATGGCCGAGAGATATGAGATCGCCGCGAACACGCGCCTGAAATCGCGGCTATTCGCGCGCCATCTTGTGCCGCAGCAGCAGATAGTTGATCGCAAAGAAGATCACGCCCATGGCGAGCAAGCCTGGAAACACCCAGTTTCAGCCAGCTGTCCGCGCAGCATGACGCCCTGCAGCAGCTGGATCGCATAGGTCGCAGGCAGCAGCCAGGACACGATTTGCGATGGAAATTGAATGTTGTAGAGCGCCAGAAACGCGCCGCTAAAAAAGACCGAACCCAGCAGCAGCAGCATCGCATACTGCACCGCCTGCGTATCGTTGTCCGCGATGATTGAGATAAAGGTGCCCCAGCCCAGCGAGGCCAGCAACAGCGCAAACGTCACAGCCGAGAACGTCAGCCACGAACCGACCATCGGCACGCGCAGAAGAAAAATCAACGCACCGGTCAGAATCGCGGTCAGGGCCGCACCAAGAATCAGATAGCTCAGATATTTGCCGATCAAAATTTCGATCGGATCAAACGGCGAGGCGCGAAACAGCTCGACCGAGCCCATCATACGCTCGCGCACGAGCGACAATGCCGACATCGTAATCAACAAATGCTGCAGCAACAGCACGATCACCGATGGCGCAAAATACGCCATCACATCGACCGACAGCGCCACACCGCGCGTGTTTGCCTGCAGCGGGCGCACAATGATGTTCGCGCCAATCGACTTGAAGTCCTTGACGGTGCCGCTCAAACGCTCAATGCGATCCTCGATGCGGCGCACGATCTGAGTTTCCGCGCCGTAGTCTGCTTTGCCCTCTTCGAGCTGTTCGAGCGCGAGCACGTCTTTGCGCAGATCGTCGAGCGTGCTGCGCACCAATTGCGGACTATTTTCTCCCGAGCTCTGCCCGTTCGCCAGCGTCGACGAGACCCCTTCGAGCATGTCTGCCGTGGTGCCGATCGACGATTGCATGCCGTTGACCGGGCGCGCCAGTTTGCTATACGCGAGACGCGCCGTTCTGGCGTCGCCGGATTCGAGGGCGGCGCGCATCGCGGTGGCTGAGGCCTTGGCCTCGTTCAACAGCGCCTGCACCTCGCCCGCCTGGCCCTGCGCCTTCTTGATCACGTCCTCCAGCAGCTGCCGGTTGATTTCGTTGATAAAGTAATCCCACAAAAACGTAACATAGCCAGCCTGCACCGGGTCAATCTCATTGTGATACAGCCCAAACGGCGCCTGCTTATTTGCGCGCACGATGGCGTATGGGTCGCTTGGAGCAACCGCGACCAAATCGATTCGCCCGGCGTGCAGATCCTGCAGCGCCTTGGTTTCATCGCTAATGACTTCCTGAACCAGAAATGTGCCGGTGATGCGGCTGGCGAAGTTCTTGATGAATGTCTCGGCCGTGCTGCCCTTGTCGGCCACAAACGTGATCTTCATCTGGCGCGCGCCCATGCGGTTCCCAACACCGAAAATGAGCAGGATCAAAAACGGACCGGCCACCAGCGTGAGCAGGAGCTTTGGCTGACGCAAAATCTCGAAGATTTCCTTGCGCAAAAAAGCACTGACATGGATGATGAACTGCATGATTACGCGCCCTCCTCGGTGATGCCCGCTTCCGCTTCGGCGCGCGTGACAAGTTCGACAAACACATCATCGAACGGCGGCACAAACTCTTCGATCAGCTCGATTTCGATTTCGTTGCTCTCGCTCCAGCGCATCAGCTGCGGCATGGCGGTGCTGGCTTCATCTACGGTCATTTGCAGCGAAGTCGGACTGTTGATCTTTATCTTTGACACGACAAATGGCATGCCTTGAATCGCCTGGATTTGCTCGATCTTGAGCGGCGCGCGCACGCCGTAGTTAACGATTTCACCGCCAAATGCGCGCTTGCGCAGACGCTCCGGCGTCTCGACCATGAGCATGCGGCCTTTGGCCATTACCGCGACCTGATCGCAATAGGCTGCCTCGCCGACATACTGCGTGGTTACAAAGAGCGTGCGGCCTTTGTTTCGCAGCGCCACAAAGTGATCCCAGAAGCGCCGCCGTAGAAGCGGGTCGATACCGGCTGTTGGTTCGTCAAGAAAAATGAACTTTGGGTCGTGTATCAGCGTGGCCGCCAGGCTCAATCGCCGCTGCATTCCGCCGGAGATATTGCGCGCCAGTTTGTTTGTGTGCTTCTCAAGCGAGACAAACTCGAGCACTTCGTTCATGCGCTTTTTACGGCCAAACAGCGGCAGGCCATACATGCTGGCTGCGAAGCTCAGGTTCTCCCAAACCGTGAGCTGTGGATACAGCACAAATAACTGTGGCATATAGCCGATCTGCCTGCGCGCTGCAGGCGAGAACGACTGCGGTGTCTTGCCCATTAGCGAAATCGTGCCCTGGCTAGGCCTGTAAATGCCAATCGTCAGACGCAACGTGGTCGTTTTTCCGCAGCCGCTCGGTCCGATCATCCCAAGGATCTGTCCTTCGGGAATCGTGAAATTGATATCGCTGACGGCCCTCTCCTTGCCAAACGTCTTAAAGATGCCTTCCGCAGATATCGCGGTATTCGGGGATATCGGTTGTGTAGCCACGGCCGGAAGTGTATAGCATGCATTGCACTGGCGATACGTGGAAGTACGGTTGTCGCAGTCCACCTAATGACCATAATTTTCGACGACGGTGTGTCGCAGAATCACCGGGGACATGCAACTCCTTGTATGCAATTGACAACCCCGCAACGTTTGCGAACAACGTCGGCCGCGTGTCACAACGGCTCAGAGGGATGAGACACGCGCTTTACGGGGGAGACGCATGCAATCGCAGTACACAGTATTTTCATCACGCATATCGAGCGGACGGCAACATCGCGCACGTCGGTTTTTTGCAGCAGTGTTGGTGTTTGTAACCAGCCTCGCAGCCTCGCGCTCAGCGGAAGCTATCGACAGCCCGCTGCGCCAAACACGTGACCCAGCGGCTGGCGAGGTCTTGTGCGAAGTCAGCAAGACCGGTGCCGCCGGCCATTTTGCGACCATCCAGTCGGCAATCAACACAGCCGCCTGCACCGAAATTTATGTTTACAACGACACCTTTCAGGAGTCGCTTGTCATCAGCCGCAATGTCAAGTTGCAGGGCACGTCGTTTCAAGCCGGCGTCTTGCAGACGTTTGTTAGCGGCGTCGGGCCAGGCCCAGTCATCAGCGTGACCAACAATGCGAAAGTCTATCTGTTGAAATTGCAGCTGATAAACGGCGGTTCTGCCGCATGCACAACAGCGGGTGGCATCGACAACAGCGGCTCGATCCAGATTGAAAAAGTGCGCGTGCGCAGCGGCAACTGCCCGGGTGGAACCGGTGGAATCCGCAACACAGGTGTGATCACCGGCTTCTTTTTGGATGTGTGGGACAACACCGGCGGCGGCGCGCTCGCTTCTGGCGGGCTGTTCAACCAGGGCACCTTCAACGTCAGCGGCACCGCATTTTTGCGAAACGCGCACAAGACTGTGAACAACAGCGGCACGGGCGGCGGCATCCATAACCGCGGCACAATGACCCTGACTGCAACCTCGATCATCAGCAATGTGGCGTCGAGCGGCGCTGGCATTGCAAACACCGGCAGCGGCAACCTATGGCTGGCGAACGCAACAGTCGGGAGCAACTATGCGCACCGCTCCACCTCGCCCAGCTATCCACATCGCGGCTCCGGGCTCTTCGCCGACGGCGGCACGTCCCGCATTTGGTTTAGCACGTTCACCGACAATCGCTATCTGCCCGCCCTCGGGAGCGCCACGTTCGAAGACGCCGCCGGCGCCACACTCTGGCAGCAATCCGGCGCGGTGCAGGTCAGTAGCAGCATCTTGCATCGCACGGCCATCACCGGCACGCTCGGCAATTGTCAGGGGACACTCGCTGGCACCGGCCCAAATATCGACTCAGACGGCAGCTGCGGTTTAGGGTCGGCGCGCGCCCCGTTGTTCGACCCGGCCAAACCGCTCGGCTTTAACGCGGGCGCGCTGTATGTGCCGCAATATACGCGCTGGGTATTGCCAAACAGCCCATCGCTCAATGCCGGGGACAACACGTTGTGCAACCACCCAGCACTCGAAAGCGCTGACCAGCTCGGCACACTGCGCTTTACAGATGGTGTCTGTGACATCGGCGCGATCGAGATGCCATGGGGCTATGCCGGATCCACGGGCCCAACCAGCACACCGATAGCCACGGCCGTGGTGCCCACTGCCACCTCAACCGCCACCCCGGTGGGCACAACGCCGACGTCCACACCGACAGCCACACCAGTCGTTCCGGGACCTTGCAGTGCAACACTGCCGCCGTCGGCGGTCGCAATCGCATCAGTCAGTAGCGACGAACCGGGTTCGTGGAACTTTGCGTCGTTTGCGATTGACGGCGATCCAAATTCGCTTTGGCACACGCGCTGGATCAACACCCCGACCTTATTTCCGCACGAGATTGTGATCGATACAAAACAGTCCCGCAACATCAGCTGCCTGAGTTATCTGCCGCGACAGGACGCGCCGTTTAGCCGAATCCGCGGCTATGAGATCTTTGTCAGCGCCAACACGACGGCCTGGGGGGCGCCTGTGGCCGCCGGCGACTTCCTGGCCGGCGCAACCGAGCGCAACGTAAGCTTCACCGCGACGACCGGTCGCTATGTGCGGCTGGTCGCGCTCAGCTCGCAGGACGGTTCGAGCTCAGCATCGGCCGCAGAGATCAAAATCGGCGCAACCGGGATCACAAGCGCGACAGCCACGCCAATCACTACCAGCCCAACACTGACACCAGTGGCGCCAACAGCGACCCCGACACCTGCGCCCAACGCCTGCGGGCCAGTGCTGGCGCGCGCCGGCTGGGCGCTCAAATCAGCGAGCAGCGAAGAACCGGGTTCATACAACTTTGCGCGCTTCGCGTTTGACGGCTCGGTTGACAGCTACTGGCATACCCAATGGATAAGCGCGGTGCCAACCTATCCGCACGAGATTCAGATCGATCTCGGTGCGTCGGTCTCGCTGGCCTGTTTCAGCTATCTCCCGCGCCAGGACAATGCGATTGCGCGCGTCAAGACATATGAGTTCTATGTCAGCGCAGATGGCGTGACCTGGGGTACGCCGGCCGCAACTGGGACGTTTGCACCAGGCCAGGCAGAATCACGCATCAATTTTGGCAACCGCGTGGGGCGTTTTATTCGCCTGCGCGCGATCAACGCCTATGGTGGCGAGGCGGTGGCCGCGGTAGCGGAGCTCAATGTGTTTGCGCCTGCCGGCCCGGTCACCAGCCAGCTCGGCTATATTGAAACGGGTGACAGCCCGGCGATCAAAGTGCCGGATGTCTACAGCCTGTATCTTGTTCTGTTTGCCGGCAAGCACGTCTATCTACCGGTGTCTTTCAAATAGACGAGCCGTGCAATAAGCAAAAACACAATTGTGACGCTTCGGCGGAACACCATGAAACATCGCAGCGTTTCCGAACGGCCAGCGGACACAATTACCGGCTTCTCCGGACGCATGTCGTTTGTGTTCGTTCACGTGGTGTGGTTTGCAATCTGGATCTTGATCAAGTACGATTTAACGCCACTCAGCACCTTAGAAAGTGTTTTTCAACCGGTGTCGTGCCGTCATCTCGACCAGAGGCGGACGAGGATTGTGTGGGAACAGTCGACGTAAATGCCGCCGAAGTGGAGAGATTCTGATTTGTTACGTAGGATCTCTCCACTTCGGCGGCACATACGCTCTAGTGACCAGCGAGACTCTGGGCCGCCTTCGGTCGAGATGACGGCACGACACCGGTTGAAAAACACTCTATTAGAGCTTGAGGCCCGACTGCCAAACGGTAATCGGGTTCGGCCACCTCCGACGGTAGCACCTGGACTTCCTGGGCATTAGCGGCAGTCGAGTCACTCGAGGTGCACTTGATCGGTTTTCAAGGGTCATGCAGGCGTTTCCGATATGCGGTTGGGCTCATGTCATGCCAACGCGCGAATTGGCGTGAGAACTGAAAAAGGGAGTTAAAGCCGATGTCTGCTGCAATTTCACTTACTTGCCGCGATGTCGTTTCGAGCAGGCGCGCGGCATGGCGCATGCGCAACTTCATGCGCACGCGCATGAGCGGCTCGCCAGTCTGCACCGCAAACAGATGAGCAAGCCGCGAGGGCGACAATGACACCTCCTGTGCCAGATCGGCAACAGATAGATCGCGATCGTATTCGTCGGATAGCCGGCGCAGCACATGAAGAACGCGGGAATCAAACTGATGCGAAGTCGTGCGATTGTGGTGGCCGGCCAGCAGGATCAAGATTTCAGCAAGCGCATTGTCTGCCAACTCACCATGCAGGACATCAATATTTCGGTTGTCCTGCACCAGCTTATGAAAAGCTTGATAAATGCGCGGGTACTCCGCATCGTCGTCAGTAAGAGTCCGTTCGTTCAACTCGTTGCTGCGCGCCCAGCTTGAGCCAATTAATCCAATCGGAGCGCGGCGTAAAGTGGACCCAGAAAAATCCCCATGCGTGTTTGTCACTCGGCGTGGAGTAATCGTGCGGTGTTTCAGGCGGAAGAAGCACGATGTTACCCCGTCGGCAGATGTGCGTACGGCTACCCAGACGATAGCAGCCTTCGCCAGAGATAGTCAATGTCAGCAGCCAGTCGCGCGTGCCGCGGGCACGCCGAATGTGATATCCAAATGGCTCGAGAAAATGGCCCGCAAGAAGACGCCCGGGCATTGGGCCAGGTTCCTCAAACGCGACTTCGTGCATATTCCTAATCATTGCGCGAATAGCAGAAAAGCGCAAGTCGGCGACCTTCCGTGCTATTCGCTAATGCAGCTACGGCTGGCTATGATCAAAATAGAAACAGGTCTTCTAAAACGCAGGCTGCCTAAACGAGGAAATCATAATTTCAAACTCAATTGCTGCAGACAGGCTGATATTTCGAACAGCATGGCTTTGTCTTGCTACCCGCAGTGTTTTCTGAGGCGGAAGCTGTTGGTTTCCGCGATCACTACATGCGGGTTCGCGAAAACGGACTTGTGCCGGGCGACACTCACATCGCCAACCCGGCGCTAAACGATCCATTGCTGCGATATCCGCGCATGTTGCAGATGCATCGCTGGGACGATGTCAGCTTGAACTGGATGTTGGCACCACGCCTGCGCCAATGCTTACCGGCCTGTTGGGTCGTGACCCATACGCCGTGCAGACGATGATTTATTTCAAGCCGCCCGGCGCGCGCGGGCAGGCGCTGCATCAGGACAATTATTACCTGCGAGTGCAGCCAGGCACCTGTATCGCCGCGTGGATGGCGTTGGACGCCTGCGACACGGCCAATGGCTGTTTGCAGGTCGTGCCAGGCAGTCATAAATGGCCCATCCTGTGCACCGTGCCGGCGGATACCACGCAGAGTTTCAGCGACGTCACTGTTCCAATCCCCATCGGCACTCCCGTCGTTTCCATACGCATGAATCCCGGCGACGTGCTCTTTTCATGGCGCGCTGGTGCATGGTTCGCTGCCAAACACAACAACCGACCGGTTCCGCCGTTCACTTGTGGCGCACTACATCGAGGGCGATTCCGAACGGGTTGCGCGTTGGTATAAGCCCACGCTGCGCATGGACGGCTCCGAAGTGGAAATCGGCACAAGCGATAAGGGAGGCCCATGCGGGGTATGGGTGGATTCGGAGAATGGAAATGCGCCGACGATCGAGGTCAACAGTTACGAGTTTGTTGAAAAGAAACAGAGTAACAGTTGCCCCATTGTGCTTTCAACCATGCATTAATAACGGAGGAGGTGCGGCACAAGTGCGACCATCGCGAGAGCTTGACCCGTCAGTTCTCAAGGCTCAATATTCAATACGCGATTTTCGTGTGCCTACAGTGTGTATTCGTTAATTCGCCGAACTGATTCAAAGTTCCAAGAATCATGCCGAACCTGCATACGTGACATTGAATCACTTGCTGGATGCACCTCATAGGGGCTCGCGTCAACGTGTTTTGGCGCAAATGTAAGTGGTCAAAATCAGGAGAGAAAATGACAAATTTAAGAATAACTCGACGTGAAATGCTCAGAGTCGTGATGCTTGGTGGTACCGGGCTGATTGCAGCTGCTTGTAGTGCCCCACAAGCACCCGCAGCGACTACAGCAGCCCCCGCAGCAACCCAGGTGCCGGAAGCACCTGCCGCCACCGCAGCGCCGGAAGCGACCAAGGCATCGGATCCCACCGCAGTTCCCGAAGCAACCCAGGCCCCGGTTGCGCCGGCTTCAGGGAAAGAAGCGCCGGCTTTGGCCGAGTTGGTAAAGCAAGGCAAGCTGCCAGCATTGGACAAGCGGCTACCTCCTGACCCGATGGTGATTACCCCAATCGAAGAAGTGGGAACCTATGGTGGCAAACTGTCCTGGATCATCGAAGGACCACAATTCGGCTCCTACGAATATCAGTTCCTTTATGAAGGCCCGTATCGCTGGAGCGCCGATGCAGTAAAGTTGAGCCGAACCTTGCGATAAAGCACGAGTATGCTCCCGACGGCATGAGCATGACGCTTGAGTTTCGTCAGGGCGTCAAATGGTCGGACGGCGAGCCCTTCACAGCGGACGACATTGATTTCTGGTGGAATGACCTGGTATTGAACAAGGAGGCTGGATATACCCAGCCCTATTGGACCATCACCAAAGAAACGCCGATGAAGCTCGAAAAGGTAAATGATCACACGGTGAAAGTGATCTTTGCCGCCCCGCAATGGCTGTTTCCATCGCTTAATGGCAAGCACTGGCGATTACATGCGCATGTATGCGCCAAAGCATTACTTAAAGCAATTCCACCCCAAATACAATACAGCCGTCACTGACTTCAAGGAGTTGAACACCAAATTCACAGCGGAGAACAATCTGTATACCAATACAGATTTGCCTGTGTTGACGGCCTGGCGCACGATTGAATATGTGCCTGGGCAAAGTATGACGGCGGAGCGCAATCCGTACTACTGGAAGGTGGACCCGGAGGGCAAACAGCTACCCTATATCGACCAGATCGTCATCACTCAGGTATCCGATCCACGCGTAATACCGTTGAAGATCACCGGCGGCGAGGTGGACTTTATGGCCCGTGGCATTCCTCTCGACAGCTTCTCCACATTGAAGACTGGCGAAGCGACTGGTAACTACAAGCTGATTCAATGGAAGGTCGGCGCTGGTGCTGACCCCGCCATCGTGCCAAATTGGGACAACCCGGACGAGGTGATGCGCAAGTTGATCCGCACCCGTGACTTCCGCCTGGCGCTGTCGCATGCAATCGATCGCAAGACAATCAACGAAGTTGTGTACTTCGGCCTTGGCTCCACCAGCCAGGCCGTGACCAGTCCTTATTCGCCCTGGGGCCGCAGCACCGAAGAAGGCAAAAAGCTCATGGAAACCTGGCGCAATGTAGGTATCGAATACGATGTTGACAAATCGAATAGCCTGCTCGATAGCCTGGGTTTGGACAAAAAAGACAGCGATGGGTATCGCCTGCGCTCAGACGGCAAGCGCCTGAGCTGGGTGTTTATCACCGGCTCAACGCCCGACAGCCGCGCCGTTGATGTGCTTGAGTTTGTGTCCGAAGCCTGGAAAAAGATCGGCATTGAGGTGAAAGTCAACAGCATGGACTGGGGTAGCGGCTTCTGGCCAAAATTCTCGACAGGGGAATACGATATGGCTGGCTGGGACGCCTGGACCGGATACGACATCCCGACCATTCCAGATACGCTCTTTCCGATTGGCAATTCATATTGGGGCACACCCCTCACAGCACAATGGTTCAATACACGCGGTGAAAAAGGCATCAAACCAGATGCGGGCGATCCGATGGATCGCATGATCGAGATGTATAACAAGATGCTGGCAGAAAACACGGATGAGGGGCAGAACAAATATGTTCTGGAAGCTGTCAAAGTGCATGCCACAGAAGGCCCGTTCTTCCTCGGCGTCGTCAATGACATTCCGAATCTGGTTGTTGCGCGACCCAATCTCAAAAATATCCCGGGCTTTGCGATGACGGGTTCATGGGCTCAAGGTGCGCCGGGCTGCACCAACCCACAAACCTACTTTTACAAAAGCTAAGATTGAGCCTGTCTCTAGACTCGATGCTGAAGTCACCCTCCCTGCAGAGCGCAGGGAGGGTGACTTCGGTGGCAGGCTTGGAGATTATTGCTAAATCGCCTGCGAGAAAATGGTCAACTTCATTATTCGGCGCCTTGCACATGCATTGTTCCTGCTAGTGCTGATCTCACTCGTCGTCTTTTTTGTGATCGACCTTCCACCGGGAGACTATCTCACGTCCCGCGCCGCAGAACTCGAACGACAGGGCAGTCAAAATGCCGAGCTGCAATTACGCGGACTGCGTGAACGATACGGACTCGATCGCCCCCTGTATGTGCGCTACTGGCTGTGGATAAGCAACTTTGTGCAGGGGGATTTTGGCGAATCATTCGAGTATCAGCGGCCGGTAAAAGACTTGATTGGCGACTCGCTCTTGCTAACCGTTGTCATGTCGGTATTGACATTGCTGTTGTCGTGGGTCATTGCGATCCCGATCGGCGTCTATTCTGCGACTCACAAATACTCCTTTCTCGATCAGGTTTTTACCGGCATCAGTTTTGTGGGTCTCGCGGTTCCAGGCTTTCTGCTGGCGCTGATTCTGATGGTCGTTTCGGTCTACGTATTTGGTGTCCCAATTGGCGGTTTGTTTAGCGCCGGAATGGAAAAACCGCCATGGGGAATGCCTAAATTGCTTGACTTGCTAAAACACATTTGGATTCCCGTATTTCTGGTTGGGATATCTGGCACAGCCGAACTCATCCGCATCATGCGTGGCAATTTGCTGGATATTATGAATCAGCAGTATGTGCAATCAGCCCATGCGCGTGGGTTGAGCGCGCAGGCTGTGACCTGGAAGCATGGCGTGCGCATGGCTATAAATCCGCTGATTAGCTTGATCGGGCTGCAACTGCCATCGATTCTTTCAGGCTCAATCATCATCTCGATCGTGCTCAGTTTGCCCACCACTGGCCCCCTGCTCTACCGCGCTTTGCGTGTCCAGGACATGTATTTCGCAGGTAGTTTCCTCATGTTGCTCAGCCTAATGTTGCTTATTGGCAACTTCCTTGCCGATGTCGCGCTGGCGTGGGTAGATCCGCGCATAACATTCCGATGAGTGCCTCCACAGGTACCCCAACCGACAGCATTGAGTACGCGGTTCCAACACTCGCGCCGGATGGTAAAGACTGGGTCAGTTTGAGCCAAGGACAGTTGATTTGGCGGCGATTTAAGCGCAGCCGTATCGCGCTCGTCGGCGGAGTGGTGCTTCTTGCGTTCTATCTCTCGGCGATCTTTGCAGATTTTTTGGCGCCGTACGAAATCAGCACGCGGTTTACAAACCAGATTTATGCGCCACCCAATCCACCCCGTTTTGTAGATCAAGAAGGCAACTTCCATGTGCAGCCATTTGTCTACAAAATGAAGCAAACGATCAACCGTGAAACGTTGGAGATTGCCTATGCGCCTGATGTTTCCACACGCTACGCGCTGAAGTTTTTTGTAAAGGGTGATCCTTATAAACTTTGGGGAATCTTTCCAAGCGAACGGCATCTGTTCGGAACAGGCGAGAAGGATGTACCGCTGTTTTTGTTTGGGTCAGATCGACAGGGCCGCGACATGGTGACGCGTGTGCTCGTTGGGTCACAGGTGTCACTAACGCTTGGTTTGATCGGCGTTGCGATCGGTCTCGCGCTGGGCTCGGTGCTCGGAGTCGTCTCTGGCTATTTCGGTGGTCCAATCGATGACATTGTGCAACGTTTTGCAGAGCTCTTGCTGGTGATTCCACAGATTCCTTTGTGGATGGCGCTCGCGGCGATTCTGCCGGTGACCTGGTCGTCGCTACAGGTGTATTTCGGCATCACGATTATTTTGTCATTATTGACATGGGGAAGCCTTGCCCGGCAAATACGGGGCAAGACATTGGCTATGCGCGAGGAGGGCTATGTGTTGGCTGCACATGCGGCAGGCGCCAGTCATTGGTGGATTATCACGCGCCATCTGCTGCCCAATAATGCCAGTCACATTATTGTGGTCGCCACGTTGGCAATACCCTACATGATCCTTGGCGAAACGGCTTTGAGCTTTTTGGGCTTGGGAATACGGGCTCCTATGACAAGTTGGGGCGTATTGCTGGAAGAAGCGCAAAATGTGCAAACGCTTATCTTTCATCCGTGGCTGGTTATCCCGGCTATTTTAGTAATTCTGACCGTGCTTGGGTTCAATTTTGTCGGTGACGGATTGCGCGATGCCGTTGATCCATATTCGCGTTAGGAGACATCACACGTATGACGCTGAATCCAGCTGTTGAGTCGAATGCTTCGCCAGCCCCCGCCGGGTCGGATGTCATAGTCCGGGTGGACAATTTGATCGTGAGGTTTGATGCTCTGCAGGGGAAGGTACCAGCTGTTAATGGTGTGAGTTTTGTTGTAAGGGCCGGCAAAACGCTAGGAATCGTCGGCGAAAGTGGTTGTGGCAAAAGCGTGACAGCTCAGTCTATTTTGCGTTTGCTGCCCAGCCCACCCTCACAGTTGATCGGCGGTGAAATCGTTTTTCGCCGGCGCACCGGCGAGTCCGTCGATCTGGCAAGGCTGCATCCCAAGAGCGCTGAAATGCGCAGCATTCGTGGCAACGAAATCGCGATGATTTTTCAGGAACCGATGACATCGCTTACGCCAGCCTACACAGTCGGTGACCATATCACGGAGGCCATCAAGCTGCATCAAAATGTGGACAAGCGTGAAGCGAGAAAGCGCGCGCTCGATATTTTGGATCGCGTTGGTATGCCGCAACCCACCCGCACCATCGATTCCTATCCGCACCAACTGAGCGGTGGCATGTTGCAGCGCGCGATGATCGCCATTGCGTTGTCGTGTCGGCCAATTTTGCTGATCGCGGACGAACCCACTACCGCGCTGGATGTGACTACCGGTGCTCAAATCCTCGACTTGATGGAGAGCCTGCAAGAAGAGTTGGGCATGTCCATCATCCACATCTCTCACAATCTGGGCGTCATTGCCGAAGTAGCGGATGACGTCGCTGTCATGTATCTCGGCAAAATCGTTGAACAGGCCCCAGTGGATGAGCTATTCAACAACCCCAAGCATCCCTATACACAAGGCCTGCTGCGTTCCTTGCCACAGATCGGGGAAAAACGGCGTCTGGAGCCCATTCGCGGTGTGGTACCGGAGCCGAATGCCATTCCCAATGGCTGCGCCTTCGGGCCGCGTTGTCCAAAGTTCATGCCCGGCAAATGTGATGCTGCGATACCACCGTTGATTCAAGTGGGGCGGCAACATTCGACTCGTTGCTTTTTGTACGAGGAACTAGTCGGCCCCGTGGAGAAGTAGGTCAACTATGTCAAGCCATTTGAAAGCTCAAGTTCCTCTGATGACTGTGCAGAACCTAAAAAAGCACTTTCCCATCCGCCGCGGCTTGCTGAGACGAACGGTCGGCTACGTGCGTGCGGTTGATGATGTGAGCTTTACGATACTGGCTGGCGAAACACTGGCACTGGTTGGCGAAAGCGGTTGTGGCAAAACGACGACAGGTCGCTGCATCATCCGACTGATTGAGCCGTCGTCAGGTGAGATCACCTACCAGGACGACACGGGGAATGCTTTACAGGTCACGCAACTCGACAGTGAACAACTCAAAGCGTTTCGGCGTCAAGCTCAGATCATTTTTCAGGACCCCTACTCGTCGCTGGATCCACGAATGAGTGTGGCCGATATTGTGGGAGAGCCGCTCAAGATTCACGATGCCACACAGCGGGGAGAACTTTCGGATCGCGTCGTGCATTTGCTGAAATCCGTGGGGCTGCAAGGCGATCACTTGCGGCGCTATCCTCATTCATTTAGTGGCGGGCAACGCCAGCGGATTGGCATCGCGCGCGCGCTGGCGCTCAAACCGAAACTTATCGTGTGCGATGAACCCGTCTCAGCGCTAGATGTGTCCATTCAAGCTCAGGTCATCAACTTGCTAGAGGATTTGCAGGAACAGCATGGCCTAGCCTACTTGTTTATTTCGCATGATCTCAGCGTGGTCTATCAGATCAGCAACCGAGTGGCTGTCATGTATGTTGGCCAAGTGGTAGAACTGGCAAAAACCGAGACACTCTTCAACCATCCGCTTCACCCCTATTCTGAAGCGCTGCTATCAGCTCTACCCGTCCCAAATCCCCGAAGACACCGCCGTCGTATTGTGCTGAGTGGCGAGGTGGCAAATCCAGCGAATCCGCCCTCAGGCTGCTATTTCCACCCAAGATGCGTTTACGCAAAAGAGATTTGCAAACACCAAAGTCCACCGATGCGTGAGGTGGAACCCCAACATTTTGTGAGTTGTCACTTTGCAGAGTCACTAACCCTGCGCGGGGTTTCGACAGACGGCTTGCGAAAATGAGCCGTCAAAAGCAACCGCCTAATCGGAGCAGATAGCCAGACAACAACGACGTGATGCGGCACTGAATCGTAATGTGTGGCGTGCAGTTCCTGGTTCCGCATGGAGGCCCGCACGTGACTGTCACCGGCCATACGAGGCTTTAGGCGTTCTGTCTCACGCCAGCTGCGAGAACGGTTTAAAACGGGTGCATGCCCTGCAGAATCGAACAAAAGCGCGGGTTCGCGAATCGAAACACCTGCAGAAATACTGATGAACCATATGCATATGGCCTATGGCTTCCAGCCCCGGTTTCGCAACTTCAAACAATCCAACACAACATATCCGTTGCACATCGTTAAGGTACGCAATGCTTGCGAACGATCCGGCTTCGTGGTCTCAGGAGATGCTGACTTTGAGCGTCCTACAGTGATAAATCTGATTGAACTCTGCCAGGATTTCGATATCATATCGCGTTGGTAAGAAACGCATGAAAGGTATAAGTCGAATCGAGTCAGCCAAATGCGTCGGATGGTTGGTGCGCGTCTATCAGGACGGCAAAACGTATGCAAAGCTGTTTAGTGATCATAAGCACGGCAGCAAAAACAAGGCGTTACGCGAAGCAAAGAAACACCATGCGATGCTCGCGGCGCAGCACCCCCAGCGTCCACGCGCTGGCATCGATGCACCCGCATTTCAAAAACGGCTGTTGGCAAACAATACGACAGGCGTGACGGGTGTCTATCGTTCGCGCGCGCGCAGCGGCGACAATGCGCGAACGTACGCGTTCTTTGGTGTGTCGTTCAAACTGAACGGCAAACATCAAACAAAAAAGGTGTATATCCATCACTTCGACAGCGAGGCCCTGGCTCTGGCTCACGCAGTCCGATTGCGCAAAAAATTCGAACGTCAGATGACTCAGGAATTTGTCCCTGCGAAACGTTGAGCAGCAAGCCACACGCGCATCGATCCTGCCAACCGAGTGCGCGCATTTGTAGATCTCCCGAGGAGATAGTGTCTGTGGGTAGGTACGGTTCGGCTGACTTTATAAACGCGCTACATCGTTGAGCGACGCAGTGATATACGCGGTCATTTCGAAGCGACGCTGAGAAGTCTCGTTTGCGAAAGCCTGCAGACGCTTTCGCGCTACGAGATTACTCAGCTTCGCTTCGAAATGACCGCGTATTTGGCGAACTTCTAGGGTGTCGCGCGTCTATGTTCGCCCCAAGCGTCGATGCATTCGCGCTAGCCCGCCCTACTATGTCTGGGCATAATATTCCGTGCGCGCGCATCAGGGGAAATCCCTATTGTGTCGCGAAGCGTTTGGCATCAAACTAGGCGCTATGGAAAGTTTACGGAAATACGCTTGGATTTACGCAGGGTTGTTCGCAGCCGTAGTCGCCAGCGGATGGATCCCGGCCTTCAAAGATGCTGACGGCCGCATGTTTGGCCTCTTTCACATTGATCCGATCGATGATGTCATTCACGGGATCTCTTGCATTTGGGCGGCACTTGCGGGCTGGCGCTCAGCACAGGCGTCGCGCTTCTACTTCCGCACGTTCGGCAGTATTTATAGTCTGGATGCGGTCATGGGCCTGCTTACCGGCGAGGGCTATCTCGATGGCGGTATCTTTTTGCGCGGCCCATCATCGCTCGACATTGTGACTCGCTTCTTCGCAAATCTGCCACACGTGGTGATCGGCGGTGGCGCGCTGCTGATCGGTTTCTGGCTCGCTTCCCGCAACACTCGTCATGCGCAAGCTGCTTAAGGTCGCCGGATATGTCGCGCGAGGAACGGGGCTCTGCCTGCTGGCAATCATTCTCGTGCCGCTGCTGATCGCAGCCAGCGAGTGCCGCTATCTTGGCCGGTCAGTTACGCCGGCCGCACAGAGTGCTGCGGTGTACCCATCCGCCGTCAAGGATGCGGTCGCGAAGCTGGACTATCGGCGACTTGAAGACCAGACATTCTTGACCCTGCCGGAATGGTATATCGTTTACAGCGCAGATGAGTACGGCGCGTTTATCAGCCGGAACAAACCGAGCGCATTCCCATATGTTCAGTCAATTGTGCAGTATTGGGACGGCTACTATCGGATCTGTGCGCATACGCGCGACACATATGCGTTTAACAGCGGTTACCAGGTCATGCTTGGCGTGATCGGTTCGAGCTTTACGCTCGAATATGCTGTTAAGTATGCATACGAAAGCACGATCGGGCGTCTGGCTGAGTTGACCAGCAGCGGCCCAACCGAAGAGGAACGCTATGCCGCCGCGGTTGCGTCTGAGTTCGGCACGTTTATTCACACGATCCCGTGGTTTGATTTTCCGTATATGCAAAAACTGCGCGGATTGTGGTCACAGACCAGCCTGTGGGGCCCCAACCCGATTCGCAAGTGGGAGCGCAAGCTGGCGTTGTCGGCCGAGTATCTGTTCAAAGCCAGCTACGGCGCGATCCTGGCGCGCGCAAACAGCGCAGCGTATGGCGTGCAAGTCACTGAGATCCTCGCCATTGTTGAAGATCCGCCGCCTGGCGTCATCGAGAGATACATGGGCGCGAGGATTGTTTCCAAACCCGCGCCCGGCTACGCGGTGCTCGCAATCCCGCACTACGAGGCGTTCACAAAACTCATGCCCGGGTTGTTACGCGACGGCGTGCGCGTTGTTGAAATTGCCGGCAGCGACGACATCATGGTCACCGTGATTGCGCCGGCCGATTGGACCTACACAGCGAGCGCAGGCAAATTTTTGTTCGGTATGAATATGCTGACCGAACCCGGCAAGCGCCGCGGCGTGATCAGCGTGCCGGTGGCACAGCTGCACAGCGTGTTCGCCGAACTCGACAGGCAAAACGTCACAGTGGAACATGTCTATGACTACTAAAGCCAAACGGGCGCGCGGATTAATCGCAGCGGCCACGCTTGCTGCGGCTGTTGCCACCGGCGGGGTCAAAGCCAGTGAGCTTGCAGCAGACCCGAGCGACGACAAAGACTGCGGGCCGGCAGGAGACACATCGGCGTCCGATAGTGCGAATGCGCACCACGCCGCGCCAGCCCTGCCCTTTCAACAGCGCGGTGGCACGCTCAATGACGCCAGCTGTTTGAATCGCACGGCCGTCCACGGCGTGGTGCGCATTACCCGCGAATCTGAGCTAATCGATGCGCTGCAGTATGCGCGCGCAAGCCGGTTGCGCGTCGCAATTGCCGGTGTGCGGCATAGCATGGGCGGGCAGGCATTTGCAAAAAATGCGCTTGTGCTGGACATGCGGGCGTTCAATCAGATCACGCTCAACGAAGCGGCCAAAACCATCACCGTGCAAAGCGGCGCCACGTGGCACGACATTCAGGCCTTTTTGCACCCGCGCTTTGCAGTCAAGGCCATGCAATCGACCGATATCTTTACGGTCGGCGGATCAATCGCGGTCAACGCGCATGGCATGGATCACCAGGCCGGCGCAGTCGGCGGCACCATTCGTGCGATGCGCGTGCTGCTTGCGAGCGGCGAGGTCGTGACGGCCAGCCCAACCGAGAATCGCGCGCTGTTCGACCATGTCGTCGGCGGCTACGGTCTGTTCGGAATCGTCATCGATGCTACGCTGGACATCGTCGACAACGCGGTCTATGAATCTGATCGGCACATCATGGACTATGCCGACTTTCCAGCCGTGTTCGCGCGGGACTATGCGCCAGATGCTTCGCTTGGGTTGATGTATGCGCATCTGTCCACGTCGCCAGACTCGCTGTTGCGCGAAATGATCGTCTACACCTATCGCGAAAAGACAGTCGTCGATAGCCAGATTGCGCCGCTCGGCGAGGTCAGCGGCACAAAAATGCGGCGTTTTGTGCTCAACTTCTCCAAGCTCGGCGCGCTGCCAATGCGGCTGAAATGGTTTGCTGAAAAGCACATTGAACCACGCATGGAGACATGCACGGTCACCAACCGCAATCAGGCACAAAGCAGCGGAGAAGCCTGCTTTGTCTCGCGCAACGATCCGATGCACGATTCGGTGCTCTATCTCAAAAACGATCTCAAGCGCGAGACCGATATCCTGCAGGAGTATTTTGTGCCGCGCAACAAGCTGCCGGAATTCGTCGATGGGTTGCGCGACATCGTCAAGCGCCGCGATGTCAACATGCTGAATGCGTCGGTGCGCGTCGTGCACAAGAGCGACAACGCGCTGAGCTATGCGCCAGAAGATGCGTTCTCGGTGGTGTTGTATCTCAACCAGCCCGCCACGCCAGCCGGCACCAACGCGATGCGGGGCACAACCAGCGCGTTGATCGATCTTGCAACATCGCTCGGCGGGCGATTTTTCTGCCGTATCAGCTGCACTACACACGGGATCAACTTAAACAGGCTTACCCACAGATCGACGCCTTTTTTCAAAGAAAGCGCGAATTTGATCCGGAGGGCGTGTTTACAAACACGTGGTACGAGAAATACGGCGGCCAGTGAGTGCGGCCGGCTTTACGCACTGGCCGAATCACCCGGCACGCGCAACCCGTATGGCAACGGCGCGCCGATATTCCACGACGACTCAAATTGCAGCTGGTCACCGACATCACGCGCCTGCTCGAACGCGCGTTGGCCGAGCGCAAGCTGTCGCGCCTCCCACGTTTTGAGCGCGGCGCGCACATCAAAGTCATGTTCGCGCAGCGCGCAGGCGAGTTGATAGCCGTCTTCGGCCCCCTTCGCGGTGGCAGCGGCAGTGTGCGGCCGCAGGACAAATCCGGCATCACCAATTGCACACACCCGATTGTGCGCGATTCGCATCGCTTCACATTCATGTATCGCGCGGATAAACGGCTGCGTGGTCGCGCCAATCAGCGCCGCAAGCCGCGCTGGCAGATGATCCCCGGCCTCGTGCCACAATGCCAGCACTTGTTCATCGCGCAATGCACCTGCCGGCAGCAAATCGGTGTGCCGGGTGCCGTCACGATCTGTCATCAGCTGGTCGAGTTCCGTGCCTTCCGTTGCGTTGCGGTACCAGTGCCAGTTCAGATGCGGCAACTCATCGGCGCCGTTCGAGGGCACCGGATACACCACCATATGTCCGCGCGGCATCACGTGATATGTAATGGCATTAAAAAGCCGGTTGAACAGCTCGGTCGGCACATCGGCCGGGCGAACGACCCCGTGCCAGGCCCCGTAGCCGACATAGCGCGGCGCCAACTCCGGCATCAACGCAACTTGATTTTGGCGATAGTGAGAACGCAGACCATCTGCGCAAACGAGCAGATCGAGGTTGGCGTTGCTCTCGTCCGAGAAATACGCCACGACCTGGCTGGTCGATTGCGCAGACTTGATCACGGTTCGTCCGAGCCGGTAGCGTTGCTCGCCAAACGCTTCAAGCAGTGCGTGATACAGCGTTTGATATGACGCGATGTGAAACTCCTGTGCGAGCTCGGCAATAACATCTCCGCGAAAGTCGAGATAGCGCACAGACTCGGTTTTTACGCTCAGTGCTGCGGGCAACTCGCCGCCATGCTCGGTAAACCAGCGCGTCGTGGCTGGATTGAGCACAATGCCGTCGCCTACGCCAATCCGCGGCATGTTGGACTGCTCGTAGACCGAGACCTCACAGCCGGCTTCGCGCAGCCAAAGGGCGGCGTTCAAGCCCGCGAGCGAGCCACCAACGATGCCGACGCGAATGGGCGTTTCAATCATCAGGCTTTGAGTTTGGTCATCTTGGCATCGTATTGCGGATCGTCGCCGACCACCGCTGCAAACCGCTCGCCAAAGTATTCCACTTCAAGTTTCGTGCCCGGCGCGCTCTGCTCGGCCGGCACATAGGCAAACGCCACAACTTTCCCGACGCTGTAGCCGTAGTTGGCGCTGGTGATATACCCCACCGCGTGTTCGGATGTCTGGCCGTTGGCGCCAAACACCGGCTCATAGCCAAACAGTGTGGCCTTCGGATCGTCCAGCGTCAAACAGCACAGCTTTTTCGCAAGCGGCAGCGCCTTCAGGCGCGTGCAGGCTGCTTTGCCGATAAAGTCGCCCGGCTTATCGAGCTTGACCGTCCAGCCCAACCCGGCCTCATAGGGCGTGTGCTCGGTGTGCACATCAGCCCCCCAACCGCGATAGCCTTTTTCCAGCCGCAACGAGTCGAACGCGCCGAACCCGGATGCGATCATGTCGAACTCGCGGCCAGCGTCCCACAGGGCATCCCAGACCTGCGTGGCTTGATCAACCGGCATATGCAATTCCCAACCCAGCTCACCGGCATAGCTGACGCGAATGGCATACACAGTCGCGCCGCCAATCTCGATCCAGCGGGCGGTCATATACGGAAAGCCGGCGTTGCTGACATCGTCGGTGGTTACTTTCTCGACGACCGCGCGCGCATTTGGCCCCCACACGCCAAGCGCCGCATAGGCATCACTGACGTCGGTCAGCGTGACGCTGCCGTCCTTTGGCGCGTGTTGTCTTAGCCAATGCCAGTCCATCGGGCGGGTACCCTCGCCGACATACAGCCAGAACTTGTCCGCGGCCATGCGCGTGACGGCCAGATCGCGCCGAACACCGCCGTTGGGCGTCAGCCAGCAGGTGTAAATCACGCGGCCAATTTTGCCGGCGCATGTGTTGCTGCACAGATAGTCGACATAGTTTGCAGCGCCCGGTCCGCTTACTTCAAACACCGACAACGTGCTGAGATCGAACATCGCCACGTTGTTGCGGCACTCAAGATGTTCGGCGCCTTGAATGCGCGACCAGTATTCGCCGCCCCACCCGCTGCGCTCCGGGATCTGCTCGTCGTATTTCTCAAGCAGCCGCGCGTTTTGTTCGACCCAGTTGGCGGCTTCATAGCCGGCAAACGTGGTGAAGCTGGTGTCGAGCCTGGCCATGCGGTCGTAGAACGGCGTCTTGCGCACATCGCGCGGCCGGCTGAGCGGCTGCTTTGGATGCACAATCGCATAGACCTCTTCGTAATTCTTGTCGCACAACGTCTCGACATACATGCGCGTGTTTTGAAATTTGTGGAAGCGGTGCACATGCACCTGGCGCATGTCCCACTCGGTGCTACCGGTCGTCATCCACTCGGCCAAGCTCTTGCCCACGCCGCCCGCGTGCGTCAGCCAGGACCCGCAGGCGGTCCACACGCCGCGCACGCTGCTCTCGCCGATGATCGGATAGCCGTCGACCGGGAAGGCGAAGATGCCGTTGAACGCGCGCGTAAACCCGGTGCTCGCGTTAACTGCGGGCACCAGCGTCTTCATGGCGTTCCAGCATTTCTCCATATCGGCTGGCGTAAAGGGCCGCAACGCATTGGCGCCCATGTCTTTTGGCTTGACCGGCATCGTGCGATGCCAGTAACTTCCGATCCCGATGGCCTGGTGATGTTGTCGAAAGTAAAACTGCGACTCGACTTCGCGCACAGTCGGAAACACGGCTTCGTGCGCCTTGTTGGCCGGATCGTATGCCGCCAATTCGGGCAGCGCCGATGTGATCGCATACTGGTGCTCGTAGGCCATCAACGGGATCGGCACGCCGAGCGTGTCGCCGAGCACCGGGCTCCAGTTGTTTGTTGCCAGCACCACGTGTTCACAGTCGATACGGGGCAGATTCGGGTTCGTGGTCAACACCGCTTTGACGCGGCCGTTGATCACTTCGACATCGGTAACTGGTGTAAATCCGACCACCTGCATGCGACCCTCAGTCAGCGCGATCGCATCACGCTGCAGCGCGCCGCTCAACGCGGCGCCGGAGACAAGCGCGCCGTTCTTGATAAAGATACCGCCCAAAAACGCCTTGGGGTTGAGCAACGGGTGTTTGGTCGCGACGATCTCATCAGGCGACATCAGCTGCGTCTCGGAGTGAAAGCTCTTGCTTTCGCTGTGCAGCCGTTTGAGATCGTCCCAGCGCCGCTCGGAAATGGCGATGTCGATGCCGCCGACCCAGTTGTAAGTCGCGCGGTGATACGGCGCGTGTGGCTCGAGGGCGCGATAGAGGTCGCTGCCGTAATACGCCATCTGCGTGAGCAGCTTTGAGTGGCTCATCGCAACGACGCCGCCCGGCGCATGCGATGTGCTGCCCGGGTTTTCGACCGGATCGCCCATGTCGATGACAGTGATATCGCGCCAACCCAGCTTGGCCAGGTGATACGCCACACTGCTGCCGACAATGCCGGCGCCGATAATCACGACGTTGGTCTTCATGGTCGCAATTATGCGTTGGTTTCGGCGCGCGGCCGGGGTTCCGCGCAATGAAACGCGCGCCAGTTGAACCTTATAATCCGCGTCATGAAAGCAATACGTGTGAATGAGTATGGCGGTTCAGATATTTTGTCGTTGGAAGAACTTGCGATGCCGGTGCCAAAAGCTGGCGAAGTGCGCATCAAGGTCGCGGCAGCGGGTCTTAACTTTATTGAGATCTATCAGCGCAGCGGTTTGTATCAGGGCAACCTGCCCTTTACGCTTGGCGCGGAAGCGGCTGGCGTGATCGATGCGATCGGACCTGGCGTCACAGACGTCAAGGTCGGCGACCGCGTGCTGACCGTCGCAGCACAGGGCGCCTACGCCGAATACACCATCGCACCGGCTGCTAAATGTGCGACCGTGCCGGCCTCGCTCAAACTTGAGGAGGCGGTTGCGCTCGGCATTCAGGGCATGACCGCGCACTATCTCGCCTGCGACACGTTCCCGCTCAAGAAGGGTCACACTTGTCTGATCCACGCGGCGGCCGGAGGCACCGGTGCGTTGCTGGTGCAAATTGCGCGACTGCGCGGCGCGACAATCATTGGCACGGTCGGCAGCGCGGAAAAAGCAAAAATCGCCAAACGTGCCGGCGCGCACAAGATCATTAACTACAACACGCATGACTTTGAAGCCGAGGTCAAAAAACTGACCAAAGGCGCCGGCGTCGATGTGGTCTACGACTCGGTCGGCAAAGATACGTTCGACAAGAGCTTGAACTGCCTCAAGCCGCGCGGCACGATGGTGCTGTTCGGTCAGGCAAGCGGGCCTGTGGCGCCGATCAATCCGCAGATCCTGAACCAGAAAGGCTCGTTGTTTCTGACGCGCCCCTCGCTATTTGCCCATATCCCCACGCGCGACCTGTTGCTCAAAAAGATTCGCGATCTGGCGGGCTGGATCAAACGCGGCGATCTCAAAATCAAGATCGACCAGCGTTTTTCTCTGGCCGACGCCGCCAAAGCGCACGACTATATGGCCGGCCGCAGCACCAAGGGCAAAGTCATCATCGTTCCGTGATCTGCTAACGGAGGCGAGGAGGGGGAATAAGCCACAGAGGGCACAGAGGACACGGAGGAAGAAGCAAATCAGTGCTTCCTCCGTGTCCTCTGTGCCCTCTGTGGCTTATTCCCCCTCCTCGCTTTTTCCAGAAAAGGCGTCGATTTATGGTAATATTCATTGCTTGCGTACGCAGGTGGCACTTTTGCATGCCTGCCCAAGACCAAGTACACAAGGAGAATTTTGGATAACACGTTTAATAACGACGATGACTCTGGTGACGGCAAACGCCGTCCGCGCCGCAATTCCTATCGTTCGAATGAGGGCGCAGCAAAACCAAAGCGCGTCGACGAATTTGCGGTCACAAAAACCAAGCCGGACTACCGCAATTTCGAACAGCTTCGCCGCTATGTCAACGCGCAGGGCAAGATTTTGCCGCGCCGCCGCAGTGGTTTGAGCGCAAAGAATCAGCGTCTGGTCGCCCGCGCGATCAAGCGCGCACGCCATCTTGCGTTGCTGCCAATGGCCGGCGCCGCAAAATTCGGCTAATCACACATTATCCGCTGTGCGGATAATCACACTCAGGAGAGATCAGCATGGCCAAAAAGAAAGGCAACCGCATCGTCATCCGCGTCAAGAGCAGCGAGAGCGGCCACTTCTACCTAACCGAGAAGAATCGCAAAAACGATACCGCTCGGCTTGAATTGAAGAAATATGACCCCTTTGTTCGAAAAGTGGTTGTTTACAAAGAAGAGAAATAACCATCACTCAACGATGGTTCTGCAAGACCTCCGAGAGTTCGGGGGTCTTTTTTTTGGCCGGATTGTTGCGCAGCACCCGGCCCACCGCAACAGGAGACCTCATGACACCAACCCTGCCCCATCGCATTGCACTCTGTGCCGCCGTTGCCGCAATTGCCCTATCCGCCTGTCGAACCGCCGTGCCGCTGGCCGGCACACCCACAGTCAAACCCGCTGAAGCCGTCGCGCCAGATGCGCCGCCGGCAGCTGTCACTGAAACGCCCTCGGCTGATGTAGCCCCTGCCCAACCGGCCGCGACAGCAGCTGCGCCCGCTGCGGAAGGCAATGCCCCGTCAGCCGCAGCCGCTGCCGTGCCAAAGTCCCTGCCTAAATCAGTCAACATCAACGCATCCGCGCTGTCTGAGAAGGTCGCGGCGACGACGTTGCCGGCCGTCGAGCAGGATCCGGGCACGCCGTCGTTCACCGCTGGCTTGCCGGCTCACGTGCGCATTTCATTTGGCGGCGAACAGCTGACGACCGATTATGTCGATCCGCACCAGCGCCAGATTTTGATCATCCCGGTGCAAGACTATTTGGACAAATTCGCTTCGGCGCCGGAAGAGCAAAAGATCATCAAGGCGCAGATCGAAACGCTGCAGGCACAGGTCAAGGCGCGCACTACAAAGTCGAACGATTCCATTCCGGTGCTGCCACCGTTTAACGCCGCGCAGGTCTTCCGCGCCAAGGTTAAGTACATCAACTTTAAAGGCGGCGCAGGCGTGCGTTTTATCACCGCCTACGCGCAAGACGTGCTGCCGATCACAAACGACGATGTGTTCTACACGTTCCAGGGTGTGACAAACGACGGCAAATACTATGTCGCCGCATATATGCCGATCGCCAGCAAAGTGCTGTCCGACAAGCGCGACAACGTGCCGGCAAAGGAACTCGACGAATCGCTAAAGGATTTTGACGGCTACCTCAAACGCATCACGACTGCGATAGAGAAGCAGCCAGCCAACGGGTACCAGCCCAATCTAGACGCGATCGACAAGGTGATTCAGTCGCTTGAACTCAAAACCGGCGATGAATCCGAGGCCGTCGCGGCCGCAAATGGCACGCCGGAAGCGACCGCCCTGCCGGGCGTCGATGTGATCGATCCGCAACCCGCCGGGCAAACCCCTGCTGTGCCGGGCGCGGCTGCAACAGCTCAGCCAACAGACGCCAATGTCGCACCGGGTGACGAACAGACCGGCAAGTCGACCGAAGTTCTCAATGTGCGCGCAACCCCAAGCACGCGCGCACGCAAAATTGCCGTGCTCAAGCGCGGCCAAAGCGTGACGGTCATCGGCCGCAACGCCAAATCGGACTGGCTGCGTGTGCAGATCGGCACGCGCCAGGGCTGGGTATTCGGCGAATACGTCAGCGGCATTGATGTCAACACGCTCGCGCTGGTCGAATAACGCGTGTCACCGAAAAACAAAAACACCCCCGCAATGTGGGGGTGTTTTTGTTTTTCGGCCATCCGGCACTGCACACAGGCACCTAGATCAGCATGTAACCGCTGCCGCGGATGTTAACGATGCGGTGCGCGAGCTTCGGATGATGATCCAAGGCGCTCCGCAGGCGCACCAGATGCGGCCGCAGCAGGCGCGAGCCTTCGCGCAAATCGACATCCTCGCGCAACAGCACCAAACGCACAAGATCAGCCGTTGACACCGTAGCGTTGCGATTCAACCAGAGTCGGTCAAAAATGCGCGCCTGAATCGGCGTAAGGTGCACTTCGGCGTCATCGATGACGATGCGGTTTGAGATCGGATCCCAGTCAACGCCGTCCAGCTGTGTGGCGGCTTCATCGCTGGCCCAGCCAAACTCCGATTCAACGGCCGGTTGCAACTCGGTTGCTTTAATGCGCTCGACGAGCGCCAGTGTCCGCGTGCGGCGGAAATCAGCATCGTCGGTATGCAACAGATAGTCGCTGGCGCCAAGCTGCAACGCCTGCACCGCGATGCGCACGTTGTCCTTTGAGCGGTCGAACAACAGCACGGGCGGCACTTCGCGCAATTCTTCGCGGATCACCATGAGCAGTGGGATCCCGCCACATTGCACTTCGGCAACGATCAGCAGCGGCGACGGATCATTCGGCTGGCTCAGCCGATGCGTCTCTTGAAAGTCATAAATGGACTGCAGTGTTTCAACAATTGTGTGTGTGTGCTCGATACCGTAGCCAGCATCCGTGAGCGCATCCTCAATTGCAGCATCTGGTGCGGTCCCATTACCAAGATAGATTGCGCGATTCACAATAATATGTCTCCTCTAGGGCTATGTTTCCGTGCGATTGCATTTTTGTTGCATATCGAACTATTAATGCCGGATATCGCGTATTAATGTTGCGATCTCCTCTCATCCCTTTGTCGCAGATCCGGCTAAACCCTGCACGTAACGCCAGCTTCGATACAATCAATAGCATCTTGCGAAAAGTTGCGCTGTTTGTGACCTGTATCGTGGACACTGTCTTTCCGGATGTTGGCGAGGCGACGCTGACGCTGCTCGAACGCCACGGCGTCAATCCAGCCTTCCCGGAAGCCCAAACGTGCTGCGGTCAACCCGCCTTCAACAGCGGCTTTACGGCGCAATCGCGCGACGTCGCCGAGCAGTTCGTGCGCACGTTCCAGGCTTACGACCACATCGTGACGCCCTCAGGCTCCTGCGCCGCGATGATTCGGCACTATTACCCGCAACTGTTCAAAGACCACGCACTGGCGGCCGCCGCTGAGCGGGTTGCCCACAGCACCTATGAACTCAGCGAATACCTGGCGGACGTGCTGGGCGTGACCGACATCGGCACCGTTTTGAAAACCCCCACCCGCGCAACGCTGCACGACGCTTGCCACGGGCTGCGTGGACTGGGCATCGCAAGCAACCGCGCGCGTTGCTCAGCACGGTCAAGAACCTGACGATCAACGAGATGTCCGGACGCCGATCAATGTTGCGGGTTTGGCGGGCTTTTCTCGGTCAAGATGAGCGAGATCAGCGGCGCGATGCTCAACGACAAACTAACCTGCATCGCCGCAGCCGACGCCGATGTCGTCATCACCGGCGATGCCAGCTGTCTGATGCACATCAACGGCGGGCTCAGCCGCGCCGGTTCGCGCAAAGCGCGTGGTGCATATCGCCGAAGCGCTGGCGGGCCGCATATGACAAACGCCTTCACCGACGCCAGCCACCATCGCGATTGGCGATATCCAGCTGCAAACTGCGCTCGACCGCGGCACCACGCGCGCGGTCAATGGCCGCAAATCGGCGATGTTGGAAACGGCCGGCGCAGCGCCGCTGCGCCAACAGGCGCGCGAAGCCCGCCTGCGCGCGCTCAATCAATTGCCTGAATTGCTCGAGCAACTGGAACGCAATGTCGTCGCAAACGGCGGCCAAGTGCTGTGGGCGCGCGATTCTGCCGAGGCCAACCAGCTCGTGCTCGATCTGTGCCGCGAACACAACGTCAAACGCGTGACCAAGGGCAAGAGCATGGTGACCGAGGAGTCCGGGCTGAACCATGTGCTCGAAGAACAACGGCATCGAAATCAACGAGAGCGATCTGGGTGAATACATCATCCAACTTGCGCACGAAAAGCCTAGCCATATCGTCTTTCCGATGCTGCACAAGACCAAAGAAGCGACCGCCGCAGCTGCTGCATGACAAACTCGGCATGCCGATGACCGATCAAACCCGAAAGACATGACGCGCTTTGTGCGCGAAGTGATGCGCCAGAAATATCTTCGAAGCCGACCTGGGCATCAGCGGCGTCAATTTTGCGATCGCCGAAACCGGCACGATCGTCACGGTTGAAAACGAAGGCAACAACCGGCTCTCGTGCAGCACGCCGCGTGTGCATGTGGCGGTCATGGGGATTGAGAAAGTGCTGGCGACCTGGGACGACTGGACCACGCTGGCCCAACTGCTGCCGCGCAGCGCGACCGGCCAGCGCATGACCGTGTATACGAACCTGATGAGCGGGCCAAAGCGCGCCGAACGAACCGGACGGCCCGGATGAGTTCTACTTGCTCCTGATCGACAACGGGCGCAGCGGTATTCTCGGCACGCGAATACGCCGAAAGCCTGGCCTGCATTCGCTGCGGCGCATGTTTGAACGCCTGCCCGGTCTATCAAAATATTGGCGGCCACGCCTACGGGTGGGTCTATCCCGGCCCGATCGGCGCGATTGTCACGCCGCTGCTGCAAGGCATCACCAACGCCCCCAGCCTGCCCTACGCCAGCAGCCTGTGCGGCGCGTGCAAGCAAGCCTGCCCGGTCGACATCAATATCCCGGACATGCTGCTCAAACTTCGCGCCGATCTGGTCAAACATTCACGATCCAAGCAGCGCTTCGGTCGGCATGGCGGCTTTGGCATGTCGATGTGGAAAATCGGCATGTGAGTCCGGCCCTGTATCGGTTTGGCGGCCGCATGGCGGCCTTTGGCACGCGCCTGCTGGCGCGCAACGGCGTCATCGCAGCTTCCCGGGCCCTTTGGCAGGTTGGACAGCGAACCGCGACTTTCCAGCCTTTCCAAACGGCGTTTCGCCAGCGCTACGCAAAACGCGCGCGCGGTACGCCGATTCAAGCAATCGCGGCTGATGACGCGCTCAGGCCGCCATCGACGATGATCGATGTGCCGGTGACGTATTTGGCTTCGTCCGAAGCCAGATACAGCGCAGCATAGGCCACATCCCAGGCATCGCCCATGCGGCCCATCGGCGCCTGTGCATCGCGGCGGCGTTTGATCTCCTCCATGTCGCCTCGCCATACACTTTTGATCAGCGAGGCGCGCACCAACGGCGTGTCGATCAAACCAGGCACCACCGCGTTGCAGCGAATGTTGCTTGCTCGCATATTGCAGCGCCACCGACTGTGTCACTTGCAGCACCGCCGCTTTGCTTGCGGCATAGGCCACATAGGGAATGCCGGTCCAGCGAATGCCGCCGACCGACGACACATTGACGATCGACCCGCCGCCCGCCGCTCCATGTTGCGGCATGCGCATGTTTGCAGGTTAGAAAAACGCTGCTTGACATTGACATGCGGCCGTGCGATCCCAGTCAGCTTCGCTCAATTCCACCGGCCCGCCGGTCAGCACGATGCCGACATTGTTGTGCAGCACATCGACGCCGCCGTAACGCGCCACGCAAGCGCTCGGCCATCGCCGCAACATCGTCGCCGTTTCGACACATCGGCGGCATACGCCATGCACTGCCGCCCTCGGCCGCGATGATCTCTTGTGTTTCCCGCGCCGCAGCCAGATTGGCATCGGCGGTAAAGAGCGCGCGCCCTCCCGCGCATATAGCACAGCGACGGCCTTGCCGTTGCCAAAACCCGGGCCGGCCGAACCGGCGCCGGTCACGATGCGCGATCTTTCCGGCGAGCGTTGCATCGTTAAGCCGGCTCCGCGCGCAGGCCGATTTCCGGCATGGCGAGCAAAAACGTGTCCAGCGTCAGGCGGGCATTGACGTTCTGCTCGATCAACTGCACCGCCCGCGTCAGTGTGCGCATCATGGACCGCACGCCGGCCGCGCTCATGCGCTGCGCAACGGCTTGCACACCAGCTTGTTTGATCGCTATTGCGCAACTTGTCGTCCTGCGTGCCGCCGAGCATCTGGCCGACATCGCGCCAGAACAGCAGCCACTCATCGAGCAGCAGCATTGATTTCTCCGCCATCCGCGCTTCGCCAGTTTTTCCGCAAATGCAAAGCGTTCGCTGGCGCCGGCCGCCAACAGCGTGCGCAACGTGTCCAGCCGTTCGGTGCGCGCTTCAAGCAGCGCCGGCTTCGCCAGTGCGGCAAATGCCCAGCCCACGCGGCCGCGCGACAGGCGCGCCAGCTACGTCGCGCGCTCAGGCGCCAAACCGCGGCTGAGCAGCGCAGCGCGCACATCGGCGATCGGCGCCGGACGCAGATTTAACACCTGACAGCGCGACGAAATTGTGGCCAGCACGGATTCGACGCTGGGCGCGATCAGCACCAGCACCACGCGGTGATTCGGTTCTTCCAGCGTCTTGAGCAGCGCATTTTTTGCGTTGTCATGCATGGCCTGAGCCTGATCGATGACTGCCACACGGTGCGTGGATTCGACCGGCGCCAGAGACAACGTGCGCATCAGCTCGCGAATCAGATCAACTTTGATCGTGCCCTCATCGGGCTGGGTCCAGCTCAGATCCGGGTGTTTGCCGCTCAGCACCAGCTTGCGCTTGCGCTCGTCTGTGCCGAGCAACGCGGCGGCCATCGCCCGCGCCAGCGCGGCCTTGCCGATCGACTCCGGGCCGACCAACAGGTGGCTTTGCGCCAGTTGTCCGCCCGCGATGGCGGTGCGCAGCCGATTTACGGCCCAATCGTGGCCGACAATGCCCCAATCATTCATGTGCCCAGGATTGTACGTGTTAAGCCGCCAAAATCAGATTCTCTCGTGCCGTCTAATTTCCCACCGATTGATGGCGTTTCGCACACGAGCTCACAGAGATTAGTTCAGAGAAAGCACCCTATCTCCCCGCGCTCCGCGCGGGGAGATAGGGTGTTTCTCTGGTAAAAATACCCCTAAATTCGCGGCGAAATCGTCGTAAAGGGATCAGCGACACCGCACCCATTTGTGGGTAAGGGATAGCACTCCGCGCGGGGCGATGGTGCTTTCTCCGGACTAATCTCTGTGAGCTCGTGTGCGAAACGCCATCAATCGGCGTTCAAACAAAAAAGCACCTCTGCGCGGCGCGCAGAGGTGCTTTTTTGGCAAAACGAAAGCGATGGCGACTAGGCGAACTTGCGTTTGACCGCGCGCGCCACCTTGATCGCGCGCCAGATGACAAAGGCGAGAAACAGCACAAAGAAGATAAACACGACCGGCAGAAACAACGCCAACACCGAGCCCGTCACCGCCACGATATCTTCCGCCACGCTCACGAAGGGCGCGCCAGCACCCATGGTGCCGGCGTTGATGACGGGTCGCGTGATCACTTTTGCACCGTGCACGCCCAGCGCCACGACCAAACCGATCGCCAGGCCAACTGCCGGGTCGATCCCCTTGACCACGCCAGACTGTGATGCGAAGAGCACTGCGCCGGCTGCCGGCCGCACAAATGTTTGAATCGCGTCGTTGACATGATCGACAACCGGGATCTTGTCGGCAAAAAACTCGATCAGCAGCAGCACAGTCAGCACACCGAGCACCGGCCAGCTGCTTAGCAGGTCAAACGGTTTGCTGAGCGACAGCACATTAAAGCGGCCAAGCACGCCTACCAGCAACAGCGGGATATACGCATTAAGACCAGCCGAGCTGGACAGACCGAATGCACCAATCAGTGTTGAGATCATTTCCATAGGTAGCAACTCCGTGTTGCCCGCTGCGCGACCGTCTGCCGGCTCTGCACGAACTTTGTGAGCAACGGGTTAGATTGTAGAACGCTGTACTAGAACTTTGTTGGATTCTTCAGCGCCGCTCCAGGGCTGAACCAAAGTTGGGGAACCACTTAGTAGTCTGCAAGAGCAAAGTTTATCGTTGGCCGAATTCACCATTCCCGCGCTCCAGCGCGGGAATGGTGAATTCGGCACCCAAACTGTTTGCCTTGACGCACCTCTGGTTCGGCCGTCAGTCGGATTCGATGCGCAGCCGCGCCGCCGCGGCATGGGCGTGCAAGCCCTCGGCTTCGGCCATTTTGACCGCGATCGGCGAGAGTTGACGGGCGGTATCGGCATCGAGCGCGATGACATTGGTCACACGCACAAAATCCAGCACATTGCACGGCGATGTAAAGCGCGCCGTGCCGCCCGTCGGCATGATGTGGCTTGGGCCGGCGACGTAGTCACCCAGCACCTCAAACGAATGCTCGCCGACAAAGATGCCGCCGGCGTTACGGATCTTGCCAACCCAGGCCCACGGGTCTCGGATAGACAGGCACAGATGCTCCGGCGCAAAGTCATCGGCGATCGAGACGGCCTCGAGCAGGTCTTCGCAGATCACCGCGCCGCTGCGATGTGCAAAAGAGTCGCGGATGTCGGCGGCATTTGGCTCCGGCAGCAGCGCGAGCTGGCGCTGCAACTCGACGTTTACGGCGCCGGCCAGCACGCGCGAAGGCGTCAGCAACAACGCGGTGCCGCCGCCGTGCTCGGCTTGCGCCAGCATGTCGGCCGCCAGCCAGCATGGGTTGGCGCTGTCGTCAGCCACCACCACGGTCTCAGTCGGGCCTGGCAATGCGTCGATACCGACAGTGCCAAACACCTCTTTCTTGGCCAGCGTGACAAATAGATTGCCAGGGCCGCAAATTTTGTCGACGCGATCGATCGTGTCGGTGCCATAGGTCATCGCGCCGATGGCCTGTGCGCCGCCGATGGCGTAGACCGCCGCAACGCCGGCGATGTCCGCTGCGACCAGCGTGAGCGGATGCGGCAATGTGCTCCCGCGCATCGGCGGCGTGCAGACGATGATGTCGTCGACACCGGCCTGCTTTGCAACGATCGCGCTCATCAGCAGACTAGACGCCAGCGGCGCGGCGCCGCCCGGCACATACACGCCAACGCGTTCAAACGGCTGGATCAGCTGGCCCAGCAAACCGCCCATCGCCGTCTCCATCCAACTCTGCGCGGGTTGGCGCGCATGAAATGCGGTGATGCGTTCGGCTGCGCGCTCCAACGCGGCGACGGCTTCAGGGTCGACTTTGTCGTAGGCCGCGGCGATGTCTTCGTCGCCGACTTCAATCTGCGCAGCGGTCAGCGTCGACCCGTCGAGCGCGCGCGTCCACGCCAGCACCGCGTCGTCACCGCGCGCGCGTACGTCTTTGAGTATGCGGCGCACGGCCTGCTCCGGTGTGAGTGCCTCGCCAAAGGTCTTTTTTGTGCGTTCGCGCTGGGCAGCGGTTTCAGTGATTTCGTCGAGTGGCGGGCGAATTAACACACTCTGTAGCGCGTCATCGAGTGTCAGAATTTTTAGCATGGGATTGGCGCCTGCGCGTCGATGAGCTCGCGGCTCTTGAGCTCGGCCCAGAACGCATCCGGAATTTTGACCGATAGAAGTGCCAGGTTCTCGTCGACCTCGGCTGGTTTGACCATGCCAAGCACCAGGGTGGAGACCGCAGGGTGCGCTGCCGCGAACTGCAACGCAGCCGCGCGCAGCGGCACGCCGTGGCGCGCGCAAACGCCTTCGATGATGCGCGTCAGACGCAGCACAGGCTCTGGCGCGGGCGCGTACTGATAGCGCGCGCCTGCGATAGCGCCGGTCGCCAGGATGCCGCTGTTGTAGACGCCGCCCAAAAAGATGCTGATCTTCTTTTCGAGCACCAGCGGGAAGAACTCGGCCAGCGGGCCCTGCTCAAGCAACGAGTAACGGCCGGCCAGCAAAAAGCAATCGACCTCGGCGTTGCGCGCGATATCGGCCAGATATTGCCATTCGATTTAGCCCGGCGCCGATGGCCTTGATCACGCCCTGTCGTTTGAGGTCCGCCAGCGCCGGGTAGGCCTGCTCGAGCACCTCTTTGCGAAAGTCACCGAGGTCCGGATCGTGCACATGGGCGATATCGAGATAGTCGGTGCGCAGCCGCTTCAGGCTGGCTTCGACGCTGCGCAGAACGTTTTCCCGCGTGTAACTGCGCAGGCCATCCGAGAAGTGATTGCCGCCCAGCACGCCGGGCACCCAACCCACTTTTGTGCCGATGATCACACTTGAACGCGCGATGCCGGAGGCAGCCAGCGCATCGCCAACGCGCGTCTCAGCCATGCCGTTGCCATAGAGCGGTGCGGTATCGATGAAGTTCACGCCGGAAGCGACTGCGTGTTGAATCGTCGCGCGCGCATCGTCATCGCTGACCGCATAGCCAAAGACCGGCGCCATCGAGCCGATCGGCGCAGTGCCGAGCGCTATTTTCGGCGTTGAAAAGTTAAGAGCCATGTCGCGATTTTACAGACGTTCGGAGACATGCGCTAGCAAAGGGGTGCATTTTTCTAAAGGGGAGCGGCAAATGGCGAAGCCAATGCGTGTGCCAGCCGGGTCCGCAGGCCGTAAACGGCCATGCTCAGATACGAAGCCCTGGGCTGACGGCAACAACTTGCGCGCGTGGCGGCCGTTTTATCCGGCATTCACACAACGACGCCAATCCTGTGAGCGCTGGCATACAGCCCAGGGCTTCGTATCTGAGCATGGCCGTTTACGGCCTGCGGACCCGGCTGGCACACGCTTGGCCACGCTACATGATGCTCCCCTTTAGAAAAATGCACCCCTAGCAAAGGGGTGCGACACCTGTATGTGTATTGGCTGTGTGCATGCCAAAGCGCGATGCGCAAGTGCCGGTGGCTTCGAGCACCGGCACTTGCGCATCGCGCTTTGGCGGAATAAAACCCTGTAGCGCTTTCAGATTGAGAATTGCTGCGCAGCGCGGGCTCCGCTCCGCGCAAGATCGTGCGCATGACGCGCTGCTTAACCGATCTTGATCCGCGCACTTTCTCCAGCCGCAATCGCGCGCGGGGCAGCGAACGTCGTCTCGCCCGCCCCGCGCAGCGCAAAGGACTGCAGCGCAAGTGGCGAGCCGCCCAGCACGCGCAGCGTCGCAGTCGCGCCCGTCTTTGTGCGCGCGATTGCGCAGGTGCCCCAGCTCGAGCCGTTCGACCAGAAGTGATTGCCGGCTGCGCCGTCGAACGTCATGCGCCCGGTGACGGCCGAAAACTGAAAACCAGACAGCGCCAGCACTGCCGCCCACGACGCCATGGCGCGCGCGTAGTGATGCCCGCACTCTGCTTCGTCAAACGGGTTGCGCCGGAGGCCGTCATAGCGTTCGCGCACCGCCCGGATGACCTTGAGCCCGGCTGCGCGCTGGCCCTCGTACAGCATGTTGACGGCTGCTGTGTATTCAAACCCAGTCATCACTTCGTTGAAATAGGGAAACGGCCGCGTTGGACGGCGGCCGCGCGGATAGGTCGCCATCAGCAACGCTGATTCGTCACCCAGCACAAAGCTGCGCAGATGGTTAAAGTGGCCGTCAAATCCGGTCTTGAAGTTATAGCGCATGATTGATTGCGTTGTCTTGCGCACTTTTGTTTTGTCCAGCAGGTAGCCTAGCCCGCACACATGCGCGAAGTACTGGCCGACCAACTGGTCGACCAGACATCCCGCGCCCAGTTGCAGCGCCGGTTCAACCACATTGATCGCCCCCATGCCCACGCGCAAGCCCTCGAGGATCAGCTCGCCTTGCAGTGGTGGGCGGATCTCGTGCTCGTAATAGTCGCCATTGAACAGATTTGCGTCAATCCACGCGCTGCCGCGTTCGAGCCAGCTCTGCGCACTTCGCAGAAAAATCGACTTCGCCCAAATACGCGGCCATGCGCTCCATGGCGCGCAGCGCACCGAGATACCAGCGTACCCATCTGTGGATTTGGGCCGTAGTACTCGACATCCATGGTGTTGTGCTGGCAGCCTTCCATGACGCCATCCTGATCGGCGTCCCAGCCGCCGGGTCGCCAACAGAACTCAAGCGCGCGGCGCGCATGCGGCCACAACTCGCGCAAAAACGCATCGTCACCGGAGAGCTGCCACTCGCGATACAGCTTCATCAGGCAGCCCATCTGACCATCGGCGGCGGCGTTGATCCACTCGGTCGCGTGGTGCAACGGCAGATCTGCCCGAAAGGCCATCAGCCCATCGCTGCGCGTGGTGTGTTTGAACTCGACCACGCGCATGGTGCGCGCCAGATCGCCAAACAGAAACGCGGTGGCCTGTTCGTAGTTCCAGACGTGCGTGCACGAGCCAAAACAGCAACCCGCCTTGTCGCCGCAGCCCTCCCAGCCGAACAGCTGCCCGCCTCGCACACGAAACGCGGTCTGTGTGCGCAGCGTGCTGACGTTGTAGAGCGCGGCTTCTTTTGCTTCAGCCGGCATATCACTGGCGACAAATGCGTTGACAAAGGCCAGCGTCTGCGCTTCGAGCGCGGCCAGCTCGGCCGTGGTCTTTTCGATGACATCCCAGGCGTCCGCGTATTGCGTGGTGTAGTGGTTGCCGACAAACTCGGGTTCATCGCGCACGCCGGTGCCATAGCTCAGCGAGGGCTCATTGCGCACGCCCCACCCGCGCCGGTTCGGAAAGTGCCAGGCCAGCAAAAACGTGACGCTCTTGGTGCCGCGCGCCGGGATGCGCAGCTTGACCGCGAGCGAGCCGATCGGGTTGTCCAGTTCGGTCTGACGTTCCTCAAGCGCGCCATCGGCCGCGAAGTCGTCCCAGTAGTCCAGCAAGGCATCGCCCCAGTTCAGATCAGCCCACGAAGTGCGATGTGTGACACCCTGCGTCGCCGTCGTCGCCAGCGCCAGCGTGCCCCACTGCTCGGCGGCGGGGTCGATGCCGTCCGAGCGCATAAACAACCCGCACGCACCGCCGTCGGCTGCTTCGCGCAGGCCGGTCACGTTGCGCGCACCGCCGCGCACGCCGGTGTTGATGCGGCTGTCGACAATCACGCTGCCATCCTGGCCGATAAAGTTTTCCGACATTGCCGCACACGCTGACCTCGACGGCTTTTGCGGTCTTGTTCGTGATCTCGAAGCGCAACACGGCGACCGGGATGCCGCTACGCTCGGCGTCGCCGGGGATCAGCGGGTTAAATGCCTGCATGCGCACATCGACAGGCACCGCGGCATCGCTCAGCACGACCTGCCCAAATGGGTAAGCCGCCTCAAACCGACAGCGCTTGAACCGCGGCAGCCCATGGTTGCCAGCCGTGCTGCCAAACGCGCCTTCGTATTCGTGCGGGTCAATCACGCCTTCCAGCGCGCGCGAAACGGCAACGCCGCCAACCGGTTTTGCCCACAGGGCAAAAAACGCCTGGCGTGGCTTGTACCCTTTGGCCGGTCGATTGACGACCTCCCAATCGCGCAGGTCGCCGCGCCCGCCGAGCGAGACGGTGCCCGTGCCAATACCGCCGATCGGCAACGCGATGCGGCTGAGATGCTTTTGGTCATAGCGCGTCAGAACTGGCCAACGTGTTTTCATAGGGCCGTTTATACGCGGATTTTCGGGCAACACAAATCGATCTACGCCGCACCAAGTTCCGCTCACTCACTCAGCTAGTTCCAACAAACCTGCGCGCTGGCGATACTCTTTCTCATCTGTGCGCAACCGCACCGATGCGTTCGCAACGTTTGTAGCAAAACCAGCAAGAGAAATCCATAAACTTACCGTGTATTTGGGTTGACGTAACCGTCGTTTGTCGTGTTGAATAGCAGCACACCATGATTGATCTGTCGCCTGCCCGGTGGATCTGGCTTCCGTCACAACGCTGCCTGCCCAATACGTTTATTTACTTTCGAAAACAACTGTCAGCACCATCGCGCATTGTCAGCGCGACCGGTTGGATCACAGCGGACAGCCGCTATGTGCTGAGCGTCAACGGCAAACGTGTGCAGTACGGGCCGGCGCCGTGCGATCCGCGCTGGCAGGATGTCGACCCGATCGACTTGACCGAGCTGCTGACCCGCGGTGAAAACACCATCGGCGCCTGCGTGCTGTATTACGGCACCGGCGACGGCACTTGGCCGATGGGGTCGCCAGGGTTGATTTTTAAACTTGATGTGGTGTATGAGGATGGCAGCCGCCAACAGTTCGTCAGCGACAGCAGCTGGCAATCGCGGCTCGATCGCGCTCATGCGCCGGGCATGTACAAGCAGTGGTATCTGCGCGCATTGCAGGAGCAATTTGATGCCCGGCTTTACCCGCACGGTTGGGACACCCCGGCGCACGCACCAGATGATGCCTGGCTACCTGCGCGCGAGCTGCCTGGCGCTGCGAACCTGCCTTCATTGATCGCCGGCGGGCCTGAGTATGTGCTGACGTCTGATCGTCTGCCTGAGCCGTCGGGTCCAAAGGCAAACTACGCTTCGCCATTTGGGCTATTTGAACGCAGCATCCCGCCCATGCGCGAGACGATCGTGTCCGCCCGCCGCCTGACCGAAAGCGGCCGCGTGACCTGGCTGCGCGATCCGCTTGACTGGTTCGAAAGCCGCATCCCGGGCAGCTTTGAACTTGACCCAACACCCTCCGCAAAACCCGACCGCAATGGCTGGCGCTTTGAGGCCACGCCGGACAAGACCGGTTGGTATGCCACGTTTGTGTTTAGCGAACAGCTCGTCGGCTGGCCGCGTTTCTCGATCGATGCGCCAGCCGGCACCATCGTCGAATTAATCACGCAGGAGTCGCACGACGCCGGCAACACACCCTGGCTCGACACGCACTACTTTCACTGGGCGCGCTTTATCTGTGCCGAGGGCACAAACCATTTTGAAAGTGCCGACTGGGAGAGCTTCCGTTGGGTCCAACTTCATATTCGCAGTGCCAGCGGCCTCGTGCGCGTGCTCGGAGTCGATGCCCGCCGGCGCACATTTCCTTGGCCGAATACCGCGCTCGTGACCTGCGACGAACAGCCGCTGCAACGCCTGTTTAGTGCAGCGCTCAACACGCTCGACAACTGTGCGGTCGAAACGCTGATGGACGGCGCTGGCCGTGAGCGCCAGCAATACTCGGGCGACTGCGGACATCAGACGCATGCCATTCGCTATGCGTTTGGCGAAACGCGCCTGCCAGCGCGCTATTTGCGCACGTTTAGCCAAGGCATCACGCACGAGGGCTACTTTCTCGACACCTGGCCGGCATTTGATCGCCTTGCGCGCCTGGCTCAGCGACAGCTTGGCGCCACGAAGTGGGGGCCGGTGCTTGATCATGGCCTGCAGTTCATTTCCGATTGCTGGTATCACTATCTTGAAACCGACGACCTCGACGCGTTGCGAGAGCCCTATCCGAGACTGGTCACGTTTCTGGGTTATCTTGAAAAACTGGTGCGCGCGGACGGCATGCTGCCAGTCGAAGACATCGGCGTGCCGACAGTTTGGATCGACCACGACGCCTATCAGCAGCAGCGCCACAAACAGTGCGCGTTCAACCTCAACGCAGTTGGCGCGCTGCAGCATCTGGCGCGCATCGCGCCGGCGTTTGAAGACGATGAGACCGCTGAACGCGCGCTTGTGCTCGCCAACGCGGTGCTCAATGCCACCAAGCGCGCGTATTGGGACGAGTCGTCAAAACTTTTTGTCATCAACAAACCCTGGCTGGATCAGGAGCGCGAAATGCATCCGCTCACCTGCGATCGTTCGCTGGCGCTGGCGGTCTTGTTCGATCTGGTCGACGACGTGGAGTCGTGTGTATGGTTCTTGGCAGAAACGCCGGCGAGCATGGGCCGCAGCTATCCTGCCAATGCTGGCTGGCGCTATCGAGCATTGATGAAGGCCGGGCGTGTGGATGTGGTGTTGCGCGAGTTCCGCGAAACCTGGGCAACCATGGACAGCGTGCTCAACAACAACACGTTGCAGGAAATGTGGGCGCTCAAGGCGGACGGCACCGGCCAGTTTAGCCACTGCGCGGTCGCGCCGTTGTATGTGCTGATGCAGGACATCGTTGGGCTCATCCCGCTGACTCCGGGCTTTGGTCACTACGAAATCCGGCCGCAGCTCGGCGATATCGGCTCGCTCGATCTCGTGATGCACACGCCGCAGGGCCCAGTGCGCGTGCAAACCCTGCACAACGAGCTTGGCCAGCGCATCACGGTGCATCCGGCACCCGCTGGCATTGGCACGTTGGTGCTGGGTGACGAAACGTTCGAGCTCATCCCCGGCACGCCGCTGACAAAGCGCATCGTAAATCACGGATAGCCGCAGGCACTGCCTGGGGTGCATCGCCTGCAAATGCGCGCGATCTGGTGTTAAATCAGGCCAGATTATGAAGATCAAAAACATCAAGTGCATCCTGACGGCGCCGGCCAACATCGGCCTGGCTGTGGTCAAAATCGAGACTGACCAACCCGGGCTTTACGGCGTCGGCTGCGCGACATTTACGCAGCGGTTGTCACCGGTAAAGGCCGCTGTCGAGGACTATCTGAAGCCGCTGCTGATCGGCCGCGACGCCAGCCGCATCGAGGATATCTGGCAGCTGTGCTATCAAAACAGCTACTGGCGCAACAGCCCGGTGCTCAACAACGCGGTCTCTGGCGTCGATCAGGCGTTGTGGGACATCAAGGGCAAGGCCGCCAACATGCCGGTGTATGACTTGATCGGCGGCAAATCGCGCGAAGCCGCGGCTGTCTATCGGCACGCCGATGGGCGCGACCCGCAGGAAGTCGTCGACAACGTGCTGCGCTTGCACGAGCAGGGCTATCACCACATTCGCTGCCAGCTCGGCGGCTACGGCGGCATCGCCAAACAGGAAGGCTCCGGCACAAAATCGGTGGGCTCGTATAACAACGTCGGCGTGTATGGTGGGCTCAAGAATCAGGCCTACAGCCCGAAGGGCGCTTTGAAGGGCGAGTACTACGATCCAAGCGTGTATTGCCGCACCGTGCCACAGATGTTTGAGTATGTGCGCAGCAAGGTAGGCTTCGACGTCGAGCTGCTGCACGACGTGCACGAGCGCATCGCGCCGATCGATGCGGTGCGGCTTGCCAAGGCGCTTGAGCCATACCGGCTGTTCTTTTATGAGGATCCGTTGGCGCCGGAGGACCAGGAGTGGTTCAAAGTCATCCGGCAACACGCAGCGATTCCGATTGCGATGGGCGAGCTGTTTACGCACCCGCTTGAATGGAAGCCGCTGATCGTGAATCAGCTGATCGACTTCATTCGCGTGCATATCAGCGACATTGGCGGCATCACGCCGGCGCTCAAGCTCGCTCGGCTGTGCGAAGCCTACGGCGTGCGCACCGCCTTTCACGGCCCGGGCGATGTCTCGCCGGTCGGACACGCCGCCAACCTGCACATCGATGTGCACGTGCATAACTTTGGCATCCAGGAGTTCAGCGGGTTTAACGACACACTCGAAGACGTCTTCCCGGGTTGCCCGAAACTGGACGGCGGCTACCTGTATCCCAACGCTACGCCAGGCCTGGGCATCGACATCAACGAAAAGAAAGCCGCCAAATACCCGGTCAGCGGCGATACCGGCCAGCTCAAAAAGGGCGTAATTAATTGGACGCAATCACGTCGGCCGGATGGCACGGTGTCGAGACCGTAAAAGAGTACAGAATAAAGATTCCAGAGTCCAGACCTGACATTGCCCACAGGGCTTTCCAGTCTGGACTCTGGAATCTTTATTCTGTACTCTCCCTTCACCTCCCTCTCAGGCTTTTCGCCTAAAACTGGGGGTGTTGAGGCGTTTTAGGAGTAGTCTGTCAAAGCAAAGTTTATGTTTGCCTTGACGCACTACTGGTCCGTAAATCAAGTTTGTAATAATCCGAAATCACCCATTCCCGCCCGATTCGGGCGGGAATGGGTGATTTCGGAAACCTCGAAAATTTGGTTTGTGGACCATTACGAGAAAGTCGATTGTCAAAAGTCTTGTCGGGATGCGATGTCGCAACGCATCTCAGCATCGCGTTGGAGCACAGTGAGCTATGAAACCAAAGTTTATTATCGGAATTGGCGTGATTTTTGCGGCGGTCATCGCAGTGATGGCGTTCACGATTGCGGGTAACAGCAGCACAGAAGTCAAAGTCAACGAGCTGGTGGCGCAGCGCAGCGGTGCTACGGACATCGGCGAGCGTTCATTCAAGTTGACCGGAATCGTGGTCGGCGACAGCATTGTGTATGACCCAACGTCGCTGAACCTGGAATTTGACATGGTGCACTCGCGCGAAATATTGCATGATCAGGCCGTGCTGGCGCAAGCCGAACGCGTGCGGGTGGTGTATCGCGGTGTGCGGCCGGATACGCTGGTGAACGAGGCCACGGCCATCGCAACCGGGCGAATAAACCCGGATGGCAAGTTCCATGTCAACAACTCACCGGATGCGCTGCTGTTGCAGTGTCCGACCAAATACGAAAATGTGGCAAAGCAGCAGGCCGCGCGTTGAAAGTCGCCGAACTCCTGGCGCTCAACGCGCGCCCTGAAACTGAGGAAGCCTATCGCTGGGCGCTGCCGTTCGATGCAGCCGCCGACGAGTGGTGGCGGCAGTGCCCACATGGCAACGCGATGCTCGAAGTCATCGCTGTGCTTGAGCTGCCGGCATGGTTGCAGATTCTGGCATGCTGCAACTGCGTCGACACCATCGGCGATCTGATCCCGGCGTCTCTCAAAAAAGAAACCACCAAGGCGCTGGAAACCTTTCGCCGGTTTGCGCTGGGTAAATCCTCGTATGAGCGCGTGCAAACTGCCATCGAAAACGTCCAAAACCGCGCGCGCGAAACCAAACTAAGCGCGGTGGAAGCAACTGCCGTCGCAACCGTGGTAACACCGTTCTCGCGCAGCGTGGAGGCAACCGCGCGCTTTGCCGCCGACGCCCGCGCCATCGCGCAGAATCCAGATGCGTTGCACGGCAACTACGACACGCCCGGCTACAAACGCAGTTTTGACACGGCAAACGAGGCCTGCGCCCACGCCATCCGCGCCATCATCCCGGATGATCTGGTGCAGGATCTGTTCGCGGCATATACGCCGGCCACAGGCTAAATTTGGCGCTCATTTGTGGAAGGCGCACTTTCGAACCTATCCCAATTGGGTCCATGCGTTTCCCGCCGATTGGCGGCGTCTCGCGCGCGAGGTCACAGAGATTAGTCCGAGAGGCGCACAATCCACCCGCGCTCCGCGCGGGTGGATTGTGCGCCTCTCGGATAGAAACTCTCCTATTGAAACATCCCCAACAGCATTGGCAGGAGCTGCTTCTTGCGCGAGACCACGCCGGGCAGATCCCAGATGCTGTCGGACTTGCGCGAGAACGGCAATCGCTCAAAATAGCGCGACTCACCGGCGCAGATCAGCAAGCTGTCGTTTTCAACGATATCGGTGATCAGCAAGGCAACGAAGTTCAGATTTTTCTGCTCTTGCAGCGCGCCAAGCGCGGCCAGCACTTCCGCGTGCCTGTCCAGCACCGCGTTGAATGTGGTGACCTCGACCTGCGACACGCCAAACTTGACTTGACCAGCCTCGAACAGCTTGAAGTCCGCCTGCACGATATCCTGCGCCGAGCGCTTGGACAAATCCGCGCCAGTGCGCAACAGTTGATCGCCGTATTCGGCAAGCTTTTGATCGGCCTCGTCTACGCCAAACGCGTGCCAGGCCAGCCACACGGCAGAGGCGCGATCGCGCGGCGTGGTGGTCGGCGACTTAAACATCAGCGTGTCTGAGATCACGCCGCTCAGCAACATGCCCGCCACGCCAGCCGGTGGCGTCAAGCGTGCCATGCGCATGCGCTCGGCAACCAGTGTGCTGGTTGAGCCGGTGATATCGACATGAAAGGCGATCGGCATCGCGGTGTACATCGTGCCGAGTCGGTGGTGATCGAGCACCTCGAGCAGCTCGGCTTCGAGCAGCCCTTCGACGCTCTGCGCGGCCTCGTTGTGGTCGACGAGCACCAGGCGCACGCGCGGCGGTTTCATCATGTCCGCGCGCGTGCACGTGCCGAGATATTTCCCCTCGCGATCGACAATCCAAAAGTCGTCGCGTTGATCACGCAAAACGCTGTCGCGGTGGTCACTGATGCGGTCGGTCACCAAAAACTTCGGAACAGCCCGGTCACACGCTTCGCCGCACGGCACTCGGATCAGCTCGCGAAATGGCTCGTCAGCCATGTTCAAATGCTTCGACAAGTATTCGAACACGGATTGGCCCGTCACCATGCCCAGCGGGCGCCTGTAAATATCGATCACCGGCGCGATGCGGTTCGTGCGCGCGGTGAACTGCCAGGCTTCGGCCAGCGGCTCGGCCGGATTGAGCGGCGTGATGTTTTGCACGATGCTTTCAAAGCGCGGTGAGGCGTCTTCGAGCAGCATTGGCACAGGCATGCCAAAGGTATCCAGCGCAAAGCGCGTCTGTTTGTTTATCGAACCGGCACGCGCCGGTTGGGTCTTTAGCGCGTCGCGTTCGCGCAACAGCCAGGCATAACCGATTGCGGAAGCAATTGCATCGGTATCCGGGTTTTTGTGACCAACGACAAAGACGGTTTCGATTGTTGTCATGATGTAAGTGTTGGATTATCTCAAAATTGCGGTGTCACACTTGACGCCTGAGAACCAGCCGGCCTGCTTGCACGGCAACTTGCCGCCGACGACGGGCGGCTTCGCTATTGATAGTCCGCGACCTTCGGTCTCGGGCAATGACTATTTGCGCCACAGCGCACCCAGCCGCCGATACATGCGCAAGTTGTATTGCGCCATCAACAGGCTCAGGCGAAAACCATGCCATCCATCGCGATACCCGCCCCAGGTCACAAAGCGCCGGTAGAACTCGCGCAGCGGCTGCAGCACAAAATTTTGCGGTTTGGGCCGCACGCCCTGGTGATACAAAATCTGCGCGTCGTAGTCCGAATATTTGCGTTGCTTTTCGTGAAACTGCGCGACGGTTTCATAGTTGTGGTGAATCAGCACCTGCGTGAATTTGCCGAGTTCGCCGGCAAAAACAGGCAATTCGTGGACCTGCCTGTCCGGGTCATAGCCGCTGCGGCCGACGCGAAAAAGGCGCGCCTGAAAGTCAGGATACCAGCCTGCCCCCAGCGTGAGTTTGCCAAACAAATAGTTGTGGCGTGGCACCGCCCAGACGTCATGCGCATCGCTCGCGGCGGCAGCGCGCACCTCGGAGGCAAGCGCCGGCGTACAGCGTTCATCGGCATCAACAAAGAAGACCCAATCCGCTTTTGCCGCTGCCAACGCCGCATTTCGCTGCTGACCGTAGTGCACAAAGGTGTGCTGGATGACGGTTGCGCCGGCCTGCGCCGCCAATGCCGGCGTGTGGTCGCGGCTAAACGAGTCAAACACGATGCGTTGATCGGCCCACGCCAACGTCTCCAGACAGGCGGCGATGTGCTGCGCTTCGTTGAGCGTGAGGACGATCGCGGCGATCGTGCGCGGTTGCGACATGGCGCTATTTTAGGTCGGCGCGGGCCGCCTCGGGACCGAGGTCCCGGGGCGACTCGCGCAAATGTCGTAGCATCTCTACGGCAATACAAATATTTATGGCGCACCCCTGCGAAGGGGCAAGTGCGAATTGGCCAATGCGCCAGCATGCAGCCTCACAGCCCGTGGCTATATACTCCGCGCGTGATCCCTGGTACGCTCACTGACACGCCGTTGTCCGACCCCGCTGCGCAACGTCGGCTGGCCGCGCTGTACGACCTGGCGACCGAACTCGCGGCGCTGCGCGATCTGCAGGGAGTGCTCGACACCGCGCTGCAACATTGCCTGAAGCTCACCGATTCACAGTTCGGGTTTATCGGCCTGACCAGCGTTGAGCGCGACGCACTCGACATCGTCGCCATCCATGGCTTTCACCCAGCGGCGGATTTTTATCAGCGTTTTCGCGTCATTCCGTTGCGCCCGAATATTTTTTCGCGCGTCGTGCTGGAAGATCGCCCCGTTCGCTCGGAAGATGCCATGGCCGACCCCGGCCGCGTCGGTCAACCAGGCGGGCACCCGCCGACGCATACATTTCTCGGCGTGCCCTTGCGCACCGGCGACATGACGATTGGCATGATTGGTGTGGCAAACCGGGCCACGTCCTATGCGGACGAGCACGAGGACCTGCTGGCGGCCTACGCTGCACAGGTTGCGGTTGCAATTGCAAACGCGCGCTTGAACGAAGAGTTGGCGGTTGCCAAAACTGACCTGGAGCGGCGCGTTGCCGAGCGCACGCAACAACTGACCGACGCCAAGGAAGCGCTGGCGGACAAGGCGCACCAACTGCGCCAGCTCCTGGCCGACACGGTCCATGTTCAGGAGCTTGAGCGGCAACGCATCGCGCATGATCTGCACGACGGCCCGAGCCAGCTGCTGGTTGGCGCAATGCTCGAGATGAAATCGGCCAGTGAGCGGCTGAACCGAGGCGATGCGATTGCCGCGCAGCTGGCAGTGACACAATCACTCAGCATTCTGCACCGGCTGGAACGCGAGATGCGCCAGGCCATCTTTGCGCTGCGCCCGCCCATTCTGGACGAGCTTGGGCTGGTGCCATCCATGCGGCGCTGCGCGGAGGCGTTTGCGGAACAGTCGCGTTTGGCGGTTGATTTTGAAGTGCAGGGCAATCCCTATCGCCTGGAAGCAAATGGCGAGATTTGCGTCTATCGCATTCTGCAGGAAGCGCTGAACAACATCCACAGCCATGCGCGCGCAAATACTGTTCGCGTTGCGCTGCATTTTGATGCCCACATGCTGTTTATGCAGATCTCCGATGACGGCCAGGGCTTTAACCCGCAGGCGATTCGCGCTGGCGGTGAACGATTTGGCCTGCTCGGCATGCGCGAACGCGCCGAGATGATCGGCGGCAAGCTCAGCATTGTCAGCAGCACGGACATCGGCAGCACGATTCAACTCTGGCTGCCCATCACCTGACCATGACGCGCATCCTGATCATCGATGACCATTCAATCATTCGGCAAGGCATCCGCAGCCTGTTGTCGAATCATGCGTCATTGCAAGTGGTCGCCGAGGCCGGCAACGCCGCGGACGCAGTGCAACTTGCGCGCGACTGCCAACCGGATGTCATTTTGCTCGACATCCGCATGTCGGATTCAAACGGGTTGGATCTTGTGCGCGCGCTCCTGGCCGTAGCGCACGACTCGAAGATCCTCGTGCTGTCGTCTTTTGATGATGATGAGTACATCACCCAGGCGATGCGGCTCGGTGTGCACGGTTACATCAACAAGGGCGTGTCGGACGAAAAGCTTGTCGATGCCATTCAGGCCGCTCGGCGCGGTGAGCGCGTATTCAGCCCGTCGGTGATAAATCGCGTGGTGGAGCAATTTGCCGCGCTGAGCAAGGTGCAGGCCCAACGCGAACTTGGCATTGATGATGGCGAAATTGCGCTGTTGCACTTGCTCGTCGCCGGGGCGAGCAACGCCGAGCTCGCGGGGAAGCTGTTTTTGAGCGAGGCCACCATCAAACGAAAGCTTCAGGACGTGTTTAAAAAGCTCAACGTCACGACGCGCACACAGGCCGCTGCGGAAGCTGTCAAACGACAATTGGTCTAGGTTTTTGAAAGCTTCTTGCAGGAAATCGCCCTCCCCGCCGCACCCACATTTTGCGCCGATTTGCCGTGAATCGAGGGGATTTTTGGCGGAGCAAGCACCCTCTTTCGTGCGCAAAACGCCCTGTCCCTGCGCCAACCGGCTCAAAACATGAGCCGTTGCGTCGTTATGAATCCGGTATAACGCCCGTGAAGGGTTTAGGGCTGCACTGGCAATCCTGCCGGTCAGATCTGCTTTTTACGCTGTCCGCGACGCAAACGGACTACGATAGCGCACATGAAACTAGAAGGAACAACCCACATCAACGCGCCGCGCGAGAAGACGTACAACTATCTGACGGACGCCACGTTCGTCTCTGAGTGTGCCCCTGGCGTGCAATCGCTCGAAGTCATCGAACCGGACAAGAAGTTCAAAGTTGTCGCGGGTGTTGGATTTGGCATGGTCAAAGCCACATTTGACACCGTGGTCGAGTTTCTCGACAAGAAGCCAAACGAATACGCCAAGATAAAAGCGGCCGGCAAGGCGCCAGGCAGCAACGTCGACGCGACTGCCGAGCTGTTCATGACGGACTCGGCCGACGGCGGCACCGATCTGAAGTGGGTTGCCGATGTCAGCATCGCCGGCGCCATCGCATCGGTCGCCATGCGCCTGCTCGGCAGCGTGACGCAAAAACTTAGCGCGCAATTTTTTGAGAAGGCCAAGACCAAGATCGAAGAACAATAACCCGGCACAGCGGGTTCCTGATCCCTATGTTTGTATCAGTTGCGCAGACCCGCCAGCTGCTTGAACAGCACGGCTATATCGCTGACGACGCGCTTGCCACGTCGGTCTATCTGGCTGTGCGCATGGGCAAACCGCTGTTTTTGGAGGGCGAACCCGGCGTCGGCAAGACCGAGGTCGCCAAAGTGCTGGCGGCAATCTTCGCGACCGAGCTGATTCGCCTGCAGTGCTATGAAGGCATCGACATTGGTCAGGCAGTCTACGAGTGGAACTACACGCGCCAGCTGCTCGATCTGCAGGGTCGCGGCGCCGCCGATCGAAACGTCTTCACGGAAGCGTATCTGTTGAAGCGGCCGCTTCTGCGCGCGATCGACGGTGGCCACAGCAAATCACCGGTCTTGCTGATCGACGAAATCGACCGCGCCGACGAGGAGTTCGAGAGTTTTTTGCTCGAGCTGCTCTCGGATTTTCAAATCACGATCCCGGAGCTCGGCACTGTGCGCGCAACGCACAAACCGATCGTCATCATCACCAGCAACCGCACGCGCGAGATACACGACGCGCTCAAGCGCCGCTGCGCCTATACCTGGATCGACTTCCCAACGCTTGAGAAAGAGCGCGAAATCGTGCTGCGCAAGGTGCCGGGCATCGACGCCCGGCTGGCCGGTCAGGTCGTGCGTTTTGTGCAGCAGGTGCGCCAGCAGGAGCTCTACAAGCTGCCCGGCGTTGCTGAAACGCTCGATTGGGCAGAAGCACTTGGCTATCTAAACGTCACTGAGCTGGACGCGGTCACAGTCGATCAAACGCTCGGCATGATCCTGAAGTATCAGGACGATGTCGACAAGGTGCGCGGGCCGGTCGCCCGCGCGATGCTGGAGCACGACGCTGCATGAACGCACCGCTGCTCGGCAACCTGGTGCTGTTTGCACGCGCGCTGCGCAGCGCTGGAATGCCGATCGCACCGGACCAGGAAGCGGATTTTCTACGCGCCATTGAGCTGATCGACATCAGCCAAGTGCAGCAGGTCTATTTCGCCGCGCGCGCCATGCTGGTGACCCGTCACGAACATCTGCAGCTCTTTCATCGAATTTTTACACAGTTCTTTGCGCTTGAACACCTGGTGCTGCCTCGAGCGCAGAAAATGCCGCGCGCGCCTCGCCACAAGCAGGAAGAGAGACAGTTCGATGTCTCGTCGTATATGGCCTTTAAAGCACGCCTGTTTGACGATGAGATCGACGTCAGCGATCGCGCGAACACGGTCAGCGCCGCCGACGCGCTGCAGGCCAAGGACTTCGCGCTGCTCGCGCCGGAAGAGCTTGAACAGCTCAAGCTGCTGTTGCGCGCGCTGGATTGGCGTCTGGCGAAACGCCGCTCGCGCCGGCGCGCGCCGGCAAAACGCGGCGAGATCGACATGCACCGCATTCTGCGCAACGCTGCGCGCACCGGCGGCACGCCGCTGTTGCTGGCGCGCCAGACGCGCAAAATCAAACCGCGCCCGATCGTGTTGCTGGCCGATGTCAGCGGCTCCATGGAGAAATATTCGCGCGTGTTGCTGCTTTTTTTCACAGCGTGGCACAACGCATGCGCAATGTGCACAGCTTTGTGTTCGGCACACGCTTGAGCAACATCACACAGGCGCTGGCGGTCAAAAATGTCGATGTCGCACTCGATCAGGCCGGTCGCGAAGTGCTCGATTGGGCTGGCGGCACGCGCATCGGCGAGTCGTTGCGCACGTTTAACCGGCGCTGGGCGCGACGCGTGCTGCGGCGCGGCGCCATAACCATTGTCATCAGCGATGGCTGGGAGAGCGGCGATGTCGAGGTGCTCAGGCGCGAGATGCGCTTTCTAAAGCACCGCAGCCATCGACTGCTATGGCTCAACCCGTTGCGCGGCAACACAGCCTACGAAGCGAAAGTCGCCGGCATGCAGGCCGCCCTGCCCTATATCGATGATTTTTTGCCCATTCACAATCTCGAAAGTTTGCAGTTGCTCAATCGGAGGTTGCGAGAGATGGCCTAAATCCAGTTCGAGCACTCAGCAGGCAGTGTCACCTGTTTATTTACCCCAGAGCCGGTGGCATTGCCTTTTGAGTGCTTGAACACGTTCAAAGTCGCATTCTGGCGCTCAGCGTTGATCCGAAGACCGTTCGAAAAGTTCGAGCATTTACGGAAAACCGCCATCCAGCGGAATGCGGCACCCAAGTGGAGGCAGTTTCATGATTCCAGGAGAGTTTGATTACCATATCCCCAAGACTGTGGACGAAGCGGTGGGCTTGCTCAGCGCGCATCCGGAGGCGAAGATCCTTGCTGGCGGGCAAAGCCTGATCCCGGCCATGCGCTTCCGCCTGGCCAACCCGGCCGTGCTGGTCGATATCAATGCGATCGACGGGCTGTCATACATCAAGCAACTGACAAACCATCTGGCCATCGGTTCGATGACGCGCGAGTCCGCACTTGAAGAGAGCGCGATCGTGCAGGAAAAGTATCAGATGCTGGCGGATGCCGCGCACGTTATCGCTGACCCGCTCGTGCGCAACCGCGCCACGGTTGGTGGCAACATCGCGCACGCCGACCCGGCCAACGATCATCCTGCCGTCATGCTGGCCTACAACGCCACCGTCATCGCCGTCGGCCCCGCTGGCCGCCGCCAGATCGACATCGATCGTTTCTTTGTTGATATCTTTACAAACGCCATGAACCGCGACGAAGTGCTGACCGAGATTCAAATCCCGAATCCGCCGGCCGGTTCCGGTGGCGCGTATCTGAAGATCGAGCGCAAGGTTGGCGACTACGCCACAAGCGGTGTGGCCGTGTTGATCACTATGAACAACGGCATCTGCAAGAACGTGCGCATCGCGCTGACCAACGTCAGCCCGGTGCCCATGCGCGCGCTCAATGCAGAGAAAATACTCAACGGCAAGGTCGTCACCGAAGGCCTGCTTGAAGAAGCCGGCGCCGCTGCCGCCGCCGAATGCGATCCCAACGCTGATCTGCGCGGATCGATCGAATACAAACGCGATCTGACGCGTGTGCTCGTCAAGCGCACGGTGCGCAAGGCGATTGAGCGGGCCGGGAAAGAATAAAGAACACAGAATACAGATTACAGAATACAGAACACAGACAACTACACGTTTCATGAGCACAGTGTCTGTAATCTGTGCTCTGTTGTCTGTAATCTCTACTTCATCATGAGCAAACACACAATCACCCTCACCGTCAACGGTGACAAAGTTACAAAGACGATCGATGCGCGCTTGCTGCTGGTGCACTTCATCCGCGAAGATTTGAGCCTGACCGGCACGCACATTGGCTGCGACACCACGGCGTGCGGCGCATGCACAGTGCTGCTAAACGGCGTGGCGATCAAGAGCTGCACGATGTTTGCGGTGCAGGCCGATGGCGGCGAGATCAGCACGGTCGAAGGCCTGGCCAGTGGCGGTACGCTGCACCCGCTCCAGGAAGGGTTCTGGGAAAAGCACGGCTTGCAGTGCGGCTATTGCACACCCGGCATGCTGATGAGCGCCAAACACCTGCTCGACAAAAATCCGAATCCGACCGAAGACGATATCCGCTGGGGCATCTCGGGCAACCTGTGCCGCTGCACCGGCTATGTCAAGATCGTCGAAGCGATTCAATACGCAGCCGACAAGATTAATGCGGCCAAACAGCCGGCCTGACCATGCGAGTTGAAGCGTGATTCCGGTGAAATTGTCACCAAAACACGGCTTCAGATCGGAGAAAACTTATGGCACCCCATCTCGCAGATAAAAAAGAGTTTCACACCCCGTCTCCCGCAGGGACATCGGCGCAAGTTGAAACCACAAACGACGTTCGCATCACCACGCCGGCCGAGATCGGCGGCATGGGCCACCGCATGAAGCGCAAGGAAGACCCGCGCTTTATCCAGGGCAAAGGCAACTATGTCGACGACATCAAGCTGCCCGGCATGCTCTACATGGACATTGTGCGCTCACCGTATGCGCATGCCAAGATTCTGAAAATCGATCCAAGCGAAGCCCTCAAGATCCCCGGCGTGCTGGCTGTGATTACCGGCCACGACCTAAAAGCCGCCGGCAACCTGCACTGGATGCCGACCCTGATGAGCGACACGCAAATGGTGTTGCCGATCGAGAAAGTCGTCTATTACATGCAGGAAGTCTGCGTCGTCGTCGCGACCGAGCGCTATATCGCGGCCGACGCCGTGCTCAAGGTCAATGTTGACTATGAGCCCCTGCCGCCGGTCATCGATCCGTTCAAGGCGATGAAAGATGAAGTCATTGTGCGTGATGACAAGGAAAATAAGACCAACCACATCTGGCATTGGGAAGCGGGCGACAAGGAAGCGACCGATGATGTCTTCAAAGACGCCGCGCATGTCGTCAAGCAATACATGCACATCCCGCGCATTCACGTGGCCAGCATCGAAACCTGCGGCATGGTCGCGGACTTCAGCAAGATCACCGGCAACCTGACGGCCTATATGACCACGCAGGCGCCGCACGCGATTCGCACGGTCTTTGCGCTGGTGGCAGGATTGCCCGAACAAAAGATCCGCGTGATTTCACCCGATATCGGCGGCGGTTTTGGCGGCAAAGTGCCGGTCTATCCAGGCTATGTGTGCTGCGTTGTGGCCAGCATCGTCACTGGCAAGCCGGTCAAGTGGATCGAAGATCGCAGCGAAAATCTGATGGCGGACAGCTTCGCGCGCGACTATCACATTACCGCTGAGATGGCGGCGAACAAAGATGGCAAGATCACCGGCATCCGCGTCAAGACGCTGGCCGACAACGGCGCGGCCGACGCCGCAGCCAACCCGTCGAAGTTCCCGGCCGGCCTCTATTCCATTGCCACCGGCAGCTACGACATGACGGCGGCCCACATCGAAGTCGATGGCGTCTACACGACCAAACCGCCGGGCGGCGTGGCGTATCGCTGCTCGTTTAGAGTGACCGAAGCCGTGCATATGATCGAGCGCATGACGGACATCATGGCCCACGATCTCAAGATCGACCCGGCTGCCTTCCGCATGCAGAACTTTATCAAGCCCGAACAGTTCCCATACAAGTCGCCGACCGGCTGGGAATACGACAGCGGCAACTATCAGGCCGCGCTGCAAAAGGCCATGGACGTGCTGGGCTACGACGCATTGCGCAAAGAACAGGCCGAAAAGCGCGCGCGCGGTGAGTTCATGGGCATCGGGATCTCGAGCTTTACCGAAGTCGTCGGCGCCGGGCCGTCGCGCGATTTCGATATTCTTGGCATCAAGATGTTCGACTCGGCTGAGATCCGAATACATCCGACCGGCAAAGCGATTGCGCGCTTTGGCACCAAGAGCCAGGGTCAGGGTCACGAAACAACCTATGCCCAGATCGTGGCTGAAGAGCTCGGTCTGCCAGCCAACGATATTCAAGTCGAAGAAGGCGACACCGATACCGCACCGTACGGGCTGGGCACCTATGCCTCGCGCAGCACCCCGACCGCCGGCGCCGCTGCCGCCATGGCCGCGCGCAAAATCAAGGCCAAGGCCAAAAAGATCGCGGCGTATTTGCTCGAAGTCAACGAAGATGACCTGGAGTGGAACGTCAACAAATGGCAGGTCAAGGGTTCACCCGACAAGGCCAAAACGATTCAAGACATTGCCTTTGCCGCCTATACGAATCATCCGCTGGGCATGGAAGCCGGTCTTGAAGCGACCGACTACTACGACCCGCCAAACCTGACCTTCCCGTTTGGCAGTTACATCGCCGTTGTGGACATCGACAAGGGCACCGGCGCGGTCACTGTGCGGCGCTTTGTGGCCGTCGACGACTGCGGCAACATCATCAACCCGCTGGTTGTCGAAGGCCAGATTCACGGTGGCTTGACAATGGGCCTGGCGCCAGCGCTGTTCGAAGAGATCGTGTATGACGAAAACGGCGTCAACTTGACCGGCACGTTCGCCGATTACCTGCTGCCGACCGCGGTCGAGACGCCCAAGTGGGAGCTCGACAAGACGATTACGCCGTCGCCGCATCATCCGATCGGCGCGAAGGGTGTCGGCGAGTCGCCGACCGTCGGCGCGCCGCCGGCAATCGCAAACGCCGTCGTCGATGCGCTCTGGCATCTCGGCGTCCGGCACGTCGATATCCCGATCACGCCGCAGAAAGTCTGGAAACTGCTGCGCGAGGCGGGAGTGACGGAGTAAGTGCTTAGCCTCCGGGAAGCGGCCGGGAAGCCCCCGGGTCGCGACCCGGGGGCTTCCCGGCCGCTTCCCGGAGGCCCTCCTGCCCAAGCACCAGCGACAGAAGCCAATTAAACGAGTCGTCTGTCAAAGCAAAGCTATTTGCTTTGACAGACGACGAGTCTGGACTCTTTTAGCTTTTATATATGGAACATGACCTTGACCCCTCAAAAATCCACTACAAGTGGGACATGGCGAACAAGCCCGCAATAAAGATCAATTCCGGCGATATTGTGAACTGCGAGACCAAAGATGTCACCGATGGCCAGGTCACGCCCGGATGCAAAGCGGCGATTCTTGGCAAACTTGATTTTGACCGTTTGTATCCGCTCGCTGGGCCGATTTACGTCAAGGGTGCCAAACCCGGCGACACGCTTGAAGTCGAAATCGTCAAGATGCAAACAATGGGCTGGGGTTGGACCGGGATGATTCCGGGCCTGGGATTGCTCAACGAAGACTTTAAAAAGCCGTATATACGACACTTTGACTTGACAAATGGCTCGACCGCGCCGTTGCGCAAAGACATTCACATCCCGATCCAGCCGTTTCTCGGCACAATGGGTGTCCAAACCGATGATCCAGGTTCACATATGGTGTTGCCACCGACAAAGGGCGGTGGCAACATAGATACGCGACATTTGAATGTCGGCGCGAAACTCTATCTGCCAGTGTTTGTGGATGGCGCAATGTTCTCTGCCGGTGACGCGCATGCCGCGCAGGGCGACGGTGAAGTGTGCGTGACCGGCATCGAAAGCCCGATGCAATTCGCGCTGAAGTTCAACGTAATCAAAAACCGCACGGTCAAGCCGTGGACGTATGAATTCATCACACCGCCGGGTGCGCTGCAGCCGCGCTACGATGCGGCCGGGTACTATGCGTTTACTGCGCTTGGCCCAGACCTGCACGAGAACGCGCGCAACGCCATCCGCGGGATCATCAACTGGTGTGTCAAGAACAAAAATATGACGCCTGAGGACGCCTACGTCCTCGCCAGCCTCGCTTCGGATCTCAAAATCAGCCAGATCGTCGATGCCCCAAACTGGGGCGTGTCGGCGTATTTGGCGCTGAGCGTATTTCGGTAAACGCGTCCAGAGTCCAGAATTCAGCGCGTGGCGCCTGGATTCTGGACTCTCGATACTGGAGTCTTCCCAATGTTCGACGCCTTCTTCACCACCGCACACGAGCTCACCCAGCGTGGCGAGCCGTTCGCGACCGCGATCGTTGTGCGCGCGGAGAAGCCGACCAGCGGCAAACCCGGCGACAAAGCCATCATCACGCGCGATGGCGTGTTGATCGGCTGGATCGGCGGCAGTTGCGCGCAGCCAACGGTCATCAAAGAAGCGCGCGCGGCGTTGGCTGACGACACCTCGCGGCTGATTCGGCTTTCGCCCGATCCGTCGCAGCAGGTGCCGCGCGAGGGCTTGCGCGATGTGCCAATGACGTGCTATTCCGGCGGCACGCTTGAGATCTATATCGAACCGCACCACCCGCGCCCACGGCTGTTGATCGTCGGCAATCTGCCGGTTGCGCAGGCGCTGACGCATCTGGGCAAGGCGATGAACTACCACGTCACGGCGATCGACCCTGAGCGCACGACGGCGATGCAGGGCGCGGACAGCGTGTTCAACGACACGAGCGACATTGTTGCGCAGGTCAATCCGTATACCTATGTCGTGGTCGCCACACATGGCACGTTTGATGAGACCGCGATCGAAGCGGCGTTGCGCGCCAACGCGCCGTATGTTGGCTTGGTCGCCAGCCCAAAACGCGCTGAGGGCGTGCGACAGTTTTTGCGCGAGGCGGGTCTGAGCGACGCCGATATGCTGGCATTCAAGGCGCCGGCCGGGCTCGATATCCATGCCCGGCGTGGCGATGAAATCGCGCTGAGCATCATGGCCGAGATCGTGCAGAAGCGGCGCGCGGCTGAGCGTTTCCGGGTTGAGCTGTTCTCGGAACCGGCGCAGCAATCCGCCGCAACGACAGCCATTTGCCCGACCTGCAAGGGTGATGTCGACATAGCCACGTGTCAGAACAAGACCGTGCACAACGGTATGCCTTTCTACTTCTGCTGCCCACACTGCAAATCGCGGTTTGAAAAGAATCCGCAAAAGTATTTAGCGGTCGAATAACGCACAAATTCTGGATATCATGGGCACATGTCCGATCAGACCCAGCTGGGAAAAAACACGTGGCGTGAAGCGCTGCAGGTGATCCAAAAGGCGGCCACATTTGAAGGTTTTGTCAACTTCCTGACCACCAGCACGCCACACGGTGCGCCCGATGAGAATGAGTTGTCCGTTTTGACGACACTCTATGGCCCGAGTGTGATCTTTCGTGGTCTATTTCTGACGACAATTTTGGCCTGCATCCAGGAGACCGCCGGATCAGGCGCCCGCAGCCTTGCGTGAAATCGCCAAAGCCACACGCAACATAAAGATGCGTGCAAGCGCGCCACGCGGTGATCAAACGTATTACGAGCTGTATCGTGAACAGGCGCGCGACAACCAGCCGCGCCTGCAATTGGCGGCCGAGCTTCATGAGACGGTTGGCATGGCTTATCTAGACATGGCCGAACGGCCGGCCGACAGCGACGCCAGCAACCGCCTCATGCAAGCCGCCCGCGACGCGTCGCTGCAACGCAAACGCGAACACATGTTGCGCGGCATTGGCCAGGCGGGCGCTCATGGCGCTGCTCGGCAATTCGATGTGGGGTGGCTGGGACGACGAAGGCTCAAAAGAGTTTGGCGAGTTTGCGCTGCTGCTGTCCACATCAATCGAGAGTTTCCGGACTCATGCGGCTGCTGCCGCTTCGCACTTCTGCACTGGAACGCGCGGATGCGGCCGAACGCAGTGCGCAGCTCAGCGGGCTTATCCGTTCGGAGCTGCCAAAACATGCCGACGATGATGCAATCAGCCGATTTGAGCGATGACATGATGGCCGTGCTGGAATCGATCGCCGAACGCACGAGCCCGATGACGCTGAACGAGCGCGCAAATTTCGGCGAAGCCTCGCTCGCGGCGATACAAAAGTCTGCGCTTGAGCTTGCACAGGGGTATCAGCACGCGCTAGCCGATGACAGAATCCCCGATGAGCACTTCGATGACTACGCCAGCGTGGCCGTAATGGCTGTTCAAGTTCTCGGCCGCATCGTGGCGACGGACGCCGACTCGATCAGCGTCCTCTACGAATTGTTGTCGGATGAAGAAAAGTCCGAAGTTGGCGAAGCCGCATTTGAGTCGCTATCGATGCTGGGCGACGCGGCGATCGACCATGCGCGCGGCTATGAGCGATTCACCCTCGACGAGCACAACCGCAGCATCGCCATGATGGTGATCGGCGCGGCCGGCAGAGGCCGCCCGGAAATCTATGATGAACTGCTGGCCGGCTACCAGAAGACATCGTGGAGGGGCGATCGCTCGTTGTATCTGGTGCCGATTGCTAATACCCGCGACCCGCGCGTCACAATGTTGTTTCTCGAGGCGTTGGGCGACCCTGCAATCGAGCGCGACGACGTGATCAATATTTTGATGTGCTTTGACACCCTCGGCGTGCCGTTTGATGTTCACCCAGATACTGGGACAGTCACGGTGTCGGATTTGGGTGTGTATCCTGACCTGATGCCGGGCGGCTGGCCGCCTGCCGAGTTCGCCGACATCCTCGACGCTGATGACTTCGACGACGATGGGGACGATGACGACGATGGCCCGATCATCTTCACGGATGCACAGGCATCCACGCAGGGCGCTGTGACATACGATAAACAGGGCGTGCCGCGCGATCCCAACACCGGCGAGGAGATGCACTTCGTCAAAGGCATCTGGCGCCCGGCCCCGCGCCTGGCAGCGCCGCCTTCAGCCCCGGAGATCGGCCGCAACGCGCCGTGCCCTTGTGGGAGCGGGAAGAAGTACAAGTATTGCCATGGCAAGGATGCGTGAGCGGATTCCCCTACAGCACCCAAACATGCCCGCACACCACACGCGTGGTATATTTTCGGCCTCGGTGACGTGGCCAAGTGGTAAGGCGAGGGACTGCAAATCCCTTATGCATGGGTTCAAATCCCATCGTCACCTTTGAGACTGAAAGCACAACAGGGTCCGGCTGATACAGCTGGACCCTGTTGTGCTTTTCCGCTCAAGCGCCCCGGGACCTCGGTCCCGGGGCGCTACTGCCGCCTGGAGGCATGCGGCAGTACAAACCCAAGCCTGATAATGCGACATCATGAAACTTCTGCTCACATCCGCCGGCATCAAAAACGCCAGTATTCACGCTGCACTGGTCGACATGCTGGGCAAACCGATTGCCGAGTCCAACGCCCTCTGCATCCCCACTGCGGGACACGGTCATCCACAAATGACGCCCGCTCATACCTGGCGCTTTATCAGTGGCGGAGAACCGGAATGCCCAATGTGCGAGCTGGGTTGGAAGTCAATGGGTGTGCTGGAGCTCACCGCGCTGCCCAGCATCGATACGGAACGCTGGGTGTCGTGGGTTCGAGAAACAGACGCCCTGCTGGTGAATGGTGGCGACGCCCTGTATCTGGCCCATTGGATGCGCCAGTCCGGGCTGGCGGATCTCCTGCCCGCGTTGCGCGAGACAGTTTGGATTGGTTTGAGCGCCGGCAGCATGGTGATGACGCCCCGCATCGGGCAATATTTTGTCGGTTGGCAACCGCCCACCGGCAGCGACAGCGCGCTGGGCGTCGTCGACTTCTCGATCTTCCCGCATGTGGATCATGAGATGCTGCCGCAGAACACCATGGCCGACGCGGAGCGCTGGGCGGCCACGCTTGACGTTCCTGCCTACGCGATCGACGATCAGACGGCCATCACTGTGGTCGACGGCGCCATCAACGTCGTCTCCGAAGGCCATTGGAAACGCTTTGCGCTGCGATCCATCCCGCCGCTCTGAATTCGCCGCGATGTTTGCCTGCACAACATGATACGTATTCCAACGTAGGCGACAGCGTGCTGGTTCACAAACAAACTCGCGACCGGCGCCGGCAAAACCACCGACGTGGCGCTGCGGGGAGCACGCCGGACATTTCCACAATCTGTATTTCCGCGGGTTGCCTCCTGAGTTTCTGCAGTTGGACGAGCTGATAGGCACGGTGCGCGGCGACCCGGAACGCGGTTTTTTCTGGGCAGCGGTGGACGCAGCCAAGAGGATCGTCCCGCAGGTGCATATCGGACGCCGCATGATTGACGATGCATTCGCCGTTGTGACGGCTTGAAATGCCGCTTGTTGCACAGCGACCGAACTTGCCCGAATGTAAGCGTGCTTACATTGGATTTCCCGTGCGCGCGCTAATCTGTATGTGGCCCAATTCCGGGCCAAACTGGAGGCAACTAACTATGGAAGCAGCAGGCAAACAACCACTTACGCTATCGAAAAATGTTCTAGCTGGCGTCGTCGGCGGAGTGGCTGGCGGCATTGTGTTTGGCATGATGATGGCCATGATGGGCATGCTGCCCGTCATCGCAGGCATGGTCGGCAGCACATCGGCCGTCGTCGGATTCATCGTGCATTTGATGATCAGTGTCTTTATCGGCGTCACCTTCGCATTGCTCTTTGGCAACCGGAGCCGGTCCTTTGGCCAAGCTCTGGTTTGGGGCTTGCTCTGGGGTGCGGTATGGTGGGTGCTCGGCCCGCTGCTCATCATGCCAGCGATGATGGGTATGCCGATCTTTGCAATCAACATGGATTCGATCGGCAGTCTGGCCGGTCATTTGCTGTTTGGTGGTGTGATGGGCGCAGCGTTTGCGTGGTTTATCAAACGCTGATCGGCCAATCGCTCACGGCGAATCTGGAATCTCGCCATCCGCGCGCAGCCAAACGCGCGGATGGTTTTCACGCGCAGCAACAAGGGCATTGAGGACATTGAGGACATTGATGAGCACAAGTGATGCGTTGGCTGTCAAAAAGCAGGGGCTGCTTTCCGAAGTTGTCATATTTCAGGATCTCAGCCCGAACGAAATGACGGCGCTCGCGCGCAGCGCGCCCATGAAAGATGTGGATGCCGGCACAATCTTTCACTCGCCCGATGAATCGGCCGAGGTGCTGTTTATTCTGAAGAAAGGGCGCGTAAAGGTCTTTCAACTCAGCCCGGACGGCCGCGCACTGACCATGCACATTTATGAAGCCGGCTCGATTTTTGGCGAGATGTCACTGATGGGCCAGGGCATGCACGGCAGCTTTGCGCAGGCGTTGACACCGTGCACACTGTGCCTGATGTCGCGTGACCATGTGAAGGAGTTGCTGTTTGGCGATCGGCGAATCGCCATGCGCATCGTTGAGGTATTGAGCGAGCGATTGATCGATGTTGAAAATCGCCTGCTCGATTTCGCATTCCGGCGTGTTCCGGAGCGATTGGCCCGGCTGTTGCTGCAGCTGGCCCAGCCCCACCGTGGTCTTTTGTCGAGGCTGCATCGCATGGAAGTGCGCTACACACATGAGGAACTGGCGGATATGGTCGGTACAACGCGCGAGACCGCGACAAAGCTTCTAAACGAGATGCGCGTGCGTGGCATGATTGAGCTGGAGCGTGGCCGCATTACGCTGCTCGATATGAATCTGCTGCAGCGGATCGGTTCGGGCGAAACCGGTATATTGACGCTGGCGCCTTGGACCGCTTCGCTCACTGCGGCTGAAGATGCGCCCGCAACCTGACCCAGCATGAACTCCTCTACGCCGCACCTCCGCACAGCGTACAACCTCATCATCATTGGCGCAGGCAGTGGCGGTGTGGTAGCCGCGCTCTTTGCCGCCAAAACCGGGGCGCGTGTGGCATTGATCGAACGGCATCGCATCGGTGGCGATTGCACCTGGACCGGCTGTGTGCCCAGCAAAGCGTTGATCAAAGCTGCGCGCGTGGCGCACGCCGCGAAAACCGCGCGCGACTTCGGCATAGCCATGCGCCACGACGAGCGCCAGGATTTGGGCGCGGTGATGACCTATGTGCGCGGTGCGGTACAGACTGTTTACGCGACCGAGACGCCGGACGCACTGCGCGCGCGCGGCGTGGATGTGCATCTGGCGCATGCACGCTTTGCAAGCGCGCATGCCATCGAGTTGCTTGGACCGGACGGCCAGCCTACCGGCAGCTTGTCCGGCAAGCACTTTATCGTCTGTACCGGCGCGCGCGCCACGCTGCCGCCGCTGGCAGGTTTGGCGAATGTGCAGCACTACACAAACGAAACGATCTTTGATCTTGACATCCTGCCCCGCCATTTGCTGATTTTGGGCGGCGGTCCAGTTGGCTGCGAAATGGCTCAGGCGTTTCGCCGCCTTGGCAGCCAGGTGACCATCGTTCAGGCCGGCGATCGGCTTCTGCCGAGAGACGAGCCCGAAGCAAGCGCTGCCCTGCTAAACCTGTTTCAAAATGATGGGATTGCGGTCCTACTCAACACGCGCATCGATGCAGCGCGCCAGGAAGGCGGACAGGTGGTGCTCGAGCATGGCGAAAAACAAATTGCGGGCGATGCGCTGCTGGTCGCCGTTGGCAGAACACCGAATGTCGGCGCGCTCGAACTCCAGAAAGCCGGCGTGCGGTATACGGACAAGGGCATTCCAGTTGACAGCCGTTTGCGCACCAATATCAAACACATTTATGCGGCCGGGGATGTCACCGGTGGTCCGCAATTTACGCATCTGGCCAGCTATCAGGCGTTTGTCGCCGCGCGCAACGCGCTCTACCCTGGATCGAACTGCGGCCTGGTGGCGACACCGCCATGGGCGACGTTTACCAGTCCGGAGATTGCGCGCGCCGGTTATTCGGAAGCCGAGGCGCGCAAAATATTCGGCGCGGATGTGTCGGTGCGCACGATGCCGATGCGCGCGGTTGATCGCGCGATCGCCGAGGGCGATACAGCCGGGTTTATCAAAGTCGTTCTTGCAAAGAAAGGCGTCGTTGTCGGCGCCACGATCATGGCCGAGCGCGCTGGCGAAGCCATCCAGGAGTGGGCACTGGCGATACATCACAAGTGGCCGCTGGATAAAATTCGCCGGAAGCATTCATGTTTACCCGACGTATGCCACCGCGAGCCAACAACTCGCGTTCGACGATGCGATTGAGTCTTTTGTGAGCAGCCCATTGGCGCGGGTGCTGAACCGGATATCAGGCCGCGGAGGAACCTGATCTATGCCGCGTCTTTTGCAGACACAGCACGTCGATCAAGCGTGGAATGTTTGGCCGGTCGGTTTGATCTCGGCCGACGTGCCGGAACGCGATCTGGCCGGCGCAGCCAACGACAAAGTCGGCCCCGCGTTGAAGTGGGTCGCCTTGTGTCCGCGGCGGGATGCCCGTGCGGATGTAGTTCAGCGCGTAATGCAGCAGCACTTTTGGCTGATAGACACGCAACCGTGAGTTTCGGCCCAGCCCGTATGCGTGATAAACATCTCGGTCCTGGTCCGAAATGAATCGGGTGTGTTCAAACCAGTTGCGCGGTGCATTGTCAAAAACGACCGAATCCAGCCACTGTCTCAAATATGAATCCGGAGAAAATGGAAAAACAACCACAGCGGTTTCTGCGCGCCGTTCAAACAGGGACTGATGCAACTGCACCAGGTAAAGCAGTCAATAGTGTCAGGCAAGGTGACGCATGAACACAAGCAAAACTGGTTTTGGCGCAAGTTTGAGGTTGACGACCGCACCCGTCATATCCGTCGCTTCAAACTCGGGGGCTGGCGCGCCAACAGCTGGGATAACAAGCCGGCCAGATGCGGCGGCTGTCTGCCGCTGCGTCTCTTGCGCACCCGGCGAATTCGGTTTATCTCGCATCCCTAATTCTATTGCACGGCACGAGATTTACAGCCCGACCCAAATAAGTCCCACACATCAGAGAAACGACAAATGCTAAAAAACACACTTTCCCGAACAGCGACTGCCAGCGAGCACGTGCCGGCCCCGCCGACACAAAAGAAAAGGACGCCGACTACGTCTTTCTGGAACTAACGCGCAGCATTTGCCCTGATTGCCGCAATGTCATCGATGCGCAGATACTGGTGCGCGACAACAAGGTCTACATGCGCAAACGCTGCACGTGCCTGGGCGCGCCGAAAACGCACGAAGCACTCGTCTACGCCGACGCGCACATGTATCTTAAAAACGCGCGTTATAACAAGCCCGGCACGATGCCACTGACCTTCAACCACGAGCTGGTTGATGGCTGCCCGCACGACTGTGGCCTGTGCCCGGATCACCAGCAACATGCCTGCCTGGGCATCATCGAGGTTAACAGCGCGTGCAACATGGATTGCCCGCTATGTTTTGCCAACGCCGGGCCGGGATTCAACCTGACATTGTCCGAAGTCGAGGACATCCTCGACAACTATGTGCGCACCGAAGGAAACCCGGAGGTGGTGCAGTTTAGCGGCGGCGAACCGAGCATCCATCCGCAAATTATTGAAATGATGCGCGCCGCGAAGAAACGCAACATCCGCTTTGTGATGTTGAACACAAACGGCAAACGCATCGCGGATGACGATCAATTTCTGGCCGATCTGGCCGATGTGCGGCCCTCAATCTATTTCCAGTTCGATGGGTTCGATCGCGAAACGTATCGCGTGCTGCGCGGGGAGCCCGATATTCTCGAAACAAAAATACGCGCCTTAGACCGGCTCAATGCCATCGGGTTAAAGGTTGTGCTGGTGCCGGCGATCCAGCGCGGCGTAAACGACCACGAAGTCGGCGAAATCATCAAGTTTGGGCTCGGCGCACCCGGCCGTGGCGGGCATCAACTTTCAGCCCGCCTTCAGCGCCGGCCGCTATCAGGATGCGCACGATCAGCATCTTGAACGTAGCGATCCGATGCAGCGCATGACGATCCCTGATGTGCTGCACCTGGCTGAAGCACAGACGGCGGGCATGTTCAAGGTCAGCGATTTTGTGCCGGTGCCGTGTTGTTTCCCAACCTGCAACTCAGTCACTTACGCGTATGTTGACGGCGACACGGTATTGCCGTTGCCACGTGTGATCAATGTCGAGGAATATCTGGATTACATCAGCAATCGCGTGCTGCCTGATTTCAGCATGGAGATTCGCGGCGCGCTTGAGACGTTGTGGTCGTCCAGTGCTGTCGCCGGCGGCTCGAAAGTCGCCGAAGACGTCACGATCGCGTGTGAAGCCTGCGGGATTCCCGAGGCGATCAGCATCGATTCGATCAAGGACAAGATATTTATGATCATGCTGCAGGATTTTATGGACCTGTGGACCTTCAACCAGAAAAACCTGATGAAGTGCTGCAAGGCGTTTCTGTTGCCGGACGACCATCAGATCCCCTTTTGCGCCTACAACACCGTGGGCTACCGCGAGCAGGCACGGGCGCAGCTCACCGCGCGTGAACATGCACGAGCGCGTGCGCGCGCGCAAGGCATCGACTACAACCCTGTGCCGCTTGCTTTTAGCTTTAACCGGGACAGGCCGCAACCACTGTTTATCACGGATGGATCGCTCACGCTCGTGGACAGCGCGGCCGGCCAAGCCATGGCAAATGCCGGGTCGCAGGAGGGTTCACCAACACCGTGACCAGCGCCTTCGATTTTTCAAGCGCGCGCGCGTCGGATAAACCCGATGTCATCAAGAGTTGTTGCGCGCGATTGTACGAAAGTGATTATGCCCGGCTGCTGCTCGGCGATTCGTTCCACCCCGGCGGTATGGCGTTGACAGAGCGCCTTGGATCGATGCTTGCGTTGGGGCCGGGGAAGCGCGTGCTGGATGTGGCGGCCGGCGTCGGCACAAGCGCGATTCACCTTGCGCGCACGTTCGGCTGCGACGTTATCGGTGTCGACTATGGCGCGGAAAACGTAAAAGCTGCTGCAGCTCAAGCCGATGCCGGCGACCGGGTGCGCTTTGAACAGGGCGATGCTGAAATCTCAGTTTTGGCGCAGCTTCGTTCGATGCCGTGATCTGCGAGTGCGCATTTTGCACCTTTCCGGACAAGCGCAAGGCGGCGCTTGAGTTTCAACGCGTGCTGAAACCGGGTGGACAGGTGGGTTGAGCGATCTGACGCGCTCCGGCCGGCTGCCGGCCGAGTTGGATTCCCTGCTGGGCTGGATCGCGTGCATCGCCGATGCGCAACCGCTGGATAGCTACACTGCACGTCTTCACCATGCAGGATTTTCCGGCATCATGACCGAAGTCCATGACGATGCGCTTTCCGATATGATCAGAAAGATTCGCGCCAAACTACTGGGCGCGCAGCTACTGGTCGGGTTAAAAAAGATGAGCCTGCCAAGTGTGGATTTCGACCAGGCCTTTGCCATGGCACGCGAAGCCGAGACATGCATCCGCGACGGCAGGTTGGGCTATGCGTTGATCGTTGGTCAAGTCGCGGCGTAATGACTGTCAGATTTCCAGAAAGCGAGCGCCAACGCTGCATGCGGCACAACTTGAATCTACCTTATGTCCGAACGCGTCTCATCAAACACCGCAATTCTGTTGTTGGAATCGCTCCACCCGGATGCGATCGCGCTTCTGGCCGATTACGCCCGCGTGATACAGGTGAAAACACCTGAGCAAGCGCTTGCGATCGCGCGCAGCGGCGGCGTCGCCGCAATTCTCACGCGCGGTGCGAGTCGCATCACGCGTGAGTTGATGCGCGCCTGCGCTGAACTTAAAGCAGTGGCACGCGTCGGTGCTGGGGTCGATACGATCGACGTGGAGGCCGCTAAAGGGATCGATGTAAAAGTCATCTATGCGCCGGGCATGAACGCAGCCACCACCGCCGAGCACACGCTGATGCTGATGTTGATGATTACACGGCGCGCCTATGCGTTAACCGAACAGGTGCGCGCTGGCAACTGGGCGGTGCGCAACGGCTACTCCGGCATCGAACTTCGTTGGAAGACGCTGGGCATCGTCGGCATGGGCGCGATCGGGCGCGAGGTCGCGGCGCGCGCACGGCGCCTTTGGCATGCGCATTCTGTGCACCAACCGCAGCCCGATATCGCCGGCGCTTATTGCTGACGGCGTCGAACACATCACCCTGCCCGATCTGCTGGCACAGGCCGACATCGTGTCGCTGCATGTGCCACTGACGGAGGAGACACGCGGCATTTTTGGCGCCGCTGAGTTCGCACAGATGAAGCCCGGCGCATTTTTGATCAATACCGCGCGCGGCGCCTTGATCGACTCGCAGGCGCTGCACCAGGCGCTGCTCGAACACCGGCTGGCCGGTTTCGCCGCCGATGTCTTTGCGCCACAGCCACCCGACACAGATGATCTGAAGTTGATCGCGCTTCCAAACGTCATACTGACCCCGCATGTCGCAGGATGGACTGACGCGACCTATCGTCAAATGTGTTTGTACTGCGCGCACAACGTCCTCGCAGTGCTGCGCGGCGACGCGCCGGATGATGCAAGTATTTACCGGGGCTAGGTGCGCGAAAGGAGCGTTCACCAGTGAAAAGCCATGCAGGCTTCAGTGTGATCCGGATTCGACGGTAAGATTTATGGAGACAGCGCAGGCGTCTCGGCAAAATATATGTCCCAGAATCCCGTCCTCCTCGGTTGCGATGAAGCAGCACTCGATCTGAAAGAGACCATCAAAGCGCACTTGCAGGCGCTGGGCGTCGAAGTTATCGACTATGGCGTGCACACAAAAGATCCGATCGACTACCCGGATATTGCGGTGGCGGTTGCCACCGATGTGGTAGCCGGCAAAAGCGATCGCGCAATTCTGATCTGCGGCACTGGCATCGGCATGGCGATCACTGCCAACAAAGTGCCCGGCGTGTATCGCCGCACAGGCCCACGACACGTTTTCAGCCGAACGCGCGCGCAAGAGCAACAATGCCCAGGTGCATGACCATGGGCGCGCGCGTGATTGGCCCGGAACTGGCGAAACAGATCGTCGATCACTGGATGGCCTCTGAGTTCGCTGGCGGTGGCAGTGCGCGCAAGGTGGACAAGATCAGGAGAGCTGGAATCCAGAGCCTTGAAACCGGATGACAGCTCAGAATCGGCCCCGAAAAAGTTGGAGCTAAGTTCAAACTTGGTACCGGACTTTGGATTCTCCCCATGAAAAAGCTGATCAACGATCCCGTTTGACTTTGTGGAAGAACATGCTGGACGGCTTTTGTGCAGGCGCACGATGATCTGGTGAAGCGGGTGGGGCGGCGGGCAGTGGCGCGCATCGACGCGCCGATCATGGGCAAGGTGGGCGTCGTGATCGGCGGCGGCAGCGGTCACTTGCCGGCATTTACGCGCCTATGTCGGCAAGGGCGGGGCCGATGCTGCGCCGATCGGGAACATCTTCGCTTCAGCCCCCGCCAAGCCGATCTTGGAAGCCACCCTGGCAGCCAACGGCGGCGCAGGTGTGCTGTATTTCTATGGCAACTACGCGGGCGATGTGCTGAACTTTGATCGGGCCGCCGAGATGGCCGAGGCGCAACACGGCATCGCAGTGGTGACGGTGCTGGGCACCGACGATGTGGCCTCGGCCCCGCCCAGCGAGATTGAAAGCGGCGGGGTATTGCGGGCGATTTCTTTGTGCTGAAATCGCGTGCAGCCAAGGCCGCGACGATTGGCCGACCTGGCCACCGTCGTCGCCGACGACGCGGAAAGCCAACGAGCTAACGCGCACGATGGGTGTAGGCCCTTCCGCCTGCACCGTGCCGGCCAATGGCAAACCCACGTTTGGCTTGCGCGAGGATGAGATGGAAATTGGGCTGGGCATTCACGGCGAACCTGGCATGCGGCGGCCAAAGTGGATCCCAGTCGATCAAGATCGTGGACGAGATGGTGGAAACGATTCTGGCCGACTGGATTACGCGGCAGCGATGTGGCCGTGTTGGTGAACGGGTTGGGCGCGACGCCGTATGAAGAGCTGTATGTGATGTATCGCCGCGTGAGCGCAGATTCTGGCCGCGCAAAGATCAACATTCGCCAGCAAGTTTGTGGGCGAGTATGTGACCTCGCTGGAGATGGCCGGGGCATCGGTTTCGCTGATGAAGCTCGATGCAGAGCTTGAGGCGCTGATGGCGATGCCCGTGCGGTGCCCGATGTTTACGCAGTCATGACTGCCTAAGTAAGCGATCAAACGTTCTGGCGCGAAATCACCCATCCCCGCTGCGCGGGGATGGGTGATTTCGCAGAAAAAAACTCTTGGCTACTTACTTAGACGTGGATGCTATGAATACGATAAATGGTGAAGTTCTGGTGCGCGCGCTCGTTCATGTTGCCAATGTGATTGAAGCGAACAAAGACTTTCTGTGCGAGTTGGACGGCGAGGTCGGCGATGGCGATCACGGCGTGAGCATGACGATTGGCTGGCGCACGGCGCGCAATGCGCTGCTCGCGCTTGAGAATCCGACGCCGGAATCGGCGTTGCGCGCGGTCAGTGAAGCCTATGGCGACGAAGTCGGCGCCGCGTCCGGCGTGCTGTATGAGACTGCGTTCGAAGCGGCCGCCAAAGCTGTTGCTGGCCGGTCGAACCTTGATCGCGCCGAGGACTGGGCCGATGTCTTCGAGGCGATCGCAACCGAGATGCAGCGGATCGGCAAGGCCGAGCTCGGCGACAAAACCATGCTGGATGCCTGGATTCCGGCAGCGCGCGCCGCTCGCTCTGCGGCGCGCAGTCAAGGTTCATACGCCGCGGCGTTGAGCAGCGCAGCCGCTGGCGCACTTTTTGGCGTCGAATCGACCCGCAATCTGATTCCAAAGCGCGGCCGCGCGGCCCGGCTGGGCGAGCGCGCACGCGGCCATCAGGATGCCGGTGCGACCAGCGCCTGGATGATCATCAGAACGCTCAGCGAGCGCCTGTGACGGATTTGCACATGCCAACCGCAGCCGCAGAGCGATTCATGATCGGAAGGAAGGCGCCACAGATTGCACAGATTGACCGGATTATTCAAACGTTCTGTGTAATCTGTGGCGCCTTCTATCGTGAGGATTGCCGCAAGCTGCATGCGGCATTTGTGCAGCTGCGTGATTGTGCGACAATCGCGCCATGGCGGGTGTTTCACTCCCTGTTGCGTCGTTTCGCAGAGACTGGGTGCGCCCAAATCTGGCCCGCTTCAGCCACCTATTTTGCTGCGCCATTTTTTGCCTGCACGCGGTTGTTGTCTGTGTCGACGCGCAAACATTTGTGACGGAGTACGGCCCGTTGTTGCTTAAGCCCTTTACGGTGAGACGCCTGAGCGTATTCACGCCAGCGACCAGCTATTGCCGGCCGGGCGGCTTTGTGCGTGAAAATATCTTTCAGCGCATCGCCGTCAAAACCGCCAAAACACTGACGATACGAATTTCAGTAAGCTCCCCTCACTCAGTCGACGAGCTTGAGCGGCTGATTGATTCGCATTGGGCGGACTCGACCGCACGGCGGTTGCACATCTACTCGCCAAAATCTGCGCGACCGGCACGCGACACGCCGCCCAACATCGTCCACTTCTCGCCCATACGCACGCTCGAGTTCTACGAGGACAAAGCCACTGGCCGGACGCTGATCACACACGACAGCCAATTGCGTATTTGCCCGGCCGGGATGTATTGAGACCCGATCCCTTCCTGTAAAGTCGGTAACGCGCAGCGCGGCACCCAAATCATCATTTTGCGGCGAATCGAGGGGATTTCCCGGAAAAAAGCAATATCTCCCGCGCTCCGCGCGGGAGATATTGCTTTTTTCGGAGTCACTCTGTGCACTCGCGCGCGAAGTGCCGCCAACCGGCGCGAAAATGGTGAGTACGCGATAGATCCCAACCCGAGGCGCCAGAGGCCGCGCCTAGTTCGTGTCGCGCTTGACGCCGTGGCCGCCAAATTGATCGCGGAGCGCCGCCAGCAGCTTGTCTGAAAATGGCTCGCTTTCGCGGGAGCGGAATCGCCGCTGCAGCGCCAGGCTGATAACCGGGATCGACACGCCGAGTTCAATCGCCTCGACGACCGTCCAGCGCCCTTCTCCGGAGTCCGGCACGAAGGCTGCGATGCCATCCAGATCTGGATTTGCCCGCAACGCGCGTTCGGCCAGATCCAACAGCCACGATCGCACCACGCTGCCGTGTTGCCAGATCTGCGAGATCTGATGCACATCCAGATCGAGGTCGGTTTTGCGTTTCATCAACTCGAACCCTTCGGCATATGCCTGCATCAAGCCATACTCGATGCCATTGTGAATCATCTTGACGAAATGCCCGGAGCCACTCGGCCCGACATGGCCCCAGCCAGTCTCGGGGGTTGGCGCGAGCGTTCTAAAAATCGAGGACAGCGGCTCCACCCCGGCCTTTGTGCCGCCGATCATCAGCGAATAGCCTTCGGTCAAACCCCAGATGCCACCGCTGGTGCCGACATCGACAAAGTGAATGTGCTGCAAACTGAGTTCGCCGGCGCGGCGTATCGAATCCTTGTAGTTGCTGTTGCCGCCCTCGATGATGGTGTCGCCAACGGACAGCAATCTCGCCAGTGCGTTAACGGTTTCCTCGGTCGGCACGCCGGATGGCACCATAACCCAAATTGCGCGCGGCGCAGGCAAGGCGTCGATCAGCGCATCCAGTGAGTCGACGGTGCTGATACCCAGCGCACCCGCCTTTTCGCGCGCCGCCTCGCCGCGATCGAAACCAACCACATGATGTCCACCGCGATTCAGCCGCAACGCCATGTTTGCGCCCATCTTGCCTAAGCCGATAAGTCCTAAATTCATAGCGGGCATTATGCAGGAAGAAGGTGCTTAAAGTGCTTAAAGTGCCTGAAGCACTTTCTTCCTGACAATGTCACCAGCTGCGCCAAGTGATCGATTTCCAGCGAATGTCTTTGCAAACGCTTGCCAGGTTCTGCCGCCGCTGCTAACCTGTATGCATGGGCAAGAAAGGGTTAACGCGGCTCGTAATCGCCGCCTGCATGGCGCTACCGGCGCTCGTAGCGCACACGCAAGCAGCTGACGCTGTCACGACGAATGTCGCCGGCAGACGCATCATTGTCGATCTCAGCGATCAACGCGTCTATGCGATGAACGGCAACACGATCGTCTTCAGCACCTATGCCAACATGCGCGGCACCGCGCGCGGCACATTTCGCGTGCAAAACAAGATCCCAGTCGCCAGGGCGTTTACGCTCGGCTGGCGGCTGCCCTATTGGATGGGCATCTACTACGCGGGCAACCTGCAAAACGGGTTTCATGGCACTGCAACGACCGCACGCGGCGGCAAGACAAATACCTCGCTTGGCTGCATTGTGATGCCCACGCAGGCGGCGGCCACACTGTATCGCTGGGCAACCGTTGGCACAAAAGTGATCGTGCGGCAGTAGGCTTCGCAACTGCCGAAACGCGTTGCCGCGAAACGGTTCGCGTCTGGAGCGGTGCGCGGACAATTATCCGTTTTGCGAGCCTGATTTCCCCTGCTGCCTGGCCCATGCTTGCATGATGCGATCGAGCACGATCGCCATGAGCACTATGGCGAGGCCGGCTTCAATGCCCTGCCCGGTCTGGTTGCGCGCAAATCCTGTCACGGCTTCCTGCCCCAGTCCGGTGCCACCCACCATGCCCGAAATGATCGTCATCGCCAGCACCATCATCGTCATCTGATTGAGCGCAATTGCAATTGCCGCGCGCGCGAGCGGCAGCTGCACCTTGGCGATCGTCTGCATGCGTGTGCTGCCAAAGGCGCGCGCCGCTTCTACCGTCTCCGGCGCGACCTGCCGGATCCCCAGCTCAATCAGCTTGATGCCGACCGGGATCGCATACAGCACCGCGGCGATCAACCCGGGCACACGGCCCAGGTTAAATAACATCATCACCGGCACCAGAAAAACAAATGTCGGCAGCGTCTGCAACAGGTCATTGATCGGCCGCAACAACCCGCTCGCCACGCGTGATTGCGAAGCCAGCACACCCAGTGGCAACGCCAGGGCTGCGGTCACCAGCAACGTGACAAATACCTGGCTGAGCGTGTCCATGCTAAAGGCCCACATGCCCAACAGCCCAATCATCAAGGCCGCAATCACGCCGCCAATGGCGAGTAGCCAGCCGCCAAAGCGATACGCAAGCGCGCCAATCGCGACAAACGCCACTGGCCAGGGTATGCGCGTCAGCATATCGCGCAGCGGATTCAGCAGCCACAGCGTCACGATATCGCCGAGGCCGCTGGTCAGCCAATATACATTGACCTTGAGCCAGGTCACGAGGTCATCAACAACGCTGCGCAATGGCAAGCGCCATTCGAGCGGAAACGTGTTCACCGGAAATAGCACGAGACCGAGCGCAAAACCGACCGCGCCAGCAAGCACGATCAACGTCAGAGCGCGCGCGATATTTTTGCGCGAGAGTCGGGTCAGATCCAGCGTCGCAAACGCGCCGCTCAAGCGGTCGAGCACTATCGCGATCAGAACGATCGCCAGCCCGGCTTCAAAGGCCAGGCCCACGCGCAAACGAGGCAGCGCCAGATAAACTTCCTGCCCCAACCCGGGCGTGCCGATCATGGCTGAAATCACGACCATGCCAAGCGCCATCATGATGGTCTGATTGACGCCGGCCAGCATCACCGGCAGCGCCAACGGCAGTTGCACTTTCCACAACAGTTGTGATTTGGTGCTGCCATAGGCGGTCGCGGATTCGATCGCCGCGAGTGGCACCTGTTGTATCCCCAAGGCCGTCAGCCGGATCACCGGCGGCACGGCGTAGATCATCGTGGCCACCACCGAGGGCACACGGCCGATGCCGAAGATCAGAATCACCGGGATCAAATAGACAAACGCCGGCAGGGTCTGCATTGTGTCCAGCACCGGCTGCAATAGCGCGTTGAACCGTGGCGACTGCGCAGCGAGCACGCCCAACGGTATCCCGATCAGCAACGACAGCGTCACCGACACAAACATCAACGCGAGCGTGCGCTGCGTAGGCTCCCAGAGCCCAAACAAGCCGCAAACACACAGCGCGAGCATGGCTGTCAGCGCCATGCGCCAACCACGCAGCACAAACCCTAGCGCGCCGATGACGCACACCACAGTCGTCCACGGCGGTTCAATCAGCACATCCTCGAGCAGTCGCAAGAACACATCAACACCGCGTGCCAGCGCGTCGATGCCGTAGACAAAGAGCGGATGTGTGTTGCGGTTGCCGATGATCCACTTCTGAACGCCGTCAATCGCGGCCCGCAGACCAAGATTCCACTCAGTCGGGAAGCTGGCGCTGAGCGCTGGCACAAACGCTGAAAACAAGGCGGCCAGCGCCAGCAAAACTGCTGCGCCAATCAGCCAACCCCTGCCGCCCGTCAGCGACAGACGACCGGGTGTCACAGTGGGATCAAGCGTCGCCATCGTGCGCCACCATGCCACGGATGGCATCCGTGCTGTCAATCAGGCCGACTGCAGCGCCGTGCGCGTCTCGAACGACCAGTGTCGCATGCGCAGAGGCGCCCAATGCCGGCAACACCGACTCCAACAGCGCGTCGGCCCGGCAACTGGCAGCGGGCGCGCCATTGGCCTCAAATCCGGCCGGCAGCGGGCGCATCAGGGCGCCGACGGACAAGACCTTGGCACGCGGCGCGTCTTTCACGAACGCGGCCACATAATCATCGGCCGGGTGCAGCACCATGTCCTGCGGCGTGCCGATTTGCACCACGCGGCCATTGCGCATGATCGCGACGCGGTCACCCAGCCGCAGTGCTTCGGCGAAATCGTGCGTGATAAAGACGCTGGTCATGCCGAGTTGGCTGCGCAGCCGAAGGAGTTCATCCTGCATCTCGCGCCGAATCAGCGGATCCAGCGCTGAGAACGGCTCATCGAACAAAATGATGGCCGGATCAACCGCCAACGCGCGCGCCAGCCCAACGCGCTGCTGCATACCGCCGCTCAACTCGCGCGGATAACTCTGCTCGCGACCTTTGAGGCCGACCAGCTCGATCATCTGCATGGCGCGCTCGGTGCGGGCGTGTTTTTCGTCGCCGCGCACTTCGAGGCCATAGGCCACGTTTTCGAGCACGCGCCGATGCGGCAGCAGTCCGAAGTTTTGAAAGACCATGCTGATCCGATGCCGGCGCAGCTCGCGCAACTCGGCATCGCTCATCGTCAGCACATCGCGGCCCTCGATCGCGACGGCGCCGGCCGTGGGCTCGGTCAGCCGCGACAGACAACGCACCAGCGTCGATTTGCCGGAGCCCGAGAGCCCCATCACCACAAACGTCTCGCCGCGCCGCACGTCAAAGCTCACATCGCGCACCGCGACCACATGCCCCTGCACATCGCGATGATCATCCTCGCCGCGCGCCAGCGCCTGATACGCCTTATGCGGCGCGCGGCCAAAGATTTTGTAGAGGTGAGCGCAGGTGAGCATGGAGAAGAAGGTGCTTAAAGTGCCTGAGGTGCTTAATGTGCTTAAGGTGCCGCAATCCATAGCATCGTCGGCACATCATTCACCTTAAGCACTTAAGCACTTTAAGCACGTTAAGCACTTTCTTTCAGGGCAGCCACGCCTTCCACGTCGCCTCATTCGCAGCGACCCACTTCTTCGCGGCATCAGCGGCAGACATTTTGTTGTTGTCGACATCGGCGATGAGCGCGATTTGATCGGCGTTCTTGTAGGCCATCTTGGTCAGGAACGCGTGCGCATCGGGCGCATCGGTCTTGAGTTTGGCGCTGACAACCTTGAACAAGATCTCCTCGGGGTAATCGCAATTGACGCCACCGGCGTCCGCCTTGGCATAGCACTCTGCGCTGTATGCCGGCAACTGCACATTGACCAGCTCGTATTTGGCATGCGCCCAGTGCGGCGTCCACAGATAGAACAAGACCGGCTTCTTCTGCGTGTATGCGGTGTCGAGCGCGGAGAGCACAGCCTGCTCAGAGCCACCCTTGACGATCTTAAAATTCAAGCCCAGGTTCTTGATGATGGCTTCATCCTGATAGACCCAGCTCGGATCGCCTTGCAGGAACTGCCCGGCTTCGCCGGTCTCAGCAGTTTTGAAGAGGGCGACGTTCTCGGGTTTTTTGTAGCCTTCGGCGGTCGCTAGTTCTGGGTGCGCGTCGACCACATACTTCGGCACGAACCAACCGATCTTGCCAACGACACCGAGTTTGCCGGCGTCATCGACGGCTTTCTGCTCGGTGATAAAGGTCTTGACGTTATCGACGTGGCCGCTTGGCCAGATTTCGAGGCTGGCGCTCAGGTCGCCCTTGGCGAGCGCAGGCCACTGGTTCTTCTCGTCGATCGCGACGATCTCGACTTTGTAACCCAGCTTGCTCTCGAGAATCTCCTTGGCGACATAGACATTGACCGACGAGCCGGTCCAGGGGTTTTCGGCCAATTTAATGACTGGCTTGTCCGCCGCAGGCGCGGCGGCAGTGGGTTTGACTTCGGCAGCTGACGGTGCCGTGGCTGCCGGTGCAGCCGGGCGACCGCAGGCTGCCAGCAACGCGGCGGCAGGCAATGCGGCGAGCAACGCGCGCCGCGTGAGCATAACTTTTGACATGGGTGGTTTCTTCTCCTACTGGAATGTGCCGAAATTATCGCCGATCTGTCATACATGCAACGTGATCACAAAACGCCAGGTGGAAAGCGGCCGGGAGGCGGCCGGGCTTCGGCCCGGCCGCCTCCCGGCCGCTTTCCACCTGGCGTTTTAATTTTTGCGTCAAATCTGCGGCAAATCTGGCAACAGTCCCATCTGGCGTAGCAACCCAGCCATGTCCCAGATGCGGCGTGAGCTCTCGATCAGTCCGTCGCGTAAGGTATACCAGGTCACCCCGGTCATGTGCAGCGGGCGCCCGGTCGGCGGCACACCTCAGAATACGGCGCACCTGGGTGCCATGGCACGCCCACTCCATCACGATCTCGGTTTCGCTTTCGATGCTGCGCAGCAATGTGAATTCGAGCTCCGAAAACCCGGCAATCGTATAGAGATAAACGCGCCGCACGCCATCGTGCCCATAGACGGGCTTGGCCAGGCCGATGTCTTCAACTTTGCAATCTGGCGCGTAGAGTTGCAACAACCCTTGAGCGTCCCTCCGATTCCATGCTGAAATCACTGCAGCTGCGCTGACTTGGACATTGATGATGGGGTCGCTCATGGTTAAAAAATGACGATACCGTGTTTGTGCGAACTTAACAGTTCATTTATCGCTCAAAAGTTGTCCGAATCGCAATAGACTTTTGGCATGGCTGTGTCGCCTCTGCCTATCCCCCGCCAACCTCGCGCGCCCACAACATTTCTGCCACCCGCGCAATGCCTGTCTGCAGATGGCGCCGATAGGTGCTAAACGGGATATCGAGCCGCTCGGAGGCGATCTCCTGCGTCGGCGCCGGTTCGATATAGGTGATTTGCAGCGCGCGGGCAAGCTTGGCATCGCGCGGGTTTGATGTCAGCGCGTCGACGCAGCGATTGATTGCCGATCGCAACACATTCAGACGCTCATTTTCGGTGGCCGTGCTGCCCGCCACTTCCTGCACAAACCGACAGCGCATCAGCGGGTTGTTGCGCAGCGCGTCTTCACGCGCATAGTCGCGCAACGCATCGCGCAGCGCTTGCGCAAAATCTTGCTCGCTCAACGCCACCAGTTGCACGGTGTTCGTGACAGGTTCAGTGTCCGGCGCCGCCCCAACCTCGCGTTTCGCCAGCACATCCAGCCACAGCATCGGCGGCATCGTGCGCCAATTGTGGCCAAACATCGCAAATGCCTTGCCCCCGATTGTGATGTCGAGCTCGGGCACATGATGAATCTCGGCGTAGGCAAACAGCGGCTTCCAAAAGTCCGGCGCGCTGCAGGCGAACAACGACAGCGCGAGTTTTGGCGTGGAAAGATAGGTCTGGACCGCGTTGACAAAACACAAACTCTGCACCGTCGAGATCCCGTGATAGTTTTCCGCGTCGAGCCAGGTTCGAAAGATCATGCCCTTTTCGGCTGGGCGCAACCCGCCCTGCTGCGCGACCCAGTCCATGCAGCGCTTGATCCACGGATCGACCGCGATATCCTCCGCGTCGATCTCGCGAATCGAGAGCCGCAGCATCAGCCCAATCGGCTTTTGCCCAGAATCGCGCACGATCATCAACGCCGCCGGCTGCCGGACCATCCAGTGCTCAAACACATACGCGGCTTCGTCGCCCTCGTATTCGCGCACCCACCTGGACGCCAAGCTAAATTCTGACGGCTTTGGCGTGTCAAGATAAATCGAATTGCCCTTCGACCAGTCAAAAAACTGTCGCAGCATTGCATTGTCGCGATGCAGATACATGTAGTCCAGCAGCACGCGTTGCTGGTCGGCGCCAGCAGTCTGGGCCATGCGCCGGTTGAAGAAGCACGCGCGCGCGATCGTGCAACGTTGCATACCAGTCTGGGTTTCGCCAGCGCACATCGGCGCTCACCGCCTCGCGCGCAAGATCATGCAAAAACAGCCCGTTTGGGCCAGCTTCGACAAACGATAGCCCGCGCAGCCAGTCAAACAACTCGTGCCGGGCGTCGTCGCGGCCCTCGGCCTCATCGGGCAGATTCAACATGCCAGCCAGCAACGGCTCGGTCATCACACGCACCAGCGCGCTGGCTTCCAATGCCGCACGATGCGCTGGCCCTGGCACGCGCTGGACAAACTGCTCCAGCAGCGTGCGGATCACGTCGGGCATCTGCTCTGGCGCGAAGGGCTTGGCGTCTTGCCGCTGCGCGAAAGTGTCGGCGATCAGCGACAGCGCGAGCGGATGGCCGTGCGTAAACGCGAGCACACTTTCGTGCTGGTCATTCGGAATCGCGCGCAGGGTCAGATACGCGCGCGCCTCAGCCGGGCCCATGTTGCGCAGAGAGAACGGGCGAATCATGGTGCCCCAGGCCGCATCCGAGCGCCAGGCGGGCGATGGCACCGCGCGGCCAGCCAGCACCACAATAACGTTGTCCGGCATGGCGCCGAGCCAGGCATCGCGCACCCAGTCGTCGATACCGACCATCAGTTCATAGGTATCGATGAAAAGCACGCTGCGACGTCCTGCGTGTGCCTGCGCAAGATCGGACCAGAAGCGATTTGGCGTATCCGCCAGGTCGGTGCTCTGATGGACTTGAGCGCACCCACCGCTCGGGTGCCTGCGCGGCCAAGATCTCGCGAAAGGCCAGCAATACACCGGCGGGCGTGGCCGTGCATTGCGCGCATCGACGCGACCCACCAATGCGCCAGCTGACTGCGCCGCATCCAGCCAGTGCCGCAAGAGCGATGATTTGCCGACCCCGCCCGGGCCGTGCACATACGCCACACAATAGGGAAGCTCCGCGGCCGACAATGCCCTGTCAAATGCCGCGCGCTCGGCATCTCTGCCCACAAATCGAGCCCGCCGCGCTTCCGTCAACCGCGATCCGCTTTGTATCACAGGCGTAGTGTAGAGCATTGACGGCGAAATTTCCATTCCACAAAATGAGCAGAAAATGAGCAGCGCCTGATCTTGCGACGCACCCCGTATTTTCGCGCATAACTAACGGCAGTGAAAAGTCGTCTCCTGACTCTCCTCGCTGCCGGATCGGCATTTTTTGGCGCGCTTCCAGCCACATAGGCACTCGCGCACCCGCTCGGCAACTTCAGCATCAATCGCTACAGCCGGATTCGAAGCGCACCCGTGCGCGCATCGATGTGCTCTATATCGTCGACCGGGCCGAGATCCCAACGCTGCAGTCCAAACCGACCATCGACACAAATAGCGACGGTGCAAATCAGCGCAAGTGAGCTTACCGTCTATGGCGACGGCTTTGCGCGCGAAGTACTGCCGGGTCTTAACTTGCGCGTCAATGGCCAGCCAGCAGCGCTGCGCATCGTAAGCCAGCAGTCCACGCTGAGCGCCGGCCAGGGCGGGTTGGAAACGCATCGCATTGAAATCGCTTTGACGGCCGTTGTGAATGCACCAAAAACCGTTGCGTTTGCGGACACGAATTTCGCCGACCGGCTGGGCTGGCAGGAGATCGTGTTGCGTGCCGCGCCGGGTGTGACGCTCGGTGGGACCGACCTGCCGACACAGGATGTCAGCGACGCGCTGCGCACCTACCCGAGCGACCTGCTTGCCCAACCGCTGCGGCGCAGTTCGATTGCATTTGACATGACCGTCACCTCGGCTGCTGGCGCGGCAGCGGCACTGCCCGCGCAGCTCGAAACCAGGCTCGCGCCCGGCAGCGTTCGCGCCAGCGACCCGTTTGCAGACCTGATCGCGGGTCCCACCCTCGGCGTTTCAGGCATGTTGATGGCGCTGGTGGCGGCGTTCGGCTGGGGGGCCATGCATGCGCTCTCCCCCGGCCACGGCAAAACCGTGGCCGCGGCGTATCTGATTGGCGCGCGCGCAACGGCAAAACATGCGCTCCTGCTCGGCGCCACAACCACCCTGACGCACACGTTCAGCGTGTTCGCTGCTGGGATTTGTGACGCTGCTGGCCGCCCAGTGGATCGTGCCGGAACGGGTGTTCCCATGGATCGAGGCGCTTTCGGGCGGCTTGATCGTGTTTCTCGGCATCGCGCTGCTGCGCGGCCGCATCCGCGGGATGCGCGCGCCGGTGCAGTCGCACACCGGCATCAACCCGACAGTCGATGCACGACCACGGCGATGGGTTTTCACACAAACACGCGCTCCCCAGCGGCGGCTGGCGCAATGTGTTGGTGCTTGGCGCCACCGGCGGCTTGCTGCCGTGTCCGTCGGCCATGGTCGTCATGCTCAGCGCGATCTCGCTCAACCGAATCGGTTTCGGATTGGTGCTGATCGTGTTCTTCAGCATGGGGCTGGCGGCAGTGCTGGTCGCGATGGGCTTTGCGCTGGTGCACGGGCGCGGGTTGCTTGAACGCGCGCGCTGGCCGCAGCAGCCGTTTGTGCGCACCATCGCGCGGTTCGCGCCGGTCGTCAGCGCGGTGGTCATCACCTGCGCAGGCGTCTGGATTACAGCGCGCGCTGTTTTGGGTTAGTTGGTTGCCAGACCGCGCACAGGCGCGGACTGGTTGATTCAGAGTCCGTCGAGCGTGGAGGGCGATCTTGCGACCGTCTTGCACTGAAAACGCCGGGCTCTTTGGTAGTCGGCGAACAGTGGCCGGAGGCGCGTCGCGTAAAAACGTATTCGCGCCGAAATCACCGGGTTCGTCACATTCACAGGAGACAGATGAAACAAAATAAACTTGTAGTGGGCGCATCGATCGCCATGCTGTTCGCAGCTGGCGTCTTTCAGCCCGCAGCGAGTGCAACGCAGGCGTCCAGCCATCGCGAAGCGCCGCTGATTTCAAATGATGCGCAGGCAGACACCACCGATGTCTATGCATTCGTCAGCCCAGACCGGCAGGACAGCGTCACGCTGGTCGGCAGCTGGATTCCGCTTGAGTCGCCGGAAGGCGGCCCGAACTACTACAAGTTCGGCGACGATGTGACATATGCGCTCAACGTCGACAACGTCGGCGATGGCAAAGCGCACATCTCGTATCAGTTCAACTTCAAGACCGTGGTGGCAAACCCAGCCACATTCCTCTACAACACCGGCCCGATCACATCGCTCACGAGCCCGAACTGGAACGTACGCCAGTACTACACGGTCACTGAAGTGATCTCGAACACCGGCGGCACCACGTCGACTGTGCTGTTCGCGAACAAACTTGCGCCGCCCGTCAACATCGGCGAAAAGTCCACGCCCGACCACAAGGCGCTGACCGACGCCGCGATCTACAGCAGCGGCAGCGGTTCCGCTGAGATCAAAGTGTTTGCCGGCCAGACAGACGATCCGTTCTGGGTCGACCTGGGCTCGGTGTTCGATTTGCTGACGTTGCGCGGCCAGGCCCCGCCAATTGGCTATAGCTCGGGCGTCAAGCCCGGCATGGACGGCCTGCGCGGCTTCAACGTGCACAGCCTGGTGCTGCAAGTCCCAACCAGCCGGCTGTTGCAGAACGCTGGCACCCCGGCCGAGACCACCATCGGCGTGTGGGCGACATCGATGCGCCCTTCGATCAAGACCTATAGCTTCGGCGCTGAAACCAGCAGCGGCCCGCTCGTCCAGGTCTCGCGCCTGGGCATGCCACTCGTCAACGAAGCCGTGCTGCCGATCGCGCTGAAAGACGCGTTCAACAGCCTGAAGCCCGAGCAGGACTTCGGCCTCGCCACCAGCGGCACACCCGCCGGCAACCTGTTGCTCAGCAGCGTGCTGACGCCCGAGCTCCAGACGCTGCTCGGTGCACTGTATGCTGTGCCAAACCCTGGCAAGCCACGCGCGGACATCTTCGACATCTTCCTGAACGGCATGGTCACTGCACAGACGTTCACGATCACCACGAAGACTGGCCCAGTCGCATTGCCCGCCGGCTTCAACGTCAACCGGCCGCTGTCGGCCAGCCGACAACCCGCCGAAGTGCTGCGTTTGAACACCGCGATCAACGGCAACCTGTGCCCGCCGACGCCAAACTACCAGCTCGGATTGCTCGGCGGCGACGCCTGCGGCTTCCCGAACGGGCGCCGTTTGGCCGACGATGTGACTGAGATCGAACTGCTCGCAGTCGCAGGCGCAGCCTGGCAGCCGTTGACAAACGACACCAGCTTCACGTTCAATGGCGGCCTGGTCAACGTGTTGACCGACAGCCTGGACCGCAACGATGTGCCGTTCCGCACAACATTCCCGTATGTCGCTTACGCCCACTCCGGCCAGACGCGTCTGCACTCAAGCCCGTACGGCTTGCTGCTGCCGTGGATGTACAAGCAATAAGCGCGCGTCAGTAACAAGCAAGGCGATTGCGCGCCGGCTGCTCGCAGCCGGCGCGCAATCGCCAAAACAACCATGAACATCACCCTCCCTTCCCGCCCGCAGCGCCTGCTGCTGCTCTCGATCGCGGTGTTTGGCGTCGTCGTGACCACGCGCGTGCTGATGGCGACGCCAGCAGCAATGCCGGCGCAACCGGCCGCGCGTGTCGTCACTGACGGCACGGATCCACAGGCGCTGCGGGCGGCGATGGGAGCGATGGACACACAGACGCTGGTTGGGCAGCTGCGCGAACGCGCCGCTGCTCAGCCGGAGTCGGCGCAGGTGAACAGCCAGCTTGGCTGGGCACTGATCCAGCAATTGCGCGAGACGGCCGATGCCTCGCTGTATGCGCAGGCTGAAGGTGCGTTTCACACCGCCATCAAACGCGACCCGCAACAGGTCGATGCGCTTGTTGGGCTGGGCTCGCTGGCACTTTCGCGGCACGCGTTTGCAGAGGCGATCGTGTGGGCTGAAAAAGCAAAAGCGATCAACCCGTATCGCGCGCAGATTTACGGCGTAATCGCCGATGCGCAGATCGAACTCGGCCGCTACGACGAAGCCGCGATCACGGTGCAGAAGATGGTCGACACGCGGCCGGATCTGGCCTCGTATAGCCGGGTATCGTATTTGCGCGAATTGCGCGGCGATGTGCCCGGCGCCATCGACGCCATGCAGCGCGCTGTAACCGCCGGCAACCCATTGCATGAAGGCACGCTGTGGGCGCAGTATCAACTCGGCAATTTGTATTTCAACAGCGGCGATCTGGCGAACGCCGAGCGACTCTACAAGAACGCGCTCGCGGTCAAGTCGGATTACGCCTTCGGCCAGGCTGGCCTGGCAAAGCTCAGCGCAGCGCGCGGCGACCTGCCTGCCGCAGCGACTGCCTATGCGAAGTTGATAGAGCGGCTCCCGTTGCCTGAGTTCGCCATCGCGCTGGGCGAAATTTATCAGGCGCAAGGGAACACCGCAAAAGCACAACAACAATTTGACCTGGTGCGCGCGATCCAAAAGCTCAACGCCGATGCCGCGCAAAATGTCGATATGGAACTGGCGTTGTTTGAAGCCGAACACGGCGACAACCCGGCCAAAGCCGTGGCGCTGGCACGCGCGGCCTATCAGGCGCGGCCCAGCATTTACGCGGCCGATGTCTATGCCTGGGCGCTCTACAAACAGGGCAACATCGCCGAAGCCAAATTGCTCTCAGCGCAGGCGCTCAGACTCGGCACGCGCGACGCTGCGCTGCATGACCGTGCCGGCAGAATCGCAATCGCCGCCGGCGACACGACGCGCGGTGAGGCGCTGTTGCGCGAGG
>CAVXUI010000014.1:0-95629 GCA_963764985.1 uncultured Chloroflexia bacterium | reverse complement strand
GATATCTTCTCCGCGGGCACACCCTTGGCAAGCCCCTGCTCGGTCCGGTCAAGAATGAGCCTGACCGGCAGACCCTGTCCTTTAACCTTCATTGCAGTTTCGAGCAAACCCTCAATATGGCGGCTCTCTACGCCATGATCCAGTCCGCGGGTGATAATAATAGTGACATCCTCGGATGCCCAGTTCACCGCCCGATCGGCCTTGGTCAGGATGCCGGCTTTCGCTTCCTTCGAGAGCTCCCGGCGGGCGGTGACCTCGCGGCCGGAGTATCCGGAGAGCTGGTCGAGCGCCTCGTCGAGTTGGCCGGTCAGTTCGGCCGGCGCGGACCCCCCGCGATGTAGTAGCCGGGGAACACCCGTGTGTGCACCGCGATTGCGTCGCCGAAGCTGGAGCCCGCGGCGGAGCCGGCGCGACATGTCGGAGAGCACTTCCCTCATCTTCGGTGATCGCGTTCTCCTCCGCGACGACAGCGAGGAGTCGAGGATCGGCACGCCGGCGCGGAGGAACGACGACATCTGCCGCGATGCTCAAGACCGTCACGAGACCAGCGCATCCCGGCGGCGCTGACACGATGCTTGGTTTGCTTGGCGCCGGATTCGACTGTTCCGCTGCCAATCGGCAACTGCGCCAGCTGGAAGTCTCGATACTGCATGCGTTCGTGGTTGTTCTCAAAATAACCTGCTTCGGTGCGTAGCAGCGAGGCGGTCTCTGGTTTTGCAATAGATGCTGCCGTCTCAAGACGATCAGCAATCTCAAGCGCTTGTCCTGCATACAGATGATTAGCCATGTCTTCCACCCAGACATGGGCCTGTTCAGACGCAGGAGGAAATATGACATCTGCCGCAACATGTAGATGCTGCTTGGCGTGATACCAGTCCACCACATGCGCTGCCGTGGGATAGTCAACTGCAGCCAGATTCCAAATCCATGGCGCGCCATCACCAAGGACAACGTTTTGATGGCTGTTCGACCAGTCTCGTGCTTGCGCTTCGGTCAACAATTTGGTGCCAAATCCTTCAGGTCCGCCCAGATGTGCGACATATGAGTGATCTGTCGCACGCGTCTGGTAGATCGTGTCATTGTGGCGGTTGACCGTAAACGCTGATTCTGCGAAAACCTCAGAAATTGTGCCAACTTTGACCTCCTTCCAGCCCTCACCACGCACATTGACCTTGCAGCCGTCCATTGCGATGCTGACACACTGCGCAGCTTGAAATGCTGCTGCCGTCGTCGGCTTTGGGTGCATTGCCGGTAATGCGCGCAGACCTGCTGCTTGCGTTTCATGCCAGGCTTTCGTCACACCGATTTGCACCTGTGCAAGCTCGCCCAGAATTTCGCACGCTTCCGCAAACGGCAACCGTGCACATAGCTTGACCAAGACCCGGCTGATTCCAGTGCTCATGCCCTGCGCAACGCCAAGCTCGATGTCAAACGGATACTGTCCGCTGCGCATCGCCTCATCGTAGAAATACACCCGTGTGTATCTCAGTGGCCCTAATCGTGTCTGGATCGACGTCTTTTTTTCTCCTTGCGCTGGAGCGGCTTACCGCTCAATGGACTGATCGGCGCCTTTGTCACTTTCCCCTCCTCCTGCTCGCGCACCAGCGTTTCCGCCAGCTTCTTTCCCAAGCGCTCGCGCGCCGCCAAGACTACGTCCTCGATCTCTGTCAATGTCATCCGCTTGCCGCCTTCGCGGGCCGCCAGCACTGCGTCTATCTCAGATTCCAGCTCAGCCATCAATCGCGCCTTTGTTTCGTTTGTCGCCATGCACGCGATTTTCGCTCCCCTTTAGAAAGTACGCTCCTGGCCGCTCCCCGGCCGCTAACCGATATGATTGTGGTCTAGGCGCATCGCCTGACCCTATGACAATTGACCCGTTAACGCAGCTGGATGAAATCGACTGGCGGCTGATGAAAGAGCTGCAGGAGAATGCGCGGCTCTCGTATGCCGAACTTGGGCCGCACCGTGCATCTGTCGCGCCCGGCTGTGGCCGAGCGCATGAAGCGGCTTGAGGAGATGGGCGTGATCTCCGGGTACCGCGCCGAGATCAACCTGGCGCGGCTGGGCTATGGCATCACCGCATTTCTGCGAATTACGGTGCCGGGTGATGTGGCCGACGTGCTCGATGTCGTGCGCACCGTGCCCGAAGTACTCGAATGCCACCGTGGCACCGGCTCTGAGTCGATCATCCTAAAAGTTGTGGGTGCCTTCACTCTGGCAGCTTGAAAACGTCATGGACCGTTTCTCTGGCTTTGGCCAGGTCACAACATCGGTCGTGCCTGTCGTCGCTCATGACCAAGCGCATCGTCACCGATGGCATCGAACAGAAATACGGTTTTGACAGCGGCGGCGGGATATAGGTGTAGTCCACCTCGAAGGTGGACTACACCTATATCCCGCCGTCGGCGTAACGCTGCCGCAGCATTTTCTTATCGAGTTTGCCGACGCTGGTTTTCGGGATGGCGTCGACGATGATAAATCGATCGGGCAGCTGAAACTTTGCAAAGTTGTGTGCAAGATGCTCGCGCAGCGATTCAGTTGAGGGAATTTCGCCGCCCGGTTTTGGCACGACACAGGCCAGCGGCCGTTCGGACCAGCGTTCGTCTGGTATTGCGATCACGACCGCCTCCATCACAAGCGGATGTGCCATCAACGCATTTTCCAAGCGCCACGCTCGAGATCCACTCGCCGCCGCGACTTGATCAGGTCCTTGGTGCGATCGGTGATCTGGATGTAGCCGTCGGGGTCGAGCGAGGCCACGTCGCCGGTGCGGAACCAGCCGTCCTCGGTGAACTGGGCCGCGCCCTTCGGCTTGTTGTAGTACGCCGCTAGTCACCCACGGCCCGCGCACCTGGATCTCGCCCGACGCTCTTGCCATCCCACGGCAGCACGCGTGCCGGCGTCGTCGACGATCCGCATGTCGACGCCGGCGACCGGCGTGCCCTGCTTGGCCCGACATCCAGCTGCGTATCCGGCTCTGGGCGCGCGTCCATGAGGAGCGCAGCCGGCACACGCTGCCGAGCGGCGACATCTCGGTCATGCCCCAGGCGTGCAGCACGTTGACGCCAAGCTCATTTCGAACGCCTCGATCAGGCTGCGCGGCATCGCGGCGCCGCCGACCAGCAGCAAGCGCAGCGACGACAAATCGCGCGGGTTGGCCTTGAGCTCGTGATACAGGCCGTTCCAGATCGTCGGCACGCCGGCGGCGAACGTAACTTTGTGGCGTTCGATCAATTCGGCCAACGGCTTGGCCTGCAGATGTGGGCCGGGCAAAACCAGTTCGACGCCGTTATACAAGCAGGTATACGGCAGCCCCCACGCCATCGCGTGGAACTGCGGCACGACCGGGAGCGCGATATCGTCGGCGGTCAGCCCGATTGCATTGGCGTTCAGTGTGCCGATCGCGTGCAAAAACATCGATCGGTGGCTATACAACGCGCCCTTGGGGTTGCCGGTCGTGCCGCTGGTGTAGCACAGCCCCATCGCCATGCGCTCATCAGTGCTGCGCCACGCGAAACTGCCGCTTTCGGCGTCCAGCAGCGCCTCGTAGTTGAGCGCGTTTGGCAGTCGCGTCTGCAGATCCGCCGGCGCGTTAAAAATCACAAAGTGTTTGACGCCGTCGATCAACCCAATCAGCTTTTCGAACAGCGGCAACAGCGGCGCGTCAATAAAAACAACTTTGTCTTCAGCATGATTAATGATGTAGGCCAGCTGATCGACCGGCAGCCGAATATTCAGCGTGTGACACACCGCGCCGGCGCCCGGGATGCCAAAATACAGTTCGACATGCTGATAGGTATTGAACGCAAATGTGCCGACACGATCGCCCGGCGCCACGCCCAGCCGAACCAGCGCATGGCCCAGTTGTTCAACGCGCTTAAACAGATCGTGAAAAGTGTAGGTGTGCTCGCTGCCGTCGGGCAGTTTGCTGATCACACGCTGTTTTGGATAGACGCGATTGGCGTGCTCCAGAATGCGATTCAACGTCAACGGATACTCCATCATCAATCCAAGCATCATGGCCTCCATAGCGGTGTTGCCGAGGGCGCGTCCGCAGCTAGTTGCTTTGACAGACTACTCGTAAGCAATTGTGCCCAGCCGCCGTTTATAAGTGGGTTATACAGGCGCGTAGTGATGAATGCAAGATCGAACCTTGTTCGGATCGTGCTCGCCTTGTCGGCCGCGCCAACTGCGTTACACTCCGGTTGCGGCTGCTCGGCCGCAATTTAATCCAGGTCGATCGCAAACAAATGTTTTGGGAGATCAGCCAGCTGATTTCCCAAAACCCGTATGGCGACTGACAAAGGAAAGCACTACGGAGGCTGCATGAACTCGACGATGAAAATTGGGTTGGTCGTCGCTGCACTGGCGATCAGTGCACTAAACCCGGCAAACACACAGGGACAGGGCGGCGGTGGTGGCGGAAAGCGCATCTTTTTGCCCGGAGTGAACGGCGGCGCCGGCCCCGATCTGGCGAATCAGGTTGTGCTGCGCGTCACTGTGAATAACGCTGCCGATGTTGAGAAACTCGTCAACGGCGGCTGGGACCTGGTCGAAGGCCGCGGCCCGGATTATCTGCTGGTCGTCGGCGACGCTGCCGTCAAGTCCGCGCTTGAAGCGCAGGGCTTTAGCGTGACGATCGATCCGGTGCAAACCAAGCTCGATGTCACCGATCTCGATGACGACCTGGTTTCGGCGCAGACTTACTACGGCGGGTATCGCACCGTCGCCGAGCACTACGCGCATCTCGACAGTGTTGTCGCCACCTATCCGGCGCTGACAAAGCTGTACGACTATGGCGATTCTTGGCGCAAGGTCAATGGCGTGGCGAATGGTCACGATCTGAAAGTGATTTGCATCACGGCAAACGCCGCCAACGGCTGCGCGCTCAATCCAAACAGCGCCAAACCGCGCTTTTTTATCATGGCCTCGATTCACGCGCGCGAGCTCAGCACGGCCGAAACGGCCTGGCGCTGGATCGACTATCTCACGCAGGGCTATAACACGGACGCTGAAGTCACCACGATTCTCGATCACAACGAAATGTGGATCGTGCCGGTCTTTAATCCGGATGGCCGTACCATCGTCGAAAGCGGTGGCAACTCGCCGTATCTGCAACGAAAAAATGCAAACACATCGGCCGGCGCCTGTTCAAACCCGCCGACTTCGTCGAATCAGTTTGGTGTGGATCTAAACCGCAACGCAGGCTTCAAGTGGGGTGGCGTTGGCACATCGACCAATCCGTGCGATCAAACCTATCGTGGCATTGCCGCTGCTTCCGAACCGGAAGAGCAGGCGTTTGAAAGCCTGGTCACCACGCTGTTCCCGGATCAGCGCGGCCCGGCTGATGGCGATGTCGCGCCTGACAGCACCGTCGGCACGCTGATTTCACTGCACAGCTACAGCAACTTCGTGCTGCTGCCCTGGGGCTTCGCGCCCGCAGGCACCACCGCGCCGAACGATGCCGGGCTGCGCGCGCTGGCGTTCCGCATGAGCTACTTCAACAACTACGTGACCGGCACCGGCCCGGAAATTCTGTATGCGACCACCGGCACATCCGACGACTGGTCATACGGCACGCTCGGCATCGCCAGTTTCACGTTTGAACTTGGCCCGACCAGCGGCGCCTGCAGCGGATTTACCCCGGCCTACAGCTGTCAGGATGGCACGTTCTGGCCGCTTAACAGACCTGCGCTGCTCTACGCGGCCAAGACCGCGCGCCAGCCATATGCGCTCTCGAAGGGCCCGTCTGCGGCCAGCGTCTCCCTGAGCGCAGGCACGGTCGCGCAGAACGGCTCCGTGGTGCTGAGCGCATCGATTGACGACAACCAATCCGGCAATGCCGCCGGCAGCGTCAACCGCCCGCCCGCGCAGGCCGTTTCCGCGGCTGAGTACTACATCGACACGCCACCGTGGGCCGGCGGCACGCCGATCGCGATGAGCGCATCGGATGGCACGTTTAACGCCAGCGTCGAAGGTGCGAGCGCCACGATCAACGGCAGTGGTCTCAGCCTGGGCCGACACACACTGTATGTGCGCGGGCGCGACGCGCTCAACAACTGGGGCCCGGTGACTGCGGTGTTCTTGAATGTCAGCACCACTGTCAACTCGCAGTCGCTTGTGCCGACGGCCGATGCGCAGGTGCGTGCCGGCTCAAGTGCGAACACAAACTACGGCACATTGACGACGATGCTCGTGCGCAATGCCAGCAGCGCGAACAACACGCGCTGGTCGTATGTCAAGTTCGACACCAGTAGTGTGAGCGGTTCGATCGCCAGCGCCAAGGTGCGGCTGTTCGCCGTCAACAGCTCTAGCGCGTCGATCACGGTGCAATGCTTTGGCGTGGCGAATACCACGTGGAGCGAGACCGGCCTGACCTGGAACAACAAGCCCGCATCCGGCAGCACCGCGCTGGCCTCACTCAACGCGGCCAGCACGACGGCGGCGTTCTACGAGTTCGATGTCACTGCGTATGTCAACGCCGAACGCGCGGCTGGCCGCAACGTGATCAGCCTTGCGTTTAAGGGTGGCAACATCACGTCGAACACGTTCAACATCAACACAAAGGAAAATGCCACCAATCCAATCCGATTGGTGGTGACGCAGTAGGGACGCGCAGCGGCGCGTCCACGCATTCCCTCCCATTGCAGCAATTGGGTGAAGGAGCGGACGCGCCGCTGCGCAATGACGGTGCAATTGGGTGAAGGAGCGGACGCGCCGCTGCGCGTCCCTACGGGTATGTTTATTTGAAATTATGTGCCGGAATATCAAAACACTCTTTAACTTCGAACCGCCCGCGAACGATGACGAAATTCGCGCGGCAGCGCTGCAATATGTGCGCAAGTTGAGCGGATTTGCGGCGCCGTCCGCCGCCAATCAGACCGCGTTTGAAACTGCGGTCGACGAGGTCGCGCGCGCTTCCGGTGTGCTGCTGCGCGCCATGTCGTCCACTGCCAAGCCCAAAGACCGGGCGGACGAAGCCGTCAAGGCAAAGGCGCGGTCGGCAAAGCGATTTGGAAAGCCAGGTGCTTAAGGCACTTTCAGCATCCTAACTATGAATCTAACCGCCCGTGCCACCCGCTTTATCAGCGCCACCCCCGAGCGCGTCTATGACGCCTGGCTCGATCCCGAGCGGCTCGGCCGGTGGATGTTTGGCCCGCAGACCCGGGACGAAGTCATTGTGAGTTTGCGCACCGATCCGCGCGTCGGCGGCGATTACGCGTTTGTGGTGCGACGCGGTGAAAACGTGGTCGACCACGTCGGTGAATATCGCGAGATCGCGCGTCCGCACCGGCTTGTGTTTACCTGGGGTGCGCGCGAGACGCTGCCCGAAACCAGCCTGGTGATCGTGTCGATCATGGCGGTGCCGGGTGGCTGCGTCATCGATATCGCGCACGAGCTCACACCGGCCTGGGCAGACTTTGTCGAACGGAGCTCAGAGGCGTGGGCGATGATGGCCGGGAAGCTGGCGGAAGAAAGTTCTTAACGTGCTTAACGTCGACAAAACGTTAAGCACTTTAAGCACGTTAAGAACCTTAAGCACTTTCCCCAAAGCTAATCCCCAACGCTCGCGCCACTTGCACCATCTCGCTGTCAGTTTCGACGCGCCGAATTTTAGCAATGGCTTCTGTCAAAACAACCGGGGCCATGCCGTTTGGTGTCAGCGCGACCATGGTGCCGAAGTTGGTGTCTGCCACCTGCTGCACAGCCAGCACGCCAAACCGCGTGCACAATTGACGATCCCAGGCGCTGGGCGCGCCGCCGCGCTGCAAATGTCCAAGCACCACGCAGCGCGATTCTTTGCCAGTGCGGGCTTCCAGCTCATGCGCAATCACGTGACCGACGCCGCCGAGGCGGGTTTCGTGGTCCTTGCCGGCTTCGCCGATGGTGACAAAACTGCCGCCGACGGATTTTGCGCCTTCAGCCGCGATCACGATGGTAAACAACTTCCCGTCGCGTTCGCGTTCCGCGATCTTTGCGCAGACAGTGTCGTAATTGAACTCGATCTCCGGGATCAGGATGACATCAGCGCCGCCGGCCAACCCGGCCTGCAGCGCGATCCAGCCGGCATAGCGGCCCATCACCTCGAGCACCATGACGCGGTTGTGGCTTTCGGCGGTGCTGTGCAGACGATCCAGCGCATCGACGGCGCAGGCGACTGCGGTTTCGAACCCAAACGTCATCAGCGTGGCTTCGAGATCGTTGTCGATCGTCTTTGGCACGCCGACGACCGGGATGCCGGCATCAAACAGGCACTGCGCGATTGTGAGTGAGCCATCGCCACCAATACAAATAAGCGCATCCAGTGCCAGCGCCTGAAAGGTTCGCTTGGCCTGCGCGAGCACATCGGGTGGAATCTCCTGTTTCTCGCCGTGGCCAGACTTCGCCACAAAATGTCCGCGATTTGTCGTGCCAAGAATCGTGCCGCCGCGATACAGCAGACTGCCCATGTCGTGATAGTCCAGAGTGCGGTACTTCGCCGGTTCGAGCAGTCCTTCGAAGCCGCCGAGAAAGCCGAAGCACTCCCATTTGCGAATGGCCGCAGCCTTTACGATCGCGCGGATGACCGCGTTGAGCCCCGGCGCGTCTCCGCCGCCTGTGATGATTCCGATGCGTTTGGACATGGGGGCAAGTCTACACAGTGCGGGCAGGTACAAGTGGAAAGCGCCCGGGAAGCCCCCGGGTCGCGACCCGGGGGCTTCCCGGGCGCTACGCATGCTGGTTTCTGCACAGCGGAAACAGAGGGATGAGCGCTCAGCCTAGCGTCCGCGCATGGCCGCCATGCGGTCGCGCGCGGCGTTGAGCGTTTCGAGCTTTTTTGCGAAGGCAAACCGAATGCTGCGGGTGCCATAGCCTGGCAGCGAGTAAAAGCTGGTGCCGGGCACTGCGGCAACGCCGACCTCGGTTGTCAGCCAGTGCGCAAAGCGCTGCGAATCCCACTGCGCCTGCGGCATATCCAGCGCGGCGTATTCGGCCATCGTGTAGTAGGCGCCCTGCGGATAGCTCGCACTGAAGCCGAGCTCGCCCAGAATTGTCATCATCAAGGCCCGGCGCGCGTGGTAGTCGCGCGTCATGGTCTCGTAGTAGCTGGCCGGCAGATCGAGCGCGGCAGCTGCCGCGTGCTGCAGCGGTGTGGCAGCGCAAATCGTGGTGTAGTCGTGAATTTTGCGGATCGCCTTGGCGACAGGTGCGGGCGCAATCACATGTCCAAGCCGCCAGCCGGTGACGGCGAAGGTCTTGCCGAATCCGCCGCAGGTGACGGTGCGTTCCCGCAGCGCCTCAATCCCGCCCGGCGATTGGTGCACGCGGCCGTCATAGAGGATGCTGTCGTAGATCTCATCCGTGATCAAAATCAAATTGTGTTTGAGGACAAATGCGGTTACCGCGGCGATCTCATCGGCGTCAAAAACGCGGCCGGTCGGGTTATGCGGCGTGTTCAACAGCAGCGCTCGGGTGCGCGGTGTGAGCGCTGCTTCGAGCCGATCCGGGTCGATGCGATAGTCCGGCGCCTCAAGCGCCACCGCGACCGGCACCGAGCCGGTCATGATTGCGGCCGGGCGCAGATTTTCGTGGGCCGGTTCGGGCAGCAGCACCTCATCGCCGGGCTCGAGCAACGCGGTCAGCGCCACCGCGATGCCTTCGGTGACGCCGCAGGTGATGGTGACGTGCACATCGGGGTCGACATCCCAGCCGAGCATTTGTGTGTAACGCGCCGCAAGCTTGATGCGCAACGCCGGCACGCCCCACGTGATGGCGTATTGATTGTGCCCGGCCCGGATGGCTTCGATCGCTGCTTCAGTGATCGCTGGAGGTGGATCAAAGTCCGGGAAGCCCTGGCTTAGATTGATCGCGTTGTGTTTGAGCGCGAGACGGGTCATCTCGCGGATGGTCGATTCGCCAAATTGTGTGGTGCGCAGCGCGGGTTGCATTGTGGCTATTGTGGCACGAGAGTTGTGATCGTGTGTGGCGCGGGGTCTGGAGACCTTTCGGTTCTCAAGACCCGAAAGGTCTCCAGACCCCGCGCCACACACGATCACAACGCGAACTTAATTGCCAACTCGCAATAGTGTTCGAGTCTTCGTGTATCCCTCGCACTGAATCTGGTGAATCAAAGCTGCAGTGGTATTGAAATTCACTTTGAATCCGAGTAATCTATGTGATGTTAACTGGGAGGGGGCGCTGTGATTACATTTCTCCGCGCGCGTACAAAACGTGCGCGTTATTTTTGTTTCTCGTTTGTCATTCGTGTTATGTTGCTCGCCGCGTTGATGGTGGGCTGGCGTCATGCCATGCCGCCGGTCACCGCGCAGGCGCAAACAGCACCCGGCGGGTTTGTCGTTGAAACCGTGGTTCCGAACCTGACCACGCCGACAGCAATTGCGTTCGCGCCTGATGGCCGCATGTTTATTGCGCTCAAATCCGGCGTGGTTCGCATCTTCAGCAACAACCAGCTGCTGCCGACGCCTTTTATCGACATCTCCGATCAGGTCAATAACCGCATCGACCGCGGTTTGATCGGTCTGGCCGTGCACCCGCAGTTCCCGCAGCAGCCGTATGTCTATTTGTTTTTTACCCATGATCCGCCCGGCGTGGCGCCTGATGGCGACGGCGCGCGCGTCAGCCGCCTGATGCGCGTAACTGCCGACGCCGCGAACTCAAACGTCGCCTCGGCTGCGCCAAACGCGCGCGTGATTTTGCTCGGCAACAACAGCACATTTGCCAATGTCGGCGACACCTCGAGTTACACGAACTACGCGCTGGTCGCCTGCAACGATGCCGCCGGCCGTCCGATCCCGGACTGCATCCCGTCCGATGGCGGTACGCACAGCGCCGGTTCGCTCACCTTTGACAAAGACGGCGCGCTGATCGCCAGCCATGGCGATGGCTCACACTGGACCGGGGTCGACCCGCGCTCGCTACGCGCGCAAGATCTCGACAGCCCGGCTGGCAAAGTCCTGCGCATCGATCCGCTTACAGGTGCGGGTTATCCCAACAATCCGTTCTTCGACGGCAACCCCAACAGCATGCGCTCAAAGGTGCTCAACTATGGTTTTCGCAACCCGTTTCGCATTGAGCTGCACCCCGAAACCGACCAGCTTTACGTGGGCGAAGTGGGTTGGGGCGAATGGGAAGAAATCAATAGCGGCCGCGGCAAAAACTTTGGCTGGCCGTGCTATGAAGGCGACAATGCCCTGAGCCGCATCCAGCTGAGCTACGCCTACAGCCCGGACACGCAGGCGCGCTGCGACGCATTGTTTCAGCAGGGCCCAGCTGCCGTCGTCGCGCCGCTCTACGCCTACGATCACAATGCCGGCGGCGCTGCGGTGCAGGCTGGCGAGATCTATTCTGGATCGGTGTATCCGGCTGCGTATCGCGGCGCACTGTTTATCCAGGACTACAGCCGGAACTGGATCAAGTACCTGACGTTTGACGCAAACGGCGCCGCGACCGCGCACGACTTCATCAGCAACGCGGCGGACGGCGGCGGACCCGTCGACATGGCCAGCGGTCCGGATACAAACTTGTACTACGTGACGCTCAACTTCACCGAGGGCGGTAGCGAGGTTCGGCGCATTCGCTATGTCGGCGCGGGCAATCAGCCGCCGATCGCCCGCGCCAGTGCTACGCCCACCAACGGCGTGACGCCGCTCACCGTGGCCTTTAGCAGCGAGGGCTCGGCCGATCCGGACGGCCAGCCGCTGACCTATGTCTGGAACTTTGGCAACGGCCAGTTCTCGGTCGAACGGTCGCCGACGTTTACCTTTAATACAGCGGGCACCTACGAGGTCGAGCTGACCGTCACCGACAGCGAGGGGGCGTCGCGCTTGCGCAGGCTCACGATCGTCGCCGGCAGCCGCGCACCGGAGCTGACCATCATTGCGCCAACCGCAAACACGCGTTACAACGCCGGCGGCACAATTGCGTTTAGCGGCAGCGCCAGCGACCCGGAAGAGGGCAATCTGAGCAACGCGATCAACTGGGAAGTGGTGTTGCATCACAACGAGCATGCGCATCCGAACTATGCGGCGTTTACTGGCGCCAGCGGTTCGTTTGTGATTCCTGACCACGGCAACAACGTCTGGGTGGAACTGTGCGCCAGCATCAAGGACAGCACAAATCTGGGGCTGCAGCGCTGCGTTCCGCTAACGCCAAACGTGGTGCAATACACGATCACTTCGAACCCGCCGGAAGCCGTCATCACGTTTGACGGTGTGGCGCGCACCACGCCATATACGGTCACGACGATCGTCGGATCAAGTCAATTGGTCGTGGCGCCGCCGCAGCAGCTGGGATTCTCATTCGTGTCCTGGTCAGATGGCGGTGCGAATTCGCATGCCATCACGATCGGCTCGGCAAACGCCACGCTCAGCGTGAACTACAACGCGCCGCCGCCAGTGGCCTGCCCGCAAACTGGCTCGATCACACGCGAGGTCTGGGACGGCCTTGGGCTGACTACCGTGGCCGCGTTCGCCGCCAGCGCGCGCTATCAAACGCCGCCATCGCGCAGCGCGCCGTTGCCAAACCTCGAAGCGCCGCTCAACGACAGCGACAACTACGGCGCGCGCGTGCGCGGCTATATCTGCCCGCCGTATACCGGCAGCTATAAGTTCTGGATTGCCAGCGACGACGGCTCCGAACTCAAGCTCAGCCCAAACAGCGCGCCAGCCGGTGCTGTGCGCATCGCATATACGGACTATGGCTCCGACCCGCGCGATTGGGATCAAGGGCCGACCCAACAATCACAGCCGCTGAACCTGACCGCCGGTGTGCCATATTTCATCGAAGTGCTGCATGTCGACAACACCGGTGGCGATCATCTGGCTGTGGCCTGGGAAGGGCCGGGCATCGCGCGTCAGGTCATCGATGGCAAATACGTCGTGCCGTTCAACGCCAATCTTGCGACGCCGACGCCCACAGCTGCGCCGACCCAGACCAGCACCCCGCTGCCAACTGCGACGCAGACCGCGACTGCAACGCCCGTGCCGGCTACGCCGACAAAAACAAACACCCCGCTGCCGCCTGCGACGCATACGGCAACTGCGACGCCCGTGCCGGCAACGCCGACAAAGACAAACACCCCGCTGCCGCCTGCGACGCATACGGCAACTGCGACGCCCGTGCCGGCAACGCCGACAAAAACAAACACCCCGTTGCCGACTGTCACGCTGACGCCGGGTCCGAGCGCGACCCAGACGGCCACACCGACGCCGGGACCAACCGCGACGAACACCGCGACGCCTACGCCGGGACCAACCGCGACAAATACTGCAACGCCGCAACCAGCCGCGACCAGCACCCTCGCGCCAACAGCCACGCCCTCCGGGATGATCGTTGGCGAGGCCGAACGGTTCGCATTGTTCGCACCGATGCAGTTGGCGGCCGATGTCAACGCATCGAACGGCCAGTTCATCCAAACCGCCACCGGTGCGTCCGCCGGTTGCACGCCAGAACTCACAACCGGCTGGGCCACATTTGCGTTCAACATCGGCGCGCCCGGCACCTACAAGATTTGGGCGCGCACGATTGCGCCCCATACCGGCGCGGATTCATTTTGTATGAAAATCGACGGACAACCTGTCAGCACCTGGACGGTTCCCAACAGCACCGCCTGGGCGTGGAACACAGTCGGCGGTCTCAACACCGTGTTTGCCAGCGGCCCACATACGCTAAGAATTCGCTATCGTGAACTGCGCGCCAAACTGGACAAGGTTGTGATCACGTCGGATGCGGCATTTGTGCCGACTGGCCTGGGTCCGGCCGAACCGTCGGCGGCAACCGCGACGCCGCCAGTCACACCTGCGCCAGACGCGACCCTGACGGCCACGCCAGTGCCAGCTGCGACCGCGACGCTGGCGGCCACCCCGACATCCAATCCGGTCGCAACTGCAACACGCACACCAACTGTGCTGCCAGTAGCAACTGCGACGCTGGCGGCCACTGTTACACCAAACCCAGCCGCAACCGCAACACCGTCACCGCTCGCAACGGCAACACCCGGCGTGCCCGGCACGCACTGGATCGAAGCCGAATCCGGAAGCCCAACAGCGCCGCTCGTGGTCGCTAACGACAGCGCGGCATGGGGTGGGCAGTACATCTGGGCGGCGCCGGGCAGCACCGCGAGCAGCAACTGCGTGGCTGGCGGCGTTGGGTGGGCGACCTATACCGTGAACCTGAGCAGCGCCGGCACCTACACGCTGTGGGGCCGGGCCATCGCGCCAACCGTCGCCAGCGATTCGCTCTGTCTGCAATTCGACAACGGCACCGTGCTGACCTGGAGCCTCGCGAATTCCAGCGCCTGGCACTGGTCGAAGCCGTCGGCAGCTTCCTATACGCTGTCTGCGGGCGCGCACACGATCCGAATTCGTTATCGCGAAACCGGCGCAAAGCTGGACCGGTTGGTTCTGACAAACAATTTGGGGCTGGTGCCGCAGTAGGTCGGTGGGCAAGTTCGGCCAAAATTCTTGACCCATGACCTAGCCCCACGGCCCGGCTGTTTGGCGCTATGCTTTGGATATTGCTATGCTCGCTGTGACGTGCTGGGCGAATTCGCCAACGTATGCACGATGTACTCATAGCGACGCGTAGTAACTAATGCCCAATCGACAGTCGTTCAGACAGATTTTGTCAAAACGCGGCACCGCATTGACTGCGCGTAACTGCGCGTCTTGCGGCGCCACCCTGCGGCCCGGCGTCGACGCGTGCCCGGTCTGCAGCGCGTTGGACGGTGAGGCTGCATCCACCGGACATTCAAACCGCGAGCAGATCCTGGATTCAACGGCCGATGCCGGCGCGCATCGCTGCCCGAACTGCGCGGCCAGCATCGCCTCGGCAGACTATCGCTGCGACATGTGCGGTTACGATTTGCGCACGCATGCCATGAAGCTCACGTCGGCGGCCGAACGCAGCCCGGTGCGGGCCGCGCCCATGCTGCGGCGCATCGGGCCGGCAGCGGTTGTGGTGGCCGTCACGGGAGCGGCCATCGTCGGGCTATCCGCGCTGCTGCCGACGATGCTCAACGCGGTCGCGCCGGCTGCGCAGGCGCCACAGGCCGCGCCGCGCGTCATCCTGATTGCGCCGCAGGCGACCGTCACGCTTGCGCCGACAGAAGCGCCCGCAACCGCAACGCCGCCGCCGCAGATCCCAACGCCGACGGTGCAGTTGGGCCCGACGATCCCAGTTATTCAAAGCGACGCCCCGCTGTTGTCGCAAACCCCTAGCGCGAGCGAGACGCCGCTGCCGACCGCAGTCGTCAAGAGTGGGCTGATCCCAGCCACGGTGCGCTCGTTCCAGGACAAAGTCGTGGTGCGGCCGGCGCCGGTGCTCGGCGAGGTGTTGGCTGTGGTGCTAAACGGCGCGGCCATCGGCGTTGAGTGCAGCGCGCAGGGTGGCAGCGTGCCGGAGCAGGCCAGCGCCGAGTGGTACAAAGTGCACCTGCAAGATGGCGCGGTGGGCTGGATTCACAGCTCGATCATCGATGCCGGCGGCGCGGTGCCGGCCTGCCCATAGCGCGCACATTGCCAGCTGCTGTGGATGCGCCAAAAGGCTGATTTCGCCGGATATGGCAACACGCGATAATCCCAGTGATGCGAATTATCTCGTGTTTGGCCCTGCTTGTTACGATTTTGGCAGCGAAATCAGCGCCCGCACACGCGCGCAGCGCAAAGCCGAACGCACACATGGTCTCGATCCGGGTCGGCGCGCGCGCGCCTGACTTCACGTTGCCCGTGCTGGGAACTGCCGGCGTCGTCACCGACACCGTGCGTTTGCACGATCTGGCTGGCGCGCCTGTCGTGCTGGTGTTTTGGGCATCATGGTGCCCGTCCTGCCAGACCGATGCCGCGCTGATCGAAGGCCTTCACGCGGACTATGCCGAAAAAGGCTTGCGAGTCGTCGGCGTGAATTTTGGACGCCTCGATCACATCGACCGCGCGCGCGCGTTTGTCGACAGATATGCGCTGACTTACGCGCAGTTGCGCGACGAGAGCGGTGATGTGGCAAACGCCTATCGCATCTCCGGGGTGCCGACGCTGATTTTTATTGATGCCAAAGGCGTTATTCGCAAGGTCCAGTATGGCAACGCCACAGAACACGGTCTGGACGCCAGCGTGCGGCTCATTCGCAACTGGAAGTGACTCGGCCGCTCACGCCAAAAAAGTGCGCGGCGGGTTTGCCATCGTCAGCACCGCGCGGTCGCTCTTGAACGCCGCGATTTCCGCCGACGTCGCGCCATCCAGCGCGCGTTCGCTCAGGATGCGGCCAAGTGCTGAGGCAAACTTAAACGCATGCCCGCAGCCGACCGCCATCTGCACATTGGGATAACCCGGTACTGAGTCCAAGATAAAGTCGCGGTCCGGCGTTAACGTATACAAGCAGGTTTTGATGCGCCGTTCTGGCCCTAAAGCACCTGGCAAATAGCGCGCCATAAAGTCGCGCACGCGCTGCGTGTTGGCCGGATCGGGCTCAAAATTCCGGCCATCGGCGGTGGTCTCATAGCCGCCCAAATCTTGCGCGGCCTTGATAGCTGGTTCGCCATAGACCGGGAAACCGTAGTAGCACGGCTCGTCCATCCAAATCCATACCGGAAAACGCTCCGGCGCAAACGCCGCGAGATTCGGCGCGTCGTAGTAAATCACTTGCTCGCGGCTGACGGTGAGGGGAAGTTGCAGCCCGAGATGGGCAAGCGCGCCGTTGCTCCAGGGCCCGGCGGTGATGATGAGTTGACGTGCGTGATATGTGCGCCCACCCGCTGTGACGGCAACCTCGCCATCGCGCGCTGCGATGTGCGTGACAGGCGCGTTCTCAAGCAACGTTGCGCCGTGCGCGCGGGCCATGTCGATATGGGCGCGGTTGCAGCGCGCGGCGGGCGCGATACCGCCATCCGCCTGAAACAGGCCGTGAACGTCGTCGGTGAGGGTGAATTGCGGCCAGCGCCGCATGATCTCTCGCGCGTCGAGCCGTTCAAAGGCGATGTCGCCGGCCGACATGCTTCGCGCGTAGTCTTCGAGATCGACGGCCGCGCCGCTGCGGGGACCCAGATCAAGCCCGCCGCATTTGACGATCAGAGGTTCGCCAAAATCGGCTTCGAGCGCGGCCCAGTCACGGTAGGCGCGTTTGGTGAGTTCGACATAGGCCGGCGTGTGATACGAGTGCCGAATAATGCGCGAATGATCTTGCGATTCGCCGCGATCGTGGAATAGCGGAAACTGTTCGATGCCGAGCACGCTGCTGCCGATACGCTTCGACAACCAGTAAAGCGCTCCTGCGCCAATGCCGCCGAGCCCGAGCACAATGACGTCAACCATGGGCGCATTATGCGCGACGCCAGCGCGCTTACGAAACCGCGTCGATTGGCAACGACTCGTCAGGCGGCGAGGATGCAGCGCTGCCGCCGCTGGCGCGTTTGTCCAGCGCGTTTGAGGTCAATCCCAGCCGGTCCTCAGTGCTGCTGACGATCTCCTGAATATTCGCGTTGCCGGTCCGGATTTCGGAGTCCTTGATTTGCAGCGTCAGCGTGTTGCCGTCGATCTCAAGCACCGTGCCGCGATCGGTGACGATCACGTTGTTGACCATGTGCCGCCACATCACGGCCGATCCAACGCGGATGCCGCGCTCTTCGGGCGTGCGTTCATCAAGTGACTGTTTGGTCTGCCACTCTTTGAAGGTGCCGTAATTGCGATCAAGGGTGCGGCTGTTGATGACGATGGAGCGGGGCTTGGATCTATAACTCATGGACCCCGTACTGTATCCCACTTTCGTGATAGCGCGGTGAGTTGCGGGAAGCTGCATTTGCTTGTCACAATGACACTGCGCGCACAATGCGGTGCCGCTAACCCATCACGATCTGGAATCCGTCGCAGTCCAGCCCGACGCGCTCGTTTTCACGCGCGAAGCGCGCAGCGGCATCGGCGAGCGGCGCCAGATACGTCGCTGGCGCAAGCGGGGCGTTGTGGCTCGGTAACAGCCAATCGATCTCCGTTGCCAGCCCGGCCAGTCGCTGAGTCGAGCGCGCAAAGTCCGCAACATCGCTGTCGCCGTTCGTCAGGAATATCGGCCCCTCGTAAAACGTATCTGCGGTCAGCAGCAGCCGGTTGCCGCGTTCGAGCAGCGCAATCGAGTCCGCTGAGTGACCTGGCGTGTGCAGGACCTCAAACACGCGGCCGCCGAGATCGATCGACTCGCCGTCGCGCACAAACGCCTCAATGCGATAGGGCCGCGTGGTGTGCGTCGTCGGGTCGAGCCCGGCCGGCGGCGCGCGGAAGAAGAGATCCGCGCGCAACTGTCCGGCCCAGCTCGCGCGTTCGCCATCGGACTGGCGCGCGCGGGCCAACGGCGTGTCAAACGTCAGCACGCCGTCGAACTCCCAGTTGCCACCGGTGTGGTCGAAATGCGAGTGCGTGTTGAGCACGGTGATCGGCAGCTGCGTCAGACGCCGCACGATCGGTTTGATCGGCACGAACCCCATGCCGGTGTCGACCAGCAACGCGCGTTCGCGCCCGATCAGCAAGAACGAGATGACTTCCTCGTTGTGATGCGGCTCGCAGATCGCGAATGCATCCGCGCGTGGCCGCAGGTCATAGACCGCATACCAGTCATGCGTGACGGCGGACGATGGGCTATAGGCGGCAGACCAACGCCGGCCGGCCTGCGACGACCGGCTGCTGTCTATGTGTTCGTCTGTCGACCGTTGTCCGCCGTCTATCATCACGCTTTGACTTCCTCGACGCATTCCAGCGTGTTGCCGTCCGGGTCGAAGAAGAAGCAGATGCGCACGTCCTTAAAGCTGGCAGGGGCGCTTTTGATCTTGACACCGGCCGCAACCAGCTCGGCATAGGCCGCGTCGGTGCTCTCAACATGCAGTGCGATGTGATTGATCGCGCCCGCAGGGGAATCGGGTGGGGGCGCGGTGTCACGGCCGATCAGTTCGATCGTGGTGCTGCCGATGTCGATAAAGATGATCGTTACGTCGTCCCAGCGCCGGGTTACTTTCAAGCCGAGCGTCTGCGTGTAAAACGCCTCCATCTCTGCGAAGCGCTGCGTGAAAATCGCCACGTGGTGTGTGCCTATAAGGTTCATTGGGTAATCATACGCCTGAGCCGCATGTGCGGATTTGGCGTGGTTTATCGGCCGGGAAGCGCCGGGAGGCCTCCCGGGCGCTTCCCGGCCGTTAGTTACGAGTGTCAGCCGGCATCGGCCGGGCTGTGTTCGCGCAGCCAGACCCGCAGCGGCACATCGGCGTCGGTTGGCGTGTAGTAGCCATTGGCGTTGACGCCCGCGCCCAGCAGCTGGCGACGGATCGGTGTGCTGGTCGGCCATAGATCGCGCACGGTCATATCGTCCTTGGTGCGAATCCAGCGGTAACCGTAGCCGTAGAACAAGACTTTGCGCGTGATGTCGGACCAGTTCGGGCTGGCGGTATGCCACAACCTGCGGTCAAAAAAGACCGCAGTGCCCGGCTTGGCCAGAACAGGGATTGCGCCGGCCGGCTGGCCTTGTCCGTCGGGCGGCAACGCCAGTGTGTCGGCGATCTGGCTGCGTGGCACCACCCAAAAATTGCCGCAGCCTTCGTTGCTGGTATCGGACAAAAAGTAAGCAACCTTGAGCGACAACCGCGGACGCGGGTGCGATTCCATCTCAAGGTTCACGCGGCCGCTGTCTTGATGCCAGCCAAACGTTTTGTCGTCGCGCGGCTGGCCGGTTGGTGGCGTCACGATCAAGTGCGCGTGATACAGATAGATGTTCCAGCCCAGGATGCCCCACACTTTTGGCAGGATTTCTGGATGATCGACCAGATCCGCAAACGCTGCCTGCTGGGGGATGAAGTTGGGATAGAAAACGACTTGCGCGGATCCTGGCCGGCCGCGATGCCGCTGGCGTAGATCGCGTCGGTCGCATGCGTCAGGGTTGCCACCTGTTCGGGTGACAGCGCGTTTTCGATCATGAGCAGGCCGGTGTCGTTGAACGTCTGGCGCTCGGCCTCTGTCAGGCGGTGTTGCAGGCAGGTAGGGTCCATGGGTATGGGCCATTTAAGGCGAGGTGCAACGGATGCGCAAGTTCCCCACCAGCGCTTTGGGATATCGCGCGCGCACCGGCTTACGCCCAGCGCAACAACCGCTGCGCATTGCCGCCAAGAATCAGCGCGCGGTCGGCGGCAGGCCAATCAGAAAAGTGCGCATGCACCCAGGCGCTGCCATCGCCGCCCCATAGCAGTCGCTGCGGTCCGAAGGCGTTGGCCAGCTGTCGCGTAAACCGCCGCACATCCAGAAACAGCGGCGCAGTGTTCGACAGATAGGCGATCGCCGAGAACTTTATGAATACGTTTGGGAGATCCGCCAGTGCGAGCACATCGGCGAACTCCTGAATTCGCCCGAACTGCGGCTCGCCAAAATGATCGATGACGACCGGCACGCCCGGATACTGACTGATCAGAGCGCGCGCCTGTTCGGCGACATTGGGACCGATGTGCAATTCAACGATCAGGCCGAGTTCGGCCGCACACCGCCATAACGCGCGCACGCCATGGTCCGCAAACGACTCAAAATAACCCTCCTTGCCGCGATGCTGATGCAGCCGGAGCGCCACAAAACGCGGTTCGCGTGCGACCAGCTCGGTCAGCTTCTGGGCCGCTCCCGGGTCGGCCGGCAGCATATGCGCACAGGCTCGCAATCGCTCGGGCTCGCGCTGTAGCGCCTCCAGCAGCAGGCTGTGGTCGTTGCCGTAAGGCTCCGGATGCACAAGCACGGCACGGTCGATGCCACCGGCGCGCATCTCATCGAGATAGACCGCAAGCGGATCGGCGTGCAGCTGCGCGGCGTTCGGGACATAGGCCGCCTGCGCATAAAACGGATAGCGCGCGGTGTCACTGCTAAACAGGTGATGAATCCACTCAATGATCATGTCAGCGCCTACGCGAGAAAAACCATACAGACTGGCGTGGGCACTTGTGCGACATGCCCGGCGGCCATCAGCGTGCCGCGCTCCGGGTCGATGTGAAAGCTGACGATCGTGTCGCTGTCCTGATTTTCGGCCAGCAGACAGCGTCCATCCGGCGCCAGCGCGAAGTTGCGCGGTTGTTGGCCCTGCGTCGATTCGTGGCCGATCGCGCTGAGCTTGCCGCTGTGTTCGCCCACGCCGAAGATGGCGATGCTGTCGTGGTTGCGGTTCGAGCCATACACAAAGCGGCCGGACGGATGCACGTGGATATCCGCGCACGAGGGCGGGGCGGTTGCGCCCGATGGCAGCGTCGAAATGGTCTGGATCGGGATCAGCTGACCGCGCTCGGCGTCGTAGCGGCAGGCGGTGACCGTGGCGTCGAGCTCATTGATGACATAGGCAAAGGCGCCGTTTGGGTGAAAGGCGAGATGACGCGGACCGGCGCCGGGGTGCACGCGGGTAGCGCCTGCGCGGGTGATCTTGGCCTGCGTGGCGTCCAGCGCGTAACTCACCACATGATCAGTGCCCAGATCGTTGACCAGGACAAACCGGTTGTCCGGCGAGAGCACGGCCTGATGCGCGTGCGGCCCCTGCTGGCGATTCGGATTTGGGCCGCTGCCTTCGTGCTGCACGAAATCGCTCAGCACGCCGAGGCTGCCATCGGCTGCGATGGGGAAGGCTGCCACGCTGCCGGTGCCGTAGTTGGCGACGATCACGGCCTGGCCGGTCGCATCGACACCAAGGTGACAGGCAAATCCGCCGCGCGAGGGTTGTCGATTGAGCAACGTCAGCGCGTGCGTGTCCGGATCGATGGTGAAGGCGCTGACCGAGCCGCCGGGCTGGCCGTCGAAGGCATCCGTTTCGCCGATCGCGTAGAGCACGCGTTTGTTTGGCGCGAGCGCGAGAAAAGTCGGATTCTCGATCTCAGCGGCCAGCGCGATGTCGGTCAGCGCACCGCTGTTGGGGTTGTAGCGCGCACGGTAGATGCCGCGTCCCTGGCCGTCGACGTGCGGTAATTTCCGCGTGTAGGTGCCAATAAAGGCGGTGATTGTTTCTCGCATATGAGCCAGGCCGGCTACTCTTTGATCGCGCCGATCATGACACCCTTGACAAAGTAGCGCTGCAAAAACGGATACAGAAACAGAATCGGCACAGTCGCGACGATGATCGTCGCGTATTTGATCGTCTCGCCGATCGGCTCGACATCGCCGCCCAGCGTGCCGGTCGTCATATCACCAACCTGGTTCGCGATCAGAATTTCGCGCAACACCAACTGCAGCGGATACAGCGTGCGATCGCGCAAATAAATCAGCGCCGAAAAGAACGCATTCCAGTGGCCAACGGCGTAGAAGAGCGTGACAACCGCGATCGATGGCAGCGACAGCGGAATCACGACGCGAAACAGGATGGTCCAATCATTGGCGCCATCCATGCGGGCCGATTCTTCAAGCGCCGCCGGCACCTGTTCGAATCCGGTCTTGAGCACGAGCAAGTTAAACGTGCTGATCGCGCCCGGCACGATCAGCGCCCAGGGTGTGTCGATCCAATTCAACGTGCGGGCGACGAGCAGATACGTCGGGATCAGGCCGCCGCTGAAGAACAGCGTAAATACGATCAAAAACAGAATAGGTGTCTTCCACATCACATTTCGACGCGACAGCGCATAGGCACCCAGACAGGTCATCAGCATATTGATCGACGTGCCGAGCAGGACATAGAAGATTGTGTTCTGGTAGCCGGTTGTGATGTTCGGATTCTCAAACACCGCCCGATACGCCGCGGTGCTAAACCCCGCCGGCGCCAGCAGCAACCCGGTGTGCTGGGCAAGCAACCCCGGGTTGCTGATTGATGCAAAAAACACATGGAGCAGCGGATAGAGCGTGATCAACACCAGCAGGCCGAGCAGCACCGCGTTGAGTATGTCGAAGAGTTGCTCACCGCCCGTCTTGCGAATCGCGTTTTTGATTTTCATATCAGAAAGATCCCTCCGTGCGCTAGAACAAACCGCTGCCGCCGCGTCGCCGCGACAACCAATTCGTCGTCAGCAGCAGCGCGAAGTTGACCACGGAGTTGAACAGGCCAACCGCGGCGGAAAAGCCGTAGTTCGCATCGAGGATGCCGCGCCGGTATGTATAGCTCGAGATCACATCGGCCGTATCAAACACCAGCGGGTTGTAGAGCAGGATCGTCTTTTCAAAGCCAACATTCATCATCTGCCCGACGCGCAAAATGAACAGCACGATGATCGTGGCGGCGATGCCCGGCAGCGTGATGTTGACCAATTGTTGCCAGCGATTTGCACCGTCGACTCTGGCCGCTTCATAAAGTGTGGGGTCAATGCCAGTGATTGCAGCCAGATAAATGATGCTGCCCCAGCCAACTGTCTGCCAGATGCTCGATCCAACATAGATCGGCCAGTACCACTCCGGCAATGTCATGAAATGGATGGGCTGAATGCCCAGCGAGATCAGCAACTGATTGACCAGACCCTCACGCGCGGCGAAGTCGAGCACCATGCCGACAAGCACCACGATCGAGATAAAAAACGGCATGTATGTGACCGTTTGCACCAGCCGCTTGAATTTTGGCGAGGTCAGCTCGTTTAACAGCAGCGCCAGGATAATCGGCGCGGGAAATCCAAAAACCAAATCGATGACGTTGATTGCGAGCGTGTTGCGAACCAGCTGCGAAAAACTCGGGCCGGTGAAAAAATCCTGGAAGTTTTCCAGGCCGATCCATTCGCTCTCGGCAATACCTAACGCCGGTATGAAATCACGAAACGCGATTTGCGCGCCGTACATCGGCACGTAGTGAAATAGCACGTAGTAGGCGACCACGGGCAACAGCATCAGGTAAACCGTCTTGTTCTGCTTGAAGTCACGAACCACACGTTGCAGGAACGGCCGTTCTCTGCTCTGGCCGTTTCGGTCGGCACCGCGTGCCGCGGTTTGTAATGTGTCCATAGCGTAAGGGGTGAAGTATGAATGGCCCGTCTAATCAGCGCATCACATGAACGCGCGCCAACGGCAAATCTGCGCATGCGTCGCCTGCGATTCAGGCGGCGCATGCGCAGATTTTGGACAATATGTCTAAACGACTATTTGCGATTCAGATAGCGACCCAGCGCCGCCTGCTGAATGCCGATTGCCTCATCGATGCCGATTGCCTTCAGATCGGCAACGAGCGCATCCCAACCGGTGAGCGGCAACGCGCCGCTTGCCACCTTTGCGAACGCGGTGTTGACGCGCGTGGTGACATCGGTCATGATGCGGCCAAAGCGCCGGCTCTCGGTCTGTGTCGGCGTAACCGGCGGCATCACGCGGCTATGGTCCTCTTTGCTCCAGAGTTCATAAGCGGCCTTCTGCTCCGGGAACGCAAAGTATTGCTGCAGATAGCGAATGTCCTGCACGAATGGGCCGGCAAAGTTTGACCGCGCGTGCTGCGCGATGCTTTGCGCCAGCGGCAGTTTGGGCGGGTTGATGATCTCGGCCTTCCACTTTGGAAAGCCGCCGACCATGTCATATTGCGCGCCAGCTTTGCCGAAGTTGAACAGCATGTGGCCTTCGGGCGAATACGGGAAGTCCAACACTTTTAGCGCTGCATCAATGTTGCGGCACTGCGAGGAGATCGCGGCTGACGCTCCACCCGGATAGGTGTTTTCATACTGTCCAAAGGCCGAGCGGCCGCCAGCCTGCAACGACGGATAGGGCACACCCTGCAGTTTGAATCCCTTCTGCGTCGGGCGCGCCAGCGTTGTCAAGCGACCGATGCCGCCGCCGACCAGCATCACGCCGGCCGAGATGTTGCCATTAAGCATCTGCGAATCCCACTGCGCCTGCGTCATCGTGAACGTGTCCGGATGAATGTAGCCGGCTTTGCTCCAATCCACCAGCTGCGACATGAACTGTTTGAACTCGGGTTGCACCGGGCCATATTTGACCGTTCCGCCGTCGTTATAGAAGCCGAGCGTGGTGCCGTAGGCGCCGGCGAACGCGCCGGAATAGCTGATCGCATCCGTGCCACGGCCAAAGAGCCATGTTGTAAACGGATACTCGTCGGCTTTGCCGTTGCCGTTCAGGTCTTTGCCTTTCAACGCTGCAAACATGTTGGTCCAGTCCGCAATGGTGCGCGGAATGGTCTTCACACCCGCTTTTTCAAGATGATCGGCGCGTACCCACGGTCCGGCGAATGTCTGCAAACCGGGGTCACCACGCAGGAACGGGAACGCATAGATGTCGCCCTCGTCAGTTTGGATCATGCGGCGCCAATCCGGGTGATCAGCAAGCACTTTTGCAAAATGCGGCAGTTTGCCGGATTCGAGAAACGGGTTGAGCCGTTGGATCAGGCCGTCGCGCACCGCGCGTGCCGGACCGCCGGCATAGTTGTTCAACCAGTTGTATTCGATGATGTCCGGGTAGCGGCCGGATGCCACGAGCAGGTTAAACGCCTCCTGAGCCTGCGGGTTGTCGGGCACGTGCTGGAAGTTGATGCGAACATCGGTGATCTTTTCCAGTTCGACATAGCAGGTCATTTCGTTGTAGCTCTTCTTTGTGCCTGCAACGTTGCCTGCGATGGGTGTCCAATAGGTCAACTCTGCGCTGGCGTTGCGTGGGGCCGCAGACGCCATTTTTGGCGATATGGCCGAAGCCATCGCCGCACTGACGCCAATGCCGGCGCCTTTCAGAAACTTTCGTCTAGAGATTCGAGACTTCATGTATGTCCTCCTGAAACGGTCACTGCTAATGCTCAGTAACGCAGATTTGCACTACCGGCAACAGCGCTCAAGACGCTTCGTCGCAAGCGCTGTTGCCGGTAGTGCAAATTCAACGTTACAAATTACGACGTTACGGCTTCACCCAGAACTCGCGCAGCACATGGGCTGCCATTTTCGGAGCGCGCGCACGGGTAAATACTCCTTTCATGTTCAACCCGCCGACGCGCATGATGCCCTGCACGGCTGCAAAATCGGCGAAGTTCCATACCTGCATGCCAGCGATGTAGTTCTTGCGCGCGGCGATCTGCAGATGTCCACGAAGATATGCGGCTTGATACTCCTCAGTCCACATCACCGCCGGATGCCCGTGCATGCCGGCCATCGTGTCGGCGCCAAACTCAGTCATGATGATTGGCTTGCGGAATTTGGCCCATGTGGCGTCGAGCTCGCGCTCCAGCATGTCGAACGCCTTGTCAAGCTCACCCCCCATCACATACCAGCCCCAATAGCGATTCATGCTGATTACATCGCAGTTTTCGATCCAGCTGTGCGGACCGCCCATGACGGATGCGATCGTCGTCAGGCGCGTGCGATCTAGTTGTTTGGCGCGGGCTAACAGCGCGTCCAGCACGCGCTTGCCGCGTGGCTCGGATGGATCCGGCTCCGCCGCCGCGCCAGGCTGCAGTCGCAAATTGGTCGGCAACGGCTCGTTTGCGACGCACCACATCAGCACACTCGGGTGATTTTTGTCGCGCGCGACAAGCTCGTCGATCTGTTGCAGGCACATGCGCAGCCGTGCATCGCGCATTGGCGTCATTCTCGAACTGCAGGCTGACAACTGGCGTCTCATCGATGATGAGAAAGCCTTCCCGGTCAGCCAGCTGCATCTCTTCTTCGCTATACGGATAGTGCGATGTGCGATAGGCATTCGCGCCGGTCCAGCGCATCAACTGATAGTCTTTGACCATCAGCGGCAGATTCAGGCCTTTGCCGCTGGCGATGAAGTCTTCGTGCCTGCCAAAACCGTTGAGTTTGACCGGTTCGCCATTCAGTAATATCGTGCCCTTGCGCACAGCGACCGTGCGGATGCCGATTTTCAGCGCATAGCGGTCGGCGCCGGCGCTGATTGTTAGATCATACAAATACGGGTTCTTGTCTGACCACAACCGTGCATTCGGCACCTTGATCGACGCGCTGCCGACGCCATCACGGATGGCGACGCTGGCCGTATGTCGCGCGCTGCCGGCCGACACGGACACATCGATCTTCGTCGTGACTGCGTCGTTCAGCCTGACGCGCACTTTCACCGTGCCATTGACGGTCTGCGCTGATTTGGCTGACTTTGAAAACCCGGTTTCGACCGCGATGTCGGCAATGTAGGTCTGCGGCGTCGAATACAGCACAACCGGGCGATGCAACCCGGCAAACGGAAAGAAGTCGAACGTGGTACGTGGGAACGAAGCAAACGCGCCCAGCGGCGACTGCATATTCCCGGACGGCACACGCGTGGGCTGCAGCTCATTCTCGACGCTGATCGCAATCGTGTTCTCCGCATCCCAGCGCACATGCTCGGTGATCTCGAACGCAAAGGGCAGATGCCCGCCTTCGTGCGAACCGATCTTGACGCCGTTCACATAGACCGTGCCGAAATAGCAGGCTGAGCCAACACGGATAAACACGCGCTGCCCGCGCCACGACGATGGCACATAGGTGCGCTTAACATACCAGGCCAGCCCTAGATAGTTGAAGATATCTTCGTATTGCTCGTTCCACGAACCCGGCACGGCGATCGGTCGCGGCTTTGCGATGCCGTCGAACCAGCGCTGCTTTTCACCGACTGCATCAGGATCGATTTGAAAATCCCAGATCCCGGACAAATCCAGACAATTCCGGCGGTCATTTTGTATTGGGTAGAGCATAGGCAACCCGGCTAAATACGTGTGAGTTATCGCTAACGTAAATGTTTCGATAATATTAGTTGCGCACCTGATAACTGTCAAACAGACGACTCACGCTATGCCGAATCGCGCCGGATCAACTCGGGTTCGATCTGATACGAAGCCGGTGACGCATCCCCGGATGCGATTTCAAGCAAGGTGCGCAGCGACAACCGGCCGATGTGCGGCAGGTTTACATGGAGTGTCGAGAGTTGCGGGCGGATGATCGTCGCCAGCGGAATGTCGTCCGCGCCGATAATCGCTACCGCATCCGGAACCGCGCGACCGGCGGTCTGGCAGGCCTGCATCGCGCCGACGGCCACCAGGTCGTTAAAGGCAAAGATCGCGTCGATATCCGGCCGGCGCCTCAGCAATACGGCAGCGGCAAGGCGTCCCTCCTCGGTGTTCGGCACACAGTGTTCGACCAGCTCCGCATCAAACGGAATGCCGACATGCCGCAGCGCCGCTCGGTAACCGTCCAAACGCCGTTGACTGGACACCGAATAGATCGGACCCGCCAAAAATGCGATCTTTGATCGATGCTGCTCGATAAAGCACTCTACGGCCATGATTGCGCCGCGCTGATCGTTGATGTTAATCGTGACCACATTGGGTTTTGGCGTTTTGAGTTCACGGTTGATCAGAACCACTGCCGGGAAGCGCGCCACGCTGCTTTCGACAATTTCCGGGCTGGATCGCGGGCTGCACAGAATCGCGCCGTCGATGCCTTTGTGCCCGAGCGATCGCAGGGCGGCCTGTTCGCGCTCGGGCGTTTCCGCCGTATTGACCAGATACACGTTGTAACCGCTTTCATATGCAGCTTCTTCGACACCGCGCGCAATATGCGCAAAAAATGGGTTTGTGATATCGGGCACCACAAGTCCAATCGTCAGTGATTGCCTCGTCACGAGTCCGCGCGCCATTTGATTGGGCTGAAAGCCGATATCGTCGGCAAGCGCGAGCACGCGTTGGCGTAAATCATCGCTGAGGCCCGGTTTGTTGTTGATCGCACGCGAAACCGTCATCGCTGAGACGCCAGCCGCAAGCGCCACATCCGCCAAGGTCGGTCGCTTTTTCATGCGGCGCTCCAAAAATATGCCATATTGTCACATCGCATGAGACTGTCCCTGCGTTAACGTTAACGTTGGGCGATTTATACCAGTGGTCGGTCAAGGCCGCAAATGATCCCGCTCGCCAGTGCAGCATGGGCGTTAAACGGATCGCTTACGTGCGCCCTTCAAATAGGTCGCGCCCGTGCACCAGTGCGCGAATCTTGCGGTCGGCTACTGATCGCTGCAGCATCCAGAAACCGCAATCGGGGTGCACCCACTTCACGCGCTCTGGTCCGAGCAGGGCCACCGCGTGCTCAATGCGGCGCGCAATCTCGTCCGGCGTTTCAATTTCATTGTCTTTTATATCGATCACGCCCAGCCCAAGCGCAATACCGGGCCGCAGATCGCGAAACACGCTCAACTCATCGAAGCCACGCCGCGCAAATTCCAAAACCAGGTGATCGACATCCAGCGCATTTAGAAACGGCAGCATGTCGCTAAAGAATCCCTGTTGGATCGTCTGGCCGCCATAATTGCCAAAGCACAAATGCACTGCGCGCTGAGTGCCGGCTTGAACGCCACTGAGCACGATGTTGATGGCCTCCGCCGCCCATGCACCGTCCTGTGGCGACCCGGGCAGATTGGCTTCGTCGATTTGTATCACTGCCGCGTCGATGCTTGAGATCTGGAGGCGCAATACTTCGGCGATCGCCAGCGTCAGCTCACGCCGGTCGGCATAGTGTTTGTTCAGCAGCGTCTTGGCCAGCATATACGGGCTGGTGAGCGTGAATTTAAGCGGTTGTGAAGCAAACGGTCGCACAAAATCGTAGGCAGCCTGCAGGTTCAGCGCGCCTTCGCCAACGGCCCTCCGTACCACGCCGGCAGGCACGCTGCGAAATCCCATGTTCGATTGCGCGCGAAATTCGGATAACTCGGCCCGGGTTAAGTCGGGTGCCACGCCGGACAACGGACGCACAAAGTACTCGATCATGCCATTCGTCTCGGGATGGTTGGGATCGAAACGCGACAACTCGCCGTCGCTGATCACATCGATCCCGGCGAGTTCCTGCGTCTTCATGACGACCATCACCGCATCGCGCAGCGCGGGAGACGACGGAAGCGCGCCGAGCCACATCGGGATCGGGTAACTGCCAACCACGGTTGTTTGAATTGTGTGAGCCATAGAGTCAGTCGAATCATCAAAACCCGAAATAGTCTGAGAGTATTTTTGTATCGAGCGCGTAGCCAAACGGCGCGCCAAGCGCGCTGGTGACATCGATCACCCCGCTTTGCGCGCGCAGCGAAGCAAACCCTCTTTCGTGTTCGAAATATACGTCGCCGTGCGCATCCAGTATGCGCGATTGCAGCGCCCGCGAATAACCGCTTAATCCCTTGAAATAGTGGTGCCCATTGCGTTCAACATGCCGCACGCCCAGGACGGCCATCACCGTTAAGTCCTGCAACAACGAGACCGGCCCAAGCGTGCACAGATCCTCGCCGCTGATGATCGCGGTCGCGCCCCGTTCTGCGAGATGCGCGGCATAGCATGCGTTTGCGATGCCTTTGAACACGCCCTTGCAGTTCTTGTGGCTGGCTCCGGCATAGCCCTGCGCGAGCGCGATCCGAACGCTGTCTAGATCGCCATCCGACTCGTCGATGATCAGCACCGGACCTGTGGTCCACGCTCGCAACCCGGCTGCGGTCTCCGCACTCAGCGCGGCGGAGCGTTTTATCGGCTGTTCGACAAAGATCAGGTGTGTCAGAAATGAACGCAAACGCGGTTCCGCTGACAACACCTCCCACGCCGCTCGGAATGCGCCGACATCAGCAAACTGCTCGTTACCGTCGAGCGTAAACGCAAACTCACGGCAATTATTCTCAATCACGGACGCGACATCGATCAGCCGGCGCAGATCGCTGGCAACATCGCCGCCGATCTTGATCTTGAAATGCGTCAGGCCATATGCGTGAATGCAATCGATGAGCGCAACCGGCAGGCCATCATGAACCTCGCCCGCTTCGGCGCGCGTCAGTGGATCAATCAACCCGACCGTATGCCGCAGCTTGATCGATGTGACCGGCAGAATCGGCAACAACGCGGCTGGTTGCCGGCCACCGAGCTCCGGGTGCAACTTGCCGAGCTGAATCTCAAACGCGTTGTCGCGCAGCGCCCGTGCAAACGTTACGGACTTCACACGGCAATAAGCATCGATCAACGCACGTTCGACCAGGCTTAGGGCAAAAGACCGCAGCAACGAGGGCACATCCGGCAGCAGCAGGGACATGTCCGCATACATCCGCCACCACAGGTCAAAAACGCTCACGCGGGCGCCGACCGCCAGCGCGCATTCGCAGGCCAGGGTGATTGCGTGCTTCAACTCCTGCACGTCGTCGTCGATCGACTGGAGCGCGTCCTTTTTGAACCACTTGGGCGCGAGCCCATCCGCGGCAAAGCCGGTTGACACCACGCCGTCAATCGCCGCGGTCACGCGCACAAAACATTGCTCGATGCCGCTCACTGTCACCATGCCGAATCGAAACGGCAAGCGCGTTGTCAACGGTATCGCGCGCAGTTGCGCTGCAATGATTTGGATCATGACCGCATGGCTCTCAATTTGCCGGCGCTTGACGCGTCACTTAGCCGCCTTTGCCGTCCAGCCACCGTGCACCAGCGGTTCGCAGCGTATCGTCTGGCACGCGCTGCAATGGCGAATAATTCGGATGTCCCGAGGTCTTAAACGGGTCGTTGCGGCGGGTGTTGTAGCAGCAAATCAGCGACCAGCGCGCGTTCGGCGAGCGATTCTGATCTGAGCAGTGCAACAGGTTGCTGTGAAAGAACAGCGTGTCGCCCGGATCGAGCACGCAATAGACGAGCTCCAACCGCTGCAGCGCGGCCTTGACACGCTCCGGATCCGCGCCGACCTGACCGCCGAATGTGCCGTGCTCGACGCGCCCGAGCAGATGGGAGCCTTTGATCACCTGCATGCAGCCGTTCTCGCGCGTATTTGGATCGACGGCGATAAACGCCGACAGCAGATCTGGAAAGAGGCAGCCATTTTTGTACCAGTAGCCGTAGTCTTGATGCCATTCCCACGCGCCTCCAGTGAAAGGCTCCTTCATGCTCATTTTATGATGCCAGTGATAGACCTCTTCGCCCAGCAGTTGCTCGGTCGCGTCTACGAGCTTTGTCGTGCGTGAGACGATGCTGTATGGGTCGTTGCCAGCCTCGTTCCACAGCATCATCCTGGCGGAGCCGCCCTGGGTATCGGCGCGTGAGAACGCTGCCGCCTGCATTTCCTGGTCGGATTTTGCATAGCTGCGCAGCAAACGCATTTCTTCTGTATCGAAAAAACCTTTCGCAACGACAAAGCCGTCGCGATGAAACGCGCTGATTTGTTCGGGTGTAAGTTTTGGGTTCATGTGTATTCTGTCTCTATCTACGTTACATAGAGATACGCCATCGCGCGACAGCGTGTCTCTACAAAGGCTCAAATGCCTTCATTGCTGCGAGTTCACGCGGCAAATGTATGTCTGCTGGCTCCCAATTGATCCATTCGCCGCTGATAAAGCCGCTATACCCGGCGCCATGCAACAGCTGCAGCACGCCGGCATGATCATAGGCACCCTGTCCGACGGGCAGAAAGACAAGTTTGTCTGCGTCCATCGTTCCATCATGAAAGTGCACATGGCGGATATACGGCTTGAGCGTTGCAAACGCATCCGCAACGCTGGTTTTGGCGACGCGCGTGCTGTGCTGGTAGTCCCAGTTTGCACCAATCCGCGGATGCGCAACTTTCGCCAGAATGCTGGCTACCACAGCAGGATCGCACCAGTCGTCGTGCGTTTCGAGCGCGACATCAACGCCGCGCGCGTCAGCCACGCGCGCCAGCGCAGCCAGCGATTGCACAATCGACGCGGCTGCACGCTCGCGCGTCACGCCGTCGGGCACTTTGCCTCCGAACACGCGGATGACGCCGGCATTCAGATCGGCGGCGAGGTCGATCGCGGCTGCCGCTGTCGCCACGTCTTGGATCGCGGTCGCGGGATCGGCAAAGCGCGCGCCGGTCGCGATGCAACAGATTGCGACGCCATGCGCGGCGGCTGCCTGCCGCGCCGCCGCGCGTTCACCGGCCGAGTTGCTCAGCTCAACGCCATGAGCGTGCTTGCTGTCGATGCGCAGCTCGATGCCATCGTAGCCATGCCGGACCGCAGTTGCGAGCACGCGATCAAGCGTTTGATCGGGCGTTGAGAACGTCATAAACGCGTATTTCATGTTTGATCCACCTCGATGCTCGCGCCAGCGGCGGCCGAGCGATACACGGCGTCGGTCAATCGTTGAATCTGCAGAGCCTGTTCAAGCGTTGTCGCCGGCGCCCGTTCCTGTTGAATCGCTTCGACAAAGTCGGCGACCGGGCCGCGGTGTTGCATCTCCCAGTCTTCATCACCCTGCCAGATGACTTCGCTGATTGTGCCGGACGGGCCGGGTTTGTCGTGCCAGATTTGTTTGCCGCTGGCGGGTTTGATATTCATTCGCAGCGAGCCTGCGTCGCCGATCAACTGCCAGATTTCGTCGGTGGCGGCCGGCATAAACTCGCCGCGCTCGTAGGTCAACGCGATACCATCGGCGCATTGCGCAAAGAACGACACATGCGTCTCGGCATCCGACCCTGGCGCGGCATACGCGCTGTATGCTGCAATATTGGACCAAGATTGCGCGAGCACGCGCTGTGGTTGAACACGCCAGCCAGTGACGCCAAACAGATAATCCAGATCGTAGCAACCCCAGTTGACCAATATTCCGCCGCCGTTTAACGCGCGGTTGAGCCGCCAGGACGGTGGCGGTTGCTGCGGCGGCGGTCCAGCGGCGATCACATCGCGGCAGCGCAACAGGCGCAGACGCCCAAGCGCGCCGCTTGCGACAAACGCCGTCGCGGCCATGGCTGATGGCAAAAAGCGCAATCGCGATGATGTGCAGGCCGCAACGCGATCACCGCGCGCGCTGATTAAGCGGCGCACCTCGTTCGCGCTCATCGCGACCGGTTTTTCGGTCAGCAGGTGCTTGCGCTGGCGCAGCGCCTGAACCCCCAGCGCCGTGCGCTGGTTGGCCGGAACAGCCAGAATGACCGCGTCGACATCGGCAGCGGCAAAAAGCCTGGCAGGGTCTGTAAAGACAGATGTTATGCCATGGGTCGAGGCCATTTCATGCGCAAGCGACTCGCGCACATCACAAACGGCCGTTACTCGCGCGCCTGGAATATCGTGCGCGACGCGCAGATGCACCTGGCCGATTACACCGCAACCGATCACGCCGAGCCGGACATCCCTCAACACTGCACGTCTTTGCCTTCGCTGCCGTAAACAGCGAGGCGCGCTTCCGTGTCGGTTGCGCCGTACAAATCGCTGCGGTAGTGATACTGCACCGCCCGACGGCGTTTATCGCTGCTGTTGTGCGGCGTGCCGTGCACAAGCAGGCCGTCGAACAGCAAGATGCCGCCTGGTTTTAACGGTGTGGCCACGCATTCGCTGCCCAGGATGTCGGCATCGCAGATTTGCCAGTCGCGCCGCTGATGGTGAATCAACGGCTCGCGCGGAATCTGCGGCATCAGGTGCATGCAGCCATTTTCAACCGTGGCTTCATCGAGCGCGACCCAGACGCCGACCACATGCTCGCGCGGATCGATATTGAAATAGGCTTTGTCCTGGTGCCAAGGCTTCTCGCGCCCGACGTGCGGCGGCTTCATCAACCCCATGTCTTGAAACATCAGCGGAGGTGCTTCCAGCAGGCGCTGCACCAGCGTCAGGAGGCCGGCGTGCTGCGACAACGCCTTGAGCCGCGGCTCGTATTCGACAAACCACATCAGCTTGCGCACGGCATCCTGGCGCTGGTCGATCGACAGCGTGGCGAGCTTGGCAGCAGCGGCGCCTTCAAACTGGATGCCTTTGAACTCCGGGTTGCCGCCGCCGATCAAATGCACCATCCCATCCAGCGCGGCGCGAACTTCGTCGGGCGAAAAGGCGTCCTCGATCGACAAAAACCCAAGCGAGCGATACTGCTCGACATGCGTATCTGTGACCTCGGCGAACCCGCCCGGAATGCCAGCGACGATCGCGCGCCGCGTATACAAACGCGGGTCGTGCATCGCAATGGCCTTATCGATGATGGTTTCGCCGTTTGTCATGGTTTCGCTCGTTTTTTCGCATCGCGCAATTTTCAGCGCCAAAACGTGTGCATCGCTCATAGAAGACGCCAAAACGGTTCTGGCCTATAGTACGCAGCATAGATACGCCGCCGTTATTTGTCAAATATTCACCGTGCGCATGAAAGCCATTTTTTTACTTCCCGAATCAAATTACCACCGGATTTACGGTCCTGATGAACAGCGTGACATCGCCGCCCAGATCGTGCTGGCCGAGCCCATCCAGCTTGAGCCGCGCCAACTGGCTGCCTGGCGTGGCAAGCTGGACGATATCGAGGTGATCCTGAGCGGGTGGGGGATGCCAAAAATGGACGCGGAGTTCTTCACGGTGTTTCCAAAATTGCGGGCGTTGTTTTATGGCGCGGGCGCGGTCAACAGTTTTGTGACCGACGCGGTCTGGTCGCGTGGCATCGTGATGTGCAATGCCAATGTGGCCAACGGCGTGTCTGTCGCCGAATACACGCTGGCGCAGATTATTCTGTGCCTCAAAAAAGCCTATCAGCATGCGCAGCGTGACCAAACAGCAGCGCGCATTTTCGAGCGCTGTGATGCCGGTCGCCGGCGCGTATGGCAGCGTGGTGGGGCTGGTCTCGTTGGGCGCAATCGGGCGCATGGTCGCCGATCGCCTGCGCATGCTCGATGTGCGTGTGATCGCCTACGATCCGCATACGAGCGCAGCGCAAGCGACGACGCTTGGGGTGACACTCTGCGCAACACTGGCAGAGCTCTTTCAGCAGTCCGATGTGGTCTCGCTGCACACACCGTGGCTGCCCGAGACAGTCGGCATGATCCACGGCGGTCTGCTGAATCAGATGAAGCCTGGTGCCAGCCTGATCAACACCGCCCGCGGCGCGATCATCCATGAGCCTGATTTGATCGCCACCCTGCAAGCGCGGCCGGATCTATTCGCCGTGCTGGACGTGACACACCCGGAACCGCCGGTCGCCGACTCGCCGCTCTACACGCTTGACAACGTCATGCTGACGCCGCATATCGCCGGCAGCATGAACGACGAATGCCGGCGCATGGGCCGCACCATGGTTCAGGAGTTAGCCCGCTGGCTACGCGGCGAACCGCTGTTGTATCCGGTGACGCGAGAGTACGCGCGGGCGAGCGCGTAGCCAGGGGGCGGCCGAGCACCGGCATTTGAGGCGCTTTCCAAACTGGGCTTGTGATGCCAGGCTGTCGGGATACACGCCAAAATAACTTGATGAGCGAATTCGCGTGTCCCCACTTAGCGGTCTAGCCATTGCCCACAATTTCCCCGCCGATTTATGGCGTTTCACAAATGAGCGCGCAGAGAGGGATCCGGAGAATAGAGCATCCGTCCGCGCTTTGCGCGGACGGATGCTCTATTCTCCGGCAGAAATCGCCTCAATTTGTGTTGAAATCGTAGTATCGGCGACGAAGGCGCGCCTTTACACCCTTTAGTTGTGCTCCACGAGCTGCACAGTGCGTTTGAGCGCGAGGATGGGTTCGCCAGGCCGCGCGGATGAAAAGTAGACCGCGTTCTTTTTTTGATTTGGATCAAACAACGACACCACGAGGGTGTATGCGCCCGGTTTCGCGTCGATGGGCGCCTGAAAGGACATGCTGCTGTAGATGTCGTCGCCGGTGCGCCACGCGAATCCGCTGATCGCCTTGCCCCACTGCTCGCTCACCACGCGCCCATCGGCGTCGGTGAGTTTTACATTTGGCGCGAAATACCAGCTATCAAATGGCTCAGCCGGGAGACTGTCGATGTGCCAGATGTGCGCGACCGTGATGGTTCCACCTGTGGTCACTGCAGGCGTTGCCTCCAACGCGGTGAGCGACCAGCCAAGGTTGACCGACATGCCATCTTCCGTGCGCGCCGCCGACCTGCCTGCGCTATACAAGTAAGCACGTTTGTCCTGCAGGTAATCAACCGATTGAATCGTTGTGGCAGGCAAAGCCACGCGTTGTTCGTCCATCAAACAATTGAGCTTGCCGGGTGTTATTTGCCAGATGCTACTGTCCTGCGCCAGTGCGCTCGTGTGCTCGTCGCGAATCGTGTCGGCGCGGCGCCACAGGCTGGCGACCCAGGGTGTATCGTTCTCAAACCGGGTGGCGTGCATGATGTCGCAACCGGCATTTCGCCAAAGCTGGCCGAGCGCCTCAGTGTCTTTTAGCGACATAAATCTGAGTGTGCCAACATAGCCTTGCACGTATGCGCTATCCGCCGCAGCAATTGTGCGCCACACCGCAAATGGCATCACGATCAGCACAACCGCCGCCGTAGCCGCAGTGAACACATTGCCGCGCAGCTTCGGATGTGAGGCGGCCTGCGAGCGTGTGCAGTGCCAGCGCGGGAATCACATAACCCGCCGGCACACTCAACAACAGGTAGTAGAGCTGAACAAGCAGCCCGCTTTCCAGGTATTTGAGCAGGGCAAATGTAACCGCTGGCAGGCAGAGCCAGACAAATAACGCGATCCAGGTGCGCGCCTGCGGCTGCCGTTTCCGAATGGCATCGATCATGAACAGCGCGCCCACGCCGGTCAGGGCGATGATGAGTAGCCCCAACCCCTGGTTGAAGGGCTGGCCAATCTGCCACAGCGGGGTTGTTGGGCTGATCCAGGTCTGCGCATAGTCCAGACCACTGGCGATGCGCAGCGTGTGCAGTAACGGGTCAAAGGCCTGTTCGACAAGCGTGTTCACGGCATCCGGTGCGCCGACCCACTGCGCGAAATCTGCGACGGTGGATTGCCTGCCCGTTGCCAGCGCGAGCAACGCCATGAGCAACATACTTGCTCCGCAGATGAGCCAGCCATAGAACACTGGCCTGGCAATGGCGCGGCGAAAAAAGATCACGCATGCCAGCCCAACTTGCGCAACGAGCGCGAAGGCCAGCGTGTATGTCCAGATGCAGATCGCCGCGGCCGTGAAGCCGGCGATGATCCAGCGTGGCCGCTGCTGCGTTAGCCCAGTCAGTGTGAGCCAGGCGACCAGCGCAAAGCAAAATTCCAGCTGGCCGGGTTGCCAGGTGCCGCGCGCCACCCCGGTCGCCCAGGGGCTGATCGCGATCAACAGCATGGCGAAGAGCGCGGCCGGTTTCGGCATCAGCGTTTTTGCCAGCGCATACACCATCACGACTGCAAGCCAGTTCAGCATCAAGTTGACGATCGTGGCAAACAGTTGGCTGCTATCAATGGCCGCGACAAAGGCCCAGACATAGATCATCAAGCCGGGATTCAGCAATCCAGAACTGGAGTTGTATGTAAAGACTGGCAGCTCGGCGAAGTTGCCAGTGAGCAGATTGTTCAACGCGATGATGCCTTGCCCGCGCAAATATGTTTGATCGCGATACACCCAGCCGGAATCAGGCGCATAGATGCGCACCACGAATGCCAGCAGCAGCAAGGCATAGGGCGCGGCGATGAGACCGAATTTTCGCACGCGAGCGCCGACAGACAGGTCAGCCGCAAAGCGTGCCGGAGTGGCGCGTGCGAGCGGGGTTGCAGAATACGGTCGAAGTTGCTCCATATACATCAGCAGACGAAGCCCTTCTTCGGGGTCTGCTAATGGTTCATGGTTGGCTGAAAACGCTGTCAACACTCTGTATGAAAATCATGAGGAAACGCGCGGCGCGGCAAATCATGCGACGATGTTGAAGTATTTCGGCTGCGCTGTGCACCTAAAATGCCAACTTCTTGGCACAGCATCGCATGGCTTTCAAATGCGATAGGATATCGCCATAGCGTGTATGCGAATTTATGCGGGTCGCCCGCGGCGCTTCACAATTTCTTAATGCAGTGCGAGTTCCCAATCTTCAAAGGCAGGCTCAGCCGTGTACTGGTGATCGACATACGCGCGCAGCCATTGCCCGGCGCGATACTCCGCGGCCTTTGCATTTGTGACATTGCCCTTGTGATCCAAGGCCAGCACGTTGGCGAAAATAGCAAAGATGCGCTCCATCGCGCCCGGCTCGCGCAACAAAATCGACCGATAGTCGTGCCCTTCCAGCAGCGGCAGCGCAACGGTGCCGTTCGCCACCCAGAACGCGAACTGGCGGATCGCGCCGCTGGCCGAGTGGCTCAGTGTCTTTGTGCGCATAGGCCGTCATCGTAGCCGAGAACGCATTCGCACTTTCACGGGGAAACACCGCCCAGACTCATGCCCGCGCGGCGATGACCGGCATCCTCAAATACGACGCATGCGCGGCGTCGTGATAGACGCGGTTGACGGCTTCGCGGTAGGCGTCGGCGGGCTCGTGCGCAATTTCGCCGCCGGTGTTGCTGTTGCGCGCGAACTTCGGAAAGTTCGAGCTGGAGATCTCCAACCGGATGCGATGCCCGATCCCGAAAGACGTTTGACGTCGCGATCAGATCGATGCGCACCTCATAGCAGCGCCCTGGTGTCAGCAGTGTGGGCGCGTCGAGCGAATCGCGGTAGCGCATGCGCCGGATGCCGTCGGCCAGCAGCAGTGCGCGGCCATCCGGAAACACATCAATCAGCTTGGCGGTGAAATCGGTGTCGGGCGCGGATGAGGCGACATACAGCACCAGTTCGAGCGGCCCAGTCAGTTCGAGCTCGCTGGTTTGCGGCGGCGCGGTGTAGCACAGCACATCGCCGCGCGGGCCGAGCGCGCGCTGATCGCGGGGGCCGGCGTTGAACGGCCAGGGCAGAAAATTCCAGCCGCCGTGGGTGGGCACCGGGTTGCGCGGGTCATACAAAAAGACATCCTCCGGCTCGCTGCCGGGCTTTTCGGTTGAAAGCGCGCCACCGCCCGCGGTCGCGTTGGCGCGGCCATCACTGCGCAGATACAGCGGCATATACTGCGTGCCGGGGAGTGGCCAGTCGTCTTCCTCGCGCCACTGATCGCGGCCCATCACAAATAGCTTGACAGGTTTCTCGCGTTCGATGCCGTTGTCTTCGCCCTTGAGCCAGCGCGAAAACCAGCGCAGGTGCGCGCCATGCGGATCGACGGCTTGATAACTGCCGGCACCGCCGAACTCGCGGTCTGGCGTGTCCGCCGTCATCGCGTGCACCCACGGGCCGATCACGAGTTTCTGATAGCGTCGCGCGTCTGTGCTGCCGCCACGCGCCTTCATGCCCGCGAAGTGGGTCAGGTTGCCCTGCAGAAAGATATCGAACCAGCCGGCATGCTGCAGATTGGGCGCGGTGACGCGGTCGTATGCCTCGGTCAGCGACAGCGCGCGCCAGTAGGCGTCATAGCCCGGGTGGGCGAGCCAATCCGCAAACTGTGCGCCGACATCGCGCAGATGCGGTTGCGCGCTGAGCGGTAGCCTGCGGTAGAGGGCATCCCAGTCCGCCATCGCGGCCAGCGTTGGCGATAGGTCGAGACCGCGCCGCGTGCGCGTATTCATCGACATGAATGTGCTCCAGAACAACGTGCCGCCCAGTTGATATGCACCACCGTGACCGGCCAGATCACTTGAAACGTAGCCGGTGTGACGGGTGTGGCCATGGCACGCAGCGCAGGCGGCGACTGCGCTGCCGCGCGCCACGCGGTGGTGCCGAGATACGATTGGCCGAATACGCCGACCGCGCCGGTCGACCACGGCTGCGCCGCCGCCCAGGCCATTGCGTCATAGCCGTCTTCGGCTTCCTGCTCGAGCGGGCGAAAATCGCCAGCCGAGGCGAAACGCCCGCGCGTGTCCTGCACCACCACGACAAAGCCCGCCTGCGCGGCCTGCACGATGTTCAACCCCTGGCCCGGCAGCACGGCCCCTTTGTCATACGGCGTGCGCATCAGGATCACCGGGAACGCGCCGTGCGCTGCCGGGCGATACACATCGGACAGCAATTGCACGCCATCGCGCGTTTGCATCGGCACATTTTGTTCGATTGAAATATTCATGTCGGGTGCGCATTGCGCTGGGGCAGTATGTTGGTGCGGAGCGGATTGGTCAAATGTTTCCGCGCGGTCATTTCGACGCGTGTTTGGCAAACGCCGAGCCAGGCTCGTGCCGCGGCCATGTACGTCGGCACCGAGCCGTGTTGCGCCGTTTTCGCTATTTTGCTAAATCTGCCGCTTCGTGTCAGAAGACTTAGGCACTCTCTTGTAGTAAATATCCCACTCTTCTTCGTGCGTTTTTACGAATCCATGTCGTTCGTAGAAATGATTGGATTCACTATCCCGTAATGCGCCCACATAAACCGTCTGATATTGTTCGTCCGCTGACGCAAAAATGTGCCGTAATACTGCAGTTCCTGCTCCTCGTCCTTGTTCATTGGGTCGAATGTACAAGTGCTCCAGGGACAGCCCGCTTTCGGACTTCTTGACAACGTAGAAACCAATCCGCTTGCCATTTATCAAGATGTAATGTGTTTTCTCTGGTTGAAAGCCATTACGTAACCTTTCTCGTGCGCGAACGGCGTCAAATCGCCCCAATCTTTCCAAGCTAGAACGCATTGCTTCGACGCGTATTCCGGCAAGCTCATCGAAATCTGAGGCTTCCGCTGTTTCGAAAGTGATTTCCGTCTCCATTGACCTAAATATACGTCTCCGCTATCGCTCCAAACATGAGGCACGCAAGTTCAAGAACAAGAAAGGTGCAACATTGATATGACGCGTATTTGGCAAAATGCCAAGTCAGTTGCGCGCCGCCCGGGGACCGAGGTCCCCGGCTAGCCATCGCGAAGCCGCCCTTCGGCGGCTAATCACTGCGCCCTAACTAAAATACAATAGACACGCGCCCATGATTGACACTGGGTAATGACCCGTAAACATGAATGCGCCAGCCGCCGACATGAGCATCAACTCCCCTCACAACCCCGTCATCATCGCCGGCGCCGGGCCAGGCGGACTGACCGCCGCGCTGGCGTTGCAGCAGCGCGGCATCCGCGTGCGAATATTTGAGAGCGTGCGCGTGCTCAAACCGCTGGGCGTTGGGATCAACCTGTTGCCGCACTCGGTGCGCGTGTTGCATGGTCTGGGGTTGCAGGCTGCGCTTGAGCAGCATGCGATTCATACATCCGAGCTGCGCTACACAAACAAATACGGCCAACTGATCTGGGCCGAACCGCGCGGCGTCGCGGCCGGCTATGCCTTTCCACAGTATTCGATTCACCGCGGAGAACTGCAGATGGTGCTGTTCGAAACCGCGCGCGCTCGGCTCGGCGCCGATGATCTGCAAACGGGCTGGGCGCTCGTCGACTGGCAGGACGTGGGCGACCATGTGCGCGTGACGCTGCGCAACGCCGACGGCGCACAGCAAGTGGTGACCGGCAGTTGTCTGATCGCGGCCGATGGCATTCACTCCGCGGCGCGCAGCAGATTGCACCCGGACGAACCCGCGCCGATCTACGGTGGGCGCGTGCTGTGGCGCGCAACGTGCGAGAGCACACCGTTTCTCGACGGCCGCGCGATGATCATGGCCGGCCATCAGGATCAGAAGTTTGTCTGCTATCCGATCTCGCAGGCGCACGCCGCGCGCGGCCGCGCGCTGATCAACTGGGTTGCCGAGTTGCGCGTGCCGTCTATCGACACCGCGCGGCAGGATTGGAGCCGTGAGGTCGACAAAGCACGCTTCGCCGAGGCGTTTCGCACGTGGAACTTTGGCTGGCTGAATGTGCCGGCGCTGATCGATGCGGCCGAGCACGTCTATGAATACCCGCTCGTCGATCGCGACCCGCTCGATCGCTGGACGCATCGGCCGCGCAACGTTGCTCGGCGATGCCGCGCATCCGATGTATCCGATCGGCTCGAACGGCGCCTCCCAGGCGATCCTCGACGCCGAGGCGCTGGCCGAACAGCTCGCGGCGAACGACGATATCTGCGCGGCGCTTCAGGCGTATGACGCAGCGCGGCGGCCGGCAACGTCGAAGATCGTGCTGATGAATCGCCAGAATGGCCCGGAGCAGGTCATGCAGCTGGCCGAAACGCGCGCGCCAAACGGTTTCGCGCACATCCACGAGGTGATCGCACAGCCCGAGCTTGAAGCGATCAGCAACCGCTACAAGCAAACCGCAGGGTTTGCGATCAACCAGGTGAACCGGGCATGACCTTCGATCCAGTGACGCCCGCGCTCGCGCCGTTGTTTACCGCTGAGATCAGCCTTGGCCCGCCGCAGGAGCACGGCGAGACACCGCGCGGCAGACGGCGCATCATCCCCATTACCGGGGGCTCGTTTGCCGGCGAGCGATTGTCCGGCGCGGTGCTGCCGGGCGGCGCGGACTGGCAGATCGTGCGCGCCGATGGCGTGGCGCTGCTGGACGCGCGCTATGTCTTGCGCACGGGCGACGATGCGCTGATCTATGTCGTCAATACCGGTGTCCGGCGCGGTCCACCGGATGTGCTTGCGCAACTGGCGCGTGGCGATGCGGTTGACCCGGCCTTGTATTACTTTCGCACCACGCCGGTGTTTGAGACATCCGCGCCGCAATACGCCTGGCTCAATGACATCGTCGCTGTCGGTTCCGGTCTGCGGCGCAGCAACGCGGTGATGATCGCTTTCTATGAAGTGGTTTGAAGCTTTTCGCAGTAATATGTAGCGATGGACGACATTTCAACCCCCATCCGGCATGTCGTGATCTTCAAATTCAAACCGGCTGCGCCAACCGATCGCATCCAGCAGGTCACCACTGCGTTTCGCGCGCTCCAAAAACAGATCCCAGGCATCGTCGCGTTTGAACACGGCGTCAACACCAGCCCGGAAGATCTGAATCTGGGCTTTACGCATGTCTACATGCTCACGTTCGAGAATGCGCAGGCACGCGATCACTATCTGCCGCATCCAGAGCACCGCGCGTTTGGCGAGCTGCTCACTCAGCTGGATGTGCTTGAGGCGGCGTTTGTGGTTGACTACGTGCCGGCTCCATGACGCAGCTCGCGCGCATGGCGGTGCTCGACCTCGGGTGTTTCAACGTGTTGACGCCCGCATCCGACGGACAGCCGCGTCAGATCGCGCGCACGATCGGCATCCCAGGCTATCTGGTGCAAACTCACGCCGGACGCAACATTCTGATCGATAGCGGATTCCGCCCAGCCTATGCGCGGGATGTTGCGCAAGCCAGCCGTGAAGACCGGCTCGGTCTGTTTGGCGAGCTGGTCGATTACAGCGAGCGGCAGCTTGTGCCCAGCCAATTGGCGCTGCTTGGCGTGCGCCCGCGCGACATCGATCTGATCGTGTTGACTCACACGCATATCGACCACATAGGTGGGCTCGAATTCTTTCCGGATACGCCGGTGCTTTTGCATGCCAACGAGCGCGCCTTGCCGCGCCCGCTGTATTTTGATCGGGACAGCGTGTATGAGTGGCCGGCTGTTCGCGCGTGGTCGACGGTTGATGGCGACAGCGAGCTTGAACCCGGGCTGCGCCTGTGTTACTCACCCGGTCACAGCATCGGACACATGTCGGCATTGCTGATGTTGCCGTGCACCGGCGCTGTGCTGCTTACCGGTGACGCGATCGATCGCCCAGCGCTTTTTCACGAAGGCTTTGCGAACGCGACCGCGCAGCGCAGCGCCGAACGCCTGCGCGAGATCGCCCGCGCCGCAAACGCATTTGTGATCTATGGCCATGATCCGCAGCAGTGGCCGGCGCTCGCAAAGGCGCCGGCGTGGTTTGAGTAACGAGAGCGCTGACGCAAATCGCAGGCGGTGCCTGCGGCTATCCAATCCATCGTGTGCGGATAGCCTGCGGTTTGCGTAATCGTTACCGCACGTCGCGGCCCTGATTCAAAATAATCACATTGCCGCTGCAGCAATCGCCGGCCGGTGAGATCAGAAAAGCCACCCAGGCCGCGATCTCGCGCGTCTCCATGGCGTGTCCGCGCGGCATGCCGGCCAGCGCCTGCGCCAGCACTTCCGGCGACACCACATCAAATAGCTCGGTGCGCGTCATCGCGGGCGCGATCGAGTTGACGCAGATGTTTTCTTTGGCGTAACGGCGCGCCAGATGCTTGGTCAGCGTGTCCAGCGCGGCCTTGCTGGCGCGGTAGTGGGCCGGGTCAAACACCTCGAAGTTGTAGGCGCCGTTGCTTGAGATGTTTACGATCTTTTTGATGCCCGGTCGTTTTTGCAACAACGGCAATGCCTGCTGACAGCAGTAAAACGCGCTGTCAAAATTGATCGCCATCTGTTTGCGCAACTCGTCGGGTGAGATATCAACCACATCATTCATGTAGCAGGTGCCGGCGTTGTTGACCAGCGCATCGAGCCCGCCGTATTCTTTTTTGATAATTGCGAACAGCGCGGCAACGGCTTGCGGATCGGTCACATCGCACACCTGCGGGCAGAATTTCGGCCCCAAGCTGCGCGCGGTTTTGGCCAGCCGTCTGGCGTCGATATCCACGCCGATCACCTGAAGATTCGCCGCAAGCAATGCCGTGCTGATGGCCAGACCCATGCCGCGCGCGGAGCCGGTAACGAGTGCGATTTGTTTTTTGCGAGGTGCCATGTGCTTATTGTCGCGCAGCCGCCAACAGCGCGTAGGCCTCGGCCGGCAGCGCACCACGTTCAGCCGCCGCGATAGCCTGCTCGAGCTGATCGATGCTTGAGAAGCCGACCAGCGCCGTCGACACGCCCGGCTGGCCGAGCGCAAAGCGGATCGCCGCTTCAGCCAGTGTCGTAACGAAGCCAGCGCGCACGAGTGCGTTGAAACGCTGTGCTTGCGCCAGGTCTTCGTCGAATGAGGCGCTGGTGGCGATCGGCGCCACCGTTTGCATGGCCAGCGGATGCCGTTCACGCGCATCTGTGAGCGCGCCGCCAGCCAGCACGCGGATTGCGATCACGCCCAAGCCGGCCTGCGCTGCGATGTCGAGCAGGCCGCGGTAATCCTGGAACCCGCTATCGACCGGCTCGCGCGTTGCCAGCTGAGGGATTCAACAGGTTAAAGCACGTCTGAATCGTCTGCGCGCCGCAGGTTTGCACCGCGCGCAAGAGCGCCTCGGTCTCGCCCAGGCCGTTGATGCCCCAGTGCCGAATCTTGCCCTGCGTGCGCAGCGTTTCGAATGCACGCGTCACGGCAGCGAGGTCGTCAACGCCGATCCAACCCCGCCCGGGTTGACGCGCGACAGCGATCGAATTGTGCAACTGAAACAGATCGAGCCGTTCCAACCGCAGCCGCCGCAGGCTGAGTTCGACCGAGGCGATGATCGCGCGCTCAACATCGTCGAGCTCCGGGCCGCGCAGGAGCACTTTGCTGCCAACGGTCACCGTCGGTTTGCGTTCGGCCAGCACGCGCCCAAGGTTTTGTTCGGATGCGCCGTCGCCATACAGCTGCGCGGTGTCGAAATACGTGATGCCGGCGTCCACCGCCCGCGCGATGGCCCGCGAGATTGTGGCGTGGTCGCCCGCGGTCATCAACCCGCCGACCGCGCCGCAGCCAAAACCGAGCGCGGAACAGGGCAGGCCGGTGTTGCCGAGTGTTCTGTGTTCCATAAGTCTGTCGCTATTTTGCAGTGGATTCGGAATTTCGGGGGTGCGGCAGTAAGCCGCCGAAGGGCGGCTTCGCCATGGCAAAGGCGGCGTGCCACCCGGCGGCCTGCGTCGCCTGGCAGCTCCATCGCAACGAAAGCGGTGCACACACGCCGGCCGAACGCGCTACGATGCAGAGATCATGATCAACGGGCTTCCAGAAACCATGCGCGTGCCGAATTTTGTGGGTGATGCACAGATTCATTTTGCCGACAAACCGGTGCCGCAACCGGGCGCTGGCCAGCTTCTGCTAAAAGTCGGCGCAAACGCGCTGTGCGGCTCGGAGCGTGGCCAGTTTTACAAGGGCACCGCCACAACACCCGGGCACGAGGCCGCTGGCGTGGTCGTTGCCACCGGCCCAAACACGCACACTGCAATTGGGCAACACGGCGTGGTCTTTCTGATGGACTTTTGCGGTGAATGCCGCTGCTGTAGTCAGGGCTTTACAAACCAGTGCCTGAACAAACGCGGCGACATGGGGTTTAACCGCGATGGCGGGTATGGCCCGTACATGCTGGTCAACGAGACGATCTTCTTCGCGATCGACGCTGCCATCGCGCCGGCCGAGGCCACACTGCTGCTCGACATCATGGGCACCGGCGGGCACGCCATCGCGCGCGGCCGGTGTGTGCACCCGGACATTGCGTCGGTCCTGATCATGGGGGCCGGGCCGATCGGGTTGGGCGTGCTGGCGATGTGCAAGCTGCTGCTCGGCGATGTGCCGGTCGCCATTGCCGATGTGCTGCCCTACCGGCTAAAGCTGGCGGAGACGCTCGGCGGATTGCCGGTCGATTTGATTGTGGGCGATGTCGAGGCCGGGTTGCGCCGCCACGGTTGGGCGCACGCCGATCTCGCGATCGACACCAGCGGCAAAGCGGTCGCCCGCGCGGCAGCCATGCAGGCGCTCGACAAACGCGGCGTGCTGGTGTGCGTCGGGCATGGCCAGGACATCACGCTGGATGTCTCCAGCCAGTTGATCGCGCCGGAGCGCGCGGTGCTCGGCAGCGAGTATTTTTGTTTTGACGAGTTGCCGGCGAATCTCGCGCGCCTGCGGGAGCATCGCAGGTATCTGGCGCAGATCATCACACACCGCTATCCGGCTGCCGAGGTTCAAACCGCGTTTGAAACATTTTTTGCCGGCAGCACCGGAAAAGTAATCATTGAGCACGAGGCCGCATAGGTGACTATGACCAAAATAAAAGTAGCGTTGATTGGCGCGGGCGGGTGGGGGTTGCAGCACGCGCGCGTGTTCTCGCAGCACCCGGATGTCGATCTGTGCGCCATCGTCGGGCGTACCGAAGGCAAGACGCAGGCGCGCGCGCAAGCGTATGGCGCGCGCGCCTATACCGATATCGATGCGATGCTGCGTGCGGAGCAGCCCGATCTGGTCAGCCTGTCATTGCCGAACCAGGGTCACTTCGACGCCACGCTGCGGGTGATCCAGGCTGGATTTCCGCTGCTGGTTGAAAAGCCGCTCGTGTTCGATCTGACCGAAGCCGACACGCTGTTGCACGAGGCGGAGAAACGCAACCTGTTTTTCGCCATAAACTTTAACCATCGTTACGCCAAACCGGTGCGCCTGGCGCGCGAGGCGATCGAAGCCGGCCGGCTCGGCGACATCGTCTTCGCGAGCTGGCGATTTGGCGGCGAGGGCAGCAGCGATCACCCGCACGCCAACCTGATCGAGACGCAGTGCCACGGATTCGACATGCTGGAGCACCTGTGCGGGCCGATTGCGTCGGTGATGGCGCAGATGACCGGCATGACCGGCGGCGGTCTGCGCACGCTGGCGATGGCACTGCAGTTTGCAAACGGCGCTGTGGGAAGTTTGCTCGGCAGCTACGACTCGTCATACGCATATCCCGATACGCACCGGCTTGAAATCAACGGCACACGCGGCCGCGTGCTAGTCGAAGACACGGTGCGGCGCTTTTCGTATCAAGCCGCTGGCAACGAAACAGCCGAGGTCTGGCAGGCCGGCTACTTCAACGATCGCGACCGCGAGTTTCACCGCACGTTTGATGTCTATCTGGACGCGCTGATTCAAGCGTTCAAAGCGGGTGCACCGCCGCCTGTGCACGCGCGGGCCGGCCGGCGCGCATTGCAGCTTGCGCATGCTGCGATCAGGTCATTTGAAACCGGCCAGCGCGTTGCGACCTAAGCCGGCGGCAGGCCATCGACGATAAACAGCTTGCTCGTCGCCACCGCTTTGCGAATCGCCAGCGCGGGTGCGTAGTCTTCCGAGTCGTAGAAGGCGCGTGCCTGCGCGAGCGTCGGAAATTCGACCAGCACAAAGCGATTCGGGTGCCAATCGCCCTCGCGCACTTCGACTGCGCCACCGCGCACCACATAGCGCCCGCCGTGTTTGGCGATCGCGGCTGCGGCCATCTTTTTGTAAGGCTCGTAGGCCTCTGCGTCGTGCACCACGACATCGACAACGATATATGCGGACATTGTTTTCTCCATGTGTCTGGTGCGCCAAAAGTTGGTTTCCAGATCTGGCGAAATCGCACGATCCCCCGCTCTGTGGGGGATCGTGCGATTTCGCCGCTGTACAAACCAGGCTTTAGCGCACGAGCGATCATCACCCGCGAATATCTCCTTCGGAGGGCGCAGGCGTGTTAGGGCTAGGTTTTACACCGGCGCCGACGATACGCAACCGGCTTGCGCGCGTCATGAACCGTGACAAAATCGCGATCTATGCCAAACGACACATTGCCCGAGGTCGGAAACGCGCCGATGCACGAGGCGCTGCGCGCCGCGTATGCGCGCGATGGTTTCCTGATCGTGCCCGAATTGTGGAGCCAGGCCGAGTGCGCCGAGCTAAAACAGGAGGCGCTGCGCGTCATCGCGGCGCACGGCCGCCCCAACGCGTCGGTGTTTGTCGGCGCATCCGTCGTTAGCCAACTCTTTGCGCGCTACGCTGCCGATGCGCGCTTGCTGAGCTACCTTGATGCGCTGATGCCCGATGGGGTGGCGTTTATGAGCGACAAAGTGGTGTTCAAATCCACATCGCAATCGGCGGCTACGCCCTGGCATACCGACGCGTTGTACTGGCCAAACACCCGGCCCAAGCTATCGACATGGATCCCACTCGACGACGCCAGTGCAGCCAACGGCACGCTCAAGGTTGTGCGCGGCAGCCACGTGCGCGCATGGCGAAATCGCCGTGGCGGCGGTATCAACGAAGCAGGCGACTTCAACCTGACAATCGACCCGGCGCAATGGTCGGCCGACGATGAACGAACATGTGAGGTACCGCGCGGCAGTGTGATCTTCTTTTCGGACAGGCTTCTGCACGCGTCGGCCCCCAACGCGCTCGGTGCCGACCGCTACACGATCATCGGCACCTATCACGCGCCTGTCGCTGTCGAAGAACCCTTCGATCTTGACTTTGCCGCGCGGCGCACGCTTATTGCCCGTCAGCCGCAGTAGCGCCGTGCGCCGGCAGCCGCAAGATCACGACCACCGCGACAGCGAGCGCGACCGCAAAGAACCATGGCACTGGCCCGTAACCGCCGGCGCCGACAAACAGGCCCACCGCAAATGGCGCGCCCGCCCCGACCACACTGGTGAAAAACGACATCTGCCCGGCAATCCGGCCATAGTGGCGCGTGCCAAAAAGATCGCCGATCAACGCCGCGCGGATCGGCGATTGCGGGCCGGCCCCGATCCCGCGCAGCACCACATGCGCGATCAGCCCGACGCTCAACGGCAACAGTGCCAGCGCCAGATACGACAACAGCTGGCTGATCATCAACCCGAGCAGCACAATCCGGCGCGGCACGCGATCGCCGATCGGGCCGATCACGATGCGCCCGATCACCTGCATCAGGCCGGAGAACCCCGCCGCCGCCGCGGCAAATGCCGGATCCTGACCAAACGCCAGCTGATACGACAGCAAATGCACGCTGATGCCGTTGAACGACAAACCGGCCAACGCAAAGGCAATCGCCAGCAGCCAGAACAAGGGTTGTTTGAGCGCTGATGGCCCGCCATGCGCCGCCGACGCCGGCGCAGTGCTCGGGATTTGCGCAGCGCCGATGCCATCGCCATCGACACGCGCATTGACGTCCTCCGGCGCACGGCGCAGCAGTAACGCATGCGGCGCGATCGTCATCACGGCGGCGACGCCGGCCAGCACCATCAGCGCATAGCGCCAGCCGCCGGCCAGCACCAGCGCATTTGTCAACGGCACAAATGTAGTGCTGGCCAATCCGCCGCCGATCGTGATGAGCGTCAGGGCCAGACCGCGCCTGCGTTTGAACCAGGTGGTCGCCAGCCAGAAAGCGGGCGAGTATTGCACCATGCTGCCAAATACGCCGATCAGCGCCATGATTGCGTAAAAGCCGGCAAGCGTGGTCACCTGCGACCAGGCCAGCATCAGCAGCGAGACCGCGATCGCGCCGGTCGTCATCAGCACGCGCGGGCCACGCGCATCCAGCCAGCGCCCGACAAACACATCCGCCAGCCCGCTGATCAACAGGCTGAGCGAAAACGCGCCGGTCAGGCTGGCTGAGCTCCAGCCCAGCGTTTTTTGCATCGGCGTGAGCACGACTGAGAACGCGTAATACGTGACGCCCCACGAGACCATCGTGGTGATCGCCAGCGTCACGATCAAGACCCAGCCGTAATACAGCGACGGTTGCTTCGGCGCATTCATGCGCGCGCCATCGCAAAGCGTGTTTCGAACATGGCTGCATTATGGCAAAATGGTTTCATTTCATGGCAACTGCACACAACCCCCTCTCCGGCATCTGGTGTGGCAGCGCGCTGTGCTACGACGCGCAGGCGGGCGTCAATCGCCTGACCGGGCCGCGCGCGATTCATCTGGCGGACGGCCGGATCGCCGCAATCTCACCCGAACGGCCGCAGAGCCTGAGTGGGTGGTTCGACGCAGCCGATGCGCTGGTCGCGCCGGGTCTGGTCGACATTCAGGTCAACGGCGCGCTGGGCTTTGGCTTTCAAGCCGACCAGCTCGATCACTTTGACGCGGTTTGCGATTTTCACGCGCGAAGCGGCACGACCACGCTGTTGCCCACGCTGATCACCGCGCCCGATGCGGTGTTGATCGAGAGTCTGCGCCGGTTGCGGGCGTTGCTGCAAACTCGCAGCGGCGCGCCGGCCGCGCCTGGCATCCACCTGGAAGGGCCGTTTCTGGCGCATGACAAACGCGGCGCGCATGACCCGGCGGCATTGCGCGCGCCGGATCTGGCGCTGGCTGCGCAGTTTATCGAAGCAGGCGGCCCGGCGCTCAAACTTGTCACGCTGGCGCCTGAGCTGCCCGGCGCGCTGGAGGTGATCCGCCTGCTGGTGCGGCATGGCGTCGTGGTCTCGATCGGACACAGCGCGGCCAGCTATGCCGAGGTGCGCGCTGCAGTCGACGCCGGCGCGCGCATGGTCACGCACGCCGGCAACGCCAGCGACTGGCCGCATCGCGCGCCAAACGCGCTCGGCTTTACCGGCAGCGAACCCGGCGTGGTTGGCGCGCTGCTGGCCTCGCCCGAGTTGCGCGGCAGCGTGATCGCCGACGGCTTTCACGTGCATCCGGCGCTGCTGAAACCGCTCCATGCGGTCAAGGGCGACGACGGGTTGATCCTGACCTCGGACGCATCGACACTCGCCGGATGTCCGCCCGGCGAATACAGCGCCGGCGGATTGCACGCGCGCGTCGATGCGCGCGGGTTTGCGCAGAGCCTGCGCGGGGGTGGGTTTCTGGCTGGCAGCGTGGCGACGTTGCTTCAGACCGTGCAAACCGCAGTCAGGCAGGGCGGGCTGTCGCCAGCGAGCGCGTTGACTTTGGCATCGACCACGCCCGCCCGCATGTTGAATCTGCACGACGATGTGGGTTGCCTGCGCGTGGGTGCGCGAGCCGATGCGCTTGTGCTAAACGATGATCTGTCGCTGCGCGCGGTGATTGCAGAAGGTGCTTAAGGTTGCCTAAAGTGCTTTAGGTTGTCGACGTTCCACAAGCTAAGCACTTTAGGCACTTTAAGAACCTTAAGCACCTTTTGTATTTCGATATCGCTCAATATTCACCTTCAGCTCGTTCGGGCCAAACGGCAGCGGCAGCAGTTCGCTAATTGCGGTCACGATGGTGCGGGTGAAATGTGGCGTGGCCAGCAGCAGTTCGATGTCGACGCCGGACACTTGCGACGCCTCATAGATCATCTGCCGGCAGGCGCCGCATGGCCCGCTGATGCGGTTTACGTCCGTCTCGAAGTCCTCGCCGCGCCCGATGACTGCGAGCGTCACGATATCGCGGTGCCCGGACGAATTCGCTTTGCCGATCGCCATGCGCTCGGCGCAGATCGTCGAGCCATAGGCCGCGTTCTCGACATTTGATGCAGTGACGATGACGCCGCCGCGCGTCAGCAGCGCGCAACCGACATAGAAGTGCGAATACGGGTTGTAGGCGGTTTCCATCGCTGCGGCTGCGGCCTGGATCAGCTGTTGCTGCCCGGGCGAGAGCGCGGTGTAGTGGGTGTCGATCATGGCGCTTTTTTCTCCGAGAACACCGGTGTCTTTAGCTGGGTTTGCAATTCATAGATCGTGCCGCCCGGGATGCTGACCGGCAGCGGGATGCGCACCGGCACATTGGTCAGGCGCGCCGCCGGCGTGGGTTCGCCGCGCACAAACGCGGCGCGGTGGGCGTCCCAGGACGCGACGCCCGCCAGCGGCCAAGCGTCGCCAGCGCAGTATTGCATCAGCAACAGTCGGCGCGATTTGGCCGAGCGGTTTGGCGCGGAGGCGTGCAGCGTGCGGGTATGGTGAATCGATATGCCGCCGGCTTTGACCTGCACCGGCACGATTTCCTGCTGCGCCGGATCGAAGCGCGCATCGTTGATCGCGCCGACAAAGACGCCGTCCTGGTGATGGTCGTAAAGCGGCCCGGTGTGCGAGCCGGGAACCATCAGCATGCAGCCGTTTTCGAGCAGCATGTCGTCCAACGGCACGCCCACTGCCAGCAGATCGTCGTTTGTTTGCGGATAGAAGGCCCAATCCTGATGCCATTCGATCGGGCTGCCAAATTCGGCCGATTTCATGTTGAGCTTGTTGCCGTTGGTCCACAGGTTCGGCCCGATCAGTTGCGCCACGATATCGAGGAGGCGCGGGTGGCGCAGAATCTTGTCATACACCGCGTGGTGTGCCGCCGGGCTTTTGAGCCGACGCACGCGCGGCTGTGTGGCGCTGTGGCCGGGTTCCAGATCGTAGACCGGCGTGTTTGCGCTGACCGCGCGCGACTGTTCGACAAAATCGTCCGTCACCCGGCGCAGCTCGGCGACCTCATCCGGCGACAGCACGTCTTCGACAACCATAAAACCACTCGATTGATACGACGCAATCTGGTCAGGCGAGAGCGGGCTAGCGGTGGGCTGTGACATGACGGCAGTTTGCACAACGGCGCCGAATTCGGCAAGCGGCGGTTTGCAGGCATGCCATGCGCCGTTACGGCTGATATTCGTGCGACTGGTGACGGAAGTAGGTCGTATACAGCTCGGCATAGTGCCCGCCGCCGGCCAGCAGGTCGTCGTGAGTGCCCGTTTCGATGATCTGCCCATCGCGCAGCACGATGATGCGGTCGGCCGCGCGGACGGTCGAGAGGCGATGGGCGATCACCACGCTGGTGCGTCCGCGCAGCACGGTCGCCAGCGCAATCTGCACCTGCGCCTCGGTCAGCGGGTCGATGCTGGCGGTAGCTTCGTCCAGCAGCAAGATGGCCGGGTCCTGCAACAGCACGCGCGCCAGCGCGACCAGCTGGCGCTGCCCGAGCGACAGCCGCGCGCCGCGTTCGCCGACATCGGTCTGGATGCCGTTTGGCAGATCGTCCAGCCAGCTGCCGTCACCCAATTGCTGCGCTGCGGCGGCCACATCGGCGTCGCTGGCGTCCGGCCGGCCGTAGCGGATGTTGTCGGCCACGGTGCCCGAGAACAGAAATGGCGCCTGCGGCACCAGCCCGAGCTGGCGCCGATAGCCGGCCAAATCAAGCGTGCGGATATCGCGCCCGTCGATCAACAGCCGCCCGCCCTGAAATTCGTAGAAGCGCATGATCAGCTTGACCAGGCTGGATTTGCCCGCGCCGGTGTGCCCGACGATGGCCAGTGTCTCGCCGGCAGGGATATCGAGCGAGAAGTCGTGCAGCACGGCGTTGCGGCCGCTGCTGTAGTTGAATGCGATATCCTCAAACGTCATCTCGCCGTGCAATCGGCCGACCGGCTCGTGGGCAGTCTGCACCACCTGCGGCTCGGCGTCGATCAAGGCAAATACGCGCTCGCTGGCGGCCAACCCCTGCTGAAACTGGCTCCAGAACGAGGCGATGCTGGTGATCGGGTAGAAGAAGATCGTCAGGCTTTGCACAAACAGATACCACTCGCCGACACTGATCGCCTTGCCGATCGCCAGCATCCCGCCGGCAAAGACGATGATCGCCACGCCGATGCCGGACACCGTGTTGAGCAGCGGGAAGATGCTGCCAAACACCGCCACGCGGTTGATCTGCACGCGATAGGCCAGCTCGTTGGTGGCCTTGAAATCGTTGTAGATCGTGGCTTCCTGGCGGAAGTTTTTGGCCACGGCGATGCCGCTGATCGTCTCCTGGATGGTGGCGTTGACCGTCGCTTGCGCGCGCTGCGATTGCTGCATCGCGCGGCGCGCCAGCCGCCGAAACGATCAGCGCGATCAGCACGACGATCGGGCCTAGCGCCAGCGTGATCAGCGCCAGCTGCAGGTTCTGCATCAGCATGACGACGCTGATGACGACGACCAGCACCAGTTGGCTGAGCAGATCGACCGTCAGCGTGACCACCGTGGCGAAATCCTGCGTGTCCGAGGTCACGCGGCTGACGATGCGGCCGGAGGCGTATTGATCGAAAAACGACAGATCGCGCCGCATCACCGCGCGAAATGCATCTTCGCGCAGCGCCAGCACCACGTTGCCGACCGCGCGCGCCGAGAAGCGTTGCTGCACAAAGCTAAAGACCCAGCTGAGCACGCCCAGCACGGTCACCAGCGCCGCCATGCCGAGCAGGAGTTGCAGCTGCGGGCTGCCGCCCAGCGCATCGATGCCGCGCGACACCACGATTGGCGTGATCGTGGCGACCATCGAGATGAGCGTGACCATAAGCGCCACCAGCGCCACTTCGCCCAGATGCGGCCGAAAGTAGCGCGTGATGCGCCGCACCAACTGCCAGTCGCTGTACGCTGCGGTCGTAGTCTTCGGCGGTCAGGCCGCCCATGATGCTCATGACGCCACCTGCCGCTGTGTCACGATATCGGCCGGCGCAAAGATCTGGCGGTAGACCGGGTTTTTCGCCAGCAGTTCTGTGTGCGTGCCCTGCGCGATCAGCCGGCCGTTCTTCATCAGCAGAATATGGTCGGCGCCGCGAATCTGCGACAGGCGGTGGGTGATCAGCAGCGTGGTGCGGCCGTTCAGAATGCGGCGCATGGCGCGCTGGATCTGGTCCTCGGTGTTGCTGTCGATGGCGCTGGTCGAGTCATCCAGCACCAGGATGCGCGGGTCGCTCAGAAAAGCGCGCGCGATGGCGATGCGCTGGCGCTGGCCGCCCGAGAGCATCACGCCGCGCTCGCCGATCACGGTTTCGTAGCCATCGGGGAAGCCCATGATGAAGTCGTGCGCCTGCGCCTCGCGCGCCGCAGCTTCGATCTGCGCGCTGCGTGGCCGGTTCGCGCGCGCCAAAGGCGATATTTTCGGCGATCGTGCGCGAGAACAGAAAGATGTCCTGTTCGATCGTGGCGATCTGCGCGCGCAGGCTGTCCAGGCTCCAGTCGCGCACATCCACGCCGTCGATCCGCACGCTGCCGACGCTGGCGTCGAAGGTGCGGTTGAGCAGCTTGGTCAGCGTGCTCTTGCCCGCGCCGGTCTGCCCGACGATGGCGATGGTCTGCCCGGGCGCGGCGTGAAACGAGATATCGTTTAGCACCAGCGGCGAGCTCCGCGCGTCTGTGCTGTACCGCGACATAGCTAAAGCTCACGCTCAAACACGATCTCGCCGCGCATTGGCTGCGCCAGGCCGGCGCTGTTTTGATCCAGCTCAGTCTCGGTCAAGATCATGTCGAGGATGCGCCGGGCGCTGGCCAGGCTTTGCTGGATGGTCGACGATGTCATCAGCAGGAACCGGATCGGCGAGCGCAGCGTGCCGAGCAGCGCCATATAGGTGATCACCTGGCCGACCGAGATGAAGCCGCGCTGAAACAGAAACAGCGCATGGCCAAACGCCAGCCCGACCGTGAGGCCGATAGAGCAGCAACGGCAGATAGCGGGCGGTCACATCGCCTTCGCGCACAAACGATTCGCGATAGGCGCGCGCGTATGGCGCTGAAAGCGCTCCTCTTCGGCCGGTTCCTGCGCAAAGCCTTTGACCACTTCGATGCCGGTGATGGTTTCGGCCAGCCCGGCATTGATCGCGCCAAAGCGTTCGCGCAACTGCCCGGCGACCGGGCGCAGATTCTTGTTGTGCAGCCGCAGCGCGAAGGTCAGGCCGATCAGAAAGAGCACCGGCACCAAGAGCAGGTTGACATCCAGCGTCGCGATCGTGATCAGCGGAATCACCAGCGAGAGCACGGCTTCGGTCGTCATGCCCAGCGCAGGGCTGACAAACTGGTTGATCTGTTGCACATCGTTGGTCACGCGCGCCATCAAATCGCCCACGCGCTGGCGGCCGTGAAAGGTCTGGCTTTTGCTCAGCAGGCTGAGATACAGCTCGTCGCGCGTGTCGCGCTCGACGCGTTGCGCCAGCACGCGGATCGCCATGCTGTTGACGATGTCGAACAGGCCATAGCCGACATAGGCCGCTACGACCAGCAACGCCGCGGTCGTCAGTGCAGCCGCGCCGGCGTTCTTGATGACCGTGTCAAACGCCTGCCCGACGATGACGGCTGACATGCTCTGCGACGCGGCCATGCCGACGGTTGTGAGCAGAAAGACAATCAACAACCACGGATAACGCCAGATGTGCGAGAGCAGCCAGCGCCATGGGGAGCTGCGGTCATACTGATATTCGTCGGCGACGGTGAACTCGCGTTTGTTCTTTGGCTGCGCCACGGTTGCGGTGTGAGTAGACATGAGGTGCTGACTCTTCATAATACTGCAGCAAGGACGCAGCCGTCGAAGATCGGAGGGGAGCGGCAAATGGCGTGGCCCCAGTGCGCGCCAGCCGGGTCCGCAGGCCGTAAACGGCCATGCTCAGATACGAAGCCCTGGGCTGATGGCAACAACTTGCGCCGTGGCGGCCGTATTAGCCGGCATTCACACCACGACGCCAATCCTGTGAGCGCTGGCATGCAGCCCAGGGCTTCGTATCTGAGCATGGCCGTTTACGGCCTGCGGACCCGGCTGGCACAAGCATTGGCGAAGCCGTGACGTTCCCCTTTAGAAAAATGCACCCGAGCGGTGGCGTGAGCGCGGGGTTGAGCATATGCTCGGCCTAGCGCGCGGCCAGCCAATAGACATACGAGCTCTTGCCGATGCCCGGATCGCCCAAGATGAGCAGCCGTTTATACCGGGCTGCGGCCATGTGCAGCGGAAGTTTTTTACGGGTATTTATCTGCGCGGAGAGCGGACAGATACCCGTTTCGCAGTAATTCTCTGTGATTCGATGGGCAAACGCGTGCTGTTTGACGCAACAGTTGTGGCTACTACGAAAACACAAGGTTTGCGCGATCTCACCCGTCTGGCGTATTTGCTCGCGAAAATGCCGCAGCAGCCGCATCGTTCGCGAACTTCAGGTGCAACGTATCGCCTGTTGACGACAGGCCATAGCTGACGCCGGCTTTGAAATACATCGGCGACAGCAGCTGTACGCCGATCAGCGGCTCAAATCGAAAGGCCGCGCCGAGAAACGGCGATACAAACAGCCGCGCGATCGCCTCCGCCACAGTGCCCACGATGAGACCGCCGACCAGCGCGCAGGCCGTGGCGACTAGCCAGCCATATTTCACACTGAAGAATCGATCGGCGCCCAAAACATCGGAAAAGAATGCGCTGCTAGAAAACGTTAGCGCAAAGATGGCGATCCCGGACAGCACACCGACGCCGAGAAACGTTCCATAGGTCAACAGGCCGTTGCGCTCATCGTTGCGCGCGCAGCGGGCGCAGAGCGGCATGGAAATCATGGCTGTGTGCCGCGCATGACGGCTCGATCCGCTGCTGTCCGCGCTGATTCGCAAGTGAAATACCTCGGCCGTGCGTTCGCCGCAGCACACACAGTGGCCATCAAACGTGATCGCAGGCTGCGCCTCAAAATCCCAGGGGATCGAAAATGATTGGGTCATGTCTGTCTTGTGTTGTGCACAAGAATACGACTGTCTTGCACCGGATGCTCTCAATGCCCGATGGATTTCTCTCAGGGCCGCGCCGGGAAAGAGACGCTCGCAGCGTTGCACACGGCCTATGACATCGCGCATCACAGACTGGTTGCCAAAGTCAATGCGCGGTCGCCGGCCGAACTTACGCTGCGCACCGGTTTGCCCGCACCGCGCAACGAAGCGGTATCGATTGAAACCTATCTCACCGTCGAGATTCTCGAACACCTGCGCGTGCACGCGCGTGAGATCGAGGACACATCGCGGCAGCACGGCGCATAACGGGTGTCATAGCTATAGCGCAACCGCACATCTCAACTTCAGTGTATCTCGGCTAAGATGCGCATAAGGTGTCGCAATCGCGACGCACAGGAGCAGCATGACTGAGATTGGCTTGCATCACCGCGACCTGGACACGCCCGCGCTTTGGGTCGATTTGGACTGTATGGCGCGCAACATCGCCGCGCTGGCCGACTACTTTCAACGCGCGGGTGTGGCTTGGCGGCCGCATACAAAGGGCATCAAGGTCCCAGCCATCGCGCACCAGTTGCTGGCGGCTGGCGCGCACGGCCTCACGTGCGCCAAACTTGGCGAGGCCGAAGTCATGGCCGCGGCGGGCATTGACGATATTCTGGTGGCCAATCAAATCGTCACGCCCGCTAAGATCACGCGGTTGGTCAACCTGCGCGCGCAGGTTGATGTCAAAGTCGCGGTCGACGACGCCGCCAACGTCAGCGCCATCGGCATCGCCGCGCAGGCCAAAGGCGTCATCGTCGGGCTGCTAATCGAGGTGGATACCGGCATGAACCGCAGCGGCACGCAGCCCGGCGCGGCAACCCTCGCGCTGGCGCGCCATATCGCGGCCACACCCGGCGTGGCGCTGCGCGGCCTGATGACGTGGGAGGGTCACAACCTTGAGCACCAGGACCCGCAGGTCAAACAGCGCGGCATTGAGGACAGCGTCGGAAAGCTGCTCGAAACGGCTGCGCTCTGCCGCGCCAGCGGCCTGCCGATCGACATCGTCAGCTGCGGCGGTAGCGGCACCTATCAGATCACCGCGCGCATCGCCGGCGTGACCGAGATCCAGGCGGGCGGTGGCATCTTCTGCGACATGATGTATCAAGGCTGGGGCGTGACGCTCGAACCGGCGCTGTTTGTCAAAGCCAGCGTCACCAGTCGCCCAGCTGCCACGCGCATCATTCTGGATGCCGGGTTTAAGACCATGACGCGCGGGTTTGCGCAACCCAAACCGCTTGGCGTCGAGCATCTTGCGAGCAGCGCGTATTCGGCCGAGCATTGCATTTTGACGCTCAGCGCGCCGGACGCCGGGCACCCGGTTGGGTCGGCGCTGGATTTCATCGTCGGCTACAGCGATGCCACCGTGTTCGTGCACGATGTGCTCTACGGGCTGCGCGCCGGCGTGGTCGAAACGGTCTGGCCGGTGCTCGGGCGCGGGAAACTGCGCTGACGCCGCGTCCGCTACACTTCGCGCATGACCACAGACCTCTGGCTCGACTCGCTCGCGCCGTCCCGTTTTGATGTTCGCACGCGCGCAACCGGGCCAGCCGGCGCCTTGCCCTTAACCGCCGACCAGCTCACAACTGCGGCCAGCGGCGATCTGTTTGGCTGGACGCAAAACGTCGGCATGGGTTGGGACCCGGCCGAACTCACGCGGCCGCAACTGTTGATATTGAGCACGCAGGGCGGCATCCGCGCGCAGGATGGCAAACCCATCGCGCTGGGGTATCACACCGGCCACTGGGAGGTTGGCTTGCAGATGCAAGCCGCGGCTGAAGCGTCGCGCGCGCTGGGCGCGATGCCGTTTGCCGGCTATGTCACCGATCCGTGCGATGGCCGCACGCAGGGCACGATCGGCATGTTCGACAGCCTGCCGTATCGCAACGACGCCGCGATTGTGTTTCGCCGGCTGATTCGCTCGCTGCCCACGCGCCACGCCGTCGTCGGCGTCGCCACCTGCGACAAAGGCCTGCCCGCGATGATGCTGGCGTTGGCCGGCATCCGCGATCTGCCGAGCGTGCTGGTGCCCGGCGGCGTGACGTTGCCATCCGAAGAAGCCGAAGACCTCGGCAAGATCCAGAGCATCGGCGCGCGCTTTACGCAGGGCGAGATCTCGCTCGAATACGCCGCTGAGATGGGCTGCAAAGCGTGCGGCACACCCGGTGGCGGCTGCCAGTTTTTGGGCACTGCGGCAACGGCGCAGGTCGTGGCCGAAGCGCTGGGCATGGCGCTGCCGCACAGCGCGCTGGCGCCATCTGGCCAGGAGCTGTGGCTGGAGATCGCGCGCGCCTCGTCGGCAGCCGCGCTCAAGTTGCACGAGCGCGGGTTGCGCAGCCGCGATATTCTGAGCGATGGCGCGATTCACAACGCCATGGCGGTGCACGCGGCGTTTGGCGGCTCGACAAACTTGTTGCTGCATATCCCGGCCATCGCGCATGCGGCCGGTCTGCGTCAGCCCACCGTCGCCGATTGGATCGCGGTCAACCAGCGTGTCTCGCGGCTGGTCGATGCCCTGCCAAACGGCCCGGCCAACCATCCCACCGTGCGCGTGTTTCTGGCTGGCGGTGTGCCTGAAGACGATGCTGCATCTGCGCGCGGCCGGTGAACTCGAGCTTGACGCGCTGACGGTCACCGGCCAGCGCCTCGGCGATGTGCTGGAGTGGTGGGAGCGCTCCGAACGCCGCGCCCAGCTGCGCGAGACCTTGCGCGTGCAGGACGGCGTCGATCCCGACGATGTGATCCTGCCGCCGGCCCGTGCAACCGCGCGCGGCCTGACCAGCACGATGACGTTCCCAACCGGCAACATCGCGCCGCTTGGCTCGGTCATCAAGAGCACCTCGATCGACCCCAGCGTGATCGGGCCGGACAACATCTATCGCAAAGTGCATCGCGCCAAAGTCTTTATGCGCGAGGCCGAAGCCATTCGCGCGGTCAAGCAAAACAAGATCGAAGCTGGCGATGTGATCGTGCTGGCCTGCAGCGGGCCGATGGGCACCGGCATGGAAGAGACAGCGCAGATTACGTTTGCGCTCAAACATGTGAGCTGGGGCAAACAGGTCGCGCTGATCACCGACGGCCGCTTTAGCGGCGTCAGCACTGGCGCGTGCATCGGGCACATCAGCCCGGAAGCGCTGGCGGGCGGGCCGATCGGCAAACTGCGCGATGGCGATCTGATCGAGATTGTGATCGATCGAAATCTGTTAAGCGGTGCGTTGAACCTGGTCGGTTGGGCCGATGCGAACGGCGCAGTTCATACGCATGGCGCGGATGCCGGCACACGCGAGCTGGCCGCGCGCGCGCGTCGCGACGATTTGTCCTCGCATCCGCAGCTGCCCGACGACACAAAGCTCTGGGCTGCGCTGCAAAACGCCAGCGGCGGTGTGTGGGCCGGCTGCGTATATGACAGCGCGGCGATCATGCGCAAGCTGGGTGACGCCTAGCCTGGCGCACTGCTCTTGAAAGCGGCCGGGAGGCCTCCCGGCCGCTTCTCGGCCGCTCTCAACTTTCCACGAAAAGAAGCATTGGCGAATTCTTGTGCCTAGGCTAAGATCTTGGAAGTAAGCACCTTCTTCCAAATTACCCATGAATATCTCAATCGCCTCCTATAGCTTTCACAAGACGATCGCCGCCGGCAAGATGGATGTGTTTGGCTATCTCGAGAGCTGCAAATATCGCTATCGGCTCGACACCGCCGATATCTGGAACGGCCTGCTGCGCTCGACCGATCCGGACTATGCGAGCAAGGTGCGCGCAGGCGGCGGATGAGCGCGAGATGACCGTGGTCAACTACCATGTCGATGGCATCCATCTGTGGGAAGACGACCCGGCCAAACGCGAGGTCAACTACAAGAACGCGCAGGATCATCTGCGCATGGCTGAGATCCTGGGCGCCAAGACCGATCCGCATCGACACCGGCGGCACTGTCACGCCGATGAACGCCGAACAGCTGGACATGGTGGCGGCGCGCTATCGCGAATATGCGGCGCGGGCCGCGGACTTTGGCGCGCGGCTGGGCCCGGAGACGCACTGGGGCTTCTCGGTCATGATCGACAACATGGAGCGCATCGCGCGCGCAGTCGATCATCCCGGCTATGGCGTGCTGCATCACATCGGCCGCTGGCATGCTTGCGGGCGGGCCACCGTGCCCTTTGAAGATGAGGCCGCGCTGGATCGCGCGCATCGCGCCGTGGACCTGCCACACGCACCTGGATGGGCGCATCACACGCTCTGTCTGCGCGAACGCATCAAGCTAATGCAGGAAGCCGGCTATCGCGGTTACTGGGGCATGGAGCATTATACCGACGGCAACGAGTATAACGAAATGGCGTGGCAGTTGAGCGAAGTTGTGCGCGGGCTGGCAATAATCCGCCGCGCCGCGGCTTGATCAGCATGAATACCCCTCGGATCGGCGTCATCGGCGTCGGCCAGATCGGCAAACATCATCTCGACAACTATCAAAAGATCGGCAAAGCGACGGTCGTGGCGATCGCGGATGTCAACGCGGCGGAGTTGCAGCGTGTGGCCGGCCAGCTATGCGGTTCCGCATACATACGCGGACTTTCCGCGAGCTGCTCAAGCGCGACGACATCGACGCGGTCGATGTCTGTCTGCACAACAATTTTCACGCGCCGATCACGATCGCGGCGCTGCGCGCGGGCAAACATGTGTATTGCGAAAAGCCGATGGCCGGCGCGTATGCCGATGCGCTGGCGATGGCCGAAGCCGCCCGCGAGACCGGCAAAATGCTCAACATCCAGCTGACCACGCTGTTTGCCAAAGAAGCGCGCGCGGCCAAACGCCTGATCGACGACGGCCAACTCGGCCAGCTGTATCACGCGCGCTCGGTCGGCTTTCGGCGCCGCGGCCGGCCGTTTGTCGACGGCTATGGCTCGCCCAGTTTTGTGCAAAAGAAAGATCTCGGCCGGCGGCGCGCTGTATGACATGGGCGTGTATCACATCGCCACTGTGCTGTATTTGCTGGGATTGCCGCAGATCGCGCGCATCAGCGGCCGGGTCTATCAGGAAACCGAGATGGACCCGGCGCGCCGCGCCAGCAGCAACTTCGATGTCGAAGAGCTCGGGCTGGGTTTTGTCAAATGCGCCAACGGCATGACGCATCGATATCTTTGAGGCCTGGGCCGCGCATCTGGGCGAGCTGGGCGGCACCGTGCTGATGGGCTCGCGCGGCGGGGTGCGCCTGCAGCCGTTTAGCTTTCACAACACGACCGGCGACATGCCGATGAACGCCACATTTGATCTGGACGGCGCGGACTGGCGCTGGCATCAACTCAACGAGACACCAGGACGCCTATGACGACGCGCAATCGCACTGGGTCGCGGCGTTGCAGGGCCGCGTGCCGCTCTGCCCGGCATGCAGGCAGCGCTTGACACCATGCTGATCAGCGAGGGCATCTATCTGTCAGACCGGCTCGGCCATGAAGTCAGCCGGGAGGATGTGCTGGCGATGTCGCAGCCGGGACGCGCGGGGCGGAGCGGCCGGGAGGCCTCCCGGCCGCTTCCCGGCCGCTCTCAACTCGCCCCTATACTTCCGGTCACAGGAGAGTGAACATGAGCATCATCGATCGATTCAAGCTGGACGGGCGTGTTGCGCTGGTGACCGGCGCCGGGCAGGGGATTGGGCGCGGCTATGCGCACGCCCTCGGTGAAGCCGGCGCGCGTGTGGCTGTGGTGGATTTGGTTGAGGAACGCGCGCAAACCGTCGCGACTGAGCTGCGCGACAAGGGCATCGACGCGTTCGCGCACACGGCCAACGTCACGCAGGTCGATCAGGTGCAGGCCATGGTCGCCGCAGTTGTCGCCAAATGGGGCGGGCTGGACATCGGCGTCAACAACGCCGGGATCGGCATGTGGGTAGACAGCGAGACGATGAATCCGGAAGACTGGGATCGGGTTATGGACATTAACCTGCGCGCGGTGTTTTTGTGCTGTCAGGCCGAAGCGCGCGTGATGCTGCCGCGTGGATATGGCAAGATCATCAACACCGCGTCGATGAGCGGGTCGATCGTCAACACACCGCAGAATCAATCGGCCTACAACACCTCGAAGGCCGCTGTCATCCACCTCACCAAAAGCCTGGCGGCCGAATGGGCGCCGCGCGGCGTGCGCGTCAATTGCATCAGCCCGGGCTACACAAAAACCGAGTTGGTCAGCAAACTGCTCGATTCGCCCGATACGTCAAGATCGCGCCCGCCTGGGTGGCGTTGACGCCGATGGGTCGCATGGCCGATGTGGCGGAGTTGCAGGGTGGCGTGGTGTATCTGGCGTCCGGCGCGAGCGATTTTGTGACCGGGCATGATCTGGTCATCGACGGCGGCTACACCACCTGGTAATGCAAATGCTGCACATTCTGTTCTTCGATGAGTCCGATGAACACGGCTGGATGTCCAACTACGCCACCACGCCGATCTTTTTGAATGGCAAGCTCTGGCCGACCGTGGAGCACTATTACCAGGCCATGAAGTTCGCCGGCACCGCGCACGAAGAGCGCATTCGTTGCGCGCCGTCGCCATTCTTGGCAAAGCGCCTCGCCAGCAGCCCGGACCACGCGCCGCGCGCAGATTGGAACGACATAAAGGACCGCGTGATGCTGGATGCGTTGCGCGCCAAAGTCACCCAGCATGCGGCGCTGCGCGCGCTGCTGCTTGCGACTGGCGACGCCGACATCGTCGAGCACACCGAAAAAGACGCCTATTGGGCCGATGGCGGCGATGGGACCGGCAAGAATATGCTCGGCGTGTTGTTTATGCGCGTGCGCGGCGAATTGCGCGGCTGAGATGAGAGACTCCGGGAGGGCTCTAACCTGGATTGAACCAGGTTCCAACCTGGTTCAATCCAGGGTAAGCCTGTGTGAAACCTAGAGGTTCGCTCGGATCATCGCTTGTGTGTGTCAGGCAATACGCGCGGCGCGCTCGCGCCCATATTCAACAGCCGTTTGATGCCGAGCTGCCCATGTATGTCTAGGCGTTTGTCCCGATCCACTCGGGATGCCTGCCTCAGGACGCCACGGCCGGAATGTGCTACAACCCTTGTATGAAACATGCCTTGGGAATCGCCGTTCGTGGCATGCGTTTGCTTTGTGCATTCGCGCTGTTGGTGCTGGGTATCGGTGGTCTGCAACGCCAGGTGACGCCAGTTCAGGCCAGAGTGCTCGCGCCGGATGACACCCCGGTCCCGCTCGTGACAGATACCATCGAGGAGTGGAGCGCCGGCGCTGGACTGGCGTACTGGGCTATCAACTGTTTTGCCGATGAGTTTGTCAGCACTGCCTCGTTAAAACGCATGCCGGCTGGCGGTGGCACACAGCGCACGATTGAAAGCATCAACGATTTCGCGAAGTGCATCAATTATCGCAGCCAGGTCAGCACAGCCGACGGGCTGTTTTACTTCGACGAATCCGAAGGGCGCATCGAGCGCATGCCGCTGAGCGAGCCTTACGCCGCGGTGCCGATCAAGGCGCTGACCGGCGACGACAAACCCGGTGGACGCGCGCTGGTGGATGCCGGCGGGTTTCTCTATTGGATTGGATTTAACAAAGTGCTGCGCACCCTGCGCGATGGCAGCGGCGCGGTCCAGACCGTGGCAAATACTGCGTCGTTCGCCGGAAGCGTAATGGTTGTGGGCAACGATGTCTACTGGACGGATAGCGCCGGTGTGCATATCACATCGGTCGGATGCGCAACATTGCCTTGTTCGCCGAGTGTCTTCGCTGCATTTGGCGCGAATACGTTTGGGCATGGCTTGCTGTATGTGCCTGGAACCGGGCCGGGTCCGGGTCGCTACAGCATTTACTGGGTCCAACGCACGTCGGCGGGTAGTTCATCGACTTATTCGATTCGATTTCGTTCGTGCACCGCTGTGACGGATTGCACCTTGACTGCGCCGGGCACGTTCTACACCGCCACGACCAACTGGTCGATTGGTGATTTGCTCAGCGTGGGTGGGGCGGTCTACTGGACCGAACGCGACTTCAGCACGGTCAACAATACGAACGGCGATGTCAAGCGGCGCGCCATTGGCGCTGCAGGCAGCACCGCGGATACGATTGCGACCGGACAGGCCACTATCCATAGTGAACTGTTCGTTGTAAACGACAAATTGCTGTTTGCACGCGATGTTGGGATCTACAGCCTTGGACTAAACGCGACCGCGATCACGCGCGATTTCAGCGTTGATGGGCTCGAAGTGACGCAGAGCATCCAGAATCTGGCCAACGCGGCGCCGCTGGCCGGCGGCAAGACGACCTATGTGCGCGCGTATGTCCGGCAAGTGTCCGGCCCCAGTGCACCAAATGTCGAAGCGCGCCTGCACGGAGTGCGGAACGGCAGCCCGCTGCCGGGTTCACCGCTGGCGCCGCTCAATCCGATCCGCGCGCTTGTGACCGGCGCGGCGTTTGACCGTGCCCGCCTCGCCGACAGCTGGTATTTTCAGCTGCCCGACAGCTGGGTCAGCGCCGGCAGCACCACGCTGCGCTTTGTGGTCGATCCGCGTCAGATGCATATCGACCCAACGCTGACGAACAACGAACTCAGCAAGACCGCAGCGTTTCAAAGCCAACCACCCATCTGTGTGATCGCGCCGCCGGTGCGCACGCACAACCCAACCCCGCGCCTGAGCGATCCGAACGTCGGCGAGATGATCAGCCAGTTCCGCCGCCGTTGGCCGGCTCCGGATATCTGGCTCTTTCGCAACAGCACGCCCGTCGAGGAGCTGCAAATTTGCACAAAGTTCGGCATCCCGTATCCGTGTTTTGGCCCGTATGAACTCGACGAGGGCTGGGGCATCTTTAACGGCCCACCCGATCGCGACAAGGTCATCATGTCGTTGTGGGCTCGCGACAAAGTCACGTTTGACCCAAATATTTGTTCCGATGCCGGTTCGCCTGTGCATCAAATGGGCATCGTGCATCCGGACGCCAGCACCGGCAACGTTGGCGGGTATGCCAGCACCATCAGCAAACAATCCTGGGTGAGGCTGCCGCCGCATGACGTTGTCTCGCCAGGTTGGGATCGTCTGCGCGAAGGCAGCGTCATGGCGCAGGAAATCGCGCACAACTACGGGCGAAAGCATGTCAACTGCGGCAATCCGGACAACATCGACACCGGCTATCCCTATAGTCCATGCACGATCGGCCCGAGCGATCCGACAGGATACTACGGATTCGATGTGACGCAGCGCCAGCCGATACAGCCGTCGCAGGCCAGCGATTTCATGACCTATCGCAATCCGGCCTGGGTCAGCGACTATACATATCGAGCGCTGTTCAACAGCTTTGCCACGTCGGCGGCCACGTCGGCTGCAATCCCATCTGAACTTGCGCGCGCGCAACGCGCCGACGCCGGTGAGCAAGTCATCGTGACCGGGCTGGTTGACACCGAGATTAATCGCGGCGTGATCGGCAGCGTGTTGCAGGTGCCAGGCGCGACACTGCCGCCAGCCACGCTGTTGCTGGCCGCCGGTCAGCAGCGCGCGGCGCACGCTGGTGAACCGCATGCCGCGTATACCCTGCGCCTGAGCAACGCCTCGGGCGTGGTGTTGGAACGCGCACTGACGCTGACGCCCATCGACGATCACGACTCCGGTGGCGGATCGGCGTTGTTCGCCGACGTCTTCCCGCCACCGGCCGCCGGCGTGACCAAGATTGAGCTGCTTGCAGACGCAACTGTGCTCGATACGTGGACGATTGGCGCTGCTGTGCCGGTGGTCACGATTTCGCAGCCAGCCTCAGGATTGACTGTCAACGACGAATTGACATTAGCCTGGCGGGCCAGCGACGCGGATGCCGCCGATCGCCTGTTGTTCACGGTTCAATACAGCTTTAACAACGGCGTGCATTGGGAGACGCTGCTGTCGCAGTACCCCAGCGATCCGTCGGGCGTCTACACCGCCACGCTGACCGAGCTGAACACCCTGCACGGCAGCGCCGCGAACCAGGCCATCGTGCGAGTGCTGGCCAGCGATGGCTACAACACCGCCATCGCCACATCCGGCGGCTTTACGCTGGCAAACCGTAAACCCGATGTCGCAATCCGCGCGCCAGTCAATGGCGCCAGCCTGCGCGCCGGAGACGTGGCCGTGTTGCAGGCCAGCGCCTTCGACATCGAGGACGGGGTGATCACGCCGACCTGGCTGGTGGATGGCCGCGTGATCGGCGTCGGCCTTGAAACCCTGGCGCCGGGTCTCAGCACCGGCGTGCACACCGCGGTCATCTCGGCGACCGACAGCGCCGGCGCTGTCGCGACAGCCATGGTGACGTTCAACGTGACCCCGCTGGGTGTGCCGCAGGCCTCGGCGCCTGCGCTGGATGGCGTCTGCGACGACGTCGCTTATGCCGATGCCATGCCGGTGTCGCTGCGTCCCTATGGCGATGGCAACCAGGCCATGGTGCGCGTGTTGCGCACGGCGAGTGATGTGTGGGTGTGCTTCTCCGGACTGGCACAAGGCGCGATCGCGCCCGGCTCCTTTGCTGCGGTGCGCATCGATGTCAATCACAGCGCCGACGCACTGGCGCAATCAAGCGACTTTGCATTTGCGATTGGAGAAGACGGCGATGTGGGCACACTTGCGGGTGACGGCACCGGCAACTTTAACGCGGCCGGGCCGGCCGGTTTGCAGGGACAGGTGAGTGCTGCTGCTGCTGTCTGGAGTGGCGAACTCAAGATCCCGGCCAGCCTCATCGGCGGGCTGGATCACGCCATCGGCATCAAGTTCGGACACTATTGGGTTGCGTTCCAGGGCGACGATTTTGTGTGGCCGTATGCCGCCGAGTTCAATAAACCCAATACCTGGGCCGCGGCCGTGCTGGGTGAACAGCCGCATCTCGATCTGCTCACGCCCTATACAGGCACTTTCCGCAGCAGCTTTACGATGACGGTCGAAGGCAGCGGGTTCGTCAGCGGCACGGTGCTGTTGTGGAACGGTGCGCCGCTCGTGACGACGTTTATCGACGCCGGGCATCTTGGCGCTGACATCGGCCTGGTGCAAACGCAGAGCGCGCTGCGCACGGTGCAGGTCAGCGCGCGCGGCCCGGGTGGGGCGACCTCGAACGTACTGCCATTCGCGCTGCAGACCCGTGTGCTCTGGCTGCCGCTGTCGAGCAGGAACTGAGTTGGAAAAAGCGGCCGGGAAGCCTCCCGGCCGCTTCCCGGCCGCTCTCAACAGCACCGATGGTCGCGCGGGTCGGCAAAGGCACTAGACTACGCCAACCCATGAATGTCACAATTTTTGATTCGCAGGCGGCGTTGGGCGCGGCAGCGGCCGCGCAGGTTGCACAGGCGTTGGCTGCGCGCATCGCGACGCACGGCAGCGCGGCCGCGATTCTGGCGACCGGCAATTCTCAGTTGGCGTTTCTCGACGCCCTACGCGCCCGCACAGACATCGCTTGGGATCGCGTCGATATCCTGCACATGGATGAATACCGGGGCATGCCGGCGACGCATCCCGCCAGCTTCCGCCGCTACATGCGCGAAAAGCTGATCGACGGTGTGCGACCGCGCGCGTTCTACGGGGTCGAGGGTGACGCAGCCGATACGCAGGTCGAACTGGCGCGCTACACCGAGCTCCTGACACGCCTGCAACCGGCGGTGTGCGTGATGGGCATTGGCGAAAACGGACATATCGCGTTTAACGACCCGCCAGCCGATTTCGATACGCACGCGCTGATCCACGTGGTCGAACTGGACGAAGCGTGCCGCCGCCAGCAGGTTGGGGAAGGCCACTTTGCGACGCTGCAGAATGTGCCCCGCCAGGCCCTCTCCCTGACGCCGCGTGCGCTGTTGGCGCCGCCTCTGGTGCTGGTTGTGGTGCCGGAACGCCGCAAAGCAGCGGCCGTGCGGGCTGCGCTTGAAGGCCCGTTGACGCCACAGTGCCCGGCCTCGCTCCTGCGCACCTGCGCGCACGCGCGCGTGTTGCTCGATCCAGATTCTGCCGGGTTGCTTTCCCCGCATTGGCGCAGCCAGATTGACTGAGGCACTGCGCACGTGAACGCTCACACGCGCAACGCCCCGAGCGCATCGCACTTGCGGCAGTCGAACGATGATGCTACTGTGGTGAGCGTATGAAAACCTTCGCATTTGCCGGCGCGAGCAACCGCGCGCTTCACATGTATGCGCGCCCGATCGTGCGCGACTTTACAAAGTCTGCGCGCATCGTGGGCGTGTTTGACCCGAATCAACACCGCGCGCGCGTGTTGAGCGAGCAGTGCGGCGCGCCACCCGTCTTCGCCGATTTCGATGCGCTGCTGCGCGAGACGCGGCCGGATTGCGTGATCGTCACCACTGTCGATCGCTATCACCACGAGTTTATTATTCGCGCGCTGGAGGCCGGCTGCGACGTCATCACCGAAAAGCCGATGACAATCGACGACGCCAAATGCCGGGACATCCTGGCGGCCGAAAAGCGCAGCGGCAAACGCGTCACGGTGACGTTCAACTATCGCTTCACGCCCTATGCAACCACGGTCAAAACGCTGATTCGTGAGGGCGCGGTGGGCACCGTGCTCAATGTCGATTTTGAGTGGATTTTGGACCGCCGGCATGGCGCGGATTATTTCCGGCGCTGGCATCGGCGCATGGAAAACAGCGGCGGCCTGCTGGTGCACAAAAGCACGCATCACTTTGACCTGATCAACTGGTGGCTGGACGACGAACCCGCCGAGGTCTCCGGCGCTGGGTCGCTGCGTTTTTACGGTCCCACGCGCGCTGAACGCGGCGAACGCTGCAGCACCTGCGCGCATGCCAAAACCTGCGAGTTCTTTGTGGACTTCCAAACCGACAGCAACTTGAAGGCGATGTATTTTGACGCGGAGGGCGAAGACGGCTACTTTCGCGATCAATGCGTATTTAGCGAGAAGATCGACATCTACGACACCATGAATGTGACCGCGCGCTATGCCAAAGGCGCGCAGCTGGCCTATTCACTGGTGGCTTATTCGCCCTACGAAGGCTGGCGCGCCAGCATCACCGGCGCGCGCGGACGCATCGAGCTCGAAGTTATCGAAAGCGGTCCGCTGGCGGACGCTGCGCCGTTGTCGATTACGCACTACGACGGGAGTGGCAAGCGCACCGTGCATGAGATTAGTCAGGCCGAAGGCGGGCACGGCGGCGGCGATCCGTTGCTGCTCGAACGGCTGTTTGGCGGCAACGCGCTGCCCGATCCGCTTGGCCACATGGCTGGCTCGCGCGCGGGCGCGATGTCCATTCTGCTGGGGATTGCGGCGAACAAGTCGATCGCCGAACACAGCGTGGTGTCGATCGCGTCGTTGTTGTCAACCATCTGATTTTATACAAGCGCAGGGCGGACACTGCGATCATATGTGTGACGGTAGGGCTGCCGAAATGCAAAAGTCGTGCGCGCGTCATGCACAACAGGCTGGTCTTAATAGACTCAGTCGACTCATATGTGTCGCACTGTCATACGCCGTTCCGTCTTCGCGCTAACATGCAGCGTCTGGCTCGCCGCGTGTTCGACCGCCAACCCCGTCCCGCCGTTGCAGTCTCCCGTTGTGACTTATCTGCCAGTGCAACCGTTCGCGACGATTGAATCGACACCAACGGCGACACCGCAGCCGAGCGCCACACCCGAGCCCGCGCTCGCAGCGGTGTCGCGCGACGCACTCCCCGAACTCACTCACGCACTGCTTCTGGTGGGCAACGGCCAGTTGCTGCGCTGGCAGGGCCGGCGCGCTGAAAATCTGCTCGGGATTGGCGCGATCACATCGGTGACGGCTGATTCGATCATCGCTGTTGCGGAACCGGACAAGCTCATCGTGACTGGCTTTGCGCAGACGCCCGACGCTGAACGACTGATTGTGACGATCAAGCACGATACATCCAACTACTTCGCACTGTTTTCCGATGACGCCACGAACGCTGCGAATTTTTGCGGAGGCACCGTTCGGGGCGCGGCCACGCGTGTCCCATGACGGGCGCTGGCTGGCATATGGCGGTGATGCCGATGCGTTGACACAGATCATGGTGCTGCCGCTTGGCGCGCCAGGTCAGGCGCGTGCAGTCGGCTGGTGCGGCGTGCCGTTTGACGAGAACTCTCCGCCGCGCTGTCCCGATATCGCTTGGGCGCCATGGGGCGACGTGCTTTGGACCGATTCGCGCGGCGTCTTTGCGATTGATCCGGCCGCAGCGGCAACCATCGAGCCGCGCCAACTACAGTCACCCGGAATGCGGGCGATGGTGTACGGATTTCTCGACTTTGCACCACACGCGCGGCGGGTGCTCGCGCGCCAGGGGTTCCACGAAGGCAGTGCGTTGACAGTGCTTGATTTTCCGAGCGGCCAGACCCACGTGTTTTCCGAAACGTTTGAGACGGTACTGCCGGGTGCTATGCTGCGCTTTGTCGATGACGACAAGCTCATCGCCATTTCGCCACAGGATGTCGCTGGACCGAGCGGGGCACTGGTTGTCAAGACGCACACACTGGTCGCGTTGCCCGGCCAACTTGATGAAAGCATCGAGACATTGCCCATCTCGCTGCCGGCTGGCGGACGCTACTCGCTCGGCGGGATGTTCAAGGCGGCGGACGGACGCTGGCACTTCGCCGTACGACAAGGCGCCGACGGCACGAATTCCGCGTCGATGCACGGGTTATATGTTCTGGATCTGAATTTAAATTCCATTAGCCGCAGCATGCCGCTCCCGCCAAGCCTGTTCAATGAGCGTGCCTGGTCGCCGGATGGCGCCAATGTCGTGTTTGAGGGCGCGCTCCCGGCCTCGCAGTCCGCCGTCATGATGTGGACGAACGAGGGCACTGCGCTGTCGCTGCAGCCATTGGTTGGGGACGCTCCGGCACAGATTGAATGGGTACGTTAGCGCCTTGCGCCTAGCTCGCTCTGTCCTTCGATCGCGCAATGTTGCAGCATCTCACGGCCATACGACATTTTCTGGCGCACCGAGCGCTTGTAGCAGGCACCCGCGCATGCGATACTCGCCCTCATTCCCAATAGCTTATGAAACTTGTTGTCACTGGCTCAAAAGGTTTGATTGGCGGGTTCGTGGTGGACTATGCGTCCAAACAACCCGATACGGCTGTGTTTGGCGTGGATGTGACTGGCAGTGGCTCACCACGCGAACGCTATCTGCGCGCGGATCTGGCTGATTACGGCCAGACGGTAGCGGCGTTGGATGGCGCGGACGCGGTCATACACCTGGCGGCGTATCGCGACCATGGCATCGTGCCGCCCGCGCAGGTGTTCGGCACGAATGTCAACAGTACGTTTAACGTCCTCCAGGCGGCTGTCCAGCTCGGCATCAAACGCGTCGTGCTGGCGTCGACCATTCAGGTGGCGCGCACGGTGCACATGAAAAACGACACGCGCTATCGCTATCTTCCGGTTGACGAGGCGCACGAGATCGATCCACAGACCGATTACGCCCTGTCGAAACAGGTTGGCGAGGTGTGCGGCGAGATGTATGCAAAGCACTTCGGCGTGAGCGTGGTCAGCCTGCGCTTTACCGCCATCACGCATCCGGACGGGATCAAGGAAAACTTCCCATGGCCCGCGGCAATCGAGCCGCACTGGGCGCTCTACGCCTACTGTGACGTGCGCGATGCCGCCCGTTGCGCATATCTGGCTGCGACGGTCGCGTTGCCGCCGCGCCAGCATGTCATCGCCTACGTCGTGGCCAAAGACACGATGGTCAATACGCCCTCGGCCGAAATCGCCAGCCGCTATTTCCCTGAATCTGAAAATCGCGGCCTGCGCGGCTTCGACTCGCTGGTCAGCGGCGAACGCGCAAAAACGCTGTTTGGGTTCGAGCCAGAGTTCGGTTGCCGCTAACTCTGCGCGTGTGTCGGCGGCCGTTTGCGCATTGAGTGCACAGAGAAAATCTGCGAAATGAGTTACATCCCGCGCGGAGCGCGGGATGTAACTCATTTCGCAGACAAAATTCGTCAACGCTCGAGGATCATCCCGCAAACGGGAAAGTGCCTTTGTAGCCCAACGTCTCGAGCGTAAACTGCGAATCGCTCACAAAGCTGATGCCGGGAAACATCGGGTTCTGCTGGAAATGCAGCACGATGTTGGCGCGCATCTGACCCTCCGGATCGACGCCGAATTTGGCGCCCTGATGCGGCACATGGCTGTAGAAGACCACCGCGTCGCCGGCCATCGGGTGCAGGTCTTCGCGTTCCTGCGCGTCGCACCAGCGTTGAAATGGATCGTTGCGGTCTTCGGTATAGCGCAGGTTGGCGCGCAGATCTTCCGGCACCGGCTTGTCGAGGTAGCCCTTGACAAACGTCAGCCTGCCGCGGTCCGGCGTGTTGTCGGTCAGATAGAACGTGGCGTTCATGCACATGCCAACCAGCGGTTTCTCTGCATCGGCTTTTTCGACCTGATAGTAGTAGTCGTAAAAATCCATGTGCCACTCCTGCGTATACGCGCCGGGGTTGACATGGGCGCGAAAACTGCGCAGCTGGCATTGCTTGCCCAGGATGGCGCGCAGATACTGTGCGGTGGCGGGCTGGGTCATCAATGCCCGGGCGCGCTCGGGCTGCAGCGCCAGCAATTTTTCGAAGGCCACGTTGCCCACGCCATTCTTGATTTGATACTCGCCTTTGCCGTGCAGGTCGTATAACACGGCCTTCCACGCCTCGACGACGTCTTGCGGCAGCGCTTGCTTGACCAGCAAGTAGCCGTCGCGTTTGAGTTTCGCCAGCGATTGTTCAAAAGTGTGTGTGCTCATCAGGGTGTCCAAAGCGCGCTCGTGGCCGCTTGCTCAGATTGTGCGCGATATGCCCGAATTGCGCCACGTCGTGCCATTCACTTTGGAGCGCTGTCGGCCCTAGCGTTGTGTTGCATCTGCCACGCCACCGCCTCGCACACCGCCTGCAGCGAGCTGTAGCGCGGCTGATAGCCGAGCAGTCGGCGTGCTTTCTCGATGCTGCAATTCGGGCTGTGCGCGATGTGGTCCCAAGTGGCCTGCGCTTCGCTTTCCGACACCGTGGCGCGCCACGCTTCAAACGGCAGATAACGCAGCTTGGCTGGCTGGCCGAACCAGGCCGCCATCGCCTCGGCGTAACCGCGCAACGTCACAGCCTGTGGTGAGACCACGTGAAAGCTTTCGCCCACTGCTTGACCCCAGTGCGCCAGCGCCTGCATAAACGATTGCGCGACATCGTCGGCGTGCACGTGGTGCACCGTTTCCAGCCCGAAGTTGGGCAGGGCGACTTCCTCGCCGCGCGACAGGCGTTCGAACACGACCGGGTTGAAGTGACCGGCCGGGTTGAGCGGGTGCCAGCCCGGCCCGACGATGTGACCCGGGTGCAGCATGGTTGCCGGAAACCCGTGCGCGCGCGCCTGCGCCAGCAAATACTGCTCGATGGCTGCCTTTTGGATGCCATAGTCGCCAAACGGCCGGCGCGGTTCGATCTCGGTTGTCGGCACGCGCGCGCTCGGGCCGTGCACCCAGATCGTGCCGCAGTGCAAAAAGTGCTGCACCGCGCCGCGCAGCGCGTCGACCAGATGCTGCGCGCTTTCCAGCGTGAAGCAGATCATGTCGATCACGGCATCGGCCTGCAGCCCGCGAATCTGCGCGCCAAACGTGCCGGCGTTTTCGGCGGCGTCCCGGTCGATGATCACATCGCGCACCTGGCGCCACGCGGCGTGCGGCTGATACGGCTGGCGTTGCCCGCGCGACACGCACACGACCTCGTGGCCGGCTTCGACCAACCGCGGCACCAAATACGTGCCCACATGTCCTTTTCCGCCGATGATGACGATTCGCATAGTTTCCACCCCCGGAGGGTAGGTCACCCTCCGAGGGTGCCGGCTCCATATTACGCGCGGCCGCTCGCGCCCATCAGGCGCAACCGATGTTGCGCGACCTCGCGCACGCGCAGCATTGACTGGCCAAGTGTTTCGTAGTGGCCGAGTTTCGCGTCAAGCGCCTCGCGCGCGCCCTGCGCCCAGGCCCGCGCCAGACCGGCGCCGATGTTGATCTTGACCACGCCCAGCTGCACCGCCGCGCGCACATCATCTTCGTGAATGCCGGTGCCGCCGTGCAGCACAAGCGGCGCATTGGCGCGCGCGGCGATTTCGCGCAACAGATCAAGTTTTAAGCGGCTGGCGTTGCCGTGTTCCGAACCCACCGAGACCGCCAACATATCGGCCTGGCCTTGTTCAAACATGCTCGGCACATCGTTCGGGTCGGTGAACTCCTGGCTGCCCTGGTCGCCGCCAAACGTGCCCAGCTCGCCTTCGACCGCCGCGTTCATGGCGTGCGCCACGCGCGCGATTGCCGCGGTTTCGGCGATCGCGGCCGGCAGCGCGAGCTGATGGCCGTCGAACATGACCGAGCTATACCCCTCGCGCAGACAGCGCAGGTCGTATTCGAAACTTGGGCCGTGATCCAGATGCAAAAACACCGGCACCGGTGTGCGCGCGGCGAGGTGTTTGATGATGCCGGGCAGCGGGCCGGGTACATCGCCCAGGCTGCCATGCGCCAGATCGCCCGTATAGGTCTGCACGATCAGCGGGGCTTTTTCGAGGGTGGCTGCCTCGATGACGGCTTTGGCCATCTCGAGATTGCAGACGTTAAAGGCCGGCATCGCAAAGCGATTGGCATGTGCGTGGCGCAGATATTCGCGTGGGTTTTCTACAAGCATGGTGTGTATTGCGGCGCTGTCGCGCCGAGGCGAAGAATACATCAGCGCGCGGCGGGGTGGTGGATGTGCAGGCACATGGCGAGTCCCCGCAGGTAGCGGCGCGATGGTTGACGTTGCGCGCCACAACCCGCGGCTGGTATGCGCAACCCCGTTGGGGTTGGAGGCACAGAGCAAAGCGCACGATTTACCCCGAAGGGGTTACGTAAATTAGCCCAGGGTTGCCGGCTGTGCCGGCTACCCTGGGCATCCTCGCGGCACCCATGCTGTGTAGGCACATGGCGAGTCCCCGCGGGTAGCGGCGCGGGTGTGTGTATGGCGCGATGGCTGACGTTGCGCGCCACAACCCGCGGCTGGTATGCGCAACCCCGTTGGGGTTGGAGGCACAGAGCAAAGCGCACGATTTACCCCGAAGGGGTTACGTAAACTAGCCCAGGGTTGCCGGCTGTGCCGGCTACCCTGGGCACCCTCGCGGCACCCATGCTGTGCAGGCGCATGGCGAGTCCCCGCGGGTAGCGGCGCGGGTGTGTGTATGGCGCGATGGCTTGACGTTGCGCGCCACAACCCGCGGCTGGTATGCGCAACCCCGTTGGGGTTGGAGGCACAGAGCAAAGCGCACGATTTACCCGGGGCAACACGCTGTACACAACGGGCCAGGCTAATTTAGTATTCGAAGGTATGTCTCAATCATTGTCGGTTGTCTATCTGCACCTGGTTTTCTCAACCAAGCTGCGCACGCCGTTCCTATACGACCGCAGTCTGCGCATGACATTGCATGCATGGCTTGGCGCAGCATCTGAACGCTTAGGATGCCCATCGGTGATCGTTGGTGGTGCTGAAGATCATGTGCATGTGCTCGCGCGGATGAGCCGCACGATCACTCAAGCCGATTGGGTTAAAGAGCTTAAGCGCGTTTCGTCGATTTGGATCAAAGAGCACGACCAGTTGCTTGCGGAGTTTGCCTGGCAGTCAGGCTATGCGGTGTTCTCAGTCGCGTTTTCAGATCTGGCCACGGTCAGCACCTATATTGCCAATCAGGAAGCCCATCACAACGGGCAGGGCTTTCAAGACGAACTTCGCAGTTTGCTCCGAAGTCACAACGAGCCGTGGGATGAGCGATACGTCTGGGCGTGAGCTTTGGTGTATGACGCGAACGGCACCCATGCCATCACCCCTTCCCGTGGCAGTGCTTGTATTTCTTCCCACTACCGCACGGGCACGGATCGTTGCAGCATGTCTGGCAGATCGCTTTCAGCCTGGCGACGAAGGCAATCGATGACTTCGGGGATCGCCTGCGTCGCATTTAGCGTCGCAAGCAACGCAATCGTGAACTCAGCATCAATGCCGTCTTCATCGGTGCGCAGCGGTTCAATCGCCGCCTCGCCGCGCGCAAGAATATCGCGCAATAGTTGCGGCGCCGGCCAGCCTTCGGCAGCGAGAAGCTCGGTGACCAGGTCCGCGGCGCTAGCGTGTGGGGGATTTGGCAGGTTTTCGTTTATCGTAGGGTTTCCCAGTGGATTCTGCTTCATCTTGGGCGCGTTTGTAAGTGTCGACCAGCGCCTTTGGCGCGGCGCAGCCCCAGGCATTGACGATCAACCCGCGCAGCGCATCCAGATCCACGTCAGCCAGCCGCACCAGTATTGCGGAGTAGCCGTTGTAGTGCGGTTCGGTGAAATAGGCGTCCGGGTTTGCCGCGAGTAACAGTTCTTTCTCGTTCAGGTCCGCGACAGCAATCGCCGCCACAGCCGGGTTTGGCACGCGCGCTTTTTTAGGATGAGTGCGCTCGAGCCACACCCACGCAATCCCCTTTGCCTTGCCCTTGTTGAGCACCGAGAACGCAAATCGATTGGGGTCCTCGGTGGTTTCAGGCATTGACAACGCAATGCGGCGAACATCGTCTTGTGTGGCCATGTGTGTGTGCGCTAGTGCGCGCGCATCAGCGCAACCAGCTGGTCGAATGCCGCGCTCCAGCCGGCATGAAAGCCCAGCGCCTCGTGCCTGTCGCGCGTTGTGGCATCGCTGTGCAGCGCGATTGCCGTGTATTTCGTGCCGCCGTTGTGCGGTTCGATCGAGATGATCGCGGTGAGCGCCAGGTTGTCGGCGCTGATCGCGCCGGCAGGCGATGGGCGGAAGCCCGGGCCGAGCATGCTGGTCCACACCAGGCGCTGTCCTGGAACGACCTCCAGCACGCATCCGACGTTCGGGTAATCCTGGCCCTCCGGCGAGCGCATGATCGAGGAAAACACGCCACCGGGTCGCAGATCAATTTCGGCTTCGACGGTGAGCCACGGCGCAGGCGTAAACCACTGCGTCAGCAACTCGGGCTGCGTCCACGCTGCCCACACTTTGTCCGGCGCGATGTCGGTGTTACGTTCGAGTTTTAGATCAAGTTCGGGGTTAAATATCTGGGAAGTTTCGTTGGTCATGGTCGTCTTGAGGCAATGCATTCGCATGTACTGGTTTGTTGGCGAGTTTTTTGCTCGCAATGTGCATATCGTAATGCTTCCGAAATAACCGTGTAAGACTTTATCTCAATACTGATCACGTGTGCAGAAGGAATCGGCCCCCATCCGCATCAAAAAAAACACGTATCAGAAAGTGAGGTTTTTAAAGTGTCAAAAAATTTGCCTCGTCTCATGGCGCGCGCCAAGTTAAAGTTTTGCGCGTTTGCTGCGTTGACTATGATCGGCATGCTCGCCGCAAGCTCGGGCACAGCCAATGCACAACGGCCCAAGCCCACACGGCCGCCGCGGGCTACGCCTACACCCGCCCCAGTCACAGTCGTGCCACCGCCTTCGATCATTCAAGTCGTGGCGGCGGAAGCCAACCGAGTTGTCGTCTCGGTTGATCCTGGAAGTGGTTACAACGTGCAAGGTGAGTACGTTAGCGGGCCTGTCATACCTGGCGGGGATATCGTCGGCAGCCCAGCAATCCAGGTCTTTTTGGTGGATGGCGGTAATTACTGGGTCACCAACCTTGTGCCAAACAGCGACTATGTGCTGCGTTTCAAACGTATTGGTTTCTTTAACAGCGCAACAAACACGTATTCGACAGTCACATCGGACTACACGACATTCGCTTTCCACACACCCACACTCGAAGAATCTCGACCCAGCGCACCGGTGATTAGTTTTGGGCAAGTAACAGCCGATCGCGTTACGGTAGTCTGGGACCCATCAACGGATAACACCTCTAGCACGACACAAATCCAGTATGTTTACAGCGCGAGCAACATTGTGGTGGGCAGCCCGCTCTTGCCCACTTGCTCTCAATATTGCTTTGGCACAACTGGCCTGACGATCCAGCGCCCGCCCTCCGGCACAACGCTTACGGTGTTCGCCATAGATTATGCTGGCAACAGATCGTTGCCAAGCAATGCGCTCGTTGTGCCCTAAGCCCATTTTGGGGCATCGAACGCACCCTCGTGCAACAAAAAGTTGGTTTCTAAATCTGGCGAAATTGCTATATCCCCCGCGAAGCAGGGGATATAGCAATTTCGCCGCTTTATAAACTATGCTTTTGTTGCACGAGGGTGCGATGTTGCCTCAACCCGCCGCCGCAGGTTCTGACATTCCTGTTCGGGGGCGCTCCGTCAGACATGGAGCGCTGGATACGCCAGCGATAGGGTCTGATTGCAACTGCGTCAGGCGTCGCCCATCATCAGGCCCTCGATAGTGTGCGCCTGATGAATCGGTTCAAGCGTCTCCACCAGCCGATAAGTGCAGTGGCGGCGCACGGATTCGGACAGTGTCTCAAAGTATGCGCGCGTGAATTGCAGATCGTGCCGATCGGCGTTGCGCGCGTCTGGCGCATCGACGCCGAGCACGAGCATCGGGCGCGCTATATTTGAACGGTTGGGCGTGCCACGATGGATCGTCAGCGCCGAGCGCGCCGAAATGTCGCCCATCTTGGCCAGCTTGCGCTCAGCCCGTTGTTCGTAGCGTGGGTAAAGTGATTTGGGCGGGAACTGTTCGTGTTCGAATGCGTCGGGCGGATCCCATTGCGTGCCTGGCGCGATCTCAAACGGCCCCATGTCGTCGGTGATATCGACAGCGGTGACGTTGAACGCCAGCGAGTTCAGCCGGCGTCCGCTTAACGTGGCGTCTGGCGACGGAAAGTCGCGATGCCATGGCTGCATCTCCGCACCCGGATTGGGCACGTCAAACCCGATTTCGACGACTTTGTAGTCTGAGCCGAGGATGGCGTTGGCCACGGCCACAACCCACGGGTGCGTGACCAGTTCGACAAAGCCGCGGGTATGTCTTGCGGATGAATTTCGACGTAGTGGCGTTTTGGTCCGCGTCCGACGACGCCGTTTGGCCGGGCTAGCGCGTCATGATAGGCGACTGCGAGATCTTCGCCCATCGCCTGAACCCAGATCCGGTCAAACGCTCCTTTCAGCGCGATAAAGCCCGGACCATATAGCCCACCCATGATGGTAGCTTCGTCATATGCCGCAGACGCGGCCACGGGAGTAATTGCGATTGCCATGTCGAAATTTTATCGTGATGACCGTATGCACGATGAGCCGGTCTGTGTGGCGCAGCTGAAACGGGCGTGGTTGTGCTCCTGCCGCGCCGCGAAAAATGTGGCGCCTGGGACGTAAAACACTTCCGCCACCGGCAGCGCGCGCTCGCGCATAAACTGCGCGGTGTCGAAGCCTTCCTCAAACGTGAGCCACGTGAACAGCCCACCCTGTGGGTTCGCGTAGCGAACTGAGCTTGGGAAGGTGCGACGGATCGCATCGAGCATGATCTCCTTCTTGCGCCGGTACGCCGCGCGCAGCCCGGCGATGTGCGCATCGAGATCCTGGGTCTCCAGATCCATCGACACCACGTGCATGTTGAGTGTGTTGCACTGCGTATCCGCCGCCAAATGATACGATATCCGGGTCGCCGCCGAGCCGCAACAATTCGCACACAGCGGATGGTTGCACCAGTTCCATGCGGCTTGCATACGGTGTTGGCATGCGCCCGTTATACCAGCGCGAATCGGAACTGTCAGGGCGCTTTCAACCACGCGTGCAACAAAAACCTAGTCTTTAGATTACGTCAAAATCGCTATATCCCGCGCGGAGCGCGCAATATAGCGATTTTGCCCACCTAGAAACCATGATTTTGTTGCACGAGCAGACAGGGAGGCATGAGCATGAAACGAGTCACTGGCATTGGCGGAATCTTCTTCAAGGCCAAAAACGCTCCGTTACTTCAGGCTGGTACAAACGGCATCTCGGGCATCGATGTCCAGCCATGGGGCGGCGCATCCTTCGATTGGACCGACGACGAGGGCAAACTGGAGGCCGGTTCAACCGCCTGGTCGATTAATCCGCAAGAGAGCGATCACTTTGCGCCGAGCACCGCTTCCTTCATGGTCAACTACCGTGTGGAGGATCTCCACGCCCTGGTTAAGGCTTTGAAGGAAGAAGGCTGCAATGTGCTTGATTCGATAGACGAATCGGAGTATGGGAAGTTTGGCTGGGTTATCGATCCAGAGGGAAACAAGGTCGAGCTGTGGCAGCCGCCTACAGCTTAACTGCCCCGAAACTTGAGCCCAACCGCTCGCAACGCCTCACGCAATAGGGGCAGGGCGCGCGGGCCAACGCCATGCAACGCCAGGATCTCCGCTTCCGTGTAGTTGGCCAGGATTTCCAGGCTTGTGATCCTGGCATTCGCCAACGCGCGCCTGGCTGGCGCACCGATTTTTGTTGGGATTCCTGCCGGCGTTGGCTGCGCGGCAAGCCTATTCTCGCTTGCCCGGTCGGTCACGATTTTTGCGATGAACTTGGCCGGCAATGGCGCATTTGCCGGGAACAGGATCGCGCCGCTGATCGTCTTGAAGCAGGCCAGCTCTGCGGCATAGACTTTCTTGAAGTGGTGGCCGCGTGGATACAACGCCACCGCCTGGCCGCTGCCCGCAAACCAAACCAGGCTGTCGTGCAACACATAGCCCGGCATGTCGTTGCTGAACACTTCGCTGGCCTCCGGGACGGTGCTGCGAATGATCTTTCGCATCTCGCGCAGCCTGGTGCGCGCAGGTTCGTCGAACGCAGCAATGTATGCGTCCACTGTCTTGTCCTTGACCATCGGCAAAATATAGCACAAACGTTCTGAGTTGAGTAAAATACAGGCATGAAAATTACAGACGCACACAATCAACGCATGGCCAAATTGATCTTTGGCCTGGTCTATCCGATGTATCTTGAAAAAGTGGTGAAGAAGGGCAGAACAAAAGAAGAACTGCATCAGGTCATTGAGTGGTTAACGGGATTCGATGACAAGAAACTGCAGGCGCTCATTACAGAGGGCGTGACGTTTGAGACATTTTTCCAGCGCGCGTCGCTAAACCCTAATGCGCGCCTGATCACGGGTGTGATCTGCGGCTACCGCGTGGAGGAAATCGAGAATCCTTTGACGCAGCAGGCGCGATATCTGGATAAATTGGTGGATGAATTGGCCAAGGGCAGGAAGATGGAGAAAATCCTGCGCGCGCCGTAGCGGATTGGCGAGCATCGCGGAAAAACAAAGAACGCCCGAATTTCGGGCGTTCTTTGTTTACGGAAGGTGCGGGCGACGCCTATTCGTCAAACGGAAACTTGAAAGCATGGCTCGCAACGAACCGCCGACTCAGATTCCTGGAATACGAATCAGCAGCAACTGCCCGCCTTCGCGCTTGTAGGTGAAATCGGGCTGTCCGTCACCGTTGTTGTCGTCACCGGGCGCGCGTTCCACCCAGAGCGAGTGCGCCTGCACGTTGATCAAGAACGCGCCCGCGCCGAATGCATCGCTGGCATCGACGATGCCAGTCGATTCCCATGCGCCTAGATTGCCTGTGGGCCGGCCATCGACATCGGTCGGGCCGCCATCCGCCGCTTGATTGACGCTGGCGACGACCTGGGCCGCGCCGGCGAACGGCACAAACCACAGGCGCGCGGTTGTCGCGTTTGGCAGCGTCGAGTTTGCAGGGAACTGCTGGCTTGAGCCCGGATCCTCGGTCAACAACACGCCACTCGCGGTCGTTTCGATGTTGTCGGGCTGATGCACCTCGCCAAGCGTCTGAACCGCAGCATCGTCGCCTTCGACAAAAATCGACAGCGCAAGCACGCGGGTCGGATCGGCCGGGTCGAGCACCATCTTCCACACGCGTCCGTTGGTCGAGCGGCCGGCCTGCGGGGCACCGGCCGTGCCGCGTCCGGAATCGACGACGTAGGCGATATTTTGCATACCTGGCCGCTTGTCGTAGGCAATGTCCTCGACGCGCACAAACTGAAACACATTGTTCAGGTTGCTCCAGTATTCGAGCACCCACTGCGGGCCGTCGATCCCGAGCGGCGCAACCGAGCGCAGATCGCGCTGCCAGCTGCCGTTTGTCGGCGGCAGCGGATAGCCTTTGTCCGCCGCTTTGATCTCGCTGCCGTCGGATTTGAGCCCGGTTGCGATATCTTTTGGCACCTGGACGAAGCGCCCGCTGATGACCTGCGCCGAGCCCGGCGTGAAGTCGTAGTAATCATTGAAGCCGGGTGTGTCCGACACGAATGCCCACAGATCGCCCTCGTCGGCAAGCAATGCATCGGTGCTGGGCGCGATGTATGAGAACAGCTGCGACTGTGCTGGCGCAGAACCGGCCGGCAGCGGGCCGCCGGCTGGGATCGTCAGCGGACCGCTGGTGAACGTGTCATCACCGGACAACACCACCGGATAGCCATAGCCCGGGATCGGCAGGCTGTTTTCGTGGTTGTGACGGCCCATGCCATAGATCGGTTTGTGCTTGCCCGTTCGGACATCCAGCGCGACGACGAGGCCGACTTCGCGTTGCGCGGAATCGCCAAGCGCTGGCGGCCAGGAATTGTTCTTGCGCAGCACATAGTCCGGCGATTCTTCGTTTGTAAACAGAATTTCGCGATCAAAGCCCTCTTTTGCGGTGGCGAGATAGTTTGAACAAAAGCGCTGATAGCCCGCATCGCTCGCGATCGCAAACGATCCGTTCAGGATGCCGGCCGAGTGCTGGTTGAGGATCAGCTGGCTGACCTGCGAGTTGTCGAAATCGTTTTCGCCGTTGGCGGCCGTTGGCGCGGCGGTCACGTATGGGAAGGGCACCTTGCTCGTTTCGTGGTTGACGTATACGTCGACGCGCCCTTTGCCGCGCGTACGCAGGGCGATGCCGTCGGGTATTGCTTCGAAGCGAAAGCCGCTTGGCAGAACGTCACCGACCGTGAGCAGCGGCGTGACTTGCACACCTGCCATGACCGGATTGAGCATGGCGGGTTGGCTGGTTTGAAAACCGCTCGAATTCTGCGCACTGCTTGCGCCTGCGACGCCGACGTTCGAACAGACTAGAGTCGCTGCGAGTAGCGCTGCGACCGACGATGAAGGCCGAATGTTCATGTGCAAAGACTCCTTGCGCGGACGCGCTTTATTGCAAGGCGCATCGTAACGCGATAGGTATACGTTGGCGCGACGCGTATCGGGCTGACCCGGAGCGCGATCAAAAGGCGATCCCCTCGACCCTTCGCCGCGTATACATACCGGATTATCGGCCTGTTGCGCAGCGGCGCAAGTTGTGGAGCGCCTGGTGATGGCGCGTTCTTCCAAACACATGTCATCTCGACGCGAAGCGAAGATCTCATAGCGCGAAAGCGTCTGTATGCTTCCGAATACGAGAACTCTTCGCTTCGCGTCGAGATGACATGTGTTTGGCGTTGCGTAACGCGTATACCGGGCCGAAGATTCCCGAAAACCGGATGCCCCGCTAATCTTGCTGATGGCTCTCCGACGCGCCCTGCAAATCTCTAATTGGGTATTAGACTCAGATTCACCGCGATTAATTTTGCATAAAGCGGTGCCAGACATTTTGAAATTGACTACGGAGCGAAAGAGCCATGGATACGCAAACATTTCGCAGCGACATTTTCTATTCGGTTCAAAACGAAGACTATCAAACTGAACTCGCTGTCCTCAAACACCTGTTTCACAGTGAGCCGCAACGGGTGCTGATGGTGGCCTCGTCGGGTGAAAATGCGCTCAGCGTGTTGGCCGACGAAGGTGTGCACGAGGTGCATGCGGTGGACACCAACCCCGCGCAAATACAGCTGTGCGAGCTGCGTCGCACGGCCGTGAAACATCTGACGCGCGACGAGCAACTGGCCTTGCTCGGGTCCGATGGTTTGACCGAATTGGCCGCGACCCGGCTTGCGTTGTATGCCCGGCTGCGCGCGCATCTGCCCGAAGCCAGCCAGCGATTTTGGGATGCCCGGGTCGACAACGAGATCGCGTTTGGGATTCACTTTAGTGGCCGCAACGACGTCCTGATGCGCGAAGTGCAGAAGAGTGTGCACGCAGCCGGCCTCAAGCCATTCGAACAGACGTTTACCGACGATCAACGTGCCGCCTGGATTGCCGCCTACAAGGGGATCATGACGGGAACCTATTTCAAAAATACGTTTGGCCTGCCCACCGAAGAGGCGGCTTTGAAACTGGCCAGCCTGGCCGAACGGACGGCCATGTGTCACCTGCAAGCGCTGGAAAAACCGGATGCCGCGCACAATTACTTTTTGACCACAGCCCTTGCCAATACGTATGCGCTGCCGACAGGGGAAGCCGGGCTGCCGGGATATTTGCAGGAACACGCTCAGGTCGCGCTCAACGCTGGCGGCAAAATCGATCGATTGCAGTTGCGAGCCGGCAACGTCCTCGAGCAGGCCGTGGCGCTGAATCGCGAAAGCGGCCCGTTTGACCTGATCAGCATCTCAAACATCGTGGAATGGATGGGTCAGGATCAATTTGGCGGCCTGGTTGCGCAACTGGGTCAGTGTCTGAAACCGCAGGGCGCGCTTTTGGCGCGCTCTGTCAGCGACAATCGCATGATCGTTGAGGGCATCGCAAAACACATGCGCATCGACGAGTCGCTAAACCAGCGGCTTGTCAGCGTCGAGCGCGGCCCCTGGTTTCGCAATATCGCGGTTGGTTTTGCGGCGTAGTCCGCCGCTCACTCGCGCGCACCCGCCGCCAGCAATATCTTCGCAATGGCATCAAAGTTGCGTTGCCGGGCATGGGCCAGTGGGGTGACACCTTGTCCATCGGCCAGATTGACATCGGCCTTGGCCTGCACCAGCAGCTGCACCACCTCAGTGTGGCGTGGGCCGCCGTTGCCCAGAATGATGGCCTCCAAAAGGGCCGTCCAGCCAAGGCGGTTGACATGATCCACCTTGATGTCGGTTTGCAGCAGGCGCTTGATAATTTCGACATGGCCACGGTCCGCCGCCCGGATCAGACCGGTGCCGTTGTAGCTGTCGGTGCGATGCACATCCGCGCCTGCGGCCAGCGTGATGTCCAGCAGTTCGACATAGCCATCTGCGGTTGGGATTAGATAGGCGCTTTGTTTGGTGTTGTCCTGCACGTTGACATCCGCACCGGCGGCAATCAGCGCCTGCGCCACCGGCACATGGTTGCGATAGGCGGCGGCGATCAAGGCCGTCACCCCGTTGTCGGTGCTGGCTTTTACGCTGGCGCCCTGCGCCAACAATTGTTTGACCTTGTCCAGGTCGCCCTGACCCGCAGCGTCGATCAACGCGCGGTCGAGTTCCGGATTATTTTGAGTGGGCATGCTGGTCGCTATCGTAGTCGCAACTGTGGGCGGCTGCGCAGCCGGGCTGCGCGCCTGGCAGGCCGACAACATACTGATCAGTGCCACACCCATTAAGGGAAATTTGTTCATGGCAAAACCTCAACGCTGATGGCTAAGCCGGTAGTGAACAATTTCACCACCGGCTTAGTTTATCGTGCAACAAAGCGCGTTGCGTCAGTTCGTCTCTTTCAAGATCTTTTCGACGCCAACCTGGGCACACTGCGCATCAATCACGCCGCTGGGCGCGCCACCGACGCCGATTCCGCCGATGATTTCGTTTTCGACCAGGATGGGCAGGCCACCGGCCAGAATCAGGATGCGCGGATCCATGTCGCGCAGTTCGGCCAGCTCGGGCTTGTCGGCGATAAACGTCGCCAGTTCGCCTGTGGAGCGGCGCAGGCTCGCGGCGGTGAAGGCTTTGCCCGCGCTGCTTGCAATCGTGTGCGGGCCGGCCCCGTCGCTGCGGAGCACAATCTTTTCATTGCCCGATTGATCCACCACGGTGACCGTAACGCGGTGGCCACCGGCCTCGCACGCCTTGAGCGCCTCTTCAGCGCCTTCCAGCGCTGCTGCCAGCGGCATGATCGATTGGGTGGGCAGCTTGCTCTTGGCGTTTTCCAGGGTTGCGTTGTCGGTTGGCTGCGCCGAGGCGGGCGAGCTGGCGACCAGCGCGGCGCTCAGGGCCGACACGATGATCAGTGCGCCGATTTTGGCTTGATTTGCGTTTTGGATGCGGAAGGTTGAACTGAACAGTTTCATGTGTAAGTGATCCTTTTGACTAAGTTCTCATCTCACAAGCAACTTGCTTATGGCTTGCTTTCAAACTACGCCAAACGCATGCCATCGCACCAGTGTCAGCTGACACCTCGTTGTCACCTGACATGCCTAACAACGTGAATGACAGTTGGCACTGTCGCGCCCAAGTGGAAATGCGCATAATCGTCCTGTGGAAACGCTAATCCCTCGCACACTGGAACCCGGCATCCGGCGGGTGTGTGCTGTGCTGATCGCCTATTGGATCTTGTATTGGCTGGTCATCACCCCGCTGGTCTGGTTGACAAGCGGCGGCCCGCCCGTGCTGTCCGCGGCACAATATTGGGTGCTCATCGCGTTGGATGCGGTCGCGCTGGTGCTGTTGCTATGGCCGCAAGTGCACATCAAACTGGGACTGGGGCTGCTGCCGATCACCATTGCGATTTGCACTGTGGCGTTTTTTATAGAGAAGCAATGGTTTCTGACCCTGGGCACCGCTTCAGATGCGACGCCCGGCCAACTCATGCACGCGCATGTCGTTCGGCAGGACTTTATCCTGTTGCTGCTGCTGGTGGCGTGGCAGTTTCGCTATCGCGTGGCGGTGCTCTATACGCTGGCTGTCACCGTGGGAGAGTGGGTGATGGTGGCCATTGCCGACCTCAATAACCCGTTGCTCTCCAGCATCACCTATCGTGAACTGGTCGTGCGCGGTCTGATCTTTTTGCTGATTGGCTATGTGGTGAACTGGCTGGTGCACCGGCAGCGCACCCAGCAGTCGGCGCTGGTCAGCGCCAATACCCGCCTGGCCAGTTACGCTGCCACGGTCGAGCAGCTTTCTGCCAGCCAGGAGCGCAATCGCCTGGCGCGCGAGTTGCATGACACGTTAGCCCATTCGCTCAGCGCGTTGAATGTGCAGATTGAAGCGGTCAATAGCCTGTGGGATGTCGATGGCGCTGCGGCGCGCAGCATGTTGGGCAAAGCACAGACCACGGCGCAGGAGGGTCTGATCGAATCGCGACGCACGCTGCATGCGCTGCGGGCGACCCCGTTGGAGACATTTGGACTTCAGGGCGCGCTGATCGCGCTGTTGGAGTCCGCCGCGCAACGGACGGGCGCGCAGCAGCAGGCGCATTTTCCAGAGCCACTGCCGGTGTTGGCGGCGCAGACCGAGCAGGCCCTGTATCGCATCGCGCAGGAAGCGCTGGAAAATAGCGTGCAACACGCGGCACCCAAAACCTTGTCGCTTTACTTTGAGCACAACACCCGGCAGTATCAATTGCGCATCGTTGATGATGGGGTTGGTTTTGACCCGGCGCACGGATCGCCAAACGGGCTGGGGATTCGGGGCATGCAAGAGCGGGCGGCCCTCTTTGAGGGCATCGTCTCAATCACCAGCGTGCCAAAGCAGGGCACGGTTGTTACGCTGAGCTGGGGGTAGATTATGGGTGAAGCAAGTGGGCAGACGCCGGTGCGAGTATTGATCTGCGACGATCAAGCGGTCGTCCGTGAAGGACTGGCTGCCATCCTGAGCACAGTGCCGACCATTGCCGTGGTGGGGTTGGCAGGCAACGGCCAGGCAGCGTTGGCGCTGATCCCGCAGGCGCAACCCGACGTGGTCCTGATGGATCTGAATATGCCGGTGCTCAATGGCGTGCAGGCCACCCGTGAAATCAGCCGGCAGTTTCCAGCAATCGCGGTCCTGGTGCTGACCACCTATGCCACCGATGAGTGGCTGTTTGACGCCATCCGATCGGGTGCGCGCGGCTATTTGCTCAAAGACACCCGGCGCGACGAACTGGTGCGCGCCATTCACGTCGCGGCCCAGGGGCAATCATTTCTCGACCCGGCAGTGGCGGGCAAAGTGATGCAGCAGGCGGTGCGGGGTGGGGACAACACAGACCCGACCGCCAGCCCGTTGGTCGAACCGCTCAGCGAACGCGAGCGAGAAATTCTTGCGCTGGTGGCACGCGGGCTGAGCAATACCGAAATCGCCGACCAGTTGCATCTGGCGCACGGCACGGTGCGCAACTACGTCAGTGAAATCATCGCCAAACTCGGCGCAAGCGACCGCACGCACGCTGCAATTCTGGCTGCCAAGCGTGGCTGGATTTAGGCGGTGCAGCTGATTGCTCGCGTTACCCGCAACACGCTCCTATACTTTGGCACGCATGCCCAGCCTCAACCAGTTTACGCAAGCGCCTGATCCCCGCACTGTGGCCGCCGTCTTTCTTGCGCATTGCGCGCACGCGCCGGAGCGGCGCTGTGTTGTCTATCAAGACCAGGTGCTCACGTATGCTGGTTTGCGCGACCAGGCGCTGCGCATCGCAGGGGCATTGCAACAGGCAGGCGTTGTGCATGGTGACCGTGTTGCGTTGTTTCTCGCGAACACATCGGGTTATCTGGCGGCGTATCTGGGCGCGCAGCTTGCCGGCGCGGCGGTTGTGCCCGTCAATACACAATATCGGCAGGTTGAGCTTGCGCACATTCTGGCCGACGCCGGCGTGTGCGTCTGCATCGTCGATACCGACAATCGCGGTGAGCTGGAAGGCGTGCATGGCGATCTGCCAGAGCTGCGCCGCGTGCTCGATATCAATGTGGCGCTGCAGGCGGAGCCGATCACGTCGATCACACCGGTTTCGCCCGACGATCTCGCGCTGATCGGATATACCTCCGGCACCACCGGCCGCAGCAAAGGCGCCATGCTGCTTCATCGCAACCTGTACGCGAACATCGCGAGTGTCTGTGAGGCCTGGCGCTGGACGGCCGAAGATCATCTGCTGTTGACACTGCCGCTCTTTCATGTGCATGGCTTGCTGGTCGGTTTTCACGGCACGATTTTTTGCGGCGCAAGCTGCGAGTTGCACCGCAGCTTTGACGCGGCAACTGTGTTTGATCGATTGCGGTCCGGCGCGTTTTCGATGTATTTCGGCGTGCCAACGATGTATGTGCGGTTGCTGTCTGAATCGTCACGGCGGGTGCAATCCATCCCGAAGCTGCGGCTCTATGTTTCGGGCAGCGCCGCGCTCAGCGCAGACACGTTTGACGCATTTGAGCGCGCCAGCGGCCAACGAATTCTTGAGCGTTACGGCATGACGGAGACCGTCATGAACACGACCAACCCCTATGCCGGCGAACGGCGCGCAGGCACAGTCGGCCTGGCGTTTCCGGGCCAGCAGGCGCGCATCGTTGAGAGTCAGTTGCGCGGGGTGCTCGGGCCGGATCAGGATGGCGAAATCGAAGTGCGCGGGCCGCACGTGTTTGCCGGCTACTGGCGCAACCCGGCTGCCACGGCTGAAGCCATTGACGCCGATGGCTGGTTTCGAACCGGCGATCTGGGCCGTGTCAGCGCCGATGGCTATGTCACTATCAACGGCCGCGCCAAAGAATTGATCATCAGCGGCGGCTTTAATATCTATCCGCGCGAAGTAGAAGATGTCATCGCGCGCTTTCCCGGCGTGCGCGAAGTGGCTGTCGTCGGTCTGCCGGATGCCGAGTTTGGCGAGAGCGTGGCCGCAGCCATCGTCGCTGACACCCCTGCGCTCGATCTGACGGAACTGCAAGCGTTTTGCAAAACGCAGTTGGCCAGCTACAAAAAACCGCGTTATCTGCGCCTGGTTGCGACCCTGCCGCGTAACGCCATGCAAAAAGTCGTCAAGGCGCGTGTGCGCGAACTGTTTGAGTAAACCCATGACAACCGAAATTGTGTTCATGAGCGCGGTCGAGATTGCGCGCTTGCTGCGCAGCAAGGCGCTCTCCGCGCGCGAGGTGCTCCAGGCGCATCTTGCGCAAATCGAGCGCGTCAACCCCAGCGTGAACGCCATCGTCACGCTGGCGGCCGAACGCGCCATGCAGGGTGCGCTCGCCGCCGATGAAGCCCTCGCGCACGGGGCGTTGCCCGGGCCGCTGCATGGCCTGCCGATTGCGCACAAAGACCTGCAGGACACAGCCGGAATTCGCACGACATACGGCTCGCCGATTTTTGCCGACAACGTGCCGGCGCGCGATACGCTCACGGTTGAGCGTCTAAAAGCAGCTGGCGCGATCACGCTTGGCAAAACCAACACCCCGGAGTTTGGCGCGGGCTCGCAGACGTTCAACCCGGTGTTTGGCGCGACGCGCAACCCATATGACCTCGGCAAAACCTGCGGCGGCAGCAGCGGCGGCGCTGCGGTCGCACTGGCCACCGGCATGCTGCCGATCGCCGATGGCAGCGACATGGGCGGTTCGTTGCGCAACCCGGCCAGCTTTTGCAACGTTGTCGGAATGCGGCCGTCGCCCGGGCGCGTGCCAAGCTGGCCGACCGCGCTGCCGTGGTTTACGCTGTCCGTCGATGGGCCGATGGCGCGCAGCGTCGCGGATGTCGCGCTGTTGCTGAGCGCGATGGCCGGCCCGGATCCGCGCGCGCCGCTCTCGATCGAACAGCCCGGCGCGCAGTTTTCGCGCTCCCTTGCGCGCGATTTGAAGGGCGTGCGCGTGGCCTGGCTGCGCGATGTGCCGGGCCTGCGATTCGAACCCGAAGTGCGCGAGGTGGTCGACGCGCAACGGGCCACACTAGAGGCACTTGGCTGCATTGTCGAAGAGGCGCAGCCGCCCGGCCTTGGCGATGCCGACGAGATCTTCAAAACGTTGCGCGCCTGGAGCTTTGAGCTGGGATTGTCCGACGTCGTGCAGCAGCAGCGCGAACGCGTCAAGGACACCGTGATCTGGAATGTGGAGGCCGGCATGCGCCTGACCGGCCCGCAGATCAGCCGCGCCGAGCGCAACCGCGGCGAACTCTTTCAGCGCATGCGCGTGTTTATGGAGCGCTATGAATTCATGGTGTTGCCGACCTGCCAGGTTGCGCCATTCGACATCGATCAGCCCTATGTGCGTGAAATCGATGGCGAAGCTATGACCACCTATATCGACTGGATGCGCTCGTGCTACTACATCACGGTGCTCGGCAGCCCGGCGATTTCGGTGCCGTGCGGGTTTACGGCTGCTGGATTGCCGGTGGGCCTGCAGATCGTCGGGCGGCATCACGACGATTTTGGCATATTGCAACTCGCGCACGCGTTCGAACAGGCCACCGGTTTTGGCGCGCGCCGGCCGGCGGTTGCGGCGCGCGGGGTGTAAGGCAGACATCAAGCACGCGAAACTCGATGGCAATACCCCCATGGAAGAAATCTACGTCAGCACCGATGTCGAAACCGACGGTCCGATTCCCGGCCCACACTCGATGCTGAGCTTTGCCTCGGCAGCGTATCGGGCCGACAAAACACTGCTTGCGACGTTTTCGGCCAACCTCGAAACGCTGCCCGATTGCGCTGAACTTTTCGAGTGTCATTTAGCAATAACGGTCACGTCTCGCAAAGATAAATCACTTTACGGAGAACAATGAGCGCAAAAACAGAAGCAATCACACTTTTCTATGCCGCGATCAATCGCAATGATATGCAGGCGATCATTGAATATTGCGATCCAGACATTGAGCGGATTGAGCCAGAGGGGTTTCCATCGGCTGGCACCTATCGTGGTATCGCAGAAGTGCAAGCACATATCTCAAAAGGCCGTGAGACCTGGGCGGAAGGGATTTGTGAGCCCGAGAAGTTCCTCGAAAATGAAGAAAAAGTTGCTGTATACGTCCATGTTCGTGTTCGACAGAAGGATTCGGTTGAATGGGGTGAAGGGCGATTTGCCGACGGCTTTGTGTTTCGCAACGGCAGGATTATCCAATTTCTCTCTTTCGGGGAACAGGCAGAAGCCCTCAAGTGGGCCGGCATCAAAGACTAGCCGACCTTATGGCTGCGCGGTGAAGAGTGCCTTGGCTCATGCCGTCAAATTCTTGGCGTTATGCCCTACATCGAGGTTGCGCCCATGTTTCGGCAGACATACCTGGTTGAAGAGTAAGGGCGGTTTGTATGGAAAAACAAAGAAGCCGACCAAGATGGTCGGCTTCCGATTTGGAACGGAAGTGACGGGATTCGAACCCGCGGTCTTCGCCGTGACAGGGCGACGTGTTGGGCCGCTACACTACACCTCCATGGCCGTAAGCCCGTCGAATATACCACAAACACGGGCACGTTTTCGCGAAAGCGCCACACAAATTAGCGTCAGGGATAGCAGCGTCAGATCGATTGCTTCAGTGTCCATGCCAACGTGCGGGGTTGGCTTCGATGTATCTGCGCGTTGCCTCCAGCCGCGCTCAATTGCATGTGGCCTTCAAAAATTGTTCCGAGCTAGGGCACGCGCCGATGTGTGCAGAACGTCACGAAATAGGCGCCAACCGACGCATAGTTGTAGCCCGGCAAGCGAATTGAGCGCCGCCCATGACGTTGCGGATCGTAGGACATACGGGTTCCTCCAAGATGGTCACAGGGGCACGCGTGATTTTACGATATGGTGAATTTTGTGAAGGCGGGGCGCATATGGAGGCGTGGGTGGATGGCCGTGGGCGGGGGTGGCCAATCAACCGTCCGCGCAAACCAGGGTCGCGATCGCGACACTGCCAAATAATTCCGGCCAAATCTGGATCCGGCCGACATAATCGCTGCGCTCGACCCGCGCGCCCATACGCTGCGCAAACGCGGCAAAGTGCACCAGCGTGATCGCCCGTTCACGCATCTCGCTAGACGCAAGCTCCGGACCAAACCCGGCCCCGCGCAGCATACGCAGGCGTTTGCGCCAATGACCGGCGTTGTCGAATGAAATCACCGCGCGTTTGCCGACACGCAGCATCTCACACACAACCGGCTCGGGTCTGTCCAGCAGCGCCAGCGTCTGGCTGAGCACCACCGTATCAAACGCGGCATCAGGATAATCGGCCAACCCTTCTTCGATGTTGCCCTGCCGCACCGACAGCCCGCGCGCAATGCAGGCGCGCACCGCGCGCTTCGTTCAATTCGATCCCGCGCGCCACCACCTGCTTCTCTGCCACCAGGCGCGCCAGCAGCGCGCCATCGCCGCAGCCCAGGTCGAGCACTTTGCTCCCCGGCGTGACGGCAGCCACGATGGCGTTGAGGTCGTGGCGGTAGGGGATCATGTTTGAGGTTGACAAAAGAAGAAGATTCAC
>CAVXUI010000013.1:0-173396 GCA_963764985.1 uncultured Chloroflexia bacterium | reverse complement strand
TGGGACGGGTAGGCGGGATCGTGGCGTCGTAGCCGGGAAAGCCCGAGGTCATCTCGACCACTCGGGCCATGCCGTTGGCGTGGTGGTTGCGTCCGGTGAGCAGGCACGCCCGGGTCGGCGAGCACAGCGCGGTGGTGTGGTAGTTGCTGTAGCGCAGGCCCGCCCGCGGCGACGAGGTCGAAGGTGGGCGTGGCGATGTCGGACCCGTAGCAGCCGAACTGGGCGTAGCCGACGTCGTCGAGCAGCACCACGACGATGTTGGGCGCGCCCTGCGGTGCCCGTTTCGAGCGGCGGCCACCACGGGGTGGAGTCCTCGAACGTCTTCCCGATCACACCCTCGAACCGCTTCGGCATCGCCGTTCCTCCTCGTTGGCCGCGACGCTAGGTTGCGGGAATGGCCGACCGCCCGCTCTCCGATGTCGTCGTGTTGGATCTGACCCGCGCCTTGGCGGGCCCGGTGGCGTCGCGACTGCTCGCCGACCTCGGTGCCGACGTGATCAAGATCGAGCCGCCCGAAGGCGACCTGACCCGCTCGATCGTGCCCCGGGTCGACGGAATGTCGGTCTACTTCGCCCACTACAACGCGGGGAAGCGGTGCGTGTCGTTGGACCTCACCAGACCCGAGGGCCGCGAGGTGTTTCTCGCCCTGGTCGAGAAGGCCGACGTGGTCTTCGAGAACTACCGGCCGGCGGTGATGGCCAAGCTGGGGCTGGACTACGACGTGCTCGCGGCCCGCAACCCGAAGATCATCCTGGCGTCGGTGAGTGGGTGGGGCCACGGCAACTCGCGCTCCGAACAGGGGGCGTACGCCTCGGCGATCCACGCCGAGGCGGGGGTTACCGCGAAGATCGCGGCGCGCCGGGGCGAGAACCCGCCCCGCAACGACCCCATCTCCCACGCCGACGTCTACACGGGCATGAACGCGCTGGCTTCGGTGCTCGCGGCGCTGTACATGCGCTCCCGCACCGGGCGGGGCCAGGCGGTCGAGGTCTCGATGGCCGAGTCGATGCTGCTGACGAACGATCTGGCCGCGGTCGAACTGCACGGCGGTGAGCCGGCGACGGGGTTCCGGGCCGGGCAGAACGGTCGCCGATCTTCCGCGCTCGGTAACGGCCGCCACGTGTCGATCACGATGGACATCACCACCAACGCAGGGTTCGAGCTGTTCAGCCGGCGGGCCGATCGGGCGGACCTGGTGGCCGACCCCGGTTCGCGAAGATCGAGGATCGGGTCCGGAACCGGGCGCGCTCGAGGCCGAGCTGGCGCCGTGGGTGGCCCAGTTCGAGGACCCGCGCGAGCTGGAGCGGGCGATCGGCCAGTCGACGATCCTGGTTGCTGAGGTGCGCACGGTGCCCGAGTTGGCGGCGACCGAGTGGGCTGCCGAGCGGGGTGCGTTCGCCCCGGTCGACGTGGGCAACGGGACCTCGGTGACCGTGCCCCAGTCGGCCTGGCGGTTCAGCGACGCCGACGCCGGAGCCGCCGGGTTCGCAGGGTTCCGCGGCCAGCACAACCGCGAGGTGCTGTCGGAGGTGCTCGGCATGGCCGACGTCGAGATCGATGCGCTGGTCGAATCGGGCGTGCTGTCGGACCGGCTGCCCGACTGGTTCAACCGCTGAGGTTCGCGGTTCGCAGCGCGGGAATCACCTCGGCGGCGAAGGCGGCATGGGCGTCGTCGAGTTCGGCCCTGTCGGTGGCGCTGAAGCAGACGACCATGTTCGACGTGCCGATCCGCTGGCACTGGGCGACGAGTTGGTCCGCCACCTGGGCGGGGGTGCCGGCGACGAACTCGTCGTTGCTGAGCGCATCGATCTCGCTGTCGGGTTGGTCGAGCAGCGCCGCCCATGGGGGGAGGCCGCCGGCGCTGACGTTCAACAGGTCGAGCAGGGCCCGCTTGGCGGCCCCCACCCCCTGGCGGCGCTCGCCATCGGTGGCGGTGAACTTGACCAGCCGTCGGACCGCGACCCTGTCCGGGCCGATGGGGTGGCCTGCGGCTGCGGCGGCTGTCTGGTAGGCGTCCGCAGCGATGCGCAGGTCGGCGGTGGACAGAAATCCCAGGCAGGTGCGCCAGCCGCGGGCGCCGGCCCGGGCCGCGGACGCCGCGCTGCGGGAGGCGGTCCACACCGGCGGGGGCTGCTGAACGAACGGGGGGAGAAGTTCCATGTTGTCGAAGCGCCATTCGGTGCCGTGGTGGGTGACCGGGCCGCCCTTGAGCGCGGCGTCGACCACGTCGAGGATCTCGGCGTGGCGGGCGGCGGCGACCGCGGCGGGGATGCCAGCGGTCGCCATCTCCGGTGGGATGCCGGAGACCACGCCCAGCTCCAGACGGCCGCCGCTGAGCTGGTCCAACATGGCGAACTCTTCGACGACCCGCCAAGGGGTGGCGTAGGGCGACACGGTGCCGAGCACACCGAGCCGGAGCGTGGTGGTCCGGGCGGCGAGGTTGGCGACCAGCAGGTTCGGCGAGGGGCTGTAGGCGGCGCCGAAGTGGTGCTCGGAGAAGAAGATGCCGTGGAAGCCCCGCTGCTCACAACGCACCCACAGGTCCCCGTACCAACCGAAGTGCTCCTGGACCTTGGCCGGGTCACGAGCAGCAGCCGGGTCACGCAGTTGATGAAAGAACTCGAACACCCACGGCTGGATCAAACCTGCGTCCCCTCGAAATCGAAGAGGTGACAGGATATATCGCCGCTCGAATCGGACACCGGACGACTCTATCCGGTGTCGAGGAGTTGGTGGATTTGGTGTATCTCGAAGACAGTCCCGTCGGGCCTGCGGAAGATGGGTTGATGATGATGGATCGCGACGGTCCAGCCCTTGGCGTGGAGGAACGTGTGGTGTTTGCGGCACAACAGGACGCCGTTTTCGACAGAGGTGTGACCGTCCTCTTCCCAGGGTTGACAGTGGTGGATGTCGCACCAGGACACCGGTCGATCACAGCCAGGGAACCGGCAACCCTGGTCTCGAGCGACGACGGCCCGACGGATGCCCATGGTCCATGTGCGGCTCGCGCGACCAATGTCGAGGATTTCGCGCTTGGCGTTGAGCACAACCCGGTAGGCGAGGCAGTCGCAGAGCGCTACGTGATCGTCGCCCGACAACAGCGTCAAGGCGACCCGGTAGCGGTCAGGGACGCTGGCCTCGTTCGGGTCTTGGCGCATGAGTTGGGCGCTGGCGTCAACGAGTGCGGTAGCACGCCACTGACGGGGTAGGTAGCCAGTTTCGGTAGGGTCGCCCGCTTCGCGGGCGCGCATCGCCCGTTGCGCGCCCGCGTCCAACACGGCGTTGACGAGGGCGCCGTCGTCAGGTGCGAGCGTTCCGTTGATCGCCCAATACCCGTCCGCGTGCTGGGCGATGGACACCTCTGACTGGACGGGCTCGGGCGACGGTTCGGTCCCGTCAGCATCGCGCCTGGCTCGCCACTCGGTCGTGGCGGCAGCGAAGTCGCGAAGGGGAAGCTCGCGGGCGAGGCAGACGAGAAGCTCTTCGTCTTCGGCGGTTACGGGCCTGCAATCGACGATCAGCCGGACCTTTCGCGGCGGCAGCCCCGCCGCCGCGACGACGGGCAGTGACGCGACGGCGTGGCCGAGGCGGGCGCACTCGCGGACCTGCTCGCGTGGCCGGCCGGTGCGGGCTTCGACCCACGCCCCCAGACTTGTCGCTCCCTCTGCGGCCCAGAAAACCATCACGGAAGTAGCGCTCAACAACTCCCGTTCGAGTGCGTCGATCTGATCCATGATTCGGTAGAGGTCCAGAAGTACGCCACCCATCTCCGCGTCCACGACATCAGCTGCCGCTGCACGATATGGAATGGCTAGATGCACGAACATATGATCAGTATAGTTACAATATAGAACGATTTCAAGACGAGTGAGAAAGAAATCTGTGATCAAGCTCTCCCGCCGGAGAGTTTGATCCAGCGGGCGCGACACGGTGTGCGTGTTGGCTATGAGCGCCCGGTTGAGGGTCACGCGGGGCCGGCCAACAGGGCGAGCCGGTCGACGCCGATACCCGCGATCGCCAACCGCTCCTTCCGACTGCCGACAAGCTGTTGGGTCCAGTCGACGAACCCGCCGTCGCCCACCTCCATCGGCGGATGGTCGCCGAGGGCGTGGACCTTGAAGCACAGGTACTGGTAGTAGCCGCAGCCGGTGGCGCGATCGGGGTCTTCGACCACCGTCGCTCGGTCGCCGAGGTGGGTCAGCGCGGCGTCGATCGCCTCGACGGTCCGGGCCACGGCATCGTCGACGAGCGCGGTCAGGCGAACCTCGACGGCAGCAACGCCCGCGGCCAGAACCACCTCGCTGAGCACGGCGCACTGTTCGGCGAGCGTCTCCCGTTCGAAGGTGCGGTTGCCCACGTCCCGGCCGGCAGTGACCAGGCCGAAGATGGTGAAGTGGGCGAAGCTGACCGGCCCGTCGAATCTCTGTGCCCGGGTGACCCGCTGCACCGCTGCGAGCCGAACCCGTGCGGCTGAACGGGGGTCGGTTGCCAGCAGAGCCCGCCGGCGACTGGCCGCCACCAGGGCGAGGGTGTTGGTGGGGTCGGCTGCAACTTCGGTCAGCCGCCCGGTGGTGACCACCTTGTCCTGATGCACCGGAGCGAGGGCGGAGTGGGTGCCGAGCGGGCTGAGCGGCGCCAACTCGACGAGGTCGAAACGAGCGGGGAGGGCGCCGACCATATGTCCGACGACGTCGACCATGGCACGTCCCGAAACGGTGGCGGGCCGGGTGAAGCGATCCGTCTCGAAGCGCCGCAGCACCTCGGCTGGAGTCACCGTCGCGGCCCGTTGGGCGGCGACGGCAAGCAGCACGGTGGTCAGGTCCGGTGCCGGCAACTCCGCGAGAACGGACACCAGATCGTCGAACCCCGTCTTTTCGACGACCCTGCGCAGTGCGGCCTCGCGTGCGCTCGGCTTGCTGCCGCTCGCGCCGGTGCCCCGGCTCGTTGCGCTCATCGGGTCGGCTCGGTTGAGGTGGGTAGGGGAGCGATGGCATCGTCGTCCCCTACCGCAGCAGTGGACACCTGCGAGACGGGCGACGCCCAGAGGAGCAGCGACGCCAGCCCGCACAGCCCGCATCCCACCCACAGCGAGGCGCGCGGCCCCGACGCAGTGCCCACCAGCCAGGCTGCGGCGGTGCCGCTCAAACGGCCCACTGTGCCCACCAACTGGTTGACCGAGCCGACTCGGCCGGCGAACTCGTCGGGTGTGCGGGCCTGGCGGACCGAGGTCTCGGTGACCTCCTGGAGCATCCACGCCGGGTCGGTGATTACCTGGTTGGCGACCAGCAGACCCACCCCCAATCCGCCGGTGGTGGCGGCCGCCGGCATGGCGGCCACACCCACGGTGCGTACTGCGCCGGCGACGGCGAGAGCGCGCCCGACCCGGGAGCTGCGCTCGGCCCGGTCCGCCCAGCGGGCGCCGAGAAGCGACGCCACGCCCCCGATGGCGAAGATCGACCCCAGCAACCCGTCGCCAAACCCGACATCGCCCGACAGGTACAGCAGGTAGCTGACGCCGATCATCGCCGTCGACGCGTCGTACAGAAAGGTGGTCCCCAGCAGCGCGCGCACCACCGGCTCCCGCGCTGCGAAACGGAAACCGGCGGTGACCTCTTCACGGCTCGGTCCCCGGCGCAGGCCGACGCCGCGGGGCGTCCGTGCCGGTTCGGGCACGCCGATCGAGACGATGCACAGCGCGGAGACCACGAAGCTGGCGGCATCGACGAACTGTGCGTTGGGTGCGCCCAACAGCTGCACCAACCAGCCGGCAGCGGCGAACCCGGCGATCTCGGCCACCGATACGGTTGCCGCGATTGTGGCGTTGGCCCGCACCAGGTGCTCCCGCCCCACCAGCCGGGGCAGGTGGGCGCCGTACGCGGCGTTGAACAGGACGTTCCCGGCGCTTGTGACCACCCCCACTGAGGCAAGCACGACCATCGACAACCAGCCCGACCAGGCAGCTACCGGCACGATCAGGAGCGCGCCGGCGCGAACCAGGTCGGCGGCAATGAGTAACGGTCGCCGCCGGAACCGGTCCACCACGACCCCGGCGACGGGGGCCGCAGCCGCAGCCGCAACGAGTTGGACTGCAGCCAGTGCGGCCATCGCCGCGGGCGACGTGTCGAGGTTTTTGACCGCTGTGAACGCCAATGACAGGGACCCCACGAACGTGCCGAGCGCGGAGATGCCCGTACCCAGCCACAGCCAGGAGAACCCGGGGATGTCTCGCACAGGTCCGATCGGCATCGCCGCGGACGCTACCGGGGCGACCCGTGGCCCGTACCGGAGTTTCGCCGTACCGGTGCTTCTTTGCGGCGGTCGGTCACGGCGTGCGGTCCCAGGTAGTCAGGGTGACGCCCCGCTCGACCAGGGTCCGCTTCTCCACCTTCTCGGTCGGGGTGCGGGGCAGGTCAGTGACCACGTCGATGTAGCGGGGCACCATGTGGCGGGCCATCCGCTCGGCACAGAACGCCGACAGCGCGGCCGGGTCGACCGCGGCGCCCGGACGGGCCACGACGGCCACCATCACGTCGTCCTCGGTCAGCTCACTGGGTACCCCGTAGGCGGCGGCGACGGCCACGTCGGGGTGGGCGAGGACCACCTCCTCCACCTCGAATGCGGAGATGTTCTCGCCTCGCCGGCGGATCGAGTCGGTGCGGCGGCCCGACGAAGTAGAGGTAGCCGTCGGCGTCGGCACGGGCCAGGTCGCCGGTGTGGAACCACAGGTTGCGCCGCGACGCGAGCGATCGCCTCGGCCATGCCGAAGTACCCGTCGGACATGAGACAAGGCTCGTTGGGCCGCACCACGATCTCGCCCGTTTCACCCACGGGAACCGGCGTACCCGACTCGTCGTGCAGCTCCACGTCGTAGGCCGCGATGGGCTTGCCGCAGGAGCCGGGCCGTCGCGGCTCGTCGAGCGGCTGGTAGACCGGGATGCCGGCGTCGGTCGACCCGTACAGCTCCACCAGTTGCACGCCGAAGCGGGCCTCGAACTCGGGGGCGAAGTCGGGCACGGGTACGCCCCAGCCGAGGCGGGCGGGGTTGTCGCCGTCGTCGGGCCGGGCGGGCTGCTCGTGGAGCATCGTGAGCGTCGCGCCCATGAAGTCGAATACGGTCGCCCCGAACCGGCGGACCTCGTGCCAGAACCCCGACGCCGAGAACCGTTCGCCGATGGCCGCAGTGGTCCCCAACACCAGCGCCGGCATCACCGTGAGCATCGCCGCGTCGAGGTGGAACAGCGGGAACGGGCAGTAGAGCACGTCGTCGGGGCGGAGCCGAGGTGCTCACCATCAGTTCGGCCTGGCGGACGCCATAGCGGTGCGACAGGACGCACCCCTTCGACGGTCCGGTCGTGCCGGAGGTGAACATCACCATCGCCGGGTCGGTCACCCGATGGGCGGCGACGGGGGGCGAGCCACAGCGGTCGGCGAGCGAGGCCAGATCGATCACCGGCCACCGGGTGAGGCCGATCGGTCGCCGCGCACGACCAGCTGGCCAACTGCGGGCAGGTCGGCGTCCAGCTCGGCGGCGAGCGGCAGCTGCTGTCGACGACGGCGATGCTCGGCGCCGCTCAGGTCGAGGGCGTGGGCGAGCGCGGGCCCCGAAGAGCGGTGTTGACCAGCGTTGCCACGGCGCCGAGACGGCACAGCGCGAACCACATGACGACGAAGTCAGCACAGTTCGGCAGCAGCACGGGACGAGGTGCCGCGGCCGACGCCGAGGTCGGCGAACCCCGCGGCGAGCGCCGACACCCGCCGGTCGACCTCGGCGAAGCTCAGGTCGCCGTCGGCGAAGCGGAGAAACGGTGCGTCGGCCGTGGCTCGCGGCACGCTGGGCCAACAGGTCGTCGATGGTCGGTCCGAGCGGTGCGGTCACGACGACCTACGCTACGTTCGGCGCGATGGAGCGGTCATACCGATATGCGACGGTCACCAGCGAGCTCGGCGCCAACGGGGTGCGCACGATCGCGCTCAACCGGCCCGACCGGCTCAACGCCATGAACCTGCAGCTCATCGACGACGTCGCCGAGGCGTTCGACGACGCCAACGCCGACCCGGCCACCAAGGCGATCATCTTCACCGGTACCGGTCGGGCGTTCTGCGCCGGCGACGACCGGCACGAACACGTACAGCCGGCCGACGATGGCCGAGGCCAGCGACCTGGTCGACGGCATCCAGCGGCGCACCGAGGCGATCGTGTTCGGCGCCAAGCCGGTGGTGGGCGCGATCAACGGCTGGGCGGTCGGCGGTGGCTTCGAATGGGCGATCAACTGCGACTTCCCGATCTGGGCGGAGAGCGCCCGGGCTTCTTCCCCGAGGTGTCGCTGAACATCTTCGTCACCGGGGCGTGACGTCGCTGCTGCCGGCGCTCGTGGGGCTGAACAAGGCGCGCGAGATGCTGTTCTTCGGCGACCGCTACGACGCGCCGACGCTGCTGGGCTGGGCGTGGCGTGGCGTGTGGTGCCCGACGACGAACTGCTGGCCGAGGCGCCGCCGCTGCCGAGCGTCTGGCGGCGCTGCCCCAGCTGGCGACGCAGGCGATGAAGCGGGTGCTCAACCAGGGCGCCGTCACCGGCCTGCGGGCGGCGCTGCCGTCGAGACCGAGGCGACCGTCCAGGGCTTCTTGGACCCCGAGACGACCCGCCTGCTCCACGAGTTCAGCTGATCGGCAAGCACAGCTGAGCGCGACGAGGGCGGAGCACCGAAGCGCCCCGCCCCCATCACCAGTGCTTGTCGATCAGTCGTCGTCTTCGTCGCCGCCGAGACACCCGAGCGGGTCGGTCTGATAGCCCGAGCCGTCCACCAGCTTGGTCGCGTCTGGCGATGACGATGTCGCCCTTGGGGCTGAGCTGGCCCAGGCCGTTCATGTTCTCGATGGTGATCCCGCCGTTGAGATAGGACGTATAGCTGGCGGAGAAGTCCCCGTCCGAGGTGGCGTCTGGGCCGAAGGTGTCCGAACCGAGGCCCTTGATCTGGCGGTTGTCGAACATCCATTGGACCGTGTCACCGGCAAAGCCGGGGGTGTCGCCGAGGTACTCGGCCTCTCCAAACGCCGCATCAAACCCGGTGTAGAGGATGACGAGGGCCCCCGCGGAATCTTGCCGGCCCGCTTCTCGTAGTTCTTGATGTCCTGGATCGAGAGCTGGAAGTCGTCCGGACCAGAGGCCACACGGCTGCGCACGTCGATGACGTAGGCAGGCCAAGCGAAGTCGCTGCCGGCGAGGTCGTCGATCGTGGCGGCGCCTTCGATGAAGTGACCAGGAGCGGACAGGTGCGTGCCTGAATGCGTCCCGGTCAGCACCTCCTCCACGAGGAAGCCATCGTCGGGAATGTTCGCTGCGATCTCGATCTGGGGCTCGGATCTCCGGGAAACACCGAGACGGCCTCATCGAACACGTGGCTGAGCCGTGCGATGCCGCCGGGGCAGCGCAGCTGGGCGCCGTCGTCGTCGCTCCCGCCGCCGATGCCGACGCCGTTGCCCGACGCGCTCACCGTGCCCGCTACCCCGAGCGAGCCCGCCACCGCTACCGCCGCAATGACAGCAGAAAATCGCTTCCGCTTCATATGAATCCCTCTCCACCGTTTATCTCGTCGCAAACCGCGACCAACGGTACCGGGTGTGGTCCACCGCGCCACCTGCTCCGGTTGCTCGCCGAGCGCTCCCTCCGCGTCGGCCAAGGCTGGAGCGTGACCGATGCCGCTTCGGTTCAAGTAGTCGCGTCCGAGGCTGGCAACCTTGGTCGGTGAGGAAGATCACGTTGCACGGGGCGGTCAATGCCCGCGATATCGGCGGGGTAGCGGCAAGAGGCCGGACGGTGGCCCACGGGCGGCTGCTGCGGAGCGAGACGCCCGAGGTCTACTCCGCAGAAGATGTAGACCGCATGGTCGGGTTCGGGGTCAGCCTCGTGGTCGATCTCCGCATGCCACTCCACGCGCCCGACGGCTCCGGTGCGCTCGGTAGGCAGGTGCGGCGCGAACTGGTCGACTTCGTGGCCCTCAGCGGAGGCCGGCCGGGCGAGGGTCCAGGGCTCAGCGCGGAGGGCTGGATGCCGGGCATGCTCGACAGAGCCGGTCCCGCAGTGGTGGCGTTCCTCGAAACGCTGTGCGCCAACAGCAGCGGCGCCACCCTGGTCCACTGCCACACCGGCAAGGACCGCACGGGTTTCATCGTGGCGCTCACCCTTCGGGTTCTCGGGGTCGGCCGGGCCGACATCGCGGCGGACTACCTCGCCAGCGCGCCCGTTCACGACACGATGGTCGCCAACCTCAAGGCGATGGGACGCTGGCACGCCGAGGCGCCTCCGTTCGCCCTCGAGGCTGCCTCGCCCGTGGCGATCGAGGCGCTGCTCGACCGGCTCGACGCCGAGTGGCCGAACATCGACGAGTACCTGGTGGCCTCGGGCGGTGCTGCGGATCTCGGTGCCCGGGTGCGCGCCCACCTGCTCAGCTCAGCGCGGGCTACGGCACCTCGGTCAGCGCCGCCGTGCCTGGTTGGCTCGGGGCAGGGTGACCACGACGCGGACACCTCCCTCGTCGGCGGTGTCGATACGGATCTCGCCGCCGTGCCGTTCGACGATGTCCCTGGCGATCGCCAGCCCGAGTCCGGTTCCGCCGGCAGCGCCGGAGCGCGCTTCGTCGAGCCGGGTGAACCGTTCGAAGACCCGTTCCCGCTCGTGGTCGGGGATGCCGGGCCCGTCGTCGGCCACCGACGACGTGGCCGACCCGTTCGCCTCACTGGTGGCGAGGACGACCAGGGATGACCGCGTGGCGTGGCGGCGTTGTCGGCGAGGTTGCGGACAACCCGAGCCAGCTGGTGCGGGGTCTCCGAGCACCTGGGCGACGCCGAGACCCCGCTGGTGTCGACCATCACCGGTCGCTTCGGCGAATCCGGCGGGCCTCCGCAGCGACGAGGTCGTCGAGATCGACGGGCTCGGCTTTGGCAGGTGCGCGCCACCGTCGGACCGGGCCAGGAGCAGCAGGTCGTCGACGAGTCGCTGGAGCGTGCCGACCTCCTCCAGCACGCTGCGCTGCGTCGCCGGCCAGGTCGGCCGTCTCGGGGTGGTCGAGGTCGACCTCGAGCTCGGCACGCATCGCGGGTGAGCGGGCTGCGCAGCTCGTGGGACGCGTCGGCGACGAACCGCTGCTGGCGCTCGGCCGAGGTCTCGACGCGGTCGAGCATCGCGTTCATCGTGCGGGCCAGGCGTGCGATCTCGTCGTCGGTCGCCGGCTCCGGGACGCGGCGTTGCAGGTTGGCGCCGCGATGATCTCGGCGACCTGCGGCGCGGATCGCCTCGACGGGGCGCAGCGTGCGGCCGACCAGCCACCAGATCAGCGAGCCCAGCACGATGCGCGACGACGGGATGGCGACCGCAAGCGCCGTGCGCAGCGCGGCGACGCTCTCCTCGACGTCGTCGAGCGGCGTCGCCGCGTGAATGACCGACGTCGCCGACTCGTGGCGAGACAGGACCGGATAGTTGCCTCCGTCGATCGGCAACGTCGACCGTCGCGCTGCGTGTCGTCGCCGGTGCGCGGGCGAGCGGCTGGCTGGCCCGCGAAGTTCGCGGTGCTCGCCAGCACGGTCGCCGTCGGCGTCGACGACCTGGGCGATGGCATCCTCGTCGCCCTGGCCGCGGCGGCATCGGGTGCGTCACCCGCCGCGAGGCGCCGCGATCGTCGCGCTGTGGTCGACTGCAGGATCTCGTCGAGGTTGTCGGTGAGCAGCCGCTGCGTTGAGCGACGAGCAGCGCGACGCGCCGCGACGACCGAGCACGGCGAGCGACGGCCACGAGCGCGGCCACGGTGATGCGGAGCCGGATGCCGCGGCCGCATCGTCAGCCGCCTCGAGGCGGTAGCCGGCGCCGCGGACCGTCGCGATCAGCTCGGCTGCCGAACGGCTCGTCGATCTTGCGGCGCAGGCGGCGGATGTAGACCTCGACGATGTTGGGATCGCCGTCGAAGTCGTCGCCCCACACGCCGTCGAGGATCTCGCGTCTTCGACACCACCTGGCCGGCGCGACGCACCAGGAACTCCGAGCACGTCGAACTCGCGCGCGGTCAGCGCGACCTCGTCGTCGCCGCGACCAGCACCGGCGGCGCGCCGGGATCGAGCCGCAGGTCGCCCGACGGCGACCGGGGCGGGGTCGCGCGCCGCCGGCCCGCCGCAGCAGGGCGCGGAGGCGGGCGACGAGCACCGCGAACGAGAACGGCTTGGCGAGGTAGTCGTCGGCTCCGGTGTCGAGCGCCTCGGCCTCGTCGAGGTCGCCGTCCTTCGCGGTCAGCATGAGGATCGGCGTCCAGTTGCCCGCGCTCGCGCAGGTCGCGCGCAGACCCGGTAGCCGTTGCGGCCGGGCAGCATGATGTCGAGCACGATCAGGTCGTAGGCGTCCTCGGTCGCCCGCCACAAGCCGTCGTCGCCGTCGAAGGCGACCTCGACGGTGAAGCCCTCGGCCTCCAGCCCGCGCTTGACGGCGGTCGCGATCTTCTTGTCGTCTTCGACGACCAGCACCTTCATCAGCGTTCCTCGCCGAACCAGTCTGGCCCACCGCCGCTGAACATCGGCTGAATCCATGCTGGGCCCTGGTGGGTCGCGCGCGTTCAGCGTGGCGTCAGCGACCGTCCCGTACCGTCGGGCACACCACCTCAAGGAGTTCGAACATGACACGCAGAGTTCGCATCCTTCTCGTTGCCGGTCTGGCCGTCGCGGGGGGGGGGTAAGTGGAGATGACAGAGTCGGGGGGGGGGCGGTCGCGCGGGAGCGACGCACTCGACGGGCCCCGGCGCCGCGCCGAGGGCGGGCTCGCGCGCAGGGAGGGAGTGAGGGGAGTGGGGCGTGGGTGGTCGATGAGGCGGGGGCGCTGGGCAGGCGGGAGGGCTACGGTCGTGGGTGCGGGTCCCAGGTCGGACGCACCGCGGGGAAGGGGAGGAGGGGCATGTTCTCGGGGAGGGGGGGGGAGAGTGCCGTTCGAGTGGTGGGGGGGGGGGGGGAGAGGGGGGAGGGAGGGGGAGGCTGCGGTCGGCGACGGCGAGGGCGGAGCGTTCTGGTGCGGTCATGGGGGTTCTCCGCAGCGCATAGAGAGGGAGTGCATCGTGGGTGTGGTGGCTTCGGGCAGGCTGGGTTGTGGTGGATGGCGAACTGGAGGACCCGCAGCACTCGGTCTCTGTTGGCAGGACATCTAGGGTGGTCGGGCTCAGCGACCGCATGACGATCGAGGGGTAGAGTCGGCATGGCAGCGGGGCGATGGCGGGGGTGCACGGATGGGCTGGTGGCGGGTGGCGGGTCACGGGACAGGTCCAGGATGGACGCGGGGTCGGGAGCGCAGGATCGCGAGGGGGTGGGTGGGGGTTCGGGTGGGGGTTCGGGCAGGCGAGGGAGCGCAGCAGTTCAGGAGGGGTTGGTTCGGAGGGAGCGTTAGGGCTGAGGGCAGTGCCGCATCAGTTCGTCAGCGCCGGCTCAGAAGCGATGTGCTGGGAGAGGGGGGAGGGGGGGGGACAGCGATTGAGAGGTGGGGTCCGTCGCACATCTTGAGTATATCGAGCGAACAGATTAGGGCGGACGGTCGGCGCGGTTCGTCACAGCAGAGGACGAAGGGGGTATAGAGGAGTCGGGTGGGGGGGAGGCAGTGGGTGTGGGGTTGGGGATGCGGCGGGGGGGTATCACAGGCGGAGGGATATCAAGTGCGGATGTCGTAGGGTAGAGGCGGCGCATGGCATGACGTTGCGTTCATGGGACAATAGATGGCGAGAGGCCCGGCAAGTCGCGACAGGGGTCGTAGGTGCGAATCGTGGAAACTGCCGGGCGGGAGAGAGGTAGGGGGGGATTGGCGCAGGAGGAAGGAAAGAGACGGGGTGATGGAGGCGGAGAGAGGTATAGGGGTCGCAGGGAGAATAGGGGTGGGCGAAGAGGAGGGAGGACAGGGAGGAGGGGGGAGGAATGGGGGGGGGAGAAGCAGGGCGAGAGTGGGGTATGGGGAGGACGAGGGAGACGAGTAGCATCGGGGGAAGGGCAGGCAAGAGAGGGAGGAGGCACGCACAGGAACGAACAGGAACGGGAGGAGAGGAGGGAGGGGAAGAGAGAGGGAGGAAGGGGAAGAGAAGGGGAAGAGAGAGGGAGACAAATGAAGTGGGGATTCGGCGAGGCAGGGGGGGGAGGGAGAGAAGGGAGGGGAGGCGTTGGGAGGAGAGGCGAGAGAGGAAAGGAGAAGGGGGGGGGCGGAAGGGGGGGATTAAGAGAGGAAGAGGGAGGGGAGGAGGAGAGGGAGAGGGAAGGGGGGTGCGGAGAGAGAAGGGGAGGAGAGGGGGAAGAGGGGAGAGGGGGAGGGGGGGAGGGGGAGAAGGAAGGGAGGAGGGAGGGGGAGGGCAAGAGAAGGGAGGGGGGGGGGAGGGAGGAGAGGGGAGGAGGGGGGAGGAGGGAGGGGGGGGGAGGGAGAGGTTAGAGCGAGGGGTGTCGGTGGAGGGGGAGGGAGGGGGGGGGGAGAGGTCGGGGAGGGAGGTGGGGGTGACTAGGGGGGGGGGGGGTTAGAAGGGCATGGTCGGGGCCGTAGGGCCCCCTGTTGCCGGCGCCTCCCGGCCGAGCGAGCTCAGCCGTCCTTGTCGCTGGGGGCTAGCGCCCCCCAGACCCCACAGGTGCCCGGCTTGCTAGCTGTCGCTCGGTCACCGCGCTGAGCTTCGCTCAGCCGCCGCTCAGCGTCTCGACGAAGTGGACCTCGGCGTCGTCGGGGACGGGCTCCACATGGCGTCGGCGATGATCTCGCCGTCGATCGCGACCGAGGTTCCCGTTGCGCAGCCGTTCGCCGATGCCCGGGAACCGCGTCGTCGAGCGCGCTCGATCAGCCGGCGCACGTTCGGCGCCGACACTCGACGACAGCGACGCCGCCCGTGTAGGTGCGCAGCCCCGCCGAGAAGTGGACGGTGGCCATGGCGCGCTTCCGTCAGCGTGCCGCCGAGGATGGCGTCGAGGACCTTCACCGGGCGGCGACATCGGCAGGTCAGCGCAGGCGGTGGCCGGTGGCGCGGTAGATCGCGTTCGCGACTGCGGCGAGCGGCGGCACGATCGGCACTTCGCCGACGCCGCGCACGCCGTAGGGATGGCCGGGGTTCGGCACCTCGACGATGATCGTGTCGATCATCGGCAGGTCGAGGCCATCGGCATGCGGTAGTCGAGGAAGCCGGCGTTCTGCATCGCGCCCGTCGTCGTTGTAGATGTACTCCTCGTTGAGCGCCCAGCCGATGCCCTGCGACGACGCCGCCCTGCATCTGGCCTTCGACGTAGCTCGGGTGGATCGCCTGCCGGCGTCCTGCACGGCGGTGTAGCGCAGGACCTTGACCTTGCCGGTCTCGGGGTCGACCTCGACGTCGCACAGCTGGGTCGCGAACGCCGAGCCCGACGCCGCGGGCGTTGAGCGACGCTGTGCGCCGAGATCGGCCCGCCGGTGCGGCCCCAGCCCTTGGCGATGTCGGCGAGCGCCGAGCGGCGGCTGGGACGCCGTCGACGGTGCTGAGCCGTGCGCCGTCCACCCACTCGACCTCGTCGAGCGTCGACGTCCCACAGCTTGCGCGGCGCGGGCGCACAGCTCGGCCTTCACCTTGCGGCACGCCTCGATGACGGCCATGCCGGTGGCGAACGTGACGCGGCTGCCGCCGGTCACGTCGGTGAAGCCGACCGTGTCGGTGTCGGCCACGACCGGGCTGGATCCTCGACGTAGTCGATGCCGAGCTCCTCGGCCGCCATCAGCGCCATCGACGCGCGGGTGCCGCCGATGTCGGGCGAGCCCTCGACGACGTGACGGTGCCGTCCTCGTTGACGTGCACGGTGGCGCTGCGAGTTCATGCCGGCGTTGAACCAGAAGCCGCTGGCGACGCCGCGGCCCTGGTTCGGGCCGAGCGGCGCGCTGGTAGTGCGGGTGGTCCTTGATGGCCTCGAGCGTCTCGCTGAAGCCGATCGCGGGGAACTTCGGGCCGTAGGTGGCCTGCGTGCCCTCTTCGACGGCGTTCTTCAGGCGGAGCTCGAGCGGGTCGATGCCGAGCTTCTGCGGCGAGCTCGTCGACCACGCGTCTCGACGCGCGAACGCCGCCATCGGCGCGCCGGGCGCGCGGTAGGCCGCGACCTTGCGGCTTGTTCGACGACGACGTCGTAGCCCTCGATCTGGAAGTTCGGGATGCTCGTAGGGCGCGAGCGCAGGTCATCGCGCCGGCGCCGACCGGCGAGCCGGGGAAGGCGCCGGCCTCGTAGGCGAGCCACGCCTGCGGCGGCGGTGAGCGTGCCGTCGCCTTGGCGCCCCGATCTTGCAGCGCATCATGTGCGTGCCCGAGGTCGGGCCGGTGGCCCGGAACACCTCGTCGCGGGTCATCACGATCTTCACCGGGCGGCCGGCCTTCTGCGACAGCGCCACGGCGAGCGGCTCGAGGTAGATGACGGTCTTGCCGCCGAAGCCGCCGCCGATCTCGGCGGGGATGACCTTCAGCTGCGACGGCGCCCAGCCCAGCACCTTGGCCGTGCATGGTGCGCATGGTGAAGTGGCCCTGCGTCGAGCACCAGACGGTCGAGCGGCCGTTCGGCGTGGTGTCGGCGACGGCGGCGTGCGGCTCGATGTAGCCCTGGTGCACCGTCTTGGTGGTGAACTCGCGCTCGACGACGACGTCGGCCTCGGCGAAGCCTTGTCGATGTCGCCGCCGCTCGATACGCGATGCGGCTGGCGACGTTCGACGGCTCGGTCGGCGCCGGGTCGACGCCCTTGGTGATCAGCGTCGTCGTGCAGCAGCGGCGCGTCCGGCGGCCATCGCCTCGTCGACGGTGAGCACCTGGCGGCAGCACCTCGTAGTCGACCTCGATCGCGCGCAGCGCGGCCTGGCGCTGCGCGCCGGTGGTCGCGGCGACGGCGGCGACGGCGTGGCCGTGGTAGAGCACCTTGTCGCGGGCGATGACGTTGCGCTGCGAGTCCTGGTCGGCCGTCGGTTGCCGCTCGGCGTCGGGGAAGTCGGCGCCGGTGACGACGGCCTTCACGCCGGGCATCGCCGCGCCGCGGTCGTGTCGATGAGCATGATGCGCGCGTGGGCGTGGGGCGGCGCAGCGACCGCGCCCTGGAGCATGCCGGGCAGCGCAGGTCGGCGCCGAATTGGGCGCGCCCGGTCACCTTGTCGACGCCGTCGGGGCGGATCGGCCGGGTGCCGATGTACTTGAACCCCGGTCGCTCGGCGGCTCTCGTCAGCGATGGTCATACGCGTCGCCTCCCTCATCGTGCGGCCGCCGCTTCGAGCACGGCGCGGATGATCTTGTCGTAGCCGGTGCAGCGGCACAGGTTGCCGGCCAGCCAGTAGCGGATCTCGGTCTCGGTCGGGTCCGGGTTGCGGTCGAGCAGCGCCTTGGCCGCCACGAGGAAGCCCGGGCGTGCAGATGCCGCACTGGAGCGCGGCGCCTTCGAGGAAGCCTGCTGCAGCGGGTGCAGGTGGTCGCCGTCGGCGAGGCCTTCGACGGTGGTGATCGTGCGCGCCCTCCGCCTCGGGCGCGAGCACCAGGCACGAGCAGGTGAGCGTGCCGTCGAGCAGGACCGTGCAGGCGCCGCAGTCGCCGGTGCCGCAGCCTTCCTTCACGCCGGTCAGGCCGACCTCGTCGCGCAGCGCGTCGAGCAGCGAGCTGTCCTCGGCCAGAGGAACTCGACGTCGTCGCCGTTGACGGTGCAGGTGACGTGGGTCTGGCTCATCATGTGCTCCGTTCGTCTCGCGCCGGTGGCTCGCTGGGCGGCGATGCGCGACGGCCCGCTTGGCGAGCACGCCGGCCACCTGGCGGCGGTACTCGATCGTGCCGCGCTTGTCGTCGATCGGGTTGCACGCCGGCGCTGCCGCGGCGGCCACCGCGGCGAGCGCGGCGTCGTCGATGCGCGTCGCCGACCAGGCGCCTTCTCGGCGTCGGGCACCCGCACCACGGTCGGGGCGACCGCGCCGAGCGCGATGCCGACGCGCGCGTGCACCGTGCCGTCGCGTCGAGCGTGACCCGCGCGCCGGCGCCGACGACCGCGATGTCCATCTCGGTGCGCGGGATGAGCCGCAGGTAGGCGTCGGCGGTGCTGGCGCGGCGGTCGTCGAGCTCGAACTCGACGATGAACTCGCCGGGCGCCAGCGACGTCTTGCCCGGGCCCGGTGGCGACCTCGCTCGACCGGGCACGGTGCGGGTGCCGCCCGGCCGACGGCGATCGACGGCACGCGCGCCGTTGACGATCATCGCCGGCACCGAGTCCGCGGCCGGCGAGGCGTTGCACAGGTTCCCGCCGAGGCTGGACCGGTTCTGGATCTGGTCCGAGCCGATCAGCCCGGCGGCCTCGGTCAATCCGGGGAATGCTGCGCTGAACTCGGCGTTCTCGGTGAGCCGAGCGGTCGGGGTGGCGGCGCCGATCGTCCAGCCGGTCGTGGTCTTGGTGACCGCGGTGAGCCGGGCGATCTTCTTCAGATCGACCAGCGCCTCGGGCTCGGGACGTCCGGAACGGATCTGCGGAATCACGTCGGTGGCGCCGGCAAACACCTTGCGGTTCGGCCCGGCTGCGAGCAAGCCGACCGCCTCTTCGATCGTCGTTGGTGCGAAATACCTCACGTAGCTCCCCCTACCCCGCGGGCGACGTGCCCACAGAAGACAGGGGGAGAGTATTCGCTCGCTTCGGCCAGCGCCCGTCCGAGGGTCCGTCTGGTCAGCGGCCGCCTGTCGACCTACTGCCTGGTCGGCACCTTCTATGGGAACTTTCGTGTCATGTCGCGCATCTTGGAGATATCCTGCACACTGTTAGCCGGCTTGTTGGTCGTCGGCTGCGGCCAGGCCGCCGAGGAGACCTCGGCACCCCCGACCAGCCAGAAAGCGTTCACCCAGACGGCGGAACAGGTGACCACGACAACGGCTCCCCCCATCACGAGCGCACCGACCACGTCGACAACGGTCCCGGTGACGGCCGCCACGGCCGGCCCCCAGGTGGTCGAAATGATGGGAGGCACCATCCCCATCAAGCTGACCTACCCCGCCAACCCCACCCCCGAGGACAAAGAAGTCCTCGACGCCTACGCCCGCTTGATGCAAGTCCGCTTCGAATCAACGAGCCCTCCAAACCCCGATCACCCCGGGCTGCCACAGGTCGAGACTGGTGAGATGCTCGTCAAGAGCATCGAGATCAGACGTCTTCGAATGCAGGCCTCCAAGTCCGTCCGGGGCAGTTACGTCGGATCTCTGTCGATCGGAGGCCGCACTGCCGATGGCGCCGTGATAGTGCGCGATTGCTTCGAGACGCTACGGACGAACTGGACATCAATGGGTTCGTCTCGTCTCCGGCTGACACCAGTCCACAGGTTCGAGTTCGGGTCGCCCAGCGCATCGACGGAGAGTGGAAGTTCCGAAGCTTCGTTCAGACCGGAGAGCAATGCGCCCTCTAGCGTTCGTCGGCCTTGTCGTCGCTTCACTGCTGTTCTGCTCGGCAGATGCGCATGCCGGCGGCGAGAGCAGCGGAGTCGTGGAGGACAGAGCTACTGGAATCGGCGGCGCTGTGGAGAACTATGTTGAGACGGCGTCCCCGCATGGCGACGCGGGCGACGACGGGCGGGCTGGGACTTTGCCGTGTCTTGGTTCGGAGACGGATTCGGGAGATTGCTGTGTTCTTCAACCCGGCCATAGATCCGGCGTCGGCGGACCGGTGGGTGGTGGTGACGTGCTACCTGGATGGTTCGAACGCCTCGTGGATCGAGGCGGTCTATCGGGTGGGGGACCCCGCCATTGTCGACCTGCTGGTGCGGCGCGCTGCGGACTATCTGGTGGTGCCGCTGCCCACCCCGAAGCTGGCGCCGCCGCCGGATGCGCTGCACCTGGTCGGCATTCCTGAGTACCTGGCCGTGGACCCGGCCCGGTTCACCACCCAGACCGTGACCGTGTCTGTCCCTGGCACGGTGCTGACTTTGGTCGCCGCGCCGATCGAGACCCGGTGGGATCTCGGCAACGGCGACACGGTCACCTGCGCCGGGGCCGGTACGCCCTGGAGCACCCACGTCAACGAGAAGACGGCGTGCACCTACACCTACCGGTACTCGTCGACCAGCGCGGACAACCCCGATGGTGCTTACACAGTGACCGCTGCGACGGTCTGGCAGCGCTCCTGGACCTGCGCTCCGAGTTGTGGCAGCGGCACGCTGCCCCTGCTCGCCCGGCCGAACACGTTCTCGATGGTCGTCCGCCAGGCGCAGGCCCAGATCACCGGCGCCAATTGAGCCTGCCGCAGACCTGGCTCCATGGCTGGGGTCGTCGGGCTACCGTCGCGCGCCATGACCACCACTGAGGTGCTGTCCGGCCGCGTCGTGCACCCTGCAGGGGACGGCATCGTCTACGGGCCAGGAACGGCTCGGGCCGAGCTGACCAAGCTGCTGGGTCGGGTGGGCGCCGCTCGGCCGGTGCTGGTGACCACCGCGTCGGTGGTCCGAGCGGGACTGGCCGACGAGGTCGCGGGCTGGATGGGCGGCGACGTGCCGATCTTCGCCGGTTCGAAGGAGCACACTCCCTCGCCGGTCGTTCTCGAAGCTGCCGAGATGGCCCGCGCTGTGGGGGCCGACAGTCTGGTGAGTCTGGGTGGCAGCTCGGTGGTCGACCTGACGAAGGGCATAGCCCTGGTGTTGGCCGAAGGCGGGGACCTGGACCGGCTGCGTCTGCAGGCGGGAGGGGGTGGCGGCCAGCGGCCGCGGCTCACCGAGGCGAAGGTCCCCCACATTGCGTTGCCCACCACGCTGTCGGGGGCGGAGTTCACCGGCGCGGCGGGCATCACCGACCCTGGGTCGGGAGAGAAGCGGATCTACAGCGACGCCAAGCTGGCGCCCCGCTGGGTGGTGCTCGACCCTGAGCTGGCTCGGTACACCCCGCCGGCTTTGTGGGCGGCGACGGGGATGAAGGTTCTTTCCGACACGGTCGAGGTGTTCTGCTCGCCCCGCACCAACCCGCTGGCCGAGGCCGTGGCGGGCGGTGCGCTGGCGTTGCTGCTCGAGTCGCTCGTCGCCGGCACGGCCGATCCCGACAACTTCGCCGCCCGAGGTCGCAGCCTGTTCGCGGTGGGCATGGCGCTGCCCCAGCTGGCGACGGTCGGCGTGGGTTTGGTGGCGGCGTTGCGTCACCAGCTGGGCGGTGGCGCTGGGGTGGCCCACGGGGTTGGTTCCACCATCGTGCTGCCCCACGTGCTTCGTTGGAACCGGCCGGTGGCCGACGCGGCGCTGGCCAAGGCCGCCCACGCTGGTGGCCTGGCGGGCCCGGACGGGTTGATCGCCCGCATCGAGGAGATGACCGTGCGGTTGGGACTGCCGCCGCGGCTGCGCGACGTTGGCGTGGATCGCTCGATGTTCCCGGCGATCGCCGCCCATGTCCTCGCCGATCCGGCGATCCGCACCAACGCCCGTCCGGTCCCCGACGCCGCGGCGGTCACCGAGGTTCTCGACGCCGCCTGGTAACCGCGTGGTCAGGTGACCTCGACGGTGCCCGTCATCGCCGGGTGGATGGTGCAGATGTAGGCGAAGGTCCCGGCCTTGTCGAAGCCAGGACGGCGAGAGGGCCGGCCCCGCTGGCTGCAGGACCCGGCCCTCGCTTTGTGGCTGTCAGCTCAGGTTCGGCTGGTCATGCAGGAGGCGGAGAGTGCACCGGCGGTGGCCGTCACCTGCACTGTCGTGTTCCCGAGGCCGTTGGGGTAGGTGACCGAGAACGAGGTGGACGACTCGGTTTGGCCGACCGGGATGGTGAGCGGCGTTCCGGTGACGGTGACGATCTTGTTCGTCTGGGTCTGCGTGGGGTTCTGGAGCAGCGTGATCGTGACCGTCAGCGCAGAGGCGGTCGAGCCGGGGTTGCCGAAGGCCGAAGGTAACCCCGGTGAGCGTGATCGGGAAGGCGTTGGTGTGGGCGACGGTCACGTCGAGGTTCTGGGCGGCGATCCCGGGGTAGAGGCCGGTCACGGGGGCAACGGTGACCGTCAGGTTCGACGCGGTGCCCGCGGTGCCCGCGGTGGCGGTGCCGGTGCCGGCCGCTCATGGTCCACGCGGCGAAGGCGATGCCGCCTCCGAGGAGCAGAGCGGTGGGGACGGCGGCGATCAGGATGCGCTTGGCGATCTTCGTTGGTGTCTCCGAGTGGTAGGCGGGAAGGTCGGCCATGTTGCAGTCCGACCAATCGGAGTAACTAACTTCTGACACCAGGCCTGTCTGAGTAGCCTGGGCTACCCCTCATTCCCAGGGGACTTTCACTTGAGTCGGCGTCTCCATCGACCGCGTGGGGTGGTCGATTTTTGCGAACTCCTTGCAGTGTGCCGTCGTCTTCTGGCGTTTCGCCAGGCGCGACAAACCGACCTGGGGCTGGGTCGTAGCTCGTTCGAGGAGCCCGGAGGCCGTCGCCCAATTGCGGCGGTCGGGCTCAGCCAGTGTGTGGTTGCCAGGTCTTCCAAGCGTCGAGGGTCGCGTTGCACATGTGGCGGTGCTCGTCGGCGATCGCCTGAGCGGCACTGTCAGCGTTGAGCCGGCCGGCGATGGCCCTGGCGCCGACCATGTTGGCCCGAAAGAAGATGCCAAAGTCCTTGGGCTGAAAGAAGCCGCCCAGGTCGTCGGGCACCGTGGCGGTGGGCGTCCAGGGGGCGGGGTCGACGGCGGCCAGGCCCAGCGTCTCGAGGGCGGCGAACAGGTCCTCGTCGTTCGTGCGGTCGGCGAAGTCTCGGCCGCAATAGCGGTAGACCTCGGCGCCGGCCGGGTCGATGACGACCATCGCAGGCAGCGCGATGCCGCCCCGTTCGACGGGGTCGAAGATGTCGAGCGGTTGGAGGATCTCGGTGCCCCCGGGGTCGGCGACCATCCGGGTGTGGGAAAGACCCCAGCGTTTGGCCATGCCAGCCTGGCGGATGTCGTCGTCCACGCTGACGGCGATCAGCTCAGCTCCCGCCTCATGGATGCGGTCGTACGTCGATGCCAGCCGCACGAGCTGGCCACAGCAATACGGTCACCAATCGCCGCGGTAGGCCATCAGAATGATGGCCCCGTTGGTGCGGCGGAGGTCGAGGAGGTTCTGCATCGCCGCAGTCTTGCCGAAAATGGGGTCGGGCCGCTGCGGTTCTCCGCTGCGCCTCGATCTTCGCACCGACTCGAGTCGGGAAGCATCGGCATCGTCCAACCCTGGTCCTGGCCCAGGTGGACGAGCGCGACCCAGCGCCGCCGCGCCGAAGCGGTGCCTCACCAGGTCGACCGCGGTGTCCAGCGCTTCGGTGCTGGAGCGATCGAAGGGAAGCGCCAGCTGCACGGCGTCGCTGTCGTACAGGTTGCTCACCGCGACCCCGACCATCGTCAACCCCTCCTGCTCGATCAGTTCGGCGGCGTCGGTCAGCAGGGTGCGGGCGGTGCCCAGCACGATGCCGGTGTGGGCGGTGGCGAGCGGCAGCGTGTGGGCCCGGGTCGCCCGGGTGAAGTCGTCGAAGCGCAGTCGCAGCGTGACGGTGCGTCCGACTCGGCTGGCGTCCCGCATTCGACGGGTCACCCGGTCCACCAGGGTCACCAGCGACACGTCGATCTCGGCCAGGCTCCTTCGCCGCCGGCCCAAGGCCTGCTGTGAGCCGATCGAACGCCGCCGCCGGCCGACCACCACCGGCGCGCGGGTCCTCGTTGTGGGCGAGGGCGTGCAGGTGACGGCCCCCGGCCAGGCCCAGCATCGCGGTGAGCGAGCTCTGGCCGAGCGCAGCGACCTGGCCGACGGTGCGGATGCCCTTGTCGTGGAGCTTGGCGGCGGTGACGGGCCCGACGCCCCAGAGCATCTCGACGCGCAACGGGTGGAGAAACGCCAGTTCGCCGCCGGGTGGGACGAGCAAGCAGGCCGTCGGGTTTGGCGACGTCGCTGGCGACCTTGGCCAAGAATTTGGTGCGGGCCACGCCGACGCTGATGGGCAGCCCTACGCGTTCCTTGACCGTCTCTCTCAGTCGCGCGGCGATGTCGATGGGGGCGCCAGCGGTCCGCCGCAGCCCGCCGACCTCGAGAAACGCCTCGTCGACCGAGAGACCCTCCACCAGGGGCGTGGTGTCGTGGAAGACATCGAACACGGCCCGGCTGGCCTCGATGTAGGCGTCCATGCGGGGTTCGACCACCACCGCCGCCGGGCACAAGCGACGGGCCTGGACGCCGTTCATGGCGGCGCGGACACCGCACGCCTTGGCTTCGTAACTGGCGGCCATGACTACGCCGCCGCCGACGATGACCGGGCGACCGCGCAGCTCCGGTCGGTCGCGCTGCTCGACAGACGCGTAGAACGAGTCGAGGTCGGCGTGCAGGATGGTGGCCTCATCGCGCATTCGAATTCCTGACCATGCGAACATATGTTCGCGCAACTGGCACCAACCGGGCAAGCACGAAGTACCCTCGCCGCCATGGGATCTGAGGGGGACGCTCGCTTCGACGCAATCATCATCGGGGCGGGGGTGGCGGGGATCTACCAGCTCCACAAGGCCACCGAGCTCGGCCTGTCGGTCACCGTGTTCGAGGCGGGCGGCGACATCGGCGGCACCTGGTACTGGAACCGCTACCCAGGCGCCCGGTTCGATTCGGAGAGCTACACCTACGGTTACTCGTTCTCCAAGGAGCTGCTGCAGGACTGGGAGTGGTCCGAGCACTTCGCCGGTCAGCCCGAGACGCTGCGGTACCTGAACCACGTGGTCGACCGGTTCGACCTGCGCCGACACATCCGGTGCAACTCGACGGTGCGGTCTGCCCGGTGGGACGAGGCGGCGTCGCAGTGGACCGTCGAACTGGCCGACGGCTCCACCGCCAGCGCCCGGTTCCTCATCAGCGCGGTGGGCGTGCTGTCCGCTCCAACCCTGCCCCGCTACGAGGGGATGGACAGCTTCTCGGGCCCGTCGTTCCACACCGCCCGTTGGCCCCACGAGGGCATCGATCTGGCCGGCAAGCGGGTGGCGGTCATCGGCACCGGGGCGACCGGGGTGCAGACCATCCAGGAGGTGGCCAAGGTCGCCGGCCAGCTCACCGTGTTCCAGCGCCGGCCCAACTGGTGCGCGCCGCTGCGTAACGCCCCCATCACCGCGGACGAGCAGGCGCAGATCAAGGCCAGCTACGACTCGATTTTCGAGCGCTGCGCCCAGACCTTCGGCGGGTTCCTCCACACGCCCGACCGGCGCAAGACCACCGACGTCACCGCCGAGGAACGGCTCGCGTTCTGGGAGAAGCTGTACGCGGAGCCCGGGTTCGGCATCTGGCTGGGAAACTTCCGCGACACCCAGATCAGCGCCGAGGCCAACGCCGAGCTGAGCGCTTTCATCGCCGACAAAATCCGCAGCCGGGTGAAGGACCCCGCCATCGCCGACAAGCTGATCCCCACCGATCACGGGTTCGGCACGCGTCGGGTGCCGCTGGAAACCAACTACTACGAGGTCTACAACCAGGACAACGTCACCCTGGTCGACATCGGCGAGACGCCGATTGAGGCGGTCACCCCGACCGGAATCCGGACCTCGGACGCCGAGTACCAGTTCGACGTGATCGTCTACGCGACCGGGTTCGACGCCGTCACCGGTGCGCTCGACCGGATGGAGATCGTCGGCCGGGACGGGGTGACGCTGCGCCAGGCCTGGGCCGAGGGGCCCCGTGCCTATCTGGGTGTCGCGGTGGCCGGGTTCCCGAACCTGCTGATCCTGCTCGGCCCGGGAGCGGGGTCCACGGGGGCGAACATGCCCCGGGGGATCGAGCAGGTGGTCGACTGGACCACCGAACTGCTTCGCCATGTGGGCGAGCACGGCCACACCACCGTCGAGGCGACCGAGGAGGCGTGCGACGAGTGGACAGCGCACGTGCGCGAGATGCTCGACGGGTTGCTGATGGTCAACGTGCGGTCGTGGTTCATGGGGTTCAACACCAACGTCGACGGCCGCGACAAGCCCCGCTATCTGATCTACAACGGCGGCGCGCCCCGCTTCCGCCGCAAGTGCGACGAGGTCGCCGCCGCCGGCTACGCCGGGTTCGACCTGCGCTGACGCTCACGCGAGGTCAACGGTGATGGCTCGCCAGGGCTCGCAATCGCCGCCGCCCTGATTGTTCAGCACCCTTTAGACGAACGGGTCGTTGGAGGGCATGCCTAGGAGTACCCGTCCGGCGGGCTGGTAGATCTTCTGGTTGACCATGCGGTGCTGGCAGGCGGTGTGGATGTCGCGCAGCTGGCGGTCGAGGGGGCTCGACCGGTAGATCGCCGTGCCCGACACGGCGTTGTACATATCGGTGACCACCTCGCGGCCCATCTCGTGGACCTGGGTCATCATGATCCGGTACAGCGCCCGCTGGCGGCGGCTGGGCGTGGCGCCGCTCTGGAGCACGTCCCAGATCTCGCCGAGGTTGGTGTAGGCGTAGGCCCGAGCCGCGCCGAGTGTGCCCTCGGCTCTCGCGATCGCCTCCTGGGCGCGGCCGTCGTCCTTGAGGAGCCGCCCGGGTTTGACCGTGCGATGCGCTCCGGGGAACAGGTCCTTGTTCTCGACCAGGTCCATCACCGCGTCGATCGCCGCCCGGGCTATGCCCAGCGGCACGCCGATGTGCGAGCACAGGAACAGCGGCGGGTAGCGGTAGAGCGGGCCCTCGACCGAGGTGGGGCTGGTCGGGTCGTAGGTGTGGTGCTCGGGGACGAAGAGGTTGTCCACCACGTAGTCGTTGCTGCCGGTGCCGACCAGGCCGGTGGTGTACCAGGTGTCCAAAATCGTGCACGATGCCTTGGGGAACGCCGCCACGAGGGTGAGCGGGCCGCCGGCGGCGCGCTGCACCGGTTCGTCGCCGTCGAAGACCACGCAACCGCCGAGCATGAGGCTGGCGTGGTCCGACCCGCTGCCGAACCCGAAACGGCCATCGACGACATAGCCGCCCTCGACTTTGGTCGCCCGTCCGTTGGGAGCGACCTGGCCGGCGAGGCAGAACTCCGGCGGCGAGAACCACTCCTTACCGGGGTCATCGGCGAAGAAGCCGGCGGCGTAGCTGGCGGCGATGGCGATCATGGCGCACCAACCGACAGACCCGTCTTGCCGTGACAGCTCCTCCACCACCCGGGTCTGGGTGAGCGGGTCGACCTCGGGGCCGCCGTAGCGATGGGGGACGGCGAGCCGGTACACGCCGAGGCGGAACATCTCCGCGACCACCGCATCGGGCAGGTGTCGGTCGGTTTCGAGGTCGACGCAGGCGGCGCGGCACAGCGGTTCGAGCGCGGTGACGTCGGCGAGCAACTCGTTCGGCGTGGTCCAGGGCAGCGCTGCGGTGGTGGTCATCCCGTTCCCCCTCGGTTGTTCCGGCAACCTACCCCGTTCTGCATTCACCCGATGAGCGAGCGAGTCGGGCGGCCGAGCGAGCGCTAGCGAGCCGGGCGCTGATGGGGGAGCGAGCGTTAGCGAGTGGCGCGGGCGCAGCCCCCGGGATGGTACCGATGAGAAAGACTGTCGGCAGCTCGACGAGAGGGGACGCACATGGCCGGCCGGTTGGAGGGAAAGGTGGCGATCATCACCGGGGCGGGACAGACCCCGGGCGAGACGATCGGGAACGGCCGGGCGACGGCGTTGGTGTTCGCCCGCGAAGGCGCCCAGCTGCTGTTGGTCGATCGGCGCCTGTCCTCGGCCTCCGAGACGGTCGAGATGATTCGGGCCGAGGGCGGGGTTGCCGAGGCGTTCGAAGCGGACATCACGTCGGAGTCGGCATGCGCGGCGCTGGCCGCGGCGGCCGTCGAGCGATTCGGGCGGATCGACGTGCTGCACAACAACGTGGGGATCGGCGCTGGCGATGCCGGGCCGACCTCGCTCACCGAGGACAACTGGCACCGGATCATGGACGTGAACCTCACCGGCCCGTGGCTGGTGTGCAAACACGTGCTGCCAGTCATGCGCGCCCAGGGGAGTGGGGCGATCACCAACATTTCATCGGTGGCGGCTATCGCCTCGACGCCGATGCTGGCCTACAAGGTGTCCAAGGCGGGGCTGAACGCGCTGACCCAGGCGTTGGCCGGGTCGAGCGCCCGCTACGGGATTCGCGTGAACGCGATCATGCCGGGGCTGATGGACACGCCGATGGCGATCGAAGGGTTCGTGGCGACCAGCGGCGCGACCCGCGACCAGGTGCGGGCGAAGCGGGCGAGCCAGGTCCCCCTTGGGCGCCAGCAGGGCTCCGCCTGGGACACCGCGAACGCCGCGCTGTTCCTCGCCAGCGACGAAGCCGCCTACATCACCGGCGTGCTGTTGCCCGTCGACGGCGGCATCCACATTCAGGTCGGCTGAGCGCAGCGAAGCCGGTGGCCGAGCGAGCGCTAGCGAGCCGGTCGCTGATGGGGTCTGGGGCGCGAGCCCCCAGCGACAAGGTGGGCTGATTTCTCGCCGGCGGGCACCAGCCGCCGGAGGCGCCTAGGTTCGGGGCCATGACGAGCGAGCTGATGCGACTCGACCGGCGGGGCGACGTGTTCGTGCTGACGATGACAGCGGGCGAGAACCGCTGGAACACCACGTTCGTGCGCGAGTTCGACGCGGCGCTCGACGAGGTGGCGGGGTCGAGCGGCGCGGCGGCGCTGGTCACCACCTCAGCGGACCCGAAGTTCTTCTCGAACGGGTTGGATCTGGAGTGGATCACATCCAAGGACGAACACCCGGGTGGGGACCGTCGGGTGTTCGGGGACGAGGCGATGGCGCTGTTCGGGCGGCTCATCACCTTGCCCGTGCCCACCGTCGCCGCCATAGGCGGCCACGGCTTCGGCGCGGGGTTCATGATCGCCCTCTGTCACGACCTGCGGTTCATGCGCGAGGACCGCGGCTACCTGTGCGCCAACGAGATGGAGTTGGGCTTCGCCATCCCCGAACCCGAACTGGCGCTGTTCCGCCACAAGATGCCGATCCAGGCGTTCTTCGAGACGGTCCAGCTGGCCCGGCGCTGGTCGCCGACCGAGGCATTGGCCAACGGCATCGTGCAGCGGACCACGCCGGTCGAGGCGCTGGTGGATGCCGCCGTGGACCACGCCCAACGGCTGGCCCACTTGGGCGTGAACCGCGAGGTGTTCGGTTGGCAGAAGGAGCACATCTACGGGGAGAACGCCGCCATCAACGGCGTCCACGGCCCCTCCTACATGCTCCGCAACGCCAGCCAGTTCGCCGCCGGCCCCGGCCACATCCCCGCCGGTTAGCGGAACGCGGGGATGATGGTCTCGGCGATGAGCCGGGTGTTTTCCTCGATGTAGTCGGGTGGGCAGCCCTGGGAGAACATGATCGTGCGGGCGCCGGCATCGATGTACTCGCGCAGGCGGGCGATGCAGTCTTGCGGCGAGCCGGCGATTGTGTACTTCTCAACCAGCTTGGAGAAGTCCTGGTTGTACTGCTTGCTGAGCTGCTCGTTCGCCAACGCCAGCGCCGTCTTCCGGTCCTCGTGGACGCAGGTGAAGATGAACAGCCCGCCGGTAACGGTGTCCGCCGGCCGGCCCGCCTCCTCGGTGAACCCGGCGATCTTCACCATCGACTCAGCGAGCATGTCGGGTGTGTACATGTAGGGCAGCCAGCCCTCGGCATGCCGGGCGGCGCGCCGCATGGCAACGTCCTTGCGGCCCGCTACCCAGAAGGGCAGCCGGGGTTTCTCCGCGCCCCGGGGCGCGATAGACACGCCGTCGAGCTTGGTGAAGCGGCCGTCGAAGTGGACGTCCTTCTCGGTGAGGAGCCGGTGGATCACCTCGAGGGCTTCGTCGGTGCGGGCACCGCGTTCGCGGACCGGCACGCCCACGGCATCGAACTCCTTGGGGAACTCGCCGCCCACGCCGATTCCGAGACTGAACCGGCCGTCGGACACCACGTCGAGCACCGCCGCCTGCTTGGCGAGCAGCGCCGCCGGATAGAGCGGCACCAGAACGATGCCGCTCATCAGCTTGATGCGTTCGGTCGCCCCAGCCGCAGCGGCGAGGGACACCATGTTGTTGGCGGTCGGCGTGTGGAACATGACGTGTTCGCCGGTGAGGAGGTAGTCGTAGCCCAACGCTTCCGCAGTGCGTGCCTGTTCCTTGGCCCCCCACAGCAAGCGTTGGGAAACGCCGAACTCGAGTCCGTTGCTCATGTACTTCCCCCTCGAACGTGACCGGCGGTCAGCCTCGCACAGCACGTCGCACCCGGCCGAACGCACCGCTAGGGTCCGGCCCGGTTGTGTCGGTTCGAGGGGGATGGACAGATGGCGTTGCAGACCTGGCAGATCGGTGAGGTCAAGGTCACCAAGGTCACCGAGATGGAACAGGAGTGGCCAGGGTTTGCGATCATCCCCAATGCCACCCCCGAGGCGGTGCTCGGCCACGACTGGTTGCTCGGCCCGTTCGCCAACCCCACCAATGGGCGCATCCGACTGTCGTTCCACACGTACTGCATCGAGGTCGGCGACGAGAAGATCATCGTCGACACCTGTGCCGGCAACGACAAGGTGCGCCCTAACTTCGACGCGCTGGCCGGGCTGCAGACTGACTTCCTTGACCGCATGACCGAGGCCGGGTTCGGTCCCGACGACGTGACCGCCGTGGTCTGCACGCACCTGCATGTTGACCACGTCGGCTGGAACACCCACCTGGTCGGCGATGTGTGGAAGCCCACCTTCCCCAAGGCGCGCTACCTGTTCGGGGCCCGCGAGTGGGATCACTGGCGAGTCGAGCCCCAGGTCTACGGCGACGTGGTCGGCGACAGCATTCAGCCCTGCATCGACGCCGGTCTGGCCGAACTGGTCGAGTCGGACCTGCGGCTCAACGACGCCGTGTGGTTGGAGCCGACCCCGGGACACACGCCGGGCCACCACAGCCTGCGCATCTCGTCGGGCGGGTTGGACGCGGTGATCACCGGGGACCTGGTGCACCACCCGGTGCAGTTCAACCACCCGGACTGGTCGAGCGAACCCGACGTCGACAAAGGCATCGCCATCGATACCCGCCGCAGCTTCGCTGAGCGTTACTGCGACGGGCATACGATCGTCCTGGGCACCCACTTCGGCGGGCCCAGCTGCGGTCGTCTGGTCGCCCACGACGGCGCCTGGCGGCTCGACCCCGCCGGCTTCCCCGACGCGTCGTGAGCGCCGACCCAATCGGCACGGCAGCGGCGATCGCTGCAGTGCAGGAGCAGGTCGACATCGCGCCGTTCCACCACCTTGTGCGGATGATCGTCACCGACGTGGACCGCGACGCCGGGCGGGTGGTGCTGCGGCTGCCCTACGACGACACGCTGCAACGGGCGGCGGGCACCCGCCAGGTCCACGGCGGGCCGATCGCCTCGGTCATCGACACTGCAGGCACGTTCGCGGTCGCGGCCATGGTCGGCCACGGCGTACCCACCGTGAACCTGCGCATCGACTACCTCCGCCCCGCTGTCGATACCGACCTGGTGGCGACCGCGGTCGTGCGCCGTTCGGGTCGAACGGTGGCGGTGTGCGACATCGATCTACACGACGGCGAGGGCCGTCTGGTCGCCGTCGGTCGCGGCACCTGGGCGACCACAGCCGGCTAGGCCCAGGGTTGCGCGGCTGAGCGGTCTGACCGCCGCGAAACGCGCTGAAGCGGGCCCGGCGCAGCCGACGGCCGAGGCGGGTGGCGGGCGTGCCCCACGCACGGCACGCCGAGGGAACGGATGTACTGGTGGCGGCTGCGGTGTCACGGCCCGAGGTCGTCGAAGCCGGCTCTCGGGTACGCTCCCGCCCCTCGTCTCGGTCGCAAGGGGTTTCTGAACATGAAGCTGGGCGCAGCGTTTGCCAACACAACCATGGGGCTCGACTTCGGGCTGATCCGTGAGGTCGCCCAGACCCTGGAGGGCACCGGGTTCGACGGAATCGCCACCAACGACCACGTGGTCGGCGGTCACCCCGACCGCGCCCAGGGCGAGAAGGTCCACCTCTACGACACGGCGGTGCACGAGCCGATCGTGCTGTTGAGCTTCATCGGCGCGGTGACCGAGCGGGTGGAGTTGGCCACCTCGATCCTGCTGCTTCCCCAGCGTCAGACCACGTTGGTGGCCAAACAGTGCGCCGAACTCGACCTGTTGTCGAAGGGCCGGTTGCGTCTGGGTGTGGGGGTGGGGCGCAACTGGATGGAGTACGAGGCCCTCAACGAGAACTTCCGCAACCGTGGGCGCCGCATCGAGGAGCAGGTGACCGTGCTGCGCCGCTACTGGACCGAGGAGTTGGTCACCTTCGAGGGCCAGTGGCACCAGTTGGACCGGGTGGGGCTCAACCCGATGCCGATCCAGCGGCCGATCCCCATCTGGATGGGGTCGTTCTTCGGTTCCGTCGACGAGCGGGTGATCGAGCGAATCGGCCGCATGGCCGACGGGTGGATGCCCCAGTTCCCGCCGGCCCAGCTCGCGCCGGTGCTGGAGCGGGTGCGGGGCTACGCCCGCGACGCTGGCCGGGACCCGGCCACGCTGGGCGTCGAGTGCGGCATCCGAGCCGGGCTGGACGACGACCCCCAGAGCTGGGTCGACCTGGCGTTGGCCTACAAGGACCTCGGCGCAACCAACCTGAAGGTGCTCACCTACGGCAGCGATCTGACGCCCCAGCAGCACCTCGACACCATGGTGCGGTGGTACGGAGCGGTCGCGCCAGCGGTGCGCTGATCGGTCTCGGTCGGCTTGAAGGCTGTTGAAGGTGAGCACGCTCAGTTCGAAGCGGTATTCTGACTGGCGGACCACCTCAGGCCCGAGAAGGGGGATTGACCCATGAGCGAGACCGTCAAGAAGCGTTCGGCGGCAGTGACGCCACGGGGCGTCAACCACCTCGTGCTGAACGTGCGCAACATGGAGGAGTCGCACCACTTCTGGTCCGACCTCCTCGGCTTCAAGCAGGTCGGCGAGCTGCACCCCAAGGCGGATCGGCCGACGATGACCATGCGGTTCTACAGCGGCGTGGTCGACGACGTGAACCACCACGACATCGCCCTGGTGGAGCGGCCCGACATCCCCGAGTTCACCTCCGAGTGGAGCATGATGACGGGCACCCTGGCGATCAACCACATTGCCATCACCTACCCGGACCGCGAGTCCTGGCTGGAGCAGGTCCAGTTCCTCAAGGACCAGGGTGTCAAGATGAACCTGCGGGTTAACCACGGGATGACCCACAGCGTCTACATCAACGACCCCAACGGCTACGGCGTCGAGGTGCTGTACGAGTTGCCCGCAGAGGTCTGGCAGAACGACATCGACGGCGCGCTGAACTACGCCGAGTTGCTTCCCGAGGATCAGCTGCTCGTGGACGACACCAACTACAAGACGGACTTCAGCCCCGTCACGGGCTGAGTCTCTCAATCGACGGAGACCCCGCCGTGGCTGGTGCCGCCGGCGGGGTCTTTCGCGTCCGGAGCGTGTCGGCTCTGTAGGTTTCGTCGCCATGGATCTGGGAATCGCCGGCCGGTGGGCCATCGTCTGTGCGTCGAGTAGTGGGTTGGGCCGGGCGTGTGCCGAGGCGCTCGTCGCCGAGGGCGTCAACGTCGTGATCAACGGGCGCGATGGCGTGTCCCTGCAGCGGGTGGCCGACGAAATCGCCGTACTCGGTGCGGGTACGGTCGTGCCGGCCGCGGCGGACATCACCACCGATGCCGGCCGGGCGGCGCTGCTGGCGGCCTGCCCGGCGCCGGACATGCTGGTGCTCAACAACCGGGGCCCGAAACCGGGGGACCTAGCCGAGGCGATCGGCGCCGGGATCGAGGAGGGCCTCGACCTGCACTACCGGGCGCCGTTGGCATTGGTCGACGGGGTACTGGGCGGCATGCGCGACCGGCGCTTCGGGCGGATCGTGACGATCACGTCGGCGATGGTGGCCAGCCCGCGGAGCGGCATGACCAGTTCGGCGGGGGCACGAGCGGGGCAGTGGGCGGTGCTCAAGGCGCTGGCGTGCGACGTGGTCGCCGACGGGGTAACGATCAACAACCTGCTGCCCGAACGCTTCGCCACCCAGCGCCAGATCGACAACGCGTTGCGGTCCGTGGCGCGGCGAGGGTGTCAGCTTCGACGATGCCTGGGCTGCGCAGGCCGCCAGCCTGCCGATCAAACGGCATGGGGAGCCCGGCGAGTTCGGCGCCACCTGCGCGTTCGTGTGCAGCGCGCACGCCGCGTTCATGACCGGCATGTCGATCCGCCTCGACGGCGGCAGCTATCACGGCCTGCTGTAGCGGCGGATTGTAGGTAGGGCTCGCGCCCCCAGACCCGTCGGTGCCCAGCTCGCTGGCGCTCGCTCGGTCACGCCTTCGCGTCCGCGAAGGCTGAATTCTGGAAGAGTGAAAGCCATGCGCTGCCTGCTGGTGATCGACCCCGTTGGCCGAGTGGTGCTCGCCGATGTCGACACCGGGGCCAAGATTCTCGTAGGCAACGACACCGACGTCCCCGTCCGCAACGTCGCAGCCGCAGCGCCGGCCGGGCCGCAGGGGCGGGCGCGGACCGCGGTGTGGTCGGCGGCGGGCCAGTGGACCGCGTGGTCGGTCGACTCGGGCAATGACGAGGTCGACCCTGACGGCACTGAGGGCGACACTTACGGAGTCCAGGAGGTGCGGATCCACCACGAGGCGTCGAATCTGACCGAGGTGGTCGCGGCGTCGGTGACCGCGTTCTACCTGTGCCCCAGCCCGTGCGGCCGGTTCCTCAGCCACCTGTCGCCCGGCCCGTTGGCCTCGAGTTGGCAGTGTCCGACGTGCGCACCGGCGAGCTGCGCATCGTCGAGCGCGGCCAGCCGATGTTCTGGTCGTGGTCGCCCGACGCCGCCCAGATCGCCGTCCACGTGGAGGACCGGGTGGTGATCGCAACCGTCGACGGCGACGAGGTTCGCCAGCTCACCGACCGGGCCAGCTCGTTTGTGGCGCCGTGGTGGATGCCCGACGGCTCCGTCGTGATCGTCGACGACGGTGAGCTGGTCAGCCACGGCACCGACGGCACGGTCACCCCGATCGGCGAGGCCGCCGGTGCCCGCCGGTTCGCGCTCGACGGCGAAGGGCGGCGGCTGGCCCTGGTCGGGATGTCCAACGACGGCCCGGCGCTTGTGGTCCTCGATCTGTTGACCGGCCAGCGCAGCGTCGTGACCAGCGAGCGAACCGCCGGGTTCTTCTGGTCACCCGACGGCCGGCGTTTGGCGGCGCTGGTGCTTGCCGGGTCCGGCCAGCTGCAGTGGATCGTCTTCGACGGGGACGAGCTGGTGCGGTTGGGGCCGTTCCGGCCGGGCCCGGCGTGGCTACGCGAGGTGCTGCCGTTCTTCGAGCAGTACGCCCAGAGCCATTCGGTGTGGTCCGCCGACGGCACGCAGCTCGTCGCCGCCGCGCTCGACGCCGACGGCTCGACCGAGGCCGTGGTCCAGTCGGTGGACACCGACACGACCGAGCGTCTCCCCGGCGCCCGACTCGCCTGGTGGGCGAACCCGTAACGGCCAATGGCGTCCGTGCCAGGCCTGCCCGCGGCCCCGGGTTCGGCCGCTGTTCTGGAGGCATGGACTACCGCTTTCCGATTGCTCATGCCTCCGGGCGGCTGGCCGTTGTGCCCGGCCGTGTGAGGCGCTGTTCTGGAGGCATGGGGTGTCGCATTTCGATCGCTCATGCCTCCGGTTCGCTGTGCCGGTCTCGCTGCGCGGTGCCGAATGTGCGGGCGGTGCTGAGCTAGCGGGCGGTGATGATGGCCCAGGGGTCGGGGGTGACGCCGATGGGCACGCCGATCAGCGCCGGCTTGCGGGCGTCGATCGCCCGGCGCAGCATCGTGCCCAAATGCTCGGGGGACTCAGCGAGGTAGCCGGCCATGCCGAAGGCGTCGGCGAGCTTGACCATGTCGGGGTTGCGCAGCTCGGTGCCGTAGTGGTCGCCGTCGAACTGGGCCTTGTGCATGCGCTGCACGTTGCCGTAGGCGCCGTCGTAGAACACCACGCCGACGAGGGGATGTCGTGGCGCCGCCGTCGCCATCTCCGACATGCCGTAGCCGAACCCGCCGTCACCCGAGATGCTGACCACCGCCCGGTCCGGGTTGCCGACTGGGCGCCGAGCGCGGTGGGGTAGCCGTAGCCCAGCGTGCCTTGGTAGCCGGGGTAGATGTAGCTGCGGGGTGCGTGCACCGGGAACGCGACCATCGACGACGTAGCCGACCTGGGTCAGCTCGTTGACCAGCACCGCGTCGTCAGGCATCGCGCCGCGCAGGCCGGCACGTAGGACATCTGCGGTTCGAGCGGCGCCAGACTCCGCGGCCCGGGCCCGCACGTCGTCGAGGTCGTCGACCCACGGCGCCGGTCGGGCCCTCGAGGCGGTCGAGCGAGCGCGGCCACCCCGGCCTTGGCGTCGCGCGACGACGGTGACTCGGGGCGAGCGGGGCGGCCCGAAGTCCTTGGGGTCGAGGTTGAGGTGCACGTGGGTGCAGCCTCGCCGGCGGCGACGGCGCGGCCGCGCTGTCAGGCCCGGCTGCCGACGACGAGCACGGTCGGCCCGCTCAGCAGTTCCTTGCCGGCCATGGGCAGCACGGCTAGCGGGTCGCGATCGTCGACCGCGCCACGGCCGTTCGAGCTGGCGGTGATCGGCGCGCCGAGCCGGCGGGCGAGGGCGAGCAGCTCGGGCGTCGCTCGCGGCGCACCGCCCCCGCCGTGAGATCAGTGGCCGTTTGGCGGCGGACAGCGCTCGGCGGCCGCCTCGATCTCGGCGCGCGACCCACCTGCGGGGGCGCTGGGGCTCGCGCCCGATCGTGACCCGGGGGCGGCGGCCCGACAGCACGTTGGGCGGAAGCTCGACGACGACGGGCCCCGGCCCGGCGGCGAGGTGGCCATCGCGCCGTGGATGGCGCCGGCCACCCCGTCGGGCTCGGTGACCAGCGTCGAGCCGCGGGACAGGGTGGCGAGGATGCCGGACTGGTCGGGGATCTCGTGGACCATGCCGAGGTTGGCGCCGATGCCCCGCTGGGGATCTGGCCCGACAATAACAAGATCTTGGACGAGCACGGACCAGAGGTGACCAGACCGGCGCCGGCGTTGAGCACGCCGGGCCCGGGCACGACGAGGCCCACGCCGACCCCGGCCGGTGCTGCGGTAGTAGCCGTCAGCGGCGTAGGTGGCGGTCTGCTCGTGGCGGGTGGCGATGAAGCGGATCTCGCCCCGGACCTTGGACAGCCCGTTGGTGGCGTAGTCGAGCTGGACGCCGGGGATGCCGAAGATGTGGGTGACACCCTCGCGGCGAGCTGGCGGGCCATCGCCTCGCCGCCCGTCATCGTCGTCTCGGTCCACGGTTCGGTGGTGGTCATGCCGGCACCCAGGCGTCGCCCTCGGCGACGGGGACGAACAGGACGTTGACCGCACCGTCGACCGCTCGCGTGGTGTGGCCCGGGGTGTCGACGTCGTCGGCGAGGAACACGTCGCCGGGACCGAACGATCGGGTCTGCCCGTCGGGGGTGCCAACCTCGAGTTTGCCCGTCAGCACGACCACCAACTGGCGCTGCGGCGCAGGATGCAGACCCTGGTCGAGGCCCTCGGGGAGGGTGGCGAACTGGACCTGTTCCGAGACCAGCCGCTGCGAGCTGGTGATGTCGAAGCCGCCGGTGGCGGTGCGACTGTACGGGTAGCTGACCTCGACTGTCGCTGAACTGCGACGCGCCGTTGCCGCCGGCGCTGAACCGAACGATTCGCATCCGCTGGCCTCCAATCTCCGGTCATTCGGGTGGACGGCCAGCACGGTACTTCTCGTGCCTGGAGCGGGTGACGGGAATCGAACCCGCATAGCCGACTTGGAAGGACGGTGCTCTACCACTGAGCTACACCCGCAGGTCTAGGTCAGCCTATCCGGCCCGGTGCGTTGGTCGGAAGTGATCCGGTCGGCTCCGACCACTACTGGGGGCGTTGGGTGCCGGTGCGGAGTTCGTTGAAGGGCTTGTCGCGCGAGTCGTCGGGTTCCTTGGGAAGGCCGAGGGCCCGTTCGCCGATGATGTTGCGCTGCACCTCGTCGGTGCCGCCGGCGATCGAGCTGGCCTGGCACGAACATGGCGTACTTGTAGAACACGCCGGCCGGGGCGTCGGCGCCGAGCGAGCATGCCGTGGGCGCCCGGACCTCGAAGCCGGTGTCGCGGATGGTGCGGCCCATCAGGCTGCCGCCCAGCTTCAGCGTCGAGGTCTCCGGCCCGGGCTGGCCGCCGTTCGCCGCGGCCTTGGCCCGCTGGCCCGTCCACCGCTGCGGACCGTGTCAGCCGGCAGGGCGGCCAGGCGCTGACGCAGGACGGGTCGTCGGCCGCCCCGTACTGGGCGACCAGGCCGTCGAGCACGACGCTGATCCCGCCGCCGATCGCCGAGAACGCGTCGGTCCTCGGCCTGCTGGCGTTGGTACTCGGCACCGTCAGCGCCAGGTCGGGCCGGCCCAACAGGCTGCCCCGACCGGCGCCGAGCCCGGCGTTGCTGGGTCCCGCTCGTTCGACAGCGTGGTCATCGCCACCCGCCAGCCCTCGCCCGACCCGCCGAGCCGTTCGGCGTCGTGGACCCGGGCCTCGTTGAGGAACACCTCGTTGAACGCCGCCCGCCGGTCATCTCCCGCAGCGGGCGGACCTCCACGCCGGGCTGGTCCATGTCGATCAGGAAGTAGGTGATGCCCTTGTGCTTGGGCACGTCCGGGTCGGTGCGGGCGATGAGGATGCCGTAGCGGGCGCACTGCGCGCCGGAGTTCCACACCTTCTGGCCGGTGACGACCCACTCGTCGCCGTCACGCACGGCCCGGGTCTGCAGGCTGGCCATGTCCGACCCGGCGCCGGGCTCGGAGAACAGCTGGCACCAGATGTCCGCCCCGGTGGCGATGCCCGGCATGAAGCGTTGCTTCTGCTCGTCGTTGCCGCAGGTCAGGATGGTGGGCGCGGCGAGGAAGGTGGCGATGCCGCCGACAGGCCCGAACACGGCGCGCCGCAGCCGGTCAGCGACTACAGCTCGGGCCACGGCGGGCGGGAGGCCCTTGCCGAACCACTCGGCGGGCCACGCCGGGAACCCCCATCCGGATCGGCCCAGACGGCCCCACCACTCGCCGAGGGTAGATCGGGTGACCAGTTGGCATCGAGCCAGGCGGCCGATTCCGCCACGGCCTCTTCGACGGTCGTCATAGGGCTGCACGGTATCGGGCGTGCAGGCTTCGGTCCTGCCAAACAGACGGGCGAGCGACCTTGGAGTGGGAGTGGTGACCGTCATGTATGGGCCGGTTGAGCACTGCTTGTAACGTGCCATCCGGCGAAGTCTCAACTGAGCGAGCGTGTGCAGTGTCTGTTTACGAGCCGTCAGTCGAGTTTGGCTGTCCGACGTTGGGTGTATCGGTCTGCTTGCGTCGTGCACAGGTGAGGCGTCGACCAACGAGACGGTCGAACTGCGGTTTCGCGAGCTTGACGGCAATCGATTGATCTTCACCACCGCCTGTGGACCGTTGACGAAGAGATCGCTTTTGGAGACCGAGGTGCAGATTCGAGTGAGCGCTGAAGGTGATGTCGATCCTGAGCTCGACTGCGAGCAGCGAGTCGAGTTCGTGCTAGCTGAGCCGCTCGACGGTAGACCTGTGTTTGACGACTCAGGACGACAACTTCGCTAGCCCAGCTTGGGGCTGGCGCGTCGCGAGGACGGTCGTAATCTCGCCTGCAAGACTTGCGGCGTGCTCTGGCGTGGACGGACGCTCGCCGTGCGACGTCGGCACAGTGGGCCCGGCTAGGTTGCCTCGCCATGGACATTCTGGTGATCGGGGGGACCGGGCCGAGCGGGCCGCTGATCGTGAACGGCCTGGTCGACCGCGGGCACCGGGTGACGATTCTGCACACGGGGCGCCATGAGGTCGACACGTTGCCGCCTCAGTCGGTCGTGCCGCACATCCACGCCAACCCCTTCGATGAAACGTCGTTCCGTGACGGGCTGGGGGACCGGACCTTCGACGTCGTGTTCGCCATGTACGGCCGGCTGCGGATGACCACGGAGGTCCTGGCCGGCCGCACACCCCGGCTGTTCTCGATCGGCGGGGTGCCCGTGTACCGGGGCTTCGCCAACGCCGCGGACTGCGTGCCCGCAGGGATGCGGATTCCCAGCCGCGAAGGCGACGCCGGCATCGGTGAGGAGTCCGCCGAGAAGATCCGCAAGATCTGGGCGAGCGAACAGATGGTGTTCGAGCGTCACCCCGACGCCACCCACTTCCGCTACCCGTACATCTACGGGCCGAACCAGGTGATCCCCCGGGAGTGGCCCATCGTCCGGCGGGCGCTGGACCGCCGGCCGCATCTGATCGTGCCCGATGGTGGGCTGACCCTGTTCAGCGCCGCCTTCGTCGAGAACGCCGCACATGCGGTCCTGATGGCTGTCGACCAGATCGACCGCTCAGCGGGCCGGTCCTACAACGTGGCCGACGACTACCAGTTCAGCGTCGCCCAGGTCGCCGAGATCGTCATGGACGTGGTCGGGCACCGGATGGAGTTGGTCAGCCTGCCCGACGGGTCGGCCAAATCTGCACTGGGCATACTGCAGAACGACACCTCGCACCATCGGGTCGTCGACACCAGTCTGATCCGTGACGAGTTGGGCTACCGCGACCTGGTCGACCCCGAGGTGGCGCTGCGCCGCACCATCGCCTGGCAGATCGAGACTGCAAGGCGCGTGCGCTGGTTGGGGGATTGGTCCGCTTCGTTGATGAGCTGTTGCTTGTTCTGTCCAGCCCGCACAACTTCCGCAAACGCATTGGCCACTTCTGCTGGCGGTTGCACGTCACCAAGGTTGACCGATGTGACGACAACACCTGCCTTATATTGGTCCAGCAAGCCTTGCGTAATCTGCATCACTTGTGCGGCCACAACATCCTTGCCGTGGTCAGCAAAGGCTGTGCTTTGGTCTGCCCCACCACTTCACGCATCGCACTTTGCGAAATATTACGGATCAACGCTTCTGGGCTCGCCACTTCGTAGAGATAGTCCTTCGGATTTGAAATCCGCCAGAACACCGAAAAAGGAACATTGACAACTACGCCAGATAGTCTTTCAAATGCTTGCTGCGGCGCGGATGGCGCAGGCGGCGCAAGGCACGCGCCTCAATCTGACGGATGCGTTCGCGAGTCAGGCCAAATTTCTGGCCAACTTCCTCGAGGGTATAGCAGCGCCCATTCACCAGGCCAAAGCGCAGACGCAGAATGCGTTGCTCGCGCGGCGTGAGCGTGTTCAGCACCTCTTCGATCTTGTCTTTGAGCAGATTTTCGTAAACGGTCTGCGAAGGCGTCGGCGTATTTTCGTCTTCGACAAACGAGCCAAATTCGTTGTCCTCTTCCTCGCCCATCGGCTGCTCAAGCGACAGCGGGCGCCAGGATACTTTGAGCATCCACTCGACCTGCTCGCTGTCCACGCCCAATTCCAGCGCAACCTCGGTCGGCGATGGCGCGCGGCCGAGCGCCTGCTCCAGCTCACGCGTGACCTTGTACAGGCGCCGAATGCGGTCGTTCATGTGAACGGGCACGCGAATTGTGCGGCTTTGATCAGCGATGGCGCGCGTGATCGTCTGGCGAATCCACCAGGTGGCGTAGGTGCTAAAGCGAAAGCCGAGTTTGTAGTTAAATTTCTCGACCGATTTCATCAGGCCCAGGTTGCCTTCCTGGATCAGATCGAGAAAGGGCACGCCGCGGCCCATGTATTTTTTGGCGATGCTGACGACCAGGCGCGTGTTTGCCTTGATCAAATGTTCGCGCGCTTTGCGGCCCTCTTCGATGGCCTGCTCCTGTTTGTCGCGCTCGGCATCGGACATGCGCTCGTCTTTGAGCAACTTGCGCTGGGCGCCACGGCTGCGCTCGATCGCTTTGGCCAGCCGCACTTCCTCTTCCGTGTTGAGCAACGGCACGCGCGTCATTTCGCGCAAATAGAGCCCGATGCCGTCGTCGACGCTGATGGTGGCCAGATCGTCGTTGGACGGGTTTATGTATTCAAACTCGTCGTCGTCCTCTTCTTCGTCATCGTCTTCGCCCGTCAGGCTGAGCATCTTTTCAGCCTCTTCCTCTTCCTGCAACGGACGGATCTTGCACTTTCACACCGGCTTCTTCAAGCGAGGCGATGACCTGTTCGATGAGTTCAAAGTTGTCGTCTTGATCTGGAAGCAGCTCAAGAATGTCGTCGACAACGACGTAGCCTTGCGTTTCGGCCTTGATAAGAAGGGCGCCGACAATCTGGTCTTCATCAAACGACGTCATGGATTAATCCTTTGCCTCTCCGTCCCGGTGCTGCCATTTAATGCTTAAGCCACTCGCGATCTTCATCTGCAATCCCATCGGGCAGCGTATCGTCATCAACACCGGCATATTTGGGGCTGATCGGGTTGATCGGAATTGCCATCAGCACCTCTTCGCGCAGCGCTTCCGTCAGATCCGCCCACCCTTCGTTGTCGATCGTCCACACGGCTTCTTCAGATTCGACGCCAGGCAGCGCGAAAAACGTGTCTTCCAGCACAATGGAGCGACATAACTGAAAGTCCTCAAGCGAGCGCACACATTGAACTGTGACTTCCGTGTCGAATGCGCCTTCGAGCATGACTGTGTCGTTCAAACGGGTGAAAATGAGCTTGCCTGTGAGAAATTGGGCGGTGAGATCCGGGTCGAGCTGCGTGGGACCGAGGTTGAGCTGCTTCGACCTGTGTCGCGCCCACGGCCCCAAATACAAGTTTGTGCAGCCGAATTCGGATCACAAGCAAGATCGTAACACGGTTAATCACAGGTCGTCAACAGGTTTTCCCCAAAGTTGTCCCCAGGTATTTTGTATTCTTAAAATGACAGCCGCTTTTAAGGTTTGCAATGGCATTCTTCTTGCATCTCATGCTGAAGTCCTGCGTAGAATCCCGCTCCTGCTCATGTTCATTCGCTCATTCGAGCTTGAGCCAGTATCGCTAGCGCAACAAAGACTAAGTTTGTAAAGCGGCGAAATTGCCATATCCCTCGCTCGCGAGGGATATGGCAATTTCGCCAGATTTAGAAACCGCCTTTTTGGCGCACGAGCGCTACTGGCTTTATTCGAAATGCGCGATAACATAGCATCGACAGCAAGACGCAAACAGGGTTCGGGCAAATTCCCGTGACTTCCCAGCGTGAGGTATATCAATGCGACCAGAGGAAGCGTGGCAATCAACACTCGGTGAAATCGAGTTAAATATGGGCAAAAGCAGCTTTACGCTGCTGAAAGGCGCCAAACTGGTGACGTATGAAGACGGCCAGTTCGTCATCGGCGTGTCCAACGGCTACGTGAAAGACTGGATGGAGCAGCGCAAACTCTCCGAGATCAAGCGCCTGCTGGCTGAACGCATGGGCCGCAGCATCGATGTGTCTTTTGTTGTCGTCACAGCGACCGGCCAGCTATCGACCGCGGTCGTGACCGACCGGTCAACCAGCAGCGCCCGCCCGGCAACCGCGTCGCTGCCAACCACACCTGCCAACGCTGTCGCGCCGATTGTGCGCACGCCGGCATCGCTTGCCAGCTCAGATGGTCTGAACCCGCGCTATGTTTTCGAGGCCTTTGTTGTCGGCTCGGGCAACCGAATGGCGCACGCCGCCGCGCTCGCTGTCGCCGAGAATCCTTCCGAACGCTACAACCCGTTGTTCTTGTATGGCGGCTCCGGTCTCGGCAAGACGCATCTGTTGCACGCGATCGGCCATTCCGCGCGCCAGCGCGGCCTGACCGTGCGCTATGTCACCAGCGAAACGTTTACAAACGATCTGATCAGCATCGATTCGCTCGCAATCGCAGGAAACCTTTCGCAACAAATATCGCAGCGTCGATGTGCTGCTGATGGACGACGTGCAATTTATTTCCGGCAAAGAGTCCACGCAGGAAGAGTTCTTCCACACATTTAACGCGCTGCACTCCAACAACCGTCAGATCGTGCTCACCAGCGACCGCGCGCCAAAGATGATGGTGACGCTCGAAGATCGTCTGCGCAGTCGCTTTGAATGGGGTCTTATGACCGACATCGCCGCGCCTGATCTTGAGACGCGCATGGCCATCTTGCTGCACAAGGTCGCCACACTGCAAAACGATGTGCCAGGCGATGTGATCGAGTTTGTGGCCAAGCAGATTCAGAGCAACGTGCGCGAACTCGAAGGCGCATTGACGCGCTTGATCGCCACATCTGAAATGACCGGCCGCCCGATCTCCGTGCAGTTTGCGCGCGACACACTGACCGATCTGGTCGGCAAACGCGCGCACATCACGCCATCGCAAGTTATCGAAACCGTGGCGAAGTATTACAGCATCTCAGTGCCGGAGATGGTGTCGCCATCGCGCAACAAAGAGCTGGTGCAGCCGCGCCAGGTCGCCATGTATTTGATCCGCCAGGAAACTGACGCCTCGTTCCCCGAGATTGGCGCGCTGATCGGCGGCCGCGACCACACCACCGTGCTGCATGGCGTTGAACGCGTGAAAGACCGCCTCGAAGCCGAAGAACAGTTGCGCCGTGAGGTGATGAGCCTGCGCGAACAGCTGTATTTGAACGTCACGATCTGACGATAAACAGCGGGCGCCGGACGTCCGTTGCTCACACTAACAGCTCGGCCAGGCCAGCGGCGAGCGGCACCATCGGTTTCCACGCAAACGCCGCGCACAATCGGGTGTTATCGGCCGATGAATGCACGATATCGCCTTCGCGCGCCGGCCGGTATTCAACCTCCACAGGTTTGTCCGCTGCTTGTTTGAGCGCAGCCAGAATCAGGTTGAGCGATACAGACGCGCCCGTCGCGACGTTAAACAGCATATTTGCCATCGGCAACGGCGCGGTCAGCGCAGCCTGATTGGCCCGGGCGACATCCCGGGCGTGAACAAAATCGCGCGTGTGCTCGCCATCGCCAAAGACAAGGCAAGGCCTGCCATCGCGAATCGCATCGGTCCACTTCGCCAGTACGCCGCTGTAGGGTGAATCTGCGCGCTGGCGCGGGCCATACACATTGAAGTAGCGGAGCCGCACGACCGGCACGCCGTAGCAGCGCGCATAAATTTCGCACAGCTGTTCGGCCATCAGTTTGCTGGTGGCATAGGGCGCCAGCGGCATCAGCGCAGCATCTTCCTGTTTGCGGCCAGGCACATCGCCATAGACCGCGCTGGTCGAAGCCAGCACCACACGCGGCACTCGCGCCGAAACGCGCGCGGCATCCAGCACATGCGCGGTGCCGGTGGCATTGATCTCAAACGTTTCGAGCGGCACCTGCAGCGAGCGCGGCACGCTGACCAGCGCACCGAGGTGCATGATCGCATCGCACTGTGACTCCAGCACTGCGTGCCGAATCTGCGCGGCGTCGCGGAAATCGCCCTCGAAGAGCCGCACCTGCGCGCCATGCTGCGCCAGATTCTTTGCCGCGCCAGTGCTGAGGTTGTCAAAAACGCTGACCTGATGGCCGGCTGCGACCAGCGCATCCACGGTGTGCGAGCCGATGAATCCGGCGCCGCCGGTGACAAGAATGTTCATAGTGATGGTTGAAGTGTTGAGTCTCCAGTATCGTGCGTCGCAGGCAAAAGCGTCAGACGGATCCAGGAGATAGTAATATCGGGAGGGTACCGTGCGGTTTCGGCGCATTGCCCAGCCACGTTGACACACAGCAGCGCATGCGCGGTAGCCAGACCGCCCGCAGTGACGGAACGAGAAGTGCCATGACAACGATTATCACCGCCCGCTCCGAGATGCAACTCGAACAGATTCGCCTGCTGTTCAAGGGTTATCAGCAAGAAGTTGAGGCGCTGGCGACGACGTCCGGCGCCTGTCCGTGATTCGACAACTTTGATGCGGAGCTCGTGCAGCTTCCTGGAGAGTATGGCGCGGCGCGCGGCAATCTGTTGCTCGCGCTCGGCGCATCACGCACAGCGGGCTGTGTGGCGCTGCGCCCGCTCAGCGTTGACCCGGCGTGTGGCGAGGTTCGTCGCCTGTATGTGCATCCGAGCGCGCGTGGCAGCGGGCTTGGGCGCGAGCTGATGACAACGCTGATTGCCTCGGCGCGCCGCATCGGCTATCACGAGCTGCGGCTGGAGACGCTGCTGGCGATGACAACGGCCCAGACGCTCTATCGCACGCTCGGGTTCACGCCCTGCGATAGTTATCGCGCAACCGATGACACCAACGCCTCCGATATGCTGACGATGCGTCTGTCGCTAGGCTAGTGCGTCACAAATTTCTGTACTGTGACGCAACGCGGCTGCGCCTGTCCGTCAGGCGGCGTAAGCGCGCCGTTGCGCGATCTCGCAACGGCAATACGAAATTTTGTGGCGCGCCGTCGCTAACATAGCGCGCAGCGCGCTATGTTAGACTTTTCGTGCGCATGCGGCAACGCCCTCGTAGGCGCCAGTGTACTGTCCCACCACTGCTGTGTCGTTCTGCGTCCCATACAGAAAGCCATGCTGCTCTATTTTGTATTGTTGTTTAAAGTGATTTTGAGAGTAGGAGAAAGGAGACTATGCAAACAAACACCCTGATTCGCAGGCGTATCGCAGGCACCAGTGCCACGCTGGCGATGGCCATGCTGATCGCCGCATGCGGTGCGCCAGCAGCACCGGCAGCCACAACTGCGCCCGCCGCGGTTGAGCCCACCAAAGCAGTGGCCGCAGACGCGCCAAAACCAACGGACCCGCCTCCAACGGAGGCGCCCGCCGCTGCTGGCGAAGAGGTGGTGACCTGGTATCAATACGACGAAAAGAACGATGACCCCAAAAACGATGAGGCCATCGGCAACGCATATTTGCGCGACACCATCCCAGTCTTTAACAAAGAGATGGCGGGCAAGCTGGCCTGGGTCAATCAACCGCAACCTTGGGCCAAAATGACCACGGCGCTGGTTGCCGCGGTGCAAGCAGGTGGCGAAGTGCCCGATGTGATGCAAACCGGCAGCGGTTCGCTTCCCGTGTTTTTGAAGAACGGGACCGTGCAAGATTTGACAGACTGGGCGAAGTCGCAACCGTGGTACGCGGATATGGATCCGAGCGCAGTTACGGCATGCAGCAGCCCGGATGGCAAACTGTTTTGCATTCCGGGCGCCATCAGCCCGCATGCGGTGTATTACTGGAAAGGTCATTTCCCAAACGGTTATCCCAAAACGCCGGAAGACTTTCTAGTGCAAGCGGAAGCGCTCAAAAAGAAGAACATCTACGCAATCACGTTCTTCGGAAACGGGAGCGCATTTGACGGTGACGCCGCAGGGCGTTTCTTCTTTACGCTGCTCGGTTCTTTTGGCGGCGGCTATGACGACGGCAAAGGCGGCATGCTGCTGAACCGCCCTGAGAACATCAAAGCGGTTGAGTTCCTGCGCGAAGTCGTCACAAAAGGCTATGCCAGCGAAGATGTCTTCCTCGGCGACTTCAAAGAAGAGAACAAATTTAAAACCAGTGAGGCAGCCTCATTTCCAACAGGCGTGTTTGTCTATCGCTATCTGCAGCCACTCAAATCGCCAGAGGGCAAAGAGTATGGCAAAGACTTCGATCCAACCGGCGGCCCAACGAAAGAAGCCGTAGCGGCAGGAGACATGCAGGTTGCCCCACTCTTTTCGCCAGAAGGCGCGAAGCCGACCTGCGCGACTGCCATCTCCGGGCTGGTCATTCCAACCGGCGCAAAGAATATCGAAGGCGCAAAGTCGTATATCAACTGGGTCATGAGCGAAGGGCAATATGCCAACTGGGTCAAGACCGTTGGTGGCGGACCGCCGGCGCGCAAGGCTGGTTTCAAGGATCCGGAGTTTGGCGTGCCGTATTACGCCGAAACTGCCAAAGCCACTGAAGGCGTCTGCCGCTCCTGGCAGGGCACGCTGCAAGATCCGACCAGTGCAAAGAAGATCATCGCTGGCGCTATTTTTGACCTAATCAAGGGCAAAGAGGTCGCCAACACCGATATCGCCAGCGTTCTGCAAAAGGCGCAGGACGAATACAATAAGCTCGCGAACTAAGCGCACATCCCACATAGGCGAGCCGCTTCATTGAAGTGTGTTTACCTTCTGGGCACGACCTCCGAAGCCAGCTTGGTTTCGGAGGTCTTTTTGTAGGTGTCATGGCCCGATCTTCAAAGCTTTTGCCTTTTTTGTTGCTTTTGCCGGCGCTGCTTGTCATTGGCATCGTGCAGCTCTACCCGGCCTTTTACTCCATCCAGATCAGCTTCAACAAAGTGGCTGGCGGCACCTTAACCCCGACAGGCCTGCGCAACTACGCGCTGGTGTTTAACAGCACAAGTTTTCAGGAAAGCCTGTGGCACACCGGTTTCTTTTTGCTGGGCTATATCGTGCTGACCATGCTGGTCGGCCTGGGCATTGCACTGTTGTTAAACCGCAAGCTTCGGCTGCGCGGAGCCTATGTCGCGCTGCTGTTTATCCCATGGGTGTTGTCTGATGTGATCGTCGGACTGGTGTTCAAATTGTTCGTCGACCCGGATAGCGGCATCTTTTCTCCTTTTTTTGCGCAGCCTTTTTTTGGGTTGAACGGTTCGGCGCTCTTAACACAGGTGCCGGCGTACTCGATCGCCAATGTGCCCTTTCCGCCAGCCCCGGCGATGATTTATTTGATTGTGGCGGCAGCCTGGAAGGCGATCCCTTTCATCACGCTGCTCGTGCTTGCCGCGTTGCAGACCGTGCCCAAAGAGGTGCTTGAGAGCGCGGCGATCGATGGCGCAACAAGCTGGCAATCGTTCAAAGGCATCACATTCCCACTGGTATTGCCCGCGCTCGTGGTGGCGTTGTTCAACCTGATTCTGGGCGGCATGAACGGCGTCGGGATGGTGTTTAGCCTGACTGGCGGCGGGCCGGGCTCGGCAACTGAAGTGCTGAGCTATTTGCTGTATCAAATCGGTTTTGGCGCGCTTGATTTCGGACGCGCGGCAGCGTTGTCCGTGTTTATTGCAGCGATCAACCTGACATTGATTGTTTTGGCGCTGCGAATGTCGCGCCGCGGATCGGAGCGCTACGCATGAACCCGAAGCGGCTCCAACTGGTGCCTAACCTCGCGTTGATTGCGATCATCGCGATCATGCTCTTTCCGGTGTTCGCAACATTGATCATTTCGTTCAAGCAACAGAGCGATGTCACACGCAAGCCGCCGCTGTTGTTTCCGTGCGACACAGCACAGCGCGATTTCGATCCCGCAGCCTGCCGTTTTTTCGCAGAGGGCTATGAGCGCATTCTGGCGGTCAAGCCAGACCCGCAAGCCGCTTTTGGCTTTGCGATCACCGGACGCATCATCAGCGCATTTATGCCGAACACGCTGCTGTATGCAACCGTGGCCTCGACGCTGGTGGCCGTGATGGCTGGCATGGCTGGCTTCGCGTTTTCGCGATTTATCTTTCCAGGCCGCGCTGCGCTGCAGCTGTTTATTCTGGTGCTAACCGGCGTGCCGTTGTTGACGAACCTGATCGCGATCTATCAGATGGTGGTGACAACACGTAAGGCGCTCGTGCCTGTGCTCGTGGATCTGTTTGGCAAAGCGTCGCAAAAGCCGTTGTCAGACGGGCTCGATCGCGCCATGCTGATCCTGATCTACACCGGGTTATTTTTGCCATTCAGCATCTGGATTATCAAAAGCTTCTTCGATGCGATCCCGCGCGATCTCGAGGAAGCTGCGCTCATCGACGGCTGCAGCCCATTTGGCGCACTGCGGCGCGTAGTGGCGCCGCTGGCGATGCCTGGTCTGCTCTCGGCATTTTTGCTGTCGTTTGTCGGCATCTGGAACGAATTCATCACCAACTATCTGATCGTCGGCACGGCCAAACCGGATCTGCGTTCGGTCGTGGTCGGCCTGTTTGAACTCACCGGCGCCAATCTGATCAACTACCAGGTGCTGGCCGCGGCCTGCGTGCTGGTTATGCTGCCCGTCGTCTTGATCTTTCTCCTCTTCCGCAAAACGTTTTTTGAAGCGATGACGGAAGGGGCGGTCAAAGGGTAGGGATCCCCGTTATGCGCATCACTACGCGATTCCCAGCCTGGCCGATCGGCGTGATTGTGCTTGCTGCCGCAGCATTGCGGTTTTACGGCATCGGTGCCCAGTCGCTTTGGTATGACGAAGGCAACAGCGCGCGCATCGCAGAGCGCACGTTTCAGTTGATTGTTGAAGGGGCGGCCGGCGATATTCATCCGCCGCTGTATTACCTCGCGCTCAAGTTCTGGCGCGCGCTTTTTGGCGATACGGAGGCCGCGTTGCGCGGCCTGTCGGCCATCTGCGGTGTTGGCACCGTCGCGCTGACCTATGCGATCGGGCGCGATCTGCTAAATCCGCGCGTTGGGTTGATCGCGGCATTTTTTGTCGCGCTGGCGCCGTTCGCGGTGTATTACGGTCAGGAAGCGCGCATGTATGCGTTGCTGGCACTGTGCGCCGCTCTGGCAACCTGGGCGCAGGCGCGCTTTCTCGACAAGCCGGAGCGCCGCACCGGGTTGATGTATTTGATCGCGACGGCAGCCGGTCTGTGGACGCAATATGCCTATCCGTTCGTGATGCTGGCGCAGGGCCTCTGGGCGCTGCTGGTGCTGGTTGCGCGCCGGCGCGACACGCAGGCACGCTCACGCACGCTGGGCTATATCGCAATCAACGCGGGCGCACTGGCACTATTTGCGCCATGGCTGCCAATCGCGCTGCGCCAGATTCGCGGCTGGTCGATTTCGGCACAGCCATACGCGCTGCCGGACGCCGCGCTCGACGCGTTTCGCTGGCTGGTGGCCGGCCGTACACTTGAGACCGCGCAAGCGCTGCCTCTCATGGCCCTGCTCGGCTCACTGGCGCTAATCGGTCTGTTTGCGCGCCGCGCGCCGGGTATTGCCAGGGTTGCGCTGTTGCTGCTGGCGTTGCTGCCGCTCGGTCTGCTATTCGCGTTTAACCTGTATCGCGACGCGTATCTTAAATTTCTGCTTGTATGCGTAGCGCCGCTGATGTTGCTGGCGGCAAATGGCGTCGACTGGCTTGCGACGCAGGCTGCACGCCTGCATCCGCGCGCGTCAGCACTGACAGCCGTTGCCCTGTGCGTTGGCATTGCAGCGCTCTTCGCACCCTCACTGCAAAATCTGTATGGCAACCCCGTCTATGCGCGCGACGACTATCGTGGCATCTACAGGCAGATCCAAAACGCAAACCCAAACAGCGTCGTGGTCTTTAACGCGCCAAACCAGTGGGAAGTGTTTACGTATTACCAGAAGAGCGACAAAAACCTGCACCCGCTGCACTATCGGCCCGGTAGCGCTGCCGAAGCCGCGCAGCAGTTGGAGCGCATCGTGTTTGGCGCGCCAGATGTATTCGTGTTGTATTACGCTGAGCGCGAAGCCGATCCAAACGGCTGGTATGAACGCTGGCTCGGTGAAAACGCGCACAAACTCAGCGAGCAGTGGGTCGGCAACATCCGGCTGGCGCGCTACGCCGGCACGGCGGCATTCGAAACCCTTGCAACCAACATCGCGTTTGGCGACGCGATCGTGGCCGAGCGTGTCGAAGCCGATCTATCGCGCGCAGATGGCGTGATTCCCGTTCGCATCCGCTGGCGTGCAAACCGCACGCTCACCCGCAACTACAAGGTATTTGTTCATCTTGGCCCGGCCGATGCGCCGCCCATCGCGCAAAACGATGGGGAGCCCGCAGCCGGTGCGCGCCCGACCAGCGGCTGGGCACCCGGTGCAACCATCCTCGATCTGCGCGGCGTCGTTGGCCCGCCCAACGCCCTCGCAACCAATGGCCTCTTTATTGGGCTCTACGATGCTGCCACGGGCGAACGATTGGGCGAGCGAGTCAGGGTGAGGTGACAGAAGGTGCTTGAAGTGCCTGAGGCACCTCAGGCACTTTAAGCACCTTCTACCACGTGATACACTCCTCCTGTGACAGAAGCGTTGTATCGCAAATGGCGGCCGCACACATTTGATGACGTCGTCGGTCAGGATCACGTCAGCGTGACGCTGAAGAACCAGATTGCGACGGATCGCGTCGGCCACGCCTATCTTTTTGTCGGGTCGCGCGGCTGCGGAAAGACCACCAGCGCGCGCATTTTGGCCAAAGAAGTCAACATCGCCGGGCTGCCCGATGCCGATCGTGCGCGCATCAGCGACGCCGTCAGCGAAGGCCGGGCAATGGATGTGATCGAGATCGATGCGGCATCGCACAACGGCGTCGATGCGATGCGCGAGATCATCGAAAAAGTCAATTTTCACCCGAGCGAGCTGCGCTACAAGGTCTACATCATCGACGAAGTGCACATGCTCTCGACACCGGCGTTTAACGCGCTACTCAAAACGCTCGAAGAGCCGCCGGCGCACGTTATTTTTATCCTGGCCACAACCGATCCGCAGAAAATTCCGGCCACGGTGCTGTCGCGCTGTCAGCGCTTTACGTTCAAACGCGTGCCCGTCGACAAGATCATCGGCCGCCTGCGCTTCATCTGCGAGAAAGAGGGCATCGAGGCCGATGACACCGCCCTCAAGTTGATCGCGCGCCAGGCGACCGGTGCGCTGCGCGATGCGGTCAGCCTGCTCGATCAATTGTCGTCGTCGAATTCGATGCGCATCGCGCCAAACGATGTGCGCGAAGCGCTAGGCGCAACCGACAGCATCACCGTGCGCGCGTTGACCGATGGCATCATCGCAAAAGACGTCGCTGCGGGCTTCGACGCAATCCAGGCCGCGGTCGACCAAGGCGCCGATGCGCGCCAGATTGCCCGCCAGATGGTGGATCACCTGCGCGCGCTGATGCAACTCAAGGCCAGCCCGAATACCAACACCGCCGATGCCGAGCGCGTTGAGATGTCGACACAGGCCGAGCGCATCAGCATGGGCCAGCTGTCAAAGGCCGTCAAAGCGTTTAGCAACGCGATCAACGAGATGCGCGGCACCACTGATGCGCAGTTGCCGCTTGAAATGGCGTATCTCGACTGCGTGGTCGCGGATGCGGCACAACAGCAGACCGTCGTTGTCGAACGGGTGGTTGAGCGCGCTGTGCCCCAGCCCGCCGCAAGGATAGTCGAACCGCTGGCTGCAAAAACAGCAGAATCAGCGCTGCAACCCGCACCGGCAAAATCCATTACGCAGCCAGCGATTGAAGCAAATGGCGTAGCTGTGATCGACAAATTGCTGACAGGTTGGAAGGAATTTTGTGCCGAGGTCAACAAGATTAACAAACCGACCGCGGCGTTATTGCGAAGCGCAAAACCGCAAGGGATTACGGGATCGCTTGTAACGTTGCGCACCGATGGCGATTTGGTATTCGAACGCTTGCGCTCTGCACAGACCAGTGCTGTGGTCAAAGACGCCCTCTCGAAATGGCTTGGCATGAAGATCGAACTAAGCATCACGATGAACCAGAATCAGCACCTTGATCCCGCCGAAGATCCGATCATCAAAGCTGCAAAACGACTCGGCGGCCAAGTGCGCGAAGGGTAATTTCCCGCCGATTGGCGGCGTTTCGAGCAAGAGCGCACAGAGATCCTACATGAGGAAGCACTATCTTCCCGCGCTCCGCGCGGGAAGATAGTGCTTCTCATGAAATGATTCTCCTCAACGCGCGGCGAAATTGACGCGCTGTTCGTTACCAACTTGTAGGTCGTGCGCAAAGCGTGGGGATGGGAATTTCGTCACATAGCATTCAATTTCAGTAGAATGGTCGAATGGCAAAAGGACGACGAACCGATTTCACGCCGCGCGCTGCGGCGCCAGCCGGCGGTGGCATGCAACCCGGCATGGTTGAACAGATCAAAAAGATGCAGGACGACATGCAGGCCACGCAGGCCGCGCTCGAAGCGGAGCTGATCAACGTGACCGCCGCGGGTGGCGCGATCACCATGGTGATCACCGGACATCAGCGCCTGCAGAGCATCAAGATTGATCCCTCACTGATCGATCCAAACGATGCTGGCATGCTTGAAGACACAATCGTGGCCGCAGTCAACGAGGCCATCGTCAAGTCACAGGAGCATTCCGCCCAACGGCTCGAATCCGTCACCGGCGGGTTGAATATTCCAGGGCTGATGTAAGAAGAATACAGAGCACAGAACACAGACTAAATGTCTGTCATCTGTGTTCTGTATTCTGTATTCTTCCCATGTCTTCAAACAACCAGGCCCTGCCCCCATCGGTCACGCGGTTGATCGATGCGTTTTCACAGCTGCCGGGCATCGGCCCGAAGTCGGCATCGCGGCTGGCGTATTTTTTGCTGCGCTCGCCGCTGGAAGTCACCACCACGCTGGCAGACGCGCTGCGCGATTTGAAGGCCAACACGCGCTTTTGCAGCGTGTGTTTCAACATCACCGAGACGGACCCCTGCCCAATTTGCACCGACACCAACCGCGACCGCGGGTTGATCTGCGTCGTGGAAGAGCCGCTTGATGTGACGGCGATTGAGCGCTCTCGCGCGTTCAAGGGGCTGTATCACGTGCTGCACGGCGTGATGTCGCCGATCAACGGCGTTGGGCCGGACGATTTGAAAATCAACGAGCTGATCGGCCGCATCACACGCAGCCAGCAAACCGAGCCGATCCGCGAAGTGATCCTCTCGACAAACGCCACTGTCGAGGGCGAGCAAACCGCCAACTTCGTGCACCGCAAATTGCAGGCACTGGGCGCCCGCGTAACCCGGCTGGCGCGCGGATTGCCGGTCGGCAGCGATCTGGAATACGCAGACGAGATTACCTTGAGCCGCGCGCTTGAGGGTCGTCAGCAGATGTAGCGATGCGGCACGTCAGCCCGCGTCGATCGATCGTTGCAGCGCGTCGATCTCACCAAGCACGCGCATAAATTGCTGGCCGCGCGTCGTCAGATGGTATTCCACATGCTGGCGCTTGATATCGTATTCGACACGTTCAAGGATTCCGAATGCGACCAGTTTGCTGAGGCGCTCGTTTAAAACTTTTGTGGAAAGGCCGGCGCATTGCCGTTCAATTTCGCCCGGCCGAGTGATGCCGTCGCGCACAGCACCGAGCACGCTCAACGACCATTTGCATCCGACGATTTCCTCGGTCATGGCACGGGCGTTGAAGCGCCGACCGCGCCACTCAACGTCGCTATGGCTGGCTGTGGGCAACATGCGCAAATCTTACCCCGCGATCGCGCGGCTACTTACCAAAAAGTGCGGAGTTGGCAGCGCCTTTGTGAATTTATACGATTGGTGCCATGGCACAAGATATCCCCGGTTACACCTACGGTGCGACCCCTGCGCGCTCGGCGCTAACCATGGCCGAATTCGAACAACTCAAACAATCGGTGCTATTTACTGACGCCGATATTCGCGCGTTGCGCATGATGGGCGGCGTGCTGGCCGATCAAATCGAAGCCGTGCTGGACGTCTGGTATGGCTTTGTTGGCTCGCACCCCCATCTCGTGCGCTACTTTATGAATGCGTCTGGCACACCGCAGGGCGACTATCTTGCGGCGGTGCGCAAACGCTTTGGACAATGGATTCTGGACACCTGCAATCGCGACTATGATGCCGACTGGTTAAACTATCAGCAGGAAATAGCATTGCGGCATCATCGCGCCAAAAAGAACCAGACCGATCACGCTGACGCAACAGATATCGTGCATTTGCGCTATTTGATCGCGTTTATCTTTCCAATCACCGCGACAATCAGGTCGTTTTTATCAAACAAAGGCCACAATGCAACGGATATTGATGCAATGCATGCCGCCTGGTTCAAGTCGGTGACAATGCAGGTGGCATTGTGGGCGGCGCCATATGCGCCCGCAAATGACTATTGACCCAGGGACGTAAGCCCATGCAGCTGCACTCGCTCAATATCGCTTTGGCGGAACGCGTCACATATCACGGCCGTGAGGTGCTGACCGGACAGCACAAACTGCCGGTCCAGTCCGCCACGCTGGGTGCGCAGACGATTGACGGCGACAGCGTCGGCGACACGGAAAATCATGGCGGGCTGGACAAGGCCGTCAACGTGTACGCATTCGATCACTATCCATACTGGGAAGGTGTGTTTGGTGCGCCGCTGCAGCCTGGCGCGTTCAGCGAGAACTTCACTGTGCGTGGCGCGCTCGAAAGCGAGGTCTGCATTGGCGATCGCTGGCAGATCGACGCTGCGGTGCTTGAAGTCAGCCAGCCGCGCATGCCGTGCTACAAGCTCGCGCTCAAGCACGACAAGAAGCATCTTGTGGCGTGGGTGCGCGAATCGGGCTTTACGGGCTTTTATCTTCGCGTGATTACACCTGGACGCATTCACCAGGGCGCCGAGATCATCATGCTTGACCGCGATCCGCATCAGGTGCGGATCGCCGATGTCAATGCGCTGTACGACAGCCGCGGTGCGGTTGATCTGGCGGAAGTTGCGCGCGTGCTGGCTGCGCCGGCCTTATCCAGCGCCGCGCGACAGATCATAGAACGCCGTCTTGCCGGGCCGTTGTTTGACTGAGCGCATCGCGCACGCGCCCGGCCCGCAACAGCACCGTGATGTAGATCGCAAGCCCGAAGATCAGATAGCTCAGCTGGCGAATGTCAAACGCGCCACCCAGCGTGTTTGCCAGATAGTCGCCGAGCGCCGGGATGGCGATGCGGTCGTATATCGAGATCGCAACCGCGCCGATGATCGCACCTGGCACGCTGCCGGCCCCGCTCACGATCACCATCGACAGCACCATCATCGAGATGCGAAAATCACCCATCTCCGGATCGACCAGGCTGACGCTGCTGCCATACAGCGCGCCGGCAACACCGGCGATCGCGGTGCCCAGCACAAACGCCAGGCCCTTGTAGTGGTTGATGTTGACGCCCGCGCTGGCGGCGGCCAGCTCGTCTTCACCCATTGCCATAAACGCCCGGCCGGCGCGCGACTGGATCAGCCGCTGTGTGCCAATCGCGATCACCGTCACCAACCCCAGTGCCAAGTAATAGCGCAACGTCGGTGACGTCAGGCTATAGCCAAACAGCAACGGCGGCGGGATGCCGCTGATGCCCTGCGTGCCGTTTGTATAGTCGGAAAACACCACCAGCAACTGGCGGATGATCAGCCCGTAGGCCAGCGTAACGACGGCAAGATAGTCCGCCTTCATGCGAAATGTCAGCACCGCGTTCAACACGCCAAACAGGCCGGCCGCGGCGGCTGCGGCGAGCAACACCACACCAAAGTCAATTTGCCCGGCGATGCCGAGCAACGCGCGCAGCCTGCCATACGGATCGGTGAGCAACGCCGCGGTGTAGCCTCCGATGCCAAAGCTGATCGCATAGCCCAGATCAAGCAGGCCGGCATAGCCCAGCAGCACGGTCAGCCCGAGCGCGAGCATGACGTAGATCAGCACCACCGTCAGCGTGCTCTGGCGCGAGATGCCCAGTGCCTGTTCGGTCAGCGGATAGGCCAGCGCCCACAGCAATACACCGAGCCACAGCCACTTTGTCCACGGTTTTGTTGCCCCGCGAGACAACACTGTCACTGCGTCGCGTGTGCCGCTGCGCGTTTCTTCATCGGTGTTGCGCGCAATGCCGCTGGGCCGAATCACCAGCAGCACAATCAGAATGCCATAAACGATCACCGGCGTCCAGGTCTGCGCGATATAAAAGTCGCTAAACGACTGAATCACGCCAAACAGAAACCCGCTTAGCACTGCGCCGATCGGGTTACCCACACCGCCCAGAATCGCGGCGCCGAATGCGATCAGACCACTCTGCGCCCCATGAAATCCATACGGCCGGGCGTAGTGGAGCACAAAAATAAACGCTGCCAATCCCGCCAGCAGGCCGCTCAGCGCGAATGTTTTTGTCAGCGTCCGCTCGACATTGACGCCGCACATGCGCGCCATGTCCGGGTTTTGCGACACTGCGCGCATCTCGACGCCAAACCGGGTGCGATTGATCAACAGCGCCACGCCAACGCCGACCACAATCGCCACCAGCCACATGCCGATGCTCTTTGACTCGAGCACGATCGACGGGTTGGAAATCCCAAGCATCTCAAGCACGTTATCGCCGGGCAACAGATCAGGGGTGCCGTCGAGGGGCACCTCTGGCAACCCAGGCACGCTGCGATGATCGCCGGCCACCCAGCTCGGCAGCACGATGCGCCACAGCAGCGAGACCTGATACAACACAAAACTCAATCCGAGCGTTGCGATCAGCGGCGCCAGCCGCGAGGTGGTGCGAAACGGCCGAAAGGCCAGCCGTTCGATCAACAGATTAAGCACCAGCCCCATCGTCAGGCCACCCAGGCATGAGAGTGCCAGACCGCCAAAATACAGCAGCGGCGGGCTGTCCGGTTGAATCTTGAGATTGACAATAATCACGGCCGACATCACCGTCGACAGCGCAAACACATCGCCATACGCCAGATTCAGAATGCGCACCATGCTGAATACCAGGCTGATGCCCATGGCGGCCAGCGCGATGGCGGCGCCATTTGTCAGGCCATAAACGATTAATTGGACAACAATCGACGGATCAATGATGGCCAGATGCTATCAAAGACCGTGCATGCATTGGCCCAGAAGCAGAGGCAGAAGCCACAGATTTGCACAGATTCACACAAAAGCTGTGAATCTGTGCAAATCTGTGACTTCTGCCTCTGCACATCACCGCGCAGAACGAGTTGACTGCGGGCGTAGTCGGGAGTACATCTACAGGCATGAAAATTGCCAAGATCGAGACCATTCACCTGGCCGACTTCCCGCACATGCTGATCGTGGCCGTACACACGGATACCGGGCTGGTTGGTTACGCAGACACGTTCTACATGCCCGGCGCGGTGCGCGCGTTCATACATGAATTTGCAGCGCCGCTGTTGATCGGCCATGATGCCGGCGCAATCGAACGGCACTGGAAACGGCTCTACGAAGTCGTAGCGCACATCGTCGGCAAAGGCGCCGAATTGCGCGGCCTGAGCGCGCTGGACGTGTGCCTGTGGGACATTCTGGGGCAAGCGGCTGGCATGCCGATCTGGCAGGTGCTGGGCGGCGCCGCGCGCGATCGCATCAAAACATACAACACCTGCGGCGGCCCGAATTACGGGCGCCCTGCGACCGGCGGCACCAGTTACGGCACCGATCGAAACACCGGCGCATATGAGGACCTGATCGCCTACATGACGGACGCTGGCGCGCTCGCCAAAGACCTGCTGCGCGAAGGCATCACCGGCATGAAGATCTGGCCCTTCGACTATGTTGCGCTGTCGCCCGGCGCCTATGACGACTGGCGCAACTTTACGGGCATCTGGGGCGCCAATCAGACACAGCTGCCGCAGCAGCAAATCAGCAATCGCGACCTCGACCGCGCCCTGACACCATTCCGGCAGATCCGCGACGCCGTCGGCGATGAGATGGAAATCATGGTTGAGGGCCATGGCCTGTGGACATTGCCAGCCGCCAAGAAGATCGCCCGGGCGCTCGAGCCATTCAAGCCGTATTGGCTGGAAGACCTGATGCGCGCGGATGACATCGACGCGCTGGCCGAATTGCGCGCAAGCACCAGCACGCCGATTCTTGTCAGCGAGTATCTGGCGACGCGCTATGAATACAAACCGGTGCTCGAAAAGCGCGCGGCCGACATCATCATGATTGATCCGACCTGGGCAGGCGGCATCACCGAATCAAAAAAGATCGCCACGATGGCGGAAACGTACAAGCGCCCGGTCGCGATGCACGATTGCACCGGGCCGTTTACGCTGTATGCCGGGATTCATCTGGCGATCAACGCCACAAACGCGGTGTATCAGGAGAGCGTGCGCGCCTATCTGCGCGTCACGTATCCCGAACTGGTCACGCAGTTGCCTGAGGTCGTCGATGGGCACATCCTGGCGCCGAGCGCGCCCGGCATTGGCACGGCATTGCGTGACGACGTGCGCAAGCGGCCCGATGCAACCGTGCGGGTCTCATAGCACATAGCCCCTGCGGGTGCCGTGCTCACGGCACCCGCAGGGGCTATCGTTTTTTCACTCGCCTGCACACGCCTATTTGTATGACGCCAGCAGTTGGTTTAGCACGTCCGAGCCTTTGGGCACCAGCGTCAAATCGGCTTTGCTGTCCATAATCTTTTGCGTTTCGAGCACATCGAACATGGCCTGCGCCACCTCGCCGTCGGAGTTGATCTTTTGCAGCGCGTCGCCGACGATCTGCGGACGGATGGCGCGGGCCTTGGCAAACTCAATCGCGGCATTGCGCTCGGCCGTATTCGTGATGATGCTGACCTGGTTGGTGCCGTCTTGCTTGATCGCCGACGTCACCTGACGCAGGCGATTGACCACCTTCGCCTCAATCTGCCGCATCATCTCCGGGTCGCGGAAGTGCACTTTGCGCACATACACCGAACCCAACGCATAGCCCCACTCCTGTGATTTGTCGGTCACCTCACGGCGCACCAGCTGACTCATGCGATGGCGATCCTCGAGCATCTCCGCCAGCGGCATGTTGCTAAGCGTGCGGATGGTGGCGTTGCTGACGTTCGCGGCCAGCGAGCCATGCGGATCGGCGTTCTTGAACAGATACGAGACCGGGTTGCTGATAAACATCTCGTACCACACTCCGACGCCCATCGGCGCGCCTTCCTCTGAGTTGACGGGCTGGCTGCGCAGATAACGCTGATCCAGCCGCAAATCCAGCACGCGCCGTTCGCCCAAAAAGTTGACCAAAAACGCGCGCGGCCCAAGCTTGAGCGGCAGAATATGCAGGCCTGGTTCCTCGATCATGCCAACGACTTTGCCGAACAGCATATACACATGACAGCGCCGTTCCTGCACGATGTCATACAAACCGAGCAGCCTCATGATGCCAAACACCACGCCGCGCCCAATCGACAACACGATAAACGTGCCGACCAGCCCGCCAAAGAAACCGATAATGCCGGAACCAAAGATGCCGGCGATAAACTCAATCAGTTCTTGCATGGTTACTGCAACCTCCCGGATAAGTTTCTTGGCGTGATCGAGCAGGCCAAGCTGGATATAGCGCTTGTACAGCGCCAGCGCGCTCGATCCGCCGCGTTGTTTGAGCTGCTCCAGCTGCGACGACAGCGTAAGCAGTGGTTCGACTTCGGTCTGCGCCTTGAGCGTCTCGATTTCGACCGCGCGACGCGACTGCACGATCGTCTGATCAGCTGAAGCCTGCGCGAGCGAAATGTCCGATGAGATCTGGTTATAGGCAGTGTTGATGGCGGCCAGCGCGCTTTCAACCTCGGCGGGCGGGTCGATCGCGGTGATCAACGAGGCATCGAGAATCATGCCGTAGCGCGCGTCCGACGACTGGCACTCTTCATCCATGCGCTCGTTCAAGTCGCGCAGGTTTTTGCGCAGATCGTTGATCGAGATGCCGGTGACGCTGCTGGCATCGGTGGCCAGTGCGCCCTCTTGCGCAGGCGGCGCCTCATAGTTCGCGATGCGCTCGCGCAAAATCGAGATGAAATACCCCATGATGTGCGTGAGCGGATTCTTGACCCCGAACAAAAACGCATACAGGTTGCGCTCGCTGACGCGATAGCGCATCTGCCCGGTCAATCCGGTATTGAGTTGGTCTTTTGTGACAGCCTCGAGTAACGTGTTGCCGTTGTTGGCGTCCGGGCTCTCCGGGTCAAACGCCATGTTGACAGTCTGCGTCGAGATCGAAGCCTTGTGCACCTTCTCCCAGGGCCAAACCAGATACGGCCCGCCGGGTTGAACTACGCGCACCTGCGGATATGCATAGCGTTCGCGTTCTTCCGGCCGCAGCTTCTCAGAGACCGGGTCGTCCAGCGTGGTCAGGTTTTTGACACGCAGGGCGCGGCCAAAACTCGTTTTTACGGCGCGTTCGTCCTGATTCACCGTAAACAACTTGGGGATGGCGTTTACAAACAGCCATAACCCGATTCCGAATAATATTCCCAATGTAAGTCCCATTGTTTCTCCTATAAAAGTTCATCCGAAAATTGTTGGGGAAATCCCTCCGTGCGGCGGCGTAATGTCACCCACGAACGTCTGACCGGGTTTCAGATCTACTCAACCCGATCACATCATAGTGAATTTGCCAAACTTTGGTATGGCTCAGGCTGAAGTTTGGCTGACATCTGGACATTTCGGCACAGCCGAAGGTTTGAACTGTGCGCTCAACCTGTGTCTTTTGTGCCCATCAACGTCGGTTTGCGCACCGAGGGCACAGAGGATTCCTGCGAAATACAGCATGTCCCGCGCTCCGCGCGGGACATGCTGTATTTCGCAGGCTGAGTTCCCATCGCGGCGCTCATTGGCGCATGGGTGAGCGACCGAGGGCACTTCCCGCGAAGATGCTGTCATCCGCAACTGGGGTCGCATGTCCTGCCAGAGCGCGACATGCTTTCTTTCGCAGGCTGAGTTCCCATCGCGGCGCTGCATCAGCGCATGGGGGAGCAACCCAGAGCATTTCGCGCGAAGATGCCGTCATCCGCGACGGAGGGCACATGCTGAGCTCTGCGCAGGAGCATGCGAAATCTGCACATCACGAGACCCATGTCGCAGGAACCATAGGGATCTCGGCGCGCACAATCGAGCCAACGGTTACCCGCGTAAACCGCGCCGGGCGACGATCTGCACAAAGCGGCCCATGAGGCGATATGCGGGCTGCGCCATCATGCCCAACTCGAGCACCAACAACGCCTCAAAATTGGCGGGATCTTCCACGCTGTCCTTGTCGAGCAGATCGCTGACGCAGCGGATGCCATAAATCGCTTCAACCGTCGCGCCTGTTTGCACGATCTGCGCGATGACGGCCTCGGGTTCGAGCATATGCGTCTGCGTGCCAAAAATATTTGTTGATTCAGCTTTGCCGCTGGTCAGTTCGCGGCTGGCACGCGGCAAATCACGATGCACCACAGCCGATTGCAGCGCGGCATGGCGCGCATTTCCGATCGCGACCGACAGGCATGCGCCGGGGCGCAGCGCGCGCAGCAACAGGGTTAACGCCCCGGCCGGATCGCGCGTGTATTCGATCACGTTGTGGCATAGGATCAGGTCATAGCGGCCAGGCGACACAATCTCGTTTGGCTGATCGAGATCGAAGTGCGCCAGCGCAATGGCTGTGCCGGCAATGCGCTCACGCGCGAGAGCCAGCATGCCGTGTGAGTAATCGGTCAGCGTCACGCGATGGCCGCGCGCAGTCAATGCCAACGCCAGCTCGCCGGTGCCGCCGCCGACATCCAGCACATCGCCTGGCACAGCCGGCACATGCGGTTCAAGACCGCGCTCCAACAGCTGCGCGCGCAACCGACCGCGCGGGCTGGCCTGATAGCGCAACCACTCGGCCGTGGTCGCGTCGAACTCAGCCGCATTCATATCAACCACCGAACATCATGCGGCCCAAGGGCAAACGAGGGGCCGTGCACGGCAAGCCGAGCACCTCCGATCAGATCGCGCACATTCGCACTTCCAAGCACTTTTCGCCATGGAACGGGCACCAGCTGTTCTTCAGCGGTGGCGTTGGCCAGACACATGACGCGCTGGCCGGTCGGCACGCTACGCATCACCGCCATCACACCCGGTGTGTATTCGAACAGCGCACACACCGCGTCAGGTGCAAACGCGTGCTGCGCTTCGGCAATGCGCGCTAGCTGCGTGTCGTTCACGCGCGCGTCCGTGCCAAGCAACGACAACGCAATGGCTTGTGCAACCCGGAGCTGTTGCGGCGATGGCACAGGCGCGCCGTTCAGCGCAGCGCGTTGCTCTCGCGTCAGCATTGGCACGGAGATGAGTTCAGCCGGATCGACCGCGCTCATCTCCGCTTCCACCACAAACTGCCGCCCGTTTGCACGCACTGTGTCATTGGTTACATATCCGGCATGCACCGCTTGTACCAACGCGCGCACATCACCAGAGAACACCGTGTGACGCAGTAGCAATGCAAACATAAACGCGCCTATTTCAGGCGAATTTCCTTGCCCGCGATCTGGCTCTTGTAGATGCCATCCAGAATCGTCAACACCTTGAGCGAATCTTCAGCCGGCACCGGCGAAGGCAGATCTTCGGCCACTGCGCGCGCAAACTCCACGCACTCAAGCGCATGCGGTTCCATCGTGTCAGCCGTTGACTTGAGCGTTGTGTTCAAAAATTGCCGGTTTTCATAGTCTGTGCTCAGAAACTCGGCCTTGGGCCAATGCGCGCCGCCGTCGGTGCCATACAGCCAGATCTGCATGTCTTCGCCAAGGTTGTCGTGATGCATAAACCAGGAGACTTCCAGCATCAGCGTCGCACCGGAATCGAAGCGCACAAACGCCGCGGCAAAGTCCTCCACATCGAAGTTATTGCCCGTCGGCATCGGCAACGTGTTGCGCCAGTGCGACCACAGGCCTTTGCGCTGCGCAAACGTCTGCTTTGCCACACCGCTAATCGCCACCGGCTTGGGGTGCCCCATCAGCCACAACGTCAGATCAAGCACGTGCACACCGATATCGATGCACGGCCCGCCGCCGGAGTTGCTCTTCTTGGTAAACGACGTCAACGGGATCATCCCGTTGCGCCGCAGCATCCAACTGCGCGCGTGATAAATATCGCCCAACGCGCCGGTATCGATTTGGCGCTTCATCGCGCGCGAGATGCCGGCAAACCGGAAATGCTGCGCGGTCATCAACTTGCGCTTGCTCTCATCGCGCGCCTTGATCATCTTGCGGATCAGATCGGGCGTCGGCGCGAGCGGCTTTTCGCAGATCACATGCTTGCCGGCCTTCATCGCGGCGATTGCCAGCGGCGCATGCAGCATGTTCGGCACGCATAAATCGATGATATCAATGTCTTTGTCCGCAAATGCATCCTTCGGGTCGTTGTACAACCGGGTGACGCCATTCTGATCGCCCCAGGCCTGCAAGGCAGCCGGGTTGACATCAACACCCGCTACAACATCGGCATGCTCGGAAGCCAGCCAACCTGGCATATGCGTCCGCGCAATGCCACCCACACCTATCATCGCCACTTTGAGTTTTTTCGACATGATGCTTGCATATTAGGCGAAATTGACGGGGAGCGCAAAGCAGAAATTGCCTGGGGTGCTTAAAGTGCCTGAAGCGCTAAGGTATCTAGCTGATGTTGCGCGTCTATACCTTAAGCACTTTTAGCACCTCAGGCAATTTCTGCCGTTATAGTCCCTCTATGGATCGAATCTACAGCCGCCACGGCGTGCGCGAGTGTTTGCGCGCGCGGCGGCGGGCGTTTTACAAGCTGCACATCGCCGAAGGCGTCGAAGATGCGCCGATTTTGCGGGAGATCAATGCGCTGGCACAGCAGGCCAAGGTGCCGGTTGTGGCGGCAAACCGCGATGCGTTGTCTTCGGTGACGCCGCATCACCAGGGCGTGATGCTGGATGCCGGGTCGTATGAATACACCGATATCGACAGCATTTTTGACCTGGCCTCAGAGCGCAACCAGCCGCCATTTCTGCTTGTGCTGGATGCGCTGCAGGATCCGCAAAATTTTGGGGCACTCATCCGAACAGCTGAAGCGGTCGGCGTGCACGGCATCATCATCCCGGATCGGCGCAGCGCGACAGTCACACCCGCCGTCGTCAACGCCAGTTCGGGTGCGGTCGAGCATATGCTTGTGGCCCAGGTTGTAAACCTGGCGCGCGCGATCGACGATCTCAAAGGCCGCGAAGTGTGGGTCTCGGCTCTGGATGGCGCGCCGGACGCAAAATCAGTCTTCGACGCAGACCTGAAAGGCGCGGTCGCGATCGTCGTCGGCTCAGAGGGCGAGGGCGTGCACCGGCTGGTGCGCGAGAAGTCAGATTTTGTTCTCAAGCTGCCGATGCACGGCAAAATCGAGTCGCTCAACGCGGCAATGGCTGGCTCAGTCGCGCTTTACGAAGCCTTGCGCCAGCGCCAGCCGCCGGATGCCAAATAAGCGTTATGCCGAGGGAAATGCCACTGCGACGCCGGCGCAGCGCACATCAACTCGCTCGCCGATGCGCAGGGGTTGCAGCGCCGAGATGCGCGCGCGTAACAGCGTGTCCGACAGCCGCACAGCGATCATTGCGTCGTGACCGTAGTAGGTGATCGCTTCGACGATCGCGGCGCCTGCGGCGGATGGCGTTAGCTGTATTGCCTCCGGCCGGATCATCACATCGACCGGTCCCAGCGCTTCTGACAACAGCGTCACAGCGCCGAGCGCGCAGTCCACCAGCGCGCCGCGGGCAGCGCCCGGCAGAAAATTGGCGTCGCCGACAAATGTCGCCAGATCGCGCGATGCCGGGCGCAGATAGATTTCACGCGGCGAGGCGATTTGCTGAAGCCTGCCGCGCATCAACACGGCAATGCGATCCGCCATGCTGAGCGCTTCTTCCTGGTCGTGCGTCACCAGCACCACAGTTGCGCCCGCTTGTTTCAAGATGCGCCGCACATCGGCGCGCAGGCTGTTGCGCAACGCGGCATCGAGATTTGCAAATGGCTCATCCAGCAGCACCGTGGCCGGGCCGGGCGCGAGCGCGCGGGCCAACGCCACCCGCTGCTGCTGGCCACCCGAAAGCTCGTGCGGATAGCGCAGATCAAGGCCATCCAGCTCAACCAGGTGCAACATTGCGTTAACGCGCTCTTTTGCGTCGCGAGAATTGTGCACGCCAAAGGCAACGTTTTCGCGCACGGTCAGATGCGGGAATAGCGCGGCATCTTGAAAAATAAGACCGATGCGCCGGGCTTCAGGTTTGACAAACGTGCGCGCTGACGAGACGCTGCGACCTTCCAGCCAGATTTCGCCTGAGTTTGGAATCTCCAGGCCGGCAATCAGGCGCAACAATGTGCTTTTGCCGCAACCGCTTGGCCCCAGCAATGCCACCAGTTCGCCCTGCGCAACACCAAACGAAACCCCGCTTATTGCCGGGCTTTCTACGTTGTCGTAGCGTTTGGTGACGTCTGTAAGTTGAATAACCATCGTTGCAAGCCACACATCTCGGCTCAACCGTCGTGCGGTACCCCAATACTAGCCGGAACAGACGCGCGGCCAGGATTGCGTGAAAAGAGCAGTGCCAATGGCACCAGCGTGGTGATCAACAGCAGCAAGGCCGGGATGGCCGCCTGCGTATGCACGCTCTCACTTGCCGCCGACCATATGCGCACAGACAGCGTGTCAAACCCAGGCGGCCGCAGTAGCAGCGCCGTGGGCAGTTCTTTCATTGCGGTGATAAAGACCAGCGCCCAGCTCGCCATGATGCCCGGCAGCGCAGCCGGAATCGTCACGCGCGCAAATGCCATGAACCGTGTGCAGCCAAGTGTGCGGGCAACCTGCTCGATGTTGGCCGGCACATTGCGCAACGCGCTCTCGCCCGTTGTGAGCGCCTGCGGCAGCATGCGCAACGCAAACCCAAGCAGCAGCGCGAACTGCGTGCCGTAGATCAGCGGCGTCCATCGGTTGAACAGCATGATCAGTGCCAATCCGGTGATGATGCCCGGCAAAGCATTGGGACTCTTGCTCAAACCGACCAGCAACGACGAAATGCGATTTGGCCAACGTGTCGCCAGATACGCCGGCGCAAGCGCAATCAGCGTGGCCAGAGTCGCCGCGCCGGCGGCCAGCAACACACTGTTCATGCCATGCTGCCAGACATTTTCGCTGCCAACGCTCCAGATACGGTCGACTTCGGTCGGTGCGAGCGTGCCATTTATCGCCAACCCCATTAGCACAGCGATTGGCAAACCGAGCGCCAGAAACAGCACCACTACCACCCAGGCAAATGCGATCCAACGCCAACTTCCCAGATGGGCAGGGCGTGGTGGCCGCACCACCTGCTGCGTGGTAAACCGGCGCCGGCGGCGGGCCAAAATCGCTTCTCCAAACAACAACGGCAATGTCAGCGCGATCAGCACAAAACTCAAGACCGCAGCCGAGGCGCGATCGACCTGGCCTGCAAACTGGTTAAAAATCGCGGTGGTGAATGTGCTGTAGCGCAGCATTGCCATGGTGCCAAAATCACTCAACGCATACAACCCCACCAAGAGGGCGCCGGCTGCGACGGCGGGCGCAATCATCGGCAACGTTACGCGCAGGATAATGCGCACCCGGTTATGGCCGAGCATGCGCGCGGCTTCTTCAAGCGCATAGTTGCCCGTGCGCAACGTCGCAGAGACCGGCAAATACACATATGGATACACACACAGGCTGGTGATAATGACCACACCCGCGAGCGAGTACACATCAAAGACAGGCAGCTGGCCGGGCGCGAGTCCAGTGAGCGCCATGCCGAATAGATCAAGCACACCACCGCGCCGCAACAAAATGATGTAACACACCGCGCACAAATAGGCTGGCATGGCCAGCGGCAGCGCGCACAGCCAGCGCAATACCGCGCGGCCGGGCATATTGGTGCGTTCAACAAACCAGGCCAGCGACACACCGACCACGGTGCTCAACAGCATGGTAAAGACCACATACAGAACGGTTTTCAAGATCAGCGGCGTGATCTGTCCAGTCCACAGGCGCGACCATGTGGCCAGAGGCGCTTCTGCGGCCCGCAGCGCGATGTAGAAAAGGGGCGTTGCCGCAGCCACGGCGATGAGCGTCGTGATTGCGGCCAGGCGAAAAGGGTATGTGCGCACGTTACGGCAAACCGGCTCTTTGAGCCATTTCTATTGTGGCCGTAAGGTCATCGAACATTTCTTTGAGGGTGATATCGGCGAGTTTGAAGGCAGTCAACGGCGCGACACCCTGCGCCAGCGCGACATCTTTAAGGATTGGATACTCGAAGTTCTTCTCGGCAAAGACCTTCTGGCCATCCGGCGAAAGCATGAAATCGACGAAGAGCTTTGCGTGATCGGCGTTCCTGGCATTCTTGACGATGCCGATGTTGGTGCTATTCACAAAAAGCCCATACGCTTCGAGATCAGGATAAATGATCCCGACGGGCGCGCCTTCAGCTTTGCTCAAATAGTAATAATAGTGATTGACGAAGCCCAGCTTGAGTTCACCCGCGCCGACCGCTTTGCGCACCTCGGTGTGGCCACCGAAAAATTTGGTGTCGTTTGCGACCAGCCCTTTCACAAACGCTTCAGTCTTTTCTGCACCGGCGTGTTTTCGCAATGCAACGAGATTGGCAATCAGCGCGCCATTGGTGCTGTTGGCGCTGCCGACCTGGCCTTTCCACTTCGGATCAACCAGGTCAAACACGCTCTTTGGCAATTCATCTGGCTTGACGAGGTTTGTGTTGTACATGATGACGCGCGGGCGCAGCGTCAGCGAGGTCCAGTTGCCGTCAGCGGCGCGATACGTTTCTGGCACCGCCATCACCGCATTCGATGCATTCGGCACGAATGAGCCTTTGGCAGCCATGTCTTCCATCGTTAACGTGTCGCTGTTGACCAGCACATCGGCCTGCGGATTATTAGCCTCTTCGAGAATTTTTGCGGCCAGCGCGCCATTGGTGCCGCTGAGCATTGTGACCTTGATATTCGGATAGGTCTTGTTAAATGCCTCGATGACTGGCTTAAAGAGCGCTTCGGAGCGCGCGGTGTAGACAACCAGGTCGCCTGACGCTGCGGCCTGCGGGGCGGCTGGCTGGCAACCGGCCAACGCCGCCATAGATGCAACAAATGCAGCGAAGCGCGTCGCGGCGTTGAACGTTTTTGCGAAATCCATGCGGATAAGTTAGCAAAGACGCGCAAGGCCGGCAAGTGTTTGTGATCAATTGCACAAATGTAGCGCTGGCAACGATGGCGTTAACCCATATCAACGGACAAATTTGACAGCCCCGTATAATTCGGTGTTACAGACTCATGCCCACCTACCAATATACGTGCCCGGATTGCGGGAATGAATTTGAAAAAGTTCAAAAATTCACCGATAGCCCGCTGAAGAAGTGCCCAACCTGCGGCAAAGCGAAAGTTCACCGCGTCGTCGGACGGATCTCTGTTTCATTTAAGGGAACCGGGTTCTACATAAACGACAGCAAGTCGGCCAGTTCGACCACGATCAAAAAGGCCGAAAAAGACGAGACCCCGGCAACCACGGCCGAATCAACAGCAACCGACAGCACCGCTGCGCCTGCGGCTGAAGCAAAAACCGAGAGCAGCGACACCGCCAGCGCCGCCGCGCCCGCCAAGGTTGAAAAAACCGCCGCAGACGAGGCCAAACCGGCAAAGAAAACCGCCAAAAAGAAATAGCCGCGGGTTCGCCTATGCCGTCCAAGCTCGCAACAGGGCGATGTGCTGTGGCAACGCGATTTCCGGTTCGTCGAGATGCGGGTGCCATTTCTTCTCCCACTCGACAGAAGCCCAACCGGCATATCCCGCAGCGCGCAATGCATCCAGCATCTCGCGCATCGGAACATCGCCATTGCCCAACAGCGCCAGCGGCCAGTTGGGGTTGCCGTCCGCTGGTCGGCGCCCATCTTTGATGTGCACATGCGCCAGGCAATCGCGATACGCGGCGATTGAGACCTGGATGGCTTCACCGGTCCGATACGGGTGCAATAGATCCCACAGCACACCGGCGCCCGGAACATCACGCACCACCGCCATGACAGAGGCGCTGTCGCAAAACGCGTCGTGCGTTTCAAGCAGCACGCGCACGCCGCGCGCCACACCGTGTGCGGCGAGTGCCTGCATCGTTTCGCGTGCGGCAGCGAGGGCGACCGCGTGTTCAACATCTTTTGGCGGCGCACCGAACACGCGCACCAGCCCAGAACCCAGTTCAGCGGCGATGTCGATCATCGCGATGCCGTCCGCGATGTGTTTCGCGCGCGCCGCCGGATCAGGTTGGGCGAGCGACACCGATGTATCCACGCACACAATCGGCACGCCCGCGCAGGCACGTTTGATGCGGGCGACATCGGCATCTGGCCCCATGACCTGTCCATCGACCAGCCGCAGTTCGATGCCGTCATAGCCGTACTCGCGAACCGCCTGCACACACCGCTCCAGCGTCCAATCCGGGCAGCCCAATGTTGTAAATGCAAGTTTCATAAAGTCACCGTGCCTGCAACCGCTGCAACAACGCAGCATACGCCGCGCGATCGAGCGGCAAATCGACGGGTTGATTGCGCTCGCTTGAGAGCATAATGGCGTTGGCAAGTTCCAGCGAACGCCGGCCCTCGCGGCCATCGACGCGCGGCACGCCTCCCGTTGTCGCTGCGCGGCACAAATCTTCATATACCGCGAGATGCCCAAGGCCCATTTCGCCAGACGGCAACGTGATCGTTTCAATGTGCTGCATGGGTGCGCTAAACATCTCCGCGCTTGTGGTGCGGTGCGCGCTATGTGATGGCTCAAAGCGCGTGATGGTTAGCGTGTCACCGGTTAGCGCGATGGCAGCCTTGTCGCCGGTGATTTCAAGTCGTTGTGCGCCGCCAGAGTCGACTGTGTTCACCTGCAGCGTGCCCAATGCGCCGTTCTCGAATTCGAACATGGCCTGGGCAGTGTCTTCCACTTCGATCGCGTGTTTGAGCGTGCGCACCCAGCCCATCACACGCTTGGGTGTGCCGGCCAGATGGCACATCAGGTCCAGCGTGTGCGGCGCCTGGTTCATCAGAATCCCGCCGCCTTCGCCGCGCCAGGTGCCGCGCCAGGTTGCCGATTTGAAATACGCAGCCGGGCGATACCAGGGCTCGATCACCACGACGCGCAGCAGATCGCCAAGCTGGCCGGATGCAACCAGCGCATGGGCGTGCTCGATGACCGGCCGGAAGCGCTGTTGAAAGTTCACCGCAAGCAGCTTGCCAGCCCGATCCGCGTCGCCGATCATGCCGTCGGCATCCGCCACGCTGATGGCGATCGGCTTCTCAGTCAGCACGTGCGCGCCAGCCGCAAAGCAATCGCGCGCGATCGTCGGATGAAATGGATGCGGCGTGGTGATCACCGCGACATCGGGTTTGAGCGCCTTGAGCAACGCCTGATGGTCGTCAAAAAATGGCACGCCAAACTCGGCGGCCCGCTGCGCGCCGGTGACAGCGTTGAGATCGCTCATCCCAACCAGTTTGCCGCCCTGCAACTTTTCAAAAACGCCGAGGTGCGTGCGGGCAATGCCGCCAGCACAACCGATCAGTGCGAATTTAAGCATGACACAGGTGTAGCTGCAGTCGCCTAAAAAGTCAATTGCTGGGAGAATCGCGCACGATGCAAACACACCCGCCTTTTGACGCCGTGATCTTTGACATGGATGGTTTGATGTTCGACACTGAGTCGATTTACTCCATCACATGCCGGCGCGCAGCCGCTGAGCTGGGCTTTTCATTTGATGACGCGTTTTACCGCGCAAACTTTGTGGGCCGGAGGCTGGTCGATTCTGAAGCCTTTCTTCAGTCGCACTTCGGCACGACGTTCCCACTGGCAGCCTATCGCGAGCTCAGCAACCATTATCTTTACGCCGAACTCGGCGATGGCGCGCCGGTGAAGCCCGGTCTGTTGCGGTTGCTCGACGCGCTTGAAGCGCGCGCGATCCCCAAGGCTGTGGCGACCTCGACTGTGCGCGACCTCGCGCTGGTGACACTGGCCGGCTTCGCCACGCGATTTTCAAGCGTCACGTCCGGGGACGAAGTGGCGTGCGGCAAGCCGGCGCCCGACATCTTCACACTCGCAGCCAAACGCCTAAACTGCCCGCCCGCGCGCTGCATCGTGCTCGAGGACTCATCGGCGGGTGTGCGTGCGGCTCACGCGGCTGGCGCAATCCCAATCTGGGTGCCCGATCTGCAAACGCCCACACCCGAGGTCGCGACATTGGCATACCGCGTGTTTCCGTCGTTGAACGAAGTTGTCGATGTCATAGAAACGCGCTCCTACCAGACATCGCGTATATAACGGGGTCATGGCCAAAACACCCACCGGCTATCAGGCAAGTTTCCTCAGACTGCACATCCCGCTGCCGCAATTGTCCGCAGCGCAGCAAATCGATGCCGCCCCGATTATTGGCGGCACACAGGTTGTGGTGCCGTATACGAACTTCTCGCTTGTGATGAGCAAGACGCGCCGCCTGGCGATTTACACCGGTGTCAACATCAACGGAAAATCGCTGGTGCCGATCACCCGCAAATCGGCGACCGAAACCTGGCGCTACGACAAACGGATCGAGCGCAAATTTCAACTGGGGGGCGTGTTCTACAAAGACAACCCGTATGACCAGGGCCACCTCGTGCGCCGGCTGGATCCAGTCTGGGGCCGCAACGCACTGGACGGATTGCGCGAGACATTCTTTTACACAAACTGCGCACCACAGCACTGGGATTTGAACCGCAATACATGGTCAGACCTGGAGGACTACGTTCTCAAAAACACGGACAAAAATGACCTGCGGGTCAGTGTCTTTACCGGGCCAGTTTTTGGTGCAAACGACCCACTTGAGAAAGACGTGCGCATCCCGGTGGAATTCTGGAAGGTCGTGGCCATGGTCCGGGCCGATGGCACACCCTCAGCGACCGCCTATCTGCTCAGCCAGCGCGATCTGATTCGCACGCGTGATTTTGCGTTTGGCGCGTTTCGCACGTATCAAGTCCTCATCGCCGAAATCGAACGGCTGACTTCATTGTCATTTGGTAATCTGCGCGCACACGACCCGCTTAGTCGTCAGCGCGATCTGTTTCCGGCGCGCCAACTGCGAAATTTGAGCGAAATTGTGCTGTAAATCAACAAAATAAGCCGTTACACAGGTCCGCAAGTTATACTGCTGTCAACTTTCGGTTTAGAGTCGGTTGATACTCGGACAGGGCCCAAACTGGTAAGGTAAATGCCCTAGGGTTCGCAGCACGGAGAAATGAGATGGCTTGGTTTGAAATCAATAACTTACACGTCAGTCTGGACAACGGCAAAGAGATCCTCAAGGGCTTGAACCTGACGATCAATGAAGGCGAGATCCACGCGATCATGGGCCCGAACGGCAGCGGCAAAAGCACGACTGCCTACACACTTGCCGGTCATCCTGGCTATCATGTCACTGAGGGTGATGTGCTCTTCCGCGGCGAAAGCATTCTTGCTCTGGACGCCGATGAGCGCAGCCGCAACGGCATCTTTCTGGCCTTCCAGTATCCGGTCGCCATTCCGGGCGTAACGGTTGCCAACTTTCTGCGCACAGCCTTGAATGCCCGCATCAAAGCAGAGGCGGCGGCCAAAAACGGCGGCGTATTGCCGCATGACACCAAGGGCATACCCATCCCGGTGTTCACAAAACAAATGAAAGAGGCCATGCAGATTTTGAAGGTCGACAACAGCTTTGCCGGCCGCTATCTGAATGAAGGGTTCTCCGGCGGTGAAAAGAAGCGCGCCGAGATTCTGCAGATGGCCATGCTCAAACCTGAGCTGGCCGTGCTTGATGAGACAGATTCCGGTCTCGACATCGACGCGTTGCGCGTCGTCAGCGAGGGTGTCAATGCACTGCACGCCAAGAACCCGAAGATGGGCGTGCTGATGATCACGCACTACCAGCGCCTGCTTGACTACATCAAACCACAATTCGTGCATGTGTTGATTGACGGCAAGATCGTCGACAGCGGCGGCCCAGAGCTGGCGCTGGAACTCGAAAAGCGCGGCTATGACTGGCTCAAAGAACCCGCAGCGTAGTGATGTGCCCGGCACATCTGATGTGCTAAGGCACATCTTAGGAGGATCACATGTCCGAAGAAAGAACGCAAGTCTCGATTAACGACGAGTACATCGACAAGTACGGTTTTCACGAAGTCGAGAATTACTCGTTCAAGAGCCGCAAGGGCCTGGACGAGCAAATCGTGCGCGATATCTCGCGCATGAAGAAAGAGCCCGAATGGATGCTCGATTTTCGCCTGCGCTCGCTGGCGGCGTTCTACGCCAAGCCGATGCCGAACTGGGGCAGCGATGTGCTGAGCCAGATTGACTTCAACGATATTTACTATTACATCAAACCGACTGACGGCATGTCGGCCACCTGGGAAGATCTTCCGGCCGAGATCAAGAACACCTACGATCGTTTGGGCATCCCGGAAGCCGAAAAGAAATATCTGGCCGGCGTGGGCGCGCAATACGAATCAGAAGTGATCTATCACAGCCTGGCCAAAGACCTTGAAGACAAGGGCGTGATCTTTAAGGACACCGACACTGCGCTGCGCGAGCATCCGGAGCTTTTCCGCGAATACTTTGCCACGATCATCCCGCCCAGCGACAACAAATTCGCCGCGCTCAACAGCGCGGTCTGGTCCGGCGGCTCATTTATCTATGTGCCAAAAGGCGTCAAAATCGACATGCCGTTGCAGGCGTATTTCCGAATCAACGCCAAGAATGTCGGCCAGTTTGAGCGCACGCTGATCATCGTCGACGAGGGCGCGCAGGTGCACTACGTTGAAGGCTGCACGGCGCCGGTCTATTCGAGCGATTCGCTGCACAGCGCGGTGGTCGAGATCGTGATCAAGAAGGGCGGCCGCTGCCGCTACACCACGATCCAGAACTGGTCCACCAACGTCTACAACCTGGTGACCAAGCGCGCGGCTGCATATGAAAACGCCACAATGGAATGGGTCGACGGCAACCTCGGCAGCAAGCTGACGATGAAGTATCCGGCCGTGTATCTGATGGAACCCGGCGCGCACGGCGAGATTCTGTCGATCGCGTTTGCTGGCAAAGGCCAGCATCAGGACGCAGGCGGCAAGGTCGTGCATGCCGCCCCAAACACCACCAGCAAGATCGTCTCAAAGTCGATCAGCAAGCACGGCGGCCGCACCAGCTACCGCGGCCTGTTGAAGGTCTACAAAGATGCCACAAACAGCCGCAGCAATGTGGTCTGCGATGCGCTGTTGCTGGACGAACACAGCCGCAGCGACACCTATCCGTATATCGAAGTCGACAACAACGATGTGAATATCGGGCATGAAGCCAGCGTGAGCAAAATTGGCGAAGAGCAGTTGTTTTACGCGATGAGCCGTGGCGTTTCAGAAGAAGACGCCAGCACGATGGTCGTCTCCGGCTTTATCGAGCCGCTCGTGAAAGAGCTGCCGATGGAATATGCGATGGAGATGAACCGGTTGATCGCCATCCAGATGGAAGGCACGGTCGGTTAAATGCCGGTCGGTTAAACACGACAAACAAAAGAGCCCGGCGCAATGCGCCGGGCTCTTTTGTTTGTCGTGTTTAACCGACCGGCACGTGCGGTCAGGCTATGCAACTTGCGCGCTGTTGCGATGGGTGTTACACCGCAGGCGCAATGCCAAACCCAAAGCGATCCAAAACCTTTACTTTTGGCAAGTGCGCAACGATGCGCGCGCCGTGCCCAACAGCGCTGTCGATATCAATGCTGCCGTTGAGCTGGGTCATGCGTTCGCGCATGGTTTTTAACCCGTAGTGTCCCTGCGGCACGTTTGCCGGGTCAAATCCGATGCCGTTGTCTGATACTTCGAGCACCAGCTTCGTCGCTTCGTCACGCAACACCAGATCGATTTGGGAACAGCGCGCATATTTCACCGCGTTGTGCATTGCCTCAAGCGCAACACGATACAACGCCTCTTTTAGTTTGAGATCGATGGCGGGTTCGCGCGCGCACAATTGATCGGACACGGTGACACTGTGGCGAGCGCGCGTTGCAGCGATCTGCTTCTGCAACGCAGACAAAAGCCCTTCCTGTTCCAAAGACTCCGGGCGTAGCTCAAAAATCAGCGCGCGCATCTCGGTAAGCGCTGCATCAGCCAGTGATAGCACATACGGCAGCGGTTCAAATGCGCGAGCGGGATCATCGATTGCCAAACGCTCAATCGAACGCACGCCAAGTGAAATGCCAAACACCGCCTGCGAGACCGAATCGTGCAGATCGCGCGCCAGACGGCTGCGCTCCGCGGCAGCTGCTGCCTGCACAGTCTGCGTGTGCAGGCGGGCGTTCTCGATGGCCAGCGCCGCCTGCTGCGACATGGCCAACGCCAGCTCGGCCTGTGCTGTTGTAAACATATTTGGCAAGCGATGTTCGAGCGCCACCAAACCGATCGCTTTGTCATTGATGACGATCGGCACACCCATCCATGACACGATCTCGGTTCCCACCGGCCGGCGCAGATGCTCCAAATGCAATGCCCTGAATTCCTCAGCACGCGGATCGGGCACACGATGCACGTCGTTGATGATGATCGGCGCCCGGCCGTGCACGACCTTGGCCAAATGTCCGCGCAGCGGCCAGGACGGCGAATTTGCCATGGCGGTACGTTCGGTGCAATAGGCAGACTTTAACTGCTCATCCGACTGCACGACAAATACCGCACCGGATGTCGCGGGCACCGCTTGCACCAGCTCTTCAAAGAAACGGCCCAGCAACGCGTCCAAATCAAATGTGGAAGACAAGACATTGGCAATATTGAGCATGGCGCTCAATTCCCGCGTGCGCTCAGAAACGCGATATTCCAACTGCATCTCGTGCTTTTTTGAGGCCTCGTAAAGCGCGGCATTGTCCAGCGCCACAGCCGCCAGCCCGGCAAAGCGCTCGATGGCGCTGATCTGTTCGGCATCAAACCGGCGATCCGGCGCGGTGTGAGCCAGCCCAAGCACCCCAATTGTGGTGCCGCCCAACGACAGCGGCATCACCACAATCGCCCGCACCGGGTCGTTCTGGATCGACACCGCGCCTGCCCAGGCTCGATGATCATCCACCACGATCGGCGCGCCAGTTTGCAGCACCCGGCCGGACATGCCCTCGCGGCGCCGAACGTTGAGGGCGCTGCTCGCAGACGCTTCGGCAAACAACCCGATTGACACCGCATTGTCCAGCGTGCGATTGTCCGCAGTCAACAGGCTCACAAATGCGTGCTCGGCATTTACGAGCTCGCAAGCGCGCTTCACAATCGACTCGACAACGGCCTTTTTGTCCATGCGTTGAACGAGGCCCTTGCTTGTCTCGTTCAACGCGGCAAGATAGGAGTTCTGCCGTTGCAGTTGCGAGGATGTCTTCTGGCGCTCATCAACCTCGTTGCGCAACAACAGCTCAGTTGTGCGCAGCATGGCATTGGTTTCACTCTGCTCAAGCAGCACATGATAGATGGCGTGATACACCGGCGTGCCGACCATAAATATCATCACCCGGCTGATCAGCGTTCCGATCGTGTGCACAACTTTCTCTGCGACCGATAGCACACTCACATCTAACGCTTGTTCTGTGTATAGGGTGATCGCCGTCAGCAACACTATGTTGATAAGCGACATTGCGATCGAGCTTCGGCGGGAAACATGCGGCGCCACACACAACGTGACAATACCAATGCTGACAATCGCAAGCGGTGTCACCGCTGGGCGCAGAAAACAAACAGCGCTACCGGCGAGCAACGTGACGACAAAAAACAATCCCGGCGCGGCGCGGCGCCAGCGGCTTTCTGCAATTTGCCAGACCAGGCAATTGCCCAGCATATGTGCGATAGTTAGCAACCACATGGTGGCTGACCCTGCGGCTGCATCGGCCAACGCCACATTGTCGGGCAGCACCGCGACACCGATCTGAAGGCATGCGCCAAACATCGCGGATGCCCAAAGCAAGACAGTGCCAATGACCAGCCCTCGCTTAAACATACCCTCAAGCACGGGCAGCATCTTGAAAAGTGTCATGCGGCGATTATTGTGAAAATATAGGCGGACGCGTGCAACCACCCAAAGATTGACAGTGGGCCGTGAGCAGCCGACATCAACCGCGCCTTGCACAGAGAGCGATTGCCAACCATGCAGCGTTCCGCCATGCTTCAAAGAGTTGCGGCGAGATGTCGTTTATGGCTGGGTCACAAACAGGGACACGGCGGGCGACGTGTCAGCCAGGTCATCGGCAATGCCATGCGACATAGTCTCTGTAGAGCTCTCAAGGGGTACCGCGATTGAGATACGTGTGCCACGGCCCGGCAAACTGCTGATGCGAATGCGCCCATGGATCTGGTTGATTCGCTCGCGCATCGATTGCAGGCCATAGTGATTCGGCGGCACCTTGTCAAGTTCAAAGCCCGTGCCATTATCGAGAATCTCAAAGTACAGCTTATCGCTCACTTGGCGCAGCGTGACGCGCACAATCGTCGCGCGCGCATGCTTAACGACATTGTGCAGCGCCTCAATCGTCAGCCGATAGAGCGCCTCTTTGATCTCAAGCGGCACCTGCGGCTCCGTCCCGACGATCAAATCGTCCACGGCGATGCTGTGCCGTGTTTGCAGCGTGCCAAGTTGTTTGCGCAGCGCAGCGAGCAACCCTTCGGTTTCCAGCAACTCGGGACGAAGATCATAAATGAGCGACCGAATCTCGATCAATGCGGCTTCAGCCATCGCCACAATATGTGGCAGCGGCTCCAGCACACGCGATCGGTCAACTTGCGCAAGCTGCTCCATTGTGCGCACACCCAGCGTCATGCTATAGACCGCCTGCGACACCGAGTCGTGCAGGTCGCGCGAAAGACGATTGCGTTCAGCAGCGGCAGCAGCCTGCACCGTATTTGTGTACAACCGAATCTTTCCATCGCCAGCCCAGCTTGCTGCGCCACAGCGGTCGCCAGCGAGGCGTGCGCAGGCGTGTAGGCGTTGGGAATCGACCGGTCAAGCGTGAGCAGCCCGATGACACGATCGTGAGCAATGATCGGCACACCCATCCACGTGACGATATGCCGGCTCGAGTTTCCGTTTAGGTGAGCATGGATTTGATCCATCCAGATCCTGGCGGCTGATGAATCCGAGCGGGTGTCTGGAATGATGACCGCCTGTTGTTGTTCGACCACCATCTTGAAGTGGTGCGACACCGGCCAGATCGAACCGATCTTTACCAGCGACGAGGGCGGCCCCTGATACATCAACATCCGCAAATTCTCATCGCCATCGCGGGCAAAGATTGCCGACGAATCAAATGGCACTACCTGCCGCAACTGCGCCATAAACTTTGCAAGCAACTCATCCAAACTCAATGATGACGACAGGCTATTAGCAATGGTCAGCAGCGTCTCAAGTTCCCGGGTGCGTTCGGCCATGTGCTGCTCAAGATCAGCTTCGCGCCTAAGACGAACATGCAGCCTGCGTGTATTCATCCACGCGACAGCGGCAAACTCGGCAAGCTGCGATACAGCGTCAACACCCGCGCGCAGAAATTCGCGCGCGGATGAAACGGCGGCGATACACAAAATGCCCATGATCTGACCGTCGCTCACAATTGGCGCGACGCACAACGTTTCGGCAATCTGCCCTTTGGCTTTGATCAAGCACGTGTCAGAGTCAGCCCGTAATGCGCACTGCACAAGGCTATCGCCCAGCGTCAACACAAGTGTTTCGGCGTCGCGCGCAATCATTGGCCTGAGCAACCCAAAAACGCCATCCGGTGCGTAGCTATGGCAATCCCCATCACTACAATCTGGGTCACGGAGAAAGGCATACACCTGTGCCGCACCCATGCCGAACACGGTTCCAACTTGCCAACGCAAATCTGTTGCGAAGGCATCCATCGTTGCATACGATGATCGCAACAGCGTGATACCGGCCTGTCGCACACGCTTCGCCTGCAGCTGATGCTCGCGTTTTTTGGAAATATGAGTGCCGCGATGCATGTACAAACTTAGTTTATGCATAACCTGCGCGGTTGGAACGGCAACACTAACTACGCAATTCACTGTATTTTTCGCCATCGCCCGGGTTTTCAGTGCTTTTTGGACGTGTTTTACCCACAAAGCAACACGGCGGGTGTTGTTTTCCGACATGCGGGTGACTCTTCATTAGCTGTGGTAAGGTCTTTCGTCGGCTAGCCATCCTGCTGCCGATTTTGCTGTTCACCACCCCACAGCACATTTGCACTGCACTCCGGTACACGCACCAAAGTCGTTGGTGCTTCAGAGCGTCGGCCTGCACCCTGGCACGCGCGTCGCTGCAAGCCTTGCTTTTTACGCGCCTCGTCGCGCGTGTTTATCTCTGCCCCTGCCGGCTGAACAGGACGATCCACAGCATCAAAGGAGATGTGATATGAAAAAGACTGTAAGTTCCCTGTCCTCAATCAAACGTGTCGCCGTCATTGGCAACTATCTGCCCCGGCAGTGCGGCATCGCAACATTCACAACCGACCTGACCGATGCGCTAACGGCACAGTACCCGGACCGCGATTATTTTGCGCTGCCGATCAATGACATCGATGAAGGCTATGCGTATGACTCGCCGGTGCGATTTGAAATCGCCGAACAGGATATTGACTCGTATACCCGCGCTGCCGACTTTTTGAATATCGCCGGCGCCGATATCGTCTCACTGCAACACGAGTTCGGCATCTATGGCGGCCCGGCCGGCAGTCACATTCTGTCGATCCTCGAGAACCTGCGCATGCCGGTGGTCACCACGCTGCATACGATCCTGCGTGAGCCGGATTCAAAGCAACGGCGTGTCATGAGTGAACTCGCGCGGCTCTCTAGTCGCATGGTCGTGATGAGCGAACGCGGCCGCGATTTCCTGCACACGATCTATCGCGTGCCGGAAGAGAAGATCGATCTGATTCCGCATGGCGTGCACGACACACCGTTTGTCGATCCCAACTATCACAAAGATCAGTTTGGCATCGAGGGCCGCACGGTGCTGCTGACATTCGGCCTGTTGTCGCAAAACAAGGGCATCGAAAACGTAATCAACGCACTGCCGCGCATCATCGCGGAGCATCCGGAAGTGGTCTACCTGGTGCTTGGCGCCACGCATCCAAATGTCAAACGCCACGAGGGTGAAACGTATCGGCTTTCACTGCAACACCTCGCGGAGACACGCGGCGTGGCCGACCATGTCATCTTTCACAACCGCTTTGTAGACACTACCGAGCTGATGCAATTTATCGGCGCGGCGGACATCTATCTCACGCCCTATCTCAACGCCGAGCAAATCGTGTCCGGCACGCTTGCCTATACGATTGGCGCCGGCAAGGCCGTCATCTCAACGCCCTACTGGCACGCCGAAGAGCTGCTGGCCGACGGCCGCGGCGCTATCGTGCCATTCCGTGATCCGGACGCCATCGCAGAGCAGGTGCTTGATCTGCTTAACAACGAAGTCAAACGCCACGCCATGCGCAAGCGCGCCTATCAGCTCGGTCGCACCATGACCTGGCAGGCAACCGCGCAGCGCTATATGGAAAGCTTTGAACGCGCGCGCGCCGAACGCAGCCTGGAACAACGCGCGGCCTTTCGGCTCAAGCCGCTCGCCCAGCGCCCGCGCGAATTGCCCCTGCTCAAGCTCGATCATCTGCACCACATGACCGATAGCTGCGGCATGCTGCAACACGCCACATTTGCGATCCCGAACTATTTTGAGGGCTATTGCACCGACGACAATGCCCGAGCGTTGATCATCGCGGTGATGCTTGAGGAGATTGGCGCCTCGCGCGAAGACGAAGCACGCTTGCTTGGGTCGCGGTATTTGGCATTTCTAAACCATGCGTTTAGCACCGAAACCGGGCGGTTTCGGAACTTTATGAGCTTCGATCGAAAATGGCTGGAAGCGGTCGGTTCGGATGATAGCCATGGCCGCGCCCTCTGGTCGCTCGGCGTGGTGCTCGGTCGCTCGCGCGACACCAGCCTGCGCGGATTGGCCGGCCGCCTGTTCGAAAAAGCCTTGCCGGCCGCGATCGACACCTCTGGTCCGCGCTCATGGGCGTATGCGTTGCTCGGCATCGGAGAGTACATGCGCAGCTTTGAGGGCGACCGCGCCGCCTTTCACGCCACCGAAACACTATCGGCGCGATTGCTTGCGCTCTACAAAGAAAATCGCAAACCAGACTGGCGGTGGTATGAAGACAAGCTGACGTATGCCAATGCCCTGTTGCCGCATGCGCTGTTGATCGGCGGCCGCGCGCTAAGCAATGACGAGATGATCGATGCCGCGCTTGAATCATTGAGCTGGCTCGAGAGCCAACAGCAATCCGAGAAAGGTCCGTTCTCGCCGATTGGCTCGCAGGGATTCTATCCGCATGGCGGGACGCGCGCGCGTTTCGACCAACAACCTATCGAGGCAAAGACATCGCTGTTGGCCTATCTCGAAGCGCACCGCATCAGCGGCGAAACGCGCTGGATCAGCAGCGCCTGGCGCGCCTTCAACTGGTTCCTCGGCGAAAACGATCTCGGCCAACCGCTGTATGACCCGCTGACCGGCGGATGCCGCGATGGCATGCATCCGGATCAGCTTAACCCCAACGAGGGCGCCGAGTCGACACTCGCCTTCCTGCACGCGCTGCTTGAAATGCGCCAGCTGCAGAGCGAGATGCGCACACGCGAGTTCCGCACACGTGAGTCCGACCGGCTCGAAAAGCGTGAACCGGTGCTTGTGGTTTAACAGCTATGCAAAGTCAATCCGGCTTCGAAGCCGGATTGACTTTGCATAGCCGAAGCTACAACGCGGACCTGATCTCCTTGATCGCTTCAAACTCAATGTCGCGGATCCGCAACACCTGCCCGCGCATGCTTTCGAAGATCGCCGCTGCCCGCGCCTCGCTGACTGGCGGCGTGGTTGCACAAACAGCTTCAATCTCACGCAGCCGCGCATCGATGCGCGTGAGATCGGGCAGGCTGGCGCCACCCCGTTCGACGTATGCCTTTTGACGCTCACGCTTGAGCGCGCGCGTTTCGCGCAACAGCGGCGCATCATCCGGGAGCGCAATTTCTACGAGCACGTTCCAGGCTGTGCTGCTGTCGCGGAATAGGGCTGCCGCCTGTTTTAGCTTCGGCGCGCCAAGCAACGCGGCTGCTTCATCCAGAAAGTCGGCGTAAACACCCCGATCCATGCCGCCATCGGCGCTGCTGGCTTGCACCCAGCCAACCAGCCCCGGGTTAAACGCATTGCCGGCCAGGGCCGAATACAACCGCGGGCCGGTTGGGAAAAGCGCACCCAGCTGTGCGGGTTACGCATGTTGGTCAGCATGTTCGCCCAATGCTGATACGCTGCAAATCCGAAATTGTTGGCCGCGCCTTTGGGTGGCTTCTCGGCAAACAACTGCACACACTGCCAAAGCCCCTGCTGCACCGCGCTTTTGTAGTTAGTCGGATCCGGCATGCGGACCGTCATCGCGCGATGCTTATGCTTGCCAATGCGCGCGCGGGCGCGCGCGAATACATCAGCATCGACCCTGAACGGTGCGGACGCGCAATCGGCGACATGCACCTGACGACTGTCAACATCAAATCCGAACACCACCACAGGCTGCACATCCCACAACGCCGGATTCGCCACCTTGTTGTGATACGGAAGCGTAAATCGATCAGCCCAAACGATGACCGGCTGGCCGCCCTGCAACGCCTCGATCAGGGCGATCTCGGCTTTGGCCGGGTTGGTGGTTTGCATCACCTCGCGCGGAACAGCCAGGCGCGTCAGCAATGTTTCGAAGGGATCAAAAGTGTTGCGCGAGATCAGGCTGAGCAATGGCGGGAAGCCTTGGTAGTCAAACAAAAAATAGCCAAACGCTGCGCCACCGCTGATGCCCATGAGCATGGCTTCCGATGGCGCGCGCGCTGGCTTTTGTGCGACGTATGCCAGCGCATTGTGAATCACGCTGGTCTCAGGATGCCGTCCGCCAAAGCTGGTGTACGTTGTGAGCAGTGTCATGGCGTCAGTATAGAAAATTCCCGACTGGCCGGTAAGAAACAGCGAGGGTCTCCCGGCTTCTTCCAGATGGCGTTACGATACCGCCACATGACTGACCGCGTGTCACGTTTGATCCAGCCCGGCGCGCCCATCGATGCCCCCGCAACGCGTTGGGAATATGCCGCGGCATCCGAGCGCGCGCCAGAGACAACAGCATAATTAAAAAGACAAAAACCTGGGGACAAAAGCTAAGCGGCTCAAAAAGCCAGTCACCAAACTGCTTGATTTTGATTTTGCCGGCATCAAAAGCGGCATGACAATGTTGATTTCGTCGTCAGTCGAGGTGGCTGAATACATCGGCAAGGTTCCGGCAGGACAAACCCGCACAGTCGAAAAGATGCGCGCCGAGCTGGCAAAAAGCACAAAGTCGACGCCACTTGCCCGGTCTCGACTGCAATTTTTTGCGCATTGCAGCCGAGGTAGCGTTTGAAGCGCATGCGCAGGGCCAGCCACTGGACGCGATCACGCCGTTCTGGCGCGTGGTCGAGCCCGGCAGCAAACTGGCGCAAAAGCTGGAATGCGGCGACGACTTTCTGATTGCGCAACGCGAGCGCGAGCTAGCAAATTGAGTCGTCAAGCGGGTCGAAATTTCTCAAAGAGGCGTACGATTGCGGCATGAAAACCATCGTTCAACAAAAGCTTGCGCAGGCAGTTGAGCTGCTGCGCGAACAGAACATCGATGCCTGGATCACCTTTGTCCGCGAAACCAGCCAGACGCACGACCCGGTGCTCGATGTGTTGCTCGGCTTTGGCTTGACGTGGGATCAGCGCGCTGATCATCACGCGGCACGGCGAAAAGATCGCCATCGTTGGCCGCTACGACGCGGACAACGTTATCAAACTTGAAGCCTACGACCGCGTGTTGCACTACGACACCGGCATACGTGAGGTGCTGCTGCCGGAAATTGCGCGCATCGATCCGGCGTCCATTGCGGTGAATTACTCGCTTAGCGACAGCGGCGCAGACGGGTTGACGCACGGCATGTGGCTCAAACTGCGCGACATGCTTGGGACGCCGCACGCTGACCGCATCGTCAGCGCAGAAGACATCGTGCGCCGGCTGCGTGAGCGCAAGTCGCCAGCCGAGATCGCGCGCATCCGCGAGACGGTCAAACTAACTGAGCAACTCTATGAGATGCTGTTTGATTTGCCGCTGGCTGGCATGACCGAAGTGCAGGTGCATGCGCGCGCCGGTGACTATGCCGCGCACCAAAAAACCACTTTTGGCTGGGAACGCCTCAGCTGCCCGATCGTCAACGCCGGCGAATTTTCATCAATCGGGCACGGCATCCCAGCCGATATCGCAATCGAGCCAGGCATGATCGTGCATCTCGACATGGGCCTGCAACACGCTGCCTATTGCAGCGACCTGCAGCGCGATGCCTATGCTCTGCGTCCCGGCGAAACTGCGCCACCGCCCGCGGTCCAGCGCGCCTGGGCCGCCTGCCAAACAGCGTTAGAAGCGGGGCGGGCAGCTCTGCACATCGGCGCGCCATGCTGGATGGTCGACAAAGCCGCGCGCGACGCGCTGGTTGCCGCCGGCTACGAGGAATTCATGCACGCATTTGGCCACCATGTCGGGCGCAAGGTGCACGACGGCGGCAGCGTGCTAGGGCCGCATTGGGAAAAATATGGCGATCTGCCAAACAAGCCGGTCGAGCGCAACAGCGTCTATGCGATCGAACTGGGCGTGATGGTTCCCGGCCACGGCTATCTTGGCATTGAAGAAAACGTGCTGGTTACAGAAACCGGCGCAGAATACCTGAGCACACCGCAGCGCGAATTGATCTTGATTTAAATCGCGCCGAGGGTTTATAGCCACAGAACCCAGAGGTCACCGAGTTTATGAAAAGCAAAAAACTCAGTGACTTTGTGGCTATGAATCCGCTGTCATGCTTCCCCGATGGCGCGTTTGATGATCGGCCCGGCCACGTCAAACGGCACCTGGATTGATTGCAATGGCGCGTCGTCGCCGAGCACTTCGATCAGCGCCATCATCGGTGTGCCGCGCGCCAAGCCGGATGGCAGCCACATTGTCGGCGCGGGCTGGCGCTCCATCGATGAAATCAACGAGGTCGATCGCACGACATCGCCCAGCGCGTTGACGATGCTCACTTCAATTGACGGAAACTCCTTGAACGCGCCAAACGTCATCTCCACCGTCACGCGCGAGCCATCCGGCCACGGCATCACGCGATAGCGCTCGATGCGCGCGTCACTTGGCGGGCGTTTGGGCACTTGAATCTCGCCATTGGGGTCGGCGTCATAGAGTTGAATATCGTCGGGCATGGGGGCATTTTAGAACACAGACAACAGAACACAGAACACAGACCCTGCTCGTCTGTGTTCTGTGTTCTGTTGTCTGTGTTTTAAAATGCCCCACATGATCAAGATCGCTGAGTACATCCCTTCCCAGGTGACGCCTCTGTGGAAACTGGCCAAGCAAGCCGGTGTCGATTACGCGGTGGGCGGATTGCCATTGGCCAGCGACTGCGGGCCGGGTGAGACGCCGTATGACTATATGCCGCTGCTGCGCATGAAGAACCGCTACAACGATGGCGGCTTCGAGCTCAGCGTGATTGAAGCGCGCCCGCCGATGGACAAACTCATGCGCGGTTTGCCCGGCGCCGATCAGGAGCTGGAATGGTGCGTCAAACTCGTCGAAAACATGGGCAAACTCGGCATTCCGGTGTGGTGCTACGCGTGGATGGCGGTCATGAACTGGACACGCACCAGCACACAGCACAGTTTCGCGCGGCGGTTCGCTGGTGACTGCGTTCGACTTGAACGACTATGAAAAAGGTCCGCCAAATCCAGGCGTGCAGGAAGCGGATCTGTGGAAGAACCTCGAGCGCTTTTTGAAAGTTATGGTGCCGGTGGCTCAGAAAGCCGGCGTCAAGCTCAGCGCGCACCCGGATGATCCGCCGATGTCGCCATTGCGCGGCGTCGGGCGCATTCTGACCAGCGTAGACAACTTTCAACGCGTCATCGACGTGGTGCCGAGCGACTTCAACACGATTACGCTGTGCCAGGGGAACTTCACGCTGATGACCGACGATTTGCCCGGCACCATTCGCAAATTTGGCGACAAAATCAGTTTTGTGCATTTCCGCGATGTGATTGGCGATGTCACGCATTTTCAGGAAGCCTGGCACGACGCCGGCAAGACAAACATGCTGGCCTGTCTTGAGGCCTATCGCGACATTGGGTATGAAGGCGTGCTGCGGCCGGATCATGTTCCGACCGTCGAAGGCGACAGCAACGAGAATGCTGGTTATTCGGCATTTGGCCGGTTGTTTGCAATCGGATACATAAAGGGCTTGCGCGAGGGCGTCTATCGTCAAAAATGAAGATTGCGATCACGGGTTCGGCCGGGCGCATTGGCGCTTTTGTTTATGACCATATCGCGCTTAGCGAACATGTGCCCTTCGGCATCGATATCGCGCAGCCGCAAAAACCGCAGAACTTTATCCGCGCCGATATCTCTGATTTCGGCGCGGCTGTCGATGCCCTGAGCGGTGCCGATGCCGTGATTCACCTTGGCGCAATCCCGGACTCGCGCATCGTCGCGCGCGCCAAAACGTTCGCCACCAATATGGCCGGCACCTACAACGTCTATGAGGCCAGCCGCCTACTGGGCATCAAACGCGTGGTGTTTGCCTCGAGCATTCAGACGGTCACAACCCTCCCCGCCGCACACCCCACACAATATCGCTACTTTCCGCTTGATGAACAGCACGAGCGCGATCCGCAGAGCGACTATGCGCTGTCAAAAGCCCTTGGGCGAAGAAATCGGCGCAATGTATGCCAAACACTTTGGCATCACCGCCGTCAGCCTGCGCTTTATGTGGGTGCCGACAGCCGCTGAAGTTTGCACGCGCTGCAAGCCCAGCCGGCGTGCAGCGCGATCATCCTGGCGCTGTATTCGTATTGCGATGTGCGCGACACCGCGCGCGCCTGTTATCTGGCGGCCACCGGACCGCTCCCGGACAGTTCACACACAGTCGCCTTTGTCACAGCCAAAGACACCTGGCTCGATATGCCGTCCGCCGAGTTTGTGCGCGCAGCACTTTCCAGGAGCCGAAGACCGCGGCCTGCAGGGCCACGCCTCGCTGCTGAGCGGCGAAACGGCGCGCCGTGTGCTGGGCTTTACGCCCGAATTCTCCTGGCGCGAACGGGGATAATACCGGCATGAATATCGACGATGACTGAGGTCAGCATGCGCGATACTCGGGCAGCGCGCCCGCGCGGCCTCGCGGCAGCTCGCGCGCATCACAACCGCGCAAAAAAATGCCGCGCTGCTGGCGTTGGCCGACGGCCTCGCGCGTCACGAGGCCGCGATCCTGCGCGCAAACGCGATCGATGTCGCCAACGCCAACGCACGCGGCGTTGAGGCGTATTTTGTCGATCGCCTGACGCTCACGCCGGACCGGCTCGCTGCCATCGCCAAGATGTGCGCAATGTCGCCGCATTGCCCGATCCGATTGGCGAGCCATTTGAGCAGCAGCACACTGCCAAACGGCCTGCGTCTGCACAAACGCCGCATCCCGCTCGGCGTGATCGCAGTGATCTACGAGAGCCGGCCCAATGTCACGATCGATATCGCTGCACTCTGCCTCAAAAGCAGCAATGCTGCAATTCTGCGCGGCGGCAGCGACAACATGACCAGCAACAAGGCCCTGCTCGCCGTGGTGCACGAGGCGCTGCAGGCGCAACGCCATCCCGCTCGACGCAGCTGTGCTGGTGGAAGACCCGGATCGCGCGCGCATCCTCGAGCTACTTAAACTCAACGATTGCATCGACTTGGTCATCCCGCGCGGCGGCGCAAATCTGCACAAACTGTGCAGCGACAACAGCACGATTCCGGTCATCACCGGCGGCATGGGCATCAACCACATCTATGTCGATGAAACCGCCGATCAGGCGCTGGCCATCGAGATTCTTTTCAACGCCAAGGTCTCCAAACCCTCGGTCTGCAACGCGCTCGGCACCGTGCTGATTCAGCACGAAATCGCGGACGTCTTCCTGCCAAACTGGCGCGACAAACTGGCAGAGAAATTTGTGCAACTGCGCAGCGATGCGCGCGCGCACGCGATCCTGCAGCGCACATCGCAGGCCGCTCTCAGCACGCCGGCACAGCCCGCTGACTGGGACACTGAATGGCTGGCGCTCGCGCTGGGCGTCGCGATCGTAGACTCGCTGGATGAAGCGCTGGCATTTATCGAAGCGCACTCGATGGAGCATTCGGATGGCATCGTCTCAAACAACACCGAGAACATCGGGCGCTTTTTGAACGCGGTCAATTCGAGCGGCGTGTTTGTCAACTGCAGCACGCGCTTTAACGACGGCGGCACAGTTCGGACTAGGCGCCGAAGTAGCGGTCAGCACCCAGCGCATCCACGCGCGCGGCCCGATGGGGCTGCGCGAGCTCACAGTCATACAAGTGGGTGTGCGAAGGGGCCGGCCACGTGCGCTGGTAGCCCACATGCCCACCCTTTTTCATTACAGCGAAGCGTCCGACATTACGATCTTTCACCCGCGACCCAACAAGCATGTGCCGGGCGATGTGGTTTGGGCCGTCAGCGCTTTCGGCACGCCTAATTTTTTGCTGCCGCGCGATTGCCCGCGCGTGACTTACGGCGTCGGCGAACACACCACACAGAACGACGCCGAGCGCTGGCTCTCGCACACATCCGCCACACGCGTCATCGCGATCGAACAAGCCTGGCTCGAAAGGGTGCGGCGGTGCACGATCTACGAATACGCCATGCCGGAGGCCTTGTTTGAATTGCAGGACGAGCCCTCGCAGCACCACATCGCGCGTCAATCAATCACACCCATCGGCGTGCGCGCCATACCTGATCTGTTGCTGGAGCTGTGCGCGCATAGCGTTGAGCTGCGAGTGCTGCCTTCGCTGTGGCCACTGCGCGACCAGATCGCTGACTCCACGCTTCGTTTCTCAATCTATCGCATGAGTTTCGCCCAGCCGCCGATCGCTGGTTATGTGCCACGAATTTCAATGAATGCCTGATGTCAGTATTTTTTGCCGAGCGTGCCTATCCAAAGCACGATTGCCGGTGCATGCATCATCGGCTCGCTGCCAATTCAGTATGATGACGCGCAACATCAATGACTGAGATCGATCTCTCGTTGCCCGCCGATTGGTCAGACCTGCAAGCGTGTGAAGCCATTCAATCCGCGCTTGAGCGGGCCGGACTGACTATAACCCTGCGCGGCACATTGCGAAAATATGAGGGTTGCACGCACTGGCACGCCAAACCCGGCAAGCAAAAAGGCACGCTTGAAGCAACCTACTGGCCCGCTGAACATCGCGCCTGGCTCAGCATTCAACGTGGCCGCCAGGCCGCATGGATCGACGCTGCCATCGCACATGTTCGCGCGTTTTTGCCGCCCCCGCTGTAGAGGCGAGGCATGCCTCGCCACTACAGCACGTTGATATTGCCAGTGCGCCGGTATTGCGCCATGACCTTTCGCGCGCGGCGGCGCAGTTTTTCATCCGGATCCTGCTGCATGCGCTCGACGGCGGCAACCACTTCGGAATGCCGTTCGCGCGGCGACCCATCGCAAAGCAAGTGCAACACGGTCGCGCGCACGCGTTTGTCCGAATCAGTCGCAAGCGCGATCGTGCGATCCCAGATGCGCGGATCGTTGTAGCGCACGTGACACGGGCACAGCTCACGCAACGCATGGCACCGCTCATCGGCGGCATCGCTTTGCGTCAGCGCCAACAGATCATCGACTTTATGACGGCTGGTGCGAAGTTCCATGCGAAAAGCATAGCGTATGTTCGCGTATACGCAACAGGATGGACGCTGCAAATCGCCCAAAAGGGTGATCGACACACGCCAAATGGCGAATATGCTTTTCCGCATGGAACGCTACACAATTGACGAATTTATCAAAAAGACCGAGCAACAGGATCGCCAGCACGGCTTGTTCGAGCTTGAAAGTCCTCATGCGCTTGAAGTCAACGTCGATGGTCGTGTTTGGGCAAAGGCTGGCGCGATGGTCGGCTATGTCGGCAACGTCTCGTTCAAGCGCGAGAGCCTGGCCGAGCAGGGCCTTGGCAACCTGCTGAAGAAAGCGGTCTCCGGTGAGGGCACCACGCTGATGAAGATGGAAGGCGCGGGCCGCGTCTATCTCGCGGACGCTGGCAAGAAGGTCCAGATTTTGAATCTGCAAAACCAGACGATTTTTGTCAACGGCAACGATTTGCTGGCGCTGCAGGATGGCATTAAGTGGGACATCACCATGATGCGGCGGGTGGCAGGCATGCTGGCGGGCGGGTTGTTCAATATCAAGTTGTCCGGCAGCGGTCTGGTCGCTATCACGACGCACTACGAGCCACTCACACTGCGCGTCACGCCGGATCAGCCGGTATTCACCGATCCAAACGCAACAGTTGCCTGGTCGGATGGCCTGGTGACCGACATCGTTACACAGATCCAACTCGGCGCGTTTTTTGGCCGCGGCAGCGGAGAAAGCCTGCAGCTCAAATTTAGCGGAAATGGCTGGGTCGTCCTGCAACCCTACGAAGAGGTCTATACGGTCCAATCATCGTAACCACGGCGCATCAACTCGTCAGATCAGCCGCACGTATTATGTAAGCATGTGGCAATATTTTGCATTCTGCTTTAACCTGTGTGCGCCTCTTCGCAGGCAAAGGAGAAATAGTACTTATGAACTCAAAAGCACTAACTGCAGCAGCCATCGCCGGTGTCGCGATTGGCTTATTGTCCGGATTGCCGCTTATCGGCGCAGTCAATTGCCTTCTCTGCGCATGGGTGTGGGGCGGCGGTATCTTCGCGATCTGGCTATATAAACGCCAATCTGGCGCAACCAGCGTCGAGACTGGGCAGGGCGCAATGATCGGTGGTGTGGCCGGCGTCGTTGGCGGCCTCATCAGTGGTCTGCTTGGCATGCTGTTTAGCGGCGGCACTGCTGCCACGATCGCTCAACTTAGAAGCACGTTGCCACCCGAGCAGCTCGAGGCAATGGGACCCATGCTTGATGCGATGGCATCGGGCGGTGTGGGCATTGCGGCGATCTGCTTCAGCGTCGGCATCTTCGCCATCTTCGGTGTCATCGGAGGCCTGATCGGCGCGGCCACCATCGGCAAGCAGAAGCAAATCACGGGCGGCACACTCTAAACGCACCTTGTCTGTAGAAAAAAGAACACCTCCCGCGCCGTGCGCGGGAGGTGTTCTTTTTCGGAACACCTCTTTCGACTTCCATGCTGGCTTTGTGCTCGATTCACGGCAGATTTCTACAAATATTCATAGTATTTTCGCCGCAAAATCTTTTAATCGCACGTTTACTGCCTGAATGCTGCGTCCATGAAACGATTGGCCGACAGTCGCACTGCGCAGGCGACCGTCGCAGTTCTGTGTGCAGTTACGCCCAGCTTTGCCGACAGGTACTTTGATGTAATTGCTGAATGCAGTTACATCAAATCGCTATGCAAGCACAGGCCATACACGTCCGCCGCAGCCATATCACGCGTCTCGTCCTGACAGCCTTGATCTGTTTTGGCGGCGCATTAAGTCTCGGCACAGGCCACGCCACGCTTGCAACACAAAATGCGTGCGCCCTGAGCGGCGATTTTGACGGCGCAGAATTGCGGCCGTTCTATGTGCAAGGCCCGGGTCTCGCCCTGAGCGCCGATACCGGTTACAACAGCCCAAAGTCGGCAAAAATTTCAATTGCCGGGCAGGGCACTTATCCATGGAGCCTGCAGTTCGTCCATGAAAATGTCGCGCTGACCGCTGGCAAGCGATATCAGCTTTCGTTCTGGGTCAAGGCATCGCAGACGCGCACCACCGATGTCCTGCTGCAGCAGTTTGATTCACCCTATACGGTGGTCTGGCGCCAAGCCTTCGATATGAGCACTGCCTGGCAGCGGGTTAATATTACATTTGACTATCCCGAAGCCGCTGTGACACCACGCCCAGCTTTTCGCATCAACCTCGGTCAGGCAACCGGTGATGTCTGGATCGACGGTCTAGCGCTCTGTGAAAGCAACACGCAACCAGTGCCGCCGACACCACAGCCGGTCTCGACAAACTGCCGCGTCGTCAACGGTCACTTCGAATCTGGCACCAACAACTGGCAGTTTGCCGCGCAAACGCCGGCCCAGGCCACGCTATCCACTGACACAGGCGCGCGCAGCGCCACTGCCGCAAAAGTCAGCATTCGCACCGGTGCGGCGGCGCCCGGCGGGATCACGCTCTCGCAGTCTGGATTGAACATCCCCGCCGGCATCATGTCGCTCGCCTTCTTTGGCAAATCGAACGCGGGCCAGACGCTCAACATCGCGCTCGACAGCAATGGCGCCTCGCTCTGGCAGGGCAGCGTGCGCCTGCCTGATCCCGCGCGCGACAGTGCCTTCAAACAATTCTTTCTCGCCGTACCGGTGCAGACCGCGTCCGCAAATGCGCGCCTGAGTTTTAACCTCGGCCAGAATTCGGGGGATGTCTGGATTGACGGCGTGCAAATCTGCAATCTGCCGCTCAAATTCGCCGACGATTTCAACGGCGCCGCACTCGATGCGACCAAGTGGAAGCACTGCGTGGCATTTAGCCGCGACTGCACGGTCGAAATCAACGGCGGCGTGGAGTGGTACAAAGAGGGCAACGTCGAAGTCTCAAACGGCACAATGAAGCAGCGTTTCACGCGCGAGCCAAATCAGGTGTGCGTGGGGTGCGCCTATGGTCCAGGCAAAATGGTCGATCGCGAATTCGCCAGCGCGTATCTGCAAACCAGCGAAACGTTTAACACGCAGTACGGCTATTTCGAGGCGCGCATCAAGATGCCCAGCACAAAAGGCACCTGGCCGGCATTTTGGCTGCTGCCCTCAAAACAGAACGATCAGATCTACTGGCCACCGGAGATCGACGTGGTCGAACACTATCCGACACAACCGGAACTCTCCTGGCATACCATCCACTACAAGACCGCAGCGGTCTATCACAACACCGACGGCAAGCAGTATCAACACCCAGTGTCGCTGAACCAAGGCTTTCACGTCTACAGCGCAAACTGGACGCCAACCGAGGTGGTCTTTTACGTCGATGGCATGGAAACCTATCGAACCAGCGCCGCCACAATCAATCAATCCATGTTCATGATCGTGAGCCTGGGTGCCGGCGCGCTCGCCGGAGCACCGGAAGCCGATCTCTCCGGCGGCACCATGGAAGTGGACTATGTGCGCGTGTTCAACAACGCCGAAGCCTTCGGGTTTGACGGCGGCACCCAGCAGCCGCCCGTAGCCACTCAGCAACCACCGGCAGCCACCCAGACACCCCAGCCCCCGCAGCCAACTCTCGACATGAACTCGCTGACGAAAAGAACGTATCTGCCCGTCACCCGTCGCGGGCGTTAGAGCCACAGAGCACAGAGGCCACGGAGTTATTGCTCCGTGGCCTCTGTGCTCTGTGGCGATACAACATCGATCACTGATTTTTGATCTGAATAAGGTTGATCAAGTTGCCACAGGTATCATCAAACTTGACCGTCCATACCGGACCACTGTCTTCTGGCTCATCCACAAATTGCACTCCGATATTTTTCAATCGGCGATAGTGCACCTGTCCACAATTGATGATCAGGTTATCCGTGCTGCTTGACGCCACATCCGACTTGACTTGCATAAGATTTACCAGGTTGCCGCAGTTATCGTCAAACTTGACCGTCCATACCGGGCCGGCATCTTCGGGTTCGCCGACAAATTGCACGCCGCGTTCTTTTAAGCAACGAAACGCCGTTTGAATATCCTTTGTTTCAACCCCAATATAAGCAAACCCGTCCGCACGAAAAGACTGTTGGTATGCGCGCGCGGCGGCGGTATAGGTTCCCTGCAACTCAAGCTCGAAACCCGCAACGCCCTCATCTGACACCACGGTCAGAAAGCGCATACCGCTATCACCATCAGGCACATCGCGTGCCTTTCTGAAACCCAGAATTTGCGTATAAAACTGTAGTGCCTTGTCCAAATCATCGACCAGGACATGCCCAAATTTGATGATCATATGTCTCCCATGTGCTGGCTCACCAGTGCGGGCAGCACCGCAAGCCATGCTCGAACCTCTGGGCGTGTGAGCAGCTGGCCCGACGCCCACGCGTTTGAATATTCCGTGCGCTCACAAAGCATGCGTGCAACGGCGAGTTGTCGCGCATAGTCGGCTATCAGCACGCCATCCGATTTCATCACGGCATCTTCATGCAACGCCGCATGCGCCAGCAACCGCATGCCAAGTCGTGTCCGACTATTTTTCAGCGCAACCTCGCCGGCAGCCGCAAGAGCAACCGCGCGTTCTGCATCATCGCCTGCTTTGTCCCAGGCACGTGCGTATTCCTCTAGTTGTTTCTGAACGCCATCGAATGCAGTCACCGTCTTGCCTCCTGTTGCAAATGCGCGGCGGATGGTCCCGTGCATGGACACGCGCTGAATAATGCCAGCTTCGAGATATCTGGCTTCGATTAACGGCGAAAGATTGGCGGCAACCAGCAGTGCGTTCGCGTCGTCCAGGCTGTGCAGCGCGCCAGTCTCGTTGAGCGCTCGGATCACATGCAGCACCCTGTCGCGCGCTTGTGGACCTATCAGATCCTGCCGCCCTTGTGCCATTCGTGCAATCACCGCCGAGTCGTACCCCGCCAGTTCAGCCAGCCGCGCCTGAGTCAACCCTGGAATACGCGCGCGCATTTGTGTGAGTAATCTGCCAAAGGGATGCGCGCGCGCCATAGGCATACACTACTGTGCCTACAGCCGAAGTCAATTGGATTCTCAATTTCAGCGCGGCTCTTCTCAATTTGAGAGCGTTTTTACCTGGCAACGCATTTCGCCAAACTCTCAGGCTGCTGGCGTATAACAGGCGACTGTTTAGAGCAACACTATTCACTTTGCACATCACATCACTCCCCAAAACACACAGTGTCTCAATCGCTTTCCAATCAAATCGTCGGTTAATCAGACGTGGGTTCTTTACGCGCAATATGTCTGAGGATTGATCATTTGCCGATTCGTGGGGGATCAGTAGTGAAAAGTCGTTTATCCAGCGCAAGCAAGCTGCTTGCGTTTTGTATCGTGCTGTCCGCCAGCGCCATCGGTGTCAGCACCACTCAATTCGCCAGCCTATGCCACAAGCTGCCCGCTTGCCAATGGCGGCTTTGATGATGAAGCACTGCCACCCTGGCAGTTTCAAGTTGACTCCGGCAACGGCGCGGCCGCGACAATCGATTTTGAGTTTGGGCGCACCACACCACGCGCGGCGAAGATATCGGTCACCCAGCCCAGCAATAACCCGTGGGAAGTGCAGCTTGCGCACCCTGGCGTGCCAATGTCACCGGACGAGCAATTCACACTGACGTTCTATGCGCGCGCCTCGCGATCGCGCCCAGTCGAGGTTCTGCTGCAGGGTGACGCACCGGACTTTCGCGTCATCTGGCAGCAAACCGCCTTTCTGAGCGAGGCCTGGGAACGTTTTGACTACCTAATCACACTCCCCAGCGACATGCAGACCACGTCCCCTCAGTTAAAAATCAATCTGGCGCAATCCGACGGACAGGTCTGGCTCGATGACTTCAGCCTGTGCAATGGCGCAGTGCCTCCACCCACAAACACGCCATTGCCAGGCGCCACACCAAGCAACACGCCAGCCCCCACGCCCACACCGCCGGCAACACAACCCGGCTGCCGCATCACCAACGGCGGGTTTGAGAAAGACACCATCGCGCCGTGGGACTTCAACGTCGCTGATCCTGCGCTCGCCACACTCACCGGCGACGTTGGCCCCCGCAGCGCGCAGGCGGCGCTGATCAACATCACGCGCGCAACCGCAAATGAAAGAGATATCGCGCTGTCGCAATCCGGTTTGACCTTGCCGAACAACCGCGCGGTCTTTCTGGATTTTTACGGCCGCGCCACAACCGCCACGCAGCTGTCTGTGCATCTCACATCGATTGATGGCACGATCCTCTGGCAACGTCAGCTGCGTTTGCCAGAAGCAGGCCCGGATCGCCGCTATCGGCACTTTTTTATGCCGATTGAAGCACCCGCCGCAGCCAACGCCCGGTTGAGTTTTTATTTGGGACGCGCCACAGGCGGCATCGCAATTGACGATGTGCAACTGTGTGATGCGCCGCAACAATTTCGCGATGATTTCTCCGGCAATCAGCTCAACACAGCGGTGTGGGAACACTGCAAGGCGTATCTAAAAGACTGCGCAGTCGAAGACGCAAACGGCTCCATTGAGTGGTGGAAGCCGAGCAACGCCACAGTCGCCGATGGCGCGCTGCAAATGGCATTTACCCGCGACCCCGCGACGGTCTGCATCGATTGCACCTTTCGCGATATTCGCTATGTGCAGCGCGAATACGCCGGTGTGTATTTGCAGACCAGCAATACATTCACGCTTACCAGCGGTTACATGGAAGCGCGCATGAAAATGCCGGCAGCGAGTGGGCTTTGGCCGGCTTTCTGGCTGCTGCCGTCGCTGTCACCGCAGGGAAACATCGTCTGGCCCCCTGAAATTGATGTGGTTGAGCAGTTCACAAGAAGTCCAGATGAGACCTTTCACACATTGCACTACCCGTCTCCAGAAAAGAACCTGCAGGATGGCTACACGATTCGCTTTCCCTTCAATGTGGCCGATGACTATCGCGTCTTCGCCACAAATTGGACGCCTGAAGGCTTGATCTGGTATGTCGACGGCGTCGAAGTGCACCGCAGCAGCGCCTATATCATCGATATGCCGATGTATTTGATCATCAGCGTGGGTGCTGGCGGCCCGGCAGGGTTACCCGCAGCAGATCTGTCAAATGCATCCACTTATGTCGATTACGTGCGGATCTACGACAACGCACGCGCATTTGGCGCCGAGATTGAGCCGCCCATCGAAAACACGCCGGTGCCAACGCTCGACACCAGCAGCTTCAGGCGTATCTACCTGCCTGTCGCCGCACGTCGCTAACGACCGCACAAAGAAGTCCAGCCACAGAGAACACAGTGGGCACAGAGTTAAAGATGGTTTTCTTTAACTCCGTGCCCACTGTGTTCTCTGTGGCTAGACTTCCTCACGGATACATGCGATTCATCATGCGCGGGAAGGGCGAGGCCTCGCGGATGTGTTCAAGCCCGCAGATCCACGCGACCGTGCGTTCAACGCCCAACCCAAACCCAGAGTGCGGCACCGAGCCATACCGTCGCAGATCGAGATACCACTTGTAGTTTTCTTCCGGCAGTTGATGCTCACGAATGCGCTGCAGCAATACATCGTGGCTGTAAATGCGCTGGCTGCCGCCAATGATCTCGCCGTAGCCTTCCGGCGCAAGCAAATCCGCGCTCATGCACACTTCTGGCCGCTCTGGATACGGCTCCATGTAGAAGGCCTTGATCGCAGTCGGAAAGCCAGTCACAAATACCGGCTTGTCAAACATCTGCGTCAATGCGGTCTCATGCGGGCTGCCAAAGTCCATGCCCCAGGTGATGTCCAGCAGCGCCGGGTCATCGATGCCCTGCAGCGGCGTGCCGTCGTGCCGGAGCACAGTCTCGCCTGCTTTGAGCCGAGCCTGGATATCTTTGATGCGCATAACGGCGTCGTCATACGTGATGCGCGGGAATGGCGGTGCGATGTGCTGCAGCTTGTTTAAATCGCGGCCAAGCGCCGCAAGCTCAGCTGGATTTTCGCGCATCACCGTCTGCACAATGTGACTGATCAGGCGCTCTTCAATCTCAAGCAACTGGTGCAAATCACAATATGCGATTTCCGGCTCGAGCATCCAGAATTCCGTCAAATGCCGGCGCGTTTTGCTCTTTTCAGCGCGAAATGTCGGGCCAAAACAATAGACTTTGCCAAATGCAAAGATATTCGCCTCGTTGTAGAGCTGCCCAGTCTGCGCAAGGTAGGCCTTATCCTCAAAGTAATCAACTTCAAACAGATTGCTGGTGCCTTCCGCGGCCGCCGGCGTCAGCACAGGCGTGGTCATCTCGATAAACCCTTCGCCATCCAGCCAGGCGCGTATTGCGCGCATGATGGTCGCGCGCACGCGCAAAAGCGCCCACTGCTTGGCTGAGCGAATCCACAGGTGCCGGTTATCCATCAAAAACTCGACACCGTGCTCTTTGTTGGCAATCGGATACTCATCTGCGCGCTGTGTCACTTCAATGTGCTTGACGCCAAGCTCGAAACCGCCTGGTATCCCAGGTGCGCGCGCATCCGCCTTGACCTCGCCGGTCACCGTGATCGAGGACTCCTGCGGCAGGCTTTTGAGCGCCTCAAACATCGCCTCGTCAAAGTCGCCCTTGAACAACACGCACTGACAACGCCCGGTGCCATCGCGAAATTGCAGGAATATCAGCTTGCCCTTGTGGGTCTTGTCGAACACCCAGCCTTGCAGCGAAATGGTTTGGCCGACATGCTGTGAAAGGGCGGCGACAGTGGTCAACGTAGTCATGCTCATATTGTATGCGCGCCGACGGCCATTCAAAGATCATCACGGCGCTTGGGGATGGGTGATTTCGCGTCAGAACTTTTGATTGCTTACCTAGGGATATAGTGTCGTGATATTCTGGCCGTATTCAAACGATCCCCGAATGAGGTTGACGTGACTAGAAGTCAACCTAGGTGCTCGGAAATCACATTGGTTTCGCCATCGATTTTTCAGCGGGAACGACGATAAAACCGATGCGATCTGCCCCATGAAACAAACTGGTGAATTCGTCGTCGGCACCATTCACATCGATGCGGCCGAGGTGCGGCCCATTTACCGGCAGATCTACGACGGCATCAAACGGGCCGTGCTGGACGGGCGCCTCGAACCCGGGCTGCGGCTCCCCTCCACGCGTGATCTGGCCGAGCGGCTCGGCGTCTCGCGCAACACGGCCAAACTCGCCTTCGAGCAGTTGATCGCCGAGGGGTTTCTCGTCGCGGCTGTCGGCTCCGGCACACGTGTCGCGGCCAATCTGCCCGGTGATCTCCTGAACGCGCGCACCCGCGCGCAGCAGATCAGCCACAAAAAATCGCCCGACCGACAACCCGAGCCACTGCTCTCGCAACGCGCGCAACAGCTGGCCCAGATCCCAACGGCCGCGCCTGCGGCGTCCGGTGGCGACTATGCGTTTCGCTCCGGCATGCCCGCCATCGACGCCTTTCCGTTCGAGCAGTGGGGGCGTCTCGCCACACGCTACTACCGCAACATGCCAGCAAGCTGGACCGAGGCTTCCCCCGTTGATCCGCTTGGCTATCAGCCATTGCGGCGGGCCATTGCCACCTATCTCAAATCGACTCGGGGCGTGCAATGCGCGCCGGAACAAGTGATTGTGACCACCGGCACGCAGCAGGGTCTCTACCTGGCCTCCCAGGCCCTGCTCAACGCCGGCGATGTGGTCTGGCTCGAAGAGCCAGGCTACCCCGGCGCGCGGCACGCATTTGCGCTCTCTGGCGCGACGCTGGCGCCCGTGCCGGTCGACGAGAACGGCCTTGCCGTAGAAAAGGGCATCCAGCTGGCGCCAGCCGCGCGACTGGTCTACACAACACCATCGCACCAGTTTCCGCTCGGCGGCACACTCAGCCTCGAACGACGTTTTACGCTGCTGCACTGGGCGGATCGCAGCAATGCATGGATCATCGAAGACGATTACGACAGCGAGTTTCGCTACACCGGTTACCCGACGCCGGCGTTGCAGGGGCTCGACACAGCCAACCGTGTGATTTACTCCGGCAGCTTTAACAAGGTGCTCTTTCCAGGGCTGCGCCTGGGTTATCTGGTCGTGCCCGCGCCTCTCGTTTCCGTGTTCGCCGGCGCAATGGAAGTGGTTTCCGGCGCCGCGACGATCACAAACCAGGTGGTGCTCACCACGTTTATCGAAGGGGGACACTTTCAACGCCATATCCGGCGCATGCGCCTGCTCTACGCAGCGCGCGTCGCTGAGTTTGCGCGGCAAGCCGAGCGACTGCTCGGTGAGCAATTCGCGCTTGGCACGCACGAGGCCGGAATGCACTTTGCGCTGTATTTGCCAGACGGCGTCAGCATGGAGGCGGCCGTGGATGCCGCCGCCCGGCACGACATTGATGTGACCGCGCTCTCGCGTTTCGCCATCCAACCCCTGACGCGCGCCGGATTGCTGCTGGGCTGCTGCGCAGTGCCTGAGAAACGCATCGCAGCTCGGCTTGAGCAACTGAGCCAGGCGTTACGCGGCATCATCCGTTAGCCGCTTCCGGGCGATATCAAGCGCTTCCGGGTTTGCATCGATGCCAGCCCAGCGCCGCCCAAGCTGCCGCGCCGCAACCAGCGTTGTGCCACTGCCGCAAAACGGGTCCAGTACGAGATCATCTGCATTGCTTGACGCTTCGATCACACGTCGCAGCAACAGCAGCGGCTTTTGTGTGGGATAACCGCTGCGTTCTTTCGAAACGTTGATCACAGCCGGTATATCCCAGACATCGCGCATGAGCACGTCGGCAAAAAATCCCTCGGAGTCTTGCTTTGCTGAAAGAAAGGTTTGGCATAGCGCACACGCTCATACTGCGCGTGAAAAACATAGTCCGCTGAGGCACTGTAGAACAGAATGGCATCGTGCTTGCGCGCGAACTGGCGCTTGCCTGCGCCGCCAGTGCGATACGCCCACACAATCTCGTTGCGAAAATTGGCGCGCCCAAACAGCGCATCCAGCAACAGCCGCAGGCAATGGCTCATGCGCACATCGCAATGCAAATACAAACTGCCGCCTGGCGTTAACACGCGCTGAAATTCTGCCAGCCGCGGCGCCAAAAACGCGCAGTAAGCGGTATCTGCGCCCGGGCCCAAAACAGCGTGAACTGCGTTTAGGGCTGCTTGCAGACGCGGCGGGCATGCGTCGCGCGACTGTTCAAACGCGGCGTCATCCCAGCGCCAAGTGTCGTGAAAGCTTGGGCCTTGCTCGCGTTTGCCGGTCGTGTAATACGGATGCCCGGAGTTAAACGGCGGATCAGCGTAGATCAGATTGACCGACGCGGCGGCAAACTGCTGCCGCAGCACTTCGAGATTGTCGCCTGCGTATAGCATCGCTGCGCGCTATTGTGGACCAACAATTTTTTCGTAAAGCGCGCCGAACTCTTCGTCCGAGTAGAACTCAATCACGATCTTGCCGCCCTTGCGTCCGCGCTGCAAATGCACTTTCGTGCCAAGCGCGCTGCGCAAGCGAGATTCAAATCCGCGCAGATCATCGGACATCGGCTTTTTGCCGCCTGACCGCTTCGGTCCGCCGGCAATCACGCGGCGCACCAATTCTTCTGTTTGACGCACACTCAGCTGTTGCTTCTTGACTTCCTCAAAAATCAGAAGCTGCTGTTCAAGGCTCAGATTCGGGCTGGCCAGCGGGCGAGCATGGCCTTCGCTGATTTCATCATCCATCAGCGCCTGTTGCACTTTGCCAGCCAGCTTGAGCAGCCGGACTTTGTTGGCCACAGCCTCGCGGCTCTTGCCCACGCGTTGCGCAACTTCATCCTGTTTTACGCCAAAGTCATTGATCAAATTGCTAAACGCCAGCGCCTCTTCGATCGCGCTCAGATCACTTCGCTGAACGTTTTCGATCAACGCAATCTCAAGCATTTGCTGCGGCGCATAGTCTTTAACGATGACAGGCACTTTTGCGATGCCCGCAATTTTAGAGGCGCGCCAACGTCGCTCACCCGCAATAAGCGTGAACGGCTCTTTGCCACCTTGCGAGCGCACCACAATCAGCGGCTGAATCACACCGTGCTCTTGAATGCTGGCGGCCAGTTCTTCAAGCAGCGCCTTGTCAAAGCCGCGTTTCATGCGCGGCTGGCGCGGGTTGGCCCGGATGTCCTCAACGGCTAGTTCGATCACACCTGCGCTGGCTTCCTGCGCAATGGGGGTCATGTCAGTCGTCGGGATCAGGGCATCAAGCCCTCTGCCTAGTCCGAATTTTTGAGCCATTGATTAATTTCCTGCTTCCGGATTTTCAAACTCTTTCTCGCGCACCGGCGCATCAACCAGGCTGACGGCCGCATCCGGCCGCGCAGCCGCATTGCGTTCGAGCAATTCGGCGGCGAGCGCCCGATAAGCCTGGCTGCCTGGTGAATTGGGCGAATAGGTCATGATCGGCTGGCCAAAGCTCGGCGATTCGCTCAGGCGCACATTGCGCGGCACCCGTGTCTTGAAAACCTTTGCGCCAAAATGTTTCTCAACTTCGCTGGCTACTTGCTGTGCCAGCGCGGTGCGGCTGTCATACATCGTCAGCATCAGGCCGGCCACTTCGATCTGCGGGTTCAGACGCTGCTTCACCAGCTGCACCGTGCGCGTCAACTGGCCGAGGCCCTCCAGCGCCAGGTATTCGCACTGCACCGGAATCAGCACACCGTTCGCCGCTGCGGTCAGCGCATTGACGGTCAAGAGGCCAAGCGAAGGCGGACAATCGATCAAGATATAGTCGTATTTTGACAGCTCGGGGGCAATCGCATGCTTGAACCGATACTCGCGCGCCATTTCGCCCACCAGCTCAACCTCGGCTGCGGCCAATCCGGGCGAGGCGGGCAAGATCGACAAATTCAGTTTGCTGTTTTTGAGCGTCGCCTTCGCGACAGTGGCGTTGCCGAGCAACACTTCATAGCTCGACAAATCGACTTTGTCCTTGTTGATGCCAAGGCTGCTGCTGGCATTGGCCTGCGGATCAAAATCGATCAATAGGACGCGCTGACCGGCAGCTGCCAGATAAACAGCCAGATTGACGGACGTGGTAGTTTTGCCAACACCACCCTTTTGGTTTGCAATTGCGTAAATGTGAGCCATGCGAAACATGCGTGAAACATTTTGTTTCGCGCAAATGTTTCACGATTATAGAGGATGGGTCCGCGAAACACATGAATCCTCTTTCGCGCGCGATGCAAAATCGTTAACTGCAGTGCGCAATATCGGCCGGGCCGGGTAACCCTTCGAGCTGTTTGCGCGTCACGCTCTGCGATGCGATGCAATTGGCATATGCCGCGGCCGCAATTGGATCGTCCCCGCGCTGAAGGGCGATAAAGAATGTGGCGGCAAAGATATCGCCGGCGCCAGTCGGATCCACTAGCGGCACCTCGGGTGCGGGCACTTGCACGATCCCGCCGTTCAAAAACAGCGTGCACCCTTTCTCGCTCTGCGTCACAACCAGCAGCCGGCTTTGCGCCGCCCATTTGTGCGCGACCGACCAATCATCATTGATGTCTTCGATGCTCATTACCGCGGCATCAGCACGCGCCAGTATCGCTTCGGCATCCTGCCAGTTGTCAGGATGTTGCACGACGCGCCCTTCGTCGTCCCAACGGCGCAGCCAGCCCTGCGGGGTTATTCCTAAAAACTGATCGTGCTTAAGCGCCCGAATCAGGCTGATATCCACTTCGTTGCATACCGGACCGATGTGCACAATCCCGTAATCACCTGGAACGCGCGCCAAATGCGATGCGTTGAGCATCACCGAATTGGGTTTGGTGTACTGCGTGCGGTGTCCCCCGTCATAGACATTCCAGAATTGCGACGTGTGATCGGCATCGATGCAATGCACATCAATGCCCGGAAATGTTGCGGCAAGATCAGCCGTCGTGGCAGCCGCAGTTAGAACCGCAACCCGGTCCACCAGTTGACGCGCACAGCGCGACGCATACATGACTGTGCCGCCAGCAGTCACCCGCCCTTCTGGCCACAGGTCGTCGGTCACATGACCGATCGCTAGATAGTCAATCATGAAGTCTTGGGCTTAATCTGCACCTTTCTGGACATCCCTTCACCCAGGCTCTCGGTGTAGACAGCCTCGTTGTCGCGCAGGGCCATGTGAACGATGCGGCGGTCGATTGCCGGCATCGGCTCAAGCGTGATGGGCTTGCCACTCTCAACCACGCGTTCAGCCATGCGGCGCGCCATATTCATCAGCTTTTCCTGACGACGGGCTTTATAGCCATTGACATCGATGTTCACGCGCACGCTGCTCTTTGTCTTGTGCGACCACATGGTCTGCACCAGCGTCTGCATCGCCTGAAGCGCCTCGCCGTTATGCGACAAAAAGGCCTCTTCATCCCGCTCGTCAACCGAGATATCGATCACGATCGAAGGCTGGTCGGCGTCGTCCATTGGCAATATCGAGCGCCCGCTGCACTCTGCTCGGCGGAAACCCATTTTGTCCAAAATGTTCTGGACAATTTCCACAGCCAGGGGTTCACCTTCAATCATCGGCGCGCCGTCGACATCCTCCTCCTCGCCGTCGTTATCATCATCCGCGAGGCTCTCGTCGTCCACATCCATCTCATCGTCTTCGATGTCATCGTCATCTCATCGCTCGATGTCATCTTCGTCGATGTTGTCATCCTCAAAGTCATCGTCAGAATTAGCGGACTGCGCTGAGACGTTTTGGGTCTCAAGATCATCAAATGGCGTAAGCCGCACGCGCGCTGGCTTGGCGCCAATGCCCAGCACGCCCTTGCTGCCCTCTTCAAGAATCTCGATCTTTACGTCTGCCCGAATTAGGTTGAGCTTGGCAAGACCCTGCGAAATCGCATTTTCGACATCGGGTGCGGTGACCTCAATAGCTGCCATAAATCGTTCCTTGTTACTTTGTAGACTTTGGCTGGACGCCTGCGTTTTTATCTTTGCCGTTATCGGCACCGGAGCGGTTGATGCGTCCGGTCGTCTTAACTTTTACCTTGGATCGCGGTGGCGCCGCCAACGGGCGTTGCGGCGCGCCACTTGCGGCCGCATAACCGCCAATGGTCGAGCCATCAGCAGCACCCAGCGGACCAGGCAAGTCAAACTGCTTCTTGATCGCATCCATGCGCGGCTTGGTGATGAAATACTGCAGCACGCCAATCAGGTTTGACACAATCCAATAGATGCCGAGGCCGATCGGTGTTTGCAGTGAAAAGTAACCAATCATCATCGGCATTGTCAGCATCATCATCTGGTTGGTCTGTGCCATCGCCGGATCGGTCGACGGCGCCTGCATGACCTTGCTCGACAAGAACGTCGTGATCACTACCAGAATCGGAATCATGTAGAAACTCGTCACGTGATTCGAGCTGCCAAGATCCAGAAACCCAAGAAACGAGCCATTAATCGGCACGAGCTGCGCCAGATTTGGCAAGAAGCTGTAGACGTGCTTGCCCAGATCGAGCAGGCTGCTGGGTGTCAGCGCCAGTGTGCGCACAATCGCCTGATACATGCCGATCAGAATCGGAAACTGAATCAGCGTGGGCAGGCAGCCGCTGAGCGGGCTGAATCCAATTTTGCGCAACTCTGCGTTGAGCAAGGCCGGATTATCTTTGTGCTTCGCCTGCAATTCCTTCATTTTAGGCTGCAGCGCCGCGGTTTTTGCGGCCGAAATTTGTTGCTTGAAGGTCAACGGCAGCGTGATCAACCGAATCAGAACCGTCAACACCACGATCGCGAGCACATAGCTCTGACCCAGCGCGCCGTACAGCAGCAACAGAATATTCATCATCGGGTTGACGACGAGCAGGTCAAAAATTTGTCCAATCATGCTTTTGTTTCAGCGACACGCGTATTGCGTATCGAAGGATGATAACTCACTATAGCTATTTCGCCGCCGGGGCGGGCGTGGGTGTGGGCAATGTCAGGTCAAATGCCTTGGTTTTGTCAGACAACTGAAACGCCGTCAGTTTTACGTCACCATCAAACAGCGGCAACAACAGCTTGTCCCCGACGATGGCCGGCGCGGACAAAAGCCTGCGATTTCCACTCGTCTGGCTAAATCGCGTGGCTGGCACCATCCCGGCTGCATCCGGCTGGGCATTGGTGGAAATGACATAGACAAAGGTATCAGCTGAAACGACATAGATGCTGTCATCGACGACGACGGGTTGCCCATGCAGGGTATCCCCGATTTTTGATCGAAAGCGCACTGAACCATCGCCAATCGAGAGCGCATAGAACGTGCCTTTCTGATCGCCGAAATAGACGCTGTCTGCGGCCACAACCGGCCGATTCCATACCCAGGCGTCAATTTTTGTCGCCCATTTTTGAGTGCCGGTCTTTGCGTCAAGCGCATAGAACATGCTGTCAAACGCGCCAAAGAACAAAACATCGTCTTTGATCGCGGGCGTGGACGCGATAGACGCGTTGGCCTTGAATGTCCACAATACCTTGCCTGTTAGCGCGTCGAGCGCCGTCATATGGTGATCCAGCGATGCCTGATAGACCACGCCATTGGCGACCAGCGGGCGCGACCAAAGTTTGTTGCCGGTCGAGTGTTCCCAGACAAGCGTGGGTTGGCCCCCGGTCAATTTGCCCGGGTCAAGCGCATACAGCGTGCCATTGCCGTTTGGCGCGAACAGCAATTTGCCGTCGGTCGCGACGCCGTCGATAAATTCGCGCCGGGGCTTGCCGCCCTCGCTGGGCACCGACCATTTCCACGTCACGGTACCATTCGCATCGGCAATCGCATAGATACTGCCATCCGGCACGCCGTTTATCGGGATGGCGCCGCCGACAATGATCTGATCGCCAAACCGCACGGGCTCACCCGCGAATGGGCCAGGCGCCGCGCTCGCATCAAACGTCTGGCCGATCGCTGGATAGCGCCAGACTTCCTTGCCCGTTGCCGTATCAAACTTGTAGACGTTTTGGTTGCTGGCCAGATATCCGGCGCCATCCACCACGGTCAGTCCGGGAAAGGAGGTCGGAGGGGCTTCGCCACCACCACCGTCGCAGGCAGTCAAGGTGACGACAACCATCGCCATACCGAGCAATTGAACAGATTTATTCATGGTTTGGGCTTGGATCAAACAAATGCTGAGGCACACATTTCTTTACGGAACTGGATCATAGCCGCCCGGGTGCAACGGATGGCAACGCAGAATGCGCCTGAACCCCATCCAGCCGCCTTTGAGCGGACCGTATTTGCCGATTGCCTCAGACGCGTACTGGCTGCAGGAGGGGTAAAACCGGCATGACGGCGGCAGTGACCGAGAGAGTGAGAGCTGATAGACGCGAATCATGCCCATCATCAGTCTGCTGATGAATCCGGGTCGGTGTTGTCCACCGGACGTTGCGCCCGAGGAGGTGCCACCTGCGTCGTCTTGTTGATTAGCCACCAAATCTCGTCTCTCACTTCTTGCATCCGAGGCGCGCGCTCTGCGATACCCGTTTGCGCAATCAACACAAAATCCCATCCGGCCGGCAACTGCGTCTTCAGGCTCCGAATGGCTTCCCGCATCAGCCGGCGCGCCCGATTCCGGACAACGGCGCCGCCAACGCGCTTTGAAGTGATGTAACCGACCCGTGTTATCTCTGCATTAGTTTCTGGGCTATTGTTGGCGTCGTCCGGTGCAATAAGCGAAAGGGCGCGCGCTGCGTTCAAGGCACAATACCTCCCACGCCAGCGCGCGCCCTCTTTGCGAACGCGCTCGAAATCGGCAGCCGTTCGCAGTTTCTCGAGCATACTGCTCGCTACTTGCTGCCCTCTGTGCCACGTTTGCTGCGGCCGGGCGAGTACACCTCGTTCCAGTCCACATTCTTCACGTGGTTGTTTGCCTTTACCGTAAGCTGTTTGCGGCCAACAGCGCGGCGGCGCGAGATAACTTTGCGGCCATTTTTGGTCGACATACGGCTGCGGAAACCGTGCACGCGCACGCGACGACGCTTCTTAGGTTGATAGGTTCTCTTTGGCATTTCACACCTCTAACGCAATCACGGGCTTGACTCTGCCATGCCCGGACAATTTCTGGATTAAAGCCGGACGATTATACATCAGGAGAGGCTCAAAGTCAGCGGCATGAGACAATTGATGCGCCGCGCTGCCGGTTTTTCGCCAGTACAGGCCGACTGACCCGCGCCGGCAACAAAAGGATATATCCATATGGCAAAACAATATTCAAAAGCCCCTGAGGTCACGATCGACCCCAAGAAGAAATACACCGCCACGCTGACCACCAGCAAAGGCGCCATCGTCATCGCCCTGCATGCCGACAAAGCACCGGTCACTGTCAATAATTTCGTCTTTCTCGCGCGCGAAGGTTATTACAACGGCACAATGTTTCACCGCGTGATCAAGGACTTTATGGTGCAGGGCGGCGACCCAACCGGCACTGGTCGCGGCGGCCCAGGCTATCAATTTAAAGACGAATTTCACCCATCGCTCAAGCACACCGGCCCCGGTGTCTTGTCCATGGCCAACGCCGGCCCAGCCACCAACGGCAGCCAGTTCTTCATCACTCATGTCCCGACGCCTCATTTAGATGGTCGTCACTCGGTGTTTGGCAAAGTGGTCTCTGGCATGGATGTGGTCAACGCCATCCCCGAGCGCGATCCGATGCGCGCCAAAGAACCGGGTGAAACGCTGATCTCTGTCGAAATTTCGGAAGAATAGGCCACAACACGTGTTTGGATCCCCGATCACGGGGATCCAAACACCATTACCTCATGATCGGCGTATTTGACTCCGGGGTTGGCGGATTGTCAGTCTGGCGCGAGCTCGATGCGCTGCTGCCAGATCAGCCGCTGCTGTATCTTGCCGATCAGGCCCGCGTACCGTATGGCCCGCGCAGCCTTGCCGTCGTGCGTCGCTTTACGACGCAATGCGCGCGCTGGCTGATCGCACAGGGGTGCGACACGCTGGTCATCGCCTGCAATACTGCGTCCGGCGCCGCACTCGATTCCCTGCGCCAAACCTTCCCGACAACGGCGTTTGTCGGCACCGAGCCCGCCATCAAACCAGCCGCGCTGCAGAGCCGCAGCGGCGTGATCGGTGTGCTCGCGACCCAAACAACGTTTGCCAGCCACCGTTACAACAGCCTCATTCAACGTTTTGCCGAAAACGCAACTGTGATCGAACAACCCAGTCCGACCTGGGTCGACCTGGTTGAAAACGGCGTAGACCGGGACATGTTGTCGAGCCCGGAGATTGACAAAACGCTCCGGCCGCTGCTAAACGCGCGCGCAGATGTGCTAGTGCTGGGGTGCACCCACTTTCCATTTCTTCTGCCTGGGATTCAACGCGTGATTCAGGCCTGGCAGGCCGAAACCGGCGACACCGCCCCAAAAACCGTGATCGACCCGGCCCCCGCCATCGCCCGTCACACGGCGACTATTGTTCGCAAAACGTCCCAAAATAGTGCAGATTGGCGGCGATTTTGCACAACCGGTGATGTCACCCGCTTTGCGGCGCTGTCATCGTTGCTGCTCAATAGACCGATCCGCGCAACCAGCGTGTCAATACCGGCGCAGTAGAATTCACGTCGGGCAATCAGCCCTCAAACGCCACCCGCACAGACCCGGGTGCTCCAGAATAGAACGTATGCAGTCCACGCTCAGCACACCTGCGGTTCAACAACCTGGAATGCTCAAACAACATTACCAGACCGTGGTCACCGCGCTGCTTCTACTGGCCGATATCGCCAGCATCTCGATCGGCTTTTATCTTGGATTCAAGCTGCGCATCTGGCTGCAATTTCCTGATCGCGCGCAGGATGGGTTGCGGTTCTATGAATTTCTGCCCCTGCTGCCGGTGCAAGTCATTTGCATCGTCACAGCGTTCTTTTTTGCGCGCATGTATCACCGCCGGCGAACGCGCTACAGCAGCGATGAGTTAACGGCCATCTTCTCATCGGTCTCGATCGGCACGCTGATGAGCCTGGCGATCGCTTCACTGTTGTACACGCGCGACAATGCGCAGTTTGACTATCCGCGCGCGATGGTGTTTTACACCTGGCTGTTGACCATTCTGCTGGTCATCGTTGCCCGCAGCATACAGGCCCGCATCCAAAGGCTGCTGCAACTGCGCGGCTACGGCCGCACGCGCGCGATCATCATTGGCTCCGGCGAGCCTGCCGCCATGGTCATCCAACGCATCCAGCAGACGCCGCGGCTCGGCTACGACATTGTGGGTGTGGTGCCTTCCGATGGGCAGCGACCCTGGTCTGATGTTCGCAACCTCGGCGGCATCGACGACATACACGCGGTTATCGAACGCGAGATTGTCGACGAAGTCATCATCGCAATTCCCGAGGCCAGCAGCGAAGTGTTGCTCAGCGTGATCTCCAAGTGCGACCGCAGCACGATTGGCATCAAAGTTGTGCCGGACAATTTTCAGATCATGGCCGGACAGATGAGCATTGGCGAGCTAAGCGGTCTGCCATTGCTCAACATGCGCGATATCGCGCTGCGCGGTTGGAAGCTCACGCTCAAGCGCGCCGTGGATGTGCTCGGCGCCGGGTTTGGGCTGATTTTTGGTGCGCCGATCTTTTTCTTTGTCGCCGCGCTGGTCAAGCTGGATTCGGCCGGCCCGGCTTTGTTCTCGCAGGAGCGCATGGGACTGGACGGGCGGCGCTTCTTTGTCATAAAGTTCCGCAGCATGCGCATTGACGCCGAGCGCTCCGGGCCACAGTGGACGACAAAGGACGACCCGCGCAAGACGCGGTTCGGCAGTTTTCTGCGGCGCACCAATATCGACGAGCTGCCGCAGCTGATTAATGTCGTGCTGGGTGACATGAGCCTGGTCGGACCGCGCCCGGAGCAGCCGTACTACGTTGAACAGTTTCGTTCCAAAATTCCCCGTTACATGGAGCGGCACCGTGAAAAAGCCGGCATGACAGGCTGGGCGCAAGTCAATGGCATGCGCGGCGACACGTCAATTGAAGAGCGCACAAAATATGACCTTTGGTATATCGAGAACTGGTCAGTCTGGCTCGATATCAAGATCATCCTGTTGACGGTCTGGCAAACCGTCGCCGGCGACAGCAAAAACGCGCATTGAGACTGTCTGGCGATGGGTCACGGTCAAGAGAAGCCCTTGCGAGCTTTAGGGCGCTGCGCGCGTGATTCTGGCATGGCCCAGAGGCGCCAGCCAGCTCTAATCCAGCAACTTTCAACCCATAGACTGACGCGCGCGCGCAGCGCACTGACTTTGCTCGCCCCTTTTGACTAGCCGATTTCGATAGCTGTGTGCATGTTCGGCAAACCCGGCCAGCCTATTCTCCGGGGATATATGCGCAATTTTTCCCGCGGCCGCGCGCAATTGTTTGGATGCTTGTCAACGCTGCTAGTGCTCGTCAGCAATCCAGTCCCAACGCTGCGCGCAGCCAGGCTTGCGCCTGCGGAAACATTCGCGGAGACGCTGGCGCACCGCATCAATCTGTTTCGCCGCGAAAATGGCAAGCCGCCACTCAGGATCAATCCATCGTTGACACTTGCAGCCGACCGGCACAGCACAGCGATGGCCGCCCAAAACTTCTTCAGTCACCGCGATCCGACCACGGGCTGCAACAGCCCCGGCGCGCGCGCAAGCAGCGCTGGCTACGATGATTGGACCAGCATCCTCGAGACATTGGCTGCCGGGCAACCCACAGCGGACGAGGCGTTCGATGCATTTGCAGCCAGCCCAGCCCATCGCATGACCCTGCTAAACGAGGCTGTCCGTGAATTCGGTGTCGGCTACATGCTGGAAAATGACGATGGCGCAAATATTCGTCTGTCAGCCGCCGGCGATTGCACATTTGGCCCAGCCACAGAGGGGCCTTTCGTCCATTACTGGACCGTCGTTTTTGGTGCGCGCACGTTGGCCGATGCCGTGACGCCGCTGTTGCCCGTCATCATCGATAACGAGGCGCCAGGTGTCAACACGCGCGACATCGTGCTCTATGTGCACACGCAGGCCAATGCATCGACGCAGGTGCGCGTTTTCTCCGATGGGTGCTGGACTGAGTGGATGGCATGGCAGCCAGAGTTTCGATCACGCCTGTCCGCCGGCACCGGAAACAAAAGCGTCACGGCAGAAATTCGAACGGGCGGTGTCATTCAAACAGCAACCGACTCGGTTCAGCTCGATGATCCGCGCACCACGCTGAATCCGCTCAATATTTGCACCAAACAAACGCTTACACAGCACACGCTGTTGCCGCTCACAACGCGCAAGTGATATCGCCGCGACACCAAAATTCGCGCAAGCCGCCCACAATACGGTTCCACGCCCCGTGCCGTAGAATGCCTGCGCGTATGAACATCGACGTATTTTGGGAGCACATTTTTAGCGATGACCGCGCTCAAGTGCTTGAAGCTTGGCGCGGGTTGTCCGCCGACGAGCGCGAATCCGTCTTTGATTTGCTCAGCCGCATCATCGAGGATCCAGACCGCATCGCCGCGCAGCGACAGGCTGCCCGGTTTGCGATCGCGACAATCCGATCGGCCACGCCATTGCCAGAAGGCGCACTTGCGTTTACAAAACAACTCGCGCGCGAAACGGCGCAAATTCTAAAAATCCGTTCTGGGTCAACCGCCTCCACACTAAAGGGTGACGGCAGTTTGGTTACGGAGTCCGACATGGAATCCGATCGTCGGATCAGCGCTGCGATCCGGGCGCGCTACCCCGACCACGCGATTCTCTCTGAAGAGCGCCAGAAGCGATATACAGGCAGCGAGTGGGCCTGGTTGATCGATCCAATCGACGGCACGACAAATTTTGCGTGGGGATTCCCGTGCTGGGGTGTGCTGATTGCGCTGCTGCACTTTGGAGATCCAGTTCTGGCGGTTGCCGATTTTCCATCACTGGATGAACACTATCACGCTGTGCGCGATGGCGGTGTGTTTTTGAATGATGTCGAGACGCGCGCCATGCCAATCCCAGTAAATGTGGCCGGCGATCCTGAACTGCAGCCGACCCAGCTGTTTGTCACTTGCACACGCACGCTGGAGGCCGGGCAACTCAACGTGTCGACCAAGATACGCGTCTCAGGGTCAACGGGCTACGACCTGGCGCTCGTCGCAAGCGGCGTCGTTGTAGGCGCCAGTGAACGCCGGGTATTTGCCTGGGACATCGCTCCGGGCTGGCTATTTATCAAAGAGTCGAAGGGTGCCGCGATGCAAATTGACCCGGACAATGCCTTCTTTCCGCTCCGCAATGGCCTCGATTGCGCGGAGGTCAAATTGTCAGTTCTTGCAGCCGCCACACCGAACCTGCTGGCCCATTTTGCGAAAGCACTAAAACAATAACCACTTTTCGCCTAGACATCCGTATTTAGTACCGAGGGCTTTCCACTCAGCAAGTGTTAAGGTTTCAGCCCTCCGGTCGGGAGTAATCCCCGATTTGATCAAGATATCCTCAGTTACCCCCTTACTTATCCCCAATCCCGAGGCAATAGTGTTGCGTAATTGCTTACGTGGCTGTGAAAACCCCGCACGCAAGATACGAAAAAATGCGTATTCGGAAATGGACGTTTCTGCAGGTTTTTTTAGAATTCTGAGTGTCGCCGAAGTAACGCCAGGCTCCGGGTAAAACGCGGATGCTGGAAGTTTAAACAGCAACTGTGGGTCGCCGTAAAACTGCACGCTAATCGCCAGCATGCTCATGTCGGGTGGTGTTGCGGCAATGCGTTGCGCGACTTCGAGCTGAACCGTCAGCACCATTGCGCGCCAGTCGGTTTGACTCTCAAGCAAGACCCGGATTGCATGTGAGGTGATGTAGTACGGCAAGTTTGCGACAAACCGCACCGGCTGGCCAGCCGCAAGTTCTTGATACTTAACCGTTAGTGCATCAGCGTGAATGATCTGAATGTTGTCCCGCGCGCCAAGTTCCTGAGTCAACAGCGGGATCAAGGTCTGATCCACTTCGATCGCAATGACCTGCCGCGCGCGCTCAGCCAACAACCGCGTCAAGGCGCCCAGACCCGGGCCAATCTCGATCACCAGATCATCCGGTTGAATATCAGCGGCATCAACAATACGCCGACAGACGTCGGCATCCGTCAAAAAATTCTGGCCGAGGCTCTTGCGCGGCTGGACGCCAAGCGCCTTAACACGGTTACTCAAGGCGGTATTTCGGTGAGGGTGGGACGGGCGTCAGGATATACACGTCGACCGTTCGACTCCACCATTCAAGATCCTGATCGCCATAGCCCAAATCGATCCGGTTTCCAAGAATCGCGCTGCCGGTGTCACAGGCAAATCCAACGCCATAGCCCTCAACGAACACATTGGATCCCAGCGGGATGACGCGCGGATCCACAGCCACGATGCCGCGGCGCATGGCTTGACCGCAACGCGCAATGCCGTAGTAGGACTTGCTGCGCGACACGCCTGCTGTGCTGGCTGAGTAAGACGATGCGCGCATGCGAATCTTGCGCCAATACTGGACGGGGCCACTCGCTGTATCCAGCGTGCGCACGATGATTTTTGTGCCGTAGTTGTAAACACGGTCTTTGACATCGCGGGCGGTGAAATCGGCAACGCGGTCCCGGCGGACCTCCAGCCCGTCTTCGAACGTGACCAGATCGCGCTGTTCGCGAATACCAGCTTCGCCTTCCTGGCCGAGCGAGTCGGTATCGATCTCAAGATCTGCGCTGGGCTCCCAACGCGTCGCAAACGGAACCACATCCTGACGCACCTGCACTTCGCGCGAGACGCGCACGACGCGCACCTCTGAGCCTGCCTGCACGGGCTCGTTTAAACCAGGCTTTGTATAGTCATTTTCAAGCAAAATGACATTCATTTCGGCAAGCACATCGGCAACCGTGCGTGCATGCGTGCGAGATCGCACAGCGCGCGCGTCGACCCAAACGGTAACGGGCTTGGCGCGCTGAATCTTGATCGCCATGCCGGCTTGAATCTGGGCGCCTGGGGCCGGTGTCACACGATCGGCCATAAACACGATGTGCCCGGCCTGCAACAGCGCTTCGCCGACAGTGCCGGCGGTCGTCTGAACTTCAACTGAAGCGCCACCGACCTCTTCAATCTTCACTGGCGTGGCGCGTTGCACATCGATTTCAGCCACGAGCCGATCAACCATCGGCCGACGATCGCGGGCAGACACCACGAGTGGCGCCATGGGTATGGTGTCGATGAAATCACCATTGACACGCAAGGCGTCGTGGACGCCAAGGGTGTAGCCGACATCCGCTAGCAAATCGCGCGCGTTAATGCGCTGGGTGCGAACGAGCCGGGAGTCCTGATTGTTGATCGTCAGACGAACCAGGCGCGCGCGCTTGATCACAATTGACTGATCGCGCTGGAGTAGCGTCGAAAGCGCGGGCTCCACGATGTCTTCATCTCGAAGTTCGATACCGGCGTCATGCAGCGCGCCGTCGACCGTCGTCTGAAGCGTGCGCACCGAGATGCGCTGCTCGCCATCGACAATCTTGGCCGGCGTAAAGCCGCTCAAGTAGCCGACGGTAAGCAAGCTAAAAAAGCCGAGGGTGATTGGCACTGCGAGCCAGCGTAGCCTCGACTTTACACGCGCACTGCGGCGCAAATGACTATCTTCCATTGCAAAGACCTGGCAAACCGAATCGCGTGCCAAGTAAAGTGTGTTGCCAGGCAACCCTGCGACACCCGCAAGGATCTCCTTACCGTTGCTACCTTTCGGTCCTGGCGGGGTTCGAAGGCTTACGCCGCGCCGGACCCGGCAACACGGTGTGATCATAGCAAGTGTGTCTGAGGTGTCAATCAAAATTCAAAATCTGTTTATTGTTATGTAAACTCAATACCGGAGCAACAGATTCGATACAAAAGACGTGATACCGACAATGTGTCAATGAATGCTGCGTTTTTAACGAGCAATTGCATTGAATCACTGCAGTGTTTGTGGTAAAGTCACGCCACGCAGCCAGGATTTCTCATGGCTGTCGATTCATCCGCCCATAGCTCAATTGGATAGAGCATTTGACTTCGGATCAAAGGGTTGTGGGTTCAAATCCTGCTGGGCGGATGCCTGATTCGTGTGATGCGCGTCAGGCCTATTTTGCGCAAGCGCACATTGCCCTCACTTTTAACCATGACAGATTCCAATTTTGCCAAGTTACGCGAACTGCTCCTCAACGAATTTTCGGAAGCCGAGGTTACTGGTTTGTGCCAGGATATTGGCTTGAACTACGAGACACTGCCAGGCACGGGACTATTTGGCAAAACGCGTGGGCTGCTTGAGGTTGCACAGCAAAATGGCCGGCTCCGCGCGCTTCAGTCGCGGCTGCGCGAGTTGCGACCGGATGGCTATGCCGCACTCGGCATTGGCTCGGTCGCGGCCGGTGCAGAGATGGAGGCGGATGCAACACCCGTCAATGTTTCACGTGAAACAATTGGTGACGCGGCGCAGCGCAAGCTGCCGATGCAGTTGTTGCCAGTACTCCTGGTGGGGTTGGTCGCTTTGGTGCTTGTCGCCAGTTTCCTGTGGAACAGGAGCATCGGCAGCAATGCCGAAACCTTGGCCGCACAGGGCACGCAAACTGCCGTTGCCGCGTTGCCGATTCCCACAAGCACGACGATCGCTGTGATTGACTCACAGGTGCCGATCGCGACTCAGGCTCCGTCAGTTATTTCAGAAACACTCGCCCAGGGGGTCAGCGTTACAGAGCCCGACGCAGTGGTGGTGATCGCGACCGAGGTTGTTGCGGTCAACACACCGCTCCCAACGATCGCCGTCATTGCGACGGCAGCGTCAGGCAATGCGCCCGCGAAGGAACCTGTGGTCGTTGAAGGCTCGGGTGTAAATCACCCTGCAGCGCTTGCTTTCAAGGATCTGAACGCCGAATTGCCCGCCTTCTACAAGGGTCAAGTAGACAATGCCAGATTGCAGGAAGACTGGCGCGGCAAAGCATATGCGGCACTATCCGCCTTTGCGAGCACACAATTGCCGCGCGCGCTGCAGCTAGGCACCACGCCGCGCGCAGATATGGACATCAGTTACGAATACGTAAAGGAACCTGCCGTGATCAAATCATCCGGCACACAGCACACTGTGCTCAGCCGTGAATACTGGCGCTATGCCAACCAGAATGCAGGCATCATTCGCTGCGACACGCGCGATTACACCTACGTTGTCGTCGCTGAAAACGGCCAGTATGTGGTGACCGACTTCAGCAGCAAGATTATTGAGACCGGCTGCAAATAGGCGAGTCTGCAAAAAATGTTTCACGTGAAACAAAAAGGCCCGGGCAAATTTGCCCGGGCCTTTTTGTTTGATTTTGTTGCGCTCAATCGCGGACCTGGTAGTTCGGCGCCTCTTTCGTAATGACCACCGAGTGCGCGTGGCTTTCGGTAAGCCCGGCATTTGTGATGCGGACAAAGCGCGCCTTTGCGTGCAGATCCCGCAATGATCCCGCGCCCACATAACCCATGCCGCTGCGCAAGCCGCCAACAAGCTGATACACGTAGTCGCGCAGAGAGCCTTTGTAAGGCACGCGGCCTTCGATTCCCTCTGGGACAGTTTTGCCGCTGGACTGGCCGCTGCTGTAGCGATCGCGCCCAAGGCCCTGCATGGCGCCCAGCGACCCCATACCGCGATAGTCCTTGAAGCGCCGACCCTCGTAAAGCACCACATCGCCAGGGGACTCGTCCAAACCGGCCAACAGGCTTCCCAGCATGACCGTGCTTGCGCCCGCGCCGAGGGCCTTGACAATGTCGCCGCTGTATTTGATGCCACCATCGGCGATCAGGGGTGTGTCGGATTTGGCAGCCTCCTCAATACAGTCCATGATCGCGCTGATCTGAGGCATGCCGGCACCGCTGACGATCCGCGTTGTGCAGATACTGCCGGCGCCAACGCCAACCTTGATCGCATCCGCGCCGGCAGCGACAAGCGCGCGAACTGCATCACCGGTCACGACATTGCCTGCCAATACGCAGACGTCGCCAAGTGCTTTGATTTGCGGAATGGTCTCCAGCACGCCCTTTGAATGCCCGTGCGCGGTATCGATCCCAACAACATCCACACCCGCGGCAATCAGAGCCCTGGCGCGCGCAATGGCATCCTTTCCAACTCCGACAGCAGCGCCGCACAACAATCGCCCGCGTTTGTCAATTGCGGCATGCGGATAGTCGCGTTTCTTCTGAATGTCCTTGATGGTGATCAGACCTTTCAAGTTGCCTGCGGCATCCACCAGCGGCAGCTTTTCGATGCGGTGCTGAGCCAAAATCTTGATCGCTTCGCCCAATGTGGTGCCAACCGGTGCCGTCACAAGGCTGGCGCTGGTCATGAAATTCGAGATGGGTTGATCAAAATCGATCGCATCAACAAAGCGGACATCACGGTTGGTCAAAATACCGACCAGACAGCCATCAAGCGTGACCGGCACACCGCTGATGCGATACCGGGCCATCAGGCCATCAGCCTCACGCAGCGTGGCGGTCGGCGGCAATGTGATTGGATCGACGATCATGCCGCTTTCGCTGCGTTTGACCTTGTCGACCTCTTCAGCCTGCTGATCGATCGTCATGTTGCGATGAATCATCGAGAGTCCGCCTTCGCGCGCCAATGCAATCGCCAAACGCGCCTCGGAGACCGTATCCATCGCCGCGCTCAAAATCGGAATATTGAGCGAAATCGTCTTCGTCAGGCGAGCACGCACATCCACATCTGCTGGCAGCACCTCGGTAAACCCTGGGGTGAGCAACACGTCATCAAACGTCAATGCTTCGGGTATAGACATTTCGAAAAATAAAAACGGCGGCCTGTGACGGCCGCCGTAACTTCATGGCAACAAGGCGATCATATCGATCTCAACAAGACAGTCTTTTGGCAACCGCGCCACCTCGACCGTCGTGCGCGCAGGCGGCGCATCAGGGAAGTATGTGGCATAGACCGCATTCATCGCGGCGAAGTCGGCCATGTTCTTCAAAAAGACACCGCAGCGCACGGCGTGCTTTAAATCGGTGCCCGCAGCGGTAAGCACATTGATCAGATTTTTGAAGACCTGATGCGTCTGCTCAGTGATGCCTCCGGCCACCAGATCGCCATTCGGCGTGGTTGGATCGATCGGCGTCTGTCCAGACAGAAACACCATACCGTTTATCTTGACGGCTTGCGAATACGGGCCAATTGCTTTTGGCGCAAGATCGGAGTGAACAATTGTTCTATTTGACATAATAACAAGTTTGATTCTGACTGCCTGCGTCACCTGGTTACAACACACCGCTTTTTCGAGTACACCTAAAAGCGTGCGAATGCCGACAGCACCATGCTGATAATCAGCACCACTACAATGACAATGCTGAAGATCGTAAAGGCTCGGCTCCGGGGCTGATCGGACTGATTGCGACGCATGCATCATTCTATCCAACCGCATGCACACTGCTTCACAAGCTTAACGCGGGTCGATCTCGAATATTTGGACCGGCCCTTCCCAAAGTTCGTTGTTGACCTGGATTTCCTTGTACTCCCCATTAACCGCGACGTTCAGCACGCGCCGCCAGAATGCAGTCGCACGCGTATTCTTCGGGATCTGTCCGATTTCCCAAATGCCGGGGAAACGTTTCAACAATGCCATCGCAAATGCAGTGCCGTGCCCCAAGCGGCGGTATTTTCGAAGCACAAAGAACTCCTCCATCAGCCAGTGTCGATCGCGATCCGGCGCGATATAACTGCCGGCTTCAACAAAGGCAAACCCAGCCCAGTGGGTATTTACCTTCAACAGAAACGGCTTGAAGACGTGTTCGGATGAGTCCCAGCTGTCTGCCAGAAAGTCGTCTGGCGTAAATCGGCCGTTGTCTTCGACATCCGCCAGCGTCATCTCACTAAAGTCGTGCGCATACAAATCAAACAGGTTGCGCAACACCTCGCGATGTTTGCGCGTTGCAGGGATTACCGAAGGCATAGGCTAATCCGACAAGTGTAGTCCGTTTAAGTGGAGTGCACTTAATACCTACCTGACAGTTCCTGACAAATATCGCGATTTTTGGCACATTTACAGATCACTCGTAGAAACGCGATTACGCTGCTCGCATGGAACTAGAGTTTGGAAACACCTATCATCTCTATAACCGATCGAACAACTGCGAAATCGTTTTCAAGGAGCCGGACAATTACCCATACTTCATGAAGCGATTTTCAGATCATCTGGCCGATTATCTGGAACTGCATGCATATTGTTTGATGCCCACACACTTTCATTTTCTGGTTTCGGTGAAGAGCAACAAGATGCGAGAAGCGCAAGATCGTATCGGCATATGGCTCAGTTCATATACGAAGGCAATTAACAAACGCACAAAACGCCATGGCAGCCTTTTTCAACAGCATTCGAAAACTCGATGGATTGACGATGATCGCTATTTGATGACGGTTCTCACGTATATTCACCAGAATCCAGTACGGGCAGGATTGGTCAATGCTGTGCATGAATGGCCGCACTCCAGCATTCATGCTCTGACAGAACCAAGCGTTGCCCCATCTGTCTCGCGGCGAATTGTGAATGATCACTTTGGTACACGTCACAGCTTTTCTACAATTTTCCGAGATGCGACTACCGACAATCGATGCGAAGTATTGGGTGTAGTCCACCTAGGTGGACTACACCTGTTGCTCCCACTCGGCGAGCAACGTGTCGAGCTGCTTCTTGGCCTCGGCATAGCGCGTGCTGAGCTCGATCGTCTTCTTTGCGTCGGCTGCAGCAGGTCCGGCTGCCAGTTCACGCTCAATAGTCGCGATTGAGCGTTCCTGACTCGCAATCCGTGCTTCAAGTGCCTCTACTTTTTCACGGCGTTTGCGGTCTTCGTTTTTGCTCGGCGGCACCGGCAGCTCAGTGCTTGCGGGCAACGGCACTGGCGGCGCGACGGGTTTCTCCACACGCGGGGCCTGGCGTGTCTGCGAGCGACGCGCCACCTGCCACTCGGCAAACGTGCCCCGATACACGCGCAGCCGCCCATCTTCGATCTGCCAGATCTGTTGTGCCAGCTTGTTAATCAGATAGCGATCATGCGACACCAACAGAATCGTGCCCTCAAACGCAGACAGCACCCCTTCGAGGACTTCCTGTGTGGCGATATCCAGATGGTTGGTGGGCTCGTCCAACACGAGAAAGTTTGCGCCCTGCAACGATAGGATCGCCAGCGCCAGGCGCGCGCGCTCGCCGCCGCTTAGGCCCGCCACCGGTTTGAAAAGCTCATCATCCGTAAACAGAAACTGCGCCAGATAGTAGCGAAGATCACCTTCGTTCATATGACGGCCAGTCGCATCGGCGTGGCGCAGCAACTCGCTCTGAATGGTGCCATCCGGCTCCAACTCGTCGTGTGCCTGCGCAAAATAGCCTACGCGCAAGCTGCTGCCGGCCTCAACTGTGCCGGCCAACGGCATAAGCTGCATCTCGGGATGCAACCCAACATCCACGCGCTCGTCGTGCAGCGTATTGCCAGCCAGCGCGGTCTTCAAAAACGTGGTTTTGCCGCTGCCATTTGGGCCAATCAGCGCGGCGCGCTCCATCCAGCGCAGTTCGAGATCCTCACAGGCAAAGAGTGTGTTGCCCGGATACCCAACTTCGAGATCCTTTGTGCGCAACACGATGGCACCACTGCGTTTTTTGGGCTCGAGCCTGAGATTCAAGCGCGGCGCACGTTGCGGCGATGGCAACCGGTCGACACGTTTTACAGCATCTTCAGGGCTGAACATATCCGGCACGCCGCCCTCCTGATTGAGGCGCGCAGCAATGATGGCCCAGTCATTATTGACCAGATACTCTGCGCCGTATTTTTCAATCACCACCACGTCGCTGGTCAAACGTCGCAATTTGCCGATAGCCCAGGTGGGCTTCTCCGAGGTATAGCCAGACTTGATGCGATCGAAATCCCGCTTGATCAAACGCGCATCGTTGGCAAGGCGGTCTTTTTCCGCGTTGAATATCGACAAGCTGCGCTCAAATCGTTCTTCGCGCTGCTGGAGATACGCGCTGTAGTTGCCGCGATAGATGTCGATGCCGTCACGCTTCATCTCCCAGATGCGATTGACCACTTTGTCCAGAAACAGCCGGTCGTGGGAACACAGGATCATTGCCCCGGCCCACTCGACCAGAACCCCTTCAAGCCACTCGATGGCGGCGACATCCAGGTGGTTGGTGGGCTCGTCCATGATCAGCAGGTCCGGCGCCTGCAACAAAAGACGCGCAAGCAATGCGCGCGTCTTTTGCCCGCCGCTCAAATGCGCCACTGGCGTATCCCATGATGCGATACGGCGCAGCGCATCGTTTTGCGCCCCGAACCCGAGGCCATCGAGCGTCTGTTTGATGCGCGTTTCGTAGTCATAACCGCCAGCGTGCTCGAATTTTTCCTGCAGATCGCCGTATTCGTCCATGACAGATGTGTCTGTCAGCATTACCGTTTCCAGCTCGCGCATGCGGGCTTCGATGGCGTGTAAGTGATCAAACACGCCGAGCATCTCCTGAAATACGGTATTGGTCGTTGCGCCAAACGCATCGACGGCCTCCTGCGGGAGATAGCCGATTGTTTTGCCGCGCGCGACGTGGATCGTGCCGGTTTTGGGTTCTTCGATGCCGGCCAGCATACGCAACAGCGTGGTTTTGCCGATGCCGTTTGGACCGATCAGCCCAGCTTTCTGGTCATGGGTCACATTGACCGTCAGGCCGGAAAATACATCAACAAAACTGTAGGACTGGCTGAGATTTGTAGCGTTGAGAAGTGACATGTTTTTGCGTTAAATGCTCGTCGAGCAGCTTACGAACGGGATCGAAGCAAGTTGACCCGCGCGGTCGGCCGTTTCGATCCGGGGTATGAGTTTATCAATAACTGCGCGCATTTCAGAATCGCCTCGATTATTTGCGCAGTAATTCAGGAACATCAGCGCACGCGCGACAAACAACGTTTCGAGATCGCGATCATCGCCGATCGGCCAGGGCGCGATGCGTTCGTAGGCCGCGCGAAATGCCCGCAGCGTTTCACCATAGGCGTCGCCATAGCGCGCGCGATACAGCGCCACTGCGATATCTTGCGCGGGCACACCCCAGACCACATCCTCGAAATCAATCACCCACAGCTCGCCACGATACAAATGCGCATTGTCGTTGTGCAAATCGCCGTGCAAAAGACGGGGCGGAAATTGGGTGGAAGCATGCAACCGCGCAATTGTTGCATTGACATCGGCTTCTGCAGCGCGAAAGGCAGCGCGCTGCGCCTCTGTAAAAATGCCAAGCGTGGGGTCATAGACAACGGTCGGCTCGTGCACCCAATAGAACGCTGTGTCCCAGCGCATCGGCTGCGCACCCTGCGGCAGCTGAAACGACAGCGCGGCCTGATGCAATTTCGCCAACGATTCGCCCACGAGCGCAAGATGCGCCGGGGTGTTCTTGATCGGCCGGCCTGGCACCCAGGTGAACAGCATGCAATCACGCGGGTGGTCCACGCCAGGGTGCGCAACAGACGCGACATAGCCTCCGGCGCGCAAGGCAACTGGCTGCGGCACGCGCGCGCGCATCCCAGCGAGTGACGCCATCCACTGCGCCTCCAGCATGCGTTCTGCGCGGCTATGCTCGCCTGGCGCGCAGACGCGCAAAACGTAACGCTGGCCGTCGCGCGCATCAACCCGAAAGATGGCGTTCGTATGTTCAGTCAAAAGCCGCACTGACATCACGTCAACCGGCCACTGTTGAATCGCAATGCGCGCCAGCGCGGCTAAGCGTCTCAGCTTGCCGCGCGCGGTTAGCGCATCAAAGGTCCGCATGCGCCATCCCTGCACCCGGCACGCCGTCGAACATCAACCGGGCAAATACCTCTCCGTCTTCAACATGGCCGGTTGGCACAAAGCCCAGCGCGCGATACAGCGGCTCCGGGCCGCCTTCAGCCTGCACATACGACAATTCGACAAACGGCGCGCGCAAAGTTGTGCGAAAGTGTTCGATCACAAGCTGCAGCGCCTGTTTGCCAAATCCTTTGCGCTGCTGCCCGGCATCGATCATAAAGCGCCAGATGTAATGCGTCGCCAGCGCGGCGTCATTCAGAATTTGCACAAACCCGACCGGCGTCTCATCGGCATAGATCGCCCAGAAATGGGCGCCTGGCTCAAAGTGCGCCTGCGCAATCGACACTGCGTTGTTCGACACGAATTTCTCCTGATCGGGCCGCACTTTGAGTTTCAAAATTTGATTGACAGTGTCCCGCGTGACTTCACGGAGCGTTATGGTGATTGGATTCATGTTTTTAGCTTCCAGTAACTTAATCTATCGGTTGACAACGCCACGCTTCCTGCGCGGAGAGCAACATTGCTGTTGATTTCGCACAGATTCTTACATGACACAATACTGCGCAGCAAGCGCTTGCCCGGCGCGCCGCGACAGGCCCAACGGTGGATAGCCGCACGAATGCGCGGCTTCATCGCCAAACAGCGCAGCAATACATGTCGGTTGATCGATCGCATCCAGATGCGGCTGCAGCACGATTCGCGTGTAGTCCAGATCATCCTGCGACAGCGCCGGCGCAACCAGGCCGGAGAACCGCGCGGCGTTGTGATCAAGCACCAACATGTCGCGCAAGCTTTTAGGCGCAGGATGCACCTGCGTATGCCAGCCGCGATAGACCGAATCGAACGCGCACCGGCGTATGTCTTCCACGATGTATGTCTGGCTGGTCCAGCACCACACGCCATAAAAGCGCCGCTTCGCATTGCTGTGAACCGCAGCAGCATCAGGATAGCGGTATTTGAACTCGGTGAAGATGCGATCAGTCCAACCGCCGAGCAGGTCATCGAGCACGTTCAGATACACGCGCGCAGTCGCGTCAAGCGGCGGCAGTTGCGCTGCGGCTTGCTCGGATGCCGCCGCAACAACCGCATCGGCGTCGATTGCAATCAATGCGTTCACGGCCTCCAGGCAATGCGCTTTGCCCATCGGGTTTACCGCGCCGATGGGCAACTGCACATCGCGCGCGTCGGACGTGTCACCACCCGTCAATTGTTCGATATACCAGCGAAAACGCGCAAAATCTCGCGGCTTTTCATACAGTTCACGCTGCACGTGCAGCGTCGGCACAAATTCGATTTTCATGGCATTGGTAAATCTGACTTTGGCGCAGTGCGATCTGATTGCCACACCGCATAAAACTCCGCAGACTCACGATGTCACCTCGTGGTGCATCCAAACGTTCGGTTCGACGTACGTGCCGCGATCTCTCTCGAGATCGATCTGAATTGGACACAGCGCACCCGGGATCACGTATTCACCCGTCTCCGGGAATCGCAGACCCGTCCACGACTCCCACTTCGCCACACTGTTTTCGATGCGCATGCTTTCGCCGGCGATTTTGACGATGCGCGCGCCGAGGCGCCAATGCGTGCGCAGCCAGGCATCGAACGGCGCATCCGTGCCTGACTTTTCCAGCCGACATAGCGGTCGATCGGCGTCAGCGGATACAGCACTTTTTGTGATGGCCGCACCGGCGCTATCAGCGCAGTAAATCCGCGCGCACGTGCATCCTCGCGCATTGCGCCAAGAATTACGCGGCTGATCCCCGTGCCACGATAGTCGGGCACAATGCTGGCTTCGATTGCAGTCATGATGTTGGGCGTGCGCCCGGCCAGGAAATCTGCGACTGCGCGCTCAAATATCGCATCCCAACCACGGTTTGGGAGGGCGTCCAATGGCTCGGTCCAGCGCAACGGCAGCGTATGCCCTACTGCGACGATGCGGTTGTCGGCATCAGCGTCGAGCAAGGCAAATTGATATGCGGCGAAGTCATCCTCTAGATGGCCCCACAGCTTGCCCGCGATGTCATCGTGAAACATGAATTCAGGCCAGGCAACAACTTTTACAGCGTCAAAGGCAATCTCTTTTAGCTCGGGCATTTCGGCATAGGTCTTGCGGATGAGTTTCATATGCCAACGCCCTCGAGCGCTTTTCGAAACGCGCCAATTTCACCAACGTGCGTGTAGCCGCAAGCTTCATAGACGCGCACGGCGCCGGTCAGATTTTGCGCATCTGCGCCAAGCTGAACATGATCCATGCCCATGCGCTCGAACATGCGCAACGATTCGAAGATCAGATTGCGGGCCAGCCCCATGCGCCTGAATTGCCGCTGGGTGCTGATATCTTCGGTATACCCACGCTTTAATCCAAAGCGCGCGTTGAGCGCGTGGTTTACATTGTTTAACACCATCGCGGCAATCACATTGCTATCGCGATGCCACAGGACTTGCCACAGATCCGGTTGAAAGTCATCGCGGTTGCACCAGCGCTCGAACGCGTTGGCATCCGGCTCGGTAAAGCCTTCATGATCGCGAAAGGCCTGGGTATCGGCGTCAAAGATTGCGCGAAATTGTTCCGGCAGCGCCGGTCGCAGCTCAAAGCCCGCTGGATAGGCCGGTTCAGGAATCGGCGCGTTTAGCATGCGGCGCATGCTGATTTTGCGGCGATACAACATATATCCGTGCCGCTGCGCAAACGCAGTGCCCGATGGCGCATCGATCCAACTTTCGATGACGGCGCGAAGGGCTGGCGCCTCGGTGTGCCGTTCGCGCGCACGCGCTTCGAGCCAATTCAGCAATGTCACGCCAATCCCATGTCGCCGCCAGTCCGGGTGAACCCGCACAATCGAAAGGTGGCGGCGCAGACCATTCGGCTCTTCCAACACGCGCCCACGGGCGTATGCAACGGCCTGCGCAGGCCGCTCAATCGATTCGACCAACAGAAAATCACGCTGAATATCAAAATTCGGCATATTCTCGTAAATACTCCGAACATCGTCGATTGAATCGAAATCCTCGATCTGCTCCGCGGCGTATCCGCTATTTGAGATATCGGCAATATGCTGGAAATCACCAGCATCGCGAAATGGGCGCGCACGCAGGCTCGGGTGATTTGGAAATTGTGGATTCATAGTGATTTTTGATACGTCAATTCGGTGCGATGGCGTTTGAAGCCGCACGCTTCGTAGACATGCAACGCACCCGTCAGATTCTCAGCATCGACACCCAGACCCGCTTCTGTAAACCCCTTGTCGCGAAACATGCGCAGGCTCTCACAGATCAACGCGCGCGCCAGTCCGCGCTTGCGAAATTCGCGCTGCGTGCTGATATCCTCGGTCATGCCACGTTTGCGATTGAATTTTGCGTTGGCTTCGGCATCGACATAGTTCAGCACTTGTGCGGCAATCTGGTTTGTTTCGATATGCCAGGCCACCTTCCACAGAGCCGGGTCGTTTTCTGGATCCGTCAACCAGCGCTGAAAGAGGGCTTCGGTTGGCGGCGCATAACCCCAATGATCGGCAAATGCCCGGTGATCGGCATCCCAGATCAGCTGACGCTGTTCATGCGTGGCCGGGCGGATCTCGAAGCCAGCCGGCAGCGCAAATTCGGGAATCGGCTCGGATAAATCCCGCAGCATCTCAAACGCATACCGCACCACGGAAAATCCACGCGGTTCCACCGCAGCGCGCAACCAGGTCTGCGCATCAACAACCCAGGTGTTCAGCACCGTTTTGCCTGGGCGGTTGGCAACGCGGCATTGATCTCACGTCCGCGGCGCTCAGCCCAATCCAAAAGCGCCGCCACCGCGCCGGTATCGTATGCATCTGGATGACATGACAGCATCAGGTTGATTCGGCGCAGGCCGTTTTTCTGATCGCTCCAGTTCAGCCGCGCCGTCGCAACCAAATGCTGTTCAGTTTCGGCAAACAGCGTGTCGACGGCCGGATCACAATTCGACAATGACGAATAGTAGTGACGCAACCCGTCAACAGTCGTGAGTTCATCCAGGCTGTCGACCGCATAGCTCGCATTATCCAGCGCAGCCATCGCGGCAAAGTCTGCCTCACCGGCGAATGGGCGGAAGTGAAAATCAGTGATGTTGTAGGGTCATGACAGCCCAGCACTCCGCTCGTAAGCGCTGCGGCGCAGTTTAGGCAGCGCATAGCTTGCATAAAGCCAAGCAATCACACGCGCCAACAGCGGCGCATTCGCAGGTCTCGCTTGGGCGTGACGCGCCCTGCGATCGTTTTCCGCGACGCGCAGATGTTCTTGTTGGATGGTTTGCACCATTTCATAACTTGTTTCGTTAAGCATCTTAAAATCTTGTTTGACTCACCAGGAAAATTGTTTAAGGTGTTGTCAGAGAAATTTCAAATTTCACGGACGTGCGATGCAATCTGTGGGATTTTGTCCGTTCACGTGAGGCAACAAAAAACCACAGGCTGCGCTGAGCCTGTGGTTGTCATCGTCAGAAGAGCAAATCGCTCAGCGGAGGCAAGCACAAGGCGCAGTACAGACAAGGAAATGCCGAAAAGCCGGCGATTCGGCGGGTTTTTCTGTAATAGTTTGCCATTCTGGTCGTCCTCCTTGTGTGAAAGTTACGCAGGGTGTTGCGCACGCAAAAGGCTATCAGTTCACTATGGCGATGTCAATACCCGGAAAATTCCGGAGCGCGCGACGTTAAGCGCCGGAGACAGTGCGGGCCACTGCGGTGCCGGGGTTGGCTGCACCTTCTGGCGCTGTGAAGACTTCTTTGTCAGGCAAAACACGATCGGCATTGCGCACCGAAGGCAGGCCCCAGGAGATCGCGGCAAACAGCACGACCCCGATCGCCGCACATGCAATGATGACGGCCATGCCCGCGCCAACCCCGCTGCCGACCAGCGCAGTGAGCACCTGCGGCGCACGCCCTGCTGTCTTGAACAACGGTTCAAGCCAGGTGTCTGCCAGCAGTGCTGCGATGATTGGCGTAATTGGGCTGCTCAGCAGCATCACCGTGCGCCGCATGGCAAAGACACGACCCTGCACATCAACCGGCACCTTGGCTTGCCAGATACTTTTGCCAGTGATGAGCGATACCTGCCCGCAAAAATACGCAACAAATATCGCAACCGACCAGACCACAGCGTTATTCGCAAGCGCATACACCAACAGCGCCCCGCCCCAGCCCGCCTGCAGCAGCAATGAAACCGCCATCGGATCCTTTAGCTTGCTCCGCACCGTCAGAAATATCGACCCAGCGACGATTCCCGCCGCGCCAGCAGCCCAGACCACACCCAGCACCGCCTCATTGTTGTTGGTGCGCGCGAGCACCAACGTGTTGATCAAGGTGTAGATCAAGCCAATGCACACATCGGTCAGCAGACCCACCACAAGCATATTGCGCAGGCTGGGCCTTTTAAAAATATACGTCAGGCCATACTGCCACTCCTGCCACACGCTACCCTTGCTGATGTGCCCTTCGCTAGTCTCTGGGGTGCTTGGCACCGCCACAAATAGCATGACAAAAATGGCAATCCCAAACGTGACCAGATCGAACGCAAACAAACCGCGCAATCCCAGCACTGGATACATCAACCCGGCCAAAATCGGCGCGACGATGGCCGGCGCAACATCCACGATGCTCATAATGGCATTGGCGCGATTGAGCTGTGCCTTCTTAACCAGAGTGCCTATGGCTGCAGAATATGCCGGTCCTTGAAATGCCCAACTGATGCCGACAATCAGTGCGTGCGCATACAAGTGCCACATCTGCAGGCCGTCAGAAATAAACACTGTGAACAAAAACAACGTGCCGAGCGCGGCAAGCGCATCGGCTGCGGCCATCAAGTATTTGCGGTTGTAGCGATCGATCAGCACGCCGGCGATCGGGCCAAATGCCAGGTTGCCCGCAAACTGGCACACCGTAATCACGCCAATCGGCAACACCGCACCGCTGGTTTCATATGCCCAAACACCCAGCGCAAAGCTAACAACTGTGGACGCGAAAATGGAAAAAAGCTGGCTGAAGGCGACAGCCAAGAAGGCAGGAGCGCCGCTGAGGCGGCGCGTTAGAACAGTCGGCAGTTCCATGTGATGCAATGACAGTCCGCTGATGCCTGTTGCGACGCCGGCCCATCCGGCGCATCCCCGTATCCGGCTTAAGTGTTACAGCGTTTGGCCTATTCGCAAGCGAAAAAATACGTAGCTTGGTGGGTTGTACAGGCAATTGCCGCAGTATGCGCAGAGACCCTACGGCAGCACATCGAACCGGCTATAGCCAACGATCGGGCCGGCCGTCGTTTGTACCGTGATGCGGATCGTATACGGCCCCGGGTTTAGGCTCTCGAGCCCCCACTGCGTCAACTGTCCGCCAATGACAGGCGACTGATGCGGGCCACTGATCCACCCCCATTCAGCTGGGTTATCACCGACGCCGTATTCAACCTTGTACTCCTGAAAGCCTGGCGGATTAACCGTGCCCTGAATCGAGAGCAACCCACGCGAAAACTGCGCGCCATTGGCTGGTTGTGTAAATACGATATCCGGAGACTGGGAAACAGCCTGCGCCTGCTGTGGCGGTTGCGCCAGCAATGGGTCGCCCGCCGCAACGGCACGCTCGATTGTCTCGTCGGCCGGCAACGGCGGCTGCTCAGCATTAAAGACTTCCTTGACGCGGGCGCGGCAAGCAGGCGAGGGCAGACGACCGCCATCCGCACAGACCTCGACTTCAATTACCCCGGCCGGGCGGTCAAACGGCCGCACTGGCGCATCCTTGAGCATGCCAACCATCACATCGCGCCAGATTGGCGCCGCGCCGGTGATACCGCTGACGCCCTGCATCTCGCTGTTATCCGAGTTGCCCACCCAGACACCAACCACCAGATCTGGCGTATAGCCGACCGTCAGGTTGTCGCGGAAATCATTGGTGGTGCCAGTCTTTGCTGCAGCCGGAAAGGGCAGATTTAGCACATTGTTGCGGCCAAAGCTCTTCAGACGCGCATTGTTGTCGCTGAGCATGTGTGTGATCAGGTAAGCATGCTCCGGGCGCACCACCTGTTCTCCCTGCTGCGATTTTGTGTAATCGCGAATCAGCACGCCTTCCAGTGTCTCAATGCGCGAAATCGCGGTGGGTTCCAGATGCATGCCATTGTTGGCCAGCACGCTATAGGCCTCGGCCAAATTGAGCAGCGTTGAATCGCCGCCGCCCAGCGTCAACGCCAGGCCGTATTGCGGATTGGGTGGAAAGTCGATGCCAAATTTGCTGGTGCGGTCGAGAAAGGTCGGCAGCGTGACAAACTCAAGCGTGTCCACCGCCGGGATGTTCATGCTGCGGGCTAGCGCCTCGCGCATCGACATCGGACCATGAAACTTGCCGTCATAGTTGCGCGGCGTAAATTTCTGGCCATATTGGTCAACGTAGGTTTTTGGCACGTCCCAATACAACGTGGCCGGCGTATAGCCCTTTTCGAGTGCGGCAAGAAACGCGAATGGTTTGACCGATGAGCCCGGCTGCTGCGGCGAAATTGCAATATTCACCTGGCCGTTGATCGCGTCATTGTAAAAATCTGCGCTGCCAACCATCGCCAGGATCTCACCCGTCTGCGGTCTTATGACGACGACGGCGGCGTTGGTGACATTCTTGTCTTTCAGTTTTGCGAGCTGCGTGCGCACCGCTTCTTCAGCCGTGCGCTGCGCGATTGGGTTGAGCGATGTGTAGACCTTTAGGCCGCGCCTAAAAAGTTCTTTGTCGCCATACTCGCGCGCCAGCTGTTCGCGCACATAGTAAAAGAAATGCGGCGCGATACTTGGCACATTGATGCGCGGTTTGCGAAACACGCGATCACGCATCTCGGCCTGAGCCGGCGCAATCTCGGATGGCTGGATAAAACCAGCCTCAGCCATCAGACCGAGCACAACAGCCTGGCGCTTCAGCGCGTTCTCTTTGTTGGCGACCGGATCCCACAGCACAGGCGATTGTGGAATGCCCGCCAGCAACGAAGCCTCGCCCAGCGTCAGGTCTTTGGCCTGTTTGTTGAAGTAGGCGCGCGACGCGGCTTCAGCGCCATAGGCCAGATTGGCATAGTTGATCTCGTTCAAATAAATGCCCAAAATCTGATCGCGCGGATAGCGGCGCGTGATTTCGTTGGCCAGAATAATCTCGCGAATCTTGCGAATGGGCGCGCGAGAGACGCGCTCTTCTGGCGACAACAGCAAATTACGCGCAACCTGCTGCGTAATCGTGCTACCGCCGCTGGTAATTTCACGGTCCTGAAATGCATCGCGCAACACGCGCGCAATCGCCAGCGGGTCAAACCCGACATACTGGTTGTATTTGTAAAAGCGCGGGTCTTCTGTCGCAATCGTGGCCTGTTTCAAATACGGGCTGATGTCATTGATATCGACGCGCTGGCGCATGCCGGCTGCCGGATCATCGGGATCGGTCAGCTCAAGCAGCAATCCACCCTCGGCATCATAGATGCGGGTGCTGGCAAAGGCGCTTTGTTTTGACTCCAACGCCGCAACATCAGGCACCTGCGACGCGATCACAATATAGGCGCCAGCGCCAACCGCGATGACGGCAAAAAAGCCGATAAACACCAGCAAGGCGAACGTTAAAAAGACGCGCGCAGCACGTGATTGCACACGCCGACGGCGGTGCAGCTGCGTTTTTGGGCCGGGTTGCGGCTTTGCCACAGGCGGTTGCTTGACATCGGCAACCGGGCGCGGGGCCGGTTTTGCGGGCGCGAAGATCGTCGGCGGAGGCGGCGGCTGGGCCGGCGTCCTGCGACGATGCGGCCGGCGGGCTGCCACCGGTCTTTGGCACATAACCTTCACGTGCAGTGACCGGCCGCGCGGCAGAGCGCGGCGCGCGCGCTTTCTGGGGTTCACGCCCCGATTCATCCGGTGTCGGGTTGGCACGATCCTGCGAGTTGCTCATGTCGGCACAAGAGTATAGCCAGCCAACCTGTGGCGGAGCTACGCATTTCCGGTGGTTTACCTCCAACGCGCAGCGCGCTTCGCAGGCAAGCCATGCCGCGCAGCTTTTACAGCGCCGCGCGAATTCACGCGGTTGCCGACAATGCTGCGCTGCGCTCGTAACGGCTCAGCCAGGCGGCGGCCCAGGCATCAAACTGATCCTGCTGCAACGCCGCGCGCACCTCATGCATCAGATCCATCAAAAACTGCAGGTTATGAATGCTCATCAGATACAGCCCGAGCATCTCGCCCACATGCATCAAATGCCGGATATAGGCGCGCGAAAACGTGGTGCAGGCATAGCATGAACACGAGGCTTCAATCGGCGCGTCGTCATTCTCGTGGCGCTTGTTGCGCATGTTGATGCGGCCGTCACGTGTAAACGCCGCGCCATGGCGCGCCAGCCGCGTTGGCAGCACACAGTCAAACATGTCGACACCGCGCGCCACGGCGCGAATCAGATCGGTCGGCTCGCCCACGCCCATCAGATAGCGCGGTTTGTCCTCCGGCAGCGCCGCGTGCATCCACTCCAGCACAGCGAGCATGTCGTTCTTGGTCTCGCCGACGGCCAGTCCGCCGATCGCATATCCCGGAAAATCCAGGCCGGTGATAAAGCGGGCAGACTGTTCGCGCAGATCGCGAAAGATGCCGCCTTGCACAATGCCAAATAGCGCCTGATCGGCGCGTTTGTGCGCAATGCGGCAACGGGCAGCCCAGGCATGCGTGCGCGCCAGCGCAATCTTGTTGTATTCCGGGTCGTTTGGCGGCGGACACTCGTCAAAACACATGATGACATCGGCGCCCAGATTTTCCTGGATCGCGATCGATTTCTCGGGCGTAAAGCGATGCAGGCTGCCGTCCAGGTGGCTCTTAAATGTCACGCCGTCGTCGTCGATCTTGCGCATCTCGCTGAGCGAGAAGACCTGAAAGCCGCCGCTGTCGGTCAGAATCGGCCCGCGCCAGCGCATAAATTCGTGCAGACCGCCGCGATTTGCGATCAGCACATCTCCGGGCCGCAGATAGAGATGATACGTATTTGACAGAATAAACTGCGCGCCCATCGCTTCCAGATCGCGCGGCGGCACGCCCTTTACAGTCGCTTGGGTGCCAACCGGCATAAACTGCGGTGTGTGCATTGCGCCATGCGGTGTCTGAATAATCCCAAGCCGCGCCGCGCCGCGCTGTTGTAGCACTTCAAATGAAAACATTACGCCCCGACATTTAGATTGATAAAAATGCCGATCAGCATCGTCATCAGAAAGGTCAACACAAGAATATAGAGCACCGGCCGCTGACGAAACAAGCCGAGATACATGAGGGTGCTCTTGATATCCGCCATCGGCCCCAACACCAGAAACGAGATGATCGACCCGGTCGTAAACGTCCCTACAAACGACAGGGCTAAAAACGCGTCGACCGTGCTGCACACCGACAACACATACGCCAGCGCCTGCAAAGCAAAGACCGATGTGACCGGGCTGCTGCCGATGCTCACCAGCGCGCTTTGCGGAACAATCGTCTGCAGCAATGCCGCCAGCAGGCTTCCCAGCACGAGATAGCGGCCCACGTCAAAAAAGTCCTCGGTCGCCGTGACAAACGCTTGCTGTAAGCGCGCGGATACCGTAGGCGGTTTGTTGCCTGCGTCCGCATCCGGAGTGATGGCGTCGCTGCCGCCCATCAGCGGCCCAAGTGTGCGCGGGCGTAAAATTCTAATAAGCTGCGGCTGCGCGGCAAACACCAGCCCGACGACGACAGCCACCAAAAACGTAAATCCCAGGCGCGCCCAAAAAACCAGGCCAAAGCCAAACGCCGCATACGTGCTGGCGATTACTACCGGATTGATCACCGGCGCCGCCAGCAAAAACGCAATCCCCGCCGAGATCGGCAAACCTTTTTGCGCCAGCCGGCGCACCACAGGCACCACGCCGCATTCGCAAACAGGGAAGACCACGCCCAAAACAGCGCCGAGCATGGTCGCAAGCGCGCGGTTGCGCGGGAACAGCGCGGCAATGTCATCGGCGCTGACAAACACCGCGATCAAGCCCGACGCCAGGCTGCCAAACAGCAAAAACGGCGCGGCCTCGATAAAGATGCCCAAAAACACCGTGACAAAATTTTGCAAACTGTCCGGCAACGTCACAACCGGCCAAAGCGATAGGGCAGGCAACACCGCATCGAGCACGATCGTGCCCAGCATCACTGCAAAGAGAAGTGTCACCGCCACCGGCAATTTCGATCTGTTCATCGTCGTCGCAACAAGATTATCACGAACGCCAGGGTTACCCCGGCTGCTGCCAGCGACACCAGCGCGATGATCAGCGCAACCGATTGGCTAACGCCCATATTCGGCGCCACTACGGTGGCACGCGAACTCTGGCGCACCACAACTTTTGCCTCATAGTGGTCCGGCGCAAGCGTCTGATCGGACACCAGCACGCCACCGCCCGCCGGGAAGCGCGCAATAAACGCAAGGCGATCGGCCCGCCGTTTTTGATAGCGCAAGGTCGCGCCTGCCGCAGGGATTGGAACAGCGAACGTCAGCCGAATTTGTGGATCCGCCGGCGCCGACACAAATGCGTTGTATTCTGAAACGTCGATCTTTTCCACAATCGGAACCACCTGTTGCCCATCGATCGACAACGTAAATCCGTCGGCCAAATTCCGTGCCAACGCGGCGATCTCTTCGCTCGATGCACGCGCGTCTTTATCGCGATCGATCTCCACACCCCAAAACTGCAACCCAACCAAATTGCCCAGCCACCAGTCCTGCGTCCACATCAGTTTGCCCGGCTGTGCGCGAAAGACGATCACAACACGGCCCTCATCTGCCGGATGGGCCACCGCCGGCTGCATATGCGCCAGGGGAAATGCAACAACACCCGCCATGAGCATGGCGGGTGTTGTCAATCGCAATTTGGAGCGGCGCATTCGATCGTGCGCTATTGCCCGCCGTGCTGGCTGGCAAAAGCGGCAGCTGCGGATCGAACGGGCGCGGGGATGACTGTGGTCGGGTCTAGCTCTTTTTTGACTATGTTGGTGTCGAGCCGGGCCGCATTCAGCCACTCATCATATTTGTCGCGCTTTGCCTGCGTCAGCTCGTTCTCCTGCAACTCGCGGGTTTCACGGCCTTTTGGCAATAGCACATAGATGCTGCCGTTTGTCGATGTGACGACGCCGGTGGGCGCGCCGATTGACTTATACGACAAGACATCGAACACCTCCGCGCCATACAACGAGCGCACCTGTGATTCGCTGGTCCATTCGACACTCTGACCGGCGCCGATCGACGCGGGCAATGTAATGGCGTTGGTTTCAGAAATCAGCGCGTCAAAACGAATCTCGTTCTTGGCCAGCCGGTCAGCGGCTTTCAACGCATCCGTGATGACATTGAAGCGCACAAAATCGAACTGGACGTGCGGCGAACTGGTGGCCACTTCGTTGCCAATGGTGTCGCGCAAACGCGTGCTGTAGAGATCGCTCTCAATAAACGCGCGCAGATCCTGTTCGTTGTAACCAAGCGGCTGCAAATTGGTGACGCGCTTGGCCAGTTCGTATGCGAGCACATCCGTGCCGATGCTGGTTGGCTGCAGGCGCGGCGCAGTCGTGGGCGGAACGATCGCGGTGCCGGAGACAACCACGGTTGGCTCGGCCGGCTGCGTTGGGAACGGCGTCAACGTGGCGCGATAGTAGCCCAGGCTCTTCTCAAGTTCCTGCTGCACCTCTTCGGCGCTGACGGTGATCCCGCGGCGCGCGGCCTCTTGTCGAACCAACAGATCATCGACCATGGTTTGGTACGACTGCGTGGCGATCGCTTCGGCGCTGCCCTGCGCAACAATTTGCTGATATTGCTGCTGATAGAACTGGCCCAGAAAATCGGCCTGTTGCTGGTCACCCTGCTGCAACTGCGCCAACTGGGCGCGCAATTGATTTGCGTTGCCTGCGACGCCATTTTGCGTCAGGCTCATACGCTTCTGCAGATTTTGAACCGAGATCGGTTGACCGCCGACACTGGCCACCGTGCGCGATGGCTCAACGACGCCGATCTGAATGGCTGCCGCAGCGATCAAGCCGATTGTTAGCAGTCCGACCACAATAGCGCCGATGACAATAATGCGGCGCTGACGCAGCTCGCGTTCATGACGCGAGAGTTGCAGGCGCGTCATGCTTGGCGCGGGTGCTGCTTCTTGTTTTTTTGACATGACATTGTGTTAAGCGCCAGTCCGTCAAGTGTTCAGCGATTTCGTCTAAACAGTTGCAGATAAGCACTATGCGCGTTTTCGCGATTTCAATGCAGCCCGTCTTCCTCGTCAACGTGTGTTTGATGTGAAGCGTGCTGTTCTTCGATGTGATGTTCGAGATGCTGTCTGCGCGGGCCGAGAATCACCATCTCATTGGCGACAATTTCGGTGCGGTAATGCCGCTTGCCATCGTTGTCTTCCCAACCGCGTGTCTGCAAGCGGCCTTCGACATAGACCTGCTGGCCACGCACCAAATGCTGTTTGCAAATCTCAGCCAAGCTGCCCCAAGCCACGACATTGAACCATTCAGACTCTTCGTGACGCTGGCCATCTGGTGACGTCCAATCGCGCTTGGTTTCAACCGCGAACGAAGCAACAGCTTTGCCACTCGGCGTATAACGGAGTTCTGGCTCACGGCCAAGATGGCCGATGATCATGACCTTATTCAAGCCCCTCATACACCACGCCCTCAAAGACAACCAAACCCAACCGGCAAGCTGAATTTAAAGTCTGCAGCCAGCCGGTTTGTCCGTTTGGCAGTTACGCAGAAGCCTCGACCGTTTGTGATTCCGGCGCGGCACCGGCATCGGCGGCCAGCGCGGGTGCTGAATCATCGTCAGCAGACACCAGCAAGTGCCGAATTACTTCATCGGTCAGGCGCAAGCGCTGTTCGATTTTTGCGACAGACTGGCCATCGAGCTTCACCACCATGTGCACATAGTGCCCATCGCGAAACTTGCGGATCGGGTAGGTCAAGTGACGCATGCCCCACATATCCAGCTTTTCGATAGAGCCGCCTTCGGCAGTGATATAGCCCTTGACGCGCTCAAGCAACACATTCAGGTTGGTGTTGTCAAGATCGGGTTTGCCAATAATTGTCAGTTCATACTCTCGCATAATTTATTCAATCCTTTCCACGGTAATTTGTTTGCCTGCAGAGCAGGCCAGCCAGCCAATCCGATGAACGTGCGTAAGATCTGTTTCAAACCTGCGGCGATGTCACCATCCCCGATAGGTTTTGAGAGAGGTCCGCGCTGCACAGTGCCCCTAGATCACCCGGCCAAGTTTGTTGCCCTCGCAAAAAAACCTGACAATCTGGCGATCGTCAGGCTCCACAAGAGCGGAAAGACTTCCGCGATGTTTGCGTCGTCGAAGGGCTAATAATATCACACGGCCTCGTTTTACCGTCGATTTCGGCCATTTCCAGCAGAAAATCTCACCATATCTACACAGTTTGCGACGCTGACGGCGATCAGTCGTGCGCCAGCCGCAGGGCGCAAACAGACCGGCTCCCAGTCAAATTTGGGGCGATCAGCCATAATTGCACGTCATGGCTATCGAGATTGTTGAATGCACCACGCCCGCGCAACGGCGCGAATTTATTGCCTTTCAGTGGGAAATCTATAAAGATGATGCGTTCTGGGTCCCGCCACTCATGAGTGATCGAACCGCGTTTTATGACACATCCAAAAACTTGTTCTTTTCACACAGCGCCGCCGCGCTTTTTATAGCAAAACGCGATGGCAAAGCAGTTGGCACGATCGCCGCAATCCACAACACCCGGCATCTGGCGCGTTGGAACGACGGAGCCGGTTTTTTTGGCGCCTTTGAATGCATCAACGATCAAACTGTCGCAAACGCGCTTTTTGCCCAGGCCAAAACCTGGCTTGCGAGCCGGGGCCTTTCGATCATGCGCGGCCCGGCCACGCTAAGCCTGAACGACGAGTGCGGTCTGCTGGTTGACGGGTTTGACTCCGAACCGATGGTGCTGATGACCTACAACCCGCGCTACTATGAACAGCTGATTACAAACTATGGCTTTGCAAAATCCAAAGATCTGTATGCCTGGTGGATCGCGCGCGAGGGCGCAAAGGAGGTCGTTGATGGCCGCTTTGGGCGCATCGCGGCAAAAGCGCAGGAACGCAGCAAGTTTACGGTCCGGCATGTGAATTTGAAAATCGTGGAGCGCGAATTCGACCACATCAAAGAGGTGCTGTATTCCGGGCCATGGGAACAAAACTGGGGCCATGTCACCCCAACCGATTCCGAACTCAAGCATCTGGTGCTTGAGCTCGCAAAAATTGCGGACGAAGAACTTGTGCTGATCGCCGAGATCGACGGCAAAGCGGTGGGGGTGGCCGCGGCAATCCCCAATGTCAACCATGCGCTGCGCCTGGCCTACCCCAGCCCGCGCACACCGGAGTTGTTGACGCTGGCAAAATTCGCCTGGCACCTGTATGCGCGAAAACGCGTCGACAGCATGCGTTTTATCGTGCTCGGCGTTCTGGCGACTCACCGCATGAGCGGGATCGATTCGATGCTGGCTGTGCGCATGTATGAAACCATGGCGCGCAAAAACATGCGGGGCGCGGAGTGCTCGTGGGTGCTTGAAGACAACGACGCCATGAATCGCGTCGCCCAGCTCGGCAGCGGGCGCATTTATAAAAAATATCGGCTGTTTGACCTCCCTCTCAACGCTTAGCCGGCTGCTCATGAACACCTTTCGCTCTCGTTTGTTTCTGTTGTTGATCGATATTGCGCTGATAAACATCGCATTTGTGCTGGGCTATTTCCTGCGCTATCAAATTCAGCTCTTTCGTGAAATCGTGTTTAATGCGCCCCTGGCGGATTACTTCGGGCTGCAAGTGCTGTTTAACGCAACCCTCTTGTTCTTTTTCTGGACGGACAATGTGTATTCGCTGCGCAGCGCTGCGTGGTTCGATCAGGTTACGCGCATCGCCGGCGCGGTCTTCAAGATGCCCTTTGTGCTATGGACCGCCATCTTTATCGTGGGCCCAACCGTCTACTCACGCTTGATGATCGGCTATGCCGGTGTGTTGACGGTGCTGCTGCTGGGCCTGGCGCGCGGCATCAAACTCTGGCTGGAGGCGCGGCTGCGCAAACGCGGCATCGGCGTCTCAAATCTGCTGATCGTGGGCGCTGGCGATCTGGGCCGCGCGGTCATGCGCACGGTATTTGCGCGGCCAGATCTGGGCTACCGCTGCGTCGGGTTTGTCGATGACGACCCGCTGCGTGGCCAGACCGACATCGGGCGCTTCCCGGCGCTCGGCGAAATTGACGCGATCGCCCCCCTGCTCGGCGAGCATGCCATCAATGACGTGGTCATCACGCTGCCCTGGAGCGCGCAACAAAAGATCGTCGAGATCGTCAATCTGTGCCAGAAACGCGGCGTGCGCGTGCGCGTGGTGCCGTCGATATTGCAGATCAACTACAGCCAGGTCGATGTCAACGACTTTGGCGGCATCCCAGTGCTTGGCATCCGCGGCCGCACCGTCAGCCCGGTGAACCGGCTGATCAAACGGTTGTCTCGACATCTTTTTTGGCGCGGTAATTACCGCGCTGACCGCGCCAATCATCGGCCTGGCAGCGATCGCAATTCGGCTGGAATCGCCCGGGCCGGCGATCTTTACGCAAAAACGCGTCGGGATTGGATGGCAAATCGTTCTGGATATTTAAATTGCGCTCAATGCGGCTGGGCGCCGAGGAAGAGCGCAAACAGCTTGAAGTCGCTCAATGAAGCCGACGGCCCGATGTTCAAGATCAAAGAAGATCCACGCATCACGAATGTGGGCCGCCTCATTCGCAAACTCAGTCTGGATGAACTGCCGCAGTTCTGGAATGTCTTGCGCGGCGAGATGAGCATTGTTGGACCGCGTCCGGCGCTGATGAACGAAGTCGCCAATTACGACGATTGGCACCGCGAGCGTCTGCGCGTCAAACCCGGCATCACCGGTCTGTGGCAAATCAGCGGCCGCAGCGAATTTGAAGTTCGAAGAGATGGTGCTGCTGGATGTGTATTACATCGAGAACTGGTCGCCCCTGCAAGATATCAAGATCATGCTGAAAACGCCCGCGCGCATGCTGACCGGGCGCGGGGCGTATTAAGTGCCAACAAGTGGAGTCCACCTTCGAGGTGGACTACACCTGGAGCGGCCTACCGCTTCATGCGCGGGTCAAATGCATCGCGCAAACCGTCGCCAAAAAACGTAAACGAGATCACCAGCATGGCCACGGCAAACGCCATCACCAGCAAATACCAGGGGTTGGCATTGATCGCGCCGTACGCCTCAAGAAACATGCGGCCCCAGCTGGTGACAAAAAATTCGCGGGACGACAATGCAGGCCGCAAACCCAGGCCGATATAGCCCAAAATCGCTTCTGAAATAATCTGGCGCGGAATGGCGAATGCCGCCCACACCAGAATCACCCCCAGAGTATTTGGCACGATATGCTTGTTGATGATTTGCCAATTTGACGCCCCCATGCTGCGCGCGGCTTCGACAAACTCGCGGCTGCGCAACGACAGCGCCTGACCGCGCAGCAAGCGCGCGATGCCGCTCCACGACACAATCGCGATACCACATCAAAAACAGCGGCACACCGCTCAGGCCGTTTTGCCCAGGATCGTGTCGCCCATCGTGATCATCACCAAAATCAAAATCAGCTCGATCGGAATCGCATAAAAAACGTCGGTCACGCGCATGAGCACGTTGTCGACAGTGCCGCCGCTCAGCCCGGCGACATAGCCAATCAGCGCGCCGATCAACAAAACAATCGTCGTGGGAACAATTCCTACCGCGATGGCGGTGCGGGTGCCATAAATGATCTTGCTAAACACATCGCGCCCGAGGTTGTCAGTGCCGAGCAAAAAATCGCTGTTGCCCGCTTTGCCATTCGTGCCGCGCGACACAAATACTGGCGGCAGATCGTTTTTGCCGCTGTTGCGTTGGGTTGGGTCGCGCGGCGCGATCAGCGGGCCGATCACGGCGACCAGCAGATACCCGAAGACGATCAGGCTGCTGAACAGCGCGGCGCGGTTACGCTTAAAGCGTTTCCAGGCGATGGCGAATTGGCTTTGAACTGCTTCGCCGGCGTTTTGCGTCAACGCCACTGGCGCGCGTTCGGGTTTGAGCGTGTTGGTTGCTTGTGCCATGATTTACTCCACCCGAATGCGCGGATCTGCCACGCCATACAAAATATCGACGCTCAAATTTGCAAGCAAAATCAGGACGGAATAAAACAACGTCGTCCCCATGATCAGCGAATAATCGCGGTTGCCAATCGCGCGAATAAAATCGACACCCACGCCGGGGATGCCATACACCTGCTCCATGACAATGGATCCGGTGACCAGGCCGGCCAGCGCCGGGCCCAAAATCGTAATCACTGGAATCATCGCATTGCTGAGCATGTGCTTCCAAATAACGGCGCTTTCAACCGCGCCCTTTGAGCGCGCGGTGCGCACGTAATCCTGGCGCATCACTTCGAGAATGGAAGCGCGCGTCAGGCGGGCGATCGATGCCATGGTGCCAAAACCAAACACAATCGCCGGCAGGATCCACGGCTTTAGCCCGGACCAATCTTGCTGCCGAACGGATGTCAGCCCCAGCCAGACGGCAAACACCAAAATCGCAAAAAATGCCACAACAAACGACGGCACCGAGATGCCGATGTTGGTAAAAAACGTTACGCCATAGTCAAGCGCGGAGTTTTGCTTTAACGCGGAGAATGACGCCGGCGGGGATGCCAACGATCACGGCAAATATCAGCGCAAATAGGCCAAAGCGCAGCGAGTACCCAAATTTGGAATACCAAAATCCCTTGCTCGCGTCGGTTGGCTTGAACAAAATGTCCTGCACGTTCATGCCGCGCTGTCTAAATGATGGGCCAAGATTGCCACACACAGCCCCGCACAGAAAGTTGCCACGATCGTCAACATCGCCGATGTTGTATGCCATCCACTGCCGCCACAACGGCTTGTTCAGGCCATACTGAATCTCAAGCAATTTTTGGATCTGGGGCGCCACCTGTTTGCTTTCAGCATCGCGATCCCAAGGGCCGCCGGGCGCAGCCTTCATCAGACCAAATGTGATCACCGAAATCACAAACAACGTTGGAACAAATTGTAAAAAACGCCGGGCAAGGAAGTTGACCATGGCACGCTCCTCAATAGACAACAATCAAGAGGCAAGTGCTCCGCAAGCCAAGTGGGTATGTTTTGGCGAAATCGCCATCCCCCCGCTGCGCGGGGGAATGGCGATTTCGCCCTATACAAATTTGGTTTACGGAACACTACCCCACTTCTGGTGCAAAACGGCGTCGGCGTAACCGTTTTGCACGCGCAAATTACTGGGGCAGTGCTGCTTCGTCGATGTCGATCGTGAGCGGCACGGTGTCACCAGCCCAGCCTGAGTCCTGCGGCGTCTTGACGATGCCCTTGACCCATGGCTTGACCAGATACGCAGTTCACGTTGTTCCAGAAGAACGCGACCGGGTTGCTGTCAACCAAGCGGTCCTGCGCCTGCTGATACAGTTCGGCGCGTTTGGCGGGGTCGCCTTCCACGTCGGCCTGATCGATCAGCGCATCGAAATCCTTGTCCACATAGCCGATGCGATCGGCAAACGTGGTGGTGCTCTTCCAGTAAACGCTCAGCCAGTTCTGCGGATCCGGATAGTCCGCGCACCAACCGCCGAGGAACATCTGCAGTTCGCTCTCTTTGTCTTTCTGCTGGGCAGTAAAGGCGGTCGGTTCAACGGGCTTGAGCTCAACTTTGAGATCGGTGCCAAACACTTCCTGGAAGCGCGCGCCGAGCCACTCATTGCGTGTGCGGTTGCGTGGGGTGTCGCCAAAAGTCAGCACGATCGGCGGCAAATCTGCAACGGTCTTGTAAGTGGATTCGGCAATGAGGGCCTTGGCCTTCTCCGCGTCATACTTAAAGCGCGTCTCGCCTTCCTTGTAACCCGGGAATCCCGGCGGGATCCAGGTCAGGGTTGACGAACCGAGGTCTTTCAGCACATCCTTGACCCAGGCATCGCGATCAAGCGAGTAGCTGAACGCCGCGCGAACCTTGGGATCAGTGAATGGTTCCTTGAACACGCGGAACTGCAGCGCGGTGTGTGCAAGAACCCGGGTAAATCGTGGCTTCTTTGCTCAGCTGCGCATCAGCCTTGACTGTTTCGTAGTCTTCAGCGGCCAGACCAATGATGTCGAACTCGTTGTTCTTATACGCCTGGAATGCCACGGCGGAATCTGTGATATACGAATATTCCAGATTGGTCTTTGGCGCGCCGCCCCAGTAATTGGCGTTCGGCACATAGACGCTCTTCACGAAGGGCTCAAGCGACTTCATGACGTAGGGACCGTTGCCGATCTGGAACTTCGAGCTGTTGCACCACTGCGCGCCACCTTCGGAGATATTCTCTTCCTTGGCCGGATAGGTGACCCACAGACCCAAAACCGTGTGGAAATACGGCGCGGGTTTGCTCAGTTTGACCTTGAGGGTCAAGCAGTCTTCCTGAGCATAGTCTTTGCAGGGTGCGCCGCTGGCATCGAGGGCCTGAACGCTCTCGCGCACGGTCTTCTCACCCGCAGCGGCTGCTTCTTCCGCCGTCTTCTTGGCGGCATCATCTGCGGCGGTCTTTGGCGCCGGCGAAATTGTCCTGCCACTCGGGGGCGCCGGCAATTTCGTTGGTGATCGTGCCGTATTCACCCGCGGTTTCCGGGTTGATGTTGCGAATGATCGAGTACTCAAAGCGCTTGGCGTTCAGCAGCGAACCGTCGCTGTATTTCTGGCCCTTGCGCAGCGAGAACGTCAGCTCGGTCTGCTCTGTGTTGTATTCCCACTTCTCGGCGGCGCCGGGAACGGTGGCGAGCTTGCCATCGAGCTTGGTCAGCCCCTCATACACAAGCTTGAGGTGGGCGATTTCATTGACGAACGATGACTTTCTGCGGGTCGATCGTGTCTGGATAGGTGCCAAGGTTGACGCGAAGGTTTTTGGCCTTCTTTTCCATGGCGACGGGCTCGGCGGTGGCGATGACGATCTTCTCCACGACCTTCTCGACGACTTTCTCAACCGGCTTTTCGACGATTTTTTCGACGATCTTCTCGACCGGCTTTTCAACCACTTTCTCGACAACCTGCGGTTGACCGCAGGCGGCGAGGAAGAGGCTGGCAGCAATTAGCGTGCTACTCACTGCATACAATCGTTTTCTGGGACATTCAGCTCTCCTTGAAAAGTTTTACTCAGCTTTCATGTGCGAGCGCGCAAACCAAACCGGGTTTGTGCACTGGCGCATGTAGGCGCCTAAATAGGCAAAGGGTGTGCCGGGGGTGTGCTTCGTGGGACCGACGGGCCGCCCCTACAATCAAACTTACTGTCAAAACGCCATGTCGGCATAGCGTTCTGGCTCGCGAACTCTATCACTTTGGGCGGATTATACGCATAGGCGTGGTTTTGCGCCGGAATCACACGCTTCGCGTAACATTTGTTGTATACTTTTGGCCTTCGAGTTTTCCTCGATAGCTCAATGGCAGAGCAACCGGCTGTTAACCGGTAGGTTCCTGGTTCGAGTCCAGGTCGAGGAGCTAGAAAAACACCCGCAACTATTGCGGGTGTTTTTTTTGCGAGAGCACAGACAACAGAACACAGATTACAGACGGAGAAACACCGTCTGTAATCTGTGTTCTGTTGTCTGTGCTCTTTATTCTTCCCGCTATACTCCCCTTCGCCCATGTTCAAGAAGATTTTGATCGCCAATCGCGGAGAAATTGCAGTCCGGATCATTCGCGCGTGCCAGGAACTCGGCATTGAAACGGTCGCGGTGTACTCGGAGGTCGATCGCAACGCGCTGCATGTGCGCTATGCCGATGAGGCCTATCACATCGGCCCGGCGCCGTCGCGCGAGTCGTATTTGCGCATCGACAAAATCATCGATGTGGCGCGCAAAAGCGGCGCCGACGCAATTCACCCGGGTTATGGCTTTCTGGCCGAAAAAGCAGATTTTTGCGCAGGCCTGCGCCGACGCCGGCATCGTGTTTATCGGCCCGTCGCCCGCAATCGATCGCCGCCATGGGCGACAAGGCGGTGGCGCGCGCCACCGTGGTCAAAAATGGCGTATCGGTCATCCCCGGCACCGAGGGCGATGCCGATCTCACCAATGAAGAACTGCTGGCGCTGGCGCCGATCCATCGGCTTTCCGTTGCTGATCAAAGCCAGCGCCGGTGGTGGCGGCAAAGGCCAGCGCGAAGTGCGCGATATCGAGAGCATGCCGGCGTTGCTGGCTGCCGCGCGGCGCGAAGCCGAAAGCTCGTTTAGCGACGGGCGTGTGTATCTCGAACGCATGGTGGAGGGCGCGCGTCATATCGAGTTCCAGCTTCTGGGCGATCATTACGGCAACATCATCCATCTGGGCGAGCGCGAATGCAGCCTGCAGCGCCGCCGCCAAAAACTGGTCGAAGAAGCGCCTTCGGTCGCGCTGGACGACGACCTGCGCCGCAAAATGGGCGCGATGGCGGTCAAGCGCAGCCCAGGCGGTCAATTACTTCAACGCCGGCACGATCGAATGCCTGCTCGACAAGCACGGCAACTACTATTTCATGGAGATGAACACGCGCATTCAGGTCGAACATCCCGATCACCGAGCGCATCACCGGCATCGACATCGTCAAAGAGCAGATTCGCATCGCGCGCGGCCGCAAACTGCGCTACACCCAGGACGACATCAAACAAAACGGCTGGGCCATCGAGTGCCGCATCAACGCCGAAGACCCGTTCCAGAATTTCATGCCAAGCACCGGCGTGGTGACGCACATTAACTTCCCGACCGGCCCGGGCATTCGCGTCGAAAGCGGCGTGTATGAAGGGTTTGAAATCACCCCGTATTACGACTCCATGATCGCCAAAGCTGATTTGCTGGGGCGAAACGCGCGCCGGAAGCGGTGCTGCGGCTGCGCCGCGCGCTCAGTGAAATCCGCATCATGGGCGTGCGCACAAATATTCCGTTCCATCAACAGCTGATCGAATCGACGCGCTTTCAAGCCGGCCAATTTGACACGCGCTTTGTCGAAGACCGCTTTACGATGCAGGAAGAGTCCTCGCAGCATGCGCATGTGGCGGCGGTCGCGGCGACGTTGATCGCGCACCAGCAGGCCAAACATGCCGCGGAGCAAATCGGCCGGTCGGACGGTGGCGATCGCGCCAGCGCCTGGAAGACCGGGCTACGGAAGTTCTAGATGAAACGAAGCCCGGAGCGCGTCGCCTGGATCATGCTGTTCGGCGCGCTACTTGTGTGCATTTCGCTTGGCGTGGGTGTGCCCACGGCGGTGTTTAGCTATATCAATAGCGCCACAAACGAAGCTTTTTTGCGGGTCAGCCTGCGCGCGGGCCAGGTGCAAACCAGCGCGCCATTTGAAAGCGCGCCCAGCGTCGTAGACCTGACCGGCCGGCAACTCAAGGAAGGCATCACTGTGGCCGTGCGCGATCGTTCGGTCGGGCAGCTGGCATTTGGCGCCACCGAGAGCGCTCCGGCGCACCTGCGCGTGCAGTTGTATTCGAACGCCAGCGTGCGGCTCAAGCGCGCGCGTGTGCCGCGCTATCAAACCAACGCCTGCCGCGGACAGTCTTGAGCTCGAACTGCTCGATGGGCGGATCGAAATCGATGTGCCGGCGTCAACCACGCGGCAATTCAAGATCACCGTCAGCAGCGCGACCGGCGACAGCGTCATCAACCGCTCAGGCCGCTACACGCTTGAGCTATCGCGGCAAAAGCAATTGCAGGTGACGGTGCGCGACGGCGAACTTACGCTGACGACGACGAATCGGCGCGCCACACAGACGCTGAGCGGCAATCAACGCGCGCTCGCGACGCCAGATGGCGCAATCCGAGACACGCTGCCGGCGCCAACCAATCTGGTGCGCAACGGCTTCTTTCGCGCACCGCTCTCAACCGACCCGCCCAGCAGCCGCGACTGGCTGATAACCACGGAGTCGCTCAAAAACGATGCCGAACGCGGACGCGGCTCATTTAGCAAGGGCGATGGCGTATTGACGATTGAACGCAGCGGCGCGGGTATCGGCTGGGGGCGCAAAACAATCAGCCAGGCCATCAACGAAGACGTGCAGGGGCGCCGAGCATTGCGCTTGCGCGTGGCATTCACGATTTTGGAGCAAGAGTTGAGCGTGTGCGGCGGAGAAGGCTCAGAGTGCCCGCTCTTTGCGCGCATCAATTACATCGCCGCCGACACGACCCAGCGCAGCTGGTTGCAGGGTTTTTATGCGAAGGGCGATCCTGAGGGCGAGCAACTTCCGACCTTTCTCAAGCAAAACCGCGGCGAACAACACATCGCAAAAAGCCTCGGCCAGCCCGAAACCTTTGAGACAGGCAATCTGCTCGACGAGCTGCCCGACATGCGCACGGTGCAATCGATCGAGCTGTATTCAGAGGGTCATGCGTTGAAAGTGCAGATAAATTCGGTGGAGTTGTTGCTGGAAGAGTGAGGGGAGAAAGTGCCTCAGGTGCCTAAAGTGCTTAAGGTCCTGATTGCATCACCTTAAGCACTTTAGGCACCTGAGGCACTTTAAGCACCTGCTTTACAACGAATGCACTTCTCCCCGCTTCGGCATAAACACATCGCGCACGCCGATACCGCGCAGGGCCGTGGCGAGATCGTTCATCGAATTGGGTTCACCGTGGACGAGAAAGACGCCTTTGAGCGCGGCGGCGCGGGGTTTGACCCAGTCGATCAGATCGCTGTGATCGGCATGGCCTGAAAACGCCTCGATGCGCCGCACTTCGGCGCGCACAGTGAATTCATCGCCGAGGATCTTGACATATTTTTCGCCGCCCAGGATGCGCGCACCAAGCGTGTGCCCGGCCTGATAGCTCACAAACAACACCATATTGCGCGGTTCGCTGATCGTGTGCCGCAGATGGTGCAGCACGCGCCCGTTCTCGCACATGCCGCTGGCGCTGATAATAATGGCCGGGCCATCGATGTTGTTTATCGCTTTTGACTCAATCGCGGTGCGCACATACTTGAGCCGGTTAAAGCCAAAGACGGTGCCATCCGGATCGGTGCGCAACATGGCGCTGACTTCCTCGTCGTAACACTCCGGGTGATTGCGAAAGGCCTCCGTGACATTGACGGCCAATGGCGAATCGACAAACACCGGAATATCCGGCAGATGCCCGGCGTTGATCAGCGCGTTTAGCCGATACACGATCTCCTGCACACGCCCGACAGCGAACGCCGGAATGACAATCTTGCCGCCGCGCCGGGCGGCGCTGGCGACGGCGTCGCGCAGCGCCTCATCAACGGTTGTGATTGGGCCATGCTCGCGGCCACCGTAGGTGCTTTCCATGATCAGGTAGTCGGATTCCGGCAGCGGCTCGGGATCGCGCAAAATCGGCATGTGTTTGCGGCCAAGATCGCCAGAGAAACAAAACCGCACCCGCTGGCCCGCTTCTTCAAGATCCATTTGCACGATGGCCGAACCCAGCATATGCCCGGCGTCGAGAAATTTCGCGCGCACGTGTGAGGTCACTTGCATCCAACGCCCGTAATCAAAACTGCCAAACTGACGCATGGCGCGCTCGGCGTCGGCGATACCGTAGATCGGCTCGACCGGCCGTCTGTTCTTGTGATGCTTGTTCAGAAAGTAGACATCTTCTTCCTGAATCGAACCTGAATCACGCAACATCGTGGCGGCCAGATCACGCGTGGCATGCGTGCAATAGATCTGGCCGTCAAATCCGCTCTTTACGAGGTTGGGGATATTGCCGCTGTGATCAATATGCGCGTGCGACAAAATCATCGCATCGACGCGATCGCTTTGGAATGGCAACACGCGATTGATCTGATACGCCTCGGCGCGCCGACCTTGAAAAAATCCACAATCGAGCAAAACCTGCTGATTGCCAACATTCAAAAGATGCTGCGAACCCGTAACCGTTTGCGCCGCGCCCCAAAATGTGATTTGCATATCGTGATGAGTATAATCTTTAAGGATTTATGGGCGGTTTGACGGAGTTTTTTGATGATCGAGGTGAAGATAGAAAGCATCCGCATCAGTGTGATGAACCAGACAAACATGGTCGTCATCCTGAAAGAGTTGGACGGTGAGCGCTGTCTGCCCATCTTTGTCGGTCGCCCCGACGGCGAGCCCATCTACTACCGCCTGAATCACATGGAAGCGTTGCGGCCAATGACGCACGATCTTGCAGTGAACATTTTGGAGGCGCTGGAGGCCAAAGTCAGCCATGTGCTGGTGCGTGAATTGCAGAACAAGCACTTCTTTGCATCTATTTTTTTCAAGGGCGAAACTGCTGACGCGCAGGAGCTGGATTGCCGCCCGAGCGACGCTATCGCAATCGCCGTTCGCGCAAGCTGCCCGATCTATGTGCAAGATGCGGTTATGAACGCAGCGGGCATTTTGCCGCCTGGCGCCGCCAGCGTGTTTGGCGCGGAAGGCGATATTGGCGCGTTTAGCGACTTCATCGGTTCGCTGGATCTCGGCGATCTTGATGAGGACAAGGACACATAACCGGATGGTAGAAGTCAAAATCGACGCCATACGCGCAACGATGGCCACCATGATGGCAGTGCGTGTTGTGATTCTGAAAGACACCGAATCCAACCGCTATCTGTCGATCTATATCGGCGAAACCGAAGGCAATTCGATTTCAATCCAGCTGCAGGGTCTGCAAGTACCCCGGCCGATCACGCATGATCTGATCGTCAGCATGGTGCGCGAAATGGGCGCCAGCGTGCGGCAGGTCGTGATCAGCGACATGAAGGACACCACGTATTTTGCGTATGTCGTGATCGCCAACCGCGATGGCAAAGAATTGCGAATCGATTCACGCCCAAGCGACGCGATTGCGGTCGCGGTGCGCTGCGACTGCCCAATCTATGTCGAAGACGAGATCATGAACGAGCATGCCACAACGCCGGAAGAGGAGGATGCGCCGCCTTCAGATGAGGATCTTGGCGCCTTCAACGATTTTCTCGGATCACTGGATCTGGACGATCTGGACAAACAATAACTTGGCTTGGGTTATCCCGCTGCATATCGCCGCGGCCATCGTGCTGGCAATCTATGCACTGCATCAGGCAATTCTGCTGGTGCTGTATCTGCGCAAGCGCGGTCCGCTCACGCGGCCGGCGCACATCGCCAGTCTCGATCCAGCCCACATGCCGCGCGTCACAATACAGTTGCCGCTGTATAACGAACGCTACATGGCTCGCCGCGTTATCGAAGCGGCGCTCAGTCAAACCTACCCCGCCGACAAATTGCACATTCAAGTGCTCGACGATTCGACCGATGACACCGCGACGATCGCGCGTGACGCGGTCGCAAGCGGGCGCAAACGCGGTTTTGACATCACCTGGATTCATCGCGCGAACCGCGTCGGATTTAAAGCCGGCGCACTGGCGAACGGCTTTGCGCTCGGCACTGGCGATTTGATCGCGATTTTTGATGCCGACTTTGTGCCCGACCCAGATTTCCTCGAGCGCGTTATCACGCGCTGGCAGGCGCTGGGCGACGCGCGGATTGGTTTCGTTCAAACACGCTGGGACTACCGCAACCGCGACGAGAGCGGCATCACGCGCGGGCAGGCGCTGGTGCTAGACATGCACTTCATCATCGAACAGTTTGCGCGTTGCCGCAGTGGCTTATTAATGGCCTTCAACGGCAGCGGCGGCATCTGGCGCCGCGCGTGCATCGAAGAAGCCGGCGGCTGGCAACACGACACGCTGACCGAGGATCTCGATTTGAGCTATCGCGCGGCATTGCGCGGCTGGCGCGGCCACTACTTCGAAGACGAGAGATCGCCCGGCGATTTGCCGCACGATGTGTTGAGCTACAAACGCCAGCAGGCGCGCTGGTCGGGCGGCACGCTGCAGACGATTCGCAAATTGCTGCCGGCGCTCATGCGCGCGCGCCTGCCATTGCGCCAAAAAGCGGCGGGGGTGATGCATCTGAGCGGCTATTTTGTGCACCCGCTGATTTTGATCATGTCGCTCACCACGCCATTGCTGTTGCTGCAATCGCTCTTGCACGCGGGCAGCGTGCCGAGCTGGGTGAACGCAATCAGCCTGTTTAGCCTGGCGCCGCTGCTTGCGATGGCGCTGGCCCACGCCGCGCGCGGCCGCAGCCTGGCTGTATTTTTGCGCGATCTGCCGATGGCGCTGTTGCTGGGCGTTGGCATCTCTTTCTCAAACACGCTGGCGATGCTGCGCGCAATCCTGAGCAAAACGCCCGGCGAGTTTGTGCGCACGCCAAAGACCAACAACCTGCAGGCGCGCTATCGCATGAAGCCGGATTGGACCATGTGGATCGAACTGGCGCTTGCGCTCTACACGATCGCGATTTGCGTGATCGTGTGGCGCGTGGGCAGCCCGATGGCGGTAATGCCAGTTCTGTTGTACACCGTCAGCTTTGGCGGTGTTTGGTTTAGCCAGATCCAATCCATGTTCAAACACCAGCATAGCCACACGAGGTAAATCATGGCCCATCAGCCGCTTCAATTTAGAGAATACGCGCCAGACGCCATGTGCCAGCGCGCGCGTGACTTTTACGATGAGATCCGACAGCGCCGCACTGTGCGGCATTTTTCGGACCGCCCGGTGCCGCGCGAGATCATCGAGAATGCCTTGCGCGCGGCGGGCACCGCGCCAAATGGCGCGAATTTGCAACCGTGGCACTTCACTGTGGTTGAAGATGCGGCCATCAAACGCGAAATTCGCCAGGCTGCCGAGGAAGAAGAGCGCGCGTTTTACAGCGGCCGCGCGCCACAGAGCTGGCTGAATGCGCTAGCGCCGCTGGGCACCGATGCCAACAAACCGTTTCTCGAAACCGCGCCCTATTTGATCGGCATATTTGCGCAGCCGCACGGCACCGACGCCGACGGCAACGTCGTCAAACACTACTATGTGCAGGAATCCGTCGGCATCGCGACAGGCTTTCTGATCGCAGCGCTGCACCATGCCGGGCTGGCGACGCTGACACACACCCCCAGCCCGATGGCCTTTCTCACCAAAATCATGCGCCGGCCAGAGCATGAACGTGTGTTTTTGCTGCTGGTCGTGGGGTATCCGGCAGCGGACACGCAGGTGCCCGCGATTACCAAAAAGCCGCTGGAAGAGATTGCTTCGTTCTGTAAGGGAAGGTGCTTAATAAAGTGCTTAAGGTGCCTCAGGTGCTTAACGTTGTGGCGTTCGACACGTTAAGCACTTTAAGCACCTGAGGCACCTTAAGCACCTTCCTCCCCCAAAAAACCTCTGTTTACAATCACCTCACATGCCTATTCGTGATGAAAAGATAGAACGTGCACTCGATCGGGCATACGCCCTTTCGTCGGATCTGGCGCCATTCGAAATTGGCCGGGGCCGCATTATTATTTTCTCCGATTTGCACCGCGGCGGCAAAAACGGGGCGGATGACTTCTATCCTGCGGAATCGGCCTACAACGCCGCGCTTGACCACTATTTCGCACAGGGCCATCTTTTGATCCTGCTGGGCGACACTGAAGAGTTGTGGGAGGAGCGCCCGGGCAACGTCATGCGCGCTTACAAAACCTCGCTTGAAAAAGAAGCGCGCTTTCACAGCGACGGACGCTATCGCCGCATCTGGGGCAATCATGACGACGAGTGGCGTTCTGAGGCCAGCGTGTACAAGCACCTTGCGCCAATCTTTGGCACCGCGCCGACGATTCACACCGGCCTGCGCATGCGCGTAAACGATCACGGCAAACCTCTCGGAGAATTTGTGCTGACGCACGGGCACCAGGGCACCAGCGACAGCGATCGATTCGCCGGGCTTTCAAAATTTATCGTGCGGCAATTCTGGCGCCCGCTGCAACGGTTGACGCACTACTCCTTCAACACGCCGTCGAAAGATTTCAGCCTGCGCGAACGGCACGACCAGGCCATGTACTCCTGGGCTGCCGAGCGCCCGCAGACGGCACTGGTGGTTGGCCATACCCATCGGCCGGTTTTTAAGTCGCAAAAGCATGCAAGCCAGCTGCGCGATGACATTCACCGGCTCGAACAACAGCTCAAAGACAAGGGTGATGACTCCGAGCTGCTCATGCAGCTCAACGAACTTCAACTGCGGCTGGAACAGGTGCTGCGACAGGACGGCGCCGATGACCTGCGCGATGCGCAGGAGATGAACAAGCCCTGCTACTTCAACAGCGGGTGTTGTTGTTTCCCGGATGGCGATATCACCGGCATCGAGCTTTTTGAAGAGGAGATCCGACTGGTGCGCTGGGGCAACTCACCGCAAAAACCGGTCAAAATTCTGGCGCGCGCCACGCTGCGCTCGGTGTTTGAAGCGCTGTCAGCGCGCTGAAAAGCGGCATTTGACTGGAAGCGGAAATGCCCAATTCAGATGCGCCACAAGATTGTGCTGTCTCGCGTAGCGGCCTGCCCGCGGCTCCCGGGGATCGCGGCCCCGGGCTAGCTATCGCGAAGCCGCCCTTTGGCGGCTGACTGCCATGCCCGCCCGCCCGGCACGCTGCATTGCGAGTCAGTGTAAATCTTGTGGCGCACCCTTCCAATTGCGCTATCCCGCAACAGGCCTAAAATCCCGCCATGCCTATTTGTCCAATCGTCGACACGCATGTTCACCTGTGGCACCCTGAAAAGATGCGGTTGCGCTGGCTGGATGGCAACGACCTGCTCAACCAACGCTACGACATTGATGTTTACAAGCAGCATACGGCTGGCATCGAAATCGAGGCCATGATCTATGCCGAGGTCGGCGCCGAGCCGCACTACACGCTCATCGAAGTTATGGGCGTGGAGGATCGGGCCAAGCTGGATCCGCGCCTAAAGGGCATCATCGCGCACGCACCAACCGAAGATGGCGTGCCATTGCGGACATACCTCACGGCGCTAAAGGCTATTAGCCCGCGCGTGCGTGGCATCCGCCGGCTGCTGCAGGGCGAATCGCAGGCCGGTTTTTGCCTGCAGCCGGACTTTGTCGCCGGTGTGCAGATGCTGGCGGAATTCGACTACTCGTTCGACATCTGCATCCGGCACGCACAACTGCCAGACGCAATCGCACTCGTCAAACGCTGCCCGCAGGTAACGTTCATCCTCGATCACATCGCCAAGCCTGATATTCGCGCCGGGCTGCGGCACCCCTGGCAGGATCACATTACCCAGCTCGCGGCGCTGCCAAACGTCAACTGCAAAATCAGCGGCATGGTCACCGAGGGTGATCTCAACAACATTCACGCTGTCGATCTGCAACCCTATTTTGACCACATCGTCGATCGTTTTGGCGAGCACCGCATCATGTATGGCGGCGATTGGCCGGTAGTGCTGATGGGCGCCAGCTACAAACGGTGGGTTGAACTCGTCGACACCATGATCGCCACCAGCGGTATGCCGGAATCGACCCAGCGCAAGCTGTGGGCGGAGAATGCGAAGCGGGTGTATCGGATATGAAGTAAGAAAGTGCTTAAGGTGCTTGAGGTGCTTAAAGTGCTTAACGTGTCGAACGCCAAAACGTTAAGCACTTTAAGCACCTCAGGCACCTTAAGCACCCTCCTACTTCACATACACCAACAACTCGCCCGGCTGCAAAATGTGCCACTTTTGGCGAGGATTCATGCTGGCGACGCCTTCGGTCAGCGTGCCGATGGGCAGCGCATTAAAGCTAAAAAGATCGTTGTGACCGACAAGCAGCATATCCCACCCGAGCTGTTTCGTTAGCCAGGAAGCCTCGGCCGGCAGCAGATTCCCGGTGATGTTGAACGAATCACGATACGCGTCGCGGCCATTGACTGGCAACATGGCCACATCGGCAACAGGCAACGCCTTTAGGCTATCCACATAGCCTGGAAAGATCACCGTGTCGCCGGAGTGATAGAGCGTGACGCCATTGCCCGTGATGTGGAAGCCCAGCCAGCGTTCGCCCTTGGCGCCATCACGCTCGCGCGTGTAATGCGCAGACGGCACGGGCGTGACGACAAATTCACCCAGGTGCAGTGCCGCTTGATCGGCAACGATGCGCCGATCGGCTGAAACCTTGGCTTGATCGAGCAGCGCCTGCGACCAGCCTGTGATCACAACCTTTGCGTGCGGCGATGCCAGCGCCATGCCGGCGATCGTGAGCGCATCCGTATGATCGCCATGCTCGTGCGAGCACAACACATAATCGGCATTTGTAAACTCCGCCGGCAACACCGGCGCGGGAAATGCGCGTTGAAATGGGCTATCCGCTGGCGCGCCCATATCGCTAAGACACGGATCGATGACCAGCACGGTGCGCTGACCCTTGACCACCAGGCCCATTTGCCCCAGCCCCCACAGCGCCAGGCTGCCTGGTGCCGCTGTCGTGCGTCCGATCTGCTCAACAAGTGCGCTGCCGTAATAAGTTGCCATATCCAGAGTATCAGGCTGCCTGCAATCCGCTGCAAGCCACAGGCGTTGCCGGCAATTCCCAATCTAAAAAAAGGCGCCACAGATTACACAGATTGCACAGAAAATCTGTGGCGCGCAAGCTTGCAAGTCACCTCACTAAAAGTGTGACCGAAGACTCGGCCATTTGGCTATGCGGGGGCTGAAAGTGTTCAGATTGAGAATGACTGAGCCGTTGCCCGGGCGGCAGGGGATCAGCCCACGCGCCCCAGCAGCCCGGCCAGCGAGATGCCCTCAAGGCTCGGCAACAGCACATCCGCCAGCGAGAAATCGAGCGCTTGGGTGGCCCGATTTGGCGTGACAACGGTAAACAGTCCGGCTGTCTTTGCAGCGCGCAATCCGTTTAGCGAATCTTCAAACGCAATCGCTTCGTGCGGAAAAACGCCCAGCGCATCCAACGCCGCCAGATAGATATCGGGATGCGGCTTGGCGCGACCAGGTGCGACATCGTCACGACACCGAACGACCGCAAATCGTTCAAACAGCGTCAATCGCTGCAAATGCACATCGACCCACGCATGCGAGGCAGACGACGCCACGGCCATTGGCATATTCGCCGCGTGCGCGGCATCGAAGACACCAAGCACACCGGGGCGCGGATGACTAGCATGAATCACCGGCATGCACAGCGCATGCACGCGTTCGCGCAGCACCTGCTTGTTCAGCGTCTGGCCCGTGCGTTGCTGCAACACCTGATATGGATCAAATGCGTCAATCGCGCCGATTCCGTGTTGCCATTCCTGCAACAACAATTCGGCGCCATGGTCGCGATAGACCTGCTGCCAGGCTTCGAATTCAGGGTGCTCTGTATCCAGAATCGTGCCATCAAAGTCAAAAATGAGCGCCTTTATCACGCGCCGATCATCCCATAACCGCAATGGTTTTATCAATCAGCCTTACGGCGCAGCTGTTGGCGCCGGTTGTGCTGGCGGCTGCGGCGGTGCATCTGGCGCTGCTGGCGCGGGCTGCTGCTGTGGTGGCGGCACTGGCTCCGGGCCTGCTGGCGCGACAGCTGGCACAACGGCCGGCACCTCTGGCGTGGGTGTGCCAGATTGAATCGCTGTGCGCGCGACACTTGAGCTGGTGTTGAAGTAACAAGGGTTGAAATCGTCGCCGGCAATGATGCGATAGCGCGCACCAACCGTGGAGGCCTGAGGCTCCGATTTCACGTTGCGCGCGGCGATTGCGAAATTCCGCTGCAGGATGGGCACGGCCGAACCCTTGGTTGTGGTTGAGAAATCCACGATCGACGATGTTGCGGCAGCTTCCACCTGTTGCGTGTCGACAACGACAAATCCCAGCTCGCGCAACCGATCAGCGACCGCCACCGCGAAATCAGCATTGGCCGTGGCATTCCACAGCTCAACGGGAATCGCTTCATTGGCCTGCACATTTTCATTCACCGTGAGCGTTCGTTCAAGATAGCTGGTGATGTTGTTGCGATTCGGGATCAGCACGCTGCCGATGATGGGCAATGTCACGCCCGTCAGCCCGACACCATCAAGAAAGCGATTTCGGAATGTCAGGTTCTCAATGTCATTCACTTGTTGTGCAATGGACAGGATCTGCGGCAGCGTCAGGTCGGTGCGCACATTGCGCTCAAACTGCGCATACAGCTCCGGGATTTTTGCAATCGACCCGGTTTCCTTGGCCTTGCTCAGCACTGCCCGGATCAGACGTTGCGTGCGGCGGCCGCGGTCGATATCGCCACCCGGAACGCCGTAGCGGGCGCGCGCATACGCCAGCGCCTGCATGCCGTTCAACGTGTAGACGCCGGCACGCGGGATCCAGATCGTTTGCGTTGGCACAAGTGTGCCGGGTTGCCAGACTTCGCCGGTGAATGTGTCGGTGTAAACGCGATTGACGACGAGCGGATTTGCCTCGTCGGCGTAATAGTGCGGGTCGCGCGGAAAGACTTGATACAACGGGCAGGTTGCGATCACCTCAACGCCTTCGAGCGTGTTCACGGTGTTGACGACTGCGCGGAAATCGACCATCGCGAAGTAGTGCACATCAAGGCCGAGGTTGTATTTAATCGTCTGCTTGAACAGTGTTTCGCCGCCATATTTGTAGGCAGTGTTGATTTTGTGCGTGCGCAGATTGGGGATCCAGACCATGGTGTCGCGCGGGATCGACAACAGCGACACGACAGACAGCGTGGGATGCACGCTGGCGATGATGATGACATCGGTGTTCAGGCCACCTTCGCGCGGGCGGGTATCCACACCCAGCAGTGCGATATTGATCGTGCCAGGCGCAAGATTTACTGGCGCAACCGGCGGGGGCGCCACGCTGACATCCACCGACACGACCGATGTCACCAATTCGCCATTCACCAGTTGAACCTGTGTGGTTGACGCCAGCAGCGTCTGACTAAATCCTGTATGTGTGTTGGTGATAACGACATCCGGCACCGGCTGACCAGGCAAGGCCTCGGATAACCCAAACCTGGGCACTTCTGCCGATACGACGGCCAGCGGGACTGGCGTTTCTGTTGCAGGGACAGCAGTCGGGGGACGCGGCGTGCTGGTAGCAGGCGCAGCTTTTGCGGTAGCGGTAGCCGATGGCTGTATCACCAGCGTGGCTGACGGTGCCGGCACCTGAATGACCTCGGCGGGCGCGCTGCGTGCTGTGGATGTTGCAGGCACGACGACGCGTGGCTCCGGGCTGGGAAAAGGCGCGTCCGCTGCGCAGGCTGATATCAGAAGTGTGATGCAAAGCAGGGCAATGATGTGGCGTTGATGGAGCATTAGTTTCAATCCGGGTTGTGGTCGAGCAGTGATTTAAGAAAAGGACGCCATGTGCCAAGGTGTGTATCAATCAGGCGTTTTTGCGCTTCGGCAAAGCGTGACACCGCTTTGAGCGAGATATTTGCCGTTGCTCTATTCGATGCGACAAAAGCCATGGCGCGTTGCGCGCAGACGTGTGCATCATTAATTGCGCCGTAGGCATCCTGCGCGGCCCGGCACTGGGCGCTCAACTGCACAGACTGCTTCTCGGGCAACAGTTCCCGCGACACGTCGACAAAAATCCCGAGCTTTTTGACGGCGCCGCGCAGCTCATGCAGCTGATCAAGATCTGGCGCATCCGGCAACACGTCATACGCGGCAATGCGATCGATATGCTGCCACAGGGTGCTGCGCAGAACATGCCGCACGCGCGACGGCTCACCCACGTCTGTCTTGCGGCCGTAATCGTCGGTCTCGGAGATCTGCAAAAATGTGTGCAGCGCGCTCAGCCAGTGCTGATAGTCATTTGAAGCGCCATAGGCTTGCAGCTTCTCGTGCGCATTGCCAAGCTCGGCCCTCCAGGCATCCAGCAGCGGGTTAAGCGCATCACGTGCATCCTCATCGCAAGATGCCTGATAGTCGCGCAAATTGGCGATCATCATGCCGAGTTCGCGCGGTTCGCTCAAGAAACCCGACAGCGTTTTTAGGCCTTTGGCTATTGGCCGAATTGCCTTGCCTTTAAAACTGGGTTCAAAAAGCTGCGCGTCAAATCGCATGCGCCGGACGGCAGCGCGCAGCTTTTTGATGCGCTTTTCGGGCCAGGCAGCCGGCTCGTTCTGAATGCGCCAGGCCGAGACCGGTGCGGCATCATAGTGATAGCGCATCATCCGCCGGCCAGCAAGCGCGAGCGGCATATCGGGCGTGATGCCTGGCGCATTCAGCCGCCCGGCGATCGCGATCGGGCCAAGCACGCTGCGCCACAGATCGGCTTTTTTGTCGGCCCGCGCTGCCGCGGCATGGCTGGCAGGACCCGAGAGCCGCACTGTCAGTTCGGCGTCGTCAACCCCGATCTGCTCGATAACGGTGCTTTGATCCTGCGAGAAATCAACCCCATCGGCAACACGAACAATGGCGCTCAGGATCAGTGTCTGGGGGCGATCAGCCTCATTGAGCGCGTTAAAGAGCGTTTCCATTTCCGGCACAACATCACGCCGGTGAAAGGCGACCGTGCACGCAAGCATGGCGCGTTCGCCCTGGGAAAACCCGCGCAGCTGCGTCGCCATGACGATATCCCGCCCGGCAGCGTCGTGATTCTCTTCATCTTGCTGAAGACCGACGTTGTGCAGCAATGCGGCGTTTTCCACAAGCACGCGCGCGCGATCTGCAAGCCTGTGGATATTTTCTGTCGCGTCAAATAGCGCCAAAGCATGTGTTGCGACCTGCCGCGCGTGCGACATATCCACACCCTTCCTCTTGCAAAGCGCCAATACCGTTTCCATACAAACTTAAACGCTCCAATGAGCGCACGAAAGTTGATTATCCACACTTTAATACTTATCCACCGCTTAACATTTGCACAACATGTGTTTTGAATCGTGTATTCCACATGTCCACAAGCAAATGTGGGACTTGCGAATGAGGCGGGATAGATCCAAAGAATGACTGTGCACTTACAACTTTAGCCGCATATTTAGAGAGCGCGTAGAGCGCCCCCCAGAAACGCGGTCGCACAAATGTTCGGTCCAACAACCACGGTTGTCTTGTCGCTATCCCCACAATCCACAGCACTACTAGAGTCTTCTATTAAAGATAAGCAAGCAGTCGTAGCAGTTGCATAGAATGGGTCTATGGCACAAGTGCTGGACGAAATCGGGGAACGTATCCGCGCAGTGTTCATTGCAAAGAATACCGCGCGCGATAAAGCGGTCAATCTTTCGCGCGAGCTGATTCGATTCTGCTCTCTGGCAATACGCGCGTCGCATCGGGATGAATTTGAGCAGGCAGCGCATCTGCTCGGCGAGGCCAAACGCGTTGCCGATGAGTTGCTGGCAGCTGTGCGCCTGTATCCAGATCTGTTTTACACCGGGTATACGCAAGATGGCCTGAAGGAGTATGCCGAGGCGCACATTACGCTGGCGGTGAGTCAGGGGCGCGGTTTCCCGGCGCCGGAAGCCATTGGCGTGGAGCATGCGGCCTACCTAAACGGCCTGGCTGAATCGGCGGGCGAATTTCGCCGCCGCGCGCTGGACAAGATCCGCAGTGGCCATAACAACGAGAGCGAGCTTCTGCTCTCGGCCATGGACGATATCTATGATTTGCTTGTGACGATGGACTTTCCCGACGCCATTACTGGCGGGTTGCGTCGAAACACGGATATGGTGCGCGGCGTTCTGGAGCGCACGCGCGCAGACATCACCATGAGTTTTCGCGAGGCCCAATTGATGCAAGCCATGCAACGGACAAGTGAACACCTAAACAAACCCCTATGAAAAACGAAAAATTGCCCCACTGGGATGTCAGCAACATTTTCCCTTCGTTGGAATCGGCAGAATTCCTGCGCGCGGTTGCATCCTGCGAAAAACAGCTTAAAGCGCACGAAAAGTATCTGGATCAGCACAATGTGCGACAAGGCGCAAAGCGGCCAGCGGCCAGGCAAGTGCAGGCAATCGTGGCCGGCCATCTCGAACGGACCAACACAATTTTTCGAGCGTATGCCACCTTGCGCGCGTATGTGTATGCATTTGTTTCAACGGATTCGACCCACCAGGCTGCGCGCAAAATGCAGAGCAGAATTGAACCCCTCGGCGTGCAACTGGAACAGATCGGCACGCGCTTCAGTGGCTGGCTTGGCACACACGGAGATGTTGTGCCGGCGTTGAGCGCAGTGCCCGGTGTGCTGGCGGACCATGCGTTTTTCCTAAAAGAGACCGTGGAGCAGAGCCGCTATCAGATGAGCGAGCTTGAGGAAAGCCTGGCTGCCGAACTCAGCCTGAGCGGCTCAAATGCGTGGAGCAAGCTGCAGGGCAATATTGTTTCGCAACTGAGCGTCGATTTTGAGCGCAATGGCAAGGTCGAGCCGTTGCCGATGCCCGAGCTGCTAAATATTCAGCAGCATGACCCGGATGCCGAAGTTCGCCGCAGCGCGTATGAAGCAGAGTTTGCAGCCTGGAAGACGGTTGAAGAACCGTTGGCGGCCGCGATGAACGGAGTTAAGGGCGCGCTGGTTGTGGTGAACAAGCGCCGCGGCCGTAAAGATGCAGTTCACAGCGCGATCGACGCCGCGCGCATCGACCGAAAGACGCTTGAAGCCATGATGGGCGCGATGCGCGACGCGTTTCCCCACTTTAGGCGCTATCTGAAGAACAAATCCAAGCGACTGGGAAATTCAGGCGCGTTGCCGTGGTGGGATTTGATGGCGCCGGTGGGCTCGGTGAATCGGCAATTTAGCTGGGCGGAAGCGCGCGAATTTGTGCTCGAAAATTTTGCCGGCTTTAGCCCGCGGCTGCATGCCATGTCAAAACGCGCATTCGATGAAAATTGGATCGATGCCGAGCAGCGCAAAGGCAAGCGCGCCGGCGCGTTTTGCATGGAAGTGCCGGCCGTCGATGAATCGCGCATTTTGTGCAATTTTGACGGTTCGCTCGATCAGGTAAGCACCATTGCGCACGAGTTGGGCCACGCCTTTCACAATGAATGCCAGATCGGCAAGCCATTTTTGCGCACAATCACGCCGATGACGCTGGCAGAAACAGCGTCGATTTTTTGTGAAAACATCATCATTGATGCCGCGCTAAAAACGGCCACCAGCAAAGATGAAGAATTGGCGATTCTTGAGACCGATCTGATTGGCAAGACGCAGGTGATCGTCGATATTTCATCGCGCTATCTCTTTGAGACAGAGGTCTTTAAGCGGCGCGAACAGGCGGAGTTGTCGGCCGACGATTTGAGCGACATCATGCTGCGTTGCCAGAAAGAGACCTATGGCGACGGATTGGATGAGCGCTACATGCACAAATATATGTGGACCTGGAAGCCCCACTATTATTTTGGCGGACTGTCGTTCTACAACTTCCCATACGCATTTGGGCTGCTGTTTGGGCTCGGGTTGTATGCGATTTATCAGAAGCGCGGCGCGGCGTTTGTGCCCGAATACGAGGAACTGTTGGCCAGCACCGGTTTGGCCGATGCGGCGACGCTGGCAAAACGCTTCAAGATCGATATTCGCAAGAAATCGTTCTGGGAGGGTAGCCTGAACCTGATCGCCAAACGCATTGATCGTTATTGCGAACTGTAGACCCCGCTTACCGTAACGCGGCAAGCACCTGCTCTTTGGTTACCGGCCCGGTCCAAATCTTTTGGATCGTGCCGGTCTCATCAATGATCAGCGTGGTTGGCATGCCGCGCAGGCTGTAGGCATCGCTCACCCGGCCTTCTGAATCGTCGACGACGAGATAGGTAATCTTGTTGATATCGGCAAATTTGCGCAGGTTCTCGTTTGAATCCTGCACGCCAACGCCGATAAACACGATATTTGGATTGTTCAATGTTTTATAGGCGTCGATGAGATCCGGCGTTTCGGCGATACAGGGCGGGCACCAGGATGCCCAGAAATTCACCAACACCTTTTTGCCGCGCAACGTTTTTAGCGCGATCGATTGCGCCCCGTCCAGTGTGTTCAACGTGAATTCTGGCGCGATGGCGCCAACGCGGGGCGCGCTGTTTTGCCCGAGCGGGATGCTTTTTAAGCTTGCTTGATTCTGGCTGTAGCTGATGACGGTCAGCCCGGCGCCTAACCCAAAGAGGATGGCGCCACATACAAGAATCACAAGCGGGAGCCGGCTGGGTTTGGCTGCCGGGAGTTGAGATTGAAGCGCGGGGGCTTCGCCATCTGCGGTGGGTTCGTTGAGCGATTCAATCGACATGACAGCGCATTCTCATTCGGCAAGATGAGTCGACAACACGCTGGATGCCATTAGCCGCGCAGCGCGGCGAGCAAGAGCCCGGGCATCTGTTTCCAGCCCGGATCCAGCGAAAAGCAGGTTACGCGGCGGGCGGTTTCGAGCGCGTTCTTGTTTGTTACAAACCAGAGCGGCTTTGGCATCAGGTTGAAATCGCCATGCAGCCAGGCACGCGGCATCTGGCGAAACGCACCACGCAATACCGTTTTGTATCCGCCCTTGAGCAGATAGGCATTGTGGACCGTGCCGATGCCACTGCCAATGTTGTGCGCGGTGTGCCCTGGATAGGCTCCCCAGGCCGCGCCAGGCAGCATAAACCCGCCGGCAGCCCAGATGTTGATGCCGACGCTGCCGTAGCGCAGTGCGGTGATTGCCGCATCGAGCGCGGCCGCGTGCGTGCGCGCAGCGATTGGATCGATGAGCACGGTAGCGCTCAGTGTGCCGCTCAGGCTTTCGTTTGCGAACGAAACAGCGTTCTTGAGATACGTTTCGACATCCGGTGCCGGCAATGCGGTTTGGGCCAGGACGGGGCAAAAGGCTTCCTCGGCAAAAACATGCGCGCCCGCAGCGGGTGGCACATCGGCGATCAGTGTCCGCAGCGGGTCGGGCGCAAACATTTCGGCCGAAGGATGCGCCTGTGCGGCCGCATGCTGACGCGCGTGTGAGCCGGGGTAGTACGGATGACGCGGCGGCAAGGTCTTTAGAAGATGCCGGATTGCAGCCATTAGCGCGTCGCTGTATTTCCAATCTTCGGGCAGCACAAGCACCTGAGATGCGCAACAGTTGTAGCCATTGTGATAAAGGCGCTGCGAGACGATATTTTCCGCTTGAAAACGGACATCTGCGGCGGTCCATGCGCCTGGCACAACGATGACCGGGCACACACCGCCAAGCTCGCTGGTGATGCGCTTTTTGAGCTGCGGCGCATTGCTGCGTTTTCGCTGCTGTCCCTCTTCACCGGCACCAAAAACAATGGCGTCGTGCGTGCGGGCGCTGCCGGTGATGTGGATCTCATCGATACCCGGATGCCGGACGAGATATTCGCCAACATCAGCGCCGCCCTTGATGATGACAACAAAGTTTGCATTGATAAACGGCGCAAAGATTTCAGAGAGCAACGGTTCGAGATAGTCGTTTACCGGGTTGAGTTTGAGCGCGACCACCTGATTCTCGGCGTATAGCTTATGGATTGTGTCGAGAATTGGAATTGAGGCGACATTCCCGGCGCCGAGCACCAGCGCGACAGCTGGAGAGGCTGTTGACAGGCAGGAGTGCCCGTCCTCGTTACACCAGACTTCTGCGGTGAGACCGTTGACGAGCAGTTTTTCAAAAAGATTTGTTGGAAAGACCTGAACGGCGGTGCCGCCTGTGGGACGTGGTGTGCGCGTGAGCGACGGCATGCCTCCCGCCGCCAGATCCTCAAGGGATGCGATCAAAGTTGAGATGCTATATGCTGCCGACCACGGCCCAAGGACCCATTCATCGCCAGCCATAGACGATGCAGGATCGACACCCTTGTGTTCAGCTGAAAGGGAGGCAAGACGATCAACGCATTGAGCGAGATTTGTGCGAGACGCTCTGAGCAATGCGATTTTGCGCGCGATGGGCAGAGCAGACCAGGCAACTTTGCTTTGTTGCAACAGGGTGATGGACTGGTCCAGCGCCGCAAAAACACTCATGATCGCACGGGGCGTGATGTCGAAGGCGCAGGCGTTGTTGTATCCACTGTGCCAGATAGCAAAGGAAAGATCAGCCAGGCGACCGAAAATCCAAACAATGCTCCGGTGAGCACGCGTAATTGCCAGACACTCTCGCGATATTGAAAAAAGTTGAGGGGCGGCTGGCTGAGCAACTGTGAGAAGCCATCAATGCCGATGGGCGCGATACCGAGCAACAAAAAAAGCCACCAGGGCATTTTTTGAATACGCTTGCGCGACAGGCCATAGATGATGCCTCCGATGGCCATGGCTGGATAGATCGCCATGTCGCGCTGACAGATGGCGATTTTGTAACCAACGGATTCGTTGCCCTGAAAATCGCGCGCTGCGAACAATCCTCCGGCGGTGCTGGTGTTGATCCCGGTTTTTTGTTCAAATTCATTGCGCGAATAGGCGATCTGATCGCCAAAGAGATAGAAGGAGCGAAAGCCATAGGTATGACACATGCCCTTGTATGGCAAATAGATAACCTGGGCGAGCGAATTCAGCCCGATTGCTTTCAGAATCGGCGCCAGGATGGGCAAGGAAGAGTAGATCAACAACATCCCCACGATGTACGAAAGCCAGCGCCGCTGGAAGCTATCGGCAAAACGATTGAGCATTCTGAAGAGTATACGGGCACTAAAGATCATCCAAAGGCGATTTGACGGCTCCGGCGCCCATTTTGAGCACGTGGGTATAGATCATCGTGGTGGACACATCTTTGTGACCGAGCAGATCCTGAATTGATCGGATATCGGTGCCGCGTTCGAGCATATGCGTGGCGAAAGAGTGCCGAAACGTATGACAGCCGGCCTGCTTTATGACGCCCGCAGTGCGAATGGCGATTTTTACGGCGCGTTGCAGGCCGTCTGCCGGGGCATGCTGCCGTTGTATACGATTGGAGCGCGGGTCTTTGGAGAGCCGGGAACTGGGAAAGACCCAAAACCAGACGAGCGAGTTTGCAACGCCGGGGTATTTTGTGTTTAGGGCATACGGCACATAAACGCCCGATTGGTTGTTGGCACGATCAATATTAAACGTCGCCTCGGCAACGATAATCTGGCGTTTGAGTTGGTCCATCAGCTTTGCAGGCAAAGGCACGGCACGATCCTTGAAGCCCTTGGCATCATGGATGACAAGTTGTTTGTAGCCAAAGTCGATGTCTTTGATCCGCAAACGCAGGCACTCGTTGAGTCGAAGGCCCGCGCCATAGAGCAGAGAGGCCATCAGTTTGTGGTCGCCGGACATTGCATCCAGAATGCTCCTGACTTCATCGCGCGTGAAGACAGTGGGGATACGTTTGGGCTTTTGCGCCCAGTTTATTTGGTCGATATACGGCAGTTCGATCTGCAGGACGTGCCGATAGAGAAAAGAAGCGCGCTGAGAGCACCGTTCTGGGTGGATGAAGCGACATTTCTCTGAACAGCCAAATGCGACAGATAGGCGCGAATTTCGTGTTCTCCCAACTCTTGCGGCGGCCGCTGGTTGTGAAAGCGAATAAAGTCAAGGGCGTGTCTCGCGTAGTTGTCCTCCGTGCTCAAGGACATATGCTTGATGCGAACGACCGTGCGAAGTTGATCGATTAAGTGCCCAAAATTGTTGCGTTTCAGATCCATGCGAAGAGCGTAATGGCAGATCGCTCTCGACAGGCGGCGTTTGGGATATTTTGGGAAAAGCTGTCAGGAACTGTCAGCGAGCGGCACAAGTAACGAAAAAGCTGTCTTGTGTCGCAAAGGCGATCTGGTGGGTACAATCGCCGCGACAGCGGCAGAAAAATCCGCATGGGAATTACTTGTGTCGCGCCAGCGACACAATATGTAGTTGCGCAGCTTACACAGATGCACGATTCGCCCTGATACTGCACCTACCGATGTCTAAATAACATAAGGACCCGATCTTCGAACCCTGAAAGAACGTTCGTTCACGTGGACAATGCCGGAGGGCGGCGAGTCTTGCCTCAATGCGGGCAGCTCTCAAACACGGTCAAACGCTTACGATGTCGCCGATCACTGACGTTCGCGAGATTCAACTTGGCGATAGTTGTGCTTGTCAAATGGCATGGAGGGCACATTTATCACTTGGTCGGCGAAGTCTAAAGGTGAGCAATTCTTCGATCGTAAATAGCGATTGGAAAGATTGAATGCGCTGGGTAAAGTGGAACCGAAATACTTGGGCGAATGCTCAAACGACAGTCAACCCGGAGCCATAGACCGAATTTACAGAATAGTCTGCAACAGCTGGAAGATGCGTATGTCGAGATAGTCACACGAGACTAAGCGATACCGACCAAGAAGCCAGAGGCTGTTATCGATAGTAGAAGATTACGATGGTATCGGATTGATCAGAAGAATGGCGAATCGATCTCGGCACTATCGAAGTCGGGCCACCAGATACAAGACAAACTTGAGTCAATGCTGACGATACAGCCCTAATGACATGATTGAATGGGCCGAGTGGGGGCAGCAGATAGTCCTATTTGGTATCTTTTTCGCAAGGTCTCTAAACCTTTTTAACTCCGCAATCGGCGACAATTCGACCTACGACATTCTGCGATTTGGTGCCGTGATTGACCCATCGAATTTCACGAATGAATCTGGATTATTTCCGCTAATATAATCTGTTCCGTATAGCTATGCGATTTTAGCTAACCGTCACGACAGTGGCTCGTGGGTCAGTGGGCGTGGAAATGTGATCTTCGAGCAACCAGCTCATCGAATTCGTCGGTGACGTCTGCGCTGTACCGCAGTTGCCATAAAAAGCGAAGTCCGCGTAGCTTACTTGTCAGGTCAGTCGGTGGGGAAAGTTTGTTACATCCATTTCGCTTGCGCCTGCAAGCGCTGCGCAACACGGCTCGGTGCCGACGTCCATGGCCGCGGCGAGTTTGGGCCTGCAAAGGCTCTGCGGGCCATGTCCGCGGCACGAGCCTGGCGTTGTGCCTTTCAAAACGCAAGTGCTACACATGAAGTCGAGACTGACAATACACGATGAGAATCAATATCCATGAAGATCGAGACAAACACAGCATAATCGTTGATGCAGATAATTCAGAAGAGCTGTATCAACGGTATGAGCCCAAGAGCGGATGAAAGCACTGCAGCCACTTGCGCAGTGTGCAAAACGAGTTACGCGCAGTTTTTGCGCGCGACTGATTCTGGCAAGAGCGCTGAAAGCGTGAGCAAAGTGACAAGAAATCCGAAGGTTAAAGCTGCAAGCGCTGCAAATCATTTGAGGGATGCGATGGATGCGAGCCAGAAAGACTGGTAATCGCAGGAATGACATGAGAGCAAGAGACTGCCTAAGATTCATATCGGAGCGGCCGACAGTCACGGGAATAGCAATGAACCCGCAGAAACAGTGGCAGAATCGGTATCGCAACTTGAAATGCACAGCATGTAGTTTGCTAAGCCGCCACAACACGGCTCGGTGCCGACGTCCATGGCCGCGGCGATTTTGGCCTGCGAGGGCTGTGTGGGCCATGTCCGCGGCACGAGCCTGGCGTTGGCGCTTTCTTGCGCGTCAAAACAGCTGCCGTATCGCGTACAGTTGCATCAAATGAGCGATTACGAAATCAGCTCGAGTTCGAAACATCGGCACAAAGCTGCTGATCTGTCGACGTGGTCAGCCGAGTGCTTCGCGACCAGACAGTGATTCCACAATCTGATGAACCTGTAGACGACGAAGACCTTCAGCGAATCGCCAAAGTCGATGCTGGCACGCGGGCGGTTCTGGCATCGCAGTGATGACGATCAAGTCGATTGGCACGAGTGGCAGTTCGCGAGGTGCGATCAGGACACCTGATTCGTCAACCGTATGTTTGTGCTGAAGAACATGCGCGGACGAGGAATTGACGTCAGAAGCTTTACGAACATGCGCTTGGATTTGCCCGGGCACACGGTTCAGAGACGATGATGCTGAACAGCGCATGTAATTGATGAAACGAGCACATCGGTTTTTGCAGCGAATCGAGTTCGAAAAGCCAAGTGATTGACGAAAGCTATCACTGACAAGCGGCAGATTTAGTGCAGCAGTCCACAAAGCTCGGAAATAGTCGTCGAGCCTGAGCCGCCAACACGGCTCGGTGCCGACGTCCATGGCCGCGGCGATTTTGGCCTGCAGAGGGCTGTGTGGGCCATGTCCGCGGCACGAGCCTGGCGTTGCGCAGCTGGGCTGAAGAAAGTGGCGATAGAAATCAACGCCGGCGGTTCGTGAACGCGCCGCCTCCCTGCGCTCCTCCCGCCCGCTCCAGTCGGCGGCGCTGCCGAAGCCGTGACAATCAAGCCGAAGCCCGCGCCCGCCTTTTTCTCAGTTATTGGAATAGATGTGGCGGGCGCTGCGACAGCCGTGGCCGCCAAAGCTCAAGAAATTGTGCTGCGCAACACGGCTCGGTGCCGACGTCCATGGCCGCGGCGATTTTGGCCTGCGAGGGCTGTGTGGGCCATGTCCGCGGCACGAGCCTGGCGTTGCGCAGCTGGGCTGAAGAAAGTGGCGATAGAAATCAACGCCGGCGGTTCGTGAACGCGCCGCCTCCCTGCGCTCCTCCCGCCCGCTCCAGTCGGCGGCGCTGCCGAAGCCGTGACAATCAAGCCGAAGCCCGCGCCCGCCTTTTTCTCAGTTGTTGGAATAGATGTGGCGGGCGCTGCGACAGCCGTGGCAGCCAAAGCTCAAGAAATTGTGCTGCGCAACACGGCTCGGTGCCGACGTCCATGGCCGCGGCGATTTTGGCCTGCGAGGGCTGTGTGGGCCATGTCCGCGGCACGAGCCTGGCGTTGTGCTTGAACCTGCAACGGAAGCATTTGGATATTTCGGTTTGCGATTGTGAACTGCGTTGCATCAAGGCGGAGGTCGGCGACAGTTTCGAGTCGCGGCGCCGCCTGTATTGACGTGACAGCTTTTCTGGCATGGCCGAGCTCGCGCTATTGGGCGGCGCTGCGAAGGCAAAGCGGCGGAGCGCGCTTAGCGTGGTCGCCAAAGTCATGAAGCGACAACAGGGCTCGGTGCCGACGTCCATGGCCGCGGCGATTTTGGCCTGCGAAGGCTGTGTGGGCCATGTCCGCGGCACGAGCCTGGCGTTGTGCTTGAACCTGCAACGGAAGCATTTGGATAATTCGGTTTGCGATTTGAACTGCGTTGCAAAGGCGGAGGTGGCGAAGTTTCGAGCACGCGCCGCCTGTATTGCGTTACGCCTTTCTGGCATGGCCGAGTTGCGCTAGTTGGGCGGCGCTGCGAAGGCAAAGCGGCGGAGCGCGCTTGAGGCTCGCCAGAAGTCTGAAGCACAACAGGGCTCGGTGCCGACGTCCATGGCCGCGGCGATTTTGGCCTGCGAAGGCTGTGTGGGCCATGTCCGCGGCACGAGCCTGGCGTTGCGCCGCTTTGCAAATGGTGACATCAAACGCGCACTATGATCGAGGCAAATGCCATGAGCTATTTCAGCCCTCAGACCGCATGCCGAGCGATATGCCAAAGGACGCCCATATTTTCATCCGCTGGTGATAGCAAAAATCAAAGAGCGGTTGCAACTGGTTCGGCCGCTATGGCCGGGCAGTTGATGTTGCGTGTGGGACGGGCCTGTCGGCCGTTGCGTTGACAACTATAGCCGATGAGGTAATGCGGCATCGATTCAGCACCAGAAATGATTGCTTTTGGTCCAAAAATCGAGCGAATTCAGTATCGAATTGGCGTGGCCGAGGAGTTACCGATAGAACAAGATGCAATTCGACTTACATGACGGTTTGTTCAGCCTGTCACTGGTCAAGCGGGAAGCATTGCTGGCAGAGGCACGACAGGATACTAAGAGCCAGATGGATGGCTGATCATCTACGACAACTATTTTGGCGCGACAAATGCGAGAAAGCGAAGCATTTCGGGAATGGTTTGGGAGTCGCATTTGAAGCGATATCCGAGTCCGCCACGCGAAGATGCAAAGTTTGGGTCTGAAGAGACCGAAGCACGAAGGATTTCAGATGAAAGGTGCAAGACAGCTATGAAAATGATCAGCAATATAGCGTTGGTGGGCTGATAGATTATCGTGACACAAAGCAATGTGATTGCGCGGTTGAAAGCGGAAACGAGAAGATACGATGGATGTTCGAAACTGGCTGAATATAGAAATCGAGCCGATGTCAGAGCAACAGCAATGCGACGATTTGTGATACGCGGGCCGATCAGTATTGCAGAAGCGCAGTGTAGCTCGTCGAGCCCATAGGCGGCGCCAACACGGCTCGGTGCCGACGTCCATGGCCGCGGCGATTTTGGCCTGCGAAGGGCTGTGTGGGCCATGTCCGCGGCACGAGCCTGGCGTTGCGCAGCTGGGCTGAAGAAAGCATCGCTAAAAATCAACGCCGGCGGTTTGTGAACGCGCCGCCTCCCTGCGCTCCTCCCGCCCGCTCCAGTCGGCGGCGCTGCCGAAGCCGTGACAATCGAGCCGAAACCCGCGCCCGCCTTTTTCTCAGTAATTCGAATAGATGTGGCGGGCGCTGCGAAAGGCGTGGCAGCCAAAGCTCAAGAAGTTGTGCTGCGCAACACGGCTCGGTGCCGACGTCCATGGCCGCGGCGATTTTGGCCTGCGAAGGCAGTGTGGGCCATGTCCGCGGCACGAGCCTGGCGTTGCAGCTTACTGAGATACTACGACACCTATGTCGAGCTACGTATTCAAAAGGAAACGCTCGGGGCGGGCCAGCCCGGCTCATCCGCCCGGATCCGTTGGCCGCGGCCGAACTGCAACGCGACCGGCTCTCAACCGGCTTCGGCGGACGTGGAGGCATCCGACGGTACAATCCGCCCGAGACTCGACCGATCACCGCGGCCTTGCGCCGTCCGCCTTCCCGCCACCCGAAGGAGCCTCTCGC
>CAVXUI010000012.1:0-62239 GCA_963764985.1 uncultured Chloroflexia bacterium | reverse complement strand
ATGTATCGCTGTGCGCTCTGGCCAGTATGGCGCCGATGACGCGCGCATCAACGGCACCATTCCGGCGCTTGAAGCAGCGCTCGCCGGCGCTGGCAAGCCTTCGAGACATGCTTACGAAGGCGCCGGCCACGCCTTTAACAACGATACCCGGCAGCGCCACAACGAGGCTCCGTCGAGCCTTGGACCGCACACTGGCGTGGTTCAACAAATACCTGTAAGGCGCGTCACCGGGAGCGCCACGTTCTGTGAAGTGACATACGGCTGCGCGTGCCGCCCGGGAACCGAGGTTGCGGCTACCATAGCGAAGCCGCCCTTCGGCGGCTAGTCCGCGCATGGCGTGCAGGCGGCGTAGGCCGCCTTTGCGATGGCGAACTCGGGACCGAGGTCCCGCTTCGCGCAATGTTGTGGCGCACCCTCGTCACCCGAGTGCATTCTTCTATAGGGGAGCGTCATGCAGTGTGGCCATGCTGGTGCCACGGGGTCGCAGGCCGTAAACGGCCATGTCATACGAACCGGGCTGCATGCCAGCGCTCACAGGATCGGCGTCGTTGTGTGAATGCCGGCTAAAACGGCGGCCACGCGCGCAAGTTGTCGCCATCAGCCCAGGCTTCGAGTCTGAGCATGGCCGTTTACGGCCTGCGAGACCCCGCTGGCACAGTTATCGACACGCTACATGACGCTCCCTATAGAGAAATGCACTCCGTCACCCGCTACAATCTACGGTGTAGCAGGGAGGTTTGTTAATGCGCATCGCTAAAATATTGCTGTGTTGGTGCTGCTGGCAGCGTGCTGACTGCGCCTGCCACCCAGCAGTCCACCACCATCATTGTCGAATCACCACAGCCCAATACGCAATTGGCGCTGGGTGAGAGTGTCACCGTCAGCGCGCGCGTTACAGGGTGATGCCGGGCGCGAGCTGCGGCTCAGCGGCGATGGCACCGTGCTCGCCAAAATCAATCTGACAGGCGATGTCAATCACTGACCGAACAGTGGACACCGGCAACCGCCGGCCAGCATGTCATCTCGATCGAGGCGTATGACACCGAAGGCAAGATCGTTGCACGGTCGCCGTTTGTGGTGATCCAGGTGATCGCGCCGACTGCTGTTCCGACCGTCGCACCCACTACTCAGCCGGAGCCCACCAGCGCGCCGACGGCCGCGGCGCCTGCCGCCACATCGCCAGCTGCAGCATCGAAGGCGATGATGTCAACTGTGCCGCTCACGGTCAATGTGGTGTTGGCGAACCTGCGCGCCGGCCCGAGCATCACGGCGACGATCAGCGGTCAGGCCCGCCAGGGCGAACGCTGACCGGCACCAAACAGCTCGACGGCCTGTGGTGGCAGGTGATCAGCGGCACGCTGCCGGTGTACATTTCGGCTGAGCTTGTTCTACGCCGGCAATTGCTCCGGCTGCGGTCGCGACAGTGCTACAACGGCAACCGTTGCGCCACATCAGCGCTGCCCGCGGCCGCGCTCGGTTCGGCGTTGGTGATCTCCACACCGCTGGCAAACTTGCGCGGCGGACCAGGCGTGGAGTATCCGATCGTGGGGCAGTTGGCGCAAAACGTCACCGCCACGGTTCTCGGCAAAAGCGCTGATGGCCCGTGGTTTCAGATAAAAAATGCCGCAGCCTCGGCTTGGATTTTTGGCGCGTTGGTGAGGATCGATCGGGTGTTGCACAAAAACTGCCGGTTGTCGCTGCGCCACCGCTGCCGACAGCGGCGCCGACGGCCGCGCCCGCAGCCGCCGCGCAGTCGTTCCCATTGTGCCGATTAAGCTACTGCCGCGCCCGCCCAGATCCCGGCCACCACTACGCCGGATGCAAACGCGGGGTTGCCACCGTGCGATGCAAATAACCCGTGGTGGGGTGTCAAAGTGCACAAAGACGCCGGCTATACGTTTTGCGTGCCGGATCAGTTTGCGTTTGTTGGCCCGACCGATGGCGACGAGATTCGCATGCGCTGGCATATTTATGGCATCGAAAGTCTTGAATTGCGGGTTGATCCCGACAGTAGGGGCTGTGACAGATCTGGCAGCACCGGCACACGCTATGGTGTGCCGCAAAAAACCACTGACTTTCGGCTCAATCGCCGGGCATTTCCACGCGGCGGCTACAAGATAGGTCTCTGGGCGACCTTGCCCGGCGGACGCGTGCAAGATTGGGGACAGTTGAATTTCTGCGGGACCGGTTGCTTGACCCCCGCCGGCGCTTCAGGCGCTTTCTTCTTGCATGACTGTATTCAAATCTTTGTCGCCGCGGCCGCTGAGGTTGACCAGCAGGATGCAGTCTTTTGAACGTTGCGGCGCGCGTTTGATGGCCTCGGCAACTGCGTGCGACGACTCGAGCGCCGGGATAATTCCTTCCATGCGCGCACAGCGTGTGAAATGCTTGCAGCGCTTCTTTGTCGGTCGCCGAGGTGTATTGCACGCGCCCAATCTCGTGCAGATAGACATGCTCCGGCCCGATGCCGGCATAGTCCAACCCGGCGGACACCGAATGCGTCTCGGCGATCTGGCCGTCGTCGTTTTGCAGCACGCGCGTGCGCATGCCTTGAAAGACGCCGACGCGGCTTCCTCGGTTCGACATGCGCCGTCATCTGCTCGGTTTGCGCCGATCGCTCACTGCATAAACCGCGCCGCATGCCGTGCCGGTCTCGACGCCATCGCCGCCAGCTTCGACGCCGATCAGTTTGACGTGATGTCATCTAGAAAGCGGGTGAAAAATGCCGATCGCATTGCTGCCGCCGCCGACACAGGCCAACACCTCATCCGGCAGGCGCCCAACCTGCTCGAGCATTTGCGCGCGCGCCTCGGTGCCGATCACGCTTTGAAAATCGCGGCACATCAGCGGATAGGGGTGCGGCCCAAGCGCGCTGCCGATGATGTAATACGTTTCGCCCACATTGGCCAGCCAGTCGCGCATGGCTTCGTTGACCGCATCTTTGAGCGTCTTTGTGCCGCTCTCCACGCCGCGCACTTCGGCGCCGAGCAGCCGCATGCGAAAGACGTTGGGCTCCTGGCGGGCCATATCGACCGTGCCCATATAAACGATGCATTCCAACCCGAGCAGCGCGCAGGCGGTCGCCGTCGCGACGCCGTGCTGGCCGGCGCCGGTCTCGGCGATGATGCGCGTCTTGCCCATGCGTTTGGCCAGCAGCGCCTGGCCGAGCGCGTTGTTGATTTTGTGCGCGCCGGTGTGCAGCAGGTCCTCGCGCTTTAAGATAAATTTGCGCGCCGCCCAGTTGCTCGCTCAGGCGTTTGGCGTGTGTGAACGGCGACGGGCGTCCGACAAACGTCGCCAGCAAGTGCTCATATTCGGCGCGAAATGCCGCATCGTGGCGGAACTCGGCATATGCCTCGTCCAGATCTTCAAACGCCGGCATCAAGGTCTCTGGCACAAATCTGCCGCCATATTGGCCATAGTTGCCATTCGCGTCTGGAAATTGCTCATTCATATTCGTCAAGATTCTATCCAATGCGATGCGGGCCGTGCTGCAAGTATGCCCGCGCGCAAATCGCAACTTGTATCGTTGAGAGCGCATGTCGCGATCCTACCAACTCAGAGACGTTGTTTGTTGGTTCGCTGTCGTCGATTGGCGCCGTGTATTTGCAGGTAATTGTGAATACTTATGTAGCCGATGTTGATCGCTTGCTGCGAAAATCTGACGCGCTGCAACGTTTTCCCACACCGTTCGTATTACCCAGTTAAGCCACAGATCTTCGTCGTGCAATCACCCCATTGCGGGGGTGATTGCACGCAAGAAGATTCTGCCACCTAACTTAGTGAAATGACGTTACACTTTTGGTCTGGCGTGGCAAAAAACATTGGCGGATGGCGCCGGGGAAGGAAACACAGACATGAGCAGATTTCGCAAAGGATTGATCGCAGTCATGCCGTTGATTGCCGTGCAGTTGTTTTTGACATTTATCGATCTGGTCGAAGATGGCAGACTTGACTGGGCCTTTTATCCCAGTCGCAGCCATGATGATTCCACAATTTATCATTTTGTCGACGATCGCTGCTGGTCAGATGATAATCCAATTTCGACAAATGGTCCAAGCCCGCGCTGTTGCCGATCGGCGCGCCGTGCCATTTGCCGCCGCGCACAAGCTATGCCGGCTGGATGGCGCGCTCGATGCCAATGTCAACCGCGTCAAAGAGTATCAACGCGATGTCGCGCGTCTTGCAAAATCTTCCAGCGTCCCCGGCCCGCACCGAACGGCTGACCCTGCTTTTGCGCCAGTTTGATGGTTGGGTCAAAGATGTTGAGGGCATGGCCGCGCGCGTGCACGGGTTGCGCTCAAACAAGCTGGTGCAGCAAGATCTAAAAGCGGTGCCCGAGTCCATCCGCAAGCTGGCCGGCCAGCTTGCGCAAGAGAAAGACCCGCAAGTGCGCAAGTCGATCGAACAGACGCTGATCGCGCGTCAGTCGCAGTTGCAGGCGCTTGAAAAGATGCAATCCACCGCGCGCCATGCCGAAATCCAGCTTGAAAACACTGTGGCATCGCTTGGCGCGATTTACTCGCAAGCGCTTGCAAACCAGTCCACCACGCATGTTGCCGATTATCAGCATTTGGCAAGCAATGTCGATGAGCGCGTGCGCACGTTGCGCGACGAGCTCGAGGCCATCGAGGAAGTGCGGCTGGATCGCGTTGCCACCGTGTTGCGCTAACGCAGGCGCACGCGGATCAGATATGTCGTGCTGGCGTTGATAAATTGCGGATCGATATAAACCGAAATGTAATAGGTGCCGGCCGTGGTCGTGGTCGCGACGGTATATGGCATTTCGGTATCCGGCGGCAATCCGACAAATGTCGGCGACCAGATGCGCAACTGCACACGTCCGTTGAGTGCCGCAGGCAACCCGTCCAGCGCTGCGCTCAGAGCGCCGTTCGCGGCCGTGATTTTGTAGATGTCGTAGCTGTCGCCCAGATTGCCCACCATGACGACATCGCCACCCAGCTGTTGTGCCGCCGCAAAGGTGCTGTTGGGTTCGCTCTCAGTGCCGTTTTGACGCAGGCTGACCGGCAGCCATAGACCGCGGGTAAGTGGGCGCGTCGTGGGCGTTGCGGGTAGCGGGGTGGGCGTGATCGTCGGCGTCACCCCGGGCAGTAACGTCGGCGGCACCGTTGAAGGCACTGGCGTCAGCGTGATTGTTGGCGGGATGGGCGTCACCGTCGGCAGAATGATCTCAGGTGTCTCAGTTGGACAGGGCTGGTTGACGCCACGCGCGCTCCGTTTTGGCTGAGCGATGGCAAACAAGGGTCAGGCGCAATCGTGACCTCTCCGCACGGCGGCAAATTTACCCCCAGCGCACTTTCGAGTGGGCACGGCAGGATCGGCTCGATCTGGCGCAGATCGCTGGCCCCGGATGTTTTGAGAGGCGGTCCGGCCAGGGCGATGATCACGGCAAGGGTCAGCATGAATGCCGCCGCCAGCGCGCCGCTGTATTTGACCCATGCTTTGGAAATCTTGTGTGTCATCAGAGTAAAGTAGGTGGGATGAAAGGATCCCGCGCGCAGTTGGTGGTGCTGGCTGCGATTATCACGCTTCTCTCCCTGGCACTGCGGATGGCTGCGTTGGAGCGCCGTCCGCTGCACTTCGACGAGGGAAACAATGTCTATTTTGGACAACAGCGCGCCGATGTTGTTTTGCGCGACAGTATCGACACGATCGACACCGATCCCCCTGGCCACCGTTTCGGACTGGGCCTGTGGATGGGACGCAACGGCGCGTCGCCCTTCTCAATTCGCTACTTTTCGGTGTGGTTTGCTGTTCTGGCGACTGCAACGATGGTCGCGATTGCTCGGGAACTCCGCACCGGTGCCGGTGCCGGGCTGATTGCCGCGTTCTGCTGAGCGGGTTGGCGTTTGCGGTCGACAACAGCCAGCAGGCGAAAGGCTATGCGATGGGGCTTGGCTGCGCCTGTGTCTCCTGGCTGTGTGGCTGCGCCTTCAGCGCAGGCCCGGCCCCGTCAGCGGCGTGGCGTATGCTGATCTCCACCGCACTCGCACTCAGCACGCATTTTTATGCGGCCGCACTACTGCCAATGCAGTGGCTGTGGCTGGCGTTGTCGCGCCGCCATTCCTGGCGCGCGGTGCTAGCGCGTTGGCCGTTGCTGCTCTGGCAGGCGCTGGCCTGCATCCCGACCGCCGGCTGGGCCGCGCTGGTGTTTGGCAGTGTTGTGCGCGGCACGGTAGTGGCTTCGGCCGATGTGCCACGGCAAGCGCCGCACCTGGTGTTGGCGCGCATCTTTGGCGAGTTTGCGCTGAGCCAATTTGGCGGTGCGACGGAAAATCTGACGGCTGGTGTGATCACGTTGTTCCTGGGCGCGCTGGGCGGCGCGCTACTGTGGCGCAACGGACAACGCTCCGCCGCGGCGTTTGGCCTGGCGTTGCTGGTGCCGATCGCAGGGGCGGTTGTGCTGTCGCAACGCGTGTCATTTTCTTCCCGCGCTTCCTGCTGTTTGCACTGCCATCGCTGTGTGTGCTGTTCGCCGGGCTATGGCAACGCCGCACACGGTTGCGAGGGACGATCGTGCTGGTCGGGTTAACGCTGCCCGGCCTGGCGATCTTCTATCGCGCACCGATTGACGCTGAGAATGACTTTCGCCCGCTGATCACCACAATGCGCGCCTACGCGCGGCCCGGTGACGGCGCGCTGGCCACGTATATCTGGGCGGAAGGCATTGTCGCGAGTTACGCGCCGGATCTGCACAGCCGGCTGACCTGGCGGCGCGATGTCTTTGACGCAGACACTGCCGAAGCCAGTCTCGCGCCGTTCGCAGCTGCGCACGCGCGGATCTGGGTGCTCAATTTCCGGCGCGATCCGAATTCGCAGGCCAGCGGTTCGGCCTACTGGCTGCGCGCTCGGCGGGCGTTGCTCGGCACAGTCGACGGCGGCGCGATCAAGGCGCAGCTGTTTGGCCGCCCGACTGTGCCGAGCGAACTATCCGCGCAGCAGAACGCAAGATTCGACACAGGTGCGTCCGTGCGCTTTGCGCCGATTAAACGCCATTGCGCGCCCGGCGACGCGATTCAAACCATGCTCATCTGGTCGACGACGCGCGCGCTCGAACCGGACACCGCGCTGTTTATGCATCTGCTGCGCGCCGATAACATGCTGGCCGTGCAGAGCGATGGCGATGCGCTCAACGGCCTGGCCCCAGCATTCACCTGGAAGATCGGACAGTTGATCTCGGATCCACGCGGTCTGCTGTTGCCCCCCGACATCGCATCTGGCACATATCGGCTGGTGGCCGGTATGTATCGACCGCGACTCCGGCCTGCGCGCAAAGGTCAACGGAGCCGAGTTTGTCGAACTCGGCTCCGTCGTCGTCGAGCGTTGAGTTTGTAGCGGTTCGTAGGCTATCTGGTTTTGCCGTTGCGACGGTGCGAGAACAGCTGTTGGGCTCGGTTGCGACCTTTGCCAAGTTTGAGGCGTTGTTTGCGTTTGGGGTCAAGCAGCGGATTGCCGACAAACTCCGGTGCCTGCGCAACTGTTTCCAATGGGAGCGCAATCACAGCTTCTTTTGCAGGTCGTCTGCCTTTCATGGGTCCTCCGAATCGCCGCATGGCAGCACAAGACTGGCCGCAGACGGCATACAGTGTGGTGTTGGGCGACGGGCTGCCGCCAACGATGATTGAGGCGAACAGTGACGGTTGCCGGAACGGTGCCCGGATCAGACTGCGGGTGGGGGACTAAATGAAATAAACCTGGCGCATAGCTCTCCTTACGCAAACGCAAAATCGCGCGCGATTGGGTGCCCGCATAGCGTGCCAAATTCTGCGGCTGGCGTCAACCCGTGAAAATCCGGATGCCGACCACCCGCTCGAAAACCTGCGCCGTTCCAGTAATTCGCATTTCCAAAAAAACGCCAACAGATTTTTCTGCGTAATCTGTGCAATCTGTGGCGCTTTTTTGAAACCGAGCTCGCATTTAGGCTACGCGGAAGCTGCAGTGTTCACATTGACAATTGCTGGCGCCGTTCGTTGCATAATCGCGATCGCCATGCGTCGTTATACAATTACGGCGATATGGGAAGCAACCGTGGACCTCTCATCACAGCGGCATTGGTCGCCGGCTTCATCGCAGGCATTGTTTCGAGTGCCTATTTGCTACTTTTCTGGGTGACACCGGAGAAGCTGGTGCGTAGCGTGTCGCCATCGCAGCTTTTTTACGATGGCGCCAATCCGCAATATCGCGATTACTATGCTGCCCGCGCGGCCAGTCGTTTTGTCGCGCTCGGCGGCGCCTCACAACCCGCCGCACTGACAGCGGCGCGCGATGAGCTCGGCGTCACGATGGGTGACGTGCGCCCGGTTGAGGCTGTTGCGATCGTGCGCGGCGCTCAGGAGCTGGCGCGCAAGGAAAACAGCACCGAAGCCAACCCGGATGCCGGGCGCTTCACGCTGCAGGATCAGCAAAATCTCGCCGCGCTGGGTGATCGACTGGAAGCCACCAAAGCTGATCCGGTCCCTGGGGCTGGCGCCAGCGTCTCCGAAGGCCTCAATGGACGCCGCTTGCTTGGCGGGGTGTTTCTGGCGTTCCTGCTCGGTGCGATCGGCTTTCTGCTCTGGCTGCTAGATCGCATTCTGCGACCCGTTACGGTCGGTTCCGCCGCCGGCCAGGCGCGCGTCAATACGCCAATCCCATCCCGCCAACGCGCGAACCCGGTCATCGACGAGGACACCGACGATGTTGAGTCGACGCTCGAAGATGATCTTGAGGATGACTTTGTCACGCCGCCGGCTACCATGCGCAGCCCGGCCACGATGTCTGCCACCACGGATGGCGATCTCGCTCAGCCGATGCGCGGCACGATCACCAACAGCGAGCAGCTGATCAGCACGTTTACCACGCAGTTTGAGATCGGCAATGACAATTACGACGAGGATTTCCCGATCACCGGCGCCAACGGTGAGCTGATCGGCGAGCTCGGCGCAACCGCTGGCGAACGCGTTGGGCTTGAGATGCCCTACAAAGTCGTGGTGCTGCTGATCTGGCTATTCGACAAACTTGACTTTCACAGCACGACGAAAGTGCTGATGACGGACTACGCTTACAACGACACTGCGATCAAAGACAAACTCAAGAGCCGTGGCGATATTATTCTTGCGCGCAACGGCGTGCTGGAAATAGTCACGTCAACCATGCGTGTGGAAGTGGAAGTTAGCGGCATGGATTTCGCCCCGATCGGCAACGAGCCGCACGGCTACTTCGAAAACGTCAACCTGCAGTTCCGTGTCTATCGCCGCAGCCAGCAGGGCGCGTTGCCAGGATAGCCGCAGCCGCGAAACGCCGACAGTGCCAGGCTGCGGTCGCTATGGCGATTCGGCCAATTCCAACAACGCCACGGATTCGACCTGCGCGGTCTGCGGGAACATGTCGATCGGTTGCGCCCAGCGCAACTGATAGCCGGCGCGGATCAGGTGTTTGACATCGCGCGCCTGTGATGCCGGATCGCAGGCGATATAGACGATGCGCAACGCGCGCAGTTTCAACAAATTTTGCAGCGCCGCGTACTCGACGCCAGTGCGCGGCGGATCAAGCACCACGCAGTCCCAGTGCCGATCGCGCAGCGCGCCTGAAGCCAGCGCTGCGCCGACATCCGCATGCACAACCTCTGCCAATGGGGCATTCTGGCGCGCATCCGCGACGGCGGCCCGGTCGGATTCCACCGCGCACACGCTGGCACCGGTCTCGCTGAGCGGCTGCGTCAGCAATCCGCCGCCGCAATACAGCTCCAGCACGCGCGCGCTACTGTCCAGTGCCGCGGCAGACAACACGCACGCAATGAGTTCAGCTGCGGCATGCCGGTTCACCTGAAAAAGGTGCCGTCGCTGAGCTGGTACCGCCGTTGGCCGACGATCATCCATGCTGCGCCGTCGGCCGAAACAGCGCTGACCGCGCGCAGGTCGTGTTCGCCGTGCAGTTCGGCGATGCGAACCAGCGGTTCATCGCGGCCGGCCAGCTGCGCGTTGATCGGCGCCTCCGCAATTGCGCAGGTGTCAATCTTGAGCATGCGCGGGAACTGCATGCGATTGCGGTAGGCATAGGGGAGGGTGCTGGCGCGGCAGGCGCGCACCTCCGGCATGTCGACCCTGGCGATCTTGCATAGCGCGCGCAGGACGCGTTCGGTTTTGAACTGCAGCTGCGCTGCGTAGTCGATGTGTTGCCAGGTGCAACCGCCGCACGCAACCAGGTGCTGGCAGCGCGGGGGCGTCCGCGCGCGCCCGGGCGTGAGAATGCGCAGGATTTTCGCGCGCGCTGTATGGCGCCGTGCATGTGTCAGCGCGATCTCGACGACATCGCCGGGCAGGCTGTGCGGGACGAGCACGCGCCGGCCTGCAACATGCGCGACTCCGGCGCCGGCGTCGTCCATGCCGGTGATGGCAACCGTAAGTCGAGTCAGCGTGTCCATAAGAAAACTATAATCGCGCTGTGTTCCCGACGATGCCGCAAGAAAACAAGCCCTGGTCGCAGCTCAACGCGCAGGCGCTGGTCTATGAGCAGTTTGACTGGTGGTCGCTTGAGGAGTTGGCAACGCATCTGCTGATGCTGCCGGACTCGACTGCCGGCATGTGTGTGGCGCCGCTTGATGCCGATGGCACAGGTACCGAGGCTTGGGTGCGCTGGGCCGCGGTTGATGACAATGTGCCGCCCGGTCGCGCGCTAGCCGCACTGCTAAACCAGCATGCCGAGCGATTGCATGCGCTTGGTACGCGCTCGATCTGGGCGGTCTGCCAGCGCGGCAGCTGGCTGGCACGTCATCTGCGCGACAACGGGTTTAGCAAGGTCGATGAGATTATCACGCTGGAGCTTCGCAAAAGCAACTCGCAAATCAGCCCGATGGGTGGCGAGGGGCTGCGCGCCGCAATGCCAGCAGACCTGGTCGCGATTGATATGCTGGACACTCAGGCGTTTGTCGCGCAGTGGCGCTATCCGATGTCCGTGCTGGCCCGCGTGCTATCGCGGTGCCACACCTTTCAGGTGGTTGAAAGCGCCGGCGCGGTGATCGGATACGTGTGCGCGTCGTATCAGGCCGGGGCCGCGCACATTATTCGGCTTGCAGTGCAGCCGGCGTTTCGCAACAAGGGAATCGGCAGTATGCTGCTAGCCGATGCGCTCGTAAACCTGTTTGCCGCGGGTGCAAATCGGGTTACGATCAACACCCCGAGGAGCTTTACTGCCATTGATCTGTATCGCAAACTCGGTTTTCGCCAGTTGATCGAAATGGCGGATGTGTATAGACGAGAGATTTGATGCCAGCAAAAAGAACGAGCGCCGCCTCTAAAAACCGCAAAGAAACCTCAGTTGGCGTGCCTGATGGCATGCGGCGCACCTTTACCTGGTTGCTGTTGTTGCTCGCGTTGGGCGCGATCGGCTATGTTTTTGTGCTCAACTCGGCGGCCATGGGCGGTGGTTTGGTTGCCTTGCCGACGGTGCCGGTGCCGCAGGTCGACGGCATTGCGCCAGCATTTGCTGAGAAACTTCCAGCTGCTGCAATTGCTGCTGAGGAGACACCATCCGTGAGCATCGATCGCCGCATCGGCATCGTGGCCGGCCATCGCGGCAACGACTCCGGAACGGTGTGCGCTGATGGCTTAACCGAGGCTGTCGTCAACCTTGATCACGCCACACGCGCGGCCGATTTGTTGCGCGTCGAAGGCTTCAACGTCGAGATTCTCGATGAGAAAGATGTCCGGCTCAAAAACTATGAGGCACTGGCCTATATCTCGATTCATGCCGATTCATGCGCCAAGATCAATGAACTGGCGACTGGCTACAAAGTCGCGCGCTCGATCCACAGCGCAATCCCGGAAATCGAAGACCGCCTGGTCGCCTGCATGACATCGCGCTACGCGCGTGCCACGAATCTGCGCTTTCATCGCAACACCGTCACGCACAACATGACCGAGTATCACGGCTTCTACAAGATTGGCGCAAAAACGCCGTCCGCGATTATTGAAACCGGCTTTATGTATGCCGATCGCGACGTGCTCACGAAGAACGCCGACAAGGTCGCGCAGGGCATTGCGGAAGGCGTGTTGTGTTTTATTCGCGAGCAGGAGCCGTAGGGGCAAGGCCTGCCTCGCCTACGCCGCCGCCGCCCGCACACCTCTGTACAATCCGCCAATGCCTGCACGCAAAGACTTTCTCTCCATCGCGGAGCTTTCCGCCGACGAACTCAAGGCCATTTTGCAACTCGCTGTGCGACTGAAACGCGAGTGGAAGACCGGCGGCAATGAGCCGGTGCTCAAAAACAAGTCGCTGGCGATGGTGTTCACAAAGCCATCGCTGCGCACGCGCATGTCGTTTGAGATGGCCATGTTCGACCTGGGCGGCAAAGCCATGTATATCAGTCCGGATGAAATCCAGCTTGGCAAACGCGAAAGCGTGCCGGATGTCGCGCGCGTGCTCTCGCGCTATATCGACATCATCATGGCACGCGTGTTTGCGCACGCTGATGTGGTCACGCTCGCCGAATACGCAAGCGTGCCGGTCATCAACGGGCTCTCGGATCACGAGCATCCCTGTCAGGGGTTGGCTGACTTGCTGACCATTCAGGAGCGCAAGGGCTCGCTACAGGGCGTGCACATCACCTATCTGGGTGACGCCAACAACGTGGCGAATTCGCTGGCGCTAGGCGCGACCTTGCTCGGCGCGCACATCACCATTGCCGCGCCGCGAGGCTATGGGCTGTGGGCCGAAGTGGCAGCTCAGGCGCAGGCCAACGGCGAGAAGAGCGGCGGCAGCCTGACCCAGACGGAAGACGCGCGCGCTGGCGTCGAGGCTGCCGATGTGGTGTATACGGACGCCTGGTACAGCATGGGCCAGGAGTCTGAAGCGGTCAAACGCGCCGCAATATTTCCGCCCTATCAAGTGAACGCGAATTTGCTCAAGTTGGCCAAACCCGACGCCATCGTCATGCACGATTTGCCGGCCCATCGCGGCCAGGAAATCACCGACGAGGTGGCTGACGGGCCGCAGTCGGTGCTGTGGGACCAGGCTGAGAACCGTCTGCATGCACAAAAAGCTGTATTGATGACGCTGATGAACAAGTAAAATCAGCAGCACGTGACCGACGTCATCTGGATTTTGCAGCGGCTGGATGCCCGAGCATTGATCGACATATTGCTCGTGGCGATCGTCTTTTTCCTCGTGCTGTTGCTGGTGAAGGCCACACAGGCGGTGTCACTGCTGCGCGGCCTGGTCTTGCTGGCTGCGATCGGCCTGCTGCTCGGCGGCTCATCGGCGTTGCCGCTGTTTGGCCTAGTGTTGCGCACGGCGATACCCGCGCTCATTGTCGCGATCCCGGTCATCTTTCAACCGGAGCTGCGCCGTGCGCTCGAACGGCTCGGCCGCTTAAACGAAGTGCTGGTGGCGCCGCGCCGCACCGATTTTGAAGAGACCGCCCAAAAGATTACCGAAGCCGCCCAGCGGCTCGCCACCAAAAAACATGGCGGCTTGATCGTGATCGAGCGCGAGACCGGCCTGCAAGATCTGATCGACACCGGCATCAAGCTCGACGCTGAACTCACACCGGAGTTGCTCGCCTCGCTCTTCTATCCCAACTCGCCGTTGCATGATGGCGGCGTGATCATTCGGCACATGAAGGTTGCTGCGGCCGGTTGCGTGCTGCCGCTCACCGCGACGCAGTTCGAAGACGGTCGATTCGGTCTGCGTCACCGGGCTGGGATCGGCGTGACGGAAGGCACCGACGCCATTGCCGTGATCGTGTCAGAAGAGCGCGGCTCAATCAGCATCGCGCACAATGGCCGCATGATCCGCCGTGTTGATCCGAACCAGCTGGCCAGCGCGTTGCTCGCGCTGGGTCAACCCAGCATCTCCAAAGCCACTTCGCATTTGCCGCCCATCCTGAGCTGGCTGCGCGTCCGTGAAAAGTAGCGGCTAACCTGCCGCCAACGCATCACGCACGCGCCCGGTCAGTTCGCCAAATGCCGGGCTGCGTTGCATTTCCCAGCTGCGCGGCCGCGCCAGCCCGATCTCGATGATGGCGCGAATCCCGCCCGGCCGGGCGCTCATCACCGCCACGCGATCCGCCAGGAAGATCGCCTCGCTGATGCTGTGCGTCACCAGCAGCACCGTGCTGCCAGTGCGCGCGCGGATGCCGTCGAACGCCGCGGTCAGCGACTCTCGCGTCAGTGCATCCAGCGCGCCGAAGGGCTCATCCAGCAGCAGCACCGGCGGCTGCAGGATCAGCGCGCGCGCGAGCGCGGTGCGTTGCGCCATGCCGCCGCTGAGCGTGGCCGGACGCGCGTGTTCGAATGCGCGCAGGCCGACCAGATCGATCATGGCGTCGACGCTGGCCGCGTTCGGCGCGGCCTGCTGCGTGAGTTCAAGGGGCAGTGCGATGTTGTCGCGCACACTGCGCCAGGGCAACAGCGCGGCGTCCTGAAACATCAACCCGATCGTGTGGCCGGGCTGGACGACGGGTGCGCCGCCAATTGCGATCGACCCGGCCGTGGGCGTCAGCAAACCGGCAATGGCGCGCAAGAGTGTGCTCTTGCCGCAGCCGCTTGGCCCAACGATGGCGACCGTCTCGCCCTTGGCGACCTGCAGTGAGACATCGCGCAGCGCTTCCACGCCCGAGGCGTGTGTGTGCGACAGTTGCGTGATGGTGATCATGACGAAGACCGCGTCTGGCGGTTACTTTGGCAAAAACTCATTTGTGAAAAATGTGTTGACATCCATCTTCTCTTTGACATCGCCCATGAACAACAACACATCCTGCGTGGTGGCCCAGGCAGCTGCGTCTGAGCGCCCAATCGTGTCGGTGCGCATGTTTTCGATCGTGGCGTCGAGCACAGCGCGCTGGATGGCGTCATCCGCTTTGAGGCCTTCAACATACTTCGTCGAGATTTGCATGGCTTCATCCGGGTTTTTGAGCATGTCGGCAATGCCGCGCACAAGCGCCCTGGCCATGCCGCGCACAAGCGCTGGGTTGTCCTGGATCGTTTTCTCGCTCGTCATCATGCCGTTGGCGACCATGGCGATGTCGTCGCCGATCGCGATGCTGTTGACCTTGACGCCCTGTTTCTCCAGCACGATCGGCTCGTTGACAGAGTAGCCGACCGCGGCATCGACCTTGCCCTGCTGCACTGCAGCGCCCTGCGTAAACCCGATCGCCTGGACCGTCACGTCGCTGTCTTGCAGGTTGTTGGCGCGCATATACGCCTTCCACCCGACATAGGTGGCGCCGCCCAGCACCGGCACGCCGATCGTCTTGCCCTTGAGGTCGGCCGCGCTCTTGATGTTCTTCTCGGCCAGGCTAAAGATCGCAATCGGGAATTTTCGATACCACTGCGCAAAATACTTGACCGGCAAGCCCTTTGCGCGTGCCAGCACCACCTGCTCGCCGCTGACGACGGCGAAAGGCAGTTCGCCTGCGCCGACCAGCTTGACGCCATCGGTCTCAAATTTGTAATCGAACGTGATGTCGATGCCTTCTTCGGCAAAATAGCCTTTTTCTTTGGCGATGTAGTACGGCGCGTATTGCACATTGGGCCGGAAACCCATTGGCAAACTCACCTGTGTCGATGTTTTGGCTGGGGTGGCGCAAGCCGAAAGGGTGAGCGCAGTCAGCAGCCCGGCGAGTAGGTATCGATTCATGTGTTTCATTGTTTGTTTTCTCTTTGTAACTTTGCTTTGCCCGCGCATTGCACGGGGAGCGTGAAATCGCCTCAACCGGTTACGGATGGGCGCTCAATGCGTTTTTCGAATGATCACTGAAGGGTGGCCATGTTTTCCACGCCGCGGATGCACCCATAGATGCCAAGCGCGGAGATCACCGTAGCGAGAATGCCGGCCATCACTGCCGGCGTGTCGTACTGCCCGTATGACAGATTGATAAAAAATCCCAACCCGCGGTTTGGGCTGATGAACTCGCCTGTCAACGCGCCGATCATCGCGAGTGTGCCGCCTGTCCGCAGGCCGGCGAACAGGTAGGGCAGGGTGGCGGGAAGCTCGAGTTTTGTAAAGAAGTCGCGGCGCGACGCGCCGTGCAGCCGAAATAGATCGACCAGCTGCGGCGGAACCTGACGCAAACCGGCGATCACATTGATCAGGATGGGAAAGAACACGATCAGCGTGCAAACAAGCACTTTGGCCAGAAAGCCGTCGCCAAACCAGATAAACAGCAATGGCGCAACCGCGACAAGAGGAATGCCCTGTGATGCAACGACAAATGGCGATAGCAGACGTTCCGCAAAGCGCGAGCGCGCGATTGGGTAGCCGAACGCGAACGCGGCCAGCAAACCAGCGAGCAGGCCCGGCACCGCTTCGGACAACGTGGTGAGCGTATGTTTGAACAATGTGCCGTCGAGCGTGCGTTCGGCAAACACAGCCGCGACGCGCGCCGGCCCGGGCAGGATAAATTCTGGATACGCCAGGCTGCCAAGCTGCCAGGCGGACAAAAACGCCAGCACGCCCAACCCGGGTGCCAGGCGCATCCAAACCGACTCTTGTGTTGCCGTGCTCGAACTGTTCACAAAAAAGACCCCGCTGTCACTTGGGCTGTGGAGCGTTTTGAAAGCAAAACGCTCACACAGACGCTATTGAAGTTCGGGGCCGGTGTCGGTGCACGCAAAAAGACGCGACGCTTACCAAGTAAGCGCAGCGCACTGCGTTGCAACGCAGAAAAACGTGCCTTCTTTACATCCAGACTGTACTGTCGGCCCCGGAGTTCCACCGGATCATGCGCGCCTCTCAACGCGCTCGTGGGCTGTACCACCGATCGGGAATTTCACCCTGCCCCGAAGGCTATTTAGTTTTGAGCCCAAAAAGGCGATACCTGCGTGCAACGCGGGTATCGCCTTTTTGGGCAATTGTTGTGAAACGGACACAAAAAGCGCGTTACCGCGCTCGTTGTTACAACTGGATTTTAACCTGACCGTCTTCCTCGCGCGTCTCATAGATCGGCAGCGGGCTGACGGCCGGGAAGGTGGGTTTCCTGTTTTTAGATTAAACCGCGCGCCGTGCCGCGGGCACACGATGCAGCCATCTTCAAGCGCGCCTTCGGCCAAAGGGCCATCGTCGTGCGTGCAGACATCGCCAAACGCGCAGATCACACCATTCAGCCGTGTGAGTGCGATCGGCGTATCGTCGATGTTAATTGCGAGCACCTCACCCTCTTTGACATCCTCGGCGTTTGCGGCAACCACAAAAGTGTCGGTCATGTTATTTCTCGACCGGCAGACCCACGCCGTTGCCCCATTCGGTCCAGCTGCCGTCGTAGTTGCGGACATTTTCATAGCCCAGCAAATACTTCAGCACAAACCAAGTGTGCGAACTGCGCTCGCCGATACGGCAATATGCGATGACTTCCTTGTCGCCTGTGACACCCTTGCCGCCATACAGCGCTGCCAGATCGTCGGCAGATTTGAAGGTGCCGTCCTCTTTGACAGCCTGAGCCCAGGGCACGTTCTGGGCGGTCGGGATATGCCCGCCGCGCAACGCGCCTTCGTTTGGATAGTCCGGCATGTGCAGGCGCTCACCGGTGTATTCCGGATTGCTGCGCACATCGATCAACGCGCCGCCCTTCTTGATGTGTTTGAGCACATCGGCGCGGAACGCGCGATTGGTTTTGTCGTCGCGTTTTTGCGCTTTGTAAGCAGACTTGGCAGGTTTGAGCACATCACGTGTCAACTCGCGGTTTTCTTCGACCCACTTTTTGCGACCACCGTCGAGAATGCGCGTCTGGGCGTGTCCAAACAACTCGAAGACCCACAGCGCATAGGCGGCCCACCAGTTGTTCTTGTCGCCATAGAACACCACCACGGTGTCGTTGTCGATGCCTTTCGCGCGCATCAGCTTTGCGAAAGCGGGGCGGTCGATGTAGTCGCGCGAGACCTGATCGTTAAGATCGGTCGTCCAGTCGATTTTTATCGCACCCGGGATGTGGCCGGTATCGTAGAGCAACATGTCCTCATTGGACTCGACAACGCGCAGGTTCGGGTCGTTCAGATGCTCAGCCAGCCACGCGGTGCTGACGAGCTTTTCGGGATGTGCGTAGTTCATATACGTATTCGATTCTATGTGGACGCTGTCAATCTGGGTATTAACCGTGGTTAAACTCTGCAATTCTCAATCTGAACCTGGCTGGCGCACGTGCGGCCAGATCGCGCGTACCTGCAAAACTGGCGCCTTTTGTCGGATTGAGACGTGCTGGGGAACCCTGGAGAAGACCTGAGCGCTGGCCTGCACGACTCCAAACGATTTGTTTGTCGGCCGTTTTTGGTAAACTACGCGCCGCATGAATGAACTGTCACTCTTTATTGGCTTTAATGTCCTGGTTGTAATTTTGATCGTGCTCGACCTGTTTGTCTTTCAACAGAAGGCGCATATCATCTCGCTAAGGGAAGCGGCATCGATGAGCGCGCTGTGGATCGGCATCGCGCTGGCAGTCAACGTGGTAATTTACTTCACACTTGGCAGGCAGCCTGCGATTGAATACTTCACGGCGTGGCTGCTCGAAAAGTCGCTCAGCGTCGACAACCTGTTTGTGATCCTGGTGATTTTTTCATATTTCAAGGTGGATCAGAAATACCAGCGTCGTGTGCTGCAGTGGGGGATTTTTGGCGCGCTGATCATGCGCGCAATCTTTATCCTGATCGGATCGACGATTTTGACGCTGTTTCACCCGGTCATTTATATCTTTGGCGCGTTTCTGGTTTACACCGGCATCCGTCTCGCGCGCGAGAGCGGCGACGAGGAGCCGGATCTGGAGAAAAATGCCGCGGTTAGATTGATCAAGCGCTTTATGCCTGTGACTAATGAATATCACGGCGAAAAGTTCTTCATCGTCGAGGCCGGCAAGCGCATCGCCACGCCGATGCTGCTGGTACTGGGTGTGGTTGAAACGACCGATCTGCTGTTTGCGGTGGATTCCATTCCGGCGGTGATCGGCGTGACAAAAGATCCGTTTATTGTCTACGCATCAAACGTGATGGCCATTCTTGGCCTGCGCGCGCTCTACTTTTTGCTGTCTGGCGTGATGGACAAATTCTATTTGCTCAAATACGCGCTGGCGATCATTCTGATATTCGTGGGCCTAAAAATGCTCACCGAAGACTGGCTGCTCGAAGGCGTCTTTCATCTGCACAAAGAGCAGATGGTGATCATCACACTGGTCTTTATTGTGGTGACATTGACCGGCGCGATCGTGCTGAGCCTGCTACGGCCAAAAGCCACGAAAGCTGGTCATTAACGTAAAGCGGAAAGGAAGAAAAATAGCCACAGAGAACACAGAGGTCACGGAGTTATAAGAATCTCCGTGACCTCTGTGTTCTCTGTGGCTATTTTCTTCTCTCTCAAGCCTAATGAGCGGTTACTTGATGACAGACCAGTCCACAATCAGGTCGCCGATGTCGTTGATTTTGTTGACTTCAATCGACCAGACGCGCACCTGATTTGCGATTTTTAGGTCGGGCGCGATGGTGTATTTGCCAAACGGATCCCCGATCACGATGGCATAGGGTCGGGCTTCGATGTTGCTAAAGATAAAGCGGCCAAAAGCATCGGTCTGCACGGTTGGGCTGCTGGCTGTGTCGATAAAGTAGGCCGAGTTCTCCTGAACAGGCGCCAACAACACCGTTCGATTGATGACGGGCAGGCCGCTGACCTTGTCATAAAGAACGCCCGTCGCGGTCGCGGTGCCGGTTTTCGGGACGGGTAGTGCGGCGGCTGAACGTGCTGCCGCGTCTCCGATCACCGAGATCGGCGAATTAGTCACGGACCCTGGGTCACGCACGACCAGCGAGTTTGCATTCGGAACATCGACAGGTTTGTTTTCAGCTGCGGGCTCCCCGGGCTTTTCTGCCGCTGGCACTGTCGGCGTCTGAGTGCAGGCGGCCAAGCAGAGTGACAACATAAGAGTTGTTACGGCGATCCTTGTTGTTATGTTGCGATTGGTCGAATTTGCCATGTCAAAATGGTAACAAACATAGCGAAAAATTGGGGTTACCCGATCGGGTGATTGTCTTGGCGGGCTAAAACGGGGATAAAGGTCATGGCTAAGACAGCCAACACGAAAACGTTAAAGGAGAAATCATGAAACGAAAAGCACTTTATGGCCTCGCAGCAGCCTTGGTTGGCGTTGCCTCGGTCGGCATGGTCCGTGCTGAATCTGGTTATGCGGCGTCGTTCTCGACGTCAATCACCTATCAGAACGTCGGCGCGAATCCTGCAAACATTGTTATTGAATACTACAAGGATGACGGTTCTAAGGTTCCGTTCCAGCCACCAGTTCTGGCTGCGGGCGCAAGCTCGTCGGTCTTCGCAGGCAGCGTCACAAACCTGACTGCAGGCTTCCAGGGTTCGGCGATTCTTTCGTCAAACGAGCCCGTGGTCGCCACCTTGGTGCAGATCGCCCAGGGTGCGACAACCGAAGTTAAGAACCGCCCGCTGTCGAACGGCTTTAGCTCCGGCAGCTCAAAGGTTCTGATCGCCACAACGCTCAAGAACGCGTTCGGCGTGACCACGCGCTTCTCCGTGCAGAATGCTTCCGGCGGTGCCGAGAACATCACGGTGAAGTTCTTCAACACGACTTCGTCGACCCCGGTGCACACCGTTGACTTCACAGGCGTGCCTGCCGGTTCGGCCAAATATGTTGATCTCGGAACCATTGCCCCGATTCCGGATGGCTTCAGCGGTTCAGCCACGGTTGAAGCAGTCGCCACAACCGGCGGCGCACCAGCCGAAATCGTCGCCTCAGCCCTTGAGCTTGGCACTGCCAGCACCTACGCAGCGGCGTTTGAAGGCGTGAGCGGTGGTTCAAGCAAGGTTTACATGCCATCCGCGCTGTGCGCAGCGTTCGGCGGCTACAACTCGGCCTACGCTGTTCAGAACACGGGCGCAGCTGCCGCGACTGTGAATGTGAACTACGCCAACGGCGCGACCCAGAGCGCCACCATTCAGCCGGGCGCGAAGGCCAGCTTCCAGACATGCGCCGCCACTGGCGCCACCATGACTGGTTATAGCGGCTCAGCCACGATCGACGCCGGTGCCGGCACGATCGTCGCGATCGGTAAGGTCAGCGGCCTCGGTGTCACAACCGCGTTCGTCGGCGCAAACGGCGGCGCAGCCAAGCTCGCCTGCCCGTATGTTCGCTGGAGCGAGAGCCAGTTCACGAGCGGTGAATTCCGCCAGCGCGTGTTCTTGGCCATCCAGAACATCGGCACAGGCACGGTGTCTGGCGCCACGGTCAAGTACGTGAACAAAGACGGCGTGCAGGTTGGCGCCACACAGACCCTCGCCGATATGGTGTCAGGCGGCAAAGCCAACAGCAAGGCAATCGACGCGGGTGCGGCGGCTGCTGAGTTCGGTTACGTCGGCGGCTTCGGCGGCGGTGCGATCATCGAAGGGCCGGCAGGCAGCCAGCTCGTCGCGATCGCTCGTGTCCAGAGCACCGTCGGCGCCGGCGGCGTCGGTGAAGACTACAACTGCCAGGCTACAAACTAATCAGCGCGCTGATTAATTCGTAGATTGGATGCACAACCGGCAGCGCAAGCTGCCGGTTGTGCCGTTTTCCCTGAAACGAGATACCGTTCACTGCGCGGCAAAATCGCCATGCGCAGTGCCCCCCATCGTTTATCATGGTTCGGTGCGACTCGTCAAAATTTCTCTGCGTCTGCTGCGTTTGCTCGCGTCGCGGCCGGCGCTGTTTTTTACGCTGATGAGCGTGGTGCGGTCGCGCAGAACGTATCTCGATTTCAGCGCGTTGCTGGATCTCGTCGATGCGACCGCAACCGTGGAGAGGCGCGCAATTTCCGGCGCGATTCTCGAGGCCGGGTGTGCCTTGGGCGGTTCGGCCATCGTGTTGGCCGCGACCAAACAGCCCGCCCGTGCCATGGCGATCTACGACACATTCGAACTGAATTCCACCGCCTGGCGAACTCGACGGCGGCGATGTGCACGCGCGCTACGAGGACATCAAAGCGGGCAAGGCGCAGGGCATCGGCGGTGACACGTACTATGGTTATCGGCAGGATCTTAAGGCCGACGTAGCAGCTGCATTTGTCGCCGCCGGCTTGCCGCCCGAGCGCAACAACGTCGCGCTCGTCAAGGGTTTCTTTGAAGACACGCTCGATGTTGCCGGGCCGGTTGCACTGGCGCACATCGACTGCGACTGGCACGATAGCGTGATGGTCTGCCTCGAACGGATCGTGCCAAAACTTTCTATAAACGGCCGCCTCGTCATCGACGACTATGATGCATGGTCCGGTTGCCGGACTGCGATCGACACCTACTTTTCCGATAAGCGCGATCGCTTTGCGTTTGAACGGCGCGCCCGCCTGCACATCGTCCGCACTGCATAGAAGCCCATGTCAAACAAACGCAAACGCATCTGTATTTTTGATCCGGGCATGGGCAGCGCACCAGGGGTGCCTAGCGCAAATCTTGGCGATGTGATCATCCAGCAATCGGTGTCGCGCATCGCCGGCGCGATTTTTGACGGCGCCGAGATCCTGCATGTGTCCACGCATGCCTATCCCAGCCAGCGCACGCTTGAAGCCGCGCTGGCCTGCGATTGGATTCTTGTCGGCGGGTCGAACATCGTCGGTTCGTATGCCTATCTGTATCGCGAGTGGAAGCTGCATCCGCACCAGATCTGGCGGCTGCGCGGGCGCGCGATTCTGTTTGGCGGCGGCTGGGGCTGGTATCAGCCGCGGCCAACGCTGCCGGCGCGCTGGATGCTAAACACGATCCTCTCGCGCAAGCACACGCACTCCGTGCGCGACAGCTACACCGAACGCCACCTGCGCAACCTCGGGTTTTCGAACGTGCTCAACACCGCCTGCCCAACGCTGTGGCCGCTCAGTGACCGGCCTGAAGTGGCAGGCCGCGCCGCAGCGTCCGACGCGCTGCTGATGGTGACCGACTACCGCGCACATCCGCAGCACGATCGCGCGCTGATCGAGTTGCTCTTCGCGCGCTATCAGCGCGTGCATGTGTGGCTGCAGGGCCGCGGCGATGAGGCCTATCTGCGCGGGCTGTTGCGGCAGGACTACGAACGGCTGCGCGTGATCCCGCACACCTATGATGCGCTTGAGGCCTTTCTCGCCACCGATATCGGGTTCGACTACATCGGAACGCGTCTGCACGGCGGCATTCGCTGTTTGAACGCCGGACGCCGCGCACTGATCGTGGCGGTCGACAACCGGGCGATCGAGATGGCATCCGATGTCGGTCTGCAGACCGCGCCGCGCGGCGATCTGGCTGCCGTTGCCGCATGGATCACGCGCTCTGAGTCTGTCACGCTGCGTCTGCCGGTCGAGGCGATGCGGACCTGGTCGGCGCAGTTTGGCACTCTGCCAGGGGCAGCGGCTTGACCACGCCGGTGCCGCTGCTGATGCTGGTCGCCGGTCTGGACATCGGCAGCGCCGATGGCGGCGCCGAGCGTTCTGGCGTCGATCTGTGTCTGCATTTGGATCGCACCCGCTATGCGCCAACGCTATGCGCGTTCTGGCGCACCGGTTCGGTGATGGAAAGCAGCTATGTGCAACAACTGGAGCGCGCTGGCGTGCCGCTGGTGTTTGCCACGCCGCCGGGTGCGCGCCGAAACTCACCCGATGCGCGGGACGGGCTGTCGTTTATCCGCGCGCTGGTGCTGCGCGGCCCCTATGCGCTGGCGCACGCCCACCATGAGGGTGGCGCGCTTGGGCTGGCGCTTGCGCGCCTGTCGGGCGCGCGCTGCCGGGTGCTGCGCTCCACGCACATGCCGCTGGATCTGGAGTGGGGCATTGGCTGGCCAGCCCGTCTGCAGCGCGCGGTATTTTCAAAATGTCTCTTTCCGGCTGTGCTCGACGCTGAGGTTGCGATTGCGCCGTGGTACGCGCTGGCGCTCAATGCGCGCGTGGTCACGCGCGCGCGCCGCCGCCCGGTTGAGATGATCTACAACGCGCGCAGCGTGCCGTTGGTGGCGCCGCGCAATCGTGGGCCGGATCAGGCTGTGCGGATCGGCATGGTCGGGCGGCTGGTCGATCAAAAGCGGCCGGATCTGCTGATCGAAGCATTGCCGGCCGTGCTGGCCGCGCTGCCTGGCCGCGCTGTGACCTGCGTCTTTATCGGCGCGGGCGAATTGCTGCCGGCGCTGCAGCAACGCGCAGCCGCGCTTGGCATCGCCGCGAGCGTGCAATTTCTCGGCCAGCGCGACGATGCGCTGGCGCATCTGCAGGCGTGCGATCTGTTTGCCCTGCCGTCGCGCTGGGAAGGGTTGCCCAACGTGTTGCTCGAAGCGATCGGCTGCGGTGTGCCGGCCATCGTGAGTGATATCCCGGGCAGCACCGATCTGATTCAGCAGGGTGCGACCGGCCGGGTGTTTGCATCGGGCGATGTTGCGGCGTTTGCCGCGCAGATCATCGCCGCAATTCGCGATCCCGCAGGCAGTGCGCGCATGGCCACTGCTGCGCAGGCGCACCTGCCGGCATTTTCAGCAGAGAACGCCGCGCTGCGCTATCAAGCCTTGTATGCGTCGTTGCTGTCGCGCAGCGAGCGCCGCGCCATCGCAAAGTAGCCGATCAGAAGCGCGCACTCGGTCAGTAGCACGACTGCGGCGGCACCGGTGGCCCCAAAGCGCGGGATGATCAGCGCTCCGGCCGTCACGTTTAGCACCGCCACCACGATCTGCACCACGATGCGCCAAATTTGGCGCTGGCGCGACAAAATCACCGCGACGCATACCCAGCTCACCGTCTTGAGCGCAGGCGCAATCGACATGATCTGCAACAGCGGAATCGCCTCGGCGTATTTTGCGTCGGTCAAGTTTTGGATGAGCAGGCGCGCGCCAAAGAAGGCCACCAGCGCCGCAATCGCGCCATAGCCCAGCGCCCCAAAGGCGATCCGCCGGATCGTGGCCGCATACTGCGCCGCCCCCACGCTGCGGTTGCTCAGCATCGGCAGCGCCACACCGAAGACGACGCTCGGCAGCAACTGCAGCGCCAAAATGATGTTTGCGGCTGCCTTGAAATACCCGGCCGCTTCGTTGCTGACATAGGTGCCGAGCAACACCAGGGTCGATTGCGTGTAAATGTTTGCCAGCAGGTCGGCGACGACAAAGGCCCAGGCGCCGTAGAAGACGGCACTCAGCGCGACTCGCCCATGCTGGTTTACCAGCACATCGCGCAGCCGGCTGAATACGAACGCAGTTAGCACCCAGCTGGTGACCGCGCTGACGCCGATCCACCATAGCGGGGTGATGCCAACGCCGCCGGCCGCAAACAGCGCCCCAAGCAGCGCCAGCGGTTGCAGCACACGCGCCGCCGCGACCCAGCGGTTGCGGCGCAGCGTGCGCAGCGCGGCGTAACCAGTGTTGGTCAGGCTGTCGCCCAGGATCGCAACCGCGCCGATCAGCATGCTCGGGCTGAGCGCGGTGATGCGCCCGGCGATTGCCAGCACCGCGATCAGCGCCAGCGTGCCAAATACCTTGACGATCAGAACTGTGCGCAGCAGTTGCGAGAGTCGTTCGGGCTGGCGTCCGCCCTCGCGCAACAACCAGGTATCGAGCCCGAACCCAAGCAAAAAACCGATGATCGACAGCGTTGCCAGCACGCTGCCGTATTCGCCATAGCGTTCGGCATCCATCGCGCGCGTGATCTGGCGGTTGACCAGCAGCTGCAGCGCGCTGGCAAACATCTCACCGGCCAGCGCGACCGATGCGCCCGAGATGATCGAGCCGAGCAAGGGGATGCTGGTCAGCCGGTTTTGCTTCGGCGTCATGAATACACCGTGGCCCAGTGCGCCGCAAGTGCGCGCCAGTCGTAGTCGCGCGCGCGCGTCTGGCCGTTGTGACCGAGCCGTTCGCGGTGTGCTCGAAAGCGCAACAGCGAGACGATGCCGTTCGCCAGCGCGGCGGCCTGGCCCGGTTCCACAATCACGCCGGCCGCGCCGTCCTGCAACGTCTCGCGCCGGTCGCCGACATCGCCGGTTACGACGGGCACGCCAGCAGCCATGCTCTCGATGATCTTGAGCGGCGAGCGCCCGCGCATGGCAGGCTGGTCGAAGACCGGGTCGACGCTGCACGCGGCCGTCGCCAGATACTCGGCCGTTTGTTCGCGTGGCACGCGCCCGAGCCACAGCACGCTGTCGGCCAGGCCGAGCTTCTCGGCCTGCGCGGCGAGCGCGGCGCGGTCGGCGCCTTCGCCGATCATCAGCAGCCTAGCATCCGGCACTTCGGCGCGCACACGCGCAAATGCGTCAATCAGCAGGCCGACGCCGTGCGCGACCGTGCTCATCGCGCCAAGATAGGCCACGGTGTGTTCCGGCAGGTTGTGCGCTGCGCGCAGCAGCGCCACGCGCTTTGGATCGGGCGGCACGCACTGCGCGGCGTCGATGCCATTTGGCACCAGCCGCATGCGATCGTTGTGCTTGACCAGCGCGCGGTTGCGATCCAGCAGAAAACGCGTGTTGGCGGTGATGCCGCGGGCATAACGCGGCGTGCGGTCTTCCCAGTAACGCACCAGCGCGCGCTGCCAGGCCGAGCTAAAGCGGTTGGCCGCGGCCTCGTAATCGTCGCAGTCCAGATACAGCGGAACGTTCAGCCGGCGCGCCGCCAGGATGCCGGCCAGCGCGTTCATCGGCTGCGGTTTGCAGATGTGTATGGCGTCGGCCGCGCTGGCGATGGCTGCGCGCAGCAGCATTCGCGCGGCATGGGCGGAGACCTGCGCGAGTTTTGGCGCGGAGAAATAGTGCTGCTGCCCGTCGTGCTCGTAGACATGCATCTGCGCGACATGCGAAATCGTGACGCCATCGGCCTCAAAGCGCTTGCGCTCAGGCGCAAGCCGGTCGAACGCCGGGTGGAGCAGGGCCAGCTCGACGCTGTGGCCGAGCGCGACCAGTTCACGCGCGATCGGCAGCCAACGTCCGCGCGGCGATGGGTTATCGGCGCTGGACGTGGACAAGAACAGGATCTTCACAGTGGATTTTCCGCTAGCGGCGTCGCGCCGGTGGCGCTCGCCGTTTCAGGTTCCGGCTCGGCGCCGAGTTGTTCAATCAACTCCACCATCGGCTGCCACGACAGCGAGTCTTTGCCCTTGTGCAAATTGGCGACAAAGCGGTCGTTCAGATTTTCATTGAAGAATCTCAAAATCGCGGCGGCAAGCTCGGCGCTGTCGCCCGGCGGCACGATCAGCCCAGTTTCATTGTGGCGGATCATCTCGGGCATGCCGCCCACATTCGACGCAATCATGGGCCGTTCGAATCCGATCGCCAGCTGCGCGATGCCACTCTGCGTCGGTTTGAGATACGGCATCACCACCAGATCAGAAGCCGAAAAATAAATCGTGACCTTGTCGTTCGCGATGTATTTGTTGAAGATCGTGACCCGGTCTTCCAGGCCGAGCTTTTTGATCAGCTCGCGATACGGCCGTTCATCTTCCCAGAACTCGCCCACGATCAGCAACCGCGCCGGCAGCGTTTTGATCACCTCGGGCAGCGCCTCGATCAGAAATTTGAGGCCCTTGTAGTGGCGCACAAAGCCAAAAAAGAGTAGGACTTTTTCGTGCGCGGGCAGGCCCAACGCCGCGCGCGCGACGTCCATGCTGACCGGCACGCCGCTCACACCATCGAACGGCGGTAACAGGGTGCCGCGGATCGTTTTGCGCGGGAAGGCGCGCCGCATCAGCGCAAATTCTTCCTCGCTCATCACGATAAACGCGTCGCCATGCCGCAGGATGCGCCGCGCCAGAAACCAATCGAAGATACCGCCATCCGGTTCGATCATGTGATGGCAGATAAAGACCGTGCGCATCGGCGTTTTGTGAAAGTGGCGCAACAAGCGCGTCAGAACAAACAGAAATGGCGAGAAGTAGGGCGTCCACCACTGCAGCACCAGCACCTCGGGCTTTTCGCGCTGGACCATGCGGAAGGTCTTGAACCACGAAATGGGGTCGACCGGCGTCAGCATGCGGTCGTTTTGCACCTGGATCGTGCTCGCCTCAGGGCTGGGATCAATCGCGGTATTGCCGGGATACAGAAATTTTGGGTATTGCTTCAGATACGAAATGAAGCGGACTTCGTGGCGTTCGCGCAGATGCTGGACGAGCAGCGTGGTGAAATGCGCGATTCCGCCGCGAAAAGGCCAGGTCGGCCCGATCACGCAGATTCTCATGGTGGTGTTGTGCGCCGATTATCGCATTTCGAAGATGCGCACGCCATCTTGCTCGTAAATCAGCCGGAAATCGGGGCTGTTCCGGAGGGTGGACGTATCGAGCCAGTCTTCGCGCTCGCGCGGCTCAGCGTTCGCGCCGTCGTAAATGTGCGTGACGCCATGTGCGCGCAGCGTGGCGATGTTGACCGGCGTGCCGACATCGACGCGCACGGCGGTCAGGTCGCGGATCGGGCGTCCGCGCAGCTTCTCCCACAGCCCGACGATGCTGTCGCGCACTTTTGGCTGATCGCTCACGCCGCGCTCGCTGCCGTAGGTGGCCGGGGGCAGGGTGCTTTGGCGGCCGGTCAAAAACTGCAGCCACCAGCCGCCGTCGCTGCCCACCAGCAATGTGCCGCCAAACGCCGGAAATGCATTGACCAGAAAGCGCGCGTTGCGCGGCGTGTTCGCGGATATCCAGGTCATGGCGTCGGCGTCGGCCTGCGTCAGGATCTGTGTGACCTGCGGCGTCAGAATGCCGCGCTGCCAGCCGATGCCCCAGACGGCCGCCAGCAGCACGACGGCGGCGCAGACCAGCGCAGGCGCGCGATTGTGCAGGCGCAGGCGTGTCGCCGCCCAGTCGAGCAGCACTGCGAGCGCATAGCCTGCCAGCGGTCCAAACAGAGCATACAACGCCAGGTAGGCCGCAAACGAGTCGATCACGCCGGTGCCGGGCAGCCCAACCACATGCGGCACCACGGTAAACACGATCAGCCCGGCATAGGTCGCTAGCAGCACGGCGCGCCATTCGCGCCGAACCAGCGCCAGCAGCAACCCGACGCCAGCGGCATACACCAGCCACATTTCAAAAATGGCGGCCCAAGCGGGGGCAGCGTGGCGTGCTGCACGATGCGCGCGGCACTGACGGTTTTGTTTACAAATTGCTCGGTGTTGCGAACGAGAAATCCGCCCAGCGTGTTCGCCAGCCAGGGCGCGCACAGGGCGAGCGCGACCAATGCGCTGCTCAGCGCCAATCCGAGCAGGCGCCCGACGCCGCGCCAGCTGCGCTAGCGAACCAGGCCGAAGAGCGCGTAGGCGATCACCGCGAGTGCGGCGAAGGCGGTCACGATGTAGTGCGTCAGCATCAGGCCGGCCGTGACGAGCGCAGATAACATGATTGCGCGCCAGTGCGTGCGCAGAGAGCCATGCTGCGCGTCGTCGATCAGCCGCATCCAGCACACGATGGCGGCTGGCAGCAGCACCTGGCCCGCCTGCTGCGTGTAGCGGCCCCAGTTGACAAACACGGCCGGCATCGGGTTTACAAACCCGACCAGCGCCGCGGCGAAGAAACCGGCCAGCATCGCGCGGCGGGTGTTTGCGTCCGAAGCACCAATTGCGCCCGCACTAACCACGCGCGAACCCAGCACATAGGCCGCGGCCATGGCCAGCACACCGTGCGCCTGCCCGGCGATCAACACGCTCTTGAGCACCGGCTGACCAGTCAGCCAGTGGTAAACGCCGCGTTGGCATGAAAGCCAAAGTGATACGTAAACGTGTTCATCGGTGCGTACGGTTCCCACGACGTGAACAGCCCGCCGTGATCGACCAGCAGCTGCGTGATGATCGTGTGGTGATACGAGTCGCCCAGCAGCCCGGCGGGCAGCTCGCGCACCACATACAGCCGCGCGATCAGCAGCGCGATCGACAGCGCGCAAAATAGCGCCAGCGCCCAGCGCGTACCGCTGGCCGACGATCGCGGGGTGCGCCAGAGCGACACGCCGGCGCACGCCAGCAGCAACAGACAAGTGGCAGCCGCGTTCCAGCGCAGCCCAAGCGTGCTGACGAGCAAGAGCAACAGTGGCGCGGCGATCAGGCTCAGGCACAACGCCAGCGTCAGCCGTTCAAGCGCGCTGAGCGGGGCGCCATGCGCCTGCTTGGCCGGCCACAACACGGCCAGCAATGCCAGACCGGGCAGCACGAGCAGCCCGACGCTGGCCGCGATCGTAAGTAAGAGTGAGAAGGCTGTCGCCGCACCCAGCCGGCGATATCGGGCAGCACTGCGGCCGCCACGCCGCCGCCGATGACGACGCTGGCTGCCTGCGCAGCCGCGCGTTTCATGACGCGGTTTTGTCGGCCGGGTTCGGCGTGTAATCGCCTTCGATCCACGATGAGCCGTCCGGCCGCGTTTCTTTCTTCCACACGGGCACGATCTGCTTCAACCGGTCGATGCCATAGCGCGCGGCTTCAAACGCGCCATCGCCACGATGGCCGGCGCTGACCGCGACCGCGACAGTCGGTTCGCCGATGGCCATCTCGCCAATGCGCTGCACCAGCGCAATGCCGTGCATGCCTCAAATTTGGCGCGCATTTCATCGGCCACCTGGCTGCAGCTTCTCGGTCGCCATGGCTGTGATATGCCTCGTATTCAAGCTTTGGGTCAGGGCTACGCCGGTTTGGCCCGCGCACGGTGCCGGTGAACAGCACCACTGCGCCGTCGCTGCGGCGTGGTGACAGCCTTTGCAGCGCGTTCAGATCAATCGGCGGGCGGTGATGTCGAGAAGGGTCGGAGCGTCTGGGCAGGTGTCTTAGCGTGGCGAAAAAGAAGGTTCTTAAGCGACCTACTTCTGCCGCCGCTCACGGGCGGAAAGAGCGCCACTTCATCGGCTGCGCTGACGGGTCCGTGTTAAAGGCGAACTCGCGGTTGACCGCGACGACCGAGCGAGCGGCAGTTCGGCCAGGGCTGGGTAAGCCACACCGACCGCTTGGCGCAACTCGTCGCACGGTCAGTGCCATCTGCCGATGGCGAACCGTCGATTTCGGGTTGGCGCCGGCCTTCTCTTTTAGCGTGGCGAAAAGCGAATTTTCATGTGGGGTCCTCTGTTATTGCGCGGGCATAGTCGCCGCGCTTGCCGCCGCTCTTGCTGACCAGCTCAAATCGGTCAATGATGATGCCTTTGTCGATGGCCTTGGCCATGTCGTAAATCGTCAGCGCGGCGACGCTGGCGGCGGTCAGCGCTTCCATCTCGACGCCGGTTTTGCCGATGCATGCCACCCGCGTGTAAATCATCGATTCGTCGCCGTCTGTCGCTTCGGGGGTGCAGGCGCACATCGACACTTTGTGAGCGCGATCGGATGGCAGAGCGGGATCAGCTCGCTTGTGCTCTTGGCCGCCATGATGCCGGCGATGCGCGCCACGCCAAGCGCGTCGCCCTTTTTGAGATTGCCCGCCACGATGGCGTCGATAGGCCGGGCGCGAGAGCGTGACGCGCGCGCCGCCTCCGCCACGCGGCGGGTGTCGTCCTTTGCGCCGACGTCGACCATGTGCGCCTCGCCAGCGCGCATTGCAAATGCGTGAGTTCCGTGACCATCGTCAGCCCGCCGATCTCGCTCATGATGCGGTTCATCGGGATGATGCCGTTGCCCAGCTCGTGACCCCACGGCTTGCGCCAGATCGCGCCGCGAATCATCTCGGCCAGATCATCCGATGTCGCGCCGCGGCGCAGTGGCGTGCGTAGATCAAGCTCGCCGTCCTTGAGCAGGCACAACCGCAATGTGCCATCGGCGGTCAGGCGGACGCGATTGCAGCTGGCGCAAAATGGTTCGCTGACCGGGCTGATAAACCCGACCGTGCCGCGCGCGCCGGGCAAGCGATAGAGTTTGGCCTCGCCATCGAGCTTGCCGCCGTTTTCGAGCGCAAGCGGGCCGAGTTCTGCCTCGATCCGCTGTGATCATCTCCTGCGAGGTGACGATGGTGGCCTGTTGAAACTCGGCCACGTCGGCGAACGGCATCACTTCGATAAAGCGAAATTGCCAGTCGTCGGTCGATCGTCAGTTTGGCGAGCGGCACCACATCTTCCTCGTTAAAACCGCGGATCACCACGGCGTTGAGCTTGACCGGCGTCATGCCGGCGCGTTCAGCGGCTTCGATGCCATCGAGCACGTCCTGCACTTTCCCCCAGCGGGTGATGCGTTTGAATTTCTCGGGGTCGAGCGAATCGATACTGATGTTGACGCGCGCCAGCCCGGCGGCGTGCAGCGGCACGGCCAGCTGTTTGAGCTTGATGCCGTTTGTCGTCATGGCCATTTCGGTCGTATTCGGCAGCTCACGAATCCCGCGCACGATGTTGACCAGGTTGGGGCGCACGGTGGGTTCGCCGCCCGTCAGGCGGTATTTGTCAAATCCGAGCTGGTCGGCGGCGCGCAGCACGGTGAAGAGCTCATCGTCGGTCAGCAGCTCATCATTTGGCCGGAAAACCACCTGTTCGGGCATGCAATAGACGCAGCGCAGGTTGCACTTGTCTGTGAGCGACACGCGCAAATAGTGAATATGGCGGCCAAAAGCATCGAGTGTTTTGACGGTTGGTTTGGGTGAATCAGCGCTGGCGGTCGTTGGCAGCATAGGGGTAGTTTACATCCGGAGTCTTTTAATCAGCTGATACGCATAGGCGAAATCGCCGTTGCAGGCCGTGGCATCGATGTCTGCGCGTCGCGGGAAAACACCCCGGGCGTCCAATTGGACGCCCGGGGTGTTTGCTGGTGCATCAGGGCACGCCTGAAAAACGAGAAGGCCTTATCAGCTGACACCGCGCGGGAAGGCGGCTTTACATGTGGCGCAAATCAAATCGCCATCAGGCGTCTCGTCGATCGGCGCACCGCCGCGACAAGTCTTACATGCTTCGTATTGATCCCAGTCTTTTTTTGTCTCGAATGAGTCTGTTTCAGAATTGAAAACAATGAATGATGAACCAAAACGCCAACGCGCATTTAGCGGTTTTGTTTGCATGTTGCGCACAGTTTATTAACCATTAAGCGGTTGTCAAGAGGCTGTTTCATCTTCCCCATCGTTTGGCGCAGAAACCGCGAAATATTGCCGTTATGTAGGGGTTGTGCAATGTTTGTGCAAGGCTTGTGCGCTATGTGTCGTCAGACTCACGCAGCCAAGGTTTCCGCACTAGGGAGACGTCGTGGCTGTCGCGGTCGGTACGCTCGGTGTGGGGCGCATCCAGGTAAAACGCCGCACCTGGCTGTTCGGGCTAAGCGCGTTGTAGACCGGCGTGCCGTCGCTCATCGAGTCCAGCTTCTGCCGCACCTGCACCCACCACACAAAGCCGCGTTCGGCCTGGCCGCCGAGCAGATCGGTCGTCAGACGGATCGAGGTGCCCTTGGTCTCGAAAAGTGGCACGGTGATCGCGCCGGTTGGCTGAATTTGCACGACATACCATTCGTTGGCCTTGAGCGTGCCCACAGTCAGCCACTCCAAAGTGACCGTCGCGCCCTCAACACGCGCATTTTCGACCGGGCTCAGCACACCAGGTGTGGCGAAATCCGAGCGCGGTGTGGGCGCCTGCAGCACATACGCTGTGGCCGGCACAGTCGGCGCCAGCGCGCCGCGCGCGATCTTTATCTTTTGCCCGACACGGATCAGGCACTGCTGGTTAAGTCCGTCATTCTGGCGAATCAGCTCATCGATCGTGATCTGAAATTGCTGCGCGATCGTGCTGCATGAGTCGCCGGCTTTGACATCGTATTCAAAATCGGCGAACGGCGCCGCGGTCGGCGGCGGTGGTGGTGTGTAGTCGGGCGACAGCGTCTCAGTTGGACCGGGTGTGGGCGATGGCGGCGGAACACGCAGGGTGGCGCCGATGCGGATGCTCGTGCAGGTGTCGTCGTTCAGGTTGTTGTAGCGTTGAAATTCTGCCAGCGACAGGCCGAAGCGTTGCGCGATGCCGCCACAGGTGTCGCCGCGCACGATGGTGTATTCGATGGGCGGCAGCGGTGTGCGCGTCGGGTAGAACAACGTCGGCGTCGCAAGCGGCCCGGAGGGTGTGGCGTCTAGCAGAATCGCTCCGATTGCGCCGTTTGGCGTGGGCGTTTCCGGCGTGCCGACCGGGCCCACAAACACTGGGGGCTTTGGCGTGGCTGTCGCTGCGCCGGGCTGTATTCGGGTCAACAAAAATGCGCCGCCGGCGACGATCGCGCCGATCGCAGTGACCACACCGATCACCCCCCACGGCAGCTTGCGGCGCTCAGGCGCACCGGCCGGTGGTTTGACCAGACGCGGACGTTGTTGCGCCGCCGATGGCCGTTGCGGCGCCGTGCGCTGGCGCTGGCGTTCACGCTCGACCGCAGCCTGGATCTCAGCCTTCGGGATCGAATTGGTTTCGCCAAACACATGCCCGCAGGTTTCACAGCTGCTGAGCGATTGGGGCACGCGGGAGCCGCAAGCCGGGCATCGTTTTGCATTGCCACGCGTGCTGCTGGGTTTTGATTCCATTTACTTTGCGCCGTCGAGTCCCAGCGCAGCCGCATTCTCCTGCATGGCTGTGAGCACGTTCTGAATATGCTCGTCTAACGGTACGCCCAGCCGTTCGGTCGCGATTTCGATCTCGTCGCGATGCACACCGGCGGCAAATGCCTTTTCCTTCCACTTCTTTTTGATCGATCTGAGCTCGACATCGGCGACGTTTTTGCTCGGGCGTACAAACGCGACCGCCGCGACAAAACCTGTCAGCTCATCAACCGCCACCAGCGTTTTCAAGTGGTGTTTCGGGTGCCACGCCGGTGCGCTCAGTCGCATGCGCCAAAATCGCCTTGAGTATTTCCTCGTCCCAGCCGTTCGCGCGCAGATGCTCGACGCCGGTGACGGGGTGCCCCGTGCTCAAATCCGGATAACGCTGATAGTCGAAATCGTGGATCAGGCCGACGATGCCCCACAGCTCCGGGTTGCCGCCGAGCTTGCTCGCATACCAGCGCATGGCGGTTTCGACCGACAGCATGTGTCGAATCAATGCCGGGTCGGTGGTCCATTCAGTGACGATTTGCCAGGCATCGGCGCGGGTGTGTTTCATGCGAAAAGTTTAACATCATGGCGAGCGGGAATGTGCTGTGCCTGGGATGCGGGGAAGAAGCGGAAGCCACAGATTTCACGGATTACACAGATTAATGGCTCTTGCGGCGAAAGCGTGCTGTTTGCCAATGCGTAGCGCGTAGGACAATGTGTTTCTCGGATTTCTGGGCATTCTTGCTGTAGCTGATGAGTTGAGCACGCTTTCGCCGCAAGAGCCATTAATCTGTGTAATCCGTGAAATCTGTGGCTTCTGCGTCTTCCCGGCCCATGAATTTCACCGCGTAGATCGCGTCGTATAGTTGGTGGGGTGTTTCAAGAACTTTCCGATACGCAGGCCACCCTCCGGCCAGGCTTCATTGAACTTGGGCTGGGTCACCCTGATCCATCATTGCTGGCGTTGGACGCGCTGATTGACGGCGCGCGCAACGCCGCCGCGCGTTTTGGCCCCAACACAATCAACTACGGGCACGGCATTGGCCCCGGGCCGTTGCGCGAGTGGCTGGTTGGCCGCATCAGCCGCCAGGAAGGCGCTGCACCAACTGACGGCGAGATCGCGATCACCGCCGGCATTTCGCACGGGCTGGACCAACTTGCGACGCTCTGGCTGCAGCCGGGCGACGCGGTATTTGCACAATCTCCGACCTATCACCTGGCGTTGCGCATCCTGCGCGATCGCAATGTGACGATCATCCCGGTCGCGTCGGATGCTGACGGGCTCAGCGATGCCGCGCTGCGCGCCGCGATCGACGATGCGCGCGCGCGCAACCTGCGGCCGCGCCTTTTGTATGCCGTACCCAGTTTTAACAACCCGACCGGTCTGTCGTGGTCGCCGGCGCGCCGCGAGCAGGTCGTGGAGACGGCCGCGGCGCACAGTCTGCTCATCGCCGAAGATGACGCGTACCGAGAGCTTGGGTATGACGCGCCGGCGCCGCCTTCGCTATGGTCGATCGCGCCGCGCGGCGTCGTGGCGCGATTTGGGTCATTCTCAAAATCGCTGGCTGCCGGGATGCGGGTGGGCTGGCTGACGGCGGACGCCGCACTCGTGACGCGCATCGCCAAGAGCGGTCTGATGGACTCCGGTGGCGGGCCCAGCCAGTTCGCCGCGATGTGCGTGACCGCGTTTTGCACGCAGGGCGATGCCTACGACAGGCAGCTGGCGCGGCTCGTGAACGCCTATCGCGATCGGCGCGATGCGCTCGTGCGTGAAATTCAGGCCCAGCTCCCGGGCTGCACCTTCGACATCCCGCGCGGCGGCTTCTTCCTGTGGCTTAACCTGCCAGCGCAAGTGGATGCTGCGGCGTTGCATCGGGCGGCTGAAGGGCAGGGCGTCTCATTTCTGACCGGCGCGCGCTTTTTTGCCGACGGTCGTGGTGGCGCCAACGCGATCCGGCTGTGTTTTGCGCTTTATGACGCCGACATGTTGACCGAAGGCGTGCGGCGCATTGCGCTGGCGCTGCGTCTATGCAAGTAAAACGCCTGGCGCTGAAGCCTCCGCCTCCGTGCCGCGACTTTGCGTTGCCCACAAATTTCCCGCCATTGGGTTGTGTTGCGCGCAAGAGCTCACCGAGATTAACCAGAGAACGCACGATCTGCCCGCGCGAAGCGCGGGCAGATCGTGCGTTCTCTGGTGGATACTCCTCTTAAGTTGTAGCGAACTTGCGATCGTTGCGCATACACGCCGTTACCAACATGTCGGAAACGGTGTGCGCTTTGCGGGGAGTGAGTCCTTACTCAATCGAAATCTTGTCACCGAGTAGAGGCTTGGGTTTTGTGATGAACACTTCAATCATCGCGTTGACCGTGGCCGGGATCTCGCGAAATTGGCTCCAGCGCAGTGATTGATAGGTGCGTTTGTCAGCGGAGTAGCCGACCGCGTCGATGCCCAGCCCGGCGCAGATCATCAGCGCGCGGTCGAGGTGAAAGGCCTGCGTCACCAGCACCACGCGTGACTGGCCAAAAATCTCACGCGCGCGATAACAGGTGTCGTAAGTGCTGCGGCCGGCCGGGTCGAGCACGATATGCTCCGCCGGCACGCCCAGCTGATATCGCGGTCTTGCGCATGACGGCGGGCTCGTTGTAGTTCTCAAAGCGATTGTCACCGCTCATCAGCAACTTGCGCACTTTGCCGGCCTTGTAAAGCTCGACGCCGGCTGCCACACGGTCATACAGCATAGCGGTTGGATAGCCATTGCGCACGCCCGCCCCGAACACGATGGCAACGGCGTGCTCGGGCACGTGAGCGGGTCAGTGTGCACGCGCGTGCTCGCGCGCAACGCGGTGTAACCGCGCGCAAAAAGCGAGAGCGTGATCAAGCCGATCACGACCCTGAATAAGATGCGAAGAATGCGCCTGGGCATGCCGTCATTATGGCGATGCGGATGAGCGCGAGCTGTGGCCTGAGCGACGGCCGTCGCCTCACGACTTGAGCACAAACGCCTCGGGCAACAGCGCATCCACGCTGGTCACGCGGTATTTGCCGTCCTTGCGGGCGAGAATCACAATCGTGCCCAGGCCAAATTCGGCCATAAACTGGCGGCAGGCGCCGCACGGTGTGCCGCCGTCCTCGGTCATTACCGCAATCGCGACAAAGGCGCGCTCGCCTTCGCTGACAGCCTTGACATAGGCTGTGCGCTCGGCGCAGATCGACAGGCCAAACGAGGCATTCTCGACGTTGCAGCCGCCATAGACGTTGCCCGAATCCGCCAGCAACGCCGCGCCGACGTGATAACCGGAATACGGCACGTGTGCGAAGGGTCGCATGTTGCCCGCGACCTCACAGCAAGACGTTGATCACGCCGCGCTCAAGCGGCGCTGTTTTGCTGGCCGTTCGACTTGACTTCGGCTTCTGCCCGGTCTTGGCCGTCGTTTTCATTTTTGCTGGCATGAGTCACCTTTACTTTTAGAATCCGCCGTTCACGCACATTGATCACTTCAAAGCGCCATGCCTCGTGACTTACGGTATCGCCGATGTCCGGCACTTTGCCGAGCATGTCGTAGATAAACCCGCCCAGCGTGTCGCCGGCGTCGTTGAGCAACTGTGTGCCGAGCAGTTCATTGACGTCGTCAATGTTCATGCCAGCGTCAAGCATATATCCCGCGCCGTCGGGCAACGGCACGCTCTCCGGCTCCTCGGTGTCGTATTCGTCCTGAATCTCGCCGACGATCTCTTCGAGGATGTCCTCGATCGTGACCAGCCCGGCCGTCCCGCCGAATTCATCGACCACGATCGACAAGTGCACGCGCGACTTTTGCAGATCCGCCAGCAGCTCGTTGACCTTCTTGGATTCTGGCGTGAACGCCACCGTGCGCACCAGTTGCGAAAGCGGGGGTTTGCTGCGATCAGCCATCGCGCGCAGCATGTCTTTGGCATACAGCACGCCGATGATGTCATCGATGCTGTCGCGGTAGACCGGAATGCGCGAATGGCCGGCCTTGACGATCTCAAGCAGCGCCTGATCGAACGGCGTGTCGGCATCGAGTGCGATGATATCGATGCGCGGCACCATCAGCTCGCGCGCCACGGTGTCACCGAAATCGAGCACCGAAAGAATCATCTCTTTCTCTTCCAGCTCGATCAGCCCCTCTTCTTCACCCGCATCGACCATGGTCTTGAGTTCCTGCTCGGTCACCAGTGTCGTCGATTCGCGCTTCTGCCCGCCAAATGGGATCGAAAGCGCGTTGCTGACAATCACAGCGACAGCGCACCAGCGGTGTCAGCATCCAGCTGCTGAGCTGCATCGCGCCGACCAGCCCCAGCGCCAGGAACTCGGTGTAGCGCATGGCGATGGCTTCGGGCACCAGCCGGCCAAATACAAACAGAATCAGCGCACTCACAAACATGACGAACCCGAAAGCGATTGCGTGGTTGAGCCAGGCCGACACCGCAAACGGCCACAGCGCTGCCAGCCGGGCGGATAGGTTGTCGGTAAACGAGGTGGCGGCGATGCCCGGATGCGAAGACCAGGCTTAGTAAGGCGCCGACCTCGGCCGTGGCCAAAAAGCGGCTGCTGTTCTCGGTCAGGCGTTTGATCGCAGCCGCGGACGCAACACCCTTCTGTTCGAGCTCAACCAGCCGCGTGCCGGCGCATGTTGACCAACGCGCTGCGCGCCAGCGCAAAGAAGATGCGACCGGCGCAGGCAAGGCAGAATAAAGCAATTGACATCGTCACTATTCGGCGGACAACTTGCGGATCACGCGTGCCGGGATGCCCACGGCCAGCGTCGACGCCGGCACATCCTTGGTCACCACCGCGCCCGCGCCTGTGCGCGCATGCGCACCCAGCGCCACCGGCGCCACCAGCAGTGTGTCGCTGCCAATAAACGCGTGGTCGCCAATGATAGTCTGGCTTTTTGTTCTCGCCGTCGTAATTGCACGTTATCACGCCGGCGCTGTAGTTGACGTGCTCGCCGCAGATCGTGTCGCCCATGTAGCTGAAATGCCCCATGTGCGTGTGCGCGCCGATATCGCTGTTTTTGGCCTCGGCAAAATTGCCGATGTGCACGTATTCGCGCACGTGGCAGCCCGGCCGCAGCCGCGAAAATGGGCCCATGTCGACGTGATCATCGATGCTGCGAGTTCAACACAACCGACTTCACCACGCGCACGTTGTTGCCGATTGTGGCATTGGACAAGCAGCGAGTCCGGGCCAATTGCGCAGTCGGCGCCAATCACGGTCGCGCCCGTGAGTGGGTGTTTGGCAGAATCGTGGTGTCCATGCCGATCATCACGCCCTCGTCGATATAGGTCGTGGCCGGGTCGGTAATCGTGACGCCGTTGAGCATGTGTGCGCGGTTGATGCGGCGGCGCAGCGCGGCTTCGGCGTCGGCCAGATCCACGCGCGTGTTGATGCCGATGAACTCCTCGGTGTCATGGCTGATGACGGCTTCGACCGCGCGTCCATCGGCGATGGCCAGCGCGACCAGATCGGTCAGAAAGTACTCGCCTTTTTTTGCATTCGGCGTGATGCGTTTGAGCGCGCCCCAGACCCAGGCGCCGTCGAAGCAATACAACCCGACATTGACCTCATTGATCGCCAGTTGATCCGGCGTGCAATCGACCTCCTCGAAAATCGCGCACACGGCGCCGGCGGGGTCGCGGATGATGCGGCCAAAGCCGCGCGCGTTGTCGCGTGACCAGCGTCGTCATTGCGACGGCAGCGCCGGTGGCGATGCGCTTTTCCAGCATGAAGCCAGCGTAGCGCCGCGAATCAGCGGCATATCGGCATACATGACCACGATATTCGCCGCGCCGGATGCGGCAGCGTCGGCTACTAAGACGGCATGGCCGGTGCCAAGCTGCTCGGCCTGCACGGCAAACGCCACGCGGTCACCGAGCGCGTCGCGCACCTGTTGCGCATCCGAGCTGACCACCACGACCGGCGGCTGCGCCGACACATCGGCTGCGTTTTGCACGCAGTGCTCGATCAGCGCCTTGCCGCAGACTGGGTGCAATACCTTTGAAATCTTCGACTTCATGCGTGTGCCTTTGCCGGCGGCCAGAATCACGACGCGGCTGGACAGGGTTGCGTTTGTTGATGGAGTAGGTTGAAGTGCCATGTGGAAAAGACAAAAATGCGAAAATGAGAATCGAATCTCAATTCCGCATTTTCGAGCGAACAAGGTATTGAAAACTTATTTGCTACCGGTCTTAAGCTGGGGCGGCTGGATTTGAACCAACGAATGTCGCATCCAGAGTGCGATGCCTTACCACTTGGCGACGCCCCAATTTAGGGACATGAATATACCACGCGCTGGCAAACAAACGCTGTGTGCATTTCGGCGGTTGTGACAACATCGACGCGTGTGCGCTCGACGTTTTGCCCCACACGTGTCATCTCGACGCGAAGCGGAGAGATCTCGTAGCGCGGAAGCCTCTGAAGGCTTCCGCGCTACGAGATCTCTCCGCTTCGCGTCGAGATGACACGCGTACAAGAAGTGCCTCGCACCGCGCGGCTTTGACGAAGTTAGCCGAACTGCACCCAGCCGCGCTGTGCGCGAAACACAGGCACGCGCTTTGCACCTGCGGCAATTCACGTTCAGGGTTTCGCGGCGCAATCGAGTTTCGGGCCATCCGCGCCCACTTCAACCGCGCACGACCACGCCGAGAGATTCGGCTTCGTCGCCGGCGTCTTGCCGCGCACAAAGTAGCGATAGGTCTTTCCGGCTGCCGCGCTGTTGTCGACAAACACAAAACCGGCGCCGCTGCCTGGATACATCGCGACGCCGTCCGATGCGCCATCCTGCGCGTTGTCGGTCAGCGTGCGCGCGGGCGACCAGGTGCCGGCTGCGCTCTTCTCCTGCCGCGCGACGTCATAGAAGCGCGCGCCCGTCACACCCGACCACACCAAACTCACGCGCGTGCCCTGACGCTTGACGCCGTCGAGCAGCACAGCCGGTTTGTCCGCGGCGATATCCCACAGGCCCCAATCGCGCGCCGTCACGGGTGTGCCGCTATAGCTCACGGCCGATGCTGTGCGCGCTTTTAGCCAGATCAGTTTGAGCAGGTCGATCTCGCGATAGAGCTCAACTGCGCGCGCCTTGGGATCCGCGAAGGTGTCCGCAAACCCCGGCCAGCGGAAGTACGAGGGCTCCGGGAAGTTTGCCGGGCTTTGAAATCCGCCGCGCGCGCCGCTGACCGGGTTGCGGTCGTGCCGTGGCACGAGTTCCCAGAACAGCACGCCGCTCACGCCCGGCGTGGCGATCACGCTGTCCAGAAACTCCGCGATGCCCGGTGCCGTCGCGCTGCCGCTTAACTTCGAAAGCGCGGTGTTGACCTGAAACGGGTTCATGCCCATCTCGCCGACCATGAACGCCTTCGAGGCGCGCACTGGTGCTGGCAGCGCTGCCAGATCGTTTGCCAGACGTTTGCTGTAGCTGCTGCCGTCGGCAAACTTGTAATAGTGATTGCTCAGGACGTCGATCTTTTCAAGGTCGGCCATCGACCAATAGTTCGGCGCGGCCGGCTCTTTCAAGTTGAACGCGGTTGAGAAATCGCTGACGCCTTCGGTAAACGCGATACGCGGATCAATCACCAGCGGCGCGCTGCTGTCGCCGCGCTTAAACGTTTTGATGTAGCCGGCGATGTCTTTTATCCATTCGCCGACTTCAGCCGCGCAGGCCCCTTCGACGCACTTGTCCGAATCCAGGTTGAGCAACTCGTTTCCGAGCTGCCAGCCCAGCACCGCCTTGTCATCTTTGTAGAGCTGGCCGGTATACGTGTTGCGCCGGCTGAGCGCGTAACCGACAAAGTCCTTGAATGCTTTGCGCACCTGCGCGTCTTTGTAGAAGGCGGCGCCGCGCGCCGCGCGTTCGGCGGGCAGGCTGGGTTTCACCAGCGCGGCAAAGTCGTCGACGCCACCCGCCGCAAAGTCCTCGTAGTGGAAGTTAATCAGCGGGATCACCACACGCACACGGTACTTGTTGGCAAGGCATAAAAAGCGATCGGTGCCTTGCCAGACGCGCTCTTCGTCTTTGTCGGTCGCAGTAACCGGCAGCGTCATCACGTGGCGATAGCGGCCGCTGTTGTTCGGCTGCGCGATTGAAAATGTATACAACCGCACCACGCCGCCACGTCCGCCGGTCAGTTGGAACACGGTTTTGAGCAAATCTTCCTGCGCAAATGCGGTCTGCACGGTGTCCACGCCTTCGCCCGATTGCTCTAGAAACCCGGACAGCACGCCGCTCGGCGTGTTGAACGAGACAAACTTGAACGGCTTTGTGCTGGCGCCGTCGCGCAATTCGTTGCCGACGCGTTTGATGTAGTCGCCGCTCATGCCGAGGGGTTTGGCGGTGGCCGCCAGCGGCGCGGTGCAGTCGAACGCTTCCGGCTGCACGCCAGCGGGTTGGGCCGCGGCGAACGGTGCGTTCCCGAGCAGCGCCGCGCACAGGGCCGATTTAAACAAGAACCGATGTATTTCCATTTTGTTTGCTGCTCTGCGTCACGACAGCGACACAGAGCTTGAGCTGATGGTTTGACCATCCCGATATACCGACGGCGAATCAATGTTATCGAACACAGTCACATGCTGCCGGCCGGAAGCACGCCAGGCGCCGGCGCTGTCACGCACCAGCGCGGTGTCCTCATCGACGCCGATCACCGTAACGCCCGGCGGCGCAGATTTGAGCAGCGTCTGAAACGCGCCTGCGCTGATAAACGCGCGCGTGCGATCGAAGTGTGGCATCACCGCGATGCCGCGGGCCACGCCAAGTGCCGGCGTCCAGGCTGGCGGGCCGCCATTCATGATCTCACGCACGCGCAGGGTGTGGCTGCTCAGCATCATGGCGCCGGCGGAACAACCGGCCAGCGCCGCACCGGCGCGCCAGCGTTCGAGCACAGCCAGCCAGGCCGGTGTGTCGCGCCAGGCCTCGATTAAGTAATTTGGATTGCCACCCGAAAAGTAAATCAGGTCGGCGTTTCGGATCGCGGCGACGTGCTCGGGGTGGGTGCAATCGGCACGCAGTGCGATCGGCAACGGCGTGACGTGCGCACCGAGTGTCAAGAAATGCGCCAGCCCGCGTTGGTTCCACGTTTCGGGCATGCCGGGTTCGAGCCCGGCTGCCGTCGGGACGAGCACGACACGCGGCACACCCTCAGGGCAGGCCGCTGCGAGCAGCGCACGGTCGGTGCCCAACATGGCATCGGTGTATTCGCCCGAACCCACCAGCGCGAGTGGACCAGAGTCTGGCATAAACGCCAATTTACACGGAAAGGGCGCCAATTTTCTGAACAACCGAACTTTCTGACCAAATTCTGCGTATCACTCTTCAAATACGTCGGTCAGCCAGCCGTTTTGAGTCAGTCGGCGATTTCAGACGGTCAGCGGACCGGCGTGTTTCCGTGGACAATACCAGCTATGCGAGCTGTCGCGGGCGACACGCTAGAACTCATCCACCGCCATCAAGCCGGAGACGCGGACGCGTTTGCCGGCATTTTTCATGCCAACAAAAACCTCGTGTATCGCACCGCCTATTTGATGCTTGGGAACGCTCGTGATGCCGAAGATGTGTTGCAAGAGGTATTTTTTCAGGTGCACCACGCGCTGCATCAATTCGACCCGGCGCGCGCGGCGTTTGCAACATGGCTGTATCGCATCACGATCAATGCCTGTCTGAGTTGGCGCCGCAAATGGCGTCTGCTGACGTTGTCGCTGGACGCGATTGAACCTGCCACACACGATGCCGCGGCACCGGATGACGATGTCGTCAACGCCGTCGCCAAGCTCTCAGCCAAACTGCGCGCGGTTGTGGTGTTGCGCTATTACGCCGACCTGTCATACGCCGAAGTTGCTGAGACGCTGAATGTCCCGGTTGGCACGGTCAAGTCGCGGCTGAATCAGGCGCTTCAGGTCATTCGGGAAGATCTGCTTGCCGCAGAGGCTCGGGAGGCGCGCCTTGCGCGAGCAACATGATGCCCAAAGTTCACCAATCATTGTCCTGCAACGCCGTGCTTGCGGCGTTGCAGGGGTATGCCGGGCACAGCCTGTCAGCAGACCATCGTGTGGCAGTGCGCGCGCATTTGTCCGGCTGCGAGCGCTGCGCGTCGGCTTATGCCAACGCGGCCGAGCTCGATGCGCACCTGACGGAACAGCTTCGCGCTGTCGCCGCTACACAACGACCGCCCGAGCGTGCCTGGCGCGAATTGCAGTCCAAACTCGGGCGCGCGCCCACACGCGCCCGGAGACTCCCATGGGTGTTGAGCGCCAGCCTGGCGAGTCTGCTGCTCATGGCCTCGTCATTGTTCAACGTGATGCGCCTAAACCTTGGCGCAAGCACGCCGCCGACTGTCGTCATCACCTCAATTCAGCGCGTGTATCTCGCGATGCCAGTGCCCTATGTCCCGGCCGATGCGCAGATGCAGCAAGACCCAGCACAGGCAGAGCCGCTAGGCACTTCAGGGCCGCGCATCCGAATCGTAAAAGAGCGCGTTGTTGCCACACGTTTTGGGGGATGGGTTGATTTGGTCTCAGACGCCATCACACGCGAGATGCCCCATCGCCCAGTCCCGGTGGTGGCCGTGCGTCAGCCTGTTGTAAACGGCTGGTGGTACACGTTTGACGATATCGTGCCCGATTTCTTCTGCACCACCTGCGGCCGCTGGATGTAGTACCGCCGCATGGGTGTGCAGCCCGGCAACTGGCATCACACGGGTGAATCAGCGCCGGCGCACGACCGGTATGAACAGCTTGTTGACCAACGTCGGGTCCGGCGTAAGGGTCGGGCCGGGTGTGCTGGTCGGCAGCGGCGGCAGAATTTGACCGCTACCCGCGGCAAACTCACCCCAGCCGCGATCCGGCGCCGCGCCGGCAAACGGCAACCCAATACCGAGCCCGCTGTCGATGGCAGGGCTGCTGTCGCTGGGCATGCCATTTGCATCGAGCACCGCGTCGCCGGTGGTGAGCTGCGCATCACGCACCACCGATGTCCACTGCCCAAGCGCCTTGTCGCGCACCCGCCCGCTCACAAAATGGTTGTGGCTAAACGAGGGTCCGCCCAGCGTGTCAAAGTCTGAGTTGTAGTTGAGATCGTTGCGCACGCCCTGGAAAATATTGTTGCGCACGACCAGGCCTTGAATCAGCTCGCCGGTTGAGCCCGCGCCCATATACATGGCCGCTGTTGGCGCGCGCAGCACCGTGTTGTTCGCGACCAGCACGTTGCTGCTGCCGCGAAACACCAGCCCGGTCCCGTTGCCTGCATTTGTAAATCCCGCCTCGTTGACCACATCGCGAATGAGGTTGCCAACGATGCGGATGTTGCTGGGCGCCTTTGGATAATCGGCACCCTGTTTGCGGCCGCGCGTGAGCTCGATGCCCATGACTGCGTCGTAGATCACGTTGCTGCGGATGTCGATATCCTGCGCGTCATACTGAATTTGGACTGCCACGCCTTCGCCGCCCGTCGCCGCGGTATAGCTATACATGCGATTGGCCTGAATCAGCGCGCCATGGGTGCTTTTGATATCGATCGCGTTCTCACCGTTGGCAAAAATCGTGTTGCCGACGATCACGATGCCGCTGGCCCAGTTGCCGGCCCCGGGCGTGTCGTTTGTGTGCGATTGCACGCCGTCGCCGGAGTTGTGGTGGATGATGCTGTTTGTGATCGTGATCGCATGCGCCACCTGGATGCCGATGCCGTGCGCATCGGTGCCGCTGTTGCGAAAACCGCTGATCTCGCACGCGTCGATCGCGACATCATGCACGCCATCTTCAAGCCGCACGCCATACATCGATCCGCCGTTTATTGTCAGCGCTTTGAGCGTCACATGATGCACGTTCACGTTCAGCCGGATCGCGTCGACTGTCTGGCCGGATGCGTCGATGCGGAAGTTCTCCAGCACCCAGTGCGCGGCGCCGGGTTTGAATGTCAGCCTGCCGGCCAGCACCGATGCTAGGCCCGCGCCGCGCAGAATGATCGGCGCATCGGCTGTGCCTGCCGCCGTGATCTCGATGTGGCCTTCGGCGTAGGCGCGCGGTTCCAGCTCAATGATCGCCCCGGGTGCGGCTGCGGCGAGGGCAGCGCGCAGTGTTCCGCTGACCTTTTGCGCCTGTGGCGCGGCGCGTGTTTCTATTGGCGTTGCAAATCCGAATCCGTACAATGCCATCACAATCGCGATTCCTGCGGCGTAAACCCGGCGTGACCGGAGCGTGTTCAACATCGAGGCGCGAGTGTATACATTGCCCGTGCGACTACATGACGCAAGGGGTGGGGCGCGCATTACGACCACGCTGCATAGAACTCAGCAGGGTGGGCGGAGGTTTACGGCGCCCGGGTGAATCAGGCCACCATGATTGCGTATTCGAGCGAATCGGTCAGCGCCAGCCAGGAGGCGTCGACGATGTTTGTCGATGCGCCGACAGTCGTCCAATCACTGTGCTCATTGCGCGAATCGATCGTCACGCGCGTGGTGGCTGCCGTGGCCTTGTCGCCATCAAGGATGCGCACTTTGTAGTCGACCAGCCGCACCGCGTCGACCTGCGGGTAATGCGGACGCAGCGCCTTGCGCAATGCCAGGTCGAGCGCGTTGACCGGGCCGTCGCCTTCGGCTGCGGTATGTGAGATCTCGCCTTTGACGCGCACTTTGACGTTTGCCTCGGCCAGCAGACCGCGGCCCTGCCGATTTTCGACCACGGTCAAAAAATCGATCAGCTCGAACGGGCGCGCATAGTTGGCGTGCGCGCGCCGCAGCATCAGCTCGACGGTGGCGTCGGCGCCTTCAAAAAAGAAACCGCGATTCTCCATCTCTTTGATCTGCGCCAGCACGTCTTGACTTCCTCTTTGTCCGGGTCCAGCCCAAACTCTTTGGCCTTGTACGCGATGTTGCCGCGGCCGGAGAGTTCGCTCACCAGCACGCGCTTCTGGTTGCCGACGCGCGCCGGATCGATGTGCTGGTAACTCTCTTCAAGCTTGAGGATGGCGGCGACATGGATGCCGCCTTTGTGCGCGAACGCCGATTTGCCGACATACGGCGCGCGGATTTCCGGCGCCAGGTTGGCCATTTCCGCCACGTAGTGCGAGAGCTCGGTTAACGCGCGCAGCTGGGCATCGCTCACGCATTCGTCGTTCATCTTGAGTTTGAGATTGGCGATGGCTTCGATCATGTTGCAGTTGCCGACGCGCTCGCCATAGCCGTTGACCGTCGCCTGCACCTGGGTGCAGCCGTTGCGAATGCCCTCAAGCGCGTTTGCCACGCCCAGCCCGGAGTCGTTGTGCGCGTGGATGGCAAAGCGGATCGCGGCCATCGCCAACTGTGGCGATCGTCTCGCGCACGATTTCGGCGATCTCCCACGGCATCGTGCCGCCATTGGTGTCGCACAGCACCAGCCAGTTGGCGCCGGCGTCGCGCGCGGCCTTGAGCGTCATCAACGCATAGTCTTTGTCGAGTTTGAATCCATCGAAGTAGTGCTCAGCGTCGTGCATGATCTCTTTGCCGTTTCTGCGAAAGTAGGCAACGCTGTCGGAGATCATGTCAAGATTCTCTTCCAGATCGGTCTCAAGCACGTGCGTCACATGCAGCGTGCTGGTCTTTGCGACCATGGTGACGACCGGCGTGTGCGCATCCATCAGCAGTTTGATCTGCGGATCGGTTTCGACATTCGAATTGGCGCGGCGCGTGCTGCCAAAAGCCGCGATGCGCGCGGTGTTGAGCTTGAGCTGCGCCGCGCGCGCAAAAAACTCGGCGTCTTTCGGGTTGCTGCCGGGCCAGCCGCCCTCGATGTAGTGCATGCCAAACGCATCGAGTTTTTGGGCTACTCGCAATTTGTCATCGACCGACAGGTTGACGCCTTCGCCCTGTGTGCCATCGCGCAGCGTGGTGTCATATAAGAATGTGTTTGTCATACGTTTGTTTGAATAAAAAAACGCCTCCCCATCTGGGAAGGCGTTTGGACCGTGCGAAATTGTCGAGCGACTAGAACCCTTTCCAATATGGGCTACTGGGTCAACGGGCGAATCTTTATCGCCGCGCGACCCCAGATAATATTGCGAATCTGAATTCCGGTCACGCCTAAAAGTATATCAGCAGGGGCGCGAAGCGGTGCGCCGCATTAGGCCGGCGGCAGCGCAAACGGACGTTTGAACGTGTGCATGGCCGTGACCCAGCGAGCATGTTCGTCGGCATTGCGCGGCTCCGGCACAAAACCGAACGCGCCATAGAGATTGACCGCCGGTAAAAACGTGGTCGATGTCGTCAGGTAGGCGCGCGAATACCCAATCGTGATCAAGCGCTGAATTGCCGCACTGAGCAACGGTTTGGACAAACCGCGGCCCTGGATTTTCGGATCGAGCACCACCCAGTGAATGCGACCCATGTCTTCGCCAAGATACTCGGCGTCATTCCAGGCGGTGATCGACCCCAGTACCTGATCTGACGTGTCCGTCAGAAACAAGACGCGGTCGTGCCAGCGCAGCGGATCCTGGCCGAGCGAACCCGTAAACGTGTCGGCCGACCATGTCGTTTCCGGCTCGATTTCCTGGTGCAGGCGAACCCATTCTGCAACGTCGCCATCACGATAGGGCCGCAGATGGAACGTGTCTGGGAGTGCGATGACCGGCGCGGATTGGAGCGCGCGGTTGATCATCAGCACCTCAAGAAACTCGGTCACGAGGGTTTGGCCTCATAAGGCTTGAACACGTCGATCAGGCGACCGGGGATGCGGCCAGCCAGCACAACGCTGCGCTCTTCGGGGATCTCGATGATCGACGGCGCCGGAACGCCGAAACAGCGCCATCAAATCGCCGGCTTTGTAGGGCAGACGCACGCGCATTGGCACCATCCGTTCGAACAGCACTTCCTCGATTTCCGAGAGCAGTTCGTTGAGTCCCAGATGCTTTTGCGCGGAGACGAACATGCCGTCGCTGAGCAACCCGGTCGCGACTGCGAAACGTTCATGCGGCGCAAGCGCGTCGCACTTGTTCAGCGCGATCACCATCTGCTTGCCGCCTGCGCCGAGCTCTTCGAGCGTGTCGATCACAGTTTGCGCCTGTTCGGCCGCGTTGGGGTGGGTAGCGTCGACAACATGCAGCAACGCGTCCGCTTCGACAATTTCTTCCAGCGTGGCGCGAAACGCCGCAACCAGCGTGGTTGGCAGCTTCTGAATAAAGCCGACAGTGTCCGTCATCAGCACGTTATGCGCGTGCGGCAAGCGGACTTTGCGCGTGGTCGGATCAAGTGTGGCGAAGAGTTTGTCTTCAGCCAGCACATCGGCCCGCGCAAGCGTGTTGAGCAGCGTGCTCTTGCCAGCGTTTGTATAGCCGACGATGGCGATCACCGGCGTCTCGTTTTTCTTGCGCTGTTTTCGCTGCATCGAGCGTTGGCCGCGCACCGCTTCCAGATCAGTCTTGATCTTGCTGATGCGCGCATCGATCGGCTCGGCGGTCGATTTCAAGCTGCGTTTCGCCCGGGCCGCGCACACCGACGCCACCGCCGGCCGCACCGGCTGCACCGCCGCGTCCGCCAGCCTGACGGGCCAAATGCGTCCACATGCGCGTCAAGCGCGGTTTGCGGTATTCATATTGCGCCAGTTCGACCTGTAGCGCGCCTTCACGCGTGCTGGCGTGTTGCGCAAAGATATCGAGAATTAACGCGGTGCGGTCGAGCACCGTGCATTTCGGCCCGATCAATTCTTCAAGTTCGCGCTGATGGCGCGGCGAGAGCTCATCGTCAAATACAGCCACATCGAAACCCAGCGCATCGCGCCAGGCCACCAACTCTTCGACCTTGCCCGGGCCGATAAATGTATTGGCGTTTGGAACATCGAGCACCTGTGTCATCTGGCCGACGACTTCCAGCCCAGCTGTTTTGCACAACAGATCGAGCTCAATCATCGAACTTGCAAGCGGCAGGCGCATCGAATCGTTTTTGTGGACAAAGCGGCGCAGGTCTGCGCCGACGAGAAATGCTTTTTGAACAGCGGCGGTGGTTGGAATTGGGATTCGGGCTCTTGGCATGTGTTGTAACGAACCATTGTAGGCCCGTCGTGCAATGCTGTCTATCCGGTGTTTATCGGGTTGCCGCCTACCGAATCGAATAGTTAATCATCAAGCTGTCTTCCCCGATCTTGACATCGGTGAAACGCAAATTGGCGGTGAACGCATCCAGCTGTTTTTGTGCCCAGTCGGTTGCCGGTTGCGCGAAACTGACTGGCACATAGATCCAGCCAAAGCGGTTGTTGGTCGGCAAAAATTGTGCGACGGCGCGCGTCGGCGTGATCACGAGCCGGTCGGCCTGAGCTTTGGCGGTGAACCCGACGACATAGCGCCGACCACCTGACACGAAGTTAAATGTTCCTTCACCGTCGCGGTTGAAGCGAAGATGCGGGTCGCTGATCTGTCCGCCAGGATAGGTCTTGAGCAACTCGTCGACCAGCGTCGTGGCCGTCACGTTGTTGTACGCGAGCTTGACCGGAGTGCCGCTTGCCAGCGCGCCAACTGCGGTGGTTTGCAGGATGCGCATGTGCGTCAAACGCCCATCAGCGACGACTGGAGCGCTATTGATGTCGACGGGTGTTGCGTCGAGCTGCGCTTTGTTCGGTTGAACTGGGCTGATCGTGACATCGATCAGGTTGTTCGCCAGCAACCCGCCGCTAAAGCCGCAGAAAACTAAGAGCAGCGACAGCACGCCGGCTGCAAACCCCAGTTTGACCGCGCGGTCTGGCGATATGTTCAGGACTGGCTTTGTGGTTGCGTCGTTTGTCGGCACGAACGAAAACGCAGCAGGTGTCGTAGCGGCGGCTGCGCCAACGGCATCCCATTTGGCAGATGGGCGCGTTTTGCGGCAGGCGTCGACCAGATCGACCACGCGATTGTTGCGCGCGCTGTGCTGGATCAGACCGATGATCTTGCTGCCCTTGTCGTCGCCGCTCAACGCGTCGAAATCCACGCTCAGATCAAAGCACAGCACCTTGATCTCGTCGAGGCTGAACGATCCGTCCATCAATTTGCGGAGTTCGGCTGCGGGGTTGGGCAGGTTCACTTGCGACTTCACCGTGCACGAGTTATAGCACGCTGCTCGCAGCTTTCATGACGAATCTGCAACAAATTGCTAACGATGTGCGGCGCGGGGTTTAGAGACCTTTCGGGTCTTTAGACCCGAAAGGTCTCTAAACCCCGCGCCGCGATCTCAGACCACCAACTCGCTCGTCCGGATTCGGCTGATCCCGCCGCCATTCTCGGGACTGCGCCCGCCGCCGAAAGCGCGGAAGTAGGGCTCGCCAAGCAATTCGGAGCGATATGAAGCAAACAACATTGCCGGGATGCACGACACCAGCGGCGAAAAAACCTCAGGGCATGCGGCGAATGGCAGCTCCACCACACGCCGGCCCACGGCCTGCATGGCAGTGCGCACTTCGGCAACACGGCTGGCATCGCGGCCGGCGGTGCTGATCAAAAAGGTCGGCGTGGCCTGAGTCTTTGCAAAATACTGCAGGTGCGCCCACTCCTCAATATCCTGGCCGATCGCCGCATCGCCGGTGGCCTCGAGCATTTTTGCCGCACAGTATTGCGCGCTGCCAAAATTCGGCCCGGCACCGCAAAACACAAAGTCGCCGCGATGTTCCAGGGTCTGTTTGGCCAGCTCAAGCGCTTGCGCATCGGCCATATCGATCGTGCGCTGTGCCGCGGTGCTGGTCAGCGCGAGCATGCGGCGCCACTCAAACGCTTCTGCGCTGCTCAGCGTGCCGCGGGCTTCACCCAGCCGGATTGCGCAGGAATACAACATGATCAACGACGAGAAATACGAGCGCGCGCCTGGCACCAGCACGCCGGCATTGTTTGGATGGTCAGGTACCTTTGTCTCGAGCACGTGTTGCGCCGCCTTGGCGATCGGTGTGGTGTGCGCGCTGGTGATCGCAAATGTAGCTGCACCGCGTTGCGCCGCCCGGGCGACGCCTTCAATCGTGCGCGTCACGCCGCCGGACACCGACACGCCGATGACGGCACTGCCTTTGTCCGAAATGAACTCGCTGCTATAGCGCGCGAAGCTCATTGCATTCTGCGCACGGGTCGCGATGCCGCCCAGCTGTTCGAATGCCAGCTCAGTAGCCAGCGCGGCAAAATAACTGTCGCCGCAGCCGATGACGTAGAGCTGTTTGAGCTTTTTGCTGCCGGCGCTGTCAAGCACGCGGCCGGCTTCTTCTGCAAACGGCGCGGCGACCTGATTGATGAGCTCGGGTAGTGACACGATCTGCTCGCGGAAATAATTCATGGCGCAATTCTAGCGACCTTGACCGGATGGGCGAATCCAAAATATGCCAGCGTCGCGCGCCACGCGCGGACGCTGCCGAAAGTGGGTGTGATTTTTGCGTCGAAAGCTTTATTGCGATGGATCCATTTTTGCACGGTATTTGCGCAAAGTGGCTCTTTCATATCGCACAACGAAGCAATACACTCATTTCATTCGCGTCGCGGCACACGTGCCGCGCGTCTCAGTCCCAACACACATGATTAACGAAATTAAACCCTCAAACGGCAATGGCACGCACGCCCAGGCGGCGGACAAGACGGTCGGCTCCTGGGAGCTCAAGCGCGGTCTGGCGCAGATGCTCAAAGGCGGCGTGATCATGGATGTCGTCACTCCGAGCAGGCCAAAATCGCCGAAGACGCCGGCGCGGTCTCCGTCATGGCGCTTGAGCGCGTGCCGGCTGATATTCGCAAACAAGGCGGCGTGGCGCGCATGAGCGACCCGGCCATGATCGACGGCATCATTGCCTGCACCACCATCCCGGTCATGGCCAAGGCGCGCATCGGCCACTTTATCGAGGCCCGCATTCTTGAGGCGCTCGGCGTCGACTACATCGACGAGAGCGAAGTGCTCACGCCCGCCGATGAGCAATATCACATCGACAAGCACGATTTCAAAGTGCCGTTTGTCTGCGGCGCGCGCAATCTGGGCGAAGCGTTGCGCCGCATCAGCGAAGGCGCGGCGATGATCCGCAGCAAAGGCGAAGCGGGCACCGGCGATGTGGTCGAAGCTGTGCGGCATGCGCGCACCATGCTGGGCGAAATTCGCAAACTCAAAACCATGCGCCGCGACGAAATCTTTCAGTATGCGAAAGAGATTCAAGCGCCGTATCAACTGGTGGAAGAGACCGCCGACCTGGGCCGTTTGCCGGTCGTGCTGTTCGCCGCGGGCGGCATCGCAACCCCGGCCGACGCCGCGCTCATGATGCAGATTGGCGTCGACGGCGTGTTTGTCGGCAGCGGTATCTTCAAGAGCGGTGATCCAAAGGCGCGTGGCACCGCGATCGTGCAGGCCACCACCCATTACAACGATTACAAGATTTTGGCCGAAGTCAGCAAAAATCTCGGTGATCCGATGGTGGGCATCAATGTCAGCTCGTTGTCGCCTCAGGAAAGACTCGCAGGACGAGGCTGGTAGGAGAAGCAAGAGTCCAGAATCCAGACCCGAGCGTAGGCAGGTGGTCGAGTTAGGGCACACTGGGCTCGGGTCTGGACTCTGGACTCTTTACTCTATGTCCATTGCTGTTCTCGCTCTCCAAGGTGACTTTGCTGAACACGTTGCGATGCTGACGCGCATGGGCGTGGCTGCGCGCGAAGTGCGCCTGCCGCGACGATCTTGAAGGCGTTGATGCCCTGATCATGCCCGGTGGCGAGAGCACCACGTTTGGCAAACTTGCCGTGCGCTGGGGCATGATCGAGCCGCTGCGCGCGTTTGTCGCGTCGGGCAAACCGGTCTGGGGCACCTGCGCCGGGCTTATCTTTCTGGCCAAAGATGTCGGCCGTGATCAGCCCACGCTGGCCGCCATGGATATCAAGGTCAAACGCAATGCATTTGGCCGCCAGACCGAATCGTTTACAACCGGCCTGCACATCGCCGGCATCGCAGGCGAACCCTTTCCCGGCGTGTTTATCCGCGCGCCGCTGATTGAATCGGTCGGCGCAGATGTCGAGGCGCTATGCACGCTTGCCCGATGGCGCCATTGTGGCCGCGCGCCAGCGCAACATGCTGGCCACTTCGTTTCACCCCGAACTGACCCGTGATGATCGCATGCACCAGCTCTTCCTCGACATGTGACGATTGACGCCTGGCAGCGACAGCCAAGGGTCCATTGTTACAATCGCGCCAATGCCACGGCTGTTTGATATCCGAGATGTGAGCACCGTGCAGCGCCTGCAAGCGCATGCACGGCCACTGGCGACGCACTTGGTCGTCGTGGGTGGTGTCAGCCCGCTGCCACAGGCGATGCGCTCGTATCTCGGTGGCATTCTCGATAACTCCCTGTGTCTGGTCGCGCGCGACGACGCGGCCGATATTGACGCCTTTGCGCTCATGCAGGTATTGCCGGATGAATCCGGCACCGATGTGGCCCGGCAGCGCGGCGCCGCGATGATCCTGATCTCGCCACAGGCCAGCACCGAGGCGCATGTCGCGACCTGGATCGCGCTTGCGCAAGACTGCGCATCGCACGCAGGCGAACGCGGCGCACACCACATCATCGCTGACGTCACTGAAGGCGGGCTTGAGGCTTCGATTTTGCAGGCCGCTGGTTTTGTGCCGATGATCCAGCAGGATCTGATGAAGCTGGCGCGCTCGACCGACGCACCCAGGTCGGTTGATGCTGTCGAAGGGCTGCGGCTGGCGACCCGCGCTGACGACCCGCTGATTCGCGCCCTGCACATTCGCTGCGCGCCCCGCATGACCTATCCGGTTGAGCGCAGCGCTGACGCGTTATTCGATATGCTGCGTACGCGCAGGATTTGGGTGCTGGAACGCAACAACGAGATCATCGGCTTTATCGGTTTTTGGCATGGCCGGCGTGGACGCGCGATGCGGTGCCTGTTCCGGCCGGAGGCGTTTTCGCTCGCGCGCGACTCGATTGCGTATGCGCTGGCGCACTCCGAATACAAGCGCGCCACATATTGCAACATTCGGCATTATCAGAACTGGCTCACGCCGATATTTGAAGAGCTTGGGTTCGCGCATCTCAGCAGCACCACGCTGATGGCGAAATACACAACGGCGCGTGTGCACACACCGATCTGGTCGATGGTGCCGCAATTGGCTGCCGCGCGTGTCAAACAGGTCACCGGATTGCACAATGTGCGGTCGAATCGCAAAACGCCGACAATCTAGGCGATTCCCCACAAATGGGTGAAGTGTCGCTGATTCCTTTAACGACGATTTCGCTGCGTGATAAGGGATATTTTTACCGGAGAAAGCACCATCTCCCCGCGCGGAGCGCGGGGAGATGGTGCTTTCTCCGGACTAATCTCTGTGAGCTCATGCGCGAAACGCCATCAATCGGCAGGAAAAATGTGGGCAATGAATAGGCGCGGAGCGGGACCACCGAGTTCAACAATACCGTAGAACTACGGTGTTTGCGCCAATGCGCGTCTCATATACACTTAAAAATACGCACTGATAATGCGGAACGTCGGTGCGAAACTAGGTTTGCAGCCGGTGCGCTTCGACAACCCTACCGGACAGACCGGTAAAACAAAAAAACCTTAACAATGCAAGAACACAGAATCACTGATGACCTCGAGGTGTTGCTCAATGTGCTGCCCGTTACGATCGTTGAGCCACTCAGAAAGTTAGGCCGTTTTAGTGAGCTGATCGAAGTCGTGATGGATCTTGGGCGACCGCCTGAAGCTCGTTACGTGCGCGCAGAGCAGGGCATCGGCGGAAGTCCGACCGTCGTGCTGGAAGAGACGCTGTATTTGCGCAGCGACGAGATCGTCCGCGAGGATCTCGACTACGTCGTGGAACGCATCCGCGAGTTCGACGACGACAACCGCGCGGGCATTACGCGCACGTTGCATCGCATTTCCGGCATAAAAAACCGCCGCCAGATTGTTGTCGGTCTGACCTGCCGCGTCGGCCGCGCGGTATTCGGCACGCTTGGCATCATCGAAGACCTGATCAACGCCGGAAAATCCGTGCTGTTGCTGGGCCGGCCAGGCGTCGGCAAAACCACAATGCTGCGCGAAGCTGCGCGCATTTTGGCCGAGACCAAACGCGTGGTCATCGTCGATACGTCGAACGAAATCGGCGGCGATGGCGATATTCCGCATCCGGCCGTCGGAAAGGCGCGTCGCATGCAGGTCAGCATGCCCTCGCGTCAGCACGAGGTGATGATCGAGGCGGTTGAAAACCACAACCCGCAGGTCATCGTCATCGATGAAATCGGTCGCGCACAGGAAGCGGATGCCGCGCGCACGATTGCCGAGCGCGGCGTGCAGCTGGTCGGCACCGCGCACGGCCAGACGCTCGAAAACCTGATGATGAACCCGACGCTCAGCGATCTGATCGGCGGCATCGAGAGCGTCACGCTGTCCGACGAGGAGGCGCGCCGCCGCGGCACGCAAAAGACTGTGCTCGAACGCCGGGCGCCGCCCACGTTTGATGTGCTGATCGAGCTGCGCGACCGGCATCGCGTGCTGGTGCACCATGATGTGAGCGAAGCGGTCGATGCCTTGTTGCGAAATCGCATGCCGATGGCTGAGCTGCGATATTGGGACGATCATGGCGCGGTCAAGGTCGAGAAAGTGCGCATCGCGCGCAGCGAACGCGAGCAGGATGCCGACGTCGAGCAATACATGTCGCGGCGCGATGCCCGCAAGGCGCGCTATGAAGAGCAACGGGAAGGCCCGCGCGAACAAAAGGTTGCGCGAGAGGGTGAGGACATGCGTGTCCTCCCTTTAGATCAGGTCGATTCGATCAAGGCGATCGAATCGATGTCGCTCTTGAAAGCCCGCAAAGACGAGCGCAGCCAGCCAGTCAACGACGCGATCGACGCTGATGAAGCGCCGCCGGCCGGCGGCGCATCGAATGGCAAAAAACCACTGAGCATCTATGTGTTTGGCGTCTCAAAGAACCGCATGCGCCAGGCCATCCAGGTGCTGGGTGTCAACGCCGAACTGTCGGACACGCTGGATGGCGCGGACGTGCTGATCACAGCCAAGTCTGTACTATCGCCAGCGCCCGCGCGTGATTCACGACGCCGAACACGAAAATATTCCGATCTATGTGCTGCGCTCTAACTCGCTCGGCCAGATGGAGAACTGTCTTGCCGATCTGTTTGCGCTGACCGACAACGATCGCGAGCCGATCGAAACCGCGCTGCGCGAAGCCGACGTTGCGATTCAGCGGGTGCTCTCCGGCGAGCGCCACATTGATCTCTCGCCGCAAAACGCTTTTGTCCGCCGGCACCAGCACGAGCGCGCGCGCGAAGCCAATCTCGTGACGCATTCCTATGGCAAAGAGCCCATGCGCCATGTGCGGGTGTTTAGAGAGTAAAGAATCCAGAGTCCAGAATCCAGACCGAACGCGCGCCCCGTAGAGTACTATTCGGTCGTCTGGATTCTGGATTCTTTACTCTCCCATGTTTCTCACCCTCGAAGGCCCTGACGGCAGCGGCAAGACCACGCAGTTTCATCTGTTGGCGGATTGGCTAAAGGCACGCGGCCATGATGTGCTGACGTTGCGTGAGCCGGGTGGCACACGGTTGGGCGAGGAAGTGCGCGAAGTGCTGCTCAGCCACCGAACGGCGATCCGATGCATGCGCGCACGGAGTTGCTGTTGTTTTGCGCCTCGCGCGCGCAGCTGGTGGCCGAACGCATCAAACCGCATCTCGCAGCAGGTGGCATTGTGCTGTGCGATCGCTTTGCGGATAGCACCCTGGCCTATCAGGGCTATGGCCGAGGCTTAGATTTAGCTGAACTTCGGACCATTTTGCGCTTTGCGACTCAGGGGCTGACTCCCAACCTCACGTTATACTTTGACATTGATTCGGAAACGGGCATGAGCCGGCGCGCGAGCGGCGGCGGTGTCAATCGTTTGGACGCAGAATCGCTTGATTTTCATCGGCGCGTGCGGTCGGGTTATCTCGAAATGGCCGCGGCTGAACCCGCCCGGTGGGTTGTTATCGACGCATCGGCGGACATTCAGACGGTCTTTCAGGCGGTTTGTAAGCAAATTGAAAGACAGATCGGATAAAAGTAGCATGTCAGACAGCCTGCAAATGTCACATAATCCGTCCACCGAATGAGGTATCTATGCACTCTGTGAGAACACTTAGCTTCACCAAATCCATCGCCATCGCAGTCAGCATCGCTGTGCTTGCATTCGGCACGCCGCTGCAGTCGGTTGCCAATGCCGAAAGTTTTGAGGCACCGGCTTATGCTGCAAATCAACAGGTCGATTTCCCGGTGCCCGATCGCATTTGGATCGACGCGTTGAGCGTTGAGGCAATCATCGAACCCGTTGGCCCCAGCGCGAAAAAGACAAAGACCAGTGTGGAGTGGGCTGCCCCCAAAAACAAAAATGTGGGCTGGCATGATTACTCCGGCAAGTTGGGCGAGGGCAAGAACATCGTTCTGAACGGCCACAACAACATTTACGGCGGCGTGTTTCGAAAGCTCTACACCCTCAAAGTGGGTGACACGATACGACTTGGCGCCGGCGACAAAGTGACCAACTACAAAGTTGAGCGGGTTGTCAAAGTGCTTGAGCGTGGTCAGCCGCTCAAGGTGCGCTTGAAGAACGCAGAATACATTCAACCGATGGCCGATGATCGCTTGACGCTGGTGTCGTGCTGGCCTGAAACCAGCAATTCGCACCGCATCATTGTCGTGGCCCGGCCGGGGTAACGCTGGCTCACATGCGTCATCTCACACGCGAACACGCGTTATGGATCTTCATCGCTCTCAGTGCTGGTGTGTTGCGATTTGTCGCGCTTGATCTGCCGCTGGGCGATGCCGAGGCGCGCGTCACGCTTGCGTCGTTGCAAGCAGCGCGCGGCGAAACCGCCGTATTGATCAACCCGTTCGCGGGACTTTTGCAGTCGATCGCGCTCGCGCTGTTTGGCGCATCCAGTGGCGTCGCGCGCTGTGTGAGCGCACTGGCAGGTTGCGGATTGTGCCTGACCCCACGGCTGCTACGCGATGTGCTGGGTCGCGAACGCGCACTTGCGCTTGGCCTGTTGCTGACGTGCTCCCCGACATTGATGTTCGTGTCGCGGCAGGCGACAGGTGAAATGCTGGCGTGGACGCTGGCTGCCGTTGTTGCGTTTTCCGGTCAACGAAGTCTATTGTTTGCCAGCGCGGCCGGCTTGCTGTTGGCCTGCGGTGCGGATGCGCCATTCCCCATTGCCACGGCCCTGCTGGCGCGCGTACTTGTTGGTCAGAAACCGATTATCCCGGGCAATCTCAGACGCACCTCGTTGATCGTCCTGGGCTGGTCTGTGGTCGGAGCGACCGGCATCTTGTTCCGGCCCGCGGGGTTGAGCGATGTGTTCGGCGGAATTGCTGCTTGGGCGCAAGGGTTCACTGCAACCGGCGGCTTTTCGGCCAGCCGAATTCTGCTCGGATTTGCGGTCAACGAACTGATTGTGTGGGTGCTGGGCGTGATCGGTCTGGCGACCGCGCTCGTCAAGCGTGATCTTTCAAGCCTGCGCCTTGCGCTGGGCTGGCTCGTATGCGGCTTGGTCGCACTTGCAGCCTATGCCGGACGCACACCGGCGCTGGCTGTGCCATTGACGATCGGCGTGGCGCTGGCTGCGTCCAATGCGCTGGGACGGTTGATCGTCAGCGCGACAAACCAGCCTGGCTGGGCGCAGTGGGCGGTTGCTGGCGCGGCATTTGTGATGATGCAATTTGTTGGCATTGGGCTGCGACAATATGCGCATCAAGGCCAGGAGAACTTTCTGCTGCCAATCGCGGTGGCGATTTTGATGTGCGGCGCGATGATCCTGGCTTCCCGGCTAAACGGCGAACTCGATGCCGGTCTGCGCGGCGTCGGCACGGCGCTGGCGGTCACGCTTGGTGTCTACGCACTCGGAACCGGCGTCCAACTTACGCAAACGCGCTGGAATAATCCGGCCGAGCCCTATGTCCTGAATGCGCCTTCAAAGCAGCTTGAAACGCTCGCAGATACACTGCGGATGTCGGCGATTCGCGCGACGGGCGAACCCGACGGCGTTCCACTGATCATCGATCCCGCCGCGCCGCCGTCGTTGCGCTGGGCGCTGCGCGATCAATCGCGGTTGACGCTTGGGAGCGAACTGGGCGACCTAAACGCGGGTGTGCTGCCGTCTGCGATTAAACCGGCCACCGATCGTGCTTTTATCGGCAACGGATTTGAAGTGGCGCGAACGAGCGACCTGAATCTTGCGTGCGGGCAGGATGCCACAAGCATCATCTGCGTCCCGCTCGCAAAGTGGCTGATCTTCCGCGAACTCGGCGCTGAAAAATTAACCTCGCAGCGCTGGACGCTGTGGCTCTCAGAAAAACTCGCAGCCCAGACAAGCGGGCAGCGTTAACCCTATACATACCATGATTGGCGATATTGGAATCAAACAGACCACACAGGATAGCGACGCGCTTGATGACGCGCCGTTGATGCGAGAGTCGGGTGCGTGGGCCGACAGCCGCGAACGCTGGCTCGACCGGCCACTGCTGGCTGCGCTCAACTGGGAACGCCTCCTGTTCTTTGCCATCCTGCTGCTTGCTATCGTTTCGCGCTTCTACGAGCTTGGCGCGCGCGCCATGAGCCATGATGAAAGCCTGCACACGCAGTTCTCGCACTATTTTGTGACCGGCCGCGGCTACTCGCACACACCCTTGATGCACGGGCCATTTCTTTTTCACATCACCGCGCTCAGCTACTTTCTGTTCGGCGACAACGACTTTACCGCGCGGCTGCCCTTCGCGGTTTTCGGCATCATCCTGGTCATGTTGCCGCTCGTGTTTCGCAAACAACTGGGCCGCGAGGGCGCGCTGGCGGCATCATTCCTGCTGCTGATCTCGCCATCGATCCTGTATCACGCGCGATACATCCGGCAGGAAGGCACCGTGCTGGTCTGGAGCTTCCTGACAGCGCTGTGCGTGTGGCGCTATTTATCCACGCGCGGTAACGGCTGGCTGATCGCGCTGGCCACGGTGCTGGCGTTTCACGCAGCAGACAAGTCGACCTCGTTCTTCACAGTTGCGCTGTTTGTGGCCTTTTTGGCGCCGATCGCGTTGTGGCAGTTGTATTCACGCAAAAACAATACAGGCGATGCGTTGAAAGCGCTGGCGCTGGCTGGCGCAGTCGGCGCGGCCATGTTGTTGAGTTCAATTGTGCTGGAGCTGATCAGCTCGCGCATCAACACGCTGATGAGCGCCAACGCGTTGATCTCGCCTTCGAGCGCAAGCAGCCAGGAGTCCATGGGCACACTGGCGTATTTCGGCATCATTGTCGGCGCGGCAATTGCGCTGGGTGTGCTGGTGTATACGCTGCTGCGCAGATTTTTTGGCGAATGGATGACGCAGGCGCATGATCATGCAAGCGCCTGGAACCTGATCATCGTCATGGTGTCGACCACCACGTTTATGGCTGCGCCGGCGTTGTTGCTGGTGCTCAACCCGCTTTGGAAGGCAATCGGTGGCGCCGAGCTGATCGATATCAAACTGCTGGGCGATGACAACGCCATCAAGAGCAATCCCTCTGTGATATCGACCATGGTCGCGCTGGTGCTCGGTGTCGCATTGGTCGGCGTGGTTCTGGCCTTGCTGTGGAACACTGAGCGCGCGCTGACGGTCTTCGGCGTGTTTGTGGCCATTACCGTGCCGCTGTTTACCAGCATGTTTACAAATACAGCTGGCATCGGCACCGGATATGTTGGCCAGCTCGGTTACTGGATGGCGCAGCACGATGTCAAGCGCGGCGACCAGCCGAGTTACTACTATCTGATCATTGTGCCGCTCTACGAGTATCTGTCGATCGTAGGCTTTCTCGGCGCGCTGACCTATGTTTGTACCGATACATTCAAAGCGGTGCTCAACGGCGCCGGCAG
>CAVXUI010000011.1:0-118745 GCA_963764985.1 uncultured Chloroflexia bacterium | reverse complement strand
ATGTAAATCCAGATCAAGCTGAAGCAATTGCTGCAGGTGCCAAAAAGGCTTTCGGGAGACCGGCAAGCTCTGGCCAGTGTTGATGTTTTTGCACGGTGGATCAGTTCGCACTTACATTTTGACCGCGCCCGCCGCCAGGCCCTGCACCACAAAGCGCTGCGAAAGATAATACAGCAGCATCACAGGGACCGCGGCGACGACAGAACCGGCCATGATCTGCCCCCAGCGAAACACGTCGCCGGTGATCAAATACTGCAGCGCTACCGGGATCGTGCGAATTTCGCGCGAGGTCGTAAATATCAGCGCCAGCAGCAGCTCATTCCACGCGCCGGTAAACGTAAACACGCTCACCGCGACCAATCCCGGCGCCGCCAGCGGCAGCAGGATTTTACCCAGCGCCTGCATGCGCGTGGCACCATCAACCATGGCTTGCTCCTCAAGATCAAAAGGCACGCTGCGAAAGAAGCCCATCAACAGCCATGTGCACAGTGGCGCTGAAAACGTCATATAAACAAAGACCAGCCCTCGCAACGTGTTGCCGAGCTGCAAGCGGTTGATGATAACGGCCAGTGGAATAAACAACAGCGACGACGGCGTCAGATACGCAAAGAGAATCAAGCGCCCCAGCCACTTTCTGCCGCGATATCTCAGCCGCACGAGGCTATATGCCGCCAGACAACTGATCGCAACCGAGAAAACGGTCGCCGAACGGCCACTAAAAAGCTGTTGCGAATATTGGTCAGAAAATCAAAGTCGGCAAACAACTGCACATAGTTGTTCAGCACCGGCCGCAGCGGAATCAGCGACGGCGAGCGATAGATGTCGCGCGAGAGCTTTAGCGACACTGTGAACATGTAATACAGCGGGAACAGCGTAAACATGGCGACCAGCAACAGTGCGCCGTAATATGCGAGCTTTTGTCCGAGTGAAAGCCTTGTCAGCATTGCCTATTCCTGATTGCGCTCGAGCAGCTTGACGCCGATCAGCGCCAGCATTGTGAATACCGGTAGCATTGCAACCGAGACAGCCGACGCCTCGCCGATGCGCAATGTTTGTAAGCCAAAATATGCCAGCACGGGAAACGTCATCGTGGCGTCGCTTGGCCCGCCCTGTGTGATCAGCCAGACATTTTCGAATCCGTTGGTCGTCCAGATCGTGCTAAGATCATGACCACCAGCACAACATGCCGGATGCTGGGCACGGTTACGTTAATAAAGCGGTTCGACGCTGTTGGCGCCGTCGATCGCGGCCGCTTCATGCAGCTCCTGCGGCACGCTTTGCAGCGCCGCAAGAAACGAAATCACCCAGAAGGGCAGACCGCGCCAAAACGTTGCAATGATAACGCTGGGCATCGCCAGGTCTTTGCTCAAAAAGTCGATATTCCCAAACCCGAGGCCGACAGAGATGATATTGAACGCCCCGCCCTGCGGCTCAAACAGCAACTTCCAAGTCAGATACGCAACAAAGGATGGCATGGCCCAGGGCAACAAAATCAACCCGCGCCAGAACTGCCGGCCTCGTATCGCCTGATTTAGCAGCAACGCGATGCCCAGCCCAAAGATCAGTTTTAGTGTCTGCACGCTGGCGACCAGAACCATCGTGTTGACGATGGTCTTCTGGAAGCTTGGCAGTCCGGCCAGATAGCGAAAATTCGCCAGCCCGACAAATTCGCCCACGGGCTGCCGATTTCGCGATTGGTGAAGCTTATCCAGACTGCAAACACAAACGGATACACAACCAGCACGAGCAGGCAGACGAGGATTGGCAGCAGCAGCACATAACCGAGCGCGCTTGTGCGGCTGTTTAGCGTCAGACGGGGGCTGTTTGACCGTGCCATATCAAGCATGCGCGAAACCGCTACGTGTTCATTTTCTCGCGCGCGGTAAAGTTTATCAATGATGCTGATCACACGATCCCCAGCTTTGCGGGGGATCGTGTGATCGGACCAAACGCTCGAATTGCGTGCCGCAACGATTGAGCTGGTGAGGCTGCGAACGATGGCGCGTCTACTTGTATTTGTCGTAGATGGCCTGGCAGGCACCCTGGGTTTCCTTGATCGCGTCGTCGATCGATTTGTTGTCGACCACGACGCGCTGGATCATCTTCGGCACGAGGAATTCGCCGCTGAATTCGGCGTTGGCGGGGTTGTCGACATCGGGAAAGCTCGGCGGCGTGCCGTTGTGCGCGACATCGAGCAGACCGACATGCACCGGGCTGGTCTTGAACACCGGCGCATCGATCTGGTCCTTCAACACCGGACCGTAGATCGCGTTCTGATAGTAATCGGCCATAAACTGCTTGTCGGCCAGGATACATCAGCAGGTCTTTGGCTTGGTCCTTGAATCGGCTGGTCGGTCGGAATCGGCGCGCACATTGGGGCCGTATGGCTGCAATTTCATCTTCGGGCCCGCCGGCAGACCGGAATATCGGCTGGCCTTTGACCAGTTCGGGATCGTCCTTTACTAGCGCCAGATAGACGCTGCCGGGATTGGCGATAAAGCCCGCCTGCCCGGCCAGATAGGCCTTGTTGTCGCCCGCGCCGTCCCAGGTGGTCGCGCCGGGCGGGAACACGCCCTTGTTGTAGAGCTCGGTGATCCATGTCAGGAATGCCCGCGTCTCCGCGGTGTCATGGTGCAGGTCTTGCCAGCGTCGTCGGCGATGCGGCCGCCCTAGTCTGCAGCATCAGCTCGGTCAGGTTGCCGTCGCCGACGTTGGACAAGCGCAAAGCCCATGCCGTAGACATTGGGCGGGTTGTTGATCGCCTCGGCCATCTTCGCCCATCTCTTCCCATGTCTTTGGCGCCGTCGGCGAAGCCTTGGCCGCTCAAGCAGATCGTCACGGCGGTAGATCACGTTGCCCGAGAGACCAAAGGGAACGCCCCACACTTTGCCGCCGTACTTTTGGGATCGATGGAGCGCTTCGACCGAATCCAGCCAGCCGCCGTGCGCATCGCCGATCTTGGCAAAGACATCATCGAGCGGCTCGAGCTGTCCGTTCTTGGACAGCAGCTGCATGAGGCCGCTGCCCAGATCGAGCGCATCCGGCATCGAGCCGGCTTCGACCGCAGCCGAGACTTTCTGCTGCGTCTCGTTCTGGTTGATCATGACAACTTCGACTTCGATGCCCTTCTCCTTGCCCCATTGCTTGATGCGATCTTCGAGCATTTTGTTGGCGACGTCCGAGAAGATCAGACCGCCCCAGTAAGTAAATTTCTCGGTGCGCGGCGGCGCAGTGATCTTTGTGGGTTCGGGCGCTTTTGTCGGTTCAGGCGCTTTGGTGGGCTCGGCCGCAGCCGGGGCTGGGGCCTTGGTCGGCTCCACGGCCGCCGCGGGTGCGTTTGTCGGTGCAGCGGCAGGCGCCTGCGGCGCTGCCCCGCCACATGCGGTCAGGACCAGTGTAACAAGCACGGACACGAGTCGAAATCTGTGTAGCATCTCACTCCTCCTTTGATTGCGCGCAGGCACACACGTTGTGCACAGCGCCTCATTATCTATTTATGGTAAGGACTTTAGCGTAATTGTAAGAATCTGCAAAGGCAATCGACAATCTGGATGTTCTTGGTGCGCTGGTCAAGCTTTCAGGCAAGCATCCAGCCTACGGCTACCGACGGCTGACAAAGCTGCGGCGCGAGAGAAAGCGGTTTGCCAAGGTAAACGCCAAGCAGGTGCGGCCGAATGCTCAAAACAACTGGAATTCAGGCCAAAAAGCCGCAGCGACGCAGGGGCCGCAAATGTCTCAATATCCAGCGAGATTATTCCGGTGGCAACAGCTTGCCAGGATTCATCAGGCCAGATGGATCGAGCGCGCGTTTGACCGCGCGCATCGCCGCCAGTGCCGGCGCGCCGTGCTCTGCCTGCATGTATTCGACTTTGCCCATCCCGACGCCGTGTTCGCCGCTGATCGTCCCGCCCATCGCCAGAGCCCGCTTGACAAGCCGCTGGTTGAGCCGTTCGGCTTCTTTGCGTTGTTCAGGTTGATTTGGATCAACAAGCAGCAGCACGTGAAAATTGCCGTCGCCGACATGTCCGACAATCGGCCCGCTGATGCTGGATGCGCGCAGATCTAGTTTGGTCGCCGCAATGCATTCCGCCAATCGCGACATCGGCACGCACACATCGGTAGTCAATGCTTTGCAGCCTGGCCGCGATGCCACGGCCGCGTAATAGGCGTTATGCCGCGCTTTCCACAGCGTCGCGCGTTCGTCGGCGCCGTCAGTCCACTGGAAATCACCGCCGCCCCACTTGCGCATGATCTCGCCGACCAGCGCAGCCTGTTCGCGAACCGCCGTGGCCGTGCCGTGAAACTCCAGGAACAGCGTCGGCTGCTCTGGCAAGCCAAGACCGGAGTAGGTATTGACCGCCGCCAGCATGACCTCGTCGAGAAATTCGATCCGCGCAATTGGAATCGCGCGCCGCATGACCTCGGTTACCGCGCGCACGGCACCGTCAAAATCGTCAAACCCGACGACAGCCGCCGCGATGGCATCCGGCAGGCCATACAGCCGCAGCGTGATTTCGGTGATGATCCCGAGCGTGCCTTCCGCGCCCACAAACAGGCGCGTTAGGTCGTAACCGGCCGACGATTTGCGCGCGCGTGTGCCGGTCTTAATGACTTGGCCATCGGACAAGACCACGGTCAAGGCCAGGATATTTTCCCGCATCGTGCCGTAGCGCACCGCGTTGGTTCCGCTTGCGCGCGTGCTGGCCATCCCGCCAAACGTCGACTCGGCGCCGGGGTCAACCGGAAAGAACAGGCCGTCAGGCGCCAACGCGGCGTTCAGCTGCTGCCGCGTCACGCCGGCCTGCACATGGCAATCAAGATCATCGGCGCTGACGCGCAAAATCTGTCGCATTCGCGACAGGTCAAAAGACACGCCGCCTTGCGGCGCAAATATGTGGCCTTCCAGCGATGTGCCCATGCCAAACGGGATGATCGGCGCGCGATGTCGCCGGCATATGTTGATGGCAGCGACGACCTCGGCTGTGCTGAGTGGGTAGCACACCGCATCTGGCGGCAAGGGTCGCAGCGACGACACGTCCTGGCTGTGCCTATCGCGCTCGGCCGCGGCCGTCGTAAATCGTTCGCCAAACAGTGCTGCGAGTTCGTCAATCAATGTGCTGTCGATCGTGCGTGCTCCTCGTCAACCGCCCATCCGACCGGTCAACGCTTCCATGTATGTCTGGCCGCTCGGCCACAGCGCGCGGATGCCGCCGCTGAGCAGGTGCGCAAAAACGGCGCCATGTGTCTCATCCGGAAATGTGTGCAGCTGCGCCTGCAACGCGGCCGGCGACGCCTGACTCAGGCGTCGCAGCAGATCCTGACCGCCGCGCATCCCTGCGCTGACCAGCGGCTCAGCCAGCTCTGCGCCGCCAACCGCGGCATAGACTTGCCTGACTTGCCCCGGTGGACGCGCGGTAAACGCGCTTTCCAGTCCGGACAGCGTCTCGCCAAAGAGTTCCAGGCTGAAACTGCCCATCAGGTACTTTTGGAAAGGCGCGCCGGTCAGCAATGCATGCGCTGCAAACAACCCGCCCGCCGAGTGTCCGGCCAGACCAAGATCAGCGGTATCTATTGGATAACGTTGACACAACAGCGGCAACAGATCGTGGGTCAGAAAATTCTGGAACAAAGTTGCGCCGCCGATTGCTTTGTCAAACGGCATGCCGAGTTTGTTGAACATCGCGGTCAGAATTTGGCCGATCGCGGACTGCGTCCACGGCGCGTAATCTACCGGCATACCCGCCGGCGTAAAGTCACGCAGCCGGCGCAGGTTGTGCGCGGCGAGGCTGGCGTCGGTCGAGACGCCGACAACAATAAGCGGCTTTGTGGTGCCGGTCATCGCCTGAACGCGCGCAGTTTCAACGGCGGTTCCGAAGGCCATACAGCCGTCCAGCACGAGCAGTAGCGGAAAGCGCCGCTCATCACCACCGGCTCCGGGCGGCACGGAAACCGTCACCCGGTAGGCCGCGCCGGTTTCCGGGGACGCCAGTGAGAAGGCCGTGATGCCCTCAAGAAATGCGCCGTCAAAAGGCGCGGATTCTTGCAACATGCTACTTATATTCCACCTCGATGTTTTGAAAGCGCGGCGCGCCTTTTAAGACGGTATCGGCCGCGTCAGACTTTCTGACATACTTGTCAAAAAACGCCAGTGCATAGGTATTCATTACCTCAAGCATTGCCGTCGGATCGATTTTCTTGCTCGTCAGGTTGAGTGTGCGATAGACCGGCTCGAGCAGCGTAAAGTCGGTGAAATCCATATGCGCGGCGCCGGCGACCGTCACGTAGTATGCGTCGTGTCGCATATTGTGAAACAGCAGAAAGCTGGTGTGATAGGTGTGAATGATCATGTGTGGCGTTTCGATCGTGGCTTGCAACGGCATACCAAAATGGCTGCCGTCGAGGCTCAGCGTCGCGGCGACGCGCGGGTCGCGCCGAAAGGCGATATTGGACGCTAGCCCGCCGCCCATCGACATGCCAAGTACACCGACGTTTGACGCGTCCAGTTTGCCGGCGAACGGCGCGAGCGTCGGCAACTGGTCGAGCACAAACAGCAGATCCTGTTGCCAGATCGCCATGCGCTCGTGGACGAATTTCGTCCATGCGATCTGCGTGGGTTTGGCGTCGTTGGCCGTCGGTTCGTAGGAGACGCGCAGCAGTTCGGTCATCTGCGTGAGCGTGTTCTGCCGGCGTTTGCGCAGTCCGTTCAACAACTTTAGCGTTTGAACGTTGTCTTTCTGCGCAAACACGCGCAAAATTTCCGGTAAAACCGACGTAACGCGGCCATTCGGATATTCCGCGATCGTTTCGTCCGGCACCCCCATCGAGAGCACGACATAGCCATGGCTGGCCAACGCTTCCATCAAGTGTGTGTTCTGCGTCATCGTGCCGGTGTATCCCGGCGCAAAGAGCAGCACAGGCAACGCTTCGGCGCTCGCAAGCAGCGGTGCATTGACAAAGGCGTTTGTCAAGATATCGACGAACGTGATTTTGCGAAATGCGCGGCGCGTCAATGCGTTCAACGGCCAGGGCAGCGTTTTTAGCATGCCGTCATTCAGGTCAAAGTTGCTCTGAAACACCGAGCGCGACTGATACGGCTTTGGCGCGCAGCCTTCAGTCGATGCAGCCGGATACCAGAGCATGAGCGGCAGATCTCTGCCATTACGGCGTTGATCGATCAGGCTGGTGTGGTGAAAGCCAACAGAATGCGGACCCGACGGCTTCTGTAGTTGTTTGATGTTCAGCATGGCTGGGACTATCTCAAGTATAGGATCGCTCAAAGCAATTGACTTGGCGTTTGGCAATACCCGGCATGCGACATAAACAGGCCATTAATTGCGGGTATAAATGTGAATATGCCCAAGCTCGCTTCAACACCACATCCGGATTGTGCAGACTTTGTCGTGGTCGTTGAGCGCTTGCTCTCGCAGCGGCGCGCGGCTATCGCGCCTGGTTATCACGAGCGGCCGAACCGCTCGGAGCAGTCTGATGTTGCCGGTACATGGGGGCCGCGTCAGTGGACGCAGATCGAATTTGAAGACATGGTCTATGCCAGCTATAAGCCGATGCGCCAGGGGCGTATCACGCGACCGCCTAGGCGTGAAAAGATCATGGAGATCGCTGACTATCTGGCATGTACGCTGGATGAGCGCAACGACCTGCTGATGGCCGCGCGCGCGACGCCTATCGCGCCATACCTGACAGGCGACGCGCTCGAAGCAGCGCTGACAGTGGCGATAGGACTGGCGGCCAGCTTGCCGCTACCCGCTTTTGTGATCAACCGGGATGGGCGAATTCATCACATGAACGCGCATATTCTGACGATGAACGGCGCCACCGCGGAGTTGGCTGCCGCAATTCCGCCAGACCATCTGAACTTGCTGCATCTGTTGTTCGATCCAAGTCTTCCGCTTCAGCCGAAACTGATCAGAAACCAGGCCTCATGGACGCGCATGGCACGCCAGACTATCGCGGGTTTTCAGAGGGCAAATACATTGTCGCGGTACGAACCTTGGTATCAAGACCTTCTTGGCAAGCTTATGACTCTGCCCGAATTTGAATCGCATTGGCGCGCGGTTGAGATGAATATGGTCGACGCTTCGCTTGGCGATGTCGGCGACGCTATGGTGCTTGACGTGGCGTTGCCGGGGCAAGGCCAGCCGGCGCAATTACGGCCGCTGCTGATTTCGATCGGCTACTTTCAGTTCGATTTCCCTCAGGTGATGGCCTTTGCGCCGGCCAATACGCTTAGCCGGGACCTGCTGCGCAACTTGGGGATCCCCGCGTTTTGATTAATCCGCCTGCGACAAACGGTTGCGGCGCAGTTGGCGCGTGATTAACAAAGTGGTGGCGACCAGCGCGATCAGTCGCGCGACATTGATGATCGGCGCATTCTGATCGACGGCAAGCGGCTGACCGAGCGGCAATCGCGTAAATGCCTCGGTCACGGTAAAAAAGAGCGTCACAAAATAGCCTAGCGAGAAGCTCACGTCGCGCAGCGAGCGCCAGCCACGCGCTGGCCGCCGCGCAAGGTCGCCAACCGCGCCCAATGCGAGCAGAAGCAAGCTAACAACTGTCAGCACATGGGCCGGGCCAAAGCTGCCGTTACGAAAGATGCCAAAACCGGTCAAACACGTCATCAGCAGCGTGGCGAGGTAAAGTTTGCCGCTACCTGACGCAAACGAAATCCGCCCGTGCTTGAACAGAGCAACACCTCCAGCGAACAACGCGATAAGCGAGAGGAACGTATGAGCGACACCGATCCCTGTGAGGTTTGAATCCATAACTTCAGCATACGCGAAGCCCCAAGGACAATTTACCCGGCACAGCCACTCGGCGCCACGAATTGAGCCATACTTACGGTATGTTGACTCACAACCCACTCGGCAATTACAGCTTTATCCCGTCGAACAGCACGTTTTCGGCCGGCGCGATCGCGGACGCCGGATATGCGATGGTGCATGCGATTTTCTTTCGCCCGATCCCGCTATTGGCCGGTTTTAACGCGATACACGCGCATTTGAGCGAATTGGGCCGCCCGATGCAGGCCGTTGCCGGTCTTGAACTGCGTTCACCGAAGCCGTTTACGCCGGACGGTTTCGCTGCATTCAACAAGATCTACATCGAGCAACTCAAGCACTACGACATGTATGCCGGCGACAAAGGCATGGCCGCGCGCAGCAATCTGGCGCCCGAGCCACTGGCGGTCGCGCCGGCTGAGCCTTCGATCTATGCATTCACATATACCGTGCCCGAAGCCGCCACGCGGCCGCAATTTGTCGTGGCGGGCTGCGCTGAAATCGACGCCGCCGGAAAACTTGCGCGTCCTGGCGAGCGCAACGCCAGCGCAATGCGCGAAAAGCGATCGTCGCCGTGCAGGTCATGAACGAAGCGCTGGCGACGATGGGCGCCAGCATCAGCGATGCGACATCGGTCAACCTGTATTGCGTGCATCCGATCGACGGCTATCTGCATGACGACGTGCTCGTGCCGATGGGCGCGGCCGCGATCCACGGCGTGCACTTGCACTACACGCGCCCACCGATCACGACGATCGAATTCGAGATCGACGCGCGCGGCGTCGTGCGCGAAGTGATTGTGTAGGGCGCCTCGCGAGCTCAGCAACTCGTGCCCGACGCCGGGATGATCGGCCACGACATACAACCGGTCGCGATAACGCGACCGTGTCGGGGTTGGGTTGTGTCAACCGCAAAGCGCATGCTCTAAGGCTTGGACGCCTCGACAATTCAATACCAAGGCACAGTCACGGACAGCGGTTCAGTGAATCGCTGTCCGTGACTGTGCCGGTTCTCAAACCGCAGACCGCAGTCGACCACATTGCATGATGGTGAGTAGGTGTATATGTGGCGGTGAGCCTCTCCGCCCTAAAGCTTGCAGCGAAGTCAGCACTGTGTAGCCCAACAACTACTTCTGCACCAGCTTCCATGTCGACGGCTAAGACAAATCCGAGCGATGTCAGAGATAAAGAATGGGGTTTGGTAGCGCAGTATCTGGCGTTGATGGTGAAGACGCGCTGCCGTTGCGGATTGTGTATGAGCGGGCGCAACGCTGAATACTGTCAGGCGTGTTTGAGTCGCTGATGCATGATTTGCTAGAGGGTCTGCGGCTGACGAGGCTCGCTATGGTGTGCCAACTGACGCAAGGGCAGCAAGGAACCTGGCGGCGTAGTTTCGTAAAAAGAGTGCCGTGCACGCTCCCGGTGGCGGTTAGTCCAGATGAATCCGTTTAGACGCCCCAACCGTCTAAAGCGCATCAAGCACCTGAGCATAGGCCGGGACAAAGGTCGCCATATTGATCTTGCCATCGGCGCCCATGTGTTTCGGGGCAAGTTGCTGAAACGCGCGCTCCGAGTCGACGTACGCTTTGCGGTCTTGGTCGCTCAACAGATGCGGCTGGGCGAGAACATCAAAACCGCTGCGGAGCCCGGAAAGTGCGATTCGAGCGCTCGCCTGTACGAGCACGCCTAGCGGAACGGGATCCTTGCCGTCCTTGATCGCCTGTTGTGCATTGCGCAACACCGCAAAGCGTTGAAGCGCCGTCATCTCGCTGCCAACATTTCGCGATCCGTCGTCCGCGGTGTTCTGCCAGTGATAGGTTTCAAGCACCGCCAGACCAGCCATGTTGATGGGCGTCGGCTTTCGGTCCAGAAGCAACCTGGCCTCCTTCTCGTAGTGCTGGCCGATGTTGCCGGAGTAGCGGTTCGCCGGAAAAGACCCACCACAGCGAGTCGTGGGTGAAGCGCACAGCGGCCAAGACGACAAAGCCTGTCTGATCGGGCCGATCGGCATAGGCTTTGTTCAAAAACCGAAGCGCATATGTACGACCATAGGGAAACCTTTCGTCGGAGTCGGCAACCATCGCTGGGTCTGGCCTCCACGTTGTCCGATCAGTTTGATTGGCTTGATCGTCGTCGGAGCCATCCTCTGATGCATTCCGTCCGGCACCCGCCGCCGGGTCGGGCCGCTCTGTGGAGAACTGGCGTTTGGGCACGCTGAGGCCAAGCCGCTTCTTTTTGCCTGTAGCGCCGCCTGCGCGCGACTTCATTTTAGGGTCCACCTCCAGATTGCCGGTCGAACCTAACCCGGGCGCCGCAAGCAGCGCTTTTACCGATTCCGTCAGCTCCAGCAGATTGGTCTTTGCGGGCATCGTGACATCCGAAATCGCTACCAGCCGAACCAGTTTTCTCCCGAGGACTTTCAGACCCTCCTCTGGGTTTTCCCGGATGGCGTCCGAGGTCTCAACCAACAGCCGCGCCGTATCAGGCCCATGGGCTTGCAGGGCAGTGGCGCCGAGTTCCGTCGTCATCAACCGGCGCATCACCTGGATGTTGAGCTGTCGGTTCGCGTCCAAGACCCCGGCAACGTGCTGGCCGGCAAGCCCTGGGACGCCATCGATCAACGCCATCGATCTCTCGACCGAGCGTTCAACCGAAGTTGGGGTAAAGGCCGCGCGGGCAACAAGCGGGCGCAGCGCGTCGAGCGCACGCGTGCCGAAACCAGGGATCGTCCCTGTCCGCAGTGTAGGCTTAGGCGACTCACCGTCGCGGGCCATGGTGAGCAGATTGGGCTCCGCGCCGTGTTGCGTCACCGCCGCGTCAAAAAGGCTGTTGGTCAGACCGGTCGTCACCGGTAAATCACCCCATGGCGATTTGATCTCAATCCCCGAGCGTTTGGTCGTGCCACCCAGCGGGATCGGATCTTGCCCGCTTTGCACAAATAAGAACCTGCGTGCATTTTTCTTCCAGTCAGGACTCTCAGGGCTGTTCAGATGCGGCGACCCCGCGAAGAAACCGAATGGTGGAGGATAGCCCATCCGCATGCGATATTCGGCAAAAGCCTGGGCCACGGCACTGCCCAGGCTGTGGCCGATGACAATATCGATCCCCGAATACAGGCGGGGTGCCTTTTTTTGTAGCAATGTGGCGAAGGCTTCAGCGTTGCCAACACCAATCCCGCTTGGGTTGGCGTTGGCAAACGCGCCTGTAGCAATGTGATCCCCAAGTGTCGCGTCGCGGCTCGGGCCGACCGATGTGGTGCCGATAAACGCGATTGCAGTGTGCGTGCGATCACCTGATTGCAGATCAAACACCTTGAAACCCGGTGATGGGCTTGCGCCATGCTCGAGCTTCGCCTCGGCCGACTGAAGATGTGCCGCCCTAAGCCGGACATTGATCACGCGTGTCTCGCCGGGCGGGACAGGGAACAAATCCGACAGATCGTTGTCTATCTCAACCTGAAATCGCGAGCCGACCGGGGCATTGAGATAGCCGATCCGGTTCAGCATGTCGAACACGTGTGTAACATCAATCTTGCGGTTGTTTGCCCGAAGCGCGGAAAATAACTTTGGAATCTCGACTTCGACGTAGGCGCGCTTGACCGCGGGATCCAAACTTTGTTTGGCGTTGTAGAACGCAATGTTGTTTTTTGCAGCGCGGTCATCGCTTGATGGCGGTTGACGATGGCGTTCCATTCCCGATCTTCGGGCGTGTCGTCAGGCTGGCCCGCGCGCGTGGAAAGCTTTCTCTTGACGACGGTCGCCACTTCGGCATGCCCCTGCCCAGTGCCTGGGCGACTGACCTCGCAGCCACAGACTGCCGGGTGATGTCGCCGAGATCATCGACGTTGAGCGGCTTAAGCGGCTTGAGCTTGGGCAGCTTTTGCGCCAGGCGGACGCTGTCGTCATGCGACATCACATCCATCGCATCCGAGCTCATCTTCAAAGCTGACTTGCCTTGACTCAACAGTCGCGTGTCTACCGCGATCTTCGACGCAAGATTGCCTGCGCGCTGCGCCGTTGTAATGCTCCCGAGAATCACGCCTCGTCTCACTTGAGGCCTCCTTTGTATCCCATGACTAGATAGACGTTTTTCAGGCTGGCTTTATCGCCTTTGAGCGTCAACCGCAACATTGTGCCGCTCGCGCGGATGCTCAGCCCGGTCGTGTCTACGGTCCTGCCATCGGGCAAGGCCACGGGTTGACCGATATCGACGATAAAACTCGCACCCATCGCGTCTTCGGCGTTTTCATAGCGGGCGAAAATGGTGTTGATGCCGCCGCGGACCATGTTGGGGAAGTCGGCCGTGCGCAGCGGCAATTCCAGAACCGTGTCTTCGCCGTCAATAAAGCCGCTCCATGCTTCGGCGAAGTCAACACTCAGGTTAAACGCGCGAAGCATGTCGAGCGGCTTGAGTTGGCCGACCACGGCGGCGGCGAAAGCCTCGCCACCCTGCAGAGCGGTGTATTTCAACGTGATCGTGACATCGCTCAAGGCGCTCAGATCGTATGCGCCGGGCGGGCCGCCCAACTCCAGCCGCCAGCGCGACACCGCGCCGGTGCCCTCAAACGGCAGATAGCGTTCGGTGTCGAAGCGCAGCTCAAAGACACCGCTGTTGCTTTCGTAGGGCGTGTGGCTTGATAGCGCGATTTGCTGCGCCGCTTTCCAGTTGGTTCGCAAGCTGCGCGGCGGCGTTTCCTTGGGCTGCAACAAGAAACCGACGGCCTTGGCGTCCGGCTCCAGGACCAATCGGTTGTTGAGCTGGGTCAGCATGGCGTTTGGAAAGACGCCTTCGCCCATGTCGAGATCAATCGCGATGGTCTTGACCTGCCGATTGTAGTGACCCGCAAAGTCGTAGTCGAACAACGCCTCGCCCAGCTCGAACTCGCACGCGCCCTCAGCCCTGAGCTTGAGGAAAGCCATCGGATCGAGTTTGACCAGTTTGATCACCTTGGTGATCTCGAGTCGCCGTGCGTCATTTGCGATATAAGCCGCGTTCATCCGATCCAGCGCCAGATCGAGGCCATACCCTGACAGCAAACCTTTGCGCTGGTTGTCCCAGAATTGACCCTGGATAAAGCTGGTTCCTTCAGAGCCGCGCCCGCGTTCGAACTGAAAGGCGCGTTCAGCAGCCCGGGCAGTGTCAAGCGCAAGCTTGTAGGTTTGGTAATGGATCTCGGACAGCCGACCGGCCATCCAGTCATACAGCTCCTGATTTGTAAACTTGCTGCGGTAGAAACGGCTGACGCGCTCATTGTGCTGGATTTGGCGCTCGGTGATCGCGATCTGCCGCCGAGCTGCATCGACCTGATAGGTTGCCCCCTCGATCTGGGCCTCGATCTGTGCAAGATCGATGGACGCCAGATCACGCTGCAGCGTCCAATCGCCGACCATGCGCTGGTGCTGCGCGGTGGTCCCCAGGATTTCGGCCAATCCCTGAATTGCCGACGCACCGGTTTGGAGACCGCTGCCGAGGTAGTGGAAACTCTGGCCGATCTCGGGCGTGTCGGCCCCAAACGAAAACAGACCCATGTGCATGCGTGGAACATACGACAGCCCGCCCGCCATGCTGTTGAACACACCCGCCGTGATGTTGAGCGCGACCGCAGAGCTCAGCAGCCCAATTTGGGCACCTTCGATCGGCAGGAAATCGCCTTCGATCCAGTGCCCATACATGTCCTTACGTTTTTGTGCCGAGGCTTTGGCCATTTCGAGCGAACGCAGATTGGCCCGGGCCTCCGCCAACTGCGACGCTTGCAGATCGCGGGTAAGACCCAGGATCACACCCTCTTGCGTGTTTTGCAGCTCGTTGAGCGCTTCGGCATCGCGTTTCTCCAACACGCCCAGCATTTCGGACCCAAGTCGGGCGACTTTCTGCGCCAGCTCCTGGGCTTTGGTCAGCAAAAACGCGAAGCGATAGTGCGGCACCTCGACCCGGCCTGCGCCTTCCAGCGCTTGAGCGAAGCCCGCGCCACTGGCGGCAGCGCGGACCAGATCCATCGGGTTGAGCTTGGGCGAAAAGAGCGCCAGATCCTGCCGCACACCCTGCATGTTCAGGCTGTTCCGGATCTTGTGCAGCCGGTCAGCCACACGGATCCAGTATTGGGTCAGTTCCTCGTTTTGCGGAATGTAGAAGTAGGGCTGGGCCTTGGCTTCACCCGGCGTCTTGAGCAACGACGCGGCAAAGCTAAGCTCGGCGACCCGGCTGCCCTCGATCTGAAGCAGCATGTCGTATTTTTCAGCGTGGGCGTCATACAAATCGACATACGCCGAGTCGTGCGGCAGAACGCGTCGTCCCAAGCCGTCGGGTTGGCGACCCAACAAGTCCCATGCTTCGACATACAGCATGCGTGCCTCGGTGATCGCCTCGCGGGTGTACCTGGCTGAACAGCATGTCGGCCCAGTTCAACAGGTTGTCGAGATAACGCATCACCACCGCTTTGCGGTAAGCGATCGGGCGCAACGCAGCGATAGCATGCGGATCGAAAGGATCGTCGAGATACGGATTGATCTGATCGCGAACGGTCTGAATCCGATCCCAGGTTTCGCGCAAGCCTCCGACCAGCGCGGCCAGCTCACGCAGATCTTCGCCCAGGGTCTTAGCAGTTGCGTCGCGCTGATCGATCACCGGTTGCAACACCGCTTCGGCGCGCGCCGGCAGGGTCTTGAGCGCTTCAAGTTCGGCCAGCTCCTCGGCGGTGAGCCGCGCGCTCGCCCTGGAAGGCCGCATCCATCCCCAGCAGCCTGTCGAGAAGGCCGGCGTCATCGAGCGTCGCGCGCAGGCCGGAGACATCCACCCGCGCTTGCTCAAGGCGTGCCAGCCGATCACGAACCTCGATCACGATGCGCTCGACATCCTCGGTCAGGAACGGCAGGAACTTCCAGATGTCGGTTGGCTCGGTCGGGTCAAAGATATGTTCATACCACTGCTGGGCTTCTTCAAAGCGCTGAGCAGTGCTGAGCATTTCGGCGATCAAGAACGGCGCGTGAAAGAAGATCTCCCACAGATAGATGCCATTGGCGCCGGTGAAGTCGAGCTGACTCGAGGTGGGCAGCGTGTCGAGATTGACCTGGGCCGGATTGACGCGGATCAGCGTAGGCGACGATGCAGTTGTGGAGAACCCCGGGGTTTCGTCCGCTTCCTGTGTGCGCAGGTTGAGCAGGCGCTTGACACCGCCGGTGAATATTTCGCGGTTTAACCGGGCCGCGGTCGCGGTGGTCAACCGGATCAGATCGTATATCTGCGTCGCGCGGCGTTTGGGCTTGTCCTCATCGGTCAAGCGTACGTAGTGGTTGCCCTTGAACAGATACAACGCGGTTTGGCCGGTCAGCGCGGCGTCAAACCCGCCGACCAACGCCGACGGCAGATTGGAAAAGGCACCGCGAATCGGGCTGGCATTGACCGCCGCGGCTTGCAGGTTTTTAGCCACAGTCGCGCCGCCGACGTTATCCGTTGCATCGGTCAACGGCATGGTGAAGTAGCGGTTGCCGGCAAAAAATACGTCTGGTCGTCGATCGGAAGCGCGGCGTCGAACAACCGTCCGCCCCAGGCCGAGGCGGATGTGAGCACCTCCTGCGAGCCATCCCAGGTCGCCGGGATGCCGGTCGCAGTCTGTGTCATCATGCCGGCGTGGAAGGAATAACGGCCGGACGGCAGATCGACAAAGACACCCTCGCTGGCGCGCGCAGTCCGCCAGTCTGCCACGGCTTGCCACTCGCGTCGCAACAGCCCTGTGGACAGATCGAAGCGCAGCACGCGTTCACCCGGGGTATCGGCAGTGTCAAGGAAAAGGGTGTTGCCCTGCAAATCGAGCCGCTGGATCTCAAAGTCCACGCTCGAGTCGTCGCCCTCTGCGCCGGACGCGCTGATGTTGAGACGCGCGCGCAGATCAGCAGCCAACGCCGCGGCTTGGCCACGTCGCGGGTAACCCGGGAAAGGTTGTTCCGGTGTGTCGACCGGGGCGCATGCGAAACGCTCACGGCCGACCACATAGAACAGGCCCTGCGTGGTGAACACACCGGTAACCGGGCCGAAGTCGCCGAACCCTCCGTGCTCGACGCGCACGGGCGGGCCGTCCATAAACATCGACAGGTTCCCTTCGCCATCGGAGGTGTAGCACGCGAGCTCATTCCCGCTGAACAGATAGTGTTTGGATCCTACGCGATAGGCCGTGTCGACGCCGCGCTGAAGCAGGTTGGCGCGCAGACGCCCCCAGCGACTCTTGATCGGGAGGCCGGTGGTCGGCGCGTCGCTCAAATAGTATTGGGTTTCAGCGAAGAAGCAGGTCCGGCCATCGGGCAGCTCAAGCGCGGAATCGACTGCCGTGGTCGGCAGATTGTCCGGGTTGCTCGACAGGTGCTTGGGATAACCCGGGTCGCACAGAGCGTAGTCGGCACCGGTGTAGCGCACATAAGATGCTCCGCCCACGATAAACGTGTGTTCGCCGCGGACAAACGCGCCATTGATCCTGCCGGCCTGGGTGATGCTGTTGCGCACCCACCCCCAGCGTTCGGGGATCGGCGCGGACCGCGCCGCCCATTGCGTGATCGCCGTGCCGATTCCGTCAAGGCTGATCTCGCTGGTGCCGACCCGAACATAGGTATCCGGGCCAAACAAATACAGATCGCCGTCGTTCCCCAACAATACAGCCCGGATATCCCGCGCATACGTGTGCTCATTAATGCTGTCCGAAATCGTTACTGCGTCGCCGGTTTCGCTTGGTACGAACGCAAACTGTTGTGCACCATACACGAAAGCCGCAATGGCCGCGGCGAGGTTGGTCTTGGTCGAGGGTCGGGCTTTGGCAACGATGTTGTCTTTGAGGCGATAGATCTCGGTCTCAGTCCGCCGGCGCACTTTGAAGAGCAGCTCCGTGCCCAGATCCACTACGTTGGCGACGGTCGCAACGGCATCCACCTCCGTGGCGTTCTCGCATTTGAGCTCGATCAAGATCGCCTGCAACGTCTGCGGTTTGGGTTTTTCGCACAATAACAGCTCTGCGTCGGAATACGAGGTATACGAGGTTGGGCCGATCAAGAAACTTCTGCCGTTGCGGGTGAAGGCTCCGATCACGACCGGGATGCCCGCCGGCGCCGCGGTGAAGTTGTTGCGTTCATGCCCCCAGCGATCGCGGGTGTTGAACTCTGCGCCAAGTTGCCCGGCCGCGTCGAGTTTCACACACTTCGAGCCGCGGAAGAACCAGGTGTTTCCTGTGGGGTCGGTAAAGGCTGCGTCAATGCTTGGCCAATCGGGCATCCGATCTTCCCGACGTTGCTGCGCGTCGCCTCGGTCGCCCGTTTCGTCAGCCCATTCCAAGCCATTCGAATACTTGAGATAGCGGTCGCCGCGCGAAAGAAATTGCGCAGTACCGCGCCGCCACGCTGCGTCCACCCGGCCATCGGCCAGGATCTTGGTATAGCGCAGCCCCCAGCGCTCATGCGTGGGATGATCGTCCGACTCACCGAGCACGCGATACACGCCGCGCACGGTGTTAAAGAGATAGTGTCGACCATCGGCCGCGTCGAGCGCGACATCGACGCGATCCCACTCCGGCAGGCTGTCGTTGTTGCGCTCCAGCGGGACAAGTTGGACATCGCTGGCGTTTGTCGCGTCGGTTTCGATCGGTCGGGTCAGAAAGCTGCCGCCCTTCAGATCGAAGCTGTACCAGAGGCATGTCGTTGTGCCGGTCAGTCGAGCCAATCTCTATGGCGTCCTCGAGATTGATCGCACCGCTTTCGGCCGGGTTGAACAGCGTGGTGAGCAGTGATGCGCGGCTTGCGGCGATCGGAAATGGTGAAATCTCGGTGATGGTCAGGTCAGCGGTCAGCGAACGGGCATGGATGCGCGGCGGGAAGTCGGTGTAGGAGGCCACATCGGTTTGCCAGGTGGACATGATGGCATCCGGGTCTTTGCGGAAGATGGCGAGGTGAAACGCTATCGCTGCCTGCCAGATCACGCCGACCGCAGTTTTGAAATCGCCATAGAAATCGACTGCGATCGTCTCTTCGCCATTGAACTCGGTCTGAGTCACGCGCAGATGGGTGCGAACAATCTTTGTAACAACGGTGGCGCCATAGCCCAGAATCTGTGGCGCAGTCCATTGGCCGCTCAGGTCGCAGAACGAATACAGGATCTTCACCCGGTAGCGAAGCGGCGCCTTGCCACTGAACTCCTGTCGTGATCCGGATGATTTTGCCTGGATCACGGTGGCATTTTGATCTTCCTGCGGAAGCTGCTCGATCTCCGGCCAGAAGACAAATGTGCGGCCAAACGCGCGCACTGGGTAGACACGCTCGGCCTGGATATCAACGCCGAGCGGACGCCAGGCGCGCAGACCGCCTGGGTTGACTGTGCGCCTTTCGGGAAGGTCGCCGTGCGGTAGAAGTAGCGGCGCGGCGCTGTGCGTGTCACGCCAAACAACGTCAGCTCGGTATCTTCCGGATTGTTCGGGTCGGGCTGCCGGAAACCGCCAGCAATGATCGACCGCGAGACCTCCGTGTATTCGTCGAGATATTTCTTCTATGCCTCTGTCACCGATTGCTCGGTGATCTCGCCCTGGTGCAAATTATCCTGCAGGGCCTTGAACGCCGCAGTGCGGGTATCGCGGAGTTCGGGCCGGATACAGACTCGGGATACAAGAAGACGCTGCGGTTGGCCTCCCACACCCGGTAATTCTTCATCCAGCGCCACTGTTTCTTGAACTCGCGGCGGCGCGGGCTGTCATCCTGATCGGCCAGCGCCGGTTCAGAGATTCGCCAGATACCGGTGGAAATGGAGCTGCAACGCGGCGCTGGCCTCGACGATCGAGCTGGTGTCAAGGATGGCATCGACTTCCACATCGGTGAGGAGAAAATCGCTGAGATCGCGCATGTCCACAAAGGCTTCGGGACTGTTGGCGACAAGCCATCCAGCCAGCGCGTCGCGCCTGAGACGGCTGAGCCCATCCCCAAGCTGCCGCTCGATCTTCTTCCAGTCGTCACCGCGATACTGCGCACCGAGCCAGCGCTGCAATGCATCGGCGGCCCGCTCAGCCTCAATCGCGCCGGGTTTGCCATACAACGGTGACCACACCTGCTCGAAAAGTGCTTGCGGATGCGTTCCGAGCCGCAGGTCAGCTCAAGCGTGCGTGTGCAGACGTAGCGCTTGCTCAAGACCAAAACGCACCTCGCCTGCCAGCTCGCGGTTCGGACGATCCAAAAAGACATCACGCTGTTTGAGCCACTGCACATCCGCGATCGGCCAATCGAAGAGCTCGGCCAGCAGCTGATGCAGGGATCGCTGTTTTCGCGCGGGTTGGCAGAGAAAGTCGGTCAGCGAACCGCCAACGGATGGGGCGACTTTGATCGAGGGCGACATAGCGCTGAATGTTGCGCAGATCGCCCAGCCGGTAATCGCTCGACGCGCGCCAGCGGTTTGCAAAGGCCTGGGGATAGATCGCGTCGATCTGGCTATATGCCGGATCGCTGTAGCGGACAAAGCGCGTGCCGCGACACAGATAGGTCCGCCCCTCAAACACAAAGCCGCCATCGATATCAGCCTCAAACTCGGTCGGCAGGTCTCCCCAGGCATCCTGGATTCTTCGTGGGTAGCCCTCGTCGACAAATTCGGCGGCCGGGTCGGTGTAACGGCAAAACCAATCGCGCTTAAAGACATACAACACGCCGTTTGGCGCGACAAAGGCCGCGTCGATGCGCGGCGTTGGATCATCCGACGACCCGAGGAAGGTGTTGGCGACGCGGCCCCATGCGCCCTTGATCGGCGCCGGCGTCAACGGCGCACAGTCGGCAGTTGGATCGAAACGGATATACGACTTATTCTTAAACAGATACAGCACGCCGGAGGCGTCGCACAGCGCCGCGTCAAGATCGTGTTGAAAGTCGATCGGCAGAGCCGCCTGTGGCGAGGCGTCCACCGTCATCATTTCTTGGAGCAACCCGGCGGCGATCAGACGGGGGTAGCCGTCGTCGACAAATTCAAGCTCGGACGCGCTGTAGCGCACATACTGATCGCCGCTGAGCAAAAACATCGCGCCATCCGGTCGGGTAAAGGCGGCATCGACACGCGCGCGGCCAAGCAACTCGTTACGGATCGCGGCAATCTGTCCAAGTGGGTAAACACGGCTCAGGTGTTTCGACAAGGCATAGGTATGTCCAGCCAGGCTGATGTAGGTCGCGCCACCGCTATCGCACGCTGTGGAGACCCACATGTCGTCCGGCTTGAGATGGACAAAGATGGTTTCGATCTCTGCCGGCAGGTGCTCAAACGGCGCCTCGCGTCGCAGATTCCCAGGGCAATCGGGCGCGGATAGCCGGCATCTACATACCGATAACTCGCGCCAGTGTAGCGCACATACTCGTCGCCTGAGAACAAAAAGGTCTGGTCGCCGTGGACGAGGGTTGCGTCCACCCGGTGCGTTTCGAGCGATGCGGTTGTGCATCAACGCCCAACGATCGCCAATACTTTGCATCGCGCCCGGGCGTGTGTCGTCATGAGCGATCCACGCGCCATCCGAGAAGAAGTAGGTCAGCTTATCCGGCCCTCGCACCATCGCACGGATAACATCGAAATCCGGATAGCGGCGCGGGAAGTCCGGCCAGCGCAGGCTGAGCGGCCGGGGATAGCTCCAGGTTTCAGTCGCGGCCTCATAGTGAAGAAGAGGTCATCCCGGATCAGATACAGATCGTCGCCTTCGGTAAACACCGCGTCGACCCGATCAAAGCCCTCGCGAACATAGTCTTCCGGGATTTGCCAGAATGGAAACTCATCCGTGATTGGCGCGGCGTCGCGCGGCCGGCTGTAATTGGCATCGTTAAAACGCACATAGCGAAAGACGCCATCTGCGCCCGGGGTCTCGAGCAGATAGGTCGTCCCGAAGCGGGTGAAGGCGTGGCGGACATGGTCGAGTCCGCCCCAGCGCGCGGCGATCGAGGCTGGTGGGGCATCAGCCCAGCGCGGGATCTCGGCCGGGGCCTCGGGTGCCGGCGTATAGCTGACATACTGGTCGCCACGGAAGAGATACAGCTTGCCGTCACGGCCGAGCAGGGCCGCGTCCACGCGGTCGTCTTCGCGCAGCGAGTTGCGTGCGTGACCCCAGGCTGCCCCGGTCGGATAGGCGCGTTCCAGATCGTGCTCGTAGCAACGATCCTTGTTGAAGAGATAGACGTTCTTGTCCAGACCGCGCAGGATCGCGGTGAGCCCGTTCTGAAATTCGGAAGGCGCACCGCGCAGCACCGCGCGGCCGGTGGCTGGGTGCGCCGTCGGTGCGGACAAAGGCTTCGGGCTGGCCAATGTGTCGCCAGCCGCGCGCGCCAAGCACGACGAGCTGGCCGTCCTCGATATCGGCCACGCGGGCGTCGGGCACGCCGAGTCCGTTCAGCTCGCGATGATGCGCGATCGACGCGGCGTAGATCCGGTCAGAGACAAACAGATAGACGTTGCCGGCGTCGGCCCACACGCCATCGATGCCGCGCCCAGCCGACGCGTCGATATGCGTAAAGTGCGGCTCGCGACGCAGGTTGTTCTGGATGCGCAACGGATACCCTTCGTCGGCAAAGGGCTGGTTGTCGCTTGAGTATCGAAAGAACTGATCGCCCGAGAACACGTAGTGCTGTCGAGCCGTTGCATCGGCTCCCGCCGTGACGATCGTGACCGCAGCGTCGATGCGACCGGTTCGTTCCAGGTTGTTCACCTGTTTGCCCCAAACCGCCGCGACTGGTTTGGGATAACCATCGTCCAAGCGTTGAAAGGTCGGGTCGGTATACCGCACAAAGATCTGTCCGCCGCGCTCGCCAGATGAGGTCAAAAAGAGATAGGTGCGGCCATCGCGCCCGGTAAAGGCGGCTTCAACCGCGATCGTTTCGGCTGGCAAGCTGCTCCAGGCTTCGCGCAACGCGACCGGCTCAGACCACCAGCGGTGGTTGCGGTCGAAGTAAAGATATTGATCGCCGCTAAAGAAGTGAACCCGGCCATCGGCCGAGGCAAAGATCGCGTCGGGCACGCGAAACTTGCTGCGCAGCGCGACTGGCAAATTCCAAAATTCATCATCAACAGCTCTGGGATACCCCTCATCCGGTTTTGCGTAATCGCGACCGGAGTAGCGCACATAGGTATTGTGGTCTTCGGCAAAGACATAGGTCTTGCCATCAAGCGCAAGCGCGGCGCCCACGCGGGTCATACCACCCCAATCGGCCGAAATCGTGTGCGGATAACCTTCGTCGATCCGGCTCAAATCCGCGCCGCTATACCGAATGTATTGATCGCCTGAAAACAGATACAACTTGCCGTCGAGACCAACCAGCGACGCGTCGACCAACCCGTTCGCCTGCAACGTGTTTCGCACGCGTCCCCAACGCTCGCGGATTGGCCGAACGTCCCAGACGCCGTTTTTGCCAACCGCATGGCTCTGGTCGCGAAAGAGGTTGATCGTGCCATCCGCAAAATTGAGGCCGGCGTCGAGCCCGTGTGAAAACGCCTCGGGCAAGGCCGCGAAGACAGTGGTCAGTTTGCGCGGATACCCTTCATCCGGCGACAGCCCGGGGCTTTCCAGGTTTCCGCTGTAGACAAAGACCTGGTCGCCTTTGACCACGGCACACCGGCCGTCCACCGCAAGCACCGCGTCCACGCTGGTAGCGTCGGCCAGATTGTTCCGGACATGCCCCCAGACATCGGTGATCTCATGCTCGAAATCGGGCTGGGTTGAAGCGATAAAGCGATCGTCTTTAAACAGCCAAGTCGCGTCATCCTTGCGGGACAGGGCGGCATCGATCCCGCTTTTCCCAGCCCGCCGGCAACTGCGCAAAGCCAAGCGTGTCGAGCCCGCTGGGTGTGATGTGGCGCGGGAATCCTTCATCGACCGTATCGGCCGGCCAGCCGGTGTAGCGTATGACCTGATCGCCGGAGAACAGATACCCGCGCCCGTCGGTATCAAGCAAGGCCGCGTCGATGTGTTCCGGATCTTCAAAACGATTGCGCACGCGTCCAAAGATGCGCGCGGTCTTTTGCGCAGCTTCGCTCCAAAGCGCGTCAGCAGGTCCGCGCCGCCAGGCGCGACCCGCCGCCAGTAGCCAATGCTCGCCACCTGGCAAGGTGTACAGCGCGTCAATCGCGGACGCGTCCGCAAGATCCGGGCAAAATGCAGTCAGCGGGAGCGCGGATTCGTTGAGCGTCAGGCTGTTGGCATCGTAGACCCAGTAACGCGCACCGCGAAAGAGATAGACCTCGTGCCGTACCAGGTGCCTGGGATAGGCGTCTTCAATCAGCAACCGATTGAGCGCCTGCGTATCGGTGGATTGCGTGGCCGCGCCAAGCAGCCGCTTGGTTCGCGCACGCAACGCGATATCGGCAAAGCGCGCTGGGTCATACACCAGCGGGCCGCGCAGCACGCGATTGAGATCGCGCCGCAGCAAATCGGTGAATGCGGCGAGATCGACGCCTTCGTCCGCAAAGGCGGCCCGGGTAGCGGTGGACAATTGCTCGGTCAGCCAGCGGTCGACCGGGCGGCCCGGCAGGACCAACGTTTCGATCAGCGTTTGAAGGTCGATGAAGTCGCGCGCGGTGAAACCCGCCGCGTCGGCTGGGCCACCGCCAAATCCCGGCCACAGCACGTCGATCCCGTCGATGCCGGGCGGCAGGTTGATGGGCTCGGGGAACTTTTCGACCAGGTTCTGATCCTGGAAGGCCGCCGTGATCTGACGCGAGTTCATGCGCAACTTACGGGCAAATCCAGCAAACGCGGCGAGTTGCCGAAGGGTGTCGCAGAATACCCGGTCACGCGGCGCCTCAGCGAGACCGGTTTCGCGCATCGCGCGCAACACGGGCTCGAGCAGCATCGCGACGAGCCGAGGCTCATCGCGCAAAAGCGGACGCACGATCGACGCGGCAACCTCCGGTTTGAGCTCGACCTGGCTGCCTAGCGCAGACATCACGGCCTGACTCTGGGCACCGGCGATGCGCTTGAGCGCCTCGATCAGCGCCTGGGTCGCGGCATCGGTCGCGCGGGCGACATCGTGAAGCAGTAGATAGATATCCCGGGTGTAATCTTCAAAGCCCGGGACGCGAAACCCCTGAACGTTGTTGAGCGCGAGGAAATGCGCCGTTTGCTCGGCCGACAAGGTTCGATCCGATTGCAGGTGACCGCCTGACACCAGCGTGGACAGAACGGTGGCCGCATCATCGCCAGACAAGCCGATCATGCCAAGTGCGCCGTCGGTCAAGAGATAGGGGCTGGCCTCGGCCTCAACCTGCTGCAACAGCGTCCACACCCGTTGCTGTTGCTCGGGCGCGTAATTCGGCCCCAGATCGATCGCGGGTTGATCGCTCTCGATCACGGCGCGCACCTCCGGGCGGAGGCGGCTATCGTCATCAAGATCTGCGGCGAGGGCGCGGTGGATATCGCGGGCGATAAAGGCGTCGGCGAACTGCCGAAGCTCTTCCAGTCCGACCCGGAGCGCGCGCTCGCGTTGCGCGGCGATATAGCGTTGACATGTAGCCAGAATCGCCCGGTGATGGCGCAAAAACTGAAGCGACAGGTTAAACGTGTCTGGCGTATGTTGGCCGAGCGCGTGTTTGTCGACGATGCGGCGCTGGGCGTCGATATGGCCATTCAAAGTCAGATTCTGTTCGAGCGCTTCGATCTCGGACTCGCTGAACGGCAGCTCGGCCCATAGATCGGTCGGCAAGCGCAATGGCGCGTTTTGCCAACCGTCGCGCTGTCGGGACAAAACCGCAACGATCTCGGCACGCGCCTCATCCAAGCCCCATGCAGTGCGAAGGTGCGGCAGATTTTCAGTATCGCTGAAGATCCATGGATGCGTAACCGAGCCGGAACCGTCGATCAGCCGAAGCGCAACCAGACGATCGATCCATTCATCGGTTTCCGCTTCGTCGAAACCGAGATCGATCAAGTCGGATTCGTGCAGCTGCAGCTCGATCCTGGCGTGTGGATCGACCGGTGTCGCCGGTTGTGTGACGTCCTCGTTGAGATGTTCTTCATCGTCTGGCGCGTCGGGCGCAACATCGCCGGCGGCCAGGTCGGCGGTCAGTTCATCCAATGGAGCGGGGGGTGTGTCGTCTTCGACTGCATTATCCGTGGTCTCATCTGCCGCGGCAATCGGTGTTGGCGCTTCGTCGGGCGCAATGTCGATGAAATCACCCGCGCCCAAGTCTGATGAAGCAGTTTTCGTGTCGGCTGGTGCCGGCGCGTTGGCTACGGCATCGCGATACAAATCATGGAGAAATCCAAAGATCTGATCAAAGCGCATGCCGTTCTCAGGTTCGAGCGTGACATCTTCCGGATGCGCTGGGAGCCGTTCTTCAAGCAATGTCCCATTTGCATCCAACACCCCGCGCCGGATGAGCAGCGACTGAAGATAGCGCGCCAAATCTTCGCCCAGCTTAAGCGATTGGAGATCGGTCACTGTCACTGCGCGAAGCTGAGCCAGCCATGCTGCGGCGGCTTGGCGGGCTACTGGCTCATTCCAGGTCAGCAAGCGCGGATCAGCGGGAGATACCAGACCACGGGCCGGTTCGGAGACAAAACGAATGGCGATGCCGGCGCTGCGCGGTTCAATCCCGCTGGGTTTGAGCAATTCGGGGGCCAGCGCGTTGGGCAGAAAGGCCTCATGCAGCGCCTGCGCGGTTGCGCGCAACATCGCCTGCTGCGCCGAGCTGTTTTCATCCGGTGTGGCCGCGATCGACTCGAGTGTCTCAATGTCCAACCCGGCGACTTTGGCCCAGGCCGAGATCGCGATGAGGTTTTGAATCAGCCAGGCGCGCTCGTCCGTTGTGCCTGTCTCAAGAATCTGAAATAGATCGCCTGACGCGATGTTTTGATGCACAAGCACATCGAAGGCGTTGAGCGTTTTGAAGCCGGAATCTTTTTCAAGCACATCGACCAGCCGCAACAGGTCGACCGGCGTGAGCTCGGTCAACTCGGCCAACTTGGTCACACGGTGCAAAATCGAAAGTGCCCGGCTGTCGACCGAAACCAGCAGGCTAACGCGGCCACGCGCGCTTGCCCGGTCACGAAAGCGCGTGATGACCGTGTTGAGGTCGCGCGCGGACAGCGCAAGCGCCTTGCGGACGCGATCGCGGAACTCCTGGTTGTCGCCGATGTCGCTCAACAGGTCGCCGCTGACGGTGAGTGTCCCCCATGAGACGTAAGCGATCGGCAGGAAAGCCGCGCCGGAGGGCACAAAGCGTTTGGACAGCCGGGCCGGGTCGCCGTTAAAAATCCGATCGAATAAACTGGCCGGTTCTTTGGGATCTTCGCCTGCGCCCAGGGCGCCATCGCCATCGAGGTCGCCCAACAGGGCGCATAGGGTCTCGATATCGGCGTTGGTGCGCTCGCGCAGATCAACCAATACGGCCAGATGGCGTAGAGCGGTTGATATCCAACGTATGACCGCACAGCAGACGCAGCACGCCATCCAGTGATGTGACATTGATGCCGGTCCAGCGCGACAGGCAGAGCAATCGATGCACACGATCAAACCACGCGTCCGGGATTGCGGAGGCGTTATCAGACGTTTCCACTTCACTCGCGCGTTCCGATTGCCAGATCAGATTGGCCTCTTCCGAGTCCAGCGTGACATAGCCACCCAACCCGTGGTTGATAAAGAGTTGATCCGCTGCGGCGCGCTCGGTAGTTGGGCCGCCGTCGGGGAGTGGGCTGAGATGTGAGAAAAGCAGGTCGCGCAACCTAGGGCCATCGAGACGCGTCGCCTGACGGAATCGTTCGAGAGAGGAAAGAATCGGCCAGACGTTCGTTTTCAGCTAGACCGTAGACCACGCGCAATTGCGCAAGGTTGGCTGACTGATCGTTCACCAAAAGCACGGCGCGTGCCGGCGATAGGCCCAGCCGCTCGCGGGCGAGCATGTCAGTATCTGGCTGTTTGGCTAGGCTGGTGTAAAGCTCGCGATAAGAGGTGTGCAGCAATGCGAGCAATTGGCGGACGCGCTCGTGTTGATGCTCGTAGGGTAGCGAGAAGGGGCGCTCACTTGCGGCGAGAACCTCATCGACGGATGATTGCGTGAGTTTCTCGATGCGGTCGGACATTACGCGATTGACAATGTCGAGTTGGCGCACCAAGCCAAAACTCTGCTCGCCATTGAGAGGAATCCGGGCTATATCTGGGCGACGCGCATGAAATTCGGTGGGATCAAAGCGATCCTCGAGCAGCTGCAGCAGATCAGCCAGATACGCGGCTGGTGCAGTCAACGCGCGGCCAGGATCGGCCTCTTTCCCATCTGGCGAACCAAACAGATCAGACCATGCTGGAACAGCACCGAGAACTGACGATGGACGATGCATGAGATCCAAATGCTCCTATGGCAGGACAAAAGGACTGGACACCTGCGCAGCGACGCCGTGAGTTCGCTTTGCAACCGTATTTGGTATAGACAACAAGTATAGTATTGTCGGTGATTTCTGCAACTGTGTGGCAAAAGAGCCCATCCGTAAATAGAATAACGTGTCCTTGGCGATCATTGGTTGTGTGAAAAAGCGCACCAAAATCGTAGTCGCCCGGTTTTTACGAACCGAAAGGTGTTGCTGGATTGCTTTACGTTGTTCGAACGGGATGCAAATGGAGCCCCTTCATCGGGAATGATTAATCTCGAAAAATGGTGTCGTCCGAAAATTGACGGCGCCACCCTCAGACAGCTATCGGTGCGTTCGGATTGGCTGGGAATTCGCCATGTGCTTGTCTATTTTGCGGCGCTGCTGGCGAGCGGCCTGATGGTCTACATTACCTGGGACACGTGGTGGACGGTGCTGTGGCTGGGCCCGAGTACATGTCGGGCTGTGCCATTTTTGCGAACTCGAATGGGCAGACCCCGCTTACCGTCCGCGGCTGACCGTGGGCAAAAATCGCCGAAGCGCGTTCGGTATTGATGTCGCGGGCGCCACAGGCGTCGGCGGTAACGGTTGTGTTGCGCCAAACGGCGCAGCCCATAGCTCCACGCCGGCCCCGGATGTGTAGGCCGTTGCATACACGTATCGTTCCGAAGCCGCGATCGCGGCAGCCGCGCTGTGAGCAGGCCCGGGTGCGAAGTCCTGATGCACCATGGTGCCGTGCGCAGAGCCGTCGCTGCGCCAGAGCTCGCGGCCAAACGCCGGGCTAGACGCGCTAAAGAAAAGCTGCCCGGCCAACACGCGCAGATGGCTTGGGTTTTGCGGCAGATCCACGTCAGCGCGCAGCAGGCGTGTGCCGGATGCAGAGCCATCGCTGTGCCACAGCGTGCGGCGGCCGTCCGGGCCGGTCGCGCTAAAGTAGAGCGCGCCGTTGTACGCAGTCAGGCTTCGCGGCAGCGACGCGCCCGCGCCCGGCACAAGATCAAGCTCATCAGTTCGGCCTTCGCCAGCCGCGCTCGGGTCGCAAGCGATCAATTCGTTACCACGCGCAGGCAGGACCATTGATGCAAACACGCGGCCACCGGCATAGGCGAGATCGTAAACGACCGGGCTGCTGACGTCGCAGGCGAGGCGTGTGCCGCTTGCCGTGCCATCGGTGCGCCAAATTTCGAAGCCGCGCGTAGGGTATTGCATCAGCATGAATGCCTCACCCGGCGCGCCGCGCACAAACTGCTCGACCGTGCCCGCGGTTGTGGCATCGGTATACATGACCGTGCCGGTTAACGTGCCGTCGCTGCGCCACAGACGCGAATCGTTCGAGCTCACGCCATTTGATGTGTTCAGGATCCATGCGCCGCCGATATCGATGGCGTCGCGCAGCACGGCGTCATCCTGCCAGATGCGTGTGCCCTCTACGCTGCCGTCGCTGGCCCAGATTGCGGCGGTAAGCATGTTGTTCGCATTGTTGCGATATCCGGTAAACAGCATCTGCCCGCCGACCGCAAACGTCGTATCAGCGAACGCAAGTGCGGGTGATACATGCGCGGTCACGCTGAGCACATCACCGGGCGACCCGAGCGTGCGCCAATAGTCGATGCCGCGTTCTCCAGCACCGGATGCCGAGAACAGCGTCGTCCACCGGCTGCCAGTGTTACGAAATCCATCGGTGGGCTGTCGCCGCTCCGTTCGACTTGAACAAAACGCGCCAGTCGTGTGACGCGGCCGGCGCCGGCTTCCGCGCTCCAAACTTCGCCGAACACGGGTGAATCTCCCGCGTCGTGCACAACATTGCCGAGAATCAGGCGATCATCTGGGCGCATGGCCTGCGCATACTCCGGGGCTGCGACGATGTTTCCGGATAGACCCGCCAGATCGGGCGCGATATTACGAACCATGCGCGTGCCGCCGCGAGTGCCGTCGGTGACCCACAGCTCGTCGCCAGCGACACCGTCGTTGCCGATGAAATACAGACGGTCATTGGTGATGCCCAGGATCTTGGTCATGCCGTCCGCCTCGCCCGGCCAGATTCCTTGAACAACGCAACCTCGCCGCCTGGTTCGACGACATACAGCTCGCGGCCCTGCGCGCTGTCGGCGCTGAAATACACGGAGCCGCCGATAGGTCGTCAACTCTCTTGGGCTGCTATGCGCGGGGCCTGGACGCAGATCGCTCACACGGCGCGTGCCGGCCACGGTGCCGTCGCTGGTCCACAGCTCGGTGCCGTGCGCGCTGGTGCGCGCCGGGAAGAAGAAGGCAGTGCCGAGCCGCGCGATCGAGAAGCCCTGCGATTGGGCGTCGACCTCAATGTTGTTGGCGACTACAGTCGTGCCCGCCGCACTGCCATCGGTTACCCAAATGCCAGGTTGAGACGCGGCTGAGACCATCGCAACGATGGCGATGTCGTAGACCGCATCCGGCGTTGTCAAAGTGCGCGTGCCGATGAGAGCAGACGGCGACGCCGTGCCGCTGCGATAAATCTCGCGCGTGTTGCGCACCACAGTTGTTGTGTTGATGATCGTGTCGCGCAGGCCATTGCTGACCCACAGGCTGCTGCGGCCGCTGACCGAGGCCGACAGCAGCATGCTGACGATCGGGTTGCCGCCTTCGAGCGTCAAAGTCAGCGTCGTCAACATGCGCGGGGCACTCGATACGATCCCGACGCCCTGGGCGATGTCGTTGACCAGATAGGTATTGTCGCGCGTGCCATCGGTGATCCAAAGCTCCTCACCCTGCTCAACGGTGAGCGCGCTAAACAACACATAACCACTGTGCAGCACGCGCAACGATTTTGGATCCGAACTGTCCGAACCCGGCCGGATGTCGCGCACGAGTCGCGTGCCACCCGCCGTGCCATCGCTGAACCACAATTCGATGCCAGCGGCGGGCTCACGCGCGACAAACAGCAGCGCGCCAGAGGGCATGACATACATCTCACGAATGTCGTCAAAGACGCCGAGCCGTTGCGTGCCGTCACGCGTGCCATCGCTGACCCACAGCACTTGTGTTGCATGCCCCGTGTCGAATGCGACGAAGTACGCCTGAGCACCGCTGATGGTAAAGCGCCCAGGATGGCTGCCGTCGGCGCCGGGAAGCAGGTCCTTGAGCAGATAGGTGCCTTCGCCTGTGCCGTCGCTGCGCCACAGCTCGGCGCCGTTTGCGCCGTCCTCCATGCCGAGCAACGCAACATGCGGCAGCTCGGCGATCGGGCCGACGAAGGTAGTCGCGCCGAGACCGGGGTCGAGGATCGGCTGCGTGCCATCCGCGCTGCCGTCGCTACGCCACAGGGCCATGCTGCGCATGCCAACAGGCATCGTGTTTGCCGGAAAGAGAATGCGGTCGCCTAGCACGGCAGATGTCGCCGTGTTGAACAGCGCGGAGACGGGTTGCGGACCCGGATGCGTTTCAGGTAGCGCGGCAAAGAGGCCGACTGCGTCGTTTGCGCCGCGCGCCGTATCCGGCGCGACGACAAGCGGTGTGTGTGTGAGCACGGCGGCGATTGCGCCAAGCGATATAAGTCTTCGATACATGATACTTTTCTTGGTGTGGCTATTGCCCGCGTGCCGTCATTGGCAGATAGAGGTTCGCCAGCGTTGAGGGTGGCGCCGCGCTGCTGTATTCAACCGCGCCGATGGCGCACGGATTTGTGCGCGACACGCCGCGCGCGTCTTTTGGCGGGCAATTTTTCGCCTGTCTCAGCAGCGGGCTATTCGACAGGGGCATGTAGTACTCAACCGGCGTCATCGGATCCGAGCGATACGGCCCGAGCATCGGATTGAGCGCTGTTCCCTGCGTGCTTACGCTGCAGGTCAGATCGGTCGCAAAGTTGCCGCCACTGTCGCTGATCGGTGATTCGGAATCCGAGGCGGCGGCAACGCAGTTGCTGTGCCCGGGGTTATGCAGCACGGCGCCTTGCAGCGCGGTATGCGCCGCCAATCCGCGGTCGATGCCTTGTGTGTTGCTAACGATGGTGGCATGCACAATCTCGAGCAAGGCTGTGGTATTCAAAATGCCGCCGCCACGCTTGTTTTCGCTTGTGTTGTCGCTGATCGTCGTATTCACGATGCGCATGCTTGCGCCAGCCGCCGGGTTTGGCACCGCGCCTGCGAACACACCGGCGCCGCCGTTCAAAGCTGTGTTGAAGGAGATCGTCGAGTTCGAGATTGTCATCGCAGCGTTCATGCGCCCGATTCCGCCGCCGGTGCCGCCAGCCGAGTTGTATGTAAATGCCGACTGGTCGATCAGCACTGTGCTGGAGATCACGTTCGCATACAGTCCGCCGCCGAATACAACAGCACGGTTGCGCGTGAGCAACGTCCGCACGATCTCGGCGCGCGAGCCGCTCAGCTGACCGCCTGTAAAAATCGCACCGCCAAAACGGCTCTCGTTGTCGCGAAAGAAGCCATCGCGCACATGCAGCGTTCCGAGATTGGCGATCGCGCCGCCGTAGTTGGACTGACTGCCTTCAGTCGGTGTTCTGTTGCGTCGAAAAACTCCGCGCTCAATCTCGAGTATTCCGCTGTTGTAGATGCCGCCGCCGTCAAGTCGCGCTTGGTTCTCGTCGATGCCGCCAGTTTGGCCACTGCCGCGGATCCAGAGTCGACCACCCGGCGTCACAAAAATCGCGCCGCCGTAGACGCCGATGTTGTTTCGAAACGCGCTGTTGATGACCTCGACTTGCGCATCGCGCCCGACCCACAACGCGCCGCCATATCCAAAGCTGGAGTTCACTGCGCGATTGGCCACGAACAACGCGTTCGAGATTGTCACGCGCGCTGCCGGGCCGTTGACAAAGATCGCGCCTGCGCTACCAGCATCGTTCACGGCAAACACGCTGTTCAAAATCGTTGCCGCACCATTCGACATGATCGCAGCGCCGCTATACGTCGGCACGATGGAGTTGTGGGTAAATGTCACGCCGTCGACATGCAGCCGCCCATTGTTGAGAATTGCGCCGCCGTCACCGGTCAACGATAGGGCCTGCGTCAGCACCAGATTTGTCAGGGTCAGTGCACTGGTCGTGCCGATCTCAAAGATGCGTGTTCTGAGTTCGCCGCTGATTGTGATCACGCCGCCGCCGTCAATTGTGACCGGCGGACCGACCGTGAGCTTGCTGGATAGCGCGATCGTGGCCGGTCCGCCGCAGTCAAATGTGACAGTGCCCGCAGTTGTGAGCGCCGCAGACAACGCGGCCTCGGTGCAACTGGCGCGCGTGCCGTTGCCTACGATGCCGGCGGCTGTAGTCGCGTGCGTTGGCAGCACGCAGGCGAAACCGAGCGCGCTGACGAGCTGCGCTACGCAGAGGGCACGCGCGAGAATGGTGCGAGTTTGTGTCATGTCTGTTTATCCCTGGCGGCGAACACGAAGACCGTGACCATGACTGTTTGTGCGTCGCTGCGCGTCACGCAAACAGCGAGTGCGCTCCCGGGGCGGTCGATGTCGAACACCGCGCTGAAGCCGTTATCGGTTTGGGTCACTTGCCGCGCATCGCCGAAGAATGCGCGGTAACACGCGAGAATATGCTGCGGCGATGCGCGGCTGACATACGACAGCCCGCAAGCACCGACTGACGCGAAGCGTGCTGGCAACCCGCTGATCACGAGCGGCACAACTGGCTCGCGCGCACCGAACAACACCGCGCAGTTGAAGAGCGGCGGATGCGCATGCAACTGTTTCATGTCATTCCTTGCGTTTGCTGATGTTGACAGTGACTGCGTTTTCGGCAATGCGCGTGGCCTGCACGACGACTGCGCGGCCATCTTCGAGCCCGTCAAAGACGATGCTGAAGCCTTTGTCAAAAACGGAGGTCACGAATGTGCGCTCGCGCAAGCCGCGCTCGCCGACGTAGTGCGCTCGATAAAACGCCATCAGGTCATCCGGTTCCGCGTGGCTCATGTAATTCAGCTCATCTTTTTCGGCGTCAAAACGCACCGGCAACAGATCTGTAACGACACCGGCCATCGGCGCATCGGCGCCATAGCTGCCATCGTTCATGTTGACGAGCGGCGCGTTGTCAGCAGCTGCGCTGCTTTCCGGCTTCGCATCGGGCGTGGGCGGCTCGGCCGCCGCAGGTGAACGGATCACAAGCGGCCGTGCGTCGGCCGGTGCCTGCACCGGCAGCGCGCGGCCAAATGAGGTGAATTCGAGCAGCACCTCGACGCGCCCGGGTTTTGCAGCGTCGGTTGTGCCGAGGCCGCGGCCTACGACCTGAAGCATGTGCGGCAGGCCGTCGTCGCACAACGTCACCGTAAGATCGAGCGCATCAACGCGGCTTAACATGCGCGCAAAACCGGCCAGCAACTGTTCGGGCAACTTCGACGCCGGTGCGCGGTATGCCTTGCAGGCGATGTCATCATGTGCGATATCAACCGGATCGCCAAACGCCGCCTCGATTGCATCCGGCACGGCCAGCAACTCGGGCAACACACGCGTCGGCAATGCATTCAGGCGGTCGTTAGTCAGCATCTGATCTTCGGTCACATGCCATGCGTCGTCATCGATGCCGAGATCGGGCGACGGGCCTTTGACAAAGAGTTGGAACACGCCCGTCTTGCCCTTCGCGATATAGCTGCGCGCTTCGGTCGTTTCGCCGATCACGATGACAAAGACTTCGTACATGTCGCCAAAGCGCGTCTCGTTGACATCGACGCGCGTGGTCATTTCGCCATCGGCGGCGTCGCCGAGCACGTTTTCGATCATGAATTGATTGCGCGCGTTATAGGAAGTCTGGCGCGCGAACGCATCGAGGCCGGAAGCCAGGAGCCGGCTCTGCGGCGCAATACTGATCGATGTCGGTTGGGCTGTTCGAACTGGCGCAGGCTGAGTCTGTCCGCATGCCTGCAGCAGCAGCCCGGCTGCCGCGGCGGCGGCGATTGCTTGTCGATAGGTCATGATGGAACGACACTAGACAGGCGCTCTGAACCAGCTCTGAACAACACGCATCTGTCATGCTGTTCAGAGCTGGTTCAGAGCGCGGGATTACAACTGTCCTATGAAATCCAGAGCATGAACCTACCGTATATCAGGTATCTATGGCCTGCTGCTTGTGACACCGCTGTGTGCAATCGATTGCGCTTCGTCACGCGCGCGGCTGACGAGATACGTATTTGCGATTGCCTTGCGGCAGCAGCACCTCAGGTTCATCGCTCAGTCTGTCTCGTATTTGATGAAGCCATGTCCAACGCGGTGTTTGCCGAGCAGACATCTGGCAAACCAGACAACCGCACGCTCAACAGTAACGACGGCATCGACGCGAACGGCGGCAATCAGCTCGTGTTGGCGACCGCCGGTTCAACCGCCGCCGGCTACACCGCGCTGTTTCAGATCGGGCTGAATCTGTGATGCGCTCGTCGGCGATGCGTCAATTTACTGCTCCTTGAGGGATGTTCTCCCAAAAAGCACTATCTCCCCGCGTTCCGCGCGGGGAGATAGTGCTTTTTGGGGTAGGTCCTCGCTCACACCTCGGCCGAATGGCGCCGGATGACTGCGTAAAACATAGGCGTGGCGCGCTCAACGCGAAATGACTGGCAGCAACACGCGCTGATGCAGCGCCGCCGGTGTAGAGGTCGTCGCATTCAGCGGTGTCGGCGTCGTGCCAGGCAGTGTTGTTGATGTCGGCTTCGGTATCGGCGCGACGATGACGACAATCGTGCCGACCGACGCGCTCCCCGCATCATTTGTCGCGGTGACCATGGCCGCATATGTGCCGCCAAGCACATACGCATGCATCGGATATTGGCCGGTGCCTGTTGCGCCATCGCCAAAGTTCCAGATATACGTGATGTTGCTGCCGGCCGTGACCGTCGCGGTAAACGCAACGGGCGCAAGCGCAGCACCGGGGCTTGAACTGGTGGCAAGCAAACCACTGATTGGCGCATCACCCACGGTTACGATGACCGTATCTGCGCTGCTGGCGGCCAGCCCCAACGTGTCAGTGACGATCAACGCGAATAAGAGCGTGGACGGGGAGCTTGGCGACACAAATGTTGGTGTGGCCGTATTTATGCCGCTGAGCATGACGGCCGGACCGGCGAGCTGGCGCCAGTAATAGCTCAGCGGCGTGTCGCCATCTGGATCGCTGCTGGCCGATCCGTCGAGGTGCACGTTCTGGCCGACTAGCGCGGTTTGATTCGCGCCGGCATTGGCGACCGGCTGGCGAGAAACGTCGATTACCGCGCTGGATTCCGCCAGATTGGCGCCGTAATCATCGGTCCATGTCAGCATGGCCGTATTGGTGATGGTCGCGCGTGACACCGGCGCAAGCGCGGAGATTGTGATCAGACGCGTGCCGCTGATCGCCGCCGGCGCGAGCGGCCCCAGGTCGCAGCTGACGAGATTTGCATTGTGGCGCATGCGCCCAGATCGGTCGAGGCGGCGACAAACGTGAGCGCGACAGGCACAGCATCGGTGAGCACAACCGACCGCGCCGTGCGCGCGCCCGTGTTCGAGATCTGCAGCGTATAGGTCACTGGTTCGCCGGCGAGGACGATGCGGGTTGCGGGCAGTTTCAGCACACCGATCGTCGCCGCGCCAAGCTCGACCGAACCGATATCGCATGGACCGGCTTCACGCGCAAATCCGCGTTGGTCGACAGCCGGGCACGCATCGGGATTGCCAGCGTTGATGACGGGGCTAGTCGCTGCAGGCAGCTGTGTCTGCGTCTTGCCGCCGTTGGATACGAGCGGCCCAAGCTGCGGATCGCTGCTGAGCACCGGTGTTGGGCAGCCAGTGTTGAGCTCGATCAAATTGTGGGTCTGGGTGACGACCGCTGTGGCGCCGCCGTGAAAACAGTCATTCACATCAAACGTGGCAGACGTGCTGTTTGCAAGGATGCTGTTTTCTAACGTGAGCTCACCACCGTTTTGATACAACGCACCGCCGGACGTCCCGATGAAGCCACTTAATTGGTTGGCTGTCATGGTGGTATTTGTGATTGCGCTGCTTCCCGCGCTGTTGTAAATCGCGCCGCCCTGGCCAACGGCGGGAAATACCGGGCCAATCGAAAAACCGATGCCCGCGGCACCGCCCGCGCTTCCGTTGCCTGTGAGCAGACTGTTGACAATTGTCATGCGCCCGCCGGCGTTATAAACGGCGCCCCCCTGGCTGATGCCGCCGGAGCCACCCGACGCGGGAAGGATCGAGCCGCTGCCACCATTGCCGCCACTGCCGCCAGAGGCGTTGTTGTTGATCGACGCGACACCGGTCAGCTGCAGCTCGCCCGCGTTGTAAATTGCGCCCCCTGTGGCGCTGCCACCTGGGCCACCTCTGCCGCCGTTGGCGCCGCTGCTGCCGTTGCCGCCGCGTCCGCCGACGCCGCCGATGACGCTATTGTTGATGAGTGTCACAGCCTCCAACCGCAACACGCCCAGGTTGTAGAGAGCGCCACCCGATCCGTTTCCACCTGCGCCACCTGCGCCACCGCTTTGAGAAAAGACCGTACCGTTCGCGCCAGCGCTGCCGGTAGCCCCGACAATGGCTCCGCCGGTCAGCGTCATCTCATATAGGCTGAGCGCCCCACTGGCTACCACGTGAAAAAACCGTATCTGCGCCCCGGAACCTTGGATCACTGCACCATTGCCGATGATCGACAGTGTGGTGGTGATCGAGGGCAGGCCATTGTGGCCGTCGCTGACGTTGTCGACCGTGCCGATGAGATAGGTCGCTTGCGCGAGCGCAATTGTGTCTGCGCCACTGCCAGCCGGGCAGGTATCGACGGGTTGATCGGTGTTGGCTGCGTTGATGGCCTCACGTAGCGAGCAGTCGCCGTCGCTGTTGACCTCATCGTCAGTCGTTGTGACGGTGATGATGTTGCCTGTCACGGCGCGCGCAGGCTTGGATAGGCCGACGGTAATCAGCGGCAAAAGTGCAGTGACAAGCACGATCAGGATACGGGGAAAGGTGGTGTGCGTCATGGCGGTGATCGGTATAACTGTGCTTTCGTACGGGAAAAATGCATCCCGAAAGCCCATGACAGCCCACCTGCGAACGTTGCATACAGCAGTGGCCAGAATGATCTGGCGCTGACATTGTTCCCGCTTTTGACGAATATAAATGCGGGCGTCTCTCTCGTCACGCATTCTTGCGGAAGTAATTACTGCTCAGCACGCTGCGCTCGATCGCGATCAGATCGCGCGAGACGCTGTGCACCAGCCCCTCGCCATGGCCGACTCAGACCAGCGCACATCATGTGGATGTCCGCTGCGATGATATGCGTTTTCGTGCATACTTTCGCGCATGGATTCATCAAAAGACGCGCTTACTCCGCTCTTGCGCTTGCCGCCGGGCGAAGTCGCCGAGCAGGTGCTCGTCTGCGGCGATCCGGCTCGCGCTCGCCAGATCGCCAGTCGGCTTGAAAACGCCCGGCTTGTCGCGAGCAACCGTGAATATGAAACGCACACTGGCGAGTATCGCGGCGTGCGCATCAGCGCGGTCTCGCACGGCATCGGCGCGCCTGGCGCGGCGATCTGTTTTGAGGAACTGATCCGCGCCGGCGCGCGTACGATCATCCGCTGCGGCACCTGCGGGTCGTACGCGCCCGCGATTCGCTCCGGGCAGCTGCTGATCGGGCAGGCAGCTACGCGCGAGGACGGTTATACCAACCAACTGGTGCCGCCTGCGTATCCGGCGGTGGCCGATATCACCGTGACGCAGGCGCTGATGCGCGCCGCGGCTGCGCACAGCGGGGTGCGCTTCGCCGTCGGCGTGTTGCGCTCACAGGCGGTGTTCTACGACGGGCTGTATCCGGCCGATCACGATCTGTGGATCAAAGCTGGAGCACTGGGCATTGAGATGGAGCTAGCCGCGTTGCTGATCGTGGCAGCGTTGCGCGGCGCGCGCGCCGGCGGCATTTTTACCGTGGATGGCAACCCTGCCGAGAGCGCGGATCTGCTCGACTACAACCCATATCGAGACGCGGTGGATGAGGGCAAGGCAGCAATGATCACAATCGCGCTTGAGGCGCTGGTTGCGTTATCGCGATGAGCTCGCGTCAATCCACTTGTTTTGACGCATGCACTATAAGTCCTCAAAAACGCGCTCGCCAGGCGCTGGGCGATGTTGAACGTTTGCCCCTGCACGCGCAACGCTGCACAACATACAAATCAGCTTTGGTGCCAAGCTAACCCAACAACGTCATCAGCCGCCTTATGGCCAAGAAACCACGGCTGTTTTCATATGGCCGATTGTCGCGCAGATGCGGGATCCCGCCGTGTTCGGAGTGCCCCGTTCCGTTCCTTTACGTTTGGTACGCTCGATCCTTACCGCGCGCGCTCCAGCGCTTCCAGGCGCTTTTCAAGGGTGTCGAAGTCGCCGCGCAGCTCGGCGCTATCGCTGGCGATCTGTTTGACCTGCGCGTGCTGTCCGCGCAGACGTTGATCGATTTCTTGAAGCGCCGCCATCAACACGCCATTGACATCCAGCGCCGCGATGTGTTTGTCATCGTTGCCGAGGCCGAACACGGCGAAGAAGTGCTGCGCCATCACTCCCATGTGCCACTCACCCGTTGCATCGGTTTTGTAACGCCATGTCGAAATCGGGATCGTCAGCAATCTTTCCAGCACATGCGCGCCATTGACCGGCTCAATGCGCGTTTTTGCGCCGCTGTCGGACAGCTCGACCATGATGCCATCGACTTGAACCGTGTCGCGCGCGCGCAAGTGCCCGGCGATAAACGCATCACCATTGACGTGCAACCGCTCAGTTGGCCCGGCCAGACCGATGCCGACATTGCCGGACGGGCCGATATCGATGCTGCTCGTCGGCGCGCCCGGGTGGATTTGAAATGGCAGCGCGCCGCCACCCGTCGCATCGCGCACGGCAAATCCAGTGTGATCGCCGACGATGTCCCAGGTCTGTGCGGCAAATCCACCGGCCGGCGTTTGCTCCAGACGCAGGCTCGGCGTCATGCCGGTGACGAGGTGCAGGTCCACCGCTGGCGCGCTGGTGCCCAGGCCCAGCTTGCCGGAGCTGTCGATGACGACCGCGTCGTCCGGCGCGCCTGCCAAGACCGTAAACAGCGTTCGCGTGACCGTCTGGTCAACGATCGCGAATTTGTTCGCACCGCCGCTGGCGCTGTCATTTGCTTGGAGTTGCCAGTCATTTGACGGAAACGCCCCAACACTTGTGTCGTTAAACGCGATACGCAAGTTGTTTTCTTTGAGGCGGATCGCGTCGTCCCCAAAGTCTTCGTTGTTGACGCAATCGAGCCCAACGCACAGCTTGACTTGAACGATCAGGTCATCTGGGATGACCTGATCATTGACTGCGGTCAGGCCCGGTGAAACCGCGCCGATGGGCTGCGCGCGGACGACAAACGCGATGAGCAGCGCGGACGCCAATGTCAGCCGGGCCAGTATGTTTGCTCTTTTCATGGTGTCTGTAATGCGACAGTCTGTGCTGCTCATTGGCCCGGCGCGGCCGCCGGCGCGGCTTCCAGTGCTTCAAGCCGTCGCAACAGCGCGTCGTGTTTGGCGCGCAGCGCGGCATTCTCTTTTTCGAGCCGCGCGATTGTGTCGCCCTGCCCGCTCAACCGCAACGTCACTTCCTGCACCGCGGCGATCAGCACGCCGCCGACATCAAGCGCGGCGATGTGTTTATCGTCGCCACCCAGGCCAAATGCCGAAAAGAAGTGCTGCGCCATCGGGCCCATGTGGCGCGCGCCGGACGCATCGCTTTTGTATTGCCAGGTCGATACGGGGATCATGGCCAGGCGATCCAAAACGCGTGCGCGGTCGACTGGCCGGATCTGCTGTTTGGCGTTGATGTCCGACAGTTCAACCACGACGCCGTTGACATACAACGTGTCCGTTACGCGCAACTTACCCGTGATTAGCGCATTGCCAGCGACGTGCAAACGCGCGCTGGGCGCCGCCGTGCCGATGCCGACATTGCCGCTGGCCGAAACATCCAGGCTGCTGGTCGGCGCGCCGGGCCGGATTCGAAAGGGCAACCGGCTGCCGCCGGTGACATCGCGCACGAAAAAGTTGGCTTCGTTGCCGGCGACATCCCAGGTTTGCGGCTGAAGTCCACCCGCCGCCGTCTGTTCAAAACGCAGGGCCGGGGTGTCGTTTGTAGCCATATGAATGTCAAGCACAGGGGTCGCGGTGCGCAGGCCAAGCTTGCCGGCGCTGTTGACAAAAAACGCGTCAGTCGGCGCGCCGGCCAGCAAGCGAAACGGCCTCGTGCCGCTCGTGACATCCCAAATTGAAAAGCTATTTGCACCGCCGGATGCCGAATCGTTTGCCTCCAACTGCCAATCGGTAGATGCGAAACCATCTGTGCTTGTGTCTCGAAACGCGATACGCGTGTTGTTTTCTTTGAGGCGGATCGTGTCAAACCCGAAACTTTCGTTGTTGACGCAATCGTTCCCAACACACGCGCTGCCTTGAACGATTAGGTCATCGGGGATGACCTGGTCGTTCACCGCGGCGATACCGCGGCGGTCGTTTGTGGTCGGCGCAGGCTCGCGCGCCTCACTCGCGCTGCCGGGCAGCAGCAGCGCGCCACCAGGCTGCACGGCAAACGCGCCGCTATACACCGTGGCCTGCGGGAGTTTGCCTGCCGCGCGCAGACGTGCGACGACAGCGTCCTCGGCATCGGTGCCGCGCGCATTCTTCAGCGCTTGCAGCGTGGCCGCGTCCAGCGCGGGTGTAAAGCGCAATTCATAGATGTATTGCCCGGGCAGCTTGGCCGACCACGCATACGCCACCGGCGCTCCGTCGGCAAAATGATGCTGCTCCACAGCACCATCGGGCCGGGCGACCGTGAGCGCCCATCCGCCGTCGGCGTCGGCGGCTTGCCAGATGATCTGGTTACCCTCCTGCTCAAGCGCAATGGGCGGTTGCGCGGTTTGCGCCACAGCGCCAACGGGGTGCATGACCGTGCTCATGAGCACGAGCATTGCGCCGGCCAGTAAACGTCTGAACTGTATGTCACGCGGTTTCATGGGGTCAGGGTTTCCTTTTGTGTGTGATCAGGCGCTTTGCCAGACCTGCCGGAGATTGTTTATTAGGGCGTTGTGCCGCCGCGCGCCACGATCGGCATATAGACCACGTTCGGGCGCGGTGTTGGCGAGGCCGTCGCGGTCTGAGTCGGCGCGGGCGTGTTTGTGGCGGTCGGAATCGGTGTATTCGTGATCGTCGGTGTCGGCGTGACGGTCGGCCGTTGCGTAAAGCGATCGAGCGCGATGTCGAACGCGATCTGCGCTGCCGGCGCCGGGCCAGGGACGGCGTTGCGGTTCAGATGCACGCGCACAGCCAGCAATTCGTTTTCGCCGATCAGGCGCGCAGATGAACTGGCCGCCAGCGGCAGGCTGTGCCAGGTATCGGTTGTGAGCGTCGCGGCGTCGATCGGCGCGCTGCTCAGGGTGCGCGCCAGTTCGCCGGCTGGACCATAGACTTCGAGCACCAGCGTGATGGTGTCGCTCTGCATATCGGTCGCCGAGATCACCCGCATGCGCGCAAGCTGGGCCACACGCTCAACAGCAGACGGCGGAAATACGAGCAACAGATCGCGATCGAGCACCGGCGCATCGTTGGCCGGCGCTTGAACCAGCGAGTTGGCGCGAAAGCCGCGGCCGCTCAGATCGGCGCCCGTAACCGTCCGCCCAATGACCAACGCCGCAAGCCGCGCATGTTCGGACCCGGTGATGGGGCCGAATTGACCGGGCCGAGCGGCGTAGGCGTTTGAGACAGCGCCACTGACGCCAAGTAGCAGCATCAGGGCGCACAAAACGGCGGTCAATGAACTTGGTTTCATGGCGTGTGGCTCACGGCGTCACCACAATTTCGAACGCCGGTCGCGTGTCGAAATTTGGGTCCGGTGCAGCGCCGTGGTCAAAATGCGCCGCGAGAATTTCGTTCGGATTGATCGTTAGCGCGCCACTGACGGTGATCGGCAGCGTGACCCAGGACCCGGTCGGCACAGCGCTCGCGGAGATCGGCGCGCTCAACGCACGAAGGATATTGCCGTCGTAGTCGACCACGACGAGCGTCGCCGAGACCGTATCGATCGGCGCGCCGCTCCGGCTCAAGAAATTGACGTGCGCGGAGGCCACGGTGCGCGCATCGGCAGCGGCGGGAAAGACAAAATAACTGTGCTGTTGCAGCCCGCGCACGGCGGCTGACGCCGTCGCCAGACGCCCGGCGGTGTTGGTATACGCAGCGCTGCCCTCAAGCGTAATGCCAAGCCGCCATACTTCGGTCTGCGGCGCGGCTTGCGCCCGACGCGCTGCCATTTCGGCAGCAGCAATTGGCCCGGCGGTGAGCGCCGATAGACCCACATACCCCACAGCCAATAATCCACACGCAATCAGTGCAGCGGCCACTGTCACGAGGTGTCGTTGTCGCATAGCGTACTCCGGGTGAACGTCCCGCGTTCAGGCTATGCCAAAGATTAGGTTCGCGTCATCCTTCTTTGTAATGATTGCGTCATTCTTTGAATCGCAGTCGTCAATTACGAACATCGGCTGCAACGGCATGGCACACGACACGGCGCGCGCGCACTTGAAACTCACGAGGAGTTCAACGGCAATGTCCTGTGCGCGTCGGCGCGACAGGCGGCGCAGATGACATCAAGCGGATTGCGCATTATGTGTAAACCAAAATCATCGACGCTGAGCGATACACGACGCTGTGGACGCACATTCTTCCGCCGGGGATGGACACGGGCGTCACTCGTGTTAGCGCCGACGGCAAACGCGCCTCTGTCAGCACAACGCGCGGCATCACAGTGCTGGATGTCGGCGCTCGCATAGCTTAGCGTATGCGCCATCGATCAGCCGCGCACTGACTGGCCTCTGGGGCAAGATCACACTAGATGGCCAACCGTCGACAGGTGCAGATCAGGCTGGTTCAGGGGCGCCGAAGTTGGCATACGCGAAGTGCCGAATCCGAAACTCTCGATCAAGGTGACAACCGATGTGTTGGGCGTGTGGCCCATAGATTTTTGGGCTTGCGATATCGCGCTCTATTGGAAAGAGTCACGCACCATCGGCAATCAGCCATATGCGCCATGATCTGAAAACCCGAGCAGCCGCCTCAGGCGCGGGCTGGCGTCCATGTAGACGTGTTCCGGCATCTGGTAATTCATGAAGGGATAAAACATGTGGCTAATGATGCGCCGGGCGTATGTCACCTGGGTGATATAGCGCACCCGGTCACTCTGGTTGGGGCCACCCCGGTGCCAGACCTGGTTGTTAAACAGCACAACACTGCCGGCCTTCCCCAGACATGGCAGCACCTGTGACGCATAGGGTGTGCCTTCCATCGCCTTGGGTGGTGACGCGCCGAATAGATGCGATCCCGGGATCACCTCGGTACCGCCATGCGCCTGCTCGGTCACGTCGGTCAGGTAGTAGTTCGCGGTGAAGAACAACACCGGCAGACGCACATTGCCGGGCCGTTCTGCATCCGTAACAAGATAGTGCGGCGCGTCATCCTGATGCCAAGTCGTAATGCCGCCACCTGGCCGTGTGGTAAATGAGTTGTTGTGGATCACGTGGCAATTCGGCGCGATCAGCAACTCCGCAAACGCCGCGATTGGATCCATATCGAACAGGCTCAGATTGGCCCGGCTGCTCTCAAACAGACGCACACGCAGCCGCATGGTTTCATTGGCGTCATCCGCGCCGGTGTAAGTGCGCTGCGTTGTCAACAGCTCGCGATCCAGATCGTCGCGCAACTGCCGAACCAGATCCGGCGCAAGAAACTCTGGCAGAAAAAGATAGCCGTCCCGGTGGAAATCCTCGACCCATTGGCGGAGGGTGCTGTCATCTGTGTGTGCGTAGTTGTTTAGCATCTGTACTCCTGTGATCACTGGAAGTATGCGACAACTGAGGAAACTTTGACAGTCGCCTGTTGGACGGCGTTGCCGATCCCAGAACCTGGGATATTTCTCGCGTGGATCGACCACCGCTGTCCGTGAATCGACAGCTGTGATGAAGTATTTCGCGGTAGTGGTTCGACTGGCTGGTGATCGACCCAACATCGACGCGCTGTTGCAGCACCGGTTCGTGGAACAGCTTCCGCCGGACTCGCAAACCTTGCTTCAAGTCTTATGACTCCTTCACGCTGTCACCGGCTGGCGAAATCTTGACCATGGGACAGTTGTTTATAGCCACGACAGGCGCGGCCTATTCGGCGGCCGAGCTACTATCGCAGATGCGGCGCGTAGCTTCCATCAGATGGAGATCAAATACATCGAGCGGGTTTTGAGTTGCATTGGCCAACTCGTCCGCATGTTTGAGCAGGTCCATCGCATCATGAAAGAGATTCGCTCGTGCCGCTAGATAGGCCGAGCCGATGTAGTAACGCTGCACAAATCCATCAACAGCAAGATTGTTCTTGATTAGGTATGAATGCGCTTGGGACAGGTGTTGTGCAGCCTCACCAAGCGCGTTGGCGGCAATTTCTGCAAGCCCTTGGCGGATCAGTGACATATATACGATCCTAGGGGATCCGGCCTTGAGCGCCATTTCAACCGCCTTGGCGCAGTGCTGTATGGCTTCGTTGGGATCATCGGGCCATATGGCGAGCCAACCCAATGCGCACTCAAGGCTGGCAGTGCGCGTGGGAGAACCATCGGCTGCATGATGCAATGCCAGTTGCCAGGTTTTACGGGCTTCAAGCGACTGACCCAGTGATAACAGTGCCACGGCTTTGACGTTTAGCGCATAGCTGAGGTTTGCATCATCGTTCAGCGCCGAAAAAAATCCAATTGCTTCCGTTGTGTGGCGTACGGCTTGTTCTGGATTGTGTTGCAGGTTGCAAAGGACGGCCATATCCGTTAACTTGATCGCGGTCCAGTGTGTGTCGTTAGCATATTTGACGGTTTTAAAGAGCGAATGGTGTCGCTGCCAGGCGCTCTCGACATCTTTCCAAAGTTCTTGCCACGCCTGCTGGTGCAATGCCTGCCAAACGCCACGTTCGTCTCCGCTGTCCCGAAACAAGCTCAGCGCTTCGTTGATAATTTCTTCGTTGCGTAAGTGATCGGCGCTTTCGGCGTTCAGACGCACGAGGGTGATGAGCGCGCCGGCGCGTGCACGGTAATACGCCGGCGTTGGGTCGCTATACAGGCGCAGGGCCGCTTCTGTTGCGGCAAGCCCGTCTGCGTAATTGGCATACTCTTTCCATGCTGTGCCACAAGCCTGACACATGCAGCAGGCGCGTTCTGCCTGGCCTTGATCAATTGCATAGTGTATGGCAGCCAAAACCTCGGGCATGTGGTGCACCAAGTGATGCATGGCAGCTGTGTCGTGCAAGCGTTCATAGGTGTCCAGATCATTTCGGACGAGCATCTCGAAATATTGGGCATGACGTTCCAGGGCGGTATTGCGCTCTCCTGCTTTTTCAAGAGCAGCTCTTGCGACTGCATGGATAGTCTCCAGCATATAAAACTCGGGCTCTGCATCAACATGGCCACCCGATGTGATTTCGCGGCTGCTGAGTAGATTGGCCTCCAGCAGCGCTGTCAATGTGGCCCAAGCCGCCAGCCGGGTCTTGGGCGCCAGCGCCTGATTTTGGTCTGATGACGATGCCAAACATGCGATTTGTGTTGCCGCATCCAGGCTGAAGCCGCCTGTGAAGATGCTCAAGTAACGAAACACCCGCTGCTGCTCGGGATTAAGCAGCTCAACGCTCGATTGAATAGCGCCCTGTAGCGTGCGATGGCGGGGCGGCAGGTCTGCGGTGTGATTTGCGATGAGTGGCAGCACGATTTTCTGATCGGCCACGAAAAGGTCGAGTGCGCCTTGAGGAGACATGATAGCGACACGTGTAGCCGCTAGTTCGATCGCTAACGGCAATCCATCAAGATGCCCGCACAACTCTCGAATGGCCTTTCGATCACTCGCGTTGAACTTGAGGTGTGAACGCGCAATGGTTGCACGCTCGGCAAACAAACGTTCGGAAGAGTCAATACTTAGCGGAGCAACTGCGATGCAGGTTTCGATGCGTTTGCGCAGAGCCACTCGGCTGGTCGTGAGGACCACGAGCCTGGGGCAGGCTTCGATGATTGCGACAATTTGCGCAGCAGCGCTCAACACATGTTCAAGATTATCCAGAACAAGGAGCATGGCTTTGTTGGCAAGGTAGTCGATGAGTCGATCCTCAACATCGACATCGGCGCCAAGTGTCATGCCCACTGTCCGCGAGATGGCCGGCAATACCTGCGAGTATGAGTTCAACAGGGTCAGATCGACCCACACCATACCGTGACGATAATGATTGGCGGCATGCACTGATACGGCCCTGGCTAGCGCCGTTTTGCCAACGCCAGCCGGCCCCGTCAAGGTAATCAAACGTGTGCGGCCATCGGTTAACAAACTGATGATCTCGGCGAAATCGCTCTCGCGCCCGATGAGTGTTGTGCTTGAAGCCACCCGGGCCAACACGGGAAGCGAATGCTGGACGTTTGGGGTGCGTGCGAGGTTCACGAAGATAGACCGCGCCTCACCGCTCAATCGAAGATGCTGGGCAAGCAAGGTCGCCAACTGGACCGAAGGCAGGCGTTCGCCGGCTTCCAGTTTGCGGATGGTGATGGCAGAGCAACCCACGCGTTGGCCCAGTTGCGCTTGTGTCAGGCCAAGTTCGTGTCGCCAAGCCTTTAGGTGGCTGCTAAATGAGGTGGTGTTCGTGCTCATTTGACATCAAGATTTGGGCCGTGGCGCTTTTGTATCGCTTCTGTATCGCTCTTTGATCTTGCAAACGGATAATGTAAAACTCACTGAGTTTGTCCTAATGCAAATGGGAGATGGACGCGTGAATTATGGCGCATTCCGCAGGATGCACATGGAGGAACGCATTGCGCCTAGAGCACATTCACAGGCAATTGCTGTGCCTTGCAAGCGTAGATGACCCGGCATTTGTGTTTGTCAGGAGATCTCGGTGATCGGCACTTTGTTTGGGGGAGGTTCATCATGCCTAGACTAGCCAATACACGATGCGTCTACAGCGTTGTCACAGCAGTATCTTTGTTCGCTGTGTTGACACCGACACCGTCGGTTCGCGCGGTAATTCAAGGTGGCGTGGTGGGCAACGGCACACCGGCCAGTTGCACCGAAGCAGCATTTGTCGCTGTCATTGTCGGGCGGAGGCGCGGTAACGTTCAACTGTGGTCCAGCGCCGGTAACGATCACCATCACGGCCGGGCAGACCATCGGCACGAACACGGTCATCGATGGTGGTGGACTCGCCACGCTTAGCGGAGGCGGGGCCAGTGTCCAGTTGTTCTTCGCTCAACACGGCTGGTGTAACGCTTAACCTGAGCAACCTCAGCATCCGTGACTTTGGCCGGCCGGCCGTCTACGTCACCAACGGCCTGGTCAACATCAACAACAGCACGTTCATCGGCCACCAGCGCTCGGCGTTGTCCATTGTCGGCAGCAACGCGAAAATGAACATTGCCTCCAGCACATTTCTGTCAAATACAAGCAATGGCTCGGGCGGTGCGATTTACAACACAGGCGCTGCTAACCATTACAAACACGCTGTTTCAGTCCAACTTCACTGCAAACAGTTATCAACGGTGGCGCGCTCTACAACGCAACCAGTGGCGCAATTGTCAGCATCGACCGTGCAACGTTTCGTGACAACAAGGCGTGGCTATGGCGGCGCAATCGAAAACTCTGCCGTTATGTCGATCACCAATAGCGCGATCTTGAACAACACCGCGCTAAACGCCGGTGGTTCTGGCGGAGGCGGTCTCTTTCAGGGCAACTTCGGCAACCTCAACCTGGTCAATGTCACTTTCAGCGGCAACAGCATCCCGAGCACAGACCGGGGCGCAGCCATCTTTATTGGCGGAACAGCAATCGTCGCAAGCGCGTCTGCAAAACGTCACCATTGCCGACAACTTGTCGGCGACACCGGCGAATGGCGCCTTGGCCTTGGTCAATGCAAGCACGATACGTACCATGACCAACACAATCGTCCGTGATGGCAGTTGCTCGCTCACGAGTAGCTCGACGCTGCCCAGCTGGTCGATGGCGGCGGCAATCTGGCATTCAACAACGCGACCGGATGCCCGGGCGTCAACGCCGATCCGCAACTCACGACATTGCAGGATAACGGCGGGCCGACAGCTGACATATGCCATCAGCACTGGCACTTCTCCAGCAGTAAACGGCGGCAACAACGCGGGCTGTCCACCCGTTGATCAGCGCGGCGTTATCCGGCCGCAAAAGCGGCACGTGCGACATTGGCGCGGTCGAACGCGAAGCGACGCCGGTGTTCAACGCGATTGCGCCACGACAAGGTGTGCGGTGGCGCAAATAGCTTGCTCGTCACCGCAACGGGCACCAACTTCATCGATGGCCCTTCAGGCACGCGTATTCGACTGAACGGCTCACCGTTACCGACGCACATTTGTCAGCCCAACCCAACTGCAAGCGACCGTCGGCGCTGGCGCGCTGGCGTTGCCGCCGCACACGATCAGCTTTCACGCTGGAGACGCCGGTGCTTGATGGCGGGGTTGCGGCAGCCGAGCGCTACATCCAAGTTGAGGATTGCGTAAACGTCGCCATCTCCGGCTTGACAGGCAACGAGCAACAGCCCAACGAATCTTGGCGGAGTCACGCAGTTCACGGCGACGGTGGCGACCGGCAACAATGTTTCGTTTGTCTGGGATTTTGGCGACGGCCAAACTGGCAGCGGGGCAAACCCGACGCACACCTACTGGCAGTATCGGCAGTTACATCGCCACCGTGACCGCCACCAACGCCATCAACCAAGCGTGGCCGACACCGTCGTGAATGTGAATTTGTCGACGACGGGCATATTGGTCAGCCAATTGGATTCGGAATTCGGCGCGGTCATCACCTACACCTACGTGGTGACGCATATCGCGCCACCAGGCTCGCCAGCTGCGGCGGTGACGATCAGTGGCAGCATTCCAGCCAACACGTCGCTGGTCTCGGTCAGCAATGCCACGGCCGTCTCAAGCGGCGGCGACTACGGAAACGGCTTTGTGGTGTCGGCACCGGGGCTATCTGTCGCGCCCGGCGCTTCGGCGACGATCACATGGATCGTGCAAAGCAAAGTTCCACTCGGCGATGTGCTCAATCAGGCGCATGCGTCGACGGACGACGGCCGTCTGCAGATCTTCGAGCGCGATCGCGTGTTTCGGTCGCTGATTATGATCACGTGCAACCGCTGCGGCAGGTCATAGCCAGCAGCACGTTGCCAAAAAGAGAGTGATGACTCCACCGCACCCGCAAGTGCGCATTGCGAGACTGATCTGCGAATTCGAGGTTTGCGTCAAATCTCGCTACGGTCGCGACAGAAACCCATTGTGGCAGCTTTGAAGTTGCTTTTGCCAAGCCGCTGGCTGAGCGTCAGGCCTTCGTCTTACGCGTTGTCACTTTTGGCTTGATCAACTTATCCTGGAGCGGTCACTTACTGCAGCGGAGTAAAGCTGTAGGTCACGCGCGCATCGTCCAGCGCGCTATCGCCCTTTCCGCGCAAATCGCAGGTGGTCGCCCCATCCAGTAGCCACGCAGTTGTTGCGGTGAATCGTCCTCGCCCACATTCGGAATGACGCCGACGACTCTGCAGCGCAGACCGATCTTGCGAACGAATTCGAGGCTGGTGGCCGAGGCACTGGACAGAAATGCGGACGTTGCAGAAGTGCTACCTTCTTGCACCCCTTCAAGCTTGCGCTTCTCTTCAACTCGGGAGAGCAGCCATGCGCGGCCCGTTTCCAGCTGGGCGAGTTCGACCTCGGCATCAACAACGGGTGGATCGTCACTTTTGTCCGGCATGAATTCACCGTTGAATCTGTTCATTAGCCTCATACCAGCCCCGCCTTTGACAGTCGCTCTTCAAAAGCTCGACTCTTGCCGTATTTCCCGCGGATCGTCGACAGCCGATCTTCAAACGCCCGCAGCGTGTTCTTGTGTTGCGCCATGTCGCGTAGGTCAACCAGCAGTTGTGTCGCCGCGGTGTAACCCGCAGCCGTCTTTTGGTCCAGCATTTTGGCGACCTCAAACCACGCCGAGCCTTCCCTGGCCGCCAACTGCTCCAGCACTTTGATCCGCGCCGCCAGCCCACGCGCCTTTTCGCGTTGTTCGGCCTGTGTCGCAATGCGCCTGGCTGATTTGAGCAATTCAGCCGCCGTGCGACCAGACGGCTGCTGCGATTTTGTCAGTGTCGGCGCACCAAACAGTTGCTGTCTCAATTTGACGTCGAGTTGCGGCTCCTCGTCATACAGCCGAAGCAGCAAGGTGTCACAGGTCACGCGCGGCAGTTTGGCAATGGCGGCTTTGACTTCTGCGCGGCTCACATCCGCCTTGGCGGCGCTTCCTTGCGCCGCAGCAGCCACCAAATGAGAATCGATAGCAAAGAAATCGCAAAACGCACTCAGGCTTGCGTCCAATTCACCAAGCCCTGCTGGGATAGGCGGCTCTGCCAATGCTTCGTCGTTTTCATCTTCATGTTCGCCTCGTTGCAGCGTACACAGCCACATGAGATACAAGGCACGGTAATCACCAAGCGCAATCTGACGGCGGACTCCTGCCAACGCCCCAAGCGCGCCGTCGCGGTCATCGTCATACTCGTCCCCCCAACCAGCATCTTCGTTGTCAACCTGAAACGACAACACGAGAACCGAACCGTGAGATTCGAGTTCGACGCGATCCGGGATCAAATACGCCGACAAGTTTGCCAACGCTGGTGCGTCTTTTGGAAACCGAAACGCCAGCGTGCGCGTGCCCCAGTTGGACGTATACAAAAATGCGTCGAAGTAGCGGGCCAGCACCTTGAGCGGATCGTGCTTGAAATCGCCATACGAATAAGTCACAACCGCGCCGCTGGGCGTCACATGATCCATATGGCTCGACAAGCGTTGTACTTCGCGCAACCCAGTTTCGTCCAGTGCCCGGTCGATGGCTAGCCACTCGTAATACTGATATTCGCTCATTTCGAAGCTCCCTGATCCGGTGTGGAAACGCACCACGTCGAACATGGGCAGTATGCGCGAAATACGTGTGCACGGAAAGTGCTTGAATCGCGCCCCCCGCACGTCGCGGCACACACCACACAATAACGTTGTCGCAAAAGATGTTCAACAATTAAAACTTTTGAATTATAATAATCCTAAGTTTCTAAATATGAGCAAGATGCCGTTTGTGGACAGACGCCAAGAACTCGCCGCGCTCGATCGCTTTTATCATCGCAACTCGTCGGGACTCTTGGTGCTGTTTGGCCGTCGGAGAGTCGGTAAAACCGAGTTGTTGTCGCACTGGCTGGAAACACGCGGGATTGACGATCAGCATGCGATTTTCTGGACAGCAAACACCTACAGTGCCGCCTCGCAATTGCGTGATCTTGCCAAGCAACTTGTCGAGCGCGATCCGGGCTTTGCGCGCATAGCAGGCAGCGAATTCACTTTCCCAGACTGGACAGCTGCGTTCAACTTTATCGGCGATCTCGCCGAGAAGTCTGCGACAACATTGTTCGTCATCATCGACGAATTCACAAACATCCTACGCAACGACCCAGCCATGACCAGCGTGTTGCAAACGCTATGGGATCACCGCCTCTCGCGCATTCCGCAATTGCGGCTGGTTCTGACCGGCTCGATGGTCAGCATCATCAAAAAAGAACTGCTTGCCAGCAACGCGCCGCTCTATGGCCGCGCGACCGCGCAGATTCACCTGCGCCCGCTGCCCTTTGGCGCGATGCGTCAAATCTATCCATCTTGGCCAAGCGATGCGCGTCTGGCAGCCTATGCGGTGTGCGGCGGCGTGCCTTCCTATCTTGGTTTGCTGCGCGAAGGGAACAATTTCGAGAATGGGCTAGTCGAACACGGCTTGACCGCAGGCAGCATCATGATGACCGATTCGCAGCTCATATTGAACGAACAGTTGCGCGACACCCAGCACTACAGCAGTGTGCTGGGGGCAATTGCCTCGGGCTTTCACGATTGGGGCTCAATCGCAAAAATCACGCAGATGGAGAAAACCGGTCTGAGCAGCTATATCGAGACGCTGCAAATGCTCGAGCTCATCGAACAACGAAAACCGATTCTGGCCGACGCATCGGATCGCAAGGCCCGTTACTACGTGTCTGATCCGTTTATGCGGTTTTACTATCGCTTTATCGTCCCGCATACAACCGCGATCATGCGCGGACGGATCGGGCTTATGTTGGAAACACTGCGCGAACAGCTACGCGCATTTATCGGCTTGTATGTCTTCGAGGAAATCTGCCGTGACTGGGTGGAACAACAAGCCGATCTCGGCGCGCTTGGGTTTCGGCCAGACGTTGGGCAAATCGGATCGTACTGGCAGTCTGCAAAGCAACCGCGTGTGGCGCTCGACGTTGCGGCGGCAAGTGTGAGCAAAAAGCGACTGTTCATCGGCGAATGCAAGTGGGGTGCGGGTGATGTGCCTCGGAGTGTGCTGACAGATCTAATCGAGCGCAGCAGCAAAATGCCGCAGCTGGCTGACGCGGCAAGCGGCTGGCGCGCAGACTATGCGTTGTTCGCGCGGACCGGATTTACCGCAGCAACACAATCATCAGCGCGCGAACTCGGCGTGCGACTCGTGACGCTGGACGAAATCGAGGATGCGCTTGCTGGCGAGGTGTGAATTCGCCCGTATTTCCGATCAAATGACGCTTCCGACAATCTTCCTTCGAAATGCTTTGCGATAGCGTCGCAATAACCGTGCCAGCTTGGCAGTGTCGTTGTCCAGGTAATTGCCCACTAGCAGCCTGTCGAGCGCCTGTTCCAGTCGACCATGCGCAATTGCATAGCCATGCGCACTCATTGTTTCACACCGTGTTTTGAGTTCCAGCGTCTTTCTCGGGATTGCTGTCACTTTGCGTGGAAACATGACTCTCCGCCCCGTTTTCTCCTGTTCAAGCTCTCGACTGCGCCGGATCAAATGCCTTTGAGGTCTTTGCTGTCATACGCCAAAAAGCAATCGCTCTTGAGCACGCCCTTGAAATCCCGCTGCAGGTCGACCGTTTACACGCCAGCCTGTTTCATCTGCATGCACCAGTCCACTTTCTCGCAGGCGCAGCACCAGCTGGTCATATGTCGGCTTTAGCCGCCTGGCGATTCGCTGATCTGCTCGCGTAAATGCAGAGCGTGTGATCTTGATCCCGCATATGCTGGTCAAGAACCCGGTGAGTTGCCCGTATTTGCGAAACACAACAGAACGGTTGGCGCAACACCCAACCCAATCAGAGTGATGGCAACAACCCGTGCTACTGGATAACGCTATCAGCCAATCAGCAGGTGACGCTGGCATTCGGTAATACACAACGCAGCGCGCTGTCAAAAGCACAGCCGCTCGCCGTACGGTTGCAAGTTCAGCCACTGGGTGAGCCTGCGCGCGAGAGCGTGTTCACGTCCGTCTATCTGCCGATGCAGATAATGAAGTGATTCTGTAATTGGCCATGCAGCAGCATCACCGCTGCTGCAGCACGGGCAGCATCTCGGAAGCCTGCCCGGCTTCGGCCGCGCCGCTAACGTTCACGGTGATCGGCGCGATGCCGTTGTTTGCTTCGTTTGTTTCGGCGATCAGCCCATGCTGTCCGCCGGCGTTGTATGAGTCCGCATATGCGTAAATCGTCTTGATGCCCGGTGCGCCGAGCGTGCCAGTCCAGTGTGAATATTGCGTATCTACCAGCAACGACTCCGACGTCAGCGTCAGACTTGCGCCCGGTGCCAGTGTCTGATTCACAAACCATGAACCGCCAAAGCAGTTGGCATTCGGCCACGGCGGATCGCACAGCGTGTTCCATGTGTCGTTGACACCCGGCGCGCGTTTCGGATTGACCATCAGTTCGACCCAGAATCCGCTCGTCGGCGCGTTGCCAGCATTACGCACAGTGACCGAGATCACAACCCGCTGCGAACTGTTAATCGCGCCGGACGGCACCGAGGTCAGCGCGGTGATAACCAGATCAGGTCCGATCATGGTCGACCCACTGCTCTCACGATTGACAACCGGCAGGAAGATGTTGCGTCCAACGCTCGGTGCTGCCGTCGCTGTCGGCTGTGGCGTGACATTCGAACCGGGCGTGGCCGTAACCGGCGGATCCGCATCCACACCCAGCGCGAACGGACCAAGCACCGACACGTTGCCGGCCGCGTCCGTCGCCTCGACGCGCACGGCATAGACGCCGCGCATCGGCAGACCCGCCGGCCGCCAGGCCCACGCGCCGCTCGTTTGGGTGATGACTTCGGCATAGCTTGCGCCATCCGGCGCATACACGATCACGCGCATGCCGCGCACGCCACCGCCATCGGTGACAACGCCGCGCAGCAGATCGTCAACGATGGGTTGCGTCGTGCGGATCGTCGCGTGCGTCGATGTGAGCAACGGGCCGAGCGTGTCGACCGTTGTCGTCTGCCACTCCCCAACGCTGATATTTCCAGCCGCGTCCATTGCGCGGGCGCGCATGCGCCGCAGCTGGCCGTCGAGCGCCGGCAACTGCCACGCAAAGTTCCAACCCTGCGCGCCGCCGCCCTGCTCGGCTAGATTCGACGCTGGGTCCCACAGCGCGCCTTCGTCGTCGATCTGCACATCAACACGCGCCACCAGACCGCCGGTCGGCGCGTCGCTGGCCGTGCCGTTGACGATCGTCGTGCTGCCGGTCACCACCGCCGGCAGCGTTTGCTGCACGCTCGGCGGCTGATTGTCGACGGTGATCGTGCGCTCGACGATCGCGCTGCGCAACCCGACGCCGTCGATCGCCTGCGCGCGGACATTGACCTGCGCCCCGGTCAGTGTGATCACCTGGCTCCAGTTTGCGACGCCTTCGGCCGCGATCCACGGGCCGCTGTCGATGCTGACATCGACGCGTTGCACACCGCTGCCCAAACCGTCATCGGCACTCCCCGTGATCGCGCTCGCAACCGGGCCGAGCAACCCGCCTGGCAGCGGGATGATCGCCACAATCGGCGCATCACCATCGACGCGATGCGTCAACGCCGCGTTGTTTGCGCCGAGTTGGGCCGTCGTCGTGACGAGGCGCAACCCGATCAGATCGGCGGCCAGGGCCGCATTTACCGTGCCGCTGTAGATCGCTCCGGGGGCCAAGGCTCCGGGCGTCAATGACGAGACGTCGAGCGTCGCGCCGCTTGTGGTCGCCAGCACGATTTGCGCCGGTGTAACGCTGCGCGCCTCAAGATTTTCGAGCGTGACCGTGTAATGGATCGTGCCGTTTGGCCCAACAAAGGCATTCGGCGCCTCACGCGCATTCAACCGAAGCGCGAGCGTGTCCACACGCGGCTGGCCGTCGTTCGGTTGTGTCAGCGCGCAGGGGTTCGCCCACGCGTAACTCGTCTGCCAGGCGCCGCCCGCCGGTGCAAGCGCGTTTGTCGTCGGGAACGCGCTAGTGACGCGGCCATTGTCGGCGGCCGCATACGCCGCCAGCTTCAGATTGCTGATCGCTGAGAGCGCCAGCGGCACGCGCACTTCGCTATCGGCATTGGCATGGTTGAACTGCAGGGCGCCCTGCTCCTGCCAGCTGCCGGCGACAAACCGATACAGCGTGCCGACGCTCGGCGCGCTGATCATGATTGCAAGATCGGCCTGAAACGGCAGCGTGATGGTTGGCGTCAGCGCCACAACCGGCGCAAGACTGCCGCCTGCCACGCCATCTAGATCCAGATAGGCCCACATCGCGCCATCGACGGCCCACGCGCCGCCGCGCCAGCCGAGATAAAACGCGGTGCTATCCCAAGTCGCATACAAGGACTGGCGCGCACCGCCCAAATCAAGCATCGGGCGTTCGTCGTCATCGAGGAACTCAGCCGGGCGCCACTCGTTGTGCGAGAGGTCGAGCAGACCGTCAAACTGTATCGATTGCGGCGCCGCGCACAAAAGACCGGTGCTGACATACCATGGCCCGTAATGCGATAGGCGCGTGTTTCCGGCATTGTCCGTCGCGCTCAGATGCGAATACCATGCGCCATCGAGATTCAACGGTGCGCTGTATTGCACGCCGGCCGCGGTAGTCGACGGCAACGTCGTGCTGACCTGATCGATCGCGGCTCTGACGGCCGCGATGCCACTGCCATCGAGCGGCGCCGTCCACGTCATGACCAGCGTTTGTATCGAGTCCAAGTGGCTGCCGGGCGCAATGTTGAACGCGACCGGGTCGATGCCGGCCGGTGCTTCGGTGTCGACCGTTGCGGTCACGCGCTGCGTCGAAAGGTTGCCGGCCACATCGCGCGCGCGGACATAGATCGGATAGCTCTCGGCTTCGCGCGCGTCCGGCAACGCATGCACGATGCTCCACGCGCCGCCAGCGACCTGCGCCGGAAGCCACAAGAATCCGCCGTCAAAGCTCACATCGACGCCGGCCACACCGCTCTGCGCATCGCTAACCGTGCCGGTCAAGCGCACGCTGGATGTCACATAGCCGCTGCTCGCCGCGACGCCAAGCGTTGGCGAGATCATGTCGACGCGCACCGTGATCGACGTAGTCTGACCGGCGACGATGCCGTAAACCGCGCGCGCCGAAAGCGTATGCGAGCCACTCGCCGGCACAGTCAGCACCCCATCCCACGGCATCGGGGTTCCGATCGCGGCATCTTTGTAATCGGCCAGCGTCACCGTCAGCTGCGCGCCGCCGTCGACGCGCAGCACAATCTGCGGCAGACCGCCGGTCGCACCAAAGCGCGCGAAGCCTTCGACCGCGACAGTGGTTGTATTGACCCACTGATCGTTGAGCGGCGCCGTAAACACGGCGTTGTCATTTGTACCGCCGAGTTGGTTGCGGTTGACGCGCGCTGGCGCGGCCAGCTTCGTCGCCAGCGACAACACGGCCACCGGTGCCGAGATCGTCACCGTGCGCGCCGCGCTGCGTCCAACATTGCCGGCCGTGTCGCGGCCGAGCACGACGATGTTGTGCGCGCCGATCGCGAGCGGCGCCATCGTGCGAAAGCGTCGCGGCTGTCCGGGCGTATACACGGGCGAGACCCAGGCGCCGGCCAATACCTGCGTGACGCCGCCGTTTGTGATTTCAAACGACACTTCCTGCGCCGTTTCGTCCCCGTTGAATGCGGCGATTTCACCAACGAGCTCGACCGCCGCCGCCATGCTGCTGATATCGGCGGTCGGCGTGATCCAGCTGACCACAGGCGCGAGCGCATCGGCCTGCAGCGCGCCGGCATACCAATCCTGCGGCTCGGTTTCGATGTTGTTCAAGCCGTCGGTCGCGCGCGTGTAAATGCGATACAGACCGTTGCCTGGCGCGTTGACGACAGCGGTCCAATAGCTGGCCGGTGCAAGCGGCGTGACCAGCGCGGCGTTGTTCCACGCCGCCGGGACGCTTTGCGTGAGTAATTGCGCCGCGTTGATCGGTCCAACCAGCGCGACTTCGACGCGCGCGACACCTGAGTTGCCGATTTCACACGATACGCCTTCTTTGCCAAAGAACAAGCTGACCGGCGCTGCCAGCGTCTCAAACACGCCGAGGTCGGCGCGTTCGCCGCCGCCAAGCGGCGCGATGACATCGCGTGTGGCGCGGTCGATCGCCGGCGATGCCACCTGCAGGCGGTAGTTGTGGCTGGCCGCAGCGACAAAAAGTGGATCGCCATTGATATCGTTTGCACCAGCACTGATGCCCGAGTACGCTGTCGTATTCGCGTGCATCAGGTTGTTGTTGACAATCAGGGCAGTCACGCTTGCCCCCTGCAGAGCAACGCCGTTCGAGGCCAGAATATTGTTGCGCGCGACCAGCCAGCCGGGATTGCTGACGCCGCGTATGCCGATCGCGTTTGCAACGACTGTGTTGAATGTGGCGACCGCGCTGGCGTTGTCACGAACTTCCAGAGCGGTGTCAAAGCCGCGCAGGATCGTGTGCGTAACCGAGATCCCGCTCGCGCGCCCGCCGATGCGAATACCGGGTGTTCCGGCCGCGCCGCGCAGCGTCACGCCGTTAATTTCAGACGAAACGACATCGGAGATCAGCGCCGTCGGCGCGGCCGTGGCATTGCCGATCAACACTTGATCGGCGCCCACGCCGACCAAGCTGACATAGCTCGGCAGGGTCAACGTCTCGGTATACGCGCCCGGGCCAATGCCGACGACCAGACGCAAGTCAGACGGATAGGTCTGCGATGTAAAGCGCATGCCGCGGATCTCGGCCGCGGCCGCGTCGAGCGCGGGTTGGATGCGGTTGAACGCGTCGACCTGCCAGTCAAGACCGTCGTTGAGGCACTGCGCGCAGTAACTGTCATCGGCGTAGACCGAAGCCTGGCCCTGCTGCAGATAGCCGATGTCCACGCGGCCGCCGGTGCCGGGCGGCGTCGGATCACCGGGATCGCCGGCGTTGATCGCGGGCGAGTCCGCCGACAAGCGATAGTCGCCGGCCGCGGCGTTGACAAACAGCGGATCGGCGCCGAGGTCGCCGATCCCAGAAGCAGCCTGCGGGCCACTGCCGCCCGCCAGCGCGATATCGGCAAAACCATTGGCGCCGTTCTGATAGAACAGGTTGTAGCGCTCGAGATTGCTCGCGGCGCAGCCGACATAGGAGATCCCGACGAACGTGTTGCCCGCAAAGATGCTGTTGCGGATGTTCATATCGGCGCAGTTCACCGCGGCGAATCCGGTCACGTTGCCAACCGCTGTGACATTTGCGACCTCAGATTTTGTCGCCGCGCCATCGACCGAAACACCGACCAGCGCATCGCTGACGATCGCGCGCGCGATGCGCACATGCAACGCCCCGCCATCGATTCGCACAGCCGTCATTCCCAGATCGGCGCCGGAGACCGTGGCACGCGCCAGCGCACTGGACGCCACGCCTTCGAAGGTAGCGACCGCCGTTGCGCCTGTTGTCGGTCCGGTTGGCGCTTCGATGAGGGTCTGATCGCCGCCGCTGCCGATGATGCTGACGCCGGACGGAACGCGCAGATGTTCGCGATAGATGCCGGGCCGCACACGCACGCGCAGCGCGCCGCTGTTTAGCGCAGCCTGGATCGAGTCAAAGGCCGCACTGTTCCAGATCAGGCCATCGTTCGCGCAGGTTGGACAGTAGGCCGGCGAAACATACACATCGCCGCCGCCGTTGTGATAGCCGGCGGTCGCAGGCGTGCCGAGCGTGCCGCCGAGTTCAAGGCGATAGACATTGCGGGCTGGGTCGAGCAGGCGCGCCGCGGCATGCGTATGCGTCGTCATCGCAACCGGCGTGGCCCAGACCGTGCCGTTGCTGACGAGATGGTTGTTCAAATGGGCCACGCTGAAATCGGGGCGCGAGATGCCGGCGTGATGCACGGTCGCGGCAGCATCGCCTACCGGCGCGACAAACAACGTGTTATTGATGTTCAGCTTAACGGCCGGCGGCGTGTTAACCGGCATATATTTGAGCGCGCCGGCCTGGTTGCCGCCGCGCACGGCATAAACCGTAGTTGCGACGCGCGTTAGACCGCCGCCATCGTTGAAGCTGGCCGCCGCATTGGCGTCGCTCTGCCAGAGGTTGCTGGCGATGTCATAGCGGGCGATACCCACGCCACCACCGCCGTTGTTCGCATACAGATAGGCGCCGCCATCCCAAACCAGGCTGGCACCCGGCCCAAAGTTGATCGGCGCGTTTGCGCGCGCAAGCCAATTGTCCCCGGCGATCGAATAACGCCACAGTTGGGTTTGGCCGTCGGATCGAATCAGGTATAGATTGCCGGCGACGTGCGTCAGCGCCAGGCGCGTATTGGCGCTGACCACGCCGACCGGCGCGCGCGGCGTCCAGGTTGCAGTCGCTGTTGTGTACCGCCATAGCTCAATGCCACTGCCGATCACGGTTGCCAAATACAGGTTACCGGCGCCATCGCTGGTCATGGCCAACGCAACGGTCGACGGGTTAAACGGCAGGCTCGACAACGCGGCCGACCATGCATTGGTGGACAGCGTATAGCTGCGCAGCGCCGGAAGCTGCAGCCGCGCGGCGGAGCCGGTCGCAATGCTGCCGCCGACGGTCAGAAAGTAGCCGCCGACGAGAAGACTGCCGGTGACAGGATCCGGATCGAGCTGCACAACCTGTTGGCGCGTTGCACCGCCGGTGGCACCGACACCCCCAAGCGCCGACACAAACGTGCCTGCCAGCGCGTCCCAGATCACCAGGTTGGGCGACGCCACGCCGCCGGCCGTATCAAAGGCGCCGCCGATAAACAAGTACCCGTTCAATGTGGCCATGGTCCGCACGATCGGTGTGACGCCGGTCGCCGCCAGTGTGCCGAGCGTGGACCACGTCGCGCCGTCGTAACGCGCGGCTTTGCTGACCGCGACGCCGCCGATCTGGGTAAACTCACCGCCGGCATAGAGCGCGCCGCCGTGCATTTCGATCGCATGCACGGCTTTCTGCAGCGTCGGGCTGTTGACGCCGCCGCCGAGCGTGTCGATCGTAGGCGGCGAGACCGCCAGGTTCAGCTTGATGATATTGCCTGACGGTATGACGGTCGAGCTGCCCTGCTGGCGCGCGCCGTCAAAGTAACCGCCGACATACAGCGAAGCGCCATCCGAGTGCAACGCGCGCACTTCGGCGCAGCCGCCACTCTCGATGCAGGCGCTGACGTTGCCGATCGCAACCGTCGACGCGCCTGCGTTGCCAGTCGGCAGCGTGCCGGAGTAGATATTGCCTTCTTGTGATGCATAGAACAGCGCATTTCCGAAATTCGTCATCGCGGTTATTTCGAACGTGGAACCGGACGTGCCCGGCCGCCAGATCTGCGTGCTGCTGTTGAAGCGCGCGATTTGCGAGACGTTGAAAAAGTTTTGCGACACAAGCGCCGTATCGTTCCAGACCGTCATATTCAACGGGAAGTTGAAGCTGGCGAAAGCCCCGGCGACAAAGATCTCATTGCCGACGGCCATCAGCTGCCACAGTTTGGCGTTCGAATGTCCGCCGCCTGGCTGCGCTTCGGCGATAGTGCTCCACGTGCTGCCGTCAAAGCGTTGCAGCGTCGAATCGCTAAGAATACGGAACAGCGTGCCGTCGGCCGTGGCCACTTGCTGGCGCGTGCTCGCCACGGCCGTGCCGCCATAGGTCTGCCAACTCGATGGCATGGTCGCGTACAGTGCGCCGTCGCCGCCTGCGGCAGCGCTTTGTCCGGCGCCGAAGGTCTGCGGCGCAGCTGCGCGCGCAGCCCAGGTGTTGCCGCCCGGCAAATACTCGGCCAGACCGGTGTTTCCGTCGCCCTGGAGCGCAAACACGCGGTTGCTTTCGGCGAAAATGCCGCCGCCAGCGCCGATAGCCCACGGCGCGACCGCGATCGACGACCAGGTCGGCACCAATGCGGCGTCGGGCGTCTCGGTCACGGTGATGTAGTCGCCCGAGGCCACTTTGCCGGCAAACGTATTGCGTTCGAGCAAGGCGCTGCTGGTGCGGTTCATCCTGAGTCCGTTGTCGTCGAAGCTATGCACGACGACGCGTTCGATGCGCGTGCGCAGCGTCGGCGTCAGATAGCCGTTGACGCCCGCGCCGTTCAAATCAATGCCGACATCGACGTTGCGCACGGTCAGCGCGCGCAATTGCACGCCATTTGCGTTCGACACGCTGATGCCGATGCCGGCGCCGCCGCCGTCGATAAAGACCGCATCGGGGTCAACGCCGATGATGCTCAGGTCATTCTTGTTGGTGATCGTGAAGGGTGCATAAACGCCTGGGCGCACGACGATGGTCGCGCCGGCCGGCGCGGCGGTGATCGCGGCCTGAATCGATGTGTGCGCCGCGCCACCATCGTCATCGACCAGGATGCCGGCCGGTTCAGCCGGTGGCGCCGGCCGCGCAACTGGCAAAGCCGATGTCGGGCGATCGGCCAGCGGCACGTTCGGCGCTGAACTGGTTCGCGCGGTCAGTGCGGCCAGACCGCCACCCGATGCCGGCGACGGCACCAGCAGCACGTCGGACGACGCATCGCAGTTCACATCGGCCCCGGCCGCGAACGGCGTAGATGCCACGCCGGACACCGCGCTAAAGGTCGCTGCAATATTGGGCAACACCGTCGCGATGTTGGTCGTGCCATAGATCAGAAAGGCATCACCCAACGCGTTGCCAAGCACGATGTCCATGCGGCCATCGGCGTTGACATCGCCCGGCGCGGCCAACAAGCCGTTGGCGGCGGGCGCGTAGTTCAACGCGCGGCGTGTATGCGCGCCGTTGGCCGCGCCGAGCACCAGCTGCGGCGCATTGGCGTCGGAATAGACAAAGTCCGCACGGCCATCGCCGTTGACATCGCCCAGCGCGGAGATGCGCGGCGCGGCATCGGCGCTCGGAAGCGCGAGCGCGGCGCCGTTTGAAATGACTGCGCCGCCGCGCACGGCATAAAACGTCGCACCGGCGTGCACGCGCACTTCGTTGGCGCGAGTGACCACGAACTCGTCGAGTTCGTCGCCGTTCAGATCGCCGACGCCGGTGACAGTTGCCGCTGCGCTGTCGAGCGTGATCACGCCCGCGGCCTCGGACGGCGCGCTTTGCGTCGAAAGCCAGGCGCCGTTATGGCCAAGCAACACGTAGGCGCGCGCATCGCCGCCGACGGCGAAGTCGTTAAAGCCGTCACCGTTGATATCGCCCAACGCGCTGACGCGCGCGCCGAAATTTGCGTCGCCGCTCGCTTCGAACACGATGCGACGTCCGCCCAGTGGCGCGGCCAGCACCAGATTGCCGCCATACGCGGCGGTTTGTCCAAAAATTAGAAAGGCGCGTCGATTGGCGGGGTCGCCGACCAGAAAATCGTCGAGACCGTCGCCGTTCAAATCGCCGCTCGCCGCGATGTGCCGCCCGAGCTGCGCGGCAGGCGCGCCGACAAAGACGCTGCGCGAGTGGTCGAGGCTTTCGACATTTTTGAACGCCGCCAGATCGGTGCGCGTCCAGTTGCCGCCGCGACCGTGCACGATCGACAGCATGCCGGCGCCGCCACGCGCACCGGGCAAACCGATCGCAAGGTCGGCGCGGCCATCGCCGTTGATATCGCCGAGCCATGTCAGCTGCACGCCGGCATCGTCGTCGCCGAGCAGACCCGGCTGCAGCCAGACGGTGGCCGACAGCACGCTGCTCAACGTATTGACAAGCGGCTCCGGCCGGACGGTCAGCGCCGCCCGGCCGAGATCGTTGGCCTTGCCTGCCAACGTGATCGCTTCACCCGCGCGCACCTGCGGCGCATATTGAAAGCGCGTGCTGAGCAGATTGTCGGTCGGCGCCAGCAGATCGACGACGATCGTCTTGCGGTCTTCGGCCGAAATGTTGCCGGCGCGGTCAAACGCGCGGACGTGAATCGCGTGCGCGCCCTGAGCTTCGACACCGGGCAGCACCCATGCGAACTGCCAGTTTTGCGACAACGGGAACGCGGCGCTGGCCACGAACACTTCGCGCCACGGTTTTTTGTCGATGCTGAGCTGAATGCGCGCGATGCCGGACAGATTGTCGCTCGACGTGCCGCTCAGCGTGACGGTCATGCCGTTTGCGGCCGGCCGGATCGCATTTGGACCGGTGTAGGCCGCTTGCGGCGCTGTGTTGTCGACGGTCACGCGCGCAATGCCGGATTGGGCGCTGCGCCCGACATGATCGCGCGCGGACGCGCGCAGCTCATACACGCCATCGGCCGGCAGCGCCCATGTAACCGCAAACGGCGCCAGGCTATCCGAACCCGCGTTGAGCGCGGCGATCGGACTACCGTTCACCGTCACCCCGACGGCGTCGATCCACGAACTCGGGTCGGTTGCGCGGCCGCCGACCACGTATGAATCGCCGCGCAGCACCGCCCCGTCGAGCGGCGCGATCAGCGCCACGCGCGGATCATCGGCATCGATGACGATGGGCACGGTCGCGCTCAGAATCTGGTCGGCATACGGCATCGCGGCGTTGAAGCTGCCGCTGGCCGACGCGCCGCTGGCACTTGTGCGCGCGCTAAACGTGGCGCTGATGCGTTCGGCAATTTGCAGCGTGTCCGCACCGCTAAACGCATACGAATACCGCGTTCCGGAATCGCAGACGCCGATCGACGCGACCGGCGCGCGATCGCCTTGCACCACGCCCGTCGCCGGGTTGACGAGCAGGCTCGGCACACAAACGCGCAGCGTGTTTGTGATCGCATACGGGCCAAAGCTGCCCAACGAAATAGTTGCGCTGACGGCGGTATCCGGCGCGACATAGACGCCAGACTTGCCGGTGGCCGGGTCGATCGCAAATGGCCGCGCAGAGATGCGCAGCCTCGGCGCCTCGTTGACGGCAAACGGGCTGACGCCATTGGCTTGTTCCTGGCTGTCGAGCAGGTTGTCCTGTTCGGTGTTGAACTCCGGCGCAGGTGAGAACGTCATGCGCGTGATGCCGCCTGGCAGACGCACCGGCCAGCCGCCGACCCAGACATCGTTCGCTGCGGCCATAGCGCGCGCGCCGAGGGCTGATTCGCTTGCAAGCGCCGCGCGCACCGGTGTGCTCGGTGTCGCATGAAAGATTTCGGTTCCGTCCAGCAGTCCATCATCGTCGCTGTCGGCGTCGTTGACGCGCAGGCCGTAGCGAACCTCGTAGGCGTCGCTCAGGCCATCGGAGTCACTATCCGCCAGATTCGGGTCGGTGCCACGCTGCGAGGCGTTGTCGATCTCGTATTTGTCCGACAGGCCGTCGGCGTCGCTATCCCACAGATCGATGTTGGTGCCAAACGTGCCTTCGTCCAGGTTGGTGACGCCATCGCCATCGCGATCTGGGTTGGCAAGTTCGCTCCAGCTCCACAGACCGCTCAGCGTATTGGGCAGCACATCGATTTCGATATCCATCGTGGCATCTTCGCGATCCTCGTCCTCTTCCGGCGTGGTGACGACGGACAGTTTTCGCGAGCCGCATATGCCGCCGTATGCACCGCACTCTTTCCAGGCATATTGATATTCGGTGACCGATAGGATGCTGACGACCTGGTTGATGCCCGGCGTCAGCAGACCAAAATCGACGCCGACCGTGTTCGAGCAACTGATCGCATCATCCTCGCCTGACGTGGTCAGCGTGCACGCGCGCTCACTATTTTGCTGCGCCACAGTTGTATCGTCGGACGAACCCTCCATCGCGGCTTCGGCATAGGAATCATTCAGATCGTCTTCGTCGCCGCCGTCCGCCGCTAGCGAGCTGCCGGACGCAATCAGTATGCCGGTGAATGTATCGCGCACCTGAAACGTATTGCCGGCGATGATGCCGTCGTCGGCGCCGGGTGCCGGTTGCGAGCTGGTGCTCAGACCCTCAAACGACGTGGTGTCGAGCTCAGTCAGCATCTTGGCGCTGTAAAACAGCTCTGTGAATACGCGCGCCACGCTCCAGTCGCCGCCGGTGGCAGCCATCAAGATCGCGTCGATCACGCCAAACACGGCCGAGATGATCGCGCCGACGCCGGTAAAGCTGATCGCGAGCAAGACGATCAGATAAATCGTCGTGACGACAGCCAACGCAATCGCGTTGTTGAGCGTGACCGGGCTGTCGTTGAGCGAGCCGAAATTGACGCCAAACGACACCCACACCAGCGTGACGCCGATGATTGTCCCGACGATGGCCATTACGCCGCCAGCTCTTTGCGTGGCCGTGCCGGTCAGTTTCAGCGCCGATTCACCGGCCTTAAACGCCTTGACGACTTCAAAAAGGTCGTGCGCCGCGCCGATCGCGGCCATCGTACCGAGCACATAGCCGGCGATTTCGGCGCGTTCGAGCGCATCTTCATCGCAGCCGGCGTAGTCTTCGTTGTCCGCGCACGCAATCCTGAAGGCGCTCAATGTAATGTTGGCCAGACCGACCGCGATCTTGGACACGCCGGCCGCAAATTGCAGTTTTTGCGCCCGCGTCGCATCTTTTAGCTTTGTGCCGGCCAGTTCGGTCTTAAACTCGGAAAATTCGACCAAGTAATTGGGTAACAGCGTGGTTGTGCTGGCCAGACCATTGATGGCGTCGACCAGATCTTCGGTGTTGGGGGACTCGGTCGGCACCAGCACGAGGCCGTCGATCGACACGGTCATCATCTGTCCGGACAGCCATGACGCGTAGGTCGCGATCAGCGCGGCTGAAATCGTGTCGTTTGTGACGTCAGGATCGTTGGACTGTTCGCGAATCGTTTCAAGCTGATCGGCATAGCGCGCTTCGATCACGCTGAGCGCCTTGTCGTTGTCGACAGAGCGCCAACCCGACGGCGCGCGTTCGGACATAACCAGACGCATGCCACGTTTGGTCGACATCGGAATCTGTGCAAAATTCGCCACAAACGGCCCGCTTGCGCTACTGCGCAGCGTCGTCATGTCGGCCGCACCGATGCGCTGCTCGGTCGCGATCAGGACGGTCGCGCAGTCGGCCGGAGCCGCGCTGCCGCGCTGACAACGGTTGGTGGCGTTGTAGCGCGATTCCGGATAGTTCGTGGTCAAAAACTGCGCCAGACGCTCACCGATGCCAGCCGAGCCTTCGTCCATATGCGCATACGCGCCGCGGCTCGTCGCCAGCGTGACTGAGTGCGGTACGCCAAAACGCAATGCTTCAGCGGTATTGACGCCGTTGAAATCCAGATCCAGTTTTCTGAGCACGGTATTGCCAGCGCCCTGGTCCGGCATGCCGGCGTACTGCATGAACGTGCGATGCATGCCGAACATAGCCTGAAACAAATAGCGGTCTTCGGACGGCTGAGTCGGCGTTCCAATCAGCATCGCCTCAAAGTCCTGGCTCTTCGTGATGTTCAGACCGGTCAGACGCAGTTGCTCGCCATAGGTCTGAATGACGCTGGCGTCCGTGTCGATCTGACACGTCTCGGCGGCGTCTTCCACACCGCAGTTGACATAGCTGTCGTTCCGCACCTGCACCATCCAAAGCAATTCGGCGTCGGTCCAGTTGAGCGTGTCGCCAAGCGCGGCATAAGCAACGCGACCCATGAAGGCGCGAATTGCCCCGCCATCACCGACCGGCTGCACTGGCGCGAAGATCAGGTAACCGTCGCCATCGCTCTGCACGATGACGCCGTAACGCGACGCCAGCTCCGTGCTTGGCGCAATATTGACGCGCGCGCGGACGACCGGGATCAGGCGCAAGTCTTCGGTCGAGTCGTCTAGATCCTGAATCGCGCCGGCGTCATCCGATGGCCAATCCAGGGCGCTGGTCGTATAACGCAAGTGCTCCAGGTTTTCAGGCTGGATCTGAAATTCGACAAAGGTGGTTCCGGTGTAACCGTTCGGATTGATGCTCAACTCAAACGACTGCGCGAGCGGTTCGGCCGCAAACGGCGACAGATCGATTCCGTCGAGGACGCCATCGTTGTCGTTGTCATCGTCCCACCAGTTCGGCGCGTTGTCGCCGTCGAAATCGGAAGCGTCGCGACCGGGAACCGTCGGCGTCAGCGCGCCGCCGCCGCGCACGGGCGGATATTCGGCCAGATCGATCAAGCCGTCGCGGTTGGCGTCCGGATGCTGCGGATCGCCGGCGAACGTCTGACCGCCGAGCGTGACCGTCTGCACTTCGGCGCCGTCGGACAGGCCATCGAAGTCCGAGTCGGCGACAAACGCATCGGTGCCATAGCAACTTTCAATCAGATCGCTCAAACCGTCGCCGTCGCTGTCCGCGCCATCGATCGCGTCGCCGCAGCTCGCACCAGTATTGGTGGCTGCCTGTGCGATTGCTGTGCGCAACGCCGAACGAGCACGCTCGCGCTTGGCCGGCGCGCTAACCAGCCCTAGTGTTTCGAGCAGCGACGCGGGCGGTGACGCCGCAAACACGGTGCTTTGGGCAAGCGCTTGCAGGGGCGAGGGCAGCGCCATCATCAGGGCCAATCCAACTGACAGCCCGCGCCGCGCGCCGCGCGGATGGCGGCGATACAGCGCGATCATGATTGAAGCAGCCAGTGTGAGGCACATCAACAGCGCCAGGCTGCGCGCGTCCGGCATGCGTTCGACCCATCGTCGCAGCGCAAATAGCGCGCGCTCGGGCGCAGCAACGCCAGGCGTCGTGACACCGCTGAAATCGACCTGCATGTGCAGCCTGGCATCGTGCTGTTCGCTGACTTCGCGAACGCGCACATCGATCACCTGCCGCACCGGGGCGCCGCGGCCGCCGTCGCTAACCCAAAGTTCGCCGCTGCCGTTCGTCGCGCGCAACAGTGCCGAGGACGAATACGATGCCAACCGCGTGCCATTGAACGCGCCATTGAGCTCGCGTTGTGCGTAATCCGCCATCAAGTCGCCGTCGATGTCAAATGCATAGCGCACAATGCCATCGACATCGGCCGCGTCAATGCGCACGTTTTTTGCGCCGGCCAGATAGCCCAGCGAATCGCCGAGGGCGACGGCGCCGAGCGGGTCCTCTACCGAACGGCGTTCGCCATTTGGCGTGATGACGAACGAAACGCCGTCGCGCCGTTCGATCGTGACAGGCTCCACCTGATTTTTTGCGGACTCGGCGCGCAGCCGCAGCGTCATGTCGTTGCGCGAACGCACCTCGCCATCCATGCGCAAGTCAAGACGTGTATCGCGCTTTCCGATATTGCTTGAGACCGCGCGCGGGATAAATATCTGCTCGACATCGGCCGTAAAGCGATAGTCTCGCGCATGCTCAAGAAGGCGCCAGGATTGCTGTAATGCATCCAGCGCCGCTGCGGATTGTTGTTGTTTCAGCGCTTCGGCAGCCGGTTCGCGCAGGAACGCGAACGCGAACATCATGGTTGAGACGGCCAGAAACGATGCGGCGGCGATGTGCTTGCGGCGATATGCGATTTTCATGACGACTCCGTGAGGTCTAGAGTCCGAGCGGACTGCGAACGCGAAAGACGATTAGCGCGGAAAGGCTAGCGGGGGGTTGAAATGGGCAGCGCTTCGCTGGTTACGACGATGCCGTCGCAGCAGGGCAACCGGAATGCCGGGCTGACAAAAACGGGCTTGTCGGCAGCGTCGACGATCACCCACCGGAATGGTCCGGTCCCGTAATCGCGCCGATACACAGTCCAGCGCACGGTGGCGCTTTCAGGCACTGTGCCGCGCCAACCGTCGACATCGAACCATTGTCCGGCGCCAAACCACTGCACTTTGCCAAACATTCCAGCGGCTGAAGCGGGCGCTTTCAAAATAATGTGGCCAAGCTCAGGCGAGCGTGCTGCCACGGGCGCGACTTGCGTTGTCGGAATCAACGGCGCCAGTGTTGGGCGAAGCTGTGCTGGACCAGCGCCTTCGGCTAGTGCTGACTGCGCAATCACTAGCGCACCCAACACACAAAATACAAACAACGTTGCGCCGACGATAGGCGTTAAACCTGGGCGTTTTTGTGACATAGTGTAGGATCCGACGAAAGACGGAACTCTGCGAACAATCTCATAGTCATCTGTGCGTTATACGTCGAAGATTCGCGACAGTGAGATCACTCTTGCGAGGTACTTTTACTAGCCTAAAGTAGAGTATTCGCGTCCGCCATGCAATCGTCCGCAATACGGATTCAAATCAGCATTGCCTACTACGACAATTGACTGCGTCTAGGGACATGTGCGCAAGAATTCGTTGCTGTTGAAGCAACTGCCTTGCAGGCACAACACAACGAGTCGCCCAGATTTGTCAGGATGTGTCAGGGGCTTGGACGTCGTCGGTCGACAACACACTATGAAATCGCGGTCATGTGTTTCATCCGGAAATGTCTGCAGCTGCGCCTGCCACGCGGCCGCAATTTGTCGTGGCGGGCTGCGCCGAGATCGACGCTGCCAGAAAACTGGCGCGCCCTGGCGAGCGCAACGCCAGCGCAATGCGCGAAAAAGCGATCGTCGCCGTGCAGGTCATGAACGAAGCGCTGGCGACGATGGGCGCCAGCATCAGCGATGCGACATCGGTCAACCTGTATTGCGTGCATCCGATCGACGGCTATCTGCATGACGACGTGCTCGTGCCGATGGGCGCGGCCGCGATCCACGGCGTGCACTTGCACTACACGCGCCCGCCCATCACGACGATCGAATTCGAGATCGATGCGCGCGGCGTCGTGCGCGAAGTGATTGTGTAGGGCTTCTCGTGAACACTTCACGCAGCGAGAGCACACACTGCGGCGCTCTTTCGTCCATCTGCGCTAGATACGTTACGCAGAATGCCCGCTCTTCGTCTTCTTAGAGAAGTGGGTATTGAAGCAGACTACTCGGCTGGGTCTGCGATCGAAAGCGCCTGCGAGAGCACCTGGCGCTAATTCGGCGTTGCAATCATCGATGGCGCAATTTTTATCGACAGGTGCAGATCAGGCTGGTTCAGGGGCGCCGAAGTTGGCATACGCGAAGTGCCGAATCCGAAACTCTCGAGCAAGGTGACAACCGATGTGTTGGGCGGGTAGTCCATAGATTTTTGGGCTTGCGATATCGCGCTCTATTGGAAAGAGTCACGCACCATCGGCAATCAGCCATATGCGCCATGATCTGAAAACCCAAGCAGCCGCCTCAGCCGCGGGCTGCAAGTTCGACACCAATATGTTAGCGCGCGTTTTGATGTTTAATTCGCGCAAATGGCACGGCTCACACTCTGCCCGATGGGCGGATTTCAGGCATTTCTTGACGGCAATTCCATCGCGAATTTCGGCAGCGACAAAGCGCGGGCGTTGCTCGTCTATCTTGTCGTCGAAGCCAATCGCCAGCATCGCCGCGAAAGCCTGTGCGCGCTGCTGTGGCCGAATGCCACGGATAGCCTCGCGCGCCAGAGCCTTAGCCAGGCGCTCTCGACCCTGCGGAGAGTCCTGCACGATGACCGAGGCCGCGCAGCCGTTTTTGCTGGCCGACCGCGACACGGTCCAGTTCAACCCAAGCAGCGACCACGCGCTGGACACCGCGTACCGCGGCCCGTTTCTGGACGGATTTACGCTGCCCGACGCGGACGGCTTTGACGAGTGGGTGCTGCTGCAGCGCGAGTCGCTGCAACGCGACGCACTTGAAAAGCTTGACAAGGCCATCGCGCACGACATCGATCAAAGCCACTTCGACAAAGTGATCGAAGCCGCCCGCAAACAACTCGAAATCGATCCCTGGCGCGAGGAGTCCCACCGCAGCCTGATGCACGCTTATGCGGCCAACGGCCAGCGCGGCGACGCGCTCGCGCAGTTTGAGAAATGCAAACAGGTGCTGCGCGAGGCGCTCGCTGTCGAACCAGGCGTAGAGACCAAAGCGCTTGTCGCGCGCATCCAGCGGGATCAGATCCAGGGCAACCCTGCTGGAAAAGACAGGGCTAGATTGCACGTTTTTGAGCTGCCGGCCACGCTAGCGCCGTTTGTGGGGCGCGAGAGCGAACTTTCGACGCTGCAAGATCTCTTGGCCAATCCGGACGCGCGGCTGATCACGCTAGTCGGCATGGGCGGCATGGGCAAAACGCGGCTGGCGATCGAAGCCGCAATGCGGGCGCGCGGCATGTTTGAAAACGGCGTGGCATTTGTGCCGCTGGCGACGATCAGCGCATCCGCCACGGCAATCGCTGGCGCGATCTGCGCCACCCTGCGCTTAAACCTATCACGATCGGAGAACGCAAGCGAGGATTTGCTCGCGGCGTTGCGCACCAGCGCCATGCTGCTGATTCTGGACAACTTCGAACACTTGATCAGCGCAGACAGCATCGCGTTTGTCACCCAAATCTTGCAGCGTGCCCCAAACGTGAAGCTGTTGGTCACGTCGCGCGAAGCCCTCGAAATGCCCGGCGAGTGGTTGCACGATGTGCATGGGATGGGCGGTGACGCGCGTGCGCTGTTTGCACAATGCGCGCAACGCGCGCGTGCACATGCGCTTGTCAGCGCCGATGACGAGCGCGCCATTCTGCGCATCTGTAATCTGGTTGGCGGCATGCCGCTTGGTGTCGAGCTGGCCGCATCATGGACGCGAACGCTGTCGTGCGGCGAAATCGCCGAAGAAATCGAAAGTGGCTTGGCATTTCTCAGGTCAAACTCGCGCCAGATCCCGGAACGCCATCGCTCGATCACCGCCGTCTTGCAGCATAGCTGGGCGATGCTGCCGGATGCCGAGCAACGCTCTCTCGCCCGGCTGGCGCAGTTCAGCGGCGGGTTCACGCGCGAAGCGGCGGCCGTCGTCGCGGGAGCTCAACTGTCACTGTTGTCAACGCTGATCAGCAAGGCCCTGGTGCGACGCGTCGATACGCGCCGTTACGATTTGCACGAACTCATCCGCCAGTTTGCGCTCGAACACGCCACCGAACGCGACGACGACGCCTCGGCGCATGCTGACTACTTCGTGACCTTTGCGGTTGAGAACGGCTTTTTGTCGCTGCCCAATGCGCATCACACCCAATTCACGCAGATCCGAAGCGAGCGCGGCAATATCGAAGCAGCGTGCGCGCAGCTGCTAGCGACCGTGCGCATCGACCGCGCCGCGCAAATGCTCGGCAACCTGTTGACGCTCGTATTTTTTGAGATGTACGACAGCGCATTCGGCATTGCCCTGGTGGCGCGCGTGCGTGAGGCGTTCGCAAGCGCCGGACACAGTCCGCCAATTGAGGTGCAGGTCCAACTTTTGGCCGCGCAGCTCACGATGCTTTCGTATACGGCAGATGTGACGGCGCTATCCGACGAGCTTGAGACTGCCACCGATGCGTTGCGCAGACAGACTCCCGTAGCAAGACACACACTTGCGTATGGGCTGACGGCGCTGGCTTGGGTGCGCAGTCGTCAAGGCCGCGCGGACGATGCCGCTCGCCAGTTTCATGAGGCCATCCCGCACTTCAGACAGGTCAATGATGTCTTCGGGCTCGGCATCGCTTTACGAGGCATGAGTGTCGCGCTGATGGCACAAGGCGCTGTTGATGAGAGTCAGCGCGCCATCGAAGAATGTGTCGCGGTGCTACGCGAGCTTGGAGATATGCGCATGCTCGCGCTAGCGCTCGGAGGTCAGGCAGAGTGCGAACGTGCGCATGGCGCGCTGCGCGAAGCCATCATTCACTATGAGGAGAGCGCAAGCTTGTTTGACGGGATACGCGACGCGCAAAGCCTGTTGATGTGCAATCTGAACCATCTCGGCGCCTTTTTGCTGCAGGGCCGGGCTGGCGAAGCCGCAGCGCTGACGCACGCAATCGTCACGATGATTCGTCGGAGCGGTGCATTGCCGCAAGGGCATAACCGCGCGGCCACGCTGCTTAATTTCGGCGGGGCCGAATTGCTTGTGAACAACTCTCCTGAACGCGGCGCAGCGCTGCTTGGTGCCTGCGTCGCCGTACTTGCCCGCCATGGAAGCGCGCTGCAGCCTGCCGACAGGCGGACCTACGAATCCATCCTCGCCGAATTGACTCGGCGACTTGGCGATGACTGCTTGCGCGAGCATATGCAAAGCGGCGAGCGCAGCGACTCGGAGCTCCTCTTGCGCGATGCGCTGGAGCGTTTCACCGCATAAGTGCGCGTTTTAGATTGCCTTCTTATGGCAAGCCGATATGGCTGATGACCAGCGCCGTCCACACATGGCTGTCGTCAGGCCGCTGATAGATCAGCGCGAGTGCTTCGGCTTCCGGGACAGACGCTTGCCACCCCGTGATGCGCAGCGGACTGACGAGTTTTGAACCGTCGTCGGCATACTCGCGCCAGTTCGGTCCAATCCACCTGACGCGCAGCTTTGAGTTTGATCGCGCTTCCCGGCTGACCGGTGCGTTGCGCCAGCATCGTCGTCAAAACCCGTACGGCCGCCGACTCATGTACGGGAACGGCACTCGGGACCGGTTTTGCCGTCGCCGTTGCGACAGCGCGTCGCTTACCAACAATGCAAACTCACCTGCGCATCACCACAGCCGCAAATAGCTTGAATGTCAAACCCTCGGGCGGCGGTGGCTGTGTGCCGCCGTCGAGCGCCTCGCGCCAGTGCGCGAAACCGTTGGACGGAATGCCGCCCGCCTTGTCAAAGTCGCCGCCGACATACACGCCGTCGCCGGTCGCAGCCACACTCAACGCCTCGGTGAATTGATCGTTGTACCAAGCCAGCCCGTTGCCCAGCGCCGACCATGCGCCTTTCGCCGTGTCGAGCCGCGCGATATAGCGAGCTGGCGCATTACCCGCGCTTGTAAAGCGCCCGGCCACAAAAAGCTGGTCGCCATACTCGGCCAATCCCCACACGCTGGCGTCGTTGAAGCCAGCCACACCCGGCTGCGCCTCCCACTGCTCGCTCGCCGCGTTCCATGCCGCGAAACCGCGCGCACTCACCGCGCCGGCTTGGTTGAAGCGCCCGCCGACGTAGAGCACATCGCCGATCACCGCCAGCGCGCGCGCATCGATCTGAAAGCCGCTAACGCCATCCGAGCTCACACCGCGTTTAGCCGCATCGCCCACATACAACCAGGTGTCGGTCTTGTGATCCCACTCGACCACGTTGTGCACGACCATGAAGCTGCTCAGGTCCGTCGTATTGGTGCCGAACTGCACGGTCTGAAAGCGCCCGCCGGCATACAGACTGTCGCCGCGGATCGCCAACGCGTGCACCTGCGTGCCGACCTCGTTGCCGCGGTCGCCGATCTCGAAGATGCGCGCCTTCGTCCCCAGCGCGTCCCAAGCCGCGCCGTCCCACACAGCCACATCATAGGCGGCCACGCCGCCCGCCGAGGTGAAATCGCCACCGGCATACAGCACGCCATGGCCGATCGCCAACGCGTTGACATCGCGGTTGATCCCGGCGCCCAGCGCCGACCACTGCCGCGTGGCGCGATTCCAACGCGCCACGCTCTTGGCGGCGATGCCGCCGGCCTGAGCAAACGCGCCGCCGATATAAACGTCCTCGTCGCTGATCGCGATCGCGCGTACTGGCGCATCGGTTGCGCCCAAATTGTGCCAGCGCTCGCCATCCCACATCGCCAGTCCGTTGCTGGCCACACCGCCCGCGCGCGTGAAGGTGCCGCCCACATACACGCGCCCGGCGTCGTCGGCCGCCATCGCGCTCAATCGTGCCGGGTCGACGCTGTATTCCTGCCGCATCACACCCTGCCCCAGTGCCAGCCACTCGACGCCGGTCCAGCGCGCGATGTCGTCGACGCGCTTATCGCCGGCGACTATGCCGCCGGCGCGCCGGAAGTTCCCCGCGATTAACACTTCGCCGTCCGGAAGCGCGGCTAGAGTGTTTACCTGCTCGTAATCCTCTAGCGGAATGCCGCCGCCGACCGCGCCCCACTTCGCGCCGTCCCAACGCGCCAGCAACGCGATCGGCTGGCCGCCCGCGCCAGTGAACGTGCCGCCGGCGTAGACCGTCGTGCCGCTAATCAGCAGCGAATTGACGATCGGCTTGTCGTTGAACTGCGGTTCGGTCAGCCCGCCGAGCGCCGCCCACGCGCCATTGTGAAAGACGGCAACATGCTTCAGCGAGGTCGCGCCGGCCTGCGTAAACAAACCGCCGGCGTAGACGACGCCAGCGCGGGCGGCCAGCGCCGCGACCGTGCCAGGCTGCCCCGCGTCGTTGCCGTCCTTCACCATCACGCCGGTGCCGAGCGCGCGCCAACGCGTGCCGTCCCATGTCGCGAGCGAGTTGGCCGTTGTGGTGGCATCGCCAGCCAGCGCGAACTTGCCGCCGACATACAGCACGTTGCCATCGACAGTCAATGCGCGCACGTCACCCGTGCCTGCCACAAAGTTGTCTTCAAAGTCGAGGTTGCCCACCCCGTTGCCCAACGGCTGCCAGCGCGTGCCATCCCATTGCGCGATGTTGTTGGCCGCCACGCCATCGATCGTGTCGAACCAGCCGCCGACGATCAGTTTGCCTTCGTAAATTTCGGCTGCATACAGCCAGCCCTTGCTACCTTCTATGCGAGGTCCCTCGCCGTTGCCAACCGCCGACCAGGCCTTGCCATCCCACTGCGCCATGCCGCCGACGTTGACCGCGCCGGCCTGTTCGAAACTGCCAACCGCGATCACGCCGTCTTCCGTCGCCACTATCGCGTTCGGGGTTTCACTGCCGCCTTGTAACCCGCTGCCGAGCGCATGCCAGCGCCGGCCGTCCCAGCGCGCGATGCCCTTGGCCGACACGCCGCCGGCAGCGGCAAAGACGCCGGCGACATACACATCGCCGTTGGCGCCGACCGCCGTCGCCGTGACTGAGCCGTCGGTGATGCCGGGCGGCGCAAAGCGGTCGTCCCAACCGGTCGCGGTCTGTGCGGGAGCCACAGCGCTGGCGACCAGCGGCTGAAGCACACAACATAGCGCGGCAGCTGCCGCAATTGCGTGTGCGAATCGAGAAGTTTTGATGAGTCGTTCACTCGAGTAGTTGTTCATGTCTACAGGATGAACAAACAGGCTCAAAAATCCTTCAAGGAAGTCTGGGGCAAAGTCTCAAAGGGAAACCAAGCGCGGGGAGATATTACTTTGCCCGAAAAGGACCAGTAGCGGGGTCTACGCCATGAAACGGACACAGCGCGTCTGACCCTGTTACCGGATAATAATGTGATCTTCTGATTTTGGAATGCCTGACCATGCTGCCAGGCCGGGGCTGGAGTTTCGATGCACTACAAATTCTTCCGCACGATCGCCGTTGTGGTCTCGCTATGCACCCATACCGTGACGCGGCCAGCGTCGCTCAACGCCAGCGGCGACATTGGCTATGCGCTGCAATTCGGCGTGCAGACCATTCATGGTCCAACAAACGCCACGCTGGATCAAGGCGTGCGGCCCTCAATGCTGATCCAACGCGAGACCAATCGGCCGATCATGGCGTGGTACGAAAGCACAAACGGCGGCTTGCTGGCCGCGTTTCCGGTGGCGCGCGAAAGCCCATTTGGCACCTGCAACGGCGGCGGGCTGGAGCCTGCGCAGAAAGGCTGGAACTGCATCAACGCGGACACAAACGGACGCGCCGGCTCGTTCAGCAGCATCGCACGCGATCCGGTCAGCAACATGTATGTCATTGTCCATGCGGACGCGGAAACGTCCGAGGTGCGCAAACTGAGCTTCGCGACGTTCGGGGGCCCACCTACGTTTATAAGCGTCGTCACGCTCAACTCGCCGATAAATAATTCGCTTTACACCGCGCAAAACGCGCTGTTTGTGTCGACGGCATCCAACGACACGACAGTGCGCTCGGCGATCTGGACGTTTAACAAACACGTCACACTGGACAATTGGTATGGCGGTCTGCAAATGGCTTTTGACAACGCGGCCTCGCACTTCATGAACGATGGATATGAGCGCACGAGCAACTCCCCGCTGACAATCGGCTATTACCCGAGCTTGCAGTGGTCTGCCCAAAACGTGAATTGGGCAATGGCGTATCGCGGCGGATCCGGCGTGTTGCGTTTCACAGAGCAGGTGGGGGTTAACCAAGTAGCGAGCGGATGCAGCGACGTCTGGTCAACAAATTCCTGGAACTGCAGGACCGTCGATCCCGGTGCGACGGTCTACGGCATGAGCCTGCACGCCTCGGCCCTGCCGAACGACCCAACCAGAATTTCGTACTATCACAGCGGCAGTGGATCAATCAAGCTGGCCACGTATGTCGGCGGGTCGGGCACCTGCGGCAGCGGTGGCGCAGCAGGATGGCAGTGCGTCACGGTCGATTCCGTGGCGGCGCCGGGAACCGCGCTTGAACTGTATACCTCGCTCGCCGTCGTCGATGGCAGGCCGTATGTCGCCTACAGCGATCACAACGGCGGCGGCAATAGCGTCATTAAACTCGCCCGGCCGGTTGGCGGCGCGAGCGGCAACTGCAGCGGTGGCAACTGGCAGTGCGACGTTATTGTCAGCGGGCTCGGTGTCAACGACCTGGAAATGCCGGTGATGAAAGCCAACACGTCCGGCCGATTGTTTGTTGCATATCACAACAAAACCACCCGTAGCCTGGAACTGGCCAGCCAGAAATACGCCGTCGCGCCGACGCTGAGCAAGTCATACCAGCCCGCGACGATTCCGTATAGCGCCACCACGACGCTGCGCTATACAGTGACGAACACGTCCGGAGGGCAAATCGACGCGGTGTTTACCGACGACTTGCTGCCGGGTCAGCAAATCATCGGCTCACCGGATGTCAGTGGTGACTGTCAGTTGCGCCATGTCACAGTCATCACAAGCGGCGTGCAACGTGTCGCATTGAGCACCTCGACGCTCGATACTGATGAGTCTTGCATGATCTCGCTGCCAGTGCGCGGCACACAGACCGGGATCTTCGCCGATGCAACATCGCAAATTTTCAGTGGAGATGCAGTGAACGGTGCTGCGGCATCCGCTTCGCTGACCGTGCAGCTCCCACCGCCATCGCCCACAGCCACACCCACAGCCGGCCCGCAGGCAACCGCGCAACCCACGGAAACGACGCCGGCAGGGGCGGGGTTGCCACTGTATCTGCCGCTGCTGTCACGAACCTGAACGTCCCGTTAACACAGGTAGTCAGGCTGATACATCACTTCTGCATCACCGGCAACATCAGCCGAAACGGCATGTCAATTACCCCGCCTCCGGTAAACCCGCGCCCTGCCCGCGCGGTGTTGTTCGCGGCTGAAAGCTCGGTCACCGTCTCCGGCGAATTCACACGCACAAACGCGCGCGGCACATTGTCACGAAGCACCGTCGACACCTGCGCATACTTCCACGCCTCGGCCGCCGGCAGCGCGCCCTGCCAGAGCAGTGTCCCGCCTTCGTCCGGATGCGCGCTAAACACCTGCACGGCGACGGCCGGCGCATCCACATCGGCCACGTTGTAGGCCGTGATCGTGATCGGCGTGCCAGCCGCTCCGGGCGCGCCCAACACCGCGCTGTGGCTGCCAAGCGACCAATCCGGCTGGCGAATCCAATCTAATTCCATCATGTTATTGGCCTCGCTTGTCTCGCCGCCGGCGTCAAGCAGCTTGACCGTGACCGTCAACGCCTTCGCGCCGGTGAACTGCGTCTCGTTGTCGAGCGTGTGAAAGCCGGTCACGCGCGCGCCTGGCAGCAGCCCGGTTGTCGGCGTGATGTAGACCTCGCTGCTGCCAAGCGAGCCGGTGTCGTCAGACACCGTCAGCTGCACGCGCGTCGCCGAGATCACGCCGGTGTTGACGATCTCGGCGCGCACCAGCGCGGCGCCGCGCATCGTGTGCCGGTCGACATAGGCGCCTGTAATTTCGAGATCGGGCAGCGTCGTGGTCAGCGTCGCATCCGGTTTTGGCGCGGCGACGCAGCCGCTGGCGCAGCGCACCTGCGCCACAAGCCGGTTGGGCCGCACTGGCAGGGTCACGTTGAACGTCACCGGGATCGCTTCGCCGCCGCGCAGCGCTGGCAGCGCTGTCGTCGCGATCGGCGTCACGGGCGCGCTGGCCACGGGCAGACGTGCGTCGCTGAGCCCGAGCACAACTTCGACATTGCCCGCCGGCAAGTCGCCCAGATTGCGCACCGTCGCCGTGACTGTGGCTGGCGCGCCCGGAGCGGCGTTGGCTGGGCTGATGCTCAGACCGTCTTGCGGCACAGCCGGTTGGGCAGGCAGCAGCGGGTGCCGATGCACGACCACGGCGTGACCGTTCGGGTTCGCGACTGTATACGTGTACGGCTTCGCCATGCCGTCGATGCTGACCGTGTCCGTCAGCATCATGCGCGCGGCGCGGTCATACACCACATTGAACTCGGTCGCGCTGCGCCAGGCCAGGCTGGCGTCGTCGTTGTGCGCGGCGTCGTCTGTCAGCCGCAGCGGTGCCGACCAGGTGTTGCCCGCGGCCGAGAACACCGCATAGGCCAGATCGTGCTGCAGATCGAAGCCTTCATAGGCCACGCTCCACAGCAGTGCAATATCGCCGTTCGCGTTGAGCGCCATATCGGCAATCGCTTGCGGTGCGCTCGCTCCGGTCACCAGTGTCGCGACCGGCGTGTTGCCCCAGCCGCGCTGCAGCATGAGCGCGGGTTCACCAGCCGCACTGCTGCGCAGCCAAACGATCACCGGCTGGCCGCTCACGTCATACACGATGTGCGGACTGCTGTCGTTGTCGCTATTGTTGGTCAAGCGCACCGGTGTCTGCCAGCTGTTGCCGGAAGTGCGCTGCGCCCAAATTTCAACGTCCTGCGTCGTGCTCGCAACCTGATCGGCGTCGATGCTATACACGACCGCCGCTTCACTCGGGCCATACGCGGTGCGCACATCGAGCAGACCGGCCGCGCTGTGCAGGCTCTGCGCCACACTCCATGACTTTGCGTTCGCGTCGTAAATGACAGCCTTGACGGTATCGGGTGTGCTGCCGAACCCGGCCAGCTGACCGGCGCTGTTCTCGCGCCACACAACGAGCCCACGCCCCGCGCCATTGCCCGCCGCTTGCGGCGCATAGTCGAGCGCGCCAGCTGTGCCCACCGAGAGCGGTGTGGACCAGGTGCCCGTGCCGGCGTCATAGGCGCTGACCATCACATCGGTTTGATTGAAGAAAGCGGGGTTGAATTCGGCATTTGCGCCCAGCGTCGCATCGCTGTGCCGCCACCAGGCCACGATTGGCGCGCTGGCACCGGCCTGCGCAACATCCGGATTGGCGTCGGCCAGCGCGTCGTTGGTGACTTGTTTTGGCGACAGAAAGCTGGGCGCATTGCCTGTCGCGCATATGATCTCGGAGTTTCGGCTGGCCGGCACATCGGCGCGTTGGCTCACCCAGCACGTCGCCCGCCCGGCTGCGTCCATATGCGGCTCGGCCAGCGGCGAGGCGTTGGCGACAAGCGTGGTGACTGTGTCTGCGTCGGAGCTGCTGGCGGTCGTGCGGCCTTCAATAAACGTCTCGCCGCCAACATACCCATCGGAAGCAAAGCTGACCTGCGGCGGTGTGGCCAGGGTGGCGCTCGCCTGCATCACATTGGCGCTGCCAATACTAAAGGTCATCTTGCGCTCATAGGTCGCTTTGTAGGCAAACGCGATCAGCGATGCCGAAAACTTCACCTCACCATCGGCGCCGCCAAAGAACGGGTTGGCCGGGTCGTTCAGATACAGGTTGAGACGGCCTTCGCCGACGGCTTCGACTTCGGCGCGCACCTTGCTGTCGTCTTTGCCGGCGATTGCCTTGGCTGAGACACGCAGACCGGGCTGGACCTTTGCCTTCCAGTTCAGGCCATTGCTTTGGAAGAAATCGATGTTGCCAACCGCGATGGCGTAGAGCCCAACTTCGACGCGCATGTATTCTTCCAGCCAAGCCGACATACCAGTCAGTTCCGCGGCTGGCTTGAGTTGCGGCACTAGATCAAACGGACCGTATTTGTCCTTGTAGCCGATTTGAAAGTCCGCCTTGCCGGAGCCCTTTAGGAACTCAAGACCCGCTTTGTCATACTGAAAGTTCGCGTGACCTTCGACCTTGAGCTTGCCCGCAACCACGCCAGCGGCGGCTTCACCCTCGCCACCGACACCGGCTTTGATCGTGGCCGGCGGGGCAAGGGAGTTGGTCTCGAACAGCACCTTCATCTGCGCCTTGGCTTTCCACTCTTTTCCTTTGAGCGGCGCCGGAAAGCTTGCGGGAATTTGTATTTCGCTGACCACGCCGGATCCGGCATCAGGCGTTCAATCTTGTAGGCAACAGCCTGACCCACCTTCGCGGGCTTGACTTCCTCTGTTTTGAACGTCCTCGAGCTTTTTCGTCGAGTCAAATGTTGTTTTTGCCGGCGGGCTGCCGCGGCCATTGTTGAGCACGACCTGCCCTTCCATCTGCGTGGTGACGTCGATGGCCGTGCCCGGGTTGATCGTCTTGCGCACGGTCTGTGGCGCGGGTTGCTCGGTCTTCTCCCAGGCACTGCGCCCATGCTTGATCGATGTCGTACCCTGTAGCGCATTGTCATCCTTCCAGCGCGACGTGTAGTCGTAGTAGACATCAATCGGCACGCCGCCAATAAACAAGCCTTTCACATCGGGGATCACGTCGAAGTCCGGCGTGACCGGCCCGGCGAACCACTCGGCGGTGTATTTGAACGTCGAGTTGTTCGGTCCGCGATATTCGCCTTCCACGCCGTAGACGCCCTCTGCGTTGCGCTGCATGCCGCCCAAGCCAAATAGTGCGCCTTTCAGCGTGCTGATAAACGAGCGGGATGCGAGTTCGACCTTGCCCTGGCTTTCTTTGACCGTACCATCACCATCGATATAAGTGCAGGACACATCCGGTGTCAACGACGGCGGCAGCGCCGAGAAAATGACATCGAGCGAATGCGTCGTACTGATGCCGTCGACGGGCACGGGCGGGAATTGCTCCAATTTGAGCGGCACATCCCATTGCCACTCGTGATGATTGGGTGTGACGGCAAGCGCCCGTCCGTTGAGAATCGTGATGTCGGTCGTTGCGCGCGCTTTGGCAATCACATAGCCATTCGCGTCCGGGAAGCCCGCACCTTCGATATAAACAAACGTATACATGCGCAAGTTCTGAGCCGGGCAATCGCCTGGGTGCTCGGCGATGATCTTGACCACCGTGCGGACCTCGTTGGGGGCGGTCTGGGCAACAGCTGTGTTGCGCTGCGGGATGGCGATGCCTGCCAACAACAAGCAGGTCAACATCAGCAGATTGACAAAAGTCGGGCGATTGGATGTTTTCATAGGGTTCCTTTGCAAACAAAGCGAGGGGGCAAAAGTTTCAGCCTCTCGCTCAGTTTGCAAAGGCGCTCTCAACGCGGGATCAAGGAAGTCTCAAGGCGCGCCGTTGAGGGCATGTTGAGCGTCACGGGCTAATCTGGTTTCAGGAGCTGTGTTCCCATGCCCAAACCGACAATTGTCCGCCCCGTCTTTGCCGTTTTCACCCTCGTGCTGCTGGTATTGGCTGTCCACACACCAGCGCGCGCCGACATTGCGCCGCCGCTACAGCCGCCCGGCAGCAACATCACGCCGGCCAGCGTGACCCAGGTGGCAATGGCGGCCGAGCATGTCGAACTGACGATTGCGTCGGCGCCGGTCCCCACCGACCGGCACCACAGCCTGGCCGGCGGTCTCACACATGCGCGCGTGAGCGCAACGTTCACGATGACCAACCGTGGCGCGGCGAACGAGCGCATAGCCGTGCGATTTCCGCTAAACACGCCCAGCGGTGAGAGTGACGGCTTTGGGCGTTATCCCGATATACAGGGCTTTGCTGCGAGCATCAACGGCCGCGATGTGCTTACGCGCGTCATCCGGAACGAGGCGTTCCAGCCAAAGCGCGGCGACCCGGTCATCAACTGGGCGGTCTTCGATGTGACCTTCCTAGCGCAACAAGACACGATCATCGGCGTGAGCTACACGCTATCAGCGACAGGCTACAGCCCGGAGGCGGCGTTCAACTATGTGCTGCAAACGGGCGCGGGCTGGCGCGACGCCATCGGCGAAGCGACGATCGTCGTCAGGCTGCCTTACACAATCACGAAGGCGAATTTCTTCGTCGCCCGCGCGGACTGGCCGCAGCCGACCGAACTGCGCGGCAATGAGGCGCGCTGGGTCTATCGCAATCTGGAACCTGGTGCGAACAGCGACATCCAATTCACCGTGATCGAACCGCGTTTCTGGCAGGAGATTTTGGCGGCGCGCGCGGCGGTCGATGCCCGGCCCGGTGACGGCGAGCGCCAGCTCGAACTTGCACGTGCGTATCGCCGCGCGGTCATTTTCAAATACGAACCGAGCGCGTATACAGCGCACTTTGTCGAACCGACTAAAACGCACTATCGTCTCGCGATACGCCGCATGCCCCGCGCGGCCGCACCACGTGCAGAGCTGGCGACTGCGTTGTTTCTCTGGGGTTTTAATCCATTGGGCCAGGCAGCGCACGCAGATCTTGCGAATATGCATGAAATCGTCGGGCTGATCGACGCCGCGCTGAGCCTCGAACCCGGATCGCCTGCCGCGCGCAAAACGCTGCGCGATGTCGATGCTGAACTCGGGCGCTGGGCCGTGCGATCCTCTGCGGCACAGCAGCCGCGCATCGCGCGTTTGCAGGAGCGCGTCCGGGCTGTCGCAAACCGGGCCGGTATTCCCCTGCCTCCGAAGACGCCCACGCCGGAACCAAAGGGATAGATGCCACGACACAAGCGCGTCGATGTCAATGCGAAATCGGGATCGCGCCGAATTCAGGTTCGGTTGAACAATGGTTCAGGCACGACAGCTAGTGTCAGGTCATGAACACTCTCCATCTAAAACGGCTGGCACTCGTTGGCATCGGAATAAGCACGCTGTTCTCAGCATTTGGGCAACCCATCGCAGCGCACACACAAGGCGACGGCCATAAGACATTTCTGCCGGCGCTGCTTAATCTTCAGGCAACCACACGGCCACCGGCAACCCCAACATCAGTAACGCCCTCAGCAACACCACCACCTGGCCGTATCGGCGGCGTGTTTCCACAGCGCGATCGGCGCACCACCAGCGCAGCTATGGTGGTGGACAAATCGGGCGGCATGCATATCGCCTATGCTGGTTATGGGCCTCTCAACGAAAAGCCGCCCGCCTATTACGCCTTCTGTGCCGCAGACCGCAACTGCGCCGACCCTGCCGCATGGGGCAAAGTGGCGCTCGGTCAATACGTCATCGAAGTGCAAATCGCGCTCACCGCAGCGGGTCAGCCGCGCTTGCTGTATCGCATTGACCGCGAAGAATCGCTCGCGGACAGCTACGTCTACGCCACATGCGACACAAACTGCACGCAGACCGATCCGTGGACTGAGACGGAGCTCACGTCGACCAGCGATGTCAATCCAGCCGACTGGGACCTGCCGCAGCGTTTCTTCGCGCTCGATCCAGAAGACCGGCCGCGCTATATCTACATCACCGGCGGCCCGGGTGATCCACGCAAAGGCACGTATTACGTCTATTGTGATGACGCCTGCACCAATGCCGAAAACTGGTCAGAAACCCGCATCGACCGCGGCACCGATGTGGAAGAGGAAATCGTGCGTGAGTCGGTGCTCACGTTTACACGCGCCGGGCAGCCCCGAGTGCTTGCCATGATATTTAGCTCGCAGCAGGATTCCGGGGTCTACTACCTGGCCTGTGACAACGCCTGCGACAAAAATGATAGCTGGCAGCGCGTGTTTGTGATCGAGCGCGGATTCGGACCGCTTGCCGCGTGGGATCTTGAACTCGATTCGGCCGACAGGCCGAGGTTGGTGATCTATCAGGAGAGCGACCCGAAAAAAACCGGGGACAGCAACGCCGGAGACATCCTGATCTATGGCTGGTGCCAATCAGATTGCTTGAACGGCGCGGCATGGTCCGGCCACCACTTCGGCCTAGCCCGCAACGACGGCGAAACGCCCGATCTCGAACTCGACTCGCTGGGACGTCCGCGCATCGCCTATCACCGGGGCGGCGCTGACGGCGGTCTCGGGCTGGCCTGGTGCGATTCAGCCTGCGAGTCGCCAAATGGCGTATGGAAGGCACAGGTCGTGGAAGGCAGCAGCGTCCTGGACGCCAGCTTCCCGATCCCGATTCCGACCGGGTGCGATCAAGCCAGCTGGTCCGGTGGGTTCCGGCCCTCGCTGGCGCTGGATGCGCGCGGCGATATACGCGTCGGCACCGATGCGTTGCGGTTGATGCGCTGCTTTTACACAGATCCATCTGACCCGAGCAAACCTCCAATATCCCGAATTGAGACGTATCAACACACTCGGTTTGTCTTTGTGCCGCAGCCCAAGTGACCGTCCGGCGGCCACAAGCGCAGTTTCTAAGTAGCCCGTCAGAATAAGGTGACAAGGCGAAATCACGTATACCCCCCGCTTAGCGGGGGGTATACGTGATTTCGCCCATCAAGGTATTTTGGCGTGAGCCCTTAGGCGCCTACAGATGCCAACGCACTTGCGGTCATCACAGCCACATCGGCTGTAGCGCCCTCCGCCAAAGCTAAGGCAAACGAATCCGGATCGAGCCCATCACGCGCCTGCGCAAGATGGCGATCGAACGCGGCGCGGTCGGCCGGCTCAAAATAGTAGTCAATGCTGGTCATCAGACTATCGGCGCGCGACAGCAACCGAACAGCGTCCGCGAACGCGCCCCTCGCCGCCGCCACACCACCAATCCCTGCGAGCGCGAGCGCGATGCCCTCCTTGTTGCCAATGCCGTGATAGAGGCGCAGGCTTTCGGCAAAACAAGGCGCGGCATTTGCAACATCGCCAAGCGCGAGATACACATGCCCAATGTTGTGCTGCGCGGTGGCGATACCATCGGGGAGATTTACTTCGCGCTGCAGCGCCAGGCTGCGTTGATAGATGTCGACCGACGCGGTGAAGTTGCGCTGCTGCCGCTTTAGCTCCGCCATGCGATTGAGCGTGATCGCCATACTGAACTTGTCGCCGTTCTGCTCCTGGTAGCGCAAGCATTCGGCGTGCAGAGACTCTGTCGCCGTGTAGTCGCCCAGCTGTTGCGTCACCACGCTGAGCCAACTCAAGCCAGCTGCCAGCCCATGCGCATCATTGATTTCGCGTTTGAGCGCCACACTTCGTTCGAGAATGGTGCGCCGTTCTGGAAGCGTATCGACACCAGGTATGTGGCGAGCATAGCCGATCAACGCCTCTGAAACACCCCATTTATCGCCAATCGCTTCAAACTGGTGGAGCGCATCCTGATATCGTTGCAGCGCCAGCGCATATGCGTTGCGTTGGCTCGCCACTTCGCCCAGACCGCACAGCGTCATCGCAAATGACCATGGCCGGATTTCCGCTGCGTCGGGATGTTTCAGCGCTTCACGCGTCTTTTCGTATTGTGTCTCGGCCTCATCGGTCGCATATTGCCACAGCGCCATATGCCCAGCCGCATGATGCGCCACGCCACGAACAGCGGGCGGAAAGGTTTCGCCCGCATCCATCAAGATCGCCAGGCGCGAGCGTGCGTAGGTCAGCTCGCCGACCGTGCGCCAGTAGAGAGGCAACGCGCTGATCAGTCGAGTCGCAGCTTGGCGGTGCTTTTCCGTGGCCTCTGGACCGATCGCCCACTCCACAGCATGCCGCAAATTGTCAAGTTCGCCGTCAAAATGCGCAACAAAGCTTGTTTGTTTGTCAACAAGCCATCGATACATTGTGGCATCCGCGTCTCGTGCCAGATGTGAGAGAAGCGTATCTCGGAGTTCCAGCTCGCGACCCTGCGCCCTTAACATACGCAAACCGTAGACACGAACAAGCTCGTGCAGGTCATAGCGATTGCCTTTCACGCGCCGCAAAAGCGCCTTGGACACAAGCGAGGACAACGTCATTAGCGTTGCACCAACGATCTCCCCTGCTGCTTCCCGCGTAAACCCGGATCGAAAGACACTCAGCCCCGCCAGCGTGTTTTGCTCGGCTGGTGTCAGCAGATTCCATGACGCATCGAGGACCGCTTCGATCGACCGATGCCTTTCGTCAACAGAGCGCGCCGTTGTGGTCAGAAATGTGATGTTGCGTTCGATCTCGTTTGCGATCTCGGCCGGCGTCATCAAATTTAGCCACGACGCGGCCAGCTCCACACCGAGCGGCATGCCACCGACTAGCGCGCAAACAGACTTGATGTGTACGTGGTCAGCCGGGCCAGGTTGCCAGCGCGCGGAAGCCCGGCGGCCAGATTGCACAAACAGCGCCGCTGCGTCCTCACCCAACCCATCCAGCCCAAACACCCATTCGCCACGCACACCAAGCGCTTCCCGGGAGGTGACAAGCAGCTTGACATCAGGAGCCGCCGCAAGAATGTCCTCAAACTGCGCAATCGACTCCGGTTCGTTCAACAGCCGTTCAGCGTTATCAATAACGCACAACAGCCGTTGCGGTTTCAACACGTTTAGCACCTGTTGCGCCACGGACCCATGCGGCACGATTTGCAGCCCGAGCGCAGCCGCAAATGCTGGCATGATTTGGTCGGATGCGGTCGCGGTCGCCAACGAGACGAAGATCGCGGATGTGCTGCGGCTGGCGACTTCAACCGCAAGCCGAGTCTTTCCCATGCCGCCGGCGCCAACCAGCGTGATCATTCGCGCTTCGGGCGTGGCCAACAGCAGTTGCAGCTCGGTCAACTCCCGTTCACGGCCGACAAATGGCGCAAAGTTGTGCGGCAACGCCATCGTGCGCAGTTTCGGCGCGACCGTAGCGGGCGGTTGCGCAGGTTTTGCTTCAATCCCACCAGACTTGATGCGCTCGAACAGTGCGGTGGTTTCGGGCGCCGGCGGGACACCGAGTTCATCGCTGAGTACCCGACTTGCATTTTTCATACTGCTGCAAGGCGTCCCCACGCTGTCCGGCCAATGCCAGCGCATGCATCAGTTGGCGATGCGCCGTCTCGCGCCAAGGATCCAGGATCAGTTGTCGCTCGGCCAGTGTGATCGCGTCCGACGCCGCGCCGCGTTCAAGCGCAGCGGCCGTCGCAGCATCAAACACACCGAGCGCGCGGCGTTGCAGCGATTCACGCTGCAACACCACCCATTCCTCGAAGCCCTCGGCGCCTGGCAGGCTAAATCCCTCAAGAAACGGCGCGGGATACAAGGCAAGCACGTCTGTCGGCGCTTGTCCAGCATTCCCATTTGCCGCCGTAAGCCAGTCGATATCAAGCGCGCACTCGCCGTCTCGCAAAAATTGAATCGACTCACGCGTCGCGGCCAAGTGCTTGGGCGATCCCGCGCTATCACGAAGCAGACGACGCAGATTCGTCAACGCCTGACTTAGGCTTTGGCGCGCCGATGACTCAAGCACGTCGGGCCAGAACAGCCCGGCCAGCGTTTCGCGCCGATGCGCCCGGTCGGACTCGACCGCGAGATACACGAACAACGCGCGCGTCTTGTCGCTGTCGAATCCGGATAGCACAGCGCCGTCGAGCGTCGCGCGAAATGCGCCAAATAGTTGGAGCGATAACCGTGCCATGTGCAGGTATTAAACCGCACAAAATGCGTCGTCCCGTCTCAGAGATAAAGTTGTTTCGCGTGCTTTCGCAACCATTTCAAACACCACTGTGTTGACCAGATTCGGCTGATCCAGATGGATGTAATGACCGCTGTTTTTTGCAATCACATGCGTTACGCCGACGTGCGCGCTTACCAATTCGCTTTGCAACTCATCCCAAGTCGTCTTGATAGAGTCTTGCGAAAAGCCCGGGGGAAAGTCCCGAACATGTACAGAGCTAATCACAGAAATAGGGACGTGTGGCAATGTGCCTGCGCCACGCACCTCGCGTTGGCTCATATCAAAGGCCGCCATTTCTTCAGCGAGTGCACGATATGCCTTTGAATGTAATCCCAGCGCGCGCGCCACAGCCTGATTCTCGCTTGGCAACTTGGCGACGATCGGTGTCTCGGGTTGGTTGACCAGCCGCATGAGACCAGTTGGTGCAGCCAGGCTTGTCAGCATCGTTAGCGCCTTCAGGTTGCCTTCATAATTTCTCCGCACGGCTGCATTCATACGTAAGGACTGATCGGGGTGCACAGAGTCAATCAGCACGATGCCAGCAATTTCTTCTGGATAAGTGCGGGCATACAGTTGAACAAACAATCCGCCCAACGAATGGCCTACAAGGATGTATTTGCCCAGAATTCCGGTGTTCTGTAAAAGCATGTGGAGCTCTGTGACGATTTGCTGGCTGTCGCGCGGTCGCGGACCTTCGTCACTCCACCCATAGCCGGCGCGGTCATAGGCGCACACGCGCGTCTGCGTTGCGATCGATCGCTGCACCAACGCCCAATCCACCGACCAGCCGCTCATTCCCGATTCCAGCACCACCGTCGGATCACCATAACCCATGCAATGGATATGCAGCCGATGATCGCCGACGCTGATCATTTGACCACGGGGCGGAAATTTACCTATCGCAGTGGCAGTAGCAAGCGCGTGGTGGATAGCCGACAAGATCAGGCTCCCGATTATCAGAAACACAAGCCTATTCCACCTAACTCGGTTATTCAAACGCATATTCATATTCATTCTTCCCTAGCTGATGCAGAATATGTCGAGCATATGTCCGTCATGATCTCTTCGTAATTGGCTTAGCAGTCAAGTGTCGCTTATCGCGCTAGGTTTTTTTGCACTAGTAAGCCGGCTCCTTTAGCAAGATGCGTTGTTGAAACCCAGCCGAAACCTTGATGAGGTTTAGCGTCTGACCGGCCGGCTCTTGTGTCACCGACCAGGTCCAGCGCTCGTCATCGACTTGCGATAAAGTTTCGTCCGAAACCTGTGACTTACTGCAAAGATTGACCACCCGGCGCAGCGTCTTTTGCGTTTTCAATACGATGGTTGAGCCACTGCCGGTCAGCGCGCCGCCGCGGTAGGTCATGACCGCGTCGTCGCAGGCGCCATCGACATAGCGCAACTCGATTTTGCCGTTGTCAAACGTGCCGTTTGCGTTGAAGCGAAACCATTCGCCAAGCCCAGTGGGTTGCGCCCACATATTGGACTCTGGATCGTAAAACGCGCTTGAACGCACATCTCCGGTTTGCCACGCGCCAAGTACGTGCGGGCCCAGTGCATCTTTGAAGTATTTGGTTGGGCCGTGCGCTTCGGTCAACGTCAGCTCGCTGTGGCCCTTGCCATCGTCGCCGAGCTGCCAGGGAATCTGATAAGTTGCGAACGAACCCAGCGTATCGGTGTCGCTGCTGCCGCCGCAATCGATCTTCGTGCGCGTCTGCGCCGCCGAAGGTGTCACCAGGAGTTTGGCACCGTCACTGCGTGCGCTGCCTTTCTCATACTTCCAGACGCGACTTTCGCAAAATGGGCCGCTCTTGATGTGCAAAAAACTTGCAAGTACATAGCCACCGTCGGCATCAAACGCATAGGTGTGGCCCAGCCCGCCTGCGTCGTCCCACACTTTGCGCACCGGGTCATACAGGCTGATATTGAGCAATTGGCCGCTAAACCACGTGCTAACGAGCTCAGCAGGCAAGCGTCCGCCGGGCACAGGTGTCGGTGGTGGCGGTTTGTTTGCCGGTTCGGCGTGTTGCACTTGCGGCAGGAATGACCTAAAGTCGCTTTGCGCTGACCTTGTGTGACGTGGTGGTGTCGTTGCAGGCGTTGGATGTTCGGCCCGGGCGACTCCGGCCATCGATGCGACAAATGCGACCGCAACACCGGTTATTTTGAAGAAACAAACGTTCCAGGAATTATTCATTGTGATTGACCTCGCATTCAGCATGACCAGCCACCCTGAATCGTCTGTCAATCGGCATCAAACTAAATCTGAACTCCCAGCTTTCGGTGTAACTTTCGGATATTCGACCGGGCTGTCTTGAGCAGAAGGCTCCACCTCGGTAGCCTGCATCAGGTAAACAAAAAGCGCTTCCAGACTCGGAAAGCCGGTCGGCTCACTGGCGGCAGGCATCTGCAGCGACGCCATCCAGCCCATTTCATCCGTTCGCCAGATGCGCAATAGGTAGGAATGGTATTGGCGAGTGTTCGCGTTCATGATGACTGTAATCATGCGCGCACTCCCTCAAGATGTCCTCAACGTGGGTTCAAAGCATGCATGCTGAAAGCCCTCCTGCACCCATTTGGCCGTTGTCGAAACCACCACTCTGAGTCAGTGCGTCTTGAGGGTTTCTTGAGGTTGACGGAATATCGTGTGTTCAAGGAGACATCATTCATGCACGCATATATCGACTTCGCGCAAATAGAGATGCAGCAGCAGGCACTGATCCAAGAGGCGGCCGAGCGTCGGCTTGCCGCACAAGCAGGTACAGCACTTGACATGGCAGCACGCATCGGCGAATGGCTGCGCCGCAATTGGGTCAAGACGTTGTCACAGCTGCGACGACAACGATCACAACCAGTGAAGGCGGTGCCGCATGCGTGACACACGGTGTAACCATAGCAAGAGCCGCCCGCACTTTGTGCGATTGAAACGCGCTCACCTTAACGTTATCGCCCACGTGCTTTGCGCTTTCCTGATTGCGATTTGGGCGCTTGCGTCGGCGGAGCCATTCCTTGGCATGCGGCCTAGGTCCAGCCAAGATACAGCGGACTTTAAACGTCATCTTGACGCGCGGGTGCCCGCCCTGTTGCAACAATTCGCCGTGCCGGGTATTACGATCGCAACGGTCGTGGCAGGCAAGCCTGGGGAGCACTATGCCTACGGTTTTGCTGATCGGGAGCAGAACCGCCCAATGACGCCGAATTCGGTATTTGAGGTTGCCTCGATTTCAAAGTCGTTCACTGCTTGGCGCGTAATGCAGATGGTCGATGCAGGCAGGCTCGACCTCGATACACCCCTAGAAAAGTACATTGCTCCCTGGCCCTTGCCCGAATCGGGCTTTCCGCAAGTACAGGTGACCGCGCGCCGCCTGCTCGACCACACCGCTGGCGTGAATCCAGGTAACCTTGGCGTGCGCAGTCCGGACGAACCCGCCTTATCAACACGCGCTGTCTTGCGCGGCGAGGGCCGTCATCCGATGATCCAAACCGCTGGGCCGTCGCGGCTTGAATTCGCCGTCGGTGAGCGCTTTCTTTACTCAAACGCCGGCTACATGCTACTGCAGCTAGCACTTGAGCAGCAAACCGGCCAACGATTCTCGGACGATATGAAGGCACAGTTACTCGAACCCCTCGGCATGACCTCGTCGAACTTTGATTGGGACCAAACTTTGCGCGCCCGCACCGCGACTCCCTATCTGGCTGATGGATCGCCCAGCCCGGTCACAATCCTGCAAGACCAGGCGACGGGTTCTTTGTTCTCTACCGCGCCAGATCTAGCAAAATTTCTGAGCGCCAGTCTGGCCAAATCCAGCGTTGGCGGTTTGTCACCTGCGTCGAAAGCGATGTTGCATGCACCAACACGCAAACTGCCAGCCATCGAAGCACAGGGGCTGGCGTCGGATGCGTCGGCGTTTGGACACTATGTCGAAACACTTGGCGACGGCAAGCATGCAGTGATGAACGGCGGGTTCGTGCCGGGTTGGACATCGCAGTTTTACCTCGTGCCCGAGACGGGAGATGGCATCGTTCTGCTCACCAATAGCGACCGCGGCCGGGCGGTGATCGCCGAAATCGCGGCTGACTGGGCCGCGTGGCGCGGTCTTTCCGCGCTCAAGATGACGCGCACCTATGGCAGCGTCGGGGTATGGGGACCGGTGTTTAGCGGACTGCTTGGTCTGCTGGCGATCACCATAGCGTCGAACACGATGTTCGACGCTACCCGTAAACAACAGCGTTTGGGGGCATCCGTGCTAAGTCAGTTTATGCGCGCCGTTGGGTTGATTGCTCCTGCGCTTCTCTTGGCAGGCCTTTGGTTCGGGTTCGCGCGCAACATTGCGACAATCGGTTTCCCATGGCTTGAGATGCCCATGACAGCCGCCGTGGTTGCCTTGGGCATTGCCTTGATTGCAAGCGCAATTTTGCCATTCTCTGCTTCAATGATTCAGTCTAACCAGTCAAGCAATCGTTCTCGTTATTAGCCCACAATAGGTTCTGATTTCTATGTCCTTTCTTCCATCAGGTTTTACGATCCCCGCCATCGTTGAGACAGACCGCTTTCGCATGCGCTCCATCACGCTCCACGACGCGTTCAAAGACTACGATGCTGTCATGTCGAGCCGCGACCACCTCTGGAACCGTTTTGGTGCAATCTGGGGCTGGCCGGATGCGGATCTTTCAATCGAGCAGAACATTATCGATCTCGCGTGGCATCAGAAGGAATTTCAGCTTCGTTCCTCGTTCGATTACGCTGTGATGTCGCTTGACGAGAAGCGATTGCTCGGTTGCGTCTATATCGATCCTCCAAACAAATCTGGAACAGAAGCGGAAATCTGGTACATGGGTAAGACAAAGTGAACTTTCGAGTGGGCTGGAAGATGATCTCGGTCAGTTCGTCGCTTCGTGGCTAGCGACAGCCTGGCCTTTCAAAAAGGTTATGCTGAATGGGCAACTCCAGGCTCTCAACCAGTCCAGAGAATCCTAACCCCACAATCATGCGGTCGTTTGGCGGTCGTTTGGCGCGTATGTCTGCGTTAGGCGTCACAGGCACAATGCAGCCTGTCCGATATGCGATTACCCTTCCCACCCGAGCGGCCACACGCAGGTCCGATGAAGCCGGTAGCGTCTGCGAGAACCACTCAGTCCATCTTGCGCACTGGACAGCTCGAACTGACCATTGAGCACGATACAGTGCGTGGTGTCACCCCAACCATGCTGCGCTGGTGGTTTGAGAATCTTGGTAAGACCATGACGCTCGAAGGCCGGTCCTATCCAAGATATCTGCTCTGGCACCCTCGCGATCACATTCATTGGGAACTGGTTGCGAAGTCGCCAACCGGTGGCACCGGACAGGGTGCGCGCTTCCGAATCGTCGAAGCCTTTGCAGCAGACCCGCGCTACTATGTGGATTCGATCGAGTGGGTCGAAAAGCTCGACAACGAGGGAATCTCGCTGGTGAGGCGAGTCGCGGGCACCGAGGTGTTCAGGCTGGAGCACCGATTCGGCACGACAGTAAGCGGCGCGAGCTATACGTCGCGCATGACCGTAGGCACTGCTACTGGTTTGGCCCGCTGGCCGTTCAACTATCTGGTTCGACCGCAGATGTTTTCAGATCAGATGGGAATTGCGTGGCTCACACATAACGTGGAGGAAGTCGGCATGTTCGAAAACATTCTGCCATCGCTCTACGCGGCGCGATGACGTCTCATCCTTCGCTCATTCCGATCCGCTGCAGGCATCGCGATTGCTTCGGCTTGTTGGTTGTTCCGCTCAGGCAGGCGTACGTGCTTGGATGCCGCTTTATAACTCTTTTTTTTCGAGAAACCAAAGCGAGCAGTATTTGGCATTCATAACAAAAGCACGTAATCGGCGGAGTTGACGCCACCAGCTGCGCTATATTCTTCGGGTTCATGTTCGCGTCGTCCCGCGCTATGCTGTCGCCATCGCTTCGATTCGTAAGTTCTCCGCAGCGCCCATATGGACCGATTATCACAACGCATTGCTAACCTATCCACCGCCGGCATCCAACAGCAGCGATTCCGGCTGAACCGTAGCCCATGCCCTCACGAATACCGATTTTCAAACCGGGCGAGTGAATCAACCACGGGAGGTTGTGCTGAGCCAGCATGTGAGTCGCATAGCAAAGGCGGTGAACACCGCCTCCGGGCGCCAACATTCAGACCTAAGTAAGTGACTGTCATTCAGCGAAGGCGATTCGTCGTCAAAATGATTCACTGGCAATGATGCGATAATCAAAGCTCAAGCCCAAGAAGGAGGCAACCATATGCAAGCAAACGCTAACATCACACTCGACAAAGTCATAGACCAGCTCCGCACATTGCCGCCCGCCGCGCTTCCCGTTGCACTCGCTTTCACGGAATATCTCGCCTCGCTTTATGTGCCTGGTCAGCAATCGGCGCCGGTCGAAACCAGTAAGTCGTGGCCGCCAGCGTTTTTTGAAGAGACTTTTGGCACAACCCCAGAGATTGTTGAACGTCCGAGCCAAGGGCATTTTGAAACGCGTGATTACCTGGCATGAAGTATTTGCTTGATACCAACGCTTGCATTCGCTTTCTCAATGGTCGCGCACCGCGAATCGCGGAACGAATGCAGGCGACTGCCCCTTCCGACATCGTGGTTTGTGCAGTGGTCAAAGCTGAACTTCGCTATGGCGCAGCCAAAAGCATTACCAAACTCGTGACCCTTGCGCGTCAGCGCAGGTTTCTAAGTCAATTTGTATCGTTGCCATTTGACGATGCCGCAGCTGACACGTACGGTGAATTACGCGCGACGTTGGAAGCGCTCGGAACGCCTATCGGCCCGTATGACCTGCAGATTGCCGCAATCGCACTGACGCACGGCCTTACATTGGTGACTCATAATTTGGATGAATTTGGTCGAGTTCCCAATCTCAGTATCGAAGACTGGGAATAACGCGTCTCCACCGATCACAAACACGTCGGCCTCCGACAGCGTGTTTGCGCCATGGCGCCGCGAAGCACAGGTCAAACTCGCTCGGCTAGATCGGGCAATTCGAACGTCACCGAGCTCAATTCGGAGCCGGCTTGTCATCCCGACACTGTTCCAACAATCACTGTCTGCACACAGCGATATTGATAATCTGGATCGTTGAACACATGTTTGGGTGAATCGACATCCGCAAGTTGCTTCCAGATTTCCAGCTCGTCTTCTGGCAAGCCGAGTGTCGGCGCGATGCTGGCGCAGAATTTGAGAAAGTCCGCGCTAAACGCCCGGCCAACTGTGCTGAGCGGATACTGCCTAAGCATGTAGGTCGGGTTCTGGCGCACCGCCTCAAAGCCCGCCTCACGCATCCAATGCGGTAGGTCGACCACTCTGAACAACTGATGATAGTAAGCGCGAATCTCTGGGCTTCCGTTTTTCAAAGCAGCATCGCTGAAATGCTGCATTAATGTCGGCTTTGTTGGATGCATCTGTTGAACGGTAATGTCATAGTCTTTGATCGCAATCAGTCCGCCGGGCCTGTACCACCCGGTCCAACTCCCGAAAAACCGTGCGCAGCTGCTCGTCCGTCAGATACTGCGTCGTATTGGCGCACCATGCGGCGTCGAATACGCCATTTTCGTAAGGCAACTCTAGAATCGTGCCAACGCGTGCATGCACCGGCGTCTGCCATTTTTCTTTTTGTCTACGTTCTTCGACAGTTGCAATATTCTCTGGCGCGAGATCGATTGCATCGACGCGCCCGTTTGAGCCCACGAGTTCGCACAGTAACGGAACAAAACTTCCTGGGCCACACGCCGCGTCTAGCACACGCCAACCCGGCTGTATTCCAACCCAGCGCAACATGCTTTCGTATTCGGGGCGCATCCATGTGAAGTGCATGTCCAGCCAATCGACATCGGAAAACACGTGTCCCAGTCGAACTCGATTGTGATTGGTCGTCAGATTTTGGAGCGGAACTCATAGTGATTTTGGTCAGACCCGTGCCTCCAGCACCATGTTGTTATCATCAGAACCTATCCCAATTGGCACCGAATCCTAAAAGTGGGCGCGCAGTCGCAGCGTGAACTACCCCGCCATCAAAAGCTCTGCGTTATTCAGCCCTCTGTCCCGCCAGCCTGCGTTAACGCCTATTGACAACCAACTACCATTGCCGGTCTCACCGGCGGCATCCAACAGCGGCAACTCCGGCTGAACAGATACCCATGCCCTCACGAATACCGATTTTCAAACCGCAGCCCACAATTGGTCGCGTTTAGGTTCGTGTGAAGCACGGACTGCCTTGTCAAATTGGATTCAGAACAAAAAGTTTGACACAAATATGCTGACACGCGTTTTACATTGGCGACTGGACATCGCATTCCGAGAAGATCACTCACGTGCACGTCAACGTAACGCCGCCGAAAATCTCGCTGTCATGCGTCACATTGCACTCAACCTGCTCAGACTCGACAAATCCAAGAAGGTTGGTGTCAAGTCAAAACGGCTGGCTGCTGGCTGGGACGAGGCCTATCTCCTACGCCTCGTCGCCTGCGACCTTAAACTTTAGGTGCGTTTGCCCTGTACCGGATACTTGAAAAACGGCACGACATGGCCCCACACGTTGCGCCAGGATTTGGCCACCATCGGGTATTTCTCACCCCAGGTTTTGTCAAACTCGGCCAGCGCCAGCCGGAGCGCTCGGCGCTACTTCGCTTCAAGCGTCAGCACCTGATCGGTCACGCCTGTGCTGTTTGCATCAACGCTGATTGTCACAACGTTTGTCGCCGAGACAAGCGCACCATAGCGAATGCGGTGTGTTGAACCAGCCGTGCTCGAAACATCCTCGAACTCGTAGACGGTCGAATCGCCGTTCTCATCAAAACGCTCGATGTTGAGCGAATATGCGCTGTCACCTGTGCCGGTTGCTTGCGCATTGCGAATCGATACGGTGCCGCTCGCGGTGTTGAGCACAAGTTCAATGCGCTGGCCAGCGGTGTCACCCGCCATCGCAAATGTCATGGCATAGTCGACGCGCTCACCTTCAAAACCCGCCAGCAGCACCGGCGTCTCCGCCTGCGCCGTTTGATAGGTCATGGTGAAGACCCCAGGCTCGTATTCGCGTTGTATGACATGACGTCTTTTTGGCCTGGATCGAGTGTGATCTCCTCGACCGCCAGCATGTAGCCACGACCAAGCACAGATGCGGTAACGGCTTGTGTCGCCGTCAGCGCTGAACCATCCAGTGTCACGGTGTAAGCCCCGTTCGCCGGCATGTTCAGACGGCTGGTCCGGTTGCCGCTAACGCGCCGCAGTCGCTGCGTCCCACCTGGAATCTCCTGATACGTCACTTGCATGCCAGCCGAGTCTTGCGCTTTGCCAAGGCGCTGTCCACGCGCATTTGTGATCAAGGTCAGCACACCCTCTCCGGTAACCACCAGCTCGTTGCGTGGCGCGCTTGCCCCGCGCTCTGCAACCGCATCATCAAGCTCGCCGTTACAGAACGCGCATTCCTGCACGCCAAGGCGCGGCGAAATGGACGTCAAATCCATCGTAAACGATTCCGCGTCGCCGTCATACACATCCTCCGCGATCTTTGGGTTTGGCGAGCCGGTGTACGAATATGTGTTCGCAACCGTGTCAACAAGGACCGCGCGCGTCTCACCGGGATAGTTGCTGTCATATACAAGGATGTGATAGCGGCCCTCAGCGTCTATTTGTTGCACCGCAAACGGGGTCAACGCATGGCCGTCCGGTTGCGGCCCGCGCTTGTAGATGCCCAGAATGAAAAACTCCTGCTCGGCGCGCGGCTTGTTAAACGCCGCACGCAGTTGATCCAGAAGCGCAGTTGGCGTGCCGGTGATCACCGTGTCTGCGCCCGGGCTGGTGTCTTGGGTGACAAACCAGCGCGCGATGTCGCGCTGCAGCGGTGCGTTATCCAGCAGCGGCGCGGCAAACACGGTGTCAGAACCATATCCGGTCGGCACATGCTTGTCCAGAAAGAGCAGCGAGCTCAACACCGCCATGCCCTCGCAATGGCCGTCATCCATCGCGGTGTTTTGCAGCGTCATCCACTCGCGCGCAATCGGCGACAACGCGCAGCTGTCGCCTTTGGGTTTGCCAGCGCACACGACATCGCCAAAAAGTTGACGCATTTCAACCGCAGTCAGATTTTTGACGCCGTCTTCGTTGCCGTAGTTTTCAAATGAAAACCCGTCGACGTTGACGCGGAAACCGCTGTCAGACACCGTCATTGGAAAGCTCGGCGCGCGCAGCGGCTCCGGCGTCGGTGTGTTTGCCGCGGTCGTTGGCATTACACCTGGAGTGAGCGACGCCGTCAGCAGCGCGGTGGCACCAGTGTTGGGGCGGCTCTGTTGGCAGCGTCACTGTGTCCGTTGCGGCAGGTCGCGTTGGGTCAATTGTGGCGTCTGGCGGCGCTGTTTGACGCGGCGCGCATGCCGTCAGTGTCAACAGACACGCCAATGCGAAATGCAGCCGCACTAGGGTCAACAGCTATCCCCCGCGCGCCGCGCGGGGGATAGCTGTTCTTCTAATAACACAAACAAGCTTGGTTCACGCGCCACTACGGCACCCTCGGCTCAACGACCATGGGCATAAATAGACGTCGGCCGGATTGATTCAGCCCGGTCGGCACGATCACGCGCGTATCCACCGCCGTTGAGCGCGGCAGCGCGCCGCCGCCGTTGATCGCCACAATCGCGGTCACCGTCGTCGTCCCGGCTGGCAGCTGCGCAGGCAATTGCGCGCCAAAACGAATCACGCGCGTTTCACCAGCGGCGAGCGACCCCACGGCATAGGTGTAGACCTGCGAGCTTCCGATGCGCGTCCAGCCAGCGGCCAGCGCGGCCGCGGCATCGGCAGGCTGTGACAGCGTGATGCTCACAACCGCGCCCTCAGACGCACCCGACCCGGTGTTGGTGAACATGCATGGTGTAGCTCAGCTGTCCGCCGGCCACGACCGAACCGCCTTCTTCGACGCTGAACACAAGCCTGGCGGCGGGTTGATCATCGTTGACGATCGTGCCGATACCGGACTTGGCCGTCCCAAGCAGCGCGCCAGCCGCGCCGCTGAGCGTGACAGAGAAGGTCTCGTCGGGTTCGACATCGGTGTCGCCATTGACCGGCACCGCGATCACGCGGCTGGTCTGGCCGGGTGAAAACACGATCGCGCCGCTTTGTGACGCATAGTCCACCGGATTCGCGCTGCCGCTCTCGGTCGCATAACTGACCGTGATGGCGCTCGTGCTCGCGGCGCTCAACGACACCGTGAACAGCGCGTTGGTCGAACCGACATTGCCCTCAATCACGCGCGCGTTGCCAATCGTGACGAAGAGGGTGTCATCATCGACGATCACGCCTGTGCCGGTCGCTTTCGCGCCGAGCGTGGCGCTATATGGGCTCTCCACGCTGGTCAGCGCCAGGCTGAACGACTCGTCGTCTTCAGCAAACGTCTCGCCAGTTATGCTGACCGTCACCGTCGTGCTGATCGCGCCGGGCTCAAACCGCAGCGTGCCGCTGATGCCCTCGAAGTCGTACACATGCCAGCCGTGCCGGTTTGCGTCTGATACGTCACGGTGATCGGCGCGGCGCTGGGCGTCGACAGCGTCACATCGAATTCGGCATTTGTTACGCCGCTGTTGCCTTCGGTCACGCGCGCGTCACCGATGCTGGCTTTTGAGACATCGTCGTTGACGATGGTATGGATAAAGGAAAACTCTGAAATACAGCCCCCCCGCCTGGATCGTCCACTGCACAGGTGCAGCCGGAAGCGGTCGTTGTTCTCGCTGATCCTGTCGCCAATCACCTGCAGCGAAAAAACGTGTTCCGTCACTGAGCTCGAAAACGTGATCTGTCCGGACGAACCGATAAAGTCTTCACCGACTATGGCCCGGTCGGCCGCGGCTGCGGACAAATCCGGCTCAATTGCGAAATCATACGTAAAAGATACTTTTGTCGGCAATGAAATCGCGGCCGTCAGCGTGATGGTGCGCTGGCCAGTATCGCCTTCAACAATTTGCGATTGCATACCGACAGGCAGCGGCTGCCGATCGTCATTCTCGATGACGAGATATCTCGACGGAATTGAAATTCTCGCGCCGGCGGGCAGATTCGTGCTGGAAAGTTCGACGAACATCCCCTCATTAAATTCGTAGGCGTTATCGGCTGTCATCGACACGTAAAACGTGGTCGAGAGCGTATTGGCCGGGAGTATGACTTGGACATTGCTCAACGGCGTGTAATCGAGATCAGCCGCGGTCGCCGTCTGATCCGCAGTATTGACTGTGAACGTGATCGGCTCGGGCCAGCGTGCTCGTAGAGACGATACTCAGTTCAAAACGTGCGCCGTTGCCGTCCGGCCCGTCTTCAAGTTTAAGGTTCGTTCCGGTCTCGCCAATTCTGAGCTCTATCTCCGGCCCCAATACCGCCAAGGCTGGTGCCGGTGCCAACAGCGCGGTCGTCATGCCGGACAGCAGCGTTAGCAGCGCGGCGACAAGCCGCGGGGTGTTTTTCAAGCGTGATGTTTTCATAATGTGTAACGATCCGAGTCCACGCCGTCATTTCTCGCTTCGCTCGAAATGACGGCGTGGTTGGTTTAGGGCGATTTCCCTCCCCCCGCCTTCGGCGGGGGAGGAAATCGCCTCCCAATCTGCCACAGCGTCATGCGCGATGCACTTGGCAGCAGGCCATGGGCAACGCGAAATGACGGGCTCAATGACTAGCGACTCACCGTAAACGGCAAGAAGATCTTGGGTGTGCTGACGGACTGCGAGACGCTGCCGGAGCAGAACGTGGTCAACTTCGCACCGCTACCGTTGTCATCCAGCACCGCGTGCAGCGTGATGCTGTCGAGCGTGCCGTTGTGGCGATAGTCGAACGAGACAGTCTCGCCCGGCTTAAGCGCTCGCGCCAGTGTGTACGTCGCGAGCGCCTTCTGGCCGGCATACAGCGTGACCGCAAAGCCGGCCGGCAGCGTGACCGAGCCGCTGTTGTCAAGCACCAGCATGGCACCGGTCACCGCCGGCACGATGCGCGCCTTCACGCCATGGTCGATGCAGGCGGCCTGCAGCACGACCTGGTCGCAGCGCTGGCCGCCGTCGTCATCGGTCACGCACACTTCGGCATTGAACTTGCCAATGCGGTTGAACGTATGCCGCAGCTGCGGCGCGGCGAACGCGCTCAGCTGCGCCGACGACACGATGCGGCTGTACGCCTGCGCCGATGTCACCGCGCTGGTCTCGATGTTGCCATCACCCCAGTTCACGGTCACACGGCTGGTGCCATCCGGCAGATAGCGATCCGTGCTGGTAATGTTCAGCGTAAAGGTCTGGTCATGCGGCTTGAGCTGGTCCGGTCCGGCGTCGACAACCGGCGCCGCGTTCAGAACCTTGACCACACCGCTCAGGATCACCTCGCCACCCTCGTCATCGCGCACGCGCACGCTGATCAGCCGTTCAGCCGGACCGTCGATGTTGCGCGCGTCGAAGAGCGCCAAGCCGCCTTCGCCGTCGTTGAACACGCCGTCGTTGTTCATGTCCCATTGCGCGGTCAGCGGATCAAAACCAGCGCCGGCATCGGTCATGTGCACGTTCAACACGCCCCACTCGCCTTCCACCGCGGTCAGCGTAGCGCTGAAGACGGCTGTCGGCGCCAGGTTCAGCACGCGCAGCGGCGCGCTGCTGGCCTGCGCATTCGGCGCCTCAACCGCGCTCGCGGTCACACCGAGCGTCACTGGCTGGTTGCGGCTGTCCTCCGGGAAGCGCACGGTCACCGTCAGCGTGACCGCTTCGCCGGCGTCCAGTGTATAACCATCCAGCGTGCCGGTCTCTTCATCGGGCAGCACGCCCGCATCTCCGGTGATATCAGCGTCACCGGCATCCGCGCGCGTGATGTGCGTCAGATCGGCATGCTGCGGCAGCGCCAGCGCGATCGACGCGCCGGTGGCCTGCGACGGGCCGTCGTTTGTCAACACGATCGTGAACGCGCGTTCCTGGCCCTCGTTGACCGTGGTCGCCGCATCCGAGGTCACACTGACGCGCAGCTGCGCTTCAGCGCTGACCGTCGTGTCCGCGGTCGCGACGTTGTTGTCCAGATCCGGATCGTCTGAGTCGCTGGTCGCGCTGATCAGCGTCGCCAGCGCCTCGCGCGCATCGCCCTCGACGCGCAGCGTGGCCGTAAGCTGGCGCTGCGCCGATGGCGCGAGCGTGCCGAGTTCACAGGTCAGCAATTCGGCGTCCTGAACACAGCCGGCGCCGGCCGATTCCAGGTCGACGCTTTCCGGCAGATAGAGTTCGGCTTTCGACGTTGTCCGCGTTCGACGGGCCGTCGTTGCGCACAGTCGCCGACAGCGTGAACGTCTGGCCGGCGACCGCTGTCGCCGGATCAGCGAGCACGCTGATGTCGGACAGGCGGTTGACGATGACTTCGTAGTCAGTCGTGTTGTCATGCGTCGCGCTCTCGGTCACGGTGCCACCACTGGTGACGGCCTCGGCCGCGTGCACGATACTGAAGCCATCCGGCGCATCAGCGGCGACTTGCCATTCGATCACGCCGCTGGCGCTTTCGACATGCGTCGTGACGGTGCCCTGCGCGCAGACCAGGTCTGTCTGGTCCGCCGTGCAGCCGCCGTTCGACAGCAGCGTCAGATGTGTGGTGATCTCGGTCGTGTCGGTAATCGTGACGTTTGCGGCGTCGTTCGCGCTGATGTTGCGCGCCTTGACCGTATACGAATACGACTCGCCGGCAATGACGCTGCGCGCTTCGCCCTGCGGCGCATACAGCGCCTGCAGATCGGGCGCGGCGGCATTCTCCGGCACGGTCACAAACAGCGGCAGCGTCTTGCGCACGCCGTTGCTGTCCGCGCGCAGGATCAACTCGTAGACGCCCGGCGGCGTGCCCTGGCGCGGCATGACGGCGATGTTCACGCGCAGCGGGCACGTTGGCCGAAGCCGGCACGACAATGCTGAAGTGGCCACCCGCCGATGTCGGGTCGATGCTCAGCGCGGCCGGCGCGGTCCAGCCCGCGCCTTCGAGGCGCGCGCCAAACGTGACAGAGACGCCCGTCGCGGTCGCGTAGCTGTCCCAATCGGTCGCCAAGCCGAAGCCATTGACCGAGAGCGCCAGCGTCTTGATGTGTGTGTGATCGCGGTCGGTCGCGACGACGGTCACGGTATACGTGCCCGGCAACGCATACTCGGTCGCGGTGAGATGCAGCTGCGTGCCCAGACCAGCGGCGACGTCCGATTGGGCAAAGGCCCAGTCGATACCATCCGGCATGTCCTCGACATCGTAGCTGACCGCGTTCGATTCGCCATTGATCGCGCTTGTGCCGACCGCGACGCTGGCCGCGCCGCCGGTGTTGATGGCCACAGCCGCGTCAGCTTGCAGCGAGAAGTCGCGCGCGCTGACGTTGACCGGGATCTCGATGCGCGTCACGTCGCCGGACGAAGCCGCCGACACCGTCACGGTATACAGACCGCTCGGCAGCGACGCATCTGGCGTCACAACCAGGCCGGCGAGCACGCCGGCGACAGTCGGGGTGATTTGTTCGCTGACGAATTCAGCCTCGAGGCCGTCCGAAACGTCCTCGACGGTCAGGAAGACCTGGCCCGGATACGGCGCGATGCTCGACGCCACGCGCACCCCGGCGTTGACCGGGTTGCCGCCGATGGCGTTCACCGCCGCCGGTTGCGCGACCGCGCTAAACGGCGCGCGCAGCGGCGTGCCGGCAGCCGTGCCGCCCGTCGACTCGCTGCCGGTGCCGGTGTCATACGCGACCACGGTCACCGAGTAGGCGCTCTTGGCGGACAGGCCGCTCACGGTCTGCGACAGGCCGTCGCCGACATCGACGACATAGATGTCATCGTTATACGGATCGGCGGTTTGTTCGACGATGCGCAGCTCGTAGCCGTCGACATCGGTGTTTGCATTTGGCGCCCAAGACACGTTCAGGCCGCCCAACGCCGGCGTCACCGCCGTGTTGCCCGGCCAGGTTTCGGCCCATGGGTGTTCCACGGCGACCTCGCCGGGGAAGTATTTGCGCGACGGCGTGTTGCGCCCGTCATCGACTTCGAGCCAGAGGTTGTAGACGCCGCTCTTGAGCGACGACAGATCGATGCGCTCGGTCGGCGTGACCGCGCCGGATGCATATGTAAACGTCTTGACCGGCGAGCCGCCGAACTGCGTGACCACGCCCAGATCGTTTATGACCTCATGTGTGGAGGCGATGCCATCGTTGATCGGTCTGCGCGGCTTCGGTGTAGCTGGCCGTGGTCGTGATCGCGCCCTGCGACGCATACACCGTGACGACGGTGTTTGAGACTGCGCTCTGGCTCCATGTTAGATCGACTGTGTTGAGCGCATGGTTCAGAGTTCGTCAGCGCCATGTTCGCGACCGGCGGTCCGTATTTGGTGCCATCGACATTGACGATAAAGCCGGCGGTCGGCTGGCGGCTGAGCACAACGGTCCATTCACCCAGATCGGCGTTTGTGACGTTCAAGAAGCGCTGCATCATCGGCAGTGTTTGGGCCGACTGACCGGTCACCGGATCGGTGATTTGACCGGCCGGCAACTGCTGCTGCTTGAAGGTAACGTTCGCTGGCGCATTGGTGCCGTTGAACAGCAACCCATCCGGCCGGCGCAACGACACTTGCACATCCGCATCAATGTCGGCCAGCAGGACGCTCACGCCGAGGTCGCCGGGCTGCGTCAGCGTGACGGCCTTGACATCGACTTCGGCGCCGTTGAAAGTGTAAATTCGTACCAGCTCGGCCTCTTCCGCGCCAAGCGCGCTGCGGATGCGCTCGCCGGATGCGAGCATTTGATGCAGGCGTTGCGCGCGCTGCAGCGTGGGTGCATCCACCAGCCGGTATTGATCGACGTTGCCAACCGAGAACTTGCGCTCCCCATCGACAAACACGCCGTAGTTCTTGCCCAGGATATTGACGCCGGCCTTGAAGCCCCATTCGTTGCCATCATTCTTCTGGAACTTGCCGAACTCCATCGTGGCGTCGACATACCAGTCGCTTGGCGGAATCGCGAGGCAGGTGCGCACCTCGCGCCATGAGATTCTGCCCCACCATGAGATGCCATCGGGCACCCGGATCGACCAGCAGCTGTCGGAGATCGCACCGCGTTTAACGCCGACCTTGCCCCAGATGCGGCCGGTCAGGAAGAACTCGCCGTTCTTGGTCCAGGCGTTCAGCTTGACTTCGCCTTTTGCGATCACCGCGTCGATGTTCATTTCGGCCTTGAACAGGAACGGCACATCGCCGTCCGTAAAGCGCATTGATGCCTTGGCACGCGCGGCTTCGAACATCGAGAAGATCTTCATCGAGCCAGCGATGCCGATTTCGAACTTCGGCGGATTCTTGACGCGTTCGATCGTCATCTCGGCTTCGCTGGTCAGCACGCTGAATGACTTGACGCGTGCCTTGTGCTCCATCGTGGCCTTGATCGAGATCTTGGTGGTGTTGTCGGCCAGCGCCAGCGTGCCCTCGATCTTGGTCAGATCGAAGCCGCTCGCGCCGAGCGCAATCGTGCACTCGAGCGAGACCTTGGCCTCGCGCAAGCGGAAGGCCTGATAGTCCGCAGCCGAGAGCGGCTTGACGCGCATGATCACGTTGTTCGCGGCCGAGCCGGTCGCGATTTCAGCCGAGATGCCCATGCCGCTGCAGCCGTTGCCGCCCAAGTTGGGCATGGCCAGCGTGCCACCAGCGGCGATGATGTAGCCGTCGCCCTCTTTCTTGAGCTTGGCCTTCAGCGCCAGCTTCATGTCGCCGATCTTGATCTCGGGCAGCTGGAACTCGCCGCCGCCGATCGAGAATTCGTCGCGGCCGACACGCAATTTATAGACCGTGGCGGTCAAACCGCCCCACGCCTTCGGCACCGAGAGCGTGGCTTCGGCGGCTTCAAACACGCCTTCTTCGATCTTGGCTTGCTTGATCGCCAGCTCCATGCCGGCGACGACGAGCTTGAAGCTTTCGAGCGAGCCGCTGATCTTGCCCTCACCGTCGATGCCGATTTTGCCCTCGGCCTCAGCCGTTTGTTTGGCGACATTGACCGTGACCTTGCCTTCGATCTCGAAGCTGTAGTCGCGGTCCTTGCCAATCTTGACGGTCAGGTTGCCCTTGACCGAAATCTTGTTGCCGCTGCCTTCTTTGCTGCCAATCGTGAATTCGATCGGCACCTTGGCGCTGGCGTCTCCAAAGCTGATGCCGTTCTCGTCAATCTTGAACTGGCTCATGGTGGCTGTGGCGCCGTTGAGCTTGGCCGGCAGCGTCAGCGAAACGTCGCTGGCGGACATGCCAGAGTCGTCAAACTTGACGGTCTTGAGCTGCAGCTTGGCTCCGGCAATTGTCAGGCTCATCTGGCTCAGCGTGCCGCTGAAGTTGCCATCTTTGTCGCGCTTGGCGTCAAATTTGATATCCTGTTGATTGCCTTTAATATGAATCTTGAGCGTGCCTTTGATGGCGAGCTCGAAGCTGGCCTCTTCGCTGGTCGGGTCATTGACCACAACCGTAAATTCCATCTTGCTGAACGTGGCATGGCTGCCGATTTTGACATCCGGCAGGTAATTTGTGATGCCGATGCCGCCGAGTTTGACGCCATCGCCATCAATCGAGACGTTCTTGATGATGACGCTCAGCTTCTTGTCCGGTGCCTTGTCTTTGCCGCCCGTCGCGGGCGCGGCCAGTGCGCCATTGCGGCTGCGCTCGGCCTCGGCCTTCTTGTTCTTTGTCGGTGCGCCCTGGAATGTCAGCGTGGCCTCTTTGACTTTCAAGCCATCCGAGCCGACGACGACGTTCTTCATCGACAGCTCTTGGCCGGCGATGTTCAGTTTGATCTCTTTGACAGTGCCTTCAAGATCACCGTTCGAGTCGATCTTGATTTCAATCGGAATATCGCGCTTGTTGCTGGGCAGGCGTAGTTGCAGCGTGCCTTCGACTGACGCAACATACTTGCCTTTTGCCACGCTGACCGTGGCCGTGTTCTTGACGATGGACAGCTTTGGCGTGACCGTGCTGGACGTGCTGCCGGTCGTGGTGACGCCGGCCGTGTCCGTCACGTTTTTACCCGGCAAAATATCCGGGAGCGGGATTTTGACGCCGGCGCTGCCGAAGTCGACGCTCTTGGCGGTGATGCGCAGGTCTTTGACCGTGCCGGTCAGCTTGCCGAGTTTCTCAGGCATCGTCAGCTGCGCCTGTTGGATGCTGAACGCTTTCTGCGACAGCGTGGCCTTGTTGACTGTGAACTTGATGCCGGCGACCGTGGTGGCGAACTGATCGATCTCGCCGCTGACGCTGCCGTCCGGGAACATTGTGCCGGTCAGCGTCTGGCCGGTGTCCGAGACCGCGCCGGAGCCGCCGAGTTTGACCGCGGCCGTGATCGAGGCGGTGCCGCTGATGACGGTGATCTCGGACAGACCGGCTGCGCCGGTCAACGCGAAGTCGCTGATTGAATTGACTTCGGAAACGCTGACAGCGTTCGGCACCACCAGCGGGTTGTCGCTGGCGCCGTCGATTGTGAACGCGCCGTTGAACAGCCGGGTGGTGTTCAGGCGCATCACGAGTTTGCCGTTGCCTTCGATGCTCTCGCCGCCACTTTCCGGCCACGAGATCGTGTCTTCGGCACCGGCCAGGGCCAGGTGATAGACGATGCTGTCATCGGCCTTCTTGTGGCCGATCCAGATCGAGCCGGTCGCTGAGACCTTGCCCGAGTCCGTCAGAAATTCATTTGCGGCGATGACAACTTTGCCGACCTCGCGCGTATTGCGCGTGGCGGATGCGACGGTCACGGTCGCTTCAGCGCTGTTGTTGTCAGCGGCGGGGTCAATGCTGCCACCATTGTCGGCGATCACAGCGGTGCTGGTCAGCACATCATTGCCGCGCATGTGCACGGCGACGTTGAGGGTCTTGCTCTCGTTGACGGCGAGCGCGCCAAATGTGCACACGAGCGTGTCCGGCACGCCGGTCGCGGCGACGCAGGATTCGATCGTCTCAGTGTAGGTGCCGTTGGCCGGAAGCGTCTGCGTCACTTGCACCGCAGTCACCGCGGCCGGGCCGGCGTTGGTAACGACGATCGTGTAGCTGATCACATCGCCGAAGTTGGCGGTGGCCGGCGCGGTCATCGTCAGCGTCAGATCGGCGCTGGCCGGTTCAGCGGCTTGCGCGACGGCGCGTTCAATCGGGCGCTCAACGACGGCGGTTTCGCCGCTTGCCTCGGCAGGGGCGCTGACCACATCGGCGGACGTTGGCGCACTAACCGCGGCGGCTTCAACGGCGGCTGGCGCGGCAACGGACACTGAGTCCGGCAACGCGGCGGCGGCAATACGGTTGGCCTCAGATGCGGCCCCGTCAATCAGCGGATCGGCAGCCGGTGCTTCTGCCGGGGCAGTGGGCGCACTAACCGCGCCGGGCGCGGTCGTCGCGCCTTGGACATCGGGTGCGTTGGTTGTGGCGGCTTTCTCCTGCGCCATCATCGCTTCAAAATGTTTGGCGAATTCGCGCTGATCGACGCTATTGGGACGGGCAAACATCTGCCAATCGCTGGTGGCCAGGCCGTCCGCGCTGCTCGTGGCGTGATTCCAGCGATAGGCGCCGTCGGTGTTGAAGGTCGTCGCCGAAGCGGGCGCGGCGGTCAACACGGACATCGGCACGCCGGGATTTCTGGCAGCCTTGTCAAGATAAAACGCGATCTGCTCCTCCATGGCCTTCTCGCCTGCGGTCTCGGGCACACGGCCGTTGAACGCGTCCTGCACGGAGGCGATGGCCGCCTGCTGAAAGACATCCGGGCGCAGGTTTGCGACACGCTGCAAATAGGCATCGAGTTGTTCGTCGCGGCCGCGAACCATGCTGGTCGACGGCGGCGGGGCGATGCTGGCGAGCGCATAGACCGGGGCGACCAAGTTCTGAATCGCAAATGCGAAAAGAATAAGCATCCGGATTGCAGAGCGGGAGATAGTTGAGCGTTTTTGTGTTTGCATGGACATCCTGAGAGAACGATGAAGTAGGGGCATCGTATGGATATGCATGCGTGCGGTCTATCGGGCTTCGAATGTAAGCATATTTCGTAAGACCAAAGATGTATGCGCAGGGGGCGTCAAAGCTGCGTAGGAAAGTATCGACAACCCCTGCGACTCAGACCTTCAGCGCAGTCTGCACCACGACGAAAAGGGTGTATGTCGGCCGGCGCAGGCGGTGCCTGCGCCTATCCCGTAACCATTAATCGCCGGGGCACTTCGACACCGGTGCACGGCGTTAGGCTACAACGGCTCGATACCCTGCTCGATCGCGAAGCGAATCAGGCCGGCGACGTTGGTCACCCCAAGCTTCATAAAAATGCGCGACCGATACGTGGCCACGGTCTTGCCAGACAGATTCAACGCCTCGGCGATCTCGGTTGTCTCACGCCCGTTGACGATCAGCTGCATGACCTCGCGTTCGCGCGTGGTCAGCGCGTCGATTGTGCGCCCATCGACCTGCAGCAGCGCTTCGATCTCCGCGCGCTGCTCCTCAAGGCGGGCGCTGAGATAGATGTCGCCGGAGATCACCGTGCGAATCGCTGCATTCAGCTCCGGCCCGGCCGACTCTTTGAGGACATAGCCGCTGGCCCCGCTGCGCAGTGCGCGCGCCACGCCGGTGTTGGTCGAATGCATCGACAGCACGATAAATTTCGGCGGCAGACCGCGCTGCAGCACTGCGCGCATGACTTCGATGCCGTTCATCACCGGCATCGCCATATCGATCAGCACAAGGTCGGGCTCGTGCCTTGCGATCAAGTCAAGCGCGGCTGAGCCGTTGTCGGCGGTGCCAACCACCTCAAGATCGGCTTCGCTGCGCAGCAATGCACGCAGGCCGTCCATGACGATGGCGTGATCGTCCGCGATGATGATACGAATGCTCATGTTGTGGTTCCTTGCGTCTCTGGTGATGTGCGCTGATCCGCGGCGCATGGCATCGCAATCTGAATGCGCGTGCCCTGCCCAACGCCGCTCTCGACCGTGCAGGTTGCACCGATGGCGTGCGCGCGTTCGCGGATGGTGCGCATACCCCAACCCGAGTCCCGCATGCGGCCTTTTTGTTCCACCGCCGGATCAAAGCCAACGCCATCGTCGCTGATGGTCAATTGAACCTGCCCGGCTGCGGGTTGCTCCACGAGCACAATCGTGACCTGCCGCGCATGTGCGTGCCGCGCGACGTTGTTCATCGACTCTTGCGCGATGCGATACAGCGCGATGCTAGACGCTTCATCCAGACACGCCTGCTGGCCATCGCCGATCACGCGCACCTGGAGGCCGTCACGCGCGCGAAACTGCGCACCAAGTGCTTGCAACGCTGCAAACAGGCCACTGTCGGCCAACTCCGGCGGATGCAGATCGGCCATCAGCCGCCGCACGAGCACGCTGACTTCCTGCAGTAAAGACTCGGCATTGGCGAGCCGCAGAGAAGTCGCGGCCGCATTGGTCATAACAGCAGCGCGAGCCATGGTCAGATTCATGCCGAGCACAGACAGATGCGCGCCAACTTGGTCGTGAAGCTCGCGTGCGATGCGAGCGCGCTCGGCCTCCTGCGATGTGCTCAGGCGCGCAGCGATATCGCGCAGTTCGGCGGTTCGGGCGGCCACTTGTGCTTCAAAGTCAGAATTTAGCGCGCGCAGCGCGGCTTCGGCGCGCGCGCTGTCAGTGATGTCGCGCAGCAGCACGATGCGACCCAGATTTATCTCGTCGTGCCGCATCACATGTACGTCGATGGCGACGACGCGCGCTGGCGTGCCGGGCAGCTCGGTCGTGTGTTGAACATCGCGGAAGTCGAGCATTTCCGCAGCACGGGCCGGCGGCACAGCCAAACGCTGCTCGAGCAACGCCGGCCACGTGAGCGCCGCGGCTCTCGGAATACCGAGCATGCGGCGCGCGGCCGGGTTCGCATCGACGACGCGGTCGTCATCGCTGAGCACAAGCAACCCTTCGTGCAGATATTCGACCAGCCGTTCACGGCTCGGGAGAACATCGCCAATGCGAAAACTTAAGTCGCTATACCCCCACGCCCACGCCACGAAAGCAAACCCAAACCCGCTGAGATCGACACCGCCAGTCAGGCCGGTGGCGTAAAGACCGTTTAACAGCACCGGCATCAGAATAGATGAGATCAGCAGACCGTTCTTGCGCCACTCCCGCCAACGACCGCGCCAGGCCGTGCGCACGAGTAAGACCGTGGCCAGCATCATCAACACGTATTGATGTGAAACAACCAGGACGGTCCCGGCACCCCACCGAACGTGCAGCCAGTTTGGATCGACTGACGAGAGCGCGATGCTTCGCCACATTAGACCGCCGCTGTCGCCGCTGGCGTGGAGCACCGCCCCGATCAGCGGAACCACGAACATCAAGGGAATCAGCTTGCGCAATGAGGGTCGCAAACTGCGCGCGTATTCGAGCGCAAACAGACACCAGAACACACCGGCAAGCGAGCTCAGCACGGACGCCAGGCGCATCCAATACACTTTGTCCTCAAAGACCGGAACGCTGTGCGAGAGCATACGGACGAAGATCCAAACGGTCAGCCAGCCGACAGCGCACGACAAGTAAATAGCGGCGGGCGTACTCAGCCGGCTGCGCACGATTGATAGATACGTCGACGCGAGCATCAGCGCGGTTAAGACGAGTTCTGAGAGCGATAGGGCTGTGATGATCATGGTCTGTCGTGCATGCGATTGTAGCGTCGGCGCGAAGGCCCTCTCAGACCACTGTATCGCATTGCATGTGCTTTGTCTGTGTGTCGATTGACGTAGGAAAAGTTGTACGGGTTTATAGGTCGCAAGACTACGCTAGAAAATGTGCTCGGGCTTTAGTTCTGCGCGGTCACGAGATCGACATGCGCTTGCTCAATTTATCGTGGGCCAATACTAGTCTCGCATCCGCCCACATGGCTATGGCACACGTCTCGTAAGCCACATGGCCGCAAATTACAGCGTAAAACGTTATCGTATTTTATATACTCAAGAGTATAATACTTTTATGGCAGATAAGTTCTTCGGCCGTGCATCCGAACTTGAAACGCTAGACAACCTGTATCGACGCCAATCCGGTGGCCAGATGCTCGTGCTGTATGGCCGCAGACGTATTGGAAAGACCGAGTTGCTCAACCATTGGCTGCGCACGCGCGGCTACGAGCACATTGCCTGGACAGCCGACCGCATGGCAAGCGCAAGCCTGCTCCGCTCGTTGTCGCAAAAAATTTTCGCTTACGCAAATCCTGGCGTCGCCATCGCGCCGGCCTTTACGTATGAAAGCTGGGAACAACTCTTTGGACAACTGGCGACCATTGCACGCGAGCGACGACTTGTCGTCGTCATGGATGAATTCACCTATGCCATGGCCGCCGACCCCGCCCTGCCCAGTGTGCTTCAGCGCATGTGGGACCATCACCTGAAGCGCTCACGGATCATGCTGATCATCAGCGGCTCGCATGCGGGCATGATCGAACGCAACGTTCTTGCCTATCGTTCCGCGTTGTATGGTCGCGCCACAGATAGCATCCGGTTGAAGCCGCTTAGCTTTCGCGACATGAGCCAGTTTCTGCCTGGATATGGCTGCGCCGATCGAATCGTGCTGTATGGCTGTGTTGGCGGCATACCGATGTATCTCGAAGAACTCGACGCATCGCTTCCGATTGACGCAAACCTGCGTGCATTGATGCGTCGCAACGTCGTTCTAGACGACGCAGGAGCCATGTTGCGCGACCAGCTCTCCGAACCCGGACAGTACAGCTCGATCGTCGAAAACATTGCAAGCGGCTTCACAACCATCGGCGAGATCGCAAAAATGTGCGGCAGCGAGGAGAGCGCAATCAGCAAGTATCTGAGCGTGCTGCAGCGTCTGGGTTTGGTCGAACGGCAAGTGCCCATCACCGTCAGCCGACCTGCGCAGTCGAAGATGGGGCGGTATCGCATCGTCGATCCGTATTTACGGTTCTACTTTCGCTTTATCTCATCGCAGCGCGATCTGATCGAAAGCGGTCGTATGGAACAGCCGCTGGCCAATCTTCGTCAGCATTTACCCGAGTTCGTCGGCAAACATGGCTTCGAGGAACTCTGTCGCGACTACATTTTGGACCAGGCCGACACTGGCAAACTCGGTTTCGTGCCACGTCGTGTTGGTTCGCACTGGCGCCGTCAAAGCAAATCACAGACCGGTCTTGAAATCGATGTCGCCGCCATCAACGAGGATGAGCACTGCTTGTTACTCGGCGAATGCAAGTTCACACGCGAGCCCGTAGGCGGGCGTGTTGTCCGCGCACTCATTGAGGAAAAGGCGCCACGCATCGAGTTACCCTCCAGCAAGGGCTGGCGTTTGCGCTACATGTTCTTTTCGCGCAGCGGCTTTACGCCAGATGCGCTGGAAGCCGCAAGCGGTCACGACGCGCAGTTCATTGATCTAGTGCAATTGGAACAAGGATTGCGCGCATAGAGGGCGCCGCAATCGCCGGATAATTTCCGGCGAAATAACGCAACCGAAGATCTACTTTTCATCAAGAATACCGATTTTCAAACCGCGCGAGTGAATCGACCACGCGAGGTTGTGTTGAGCCAGGTGATCGACCTCACCGGTTACAGCGGGGGTAATTTGCTGGCACCCATAGCAAACTCGACGGCATGATGGTGCCGAGGAATTTATAGCCGTGAAGTTGATTTCACAAAGTGCGATGCGGTTTGGGCCGAGGCTTGAGATGGCGGAGCCTGCGGGGGCGCATGAGTAAGATCATATGGCGACGGGGTGCGATGCTAATCTGACGCCTTTAATCAAATTGCCGATCTGAACTATTACGTTTATGCTCTGTTGAACATGCACCGACGCAATCCCGCCGCTCTTGCGCCTTCGACGCTGTCGAACAATCATCGAAGAAAACCCGCTCTCTACATGCGCCTCAATCATCGCTCGAGCATCGGACATCACACCCGTGACGATACCCAGCTTGCTGCGCGGCTTCAAACTGACCGGATGCGCAAGAAAGGCTTCGTCCCACTTCGCTAGCGCAGCAAAGTCGGCGCTGAGTCTGCCGCGTCTTCAACAGCTAAACCGAGATCTATTCGGAACTAATCTCGCCGACGATGGCTAAATGCGCCAATGGATGTCCAGTGGGCTACTGGCCCGGCATCATCCGGATGGATAAGCACGCCGCCCAGATCGAAGAGAAGGCTCGATCACGTCGCGTGCTCAGCAGTTGTGTCCGGCAACCCCGCTCGCGCATAAGCCAGCATCTGGCTGACAGACATGCGCGCGCCTTCGGCACACAGTTCGTCAAAGCGCGCCTGCCCAAGCTGCTCGGTCAATTGCGCCAGCGTGCGCTCGCGATTCCTGCGCGATGCAGATGCGATTCGGCATCCCAGACGCTCGCGCAATCCTTCGGACGCGCCCCACATCACCGCGCCGCGCTCGGGCTCTTCGTCAAGCATCAGCGCGCCGGCGAGCGCAGCCAGGCACCAACTCAGCGCCGTGCCGTCTTCCCACACTTCATAACTGTCCAAACATGTCGAAACGTGCCCATAGATATCACTGGGGGAATTCTGCCGATACAGCTCCGCCTGTGCATAACTGCATTCGTTCCAAAGCGTCATAAAGGGATTGATGGCTTGCTCACCAGTAGAAACAATTTCATCTTTGGCACGCGCAAGCAATACACATGCATCTAGCACAGATCCTTTTAGAAGAGCCAGGTTTGCACGGTGATTCAGGATCCAGAATTTGAAGTCATAGAAGTCATAGTTTGGCTCGGGAACAGCCTCTCGCCACACCGCTTCAGCTTCATCAAAACACCGTTGTGCATTCGCTTCATCTTCCAGGCAGACATAGACCTCGGCGAGTGTGATCTGTGCACTGGCCACAAACATGCTGTTACGAGACTGCTTTGCATACTGTATCGAGTCGGTCAGCCAAACGATCGCATTTTCATAGTCACCTCGTTCGCGCGCTCCGTTTCCAAACTCTTTCAAATGAATTGAACGCTCATCAAGGTCGTCAATCAGTATTGCATTTTCAGCTCCGAGCTGCGCGGCTGCTCTTCCTTTTGCTTGGTCGCCAGTAAGCTTGTAAACATTGTGAATCTGTCCGAGGACTCGCGTCTTCTCTAGTGGGCTGCCTGGCAAAGTTTCCAATTGCCGCAAGATTCTTCCGATCCACAGCTTTCGTTCCGTTAGTTTGAGCGGTATTAGCCAGACGAGCCGCATCTCGTGCATATCGGCCAATGGCCGCCGCTGAGCCCAGCGCATTGCAGCGCGCCAGGTATCATGAGCGTCTAAGATCCACTCCGGAAAAGCGTCACGTTGATGCACGAGATACTCAACCAACCGCTCTGCCACACATCACTCTCGCCCGCCTCAGCCAGCTTTGACAGCGCATGCTCGCGCATCGTCTCCAACATGCTAAAGCGCGATTGCCCGGTGCTGAACTCCCCGCGCAGCATCAGGTTCTTCTCCACCAGCGCGCCCACGCCCGCCGCCGGGTCGAGCGCCAGCCCATCGGCCTGGCAAAATGCCTCGATCGCCTCCAGCGGACAGCCGCCCGCAAACACACTCAGCCGACGATACAGCGCCTGCTCTTCCGGCGTGAGTAATCCATAGCTCCAGTCCAGTGTCGCCTGCAACGTGCGCTGCCGCGCCGGCAAGTCCCGTGACCCGCCCGACAACACGCTCAGCCGCTTGTCGAGCCGCTCCAGCAATTCCTTCGGCGCAAACAGCGCGATCCGCGCCGCCGCCAGCTCGATTGCCAGCGGCAACCCATCCACCTTGCGGCAGATCGCCGCAATCGTCGCCCGGTCGTCCGACTGAAAGCCCGGCTTGACCTGCTGCGCTCGCTGCACAAACAGCCGCACCGCCGCGCCGTCGTCGTCCAGCGGCAGCGGCGACACGTCGTAACGCTGCTCGCCCGATACCTTGAGCGGCTCGCGGCTGGTGACGATGACTTTCAGCTTTGGCGCTGCCGCCAGCAGCTGCACCACGTTCGGCGCGGCGTCCAGCACCTGCTCGAAGTTGTCCAGCGTCAGCAGCAGCTGCTGCTCGCGCAGGTGATCCTGCACGGTTGTCAGCAACGGCTGGTCGGCGCGTTCTTCCGCCCCAACGGCTTTGGCGATGATCGCCAGCACGACTTCGGGCGAGGTCATCGCCGCCAGCTCGACGTAGACCGCGCCATCGGCAAACGCATCGGCTGCCTGGCGCGTCAGCTCGATGCCCAGCCGCGTCTTGCCCACCCCGCCCGGCCCGACTATCGTCAACAAGCGCGTCTCCGGGCGCTTGAGCAGTTTCTGCAACACGCCCAAGTCTTCGGCACGGCCGATCAGCTCAGTTAAAGGTTTGGGCAGGTTGCTGATGCGCGCCGGGCCGCGCTTGCCGCCCACGGCAAACGCCACAAACGCGTCGTGGCGCTCAGCCGGGATTTCGAGCGCGCCAGCCAGCAGACCGGCGATCTGCTTCGACGGCTTGAGCACCCCGGCCTCGATCTTGCGCACCGTCTCCGGCGAGTAGTTGATGCGCCGCGCGACATCGCCCTGCGTCAGGTCAAGCTGCGACCGGCGCTGTTTGAGCCAGAGACCGACGGGAGGATTGAAGTCGAGCGTCATGCGCACCGGTAGCGACCGGCATACCGGTTCTTATACCGCTTTTTCGCTGTCTTCTACCGCTGGCAAAGCCTAAAACAATGCCGTCAGCAATCAACGTTCAGCTTTCACACAGGAGACAAATCATGACCCAGGCACAAGTTTTTACCAAGACGGCGATCAAAACCGGCATTGCCCACGCAATCGCGCTGGGCGCGGTGGCGTTGATGATGGCGGCGGCCACCCTCTCCTTTGTCAACAGCGCGCCGACGCGCGTGCCGACGATCGACGCCACCGCGCCCACAGTCGACCCATGCAACCCCAACCGCCCAGCCGAAGTGTGGTTCCCGCCGCAGGTTGAGGCCGAGTTTGCCGAGCAGTGCAATCGATAGACTTAGCG
>CAVXUI010000010.1:0-383129 GCA_963764985.1 uncultured Chloroflexia bacterium | reverse complement strand
AGGCGATTGCCTCACTCGAAGAAGCCAATATCGGCGCGGTCGCCAAAGCAGTCGCCAACGGCGCACTGCGCGGGTCGCGCGGCAATTCCGGCATTATTTTGTCGCAGCTGTGGCGCGGATTCGCAAAGTCAATTGAGAACAAAGACATTGTCGACGCGCAGGATTTGGCCGGAGCCTTTCGCGAAGCGGCGAAGATGGCCTACAAGGGCGTGGCTACGCCGGTCGAAGGCACGATTTTGACAGTCGCCCGCGAAACAGCCGATGCGGCCGAGCATTTTGTTAAGAACTCGCACGACCTGCGCGCCTTGCTTGCGCACGTCAAGCAGGCGTCGTATGACTCAACCATGCGCACCCCGCAGCAGCTCAAGATCTTAAAGGACGCCGGCGTCATCGACAGCGGTGGCTATGGCTTCTTTGTCATTCTTGACGGCATGGTGCGCGCCATCAACGGCGAAGACATCACCGCCGGTGAACCCGCGCGCGCGGCCACAACCGCCAGCGCAACCGCGTCAGCCGCCGGGCTTGAGGCCGAAGTCGGCTGGGGCTACGACGTGCAGTATTTGATCTACGCCCCACCCGGCACTGAGCTCGATGTCAACGCCATTCGCGCCAGCATCGAGGCGATGGGCGACTGCCCGCTCGTGCTCGGAGACGAGCAGATTGTCAAAGTACACGTGCATGTGCCGGACCCTGGCGTACCGATCAGTTTCGGCAGCGCACTCGGTTCGTTGCGCGACGTCGTTGTCGAAGACATGCAGGCGCAGTCCGAGGCGTTTCTGCCTGGCGGCGCAAAGCCAGTTGAAGCCAAGGCGCTTGAAGAAGTGGAGGTCGCGGTGATCGCTGTGGCATCGGGCGAGGGCCTGATCCGCGCGTTCAAAGACATCGGCGTGCGCACCGTCATTCCGGGCGGGCAGACCATGAACCCGAGCGTTGACGACTTTTTGAACGCGATCGACAGCGCAAAGGCGAAGAGCGTCATACTGCTGCCCAACAACGGCAACATCGTGATGACGGCCCAGCAGGCGGCCGAGCTCAGCAAGACACCGGCGCGCGTGGTCGTCACAAAAACGCTGCCGCAGGGCATCGCAGCGGCGATTGGGTTCAACCTGACCGCGACGCTGGAAGAGAATGCCGCGTCGATGAGCAATGCTGCGGCCCAGGTCATCACGGGCGAAATCACTACCTCCACGCGCAATGTCACCATCAACGACGTCACTGTGCAAAATGGCCAGACGATCGGACTGATCAACGACAAGCTCGCGGTGGCGGGCGATGATGTGCTCGGCACGACGTTGGCCCTGCTGCAAAAAACCAGCGCCGAGGGCCACGAGCTGATCACGCTGTATTACGGCAACGGGCTGTCTGAAGGCGAAGCTAACACGATGGCGGAACAGATCCGGATGGCTTACCCAAGCCAGCAAATCGACGTCTATTATGGTGGCCAGCCGCACTATTTCTTTGTGATCGGTGTTGAGTGAGCAAGCCCGAAACTGTTACTTTTGTCGCGAGAAAACCAGCTGTCAAGATCGTCACTGATAGTTCGGCGCGTCTACCGCTGGACTGGGCGAACGAGCACGGCGTGATCGTCGTCCCGCAGACGATTGCCTTTAAAGATCACACCTTTCGCGAGGACATTGACATCACCCCGGCAGAACTCGCCCAGCGCGCGGCACAGCCAGACGGCACCTTTAGCGTTACCGCGCCAGGCATCAACGCGTTCAGCGACATCTATAACACGCTCGCCGACAACAAGTCGGATGTGATCTCGATTCATATCTCGAGCGCAATGAGCGCGACCTACAAAGCCGCATTCACCGCAAAAGATGAAGTGAGCAGCCGCTGTGTGATTCATGTGATTGATTCGCGCACGATGGGCATGGGACTGCACATGCTGGTGCGCCAGGCCGTGCTGTTTGCCGAACAGGGCCTGCCCACCGACCAGATCGTCAAACGCCTGCGCGGCCATATGCAAAATATCTATGGCATCTTTGTGTCGGAAGACATGCCATTTCTCGAGCACAGCAAACGGCTGCGCCCGGCGCAGGCCTATCTCGGCAAGATGCTCAACATCGTGCCGTGCCTGACGATCGAGGAAGGCAACCTGGTTGCCGTCGAAAAAGTGCGCTCTGCGGATCGCGCGATCGAAAAGTTATCTGAGTTTGCGAGCGAATTTGAACCCAACGCCGAATTTGCGCTGATGCAACTCGCGACCGAGCACACACCGCGCTCACGCGAGCTGCTGGAATCGCTCAAGCTGGCCCTGCCAAAGACAAAAGAGTTTCCCTGCATGCCCTGCGGTGCGGATATCGGGCATATCATCGGCGCAAAAGGGCTGGGTGTCATGATTTTTGAAAGGATCTTTAATGCGCAATTTCCGGGAGTATCACAAACCCACAAGTCTGTCTGAGGCGAATGCGTTGCTCAAACGCGATGCGCCGCGCACCGTCGTGCTCAGCGGCGGCACCTGGCTCAACGGCGAAGCGCCATCCGACGTTGAAGCCGTCGTCGATATTGCCGCGCTCGGGTTGGACAAGATTCTGACGGAGGGCAATCTGCTGCGCATCGGCGCAGCCATGACGCTGCAGTCGCTCGTCTCGCATCCGGTATTCGGGATTGGCGGCAGCTCGGCCGGGTTGCGCATCATCGGGGAAACCGCCGAAGCCATGGCGGGCCTGAGCATTCGCAACCGCGCCACCCTTGGCGGCGCCATCGTTACCGCCGATGCCGCATCGCCGCTGATCACCGCGTTGCTGGCCTGCGACGCCGAAGTAGTGACCTACGGCTTAAAGCCACCGGACAGCATCCGTCCGACCGAGATCTTCCAAACACTGCCGCTGGCCGGGTTCTTGGATTACGGCCGCGCGGTGCTCGCGCGCGGCGCGATCATGACCGAGGTGCGTGTTGTCATCCCCAGCGCGGACACACGCTCAAGTTATGAGCGTGTCGCGCGTACGCCGAAAGACTACCCGATCGTGTGCGCGGCTGCGCAGTTTGCCGAAAACGGCGGGGTCGCCGGCAACATGCGCGTGGCGGTTGGCGGCGCTGCAAACACGCCCGTGCGCCTGAGCCGGTTCGAATTCGGCATTGAGCGCAAGAACATCAACGAATACATCGACAGTGAGTTGCGCACGGCCATCGACCTGCTCACGCCGCCAGACAACTTCCTGGGCAGCTCAGAGTATCGCCGCGCCATGGCATACACGCTGGCACGACGCGCCGTTATGGCGATCGCCTGATGGACAATGTCCTTGGCCGCGCATCCGAACTCCAACGCGCCGGCACCCCGTGCGCGATGTGCACCGTGATTCGCGTCAGCGGCAGCGTGCCGAGGCATGTCGGCGCGCGTCTGCTGGCCGATGCGGCGGGCGTGCTGATCGCGGGGACGATTGGCGGCGGCGCCATGGAGGCGCGCGTGCTCGCAAGCGCGCGCGATGCCATTCAAACCAACGAAGCGCGCATCGAGCGCTATGAGCTGGCCGACCCGAAACAGGGCGACCCTGGCGTTTGCGGCGGCACCGTTGAAATTTTTATTGAGCCCTTGTCCACCGCGCCGCACGTGCTCGTGATCGGCGCCGGCCATGTTGGCAGGGCGTTGACACACCTGGCCAGTTGGAGTGGCTTCGCCGTCACCGTCGCCGATGACCGCCCCGAACTCGCCACCGCGGAAAACTGCCCGGGCGCGGCGCGCTACATCGCAGGCGATGTGCTGGCCGGGCTCGATGCGCGCGCGCTGACAGCAAATACCTATGTGGCGCTGGTGACACGCGGCTACGCCGTCGATGTTGCGCTGATGCCGGTGCTGCTGAACTCACCCGTGCGTTACATCGGCGTCATGGGCAGCAAACGACGCTGGTTGACCGCAGCACAGGCCTTGCGCGAACTGGGCGTGACAGAAACCGACCTGGCGCGTGTGCATGCGCCCATTGGACTTGAACTACAAGCTGAAACACCCGAGGAGATTGCCATCAGCATCCTGGCCGAGATCATTGCCATTCAACGCAATGGCGATGGTCGCGCGATGTCGGCACACAAACAATGACCACACTGGCACAAGAAACACCGCCTTGGGAAGAACGCTGGCACCCGTTGCGGCAGGAATGGGTCATCGTGGCGGCGCACCGCCAGGCGCGACCGTGGATTGGCGCGGTCAATGAGGCTGCCGTCGCGGCTGTCCCCCACTACGACCCCACGTGCTATCTCTGCCCGGGCAACCCGCGCGCCAATGGCGTGCGCAACCCGGATTACACCGGCGTCTATGTGTTTGACAACGACTTCCCCTGCGTCGGCGAGGCCTCCGTCGAGCCCGCGCAGCCGGCAGCCGCGGTCTACAAAACGCGCCGCGCTGACGGCCTGGCGCGCGTGATCTGCTACAGCCCGCGCCACGACCTGACCCTGCCACAGATGTCGACCGACCACGTAACGGAGATCGTGCAGACCTGGCAGGCGCAGATGCGCGATCTTGCGCCGCGCCGCAACGTGCAGCAAGTGTTGATGTTCGAGAACAAAGGTGCGGCTGTCGGCGTTTCAAACCCGCATCCACACGGCCAGATTTATGCCAACAATTTCGAGTGGCGCACGTTTTCAGTTGAACTTGAGGCCATGCGCGAGCACAATCGTGAGCACGGCCGCAGCCTGTTTGGCGACATCATCGAAGCTGAGCGCGCCGATGAAAAGCGGGTGTTGTTCGAAGATGCGCACAGCATGGCGTTTGTGCCGTATTTCGCGCGCTACGCCTATGAGGTTTATGTCGCGCCGAAGCGCGCGGTCGCGCACGTGTCAGATCTGACAGAAACCGAATCGGTGTCATTGGCCGAAGCGATTCGCACCGTTTCGGTGCGCTATGACAATTTGTGGCGCATGTCGTTCCCGTATGTGATGGCGCTGCATCAGGCGCCGACCGATGGCGGCAACTACAGCGACTATCACTTCCATATTCAGTTTCATCCACCGTTGCGCAAGCCGGATCTGCTCAAGTTTTTGGCGGGTCCGGAGATCGGCGGCGGCAATTTTCTGAGTGACACCGCGCCGGAAGCAAAGGCTGCTGAATTGCGCGCGGTGTCGACTGTGCACTACACGCATCAACCATGATCCGAGACGCAACCGGTCTGCTGAACGAACTCAAGCGCATCCATGCGCATATTCGCGACACCGTGGTGGCTTCGACTGAACAGGCCGCCATCGAGACGCTGGCCGAAGCGGTCGGTGACGATGCCGGCGACACAATCTTCGCCATCGATCGCGTGTCGGAAGACGCGCTACTCGACGAATTTCGCGAGCTGGCAAAAAGAGTGGCCGTGTGTGCTCATCGCCGAAGGCCTGGGCGCGACCGGCACGATCGTGCTGCCTGAGGGCACGTCCGCAGCCGACGCCGAGATCGTCGTCATCGTCGACCCGATCGACGGCACGCGCGGGCTGATGTATCAGAAGCGCCCGGCCTGGATCCTGACCGGCGTTGCGCCCAACCCGCGCACACGGCCAGCCCGGCTATCGGACATCGAGATCGCCATTCAGACGGAGATACCGCTCGTCAAACAGCATCTGTCGGACAGTCTGTGGGCAATCGCCGGCGGACAGGTCGGGGGAGAACGTTACAACCGCATCAACGGCGCGCGAACGTCGATGCACCCCCGGCCCAGCCAATCGCGCACTATTTTGCAGGGCTTTGGCAACATCTCGCGCTTCTTCCCGGGTCCACGCGCGTTGTTGGCCGAGATCGATGACGCACTAGTTGAAAAGCTCCTCGGCAAGTTGCCCGTAAATCGCACCGTGGCGTTTGAGGACCAGTACATCTCGTCCGGTGGACAGTTTTATGAGCTGTTGATGGGTCACGACCGTTGGATCGCCGATTTGCGGCCCCTGGTATGGGCGAAGATGGGCGAACGCGGGCTGAGCTGCCATCCGTATGATGTGTGCACCGAGCTAATCGCACGCATGTCCGGCGTGACACTGCTTGATGGCCACGGCAACACGCTCGACGCGCCCCTCGACGTCGACCACGATGTGTCCTGGATGGGGTTTGCAAACACCCACCTCGCAGCCAGCATCGCGCCGGTGTTGCTCGACCTGCTGCGCAAACACAAATTACAGTAGGTGCGTATCACGATGCGAAAGACGAAACCCGGAATCACCGCCACGAAGAACAAAGGCGCTGCTGCCCTTGTCGGTGTAATCATGGGGTCGCGCTCCGACTGGGAAACGATGACCCACGCAGCCGACACACTTGCCAGGCTCGGCATTGCGCACGATGTGCGCGTGATCTCGGCGCATCGCACACCGGATTTGCTGTTTCGCTATGCCGAAACTGCGCAGGCGCGCGGCATCAAGGTCATCGTCGCCGGTGCGGGCGGCGCTGCGCATTTGCCAGGCATGTGCGCGGCCAAGACAACGTTGCCGGTGCTCGGCGTGCCGGTGCAGTCAAAAGCGCTCAACGGCATGGACTCACTGCTCTCGATTGTGCAGATGCCGGCCGGCATCCCGGTCGCCACACTTGCGATCGGCCGCGCCGGGGCGATTAACGCCGCGTTACTTGCCGCGGCGATTCTTGCGCTGCATGATCCGGCAATCGACGCGGCGCTCAAGGCCTATCGCGCCGCGCAGACGCAGGCCGTGCTCGATGCCGACGATCCACGCCAATGAGCAAGCGGATTGGCGTGCTCGGTGGTGGACAACTCGGCCGCATGCTGGCGCTGGCGGGCATCCCGCTTGGGTTCGAATTTGTATTTGTCGATCCCTCGCCGGATGCGCCGATGCGGGCTGTGGGCACGCAGATACTGGGCGCCTATGACGATCCGCAGGCCCTGGCCCAACTGGCGGATACCTGCGATGTGGTGACGTTCGAATTTGAAAACGTGCCTATGCGAAGCGTCGAGACGCTGGCCGCAGCCGGGCATGTCGCCCCACCCGCACGCGCGCTTGAAATCGGGCAGGACCGGCTGCGTGAGAAAACGTTCTTTCGCGAGCTCGGCGCTCAGACACCTGCATTCGCCGCCGTCGATAGCCCGCAGGGGTTGCACAGCGCAATCACACAGATCGGCCTGCCGGCGGTGCTCAAAACGCGCCGCATGGGCTACGACGGCAAGGGCCAATGGCGCTTGCGCACGCCGGCCGATGTCGACGCACTGGCCCTTGACGTGTCTGCCTATGCGAATGGTCTGATCCTGGAAGCGTTTGTGCCGTTTGAGCGCGAGCTGTCTATCATCGGCGTGCGCGGCAGCGACGGCGATGTGTGCTGTTACCCACTCACCGAAAACACGCATCGAGACGGCATCCTGCGCATCTCGCGCGCGCCGGCGGCAGACGCGCCGAACGTGACCGCGCAGGCGTTGATGCGGCGCACACTCGACGCGCTCGACTATGTCGGCGTGTTGGCAATCGAGCTGTTTGAGCACGACAGACTGCTGCTCGTCAACGAGATGGCGCCGCGCGTGCACAACAGCGGCCACTGGACGATCGAAGGTGCCATTACCAGCCAGTTTGAAAACCATGTGCGCGCGATTGCTGGTCTGCCGCTTGGCGACACTGCGGCGCGCGGATACGCCGCCATGGTTAACCTGATCGGCGCGCTGCCTGATGTACGCGCGATGCATGCGGTTTCAGACGCGCATGTACACCTGTATGGCAAAGCGCCGCGCCCGGGCCGTAAACTCGGCCATGTAACCGTGATTGGCAACGACGTCGGCAGCATCGAAAGCACCATCGCGCAGATCGCGCGCGCGGCGGATGCGGCTGCAGGCTAAGATTTCTGTCGGCTACGGGCACTGTTTAGGATCCCGCACGCACGCGTCGTTGCGCAGCACGCTTTGCACCTCAACGACTGGGATCCACATGTCTCCCGCCGGATCCGTTTCGATCCGTCCCCGGTAATGCCCAATGCCCTGGGTCGCGCGCTGAAATGCATGGCTTTGTGGCAGCGCCGGTGTCACATCCGAGGTCATGTCGATGGGCTGCCAGTCGATCCGCGTCTTGTCCGCCCACTTGTATTTCTTTGTTGTCTGCACTTGCCGCATCTCCCCGCCCGGGCACCCTGCCGTGACAAAGTCCTGCGGCAGCGGCGTGGTCTCGGGTACGCACTGGCCCTCCAGCACCGTGGTCTCCTCGAAGCTCTGTTCGTACTCCATCGCCCAGTAATGCCCGCAGCTCGTGACTGCGCCCACGCGGATCGCCGGCGCGGTGTAGTCGCTCGTCAGCGCGTCGCTCTCAATGTCAAAACGTCTTCCGCGCGGGTCGCCGCCCGCGCTCGATTTGTTCCACGCAAAGGTCGCCACATCGCCCCACTGCTCACTCGGGAATCGGCCAGTTCCACTGCCGCCAAAATTGAACCGCGGCGGCGGCGCAGCCGTGCCATACCAGGCAGTCCCCGACGGCAACCGGCGCGAGCGCAGAAACAGCCGCACGTTGCGCTGCAGCCCGGCCTGCGTGGGTTCGCCGTCCGGCGTCACAAAGTTTTCCAGGCCGCGCGTCGTGACTGTGTTCGAGGCATTTCCAGCGTCGGACGGGCTCCACTCATTCGGTTCCAGCAGAAATTGCACTTCGGTGTTCACCAGCACGCGCGGGTATGCGTTCCGAAAGACCACGTTGATCGGGCACGACGTTTGCACGGCGAAGTTTGCCGAATATCGCAGGTCGCCGCAGTTCACGCTCAACCCGGCGCCGTCCGCGGCCAGCTCCGGTTTACACGGCGGCCGGACACCCGTTGCGACGGTTGCATTGCATGTGCCCGGCGCAGCACACACCCCGCCGACCGCTTCCCAGCGGTTGTTTTGATACAGATAGCGCACATTGACATAGTCGCATCCGAAATCCTGCGAGCGCGGCGTGTCGCCGACAAACAGCACGATCTGTGGGCCTACCTGGCACGTCAGCGCGCGCGTGTCGCCGTCCTGCGGCGGCCGCGCTGGCAGGCTGATCGGCACTGGCGAGGTGTTGCCACCGCCGTTGTCGTTCGGTAGCTGCCCACCACCGGTGTTGCCGCCACCGGGTTGACCGTCGCTACCGCGGCCATCCCCACTGCCGCCGCCAGTCTGGCCGCCGCTCCCGCCGATGCCGGTGCCATCGCCGGTGGTTGGGGCGAGGGTTGGTTTGGGGGGTGGCTCGTCCTAATCTTCGGTGCTTTGCAGTTCCACAATTTGCACTGCGATAGCGTCGCCATATGCGAGTGTTAGGCACATAGCGCAGTATTATTGTGTATGGGTTTCATATCGGCCTATTTGCAACAAATCCAGTCGACCTGACTCCTTCCACCGCTGCGCAATCAGGGTCGAATAGATCATTTCGTAAATAACGACATCATTGAGCTGCATTCGCGCTGTAATGATCGTTAGCGTTTTCCGATCATAGTAAAGCCAACCCAAATCTTGCCGTTCGCGCAATAATGCTACTCGACTGCAGCCATCTGCAGAAAATGTTCGACTTGCAGAAACACGATGACGATTTCTTCGCGTTGTATCAACTACCGCATAGAACATCGTAGTTGGGTCCAAAATTGTCTGACGATACGCCGCAGCGTAACCTCCGGTAAAGTATGTGGATGCGTCGGATATTTAGTCTTCAAATGGGGTATTCGCTGGTATGCCAGCGTGTATGTTTTTCGCTCGAACGTCAAAGCTTTCTGTATAGTGTTCCGCAGCAATCGCCACCACCATCCGGCGGTGCCATCCAGGTCCCATCGGCCTGCTGCACCATCTTGTCCGCCCACGGCGCTTTGTAGCCGGCTGGGTAGATCGTCGGCGTCGGCGGTGCGGGGGTAAACGTCGCGATGGCCTGTGTGGCCTGCGCCTGCGTCGTGGCCTGCTTCACCGCAGCCGTGATCCGCACATCCAGCGTGGCAAAGAACGCAGCGGTGGCCTTGGCCGAGCGCGACGGCACAGTCGGCTTTGGTGTCACTGCCTGGGCCGGCGTTGGCGTGGCCGTGCCGGCTGCGACAACCGCGGCTTGCACAACACGTGGGGGCAACGACACAACCGCGCCCTCGGCGGCCGCACGGCGCACATTGCGCATCGCCGTCATCGCCGCCAATCCTGCAAACATCAACAACAACGAGAGCACAAACCAGGTTACAGGCGTCAACCGCTGGACCAGGGGCCGGCTCTGTCGCATCTCAGGCGTGGCGTGAAGTTGTGTATTCATAGGTGCTTAAAGTCTACTCATGCTGTGTGTTCGAACCGCTGATCGCTTCGGCCTGGGCGCGCGCGCTCAGATCAAGCGGCGGCACTCCAAACACGCCAAGAATCGGCATCGGCACCTGCGCCCGCGCTTCGACAACCAAGAACAGATAGTTGTTCGTGTTTACCAACGAGTCCGCGACAACGTCAGGATTTAGGTGCCCGGCGTGCAATCGGGTCATGGTGATCGCATGCATTTTTGCGCTCGGCAGAAACACCAGACGTTGATCGTCAGCAAACGACCGGATGTCGATCAGCTTTGCCCCGTCCTGCGCCCCGGCGATCACCGCGCTGCGCAGCCGCGCCGAAGCGTAAATGGCATTGCCGATGTCGTAGATAAATCCGAATGACAGCCACATCAACATGATGTAGAAAAGTCCTTGTGCCGAAACCGTAAAACCGGCTTCGAACCGATGATGTCGTTTACCCGCTCTCATGGTCTATTCGCTCCTGTAAGCCTCGGTCAACAGCGTCGCCGATGCGCGCACGTCGATCGAATGATTTGCGCCAAACGCCCAGGCCATGGGCAGACCATCCAGGGCGATGTTGTAATCGATCGAACAGGTCACTGCCGCGCCTCGGCTGCCACCCCCACTGACCCTGATCTGCGCGCGAGCGCTGTCAAACCCGCTGGCGACAAGTGAACGCCGGCCGACAACTGCGCCGCGCGCTAGCGACGCCCCACCCCGCGCCGATGCCGACGCCACGCGCGCGCACTCGCGGGCGGCGGCCCAGACCGGCACCTCGGCCGATCGGACCGCTGCCGCCGCCGCGATCATCGCCAGCAACAGCACCAGCATCGGCGCGAATACGATGAATTCATACGTCTCCACCGCACCGCGCTCAAGCCTGTGCCGCACCGCAGCGCTACTCACCACCACCCGGTCGAAACCGTTCAAGATACTTCTCCATGTCCACATCTTGATTCCCTGTAAACACGTCGGTCACCGCCGACCAGAACGAACTCGTCCGGCGAAAGGTAACCACGACGGTCGAATTACCGACGATCGCGCGCGTTTCGCGGTCGGTTTTGCCGGTCATTTGCATCCAAAAGCCATCGGCCAGAAAACCTTCGATAGAACGTGCCTGCACGTATGTGCCACTGGCATAGGCGGCGCGCTCAGCCTGCGCGGCCGCAGTCGCGCGCCAGAATCCCAGCAGCATCAACATGAAGCCGCAGATCATCAGCCCGAACAAAAACAGCGTGTAGAACGAAGTGCCATAGTCTGCGCCAGCATCGCCGCGCTCGAACGAGTGCCGGCGCATGTTACGGCCGCGTCCGCAGCGTGGCGCTCGCATCCGCCGCCGCCTGCAGAATTGCCGGGCCAAGCGTCGTCAACACCAGTGCTACGACGGCAACGACAAACACCGTGCGCAGTGTCGAGCCAGCCGAGTCCGCATCGCCACGCTCGGCCCCGCGCGCGATCGCTGCGAGCCGCGTGCGCCCGGCAAGCACTTTGCGCCCGGCACCGCACACCAGGTCATACACAGTCACGTTCAGTTTTGTTTTCATGTAGGTTCTCCGAATGATTAGCGGCGCAACATTGCGCCGATTGACAAGGCCGCCGGCAACATCACCAGCAGCGCAAGAATCGCGATCGATCCACCCGCCAGCGGGCGGCCCATCTCTGCAGCGTTCTTCCTGCCCTGCGCATTGACCTGCTGAACAAGCCGGTACTGCGCGGCGTCCGTCAGCACGTTCAAGACGCGATTGACTTCGTTGCCTTGAACGATCGCCATCTGCATCTGGCTGACAAACTCCAGGATCATTTCGTGCCCGGCGTTGCGCTCCACCATGACCTGCAGCGCCGCTGCTTCGTCTTTGAGCACGTCAAATGCGGTCACTACGCGCCGGATCTCTTCGATAAACGGCCCGCCCGGCCGCTGCGCAAGCTCTCGTAGCGCACTCATGATGGTGCGACCAGCAAGCACATCGCTGCGCACTTCGGGCAGGCGAAATCCCATCTCAAGCGAAATCGATTTTTGCCGTTTGCGGGCGGCGGCGCGCAGTTGGCCGTCTGGCCCGGTAAAGCCGATGTACCCTACCGCCGCCGCAACCCCAGCCGCGCCGACCAGCGCCAGCGTCGCGTTCATCTGCGCGCGCACAAGCAGCGTGGCAAATCCCAACAGCAGCCCGAGCGCGGCGTAGATCACTGCGCCGACATACTTCTCGGTCCACAGCGTCTCCAGATTCCAAAACGGCGCCTTTGGCGACGGTGGCAGCACTTCGCCCAGGGCCCAGTACCAGTTGGCCTGTTTGAGCAGCCGCACATAGCGCGCATTTTGCGGCGTGTCGCATGCAGCGCGACCAATCGCACTGCGCGCGACGTCTTCGAGCTCGGCGGCGCGCCCGAGACTGCGCGCGCGAAATTGCTTCTCTTTTAGATCAAGGCTGCTCGATTTGCGCGTCTGCCAGGTCAGACCCAGCACCGTGAAACAGACCGCGGCCCCGAATAGGATTTCCCAGAATGGCGACTGAAACATGATTCACCTCGTCTGTGCGCTGTTTCCCAATGGCCGCTGCCGCATGCGGCCGCGAATGGCCGGCTGCATCTCGCCGACGACAAACGTCGGAAGCGCCGCAGGATTGCCAGCATTGCGCTGTGCGCCGGGATCGGTGGTCTCGATGCGCTGGATCGACATGTCCCGCTGCGCGATGCGAAAGCACCAGCGATGCAGAACCAGCGTCAACAGCCCGGCGCACAGTGCAATCACGTTACCGAGCACGGTGGTGAAGAACTCTGGCAAGGCCAAGCCTTCCACGCCGGCCAGTCCACCGCCCATCGTCACGCGCGCGACCGCAAAGATCGCCCACGGGCCAAATGCGCCCCAGTTCACGTTCGAGCGCGCGTTGATCTGCTGGACCATGGCGGTCTCAAATGCGGCGACGTTCTGGCGTGTGCTTTCGGACAGGCGCTGCAACATCTCGCCGACAGCGCTGCTGGACTCTTCGGCCCGCAGCAGCGCGTTGGCCAACGCGTCAAACACAATGCTGCGGCGCGTATTCGCGATGCTCTGCAAACCCGCCATAAACTCTCCCTGCCGGGCTGCGGTCAAAATCAACTCAAAGTCTGAGTTGATCGGCGCCGCCCCGTAGTCGACCACGGCCTTCATTGCGTTCGACAGCGATCCACTGGTGAGATAAGCGTTCCGCAGCGTGTCGCACGCGCTGGCCAGTTGCTGGTTGTAGGCGATCTGCTTTTTGTCGCGGCGCGTCTCGAGCTGTGTCCAGGTGATCAGCACGCCGGCTGCCAAACCAAGCGGCGCGAGCGCAATCGCACCCACGAAGACATACAGGCCCAGCGCGAGCGGCGTGCCCAGCATGAGGCTCTTCTTGATAAATTCCGCTGCGCTGATATCCAGCTGCGCCTCGTCCAGCCGCACCTGGATGCCATGCTTCATAAGCGCCTTCTGGCGGTAGTTCAGGCCGCGCACGATCTCATCGACATTGACGGTGATCGCCCAGAAAACAGCCGTGATCGACAAACCAAACACGAGCGAGAGCGCGATCCAAGTTTCGTTGCTCACTGGCGCCTCCCGTCCAGGAAGCGGCTAACGTCCGGGCTGGGTGGATCGAAGCTGTCATAGTGCGCGCCAACAACATCGCGCTCCCAGTCAAACCCGGTGATGACACCTTCCAGCCGCGCGATCAACGAGGTCGGCCGAGCCTGCGTCATGGCGAGCTTGCCCATATAGGCCGGCTGCCCGCGCGGGACATCCCACTTGAAGATCTTCTCCTGCTGCATGATCTCGCCTTCAACCACGCCGGTCACATAGGAGATCTCTTTCACACGGCGGATTTCGCCCTGACCAGGCACGTAGAAGATGCCGATGTTGACCACGATCTGCACGGCTGCCGCGATCTCGCGCCGCACTGCCAGCAGCGGCACATTGCCCATGCCGGCCTTGAGATACAACGTCTCGATGCGCTGCAGCGTCTTGAACGCATCGTCGGCATGCACGGTGAACATGCAACCGTCGTGTCCCGTATTCATGGCCTCGAGAATCGCGACCATCTCAGCGCCACGCGCCTCGCCCAGCAGAATGCGGCGCGGGCGCATGCGCAGACAGTGCCGGACGAGCTGTTCCATCGACACCGCATCGACGCCCTCGCCCTTCTCGCGCGTGATCAGCTGCACCCAGTTTGGCAGATGTCCAAGCTGCAGTTCGGGCGTGTCTTCGACAGTAACCGTGCGGTCGTCCGGGTCGATCGCGCTGGTCAGCGCGGTCAGAAACGTGGTCTTGCCCGAGCCGGTGCCGCCCGAGATGCAGACATTCAGATTGCCGTTGACGCAGGCGCGTCAAAAAGTTTGCCGCCTGGCTGTTGATCGTCTGCAGGCGGATCAGATCATCGATGGTGCGCGCCACCGGCCGAAAGCGGCGGATCGTGACCGCCATGCCCTGCTGGCCCAGGTTTGAGACCAGCGGATCCATGATGACGTGAATGCGGCTGCCATCGCGCAGGCGAAAGTCGCGGTACGGCGTTTTGAGCGTGACTGTGCGCGCGGCCGTGCCCGAGTCCAGCTTGTTGTTGATAAACGTGAGCAGCGATTGCGGGTTCTGAAATATCGCATTGACCCGGACAGGCTTCTCACCGGCCCGTTGCACGAAGACCAAGCCGGCGCCGTTGATGTAAATCTCCTCAACTGCGGTGTCGGTCATAAACGGCTGCAAGCATGCCCCAGCCGAGAATGTCGTCGACCATGCGTTTGGCGATGCGCTCGGTGCCAGACGGAGCAGCTTCGTCGCCCGGCGCAGTGTTTTCGGCTCATCGGCCTCGCACAGCATCGGATACCCGCGTGTGGCCGCGCCGCCGTTGTAGTTGTCGATCGCGCGGCGGGCTAGGTCAAGCGCCTGGTCGAAATGCGCCTGCTGCGGGTTTGTGTAGGCATCAGGCGGCAGGCTGCGCGAGAGCTGCAGATCTTCTTTGATCTTTGAAAGCACGATGTCGTAGGCGGTTGTGCCTTCAACGGCTTTGAACTGCGCGGCAGCGTCGGCCGAGGCGATGCCGGGTTTATGATCGCGGTCGCCACGGCGCTTCCAGGCCACGATGCCGTTGTCCTCTGGCATCATCGGCGCGACGTCGAGCACGTTCTCGCCAAACGTCGGTGCAGCGCCGTTTTCGATGTTCGCGATCTTGTTGCCGTTAAACCATGCCATAAGTAACTCCTGCTGTTTTGAACCGGATGCGTAGATATTTAGCTTATTTCCAAGCGGCAAGTTCGTACCTGACACTTCCTGACACATTGCAGATACTTGGTTGCAATCGAGTTGCAGAGTCACGTATTTCGCGCAAAGACGCTCTTCAGATTGAAGCGGAACGGTGCGCGCGTTGACGCAGACGTCGACTTCGTGGTGCGTTGCGGACGGTTGAGTTCCGGCAGATACATCGCGGCAAGCTGACGCATGGCAACGCCCAGCGGGCCGGTGTCGTTCAGCACATACGGCTGGTGGTTGTTGATGGCCTGATGCGCCACCACATGGTCAAACGGAATGGTCGCCGCCAGCGGGAGATCGAGCAGCTCGACGATCTGCGCCTCAGTCATGCCCAGATTGGGCTCGTAGCCGGTGATCAACAGCTTGCATTTGTTGAGATCGCCGAAGTACTGGCGCATCGATTGCAGCGCAAACCGCGTGTCCATCACCGCGGTCATGGTCGGCGGCACCACGATCAGGATGTCGTCGGCCTCGGTCAGCGCAGCTTCGTGCAACGGCGCATTGAAGTCCTGCCCGATGTCGACGATGGTGAACATGTAGGCCTTGCTGACCTGCCGAATCACCTCGCGCGCGACGTCGAGAATCATGCGCTCGTTTCGAAAGATCTCCGCCCCGGCATCGGCCGGGCGCAAGATCCCGGGCAGCAGATCAAGCTGCGACTCAGCCAGCGCCGGCGATTCGATCATGTAGTTTTTGATAAACGGCAGGGAGATCATGCGCGTGTTCTCGCTCGCATAACGCGAGGCTGCGGCGGTCAGCATGTCTTTGAGCCCGCGCTCGATCACAAATAGATCGTGCCGAATCGCGATCGTCGGTTCGAGGTGAATGACATAGCCCAGCATCGTGTGCAGATCGCCTTTAGTCTGGTCGAAGTCGAGCAGCATGGTCTTCTGGTTGCCGAGCGAGACGTGCGAGAGCGCTGCGGCCAGGTTCAGCGCTGTGGTTGAGCGGTGCGATCCGCCGCCCTTTGGCACATAGACCGCGATGGTCTTGGACGCAAACGCATTGCCGCGCGCGCCGGCATTCATTTGGCCGTAGCCGAGCGAGACGCGGCCCTCTTCGCGCTCGCGGCGTGCCTGCAGCACAACTTCGCGCACGAGTTGATAGAGTTTCGACGCCTGATGCTGATCCATCGGCACAGTGATGTACCCCTTCGCGCCGTTCGCCATCATGGCCTGGCCGTCGTCGCCGCGCGGATCGACCCAGCCGATCGTCGGCACCGGCCGGCCGCGCGCAAACAGCAGGTCCGAGACCAAGTTGTGGCGATAGCCCTCGCATTCGGGCGAGAGCAGGACTGCATCGGCTTCGAGCCGGATTGCGTTGTCATACAGGCGCTGCGCGGTCTGGTCGTAACACACCAGACGGATGTCGCTCGGCTCCAGCCAGGTGCGCAGCAGTTCAACATCCGCCGAATTGCGATACCCGACCGCAAGGCGATAGGTCTTCTGGCTCGAATCGGGCTGCGAGAGCGTTGTGATCGGGGGCATGTTATGTCGTGGTCATGTAAGGGGCTCCTGTTTATTCGCGCGTTACGGTTTCTTTCCACCGACATTGACGGTGCTGCTGGCAGGTTCATACGGGCCTGCGCCAGCCATCGGGAGCGCCTCGTCTTCGGCGCCGCGCTGTGTAAAGAACCAGCGGATGTAGTCGGTAAACGCCAGACCCGGTGTCGGTTGGATTGAGCGGTTGCGCGTGGCGCGCACAGCAAAGTCATGCTTGCCACTGCGTTTTACAAACGTCAGGATCTCAAGTTGGTCTTTTGACACTTCGAGATAGATGCGTTTGACATCCGCAATGTTGAGCGGATCGTCCGACTGCGCGTTGTCTCCGGCCGTGCCGCCAAAGCCGGCTCGCGTTCGCGCCAACCTCCGGGCCGGTATCGACGCGCTCACGGTCTACCCGCACGATCCGCATGCCCTGCAGCACGAGCTTTGTGGTCGGCGGCAGCAGTGCGGCGCGAGATCTCGCCACCCGCGTCGATGCTGGCTGGCATGGCCGTGTCGAGCGGCGCGTCAAGCTGGAATTGGCGCGCTTCGATCGCGCCAACTGTGACGAGCAGATCGACGCGGTCGTTGGCCTGCACCCAGTTGCCGATATCGTCGGGCGAAACAGGCATCACAAAGTAATAGCTGTCGGTGTTTGTGATCGCCGCAGACAGGCGCACTTCGATGCCTTCGGGCGTTTCCGGGTCGATCTGCGCCTTGCCGAGCGGGAAACCCGCCCGCACATCGGTGGTAACCATGCGGCCGTCATAGGCAGCAAATTCGGCGGCGGTGACATAGCGGCCAAGCGCATCTTTGTCGATGTCTGACCAGGCCGCGATGCGAAAGTCATCCGGGTTTACGAGCGAGCCGGCCATCACATCGCGCCGGGCAACGACCACGCGCGAAACAATCGGCTGGTTGACCGTGTTGAAATAGACCAGCCCGGCTGCGGCCAGCACGCCGAGCGCCACACCCATTATCAAAAAGATCTTTCGCATAAACCCTCACTTGTTATTCGTAGCGACCCTGAGAATCTGCGCCGAAACTCAGGCGCGTCACCAGGTCAGCACGCGCATCATTCGCAACTGCGATTGCGGCCATGTCATAGCTGTCCAACGCAGCCGCCAACACAGCCAGAATGCGGCTCGTTTCTACTACGTCTGCGTCGCTGGCCACAGGCAGACCGCGGTGAATCACTCGCACCTGGCCCGCAGCAATCCGGGCCGCAGCACGACGATTCCTGGCGAACGCGACGGCGGCCGTGGCATCTCCGGCCTGCTCGAGCAGCGCGAGCAACTTGTAGTCCGAAGCACTGCCCGCTGTCGCGCTGTTTACGCCGGCGCGAAGCATCTGTTCGGCAGCGCGCATGCTGGCAGCGGCGACCGGTGTGTTGGGCCGAGCCGGCAGCGAAGGCAGCGCGAGCACCAGCGCACCGGCCAGCAACCAGGCCCCGCCGATTGGCACTGGGCGTCTGCCCCATCCGCTTAGCCGCACCGCGCCAGCCACCGCACATTGGCCGATCACCACGGCCAGCAGGCCGGTCTGAGGTGCCGCCAGCCCCAACCAGAGCATGGCGATGTGATCGCCCCAGCCCATGCGCCCGCGCGTCAGCACGATGTTGGCCACAGTGATCAGCCCAGCCCACCCCAAACCCAGCGCCAACAGCATCGGCGGCGCCGCGCCAAAATACGCGGTCAGCGCAGTCAGCGCGATGCCGCCGAGCGTGGCGGGCAGCGGCAACCTGTATTTGTGGATATCGGTGGCGCCGGCCGCTGCCATCAGCGCGGCCTGCACGACAAGCAAGATCTGCACGACAGGTGCGTGCAGTGTCCGGCTGGTAAACAGCGCGCAAGCGCACACGCCGAGCGCGCCACAGCTGATAGCAACTTTGAAGCGGCGGGCCCAGTTTGCGTTTTCACTGCCGGCTGGCGGCCGCCAGGCGGCGCGATCGTAGCGTTCGCAGGCGATGACGAACGCGGCAAAGCAGACCAGTCCGAGCGCGCACAACACTGCGACGTTCATGCCGCACCGCCGATGGCCGCGGCGCCGGCACTCTCGGTCGAGGGCCGCGGCGCGGGCAGCGCAAGCAACGTGGCATAGACGTCGGCCTCCAGATCGGCGGGCGTGGGTTCAGCCGACTGCGCATCGATCCGGCGCTTATTGCGCCAGGTGCGCAGCTTGAGCAACAGGCTGGCAGGCTTGCGCACCGGGTTCGACGCGATCACAAACCAATCGGCGCCCCGCGGCATGGCGATGTGCGTAAACCCCTTGAGCACGGTCAGGGCCTCCCAGGCGGCCAGCATGTCCGCGCGTGCGCTTGTCGATAACGCCGAGACGTTGCGCGTGGAATCGGCACGGCGCACGATGCGCAGGCGTTTAAACAACGCCGGATCGGTAGTAAAAAAATAGCGCACACCGCGCATATCACTCACCGAAAAATACGGCGCGGGTTCGGCATCCGCAAGCAGCAAAAGCGGTTGCAGTTCAACCGCCTGACGCATCGCATCGGCGATCAATTGCGCAGCCATGCCTTCAATTTCGAGCACCCCTGTCAGCTGCTCGCGCGATTGCGCGCGACGGCGGTTGAGTTCGGCATCCGCGGCTGAGGCAGCGCTGCTACGCTGTGTGGCGTGCACCTGCGCGATGCGCCGGCTGAGCAGCAGTACGGCCAACAGCAGCGTTAAGGCGAGCAACGCAATCAGCGTCGTCACAACCCACAGCGGCGCGGCGTTTGCCGGCTGCACTGCAATGGCACGCAGCGAGGCCAACATTGGCGTTAGTGTGACCGTTGCGCGCGTCGTGAGTTGCACGTTGCGGGCATCGGCCGCCAGCGCGCCGAGCGCGACGCAGCCTAGTGCTGCTGCGACATGGCGATGATTTACGGCTGCCACGGGCCTCCGTCACGTTCGACACTGGCGTCGAGCGGTTTCTGCCGCCGCACCAGCGTGCGGCGTTCCGGGCGCTGCGACGGTGCATGCGCGGGCGCAATGGTCTGGCGGCGCGGCACATCGACGCGCGCGCTTCTGGCGGCACCTGTGCCGAGCGATGCCAACACTAGTGCGAGCAACAGCGTCGCAAGCGCGCCCAGAACGATGGGCAGCGCGCGCAGCGCATCGATGAGAATTGCCGGGCTGCCTGGAGCCAGCGCGTAAGCGTCAAGTGCACGTGTGCTGGTCGGCAGCGTCAGGCCGATGTTCAGCCCAAGCGCGAGCAAACTCATCAATGCGGCGCCGATTGCGGCCGGCAGGTTTCGATCGATTCGAGATGCCATATCCTTGCGCAAAGGGTATGGCGGACGCGCGGTGAGAATTTTCAAAAATTCTCACGGCGCGCCGAAAAGGCGGCGATCGACGGGTAAAAACGGCCAAAATATTGATCAGAAAAGATGCCATGCCAAACCGCACAGCGCGCATTTTCTGCCCGGGCAACGTAACGATGTCACCGCGTGCAAACTCGAAAACAAACGACAACCCCGCACAATGTGCGGGGCGGTCTTTGATGCGGTGCGGTCTTGAGGGTCTCTTAGCGCATTACCGTCATCGCCTGCTGCACCACGTTCTCAATGGAGAAGCCATAGGCGCGATAGACATCCTTGAATGGCGCCGAAGCGCCAAACGTATTGTCGATCGTGACTGTGCGCACCATCGGCCCGGTGTATTTGTGCCAGCCCTGCGACACACCGGCTTCGACCACGACAGTCGGCGTCAGCAGCGGCAGCGTCTGCGCGCGGTAATACGCGGTCTGCTTATCAAACAGCTCCCACGACGGCATCGACACCACGCGCACCCGCACGCCTTTGCGCTGCTCATGACTTTGGCCGCATCCAGGCACAGGCTGACCTCGCTGCCGCTGCCAACCAGCATCACCTGCGGGTCCGGCGCGTCCGTGCATCACATACGCACCCTTGTGCAAGCCGTCCGCTGCTTTGGCAGGATCGGCATGGCCTGGCGCGAGAACACCAGCGCGACCGGGCCGTGCGATTCGACCGCCACCTGCCAGGCTTCGGCGGTCTCATTGGCGTCGGCTGGCCGGATACGTGATCAAGCCCGGGCATCGCGCGCAGGCTGGCCAGTTGTTCAACCGGCTGATGGGTCGGGCCATCTTCTCCCAGACCGATCGAGTCGTGCGTAAACACAAAGATCGTGTGCGCCTCGCTCAACGCGGCCAGCCGAATCGCCGGGCGCATGAAATCGCTAGAAGCAAAAGAACGTGCCGCCATACGGGATCACGCCGCCGTGCAGCGCCATGCCATTCATGATGCCGGCCATGCCGTGCTCGCGAATGCCATAGCGCACATAGCGCCCGCTGTAATCGCCTTTCTCGAGCGATTTGCGCGTCTTTTGGCATGGTGTTGTTTGATGGCGTCAAATCGGCCGAGCCGCCCAGCAGCGCCGGCAGCCGCGCCGACGATCGCGTCGATCACCGCGCCGCTGGCCGCGCGGGTGGCCATCGGCTTGTCGGCCGGGTTAAACGCCGGCAGCGCCGCCGCCCAACCGGCCGGCAGTTTGCCAGAAATGGCGTGCTCGCCGCGCGCTGCCGCGTCCGGGAGCTCGGCGCTGCAACCTGAGAAACGCGCTGTTCCAATGCCTGCATGCGCCTGCGCACCCGCCGCGCCGATCGCGCGCCAGCGCGCGAGCACATCGTCGGGCACAAAAAACGTCTTCTCCGGGTCGGCGCCGTACGATTTTTTGGCCGCCTTGACATCGTCCCAGCCCGGCGCATCGCTGTGCGCCTTCGACGTGCCTTGCTTGGGCAGGCCTTTGCCGATCACGCTCTTGCAGCAGATGAGCGACGGCCGGTCGGCGATGATAGCGCGCCTCGCGAATGGCCTGCTCAACCGCATCCATGTCGTGCGCATCGACGGTGATCGTGTGCCAGCCATAGGCCTTGAAGCGCATCGGCACATGCTCGCTAAAGCTCAAGCGAGGTTGGGCCATCGATCGAGATGATTGTTGTCGTCATAGAACCAGATCAGCTTGCCCAGCCCCAGATGCCCGGCCAGCGACGCAGCTTCGTGGCTGACGCCTTCCTGCAGATCGCCATCGCTGACGATGGCGTAGGTGTAGTGATCAACGATGGTGTGGCCGGCGCGGTTGAGCTTCGCGGCCAGCCAGGCCTCGGCCAGCGCCATGCCCACCGAATTGGCCGTGCCGCTGCCCAGCGGGCCGGTCGTCACTTCGATGCCTTCGGTGATGTGATTTTCCGGATGGCCGGGCGTTTTGCTGCTGCAGCTGGCGAAAGCGCTTGAACTCGTCCAGCGGCATGCCGGCGCGCCAGTCAAATACAGCAGCGCATATGGCAACATCGAGCCATGTCCGGCGCTGACCACAAACCGATCGCGGTTAAACCATTTGGGCGCGGCCGGATTGAGTGCGCAGAAATTTGGAATACAGCACATAGGCCACATCGGCCATGCCCAGCGGCATGCCCGGGTGGCCGGAGTTCGCCGTTTGGACCGCATCGAGCGTCAATGTGCGGATCGCGTGAGCGCATGAAATGTCAAGTGCAGAATAGTTTGCCATATACCCTCGGTTATACACTTAAGTGCGGTGTTTGAAGCGAACTGATTCGCAGCAGCTGCTGCTCGCGGCTCCGCGCCAACACATCCATCTAGCCGCGCTTATGCGCCACCGACGCAAACTGCTGACGATCACGGCCAAGCAACCCGAGCAGCGCCAACACCACGATCACGAGCAAGATATACGAACGGATCGGCATCTGGCGCTTTCTCGGGCGGCGGGTTGCCATACACGCTCGCAAGCGCCGCCTGCACGATCTTCATATCGAAGCCGCGCGTTCGCGCGAACCGATCGCGCTTTCAACAATCGAACCACCCCGGCCTGGTTCAATTCCGGCCGAAACTTATCCTGCGCCAGCGGCAAGGCCTGTTGTTTTTGCGCCGGACTGACGACATCATTGATCAGCGTATCATCGCGCCGAAACTGTTGCAGCACGCCGGGCCGCCCGGCCAGCATTTCAAAATACATGATGCCGAGCGAATACACATCGGCCGACAGCGACAGGCCTGAGCCGCGCTTGTCGGCGATGATCTTCCGGCGCGGTATAGGGCGGATCCAGCCGGGTAAAGAATGCCGGCATGCCGCCCGGCGCGCGTATCGCCCGTCGCCGGCAACATCCAGCCCAGATCAAGCAAGATCGGCCGCCAGTGGCCTTCGAGGTCGACATCGATCAGCACCACGCGCGGCGACAGGCTCAGATGCAACCGCTTCTCGGCACAACCGGCGCATGGCCTCGGCAATCACACCAGTCACCCAGGCCGCCTCGTAGTGCCAGACCTGCGGGTTCTCGAGCATCGCCTCGCGCAGTGTGACACCTTCTTGAGAGCATAGACGCAAAATACGCGCGGAACGCCCTTGACCGTGGTCTCGCCATATGGCACGTTGGCGCCCAACGGTGACGGCGACATGAGCTGCGATCAAAATCGGCGCGGCGGGCTTTTGGCCGAAACGATGCGATCAACTTTGGCAATGCCGTTTTTTGGCAACGGCGCCACGCTGCGCGCTTTGTCGAGCAAAAAGCGCGTCTCGTCGCGCAGGCGTTGCTCGCACTCCGGCGTGGCGTGCGCCACCTTCACAAAACGGTCTGTTTATTTTTCTCGCCGCCGCGTTCCGCCTATAGAGCGCTGCCGTGCGCCAAACGCTGACACAAGCGCGTGATTTTGAGGTCGGCCAGATAGTCGCCATAGCCAAAAACAGGCCAGCCTTCCTCCGCCGGGCAATCGCGGTCAGGGCACCACAGATGGCCGTTCTGAGTGACCCGTTCACAGCGTTCGCAGAAGCGTTGGTTGATGGTGTTCATGACGTGGCAATTTGGCAGTCAGACGGTCAGATTAGGGATCCCGGCGCAACGCAATCGTATATGGGATTGTCGTGCCCGCAGGCAACGCAGCACCGAAGACGCGGATCCGGTAGGTGCCGGCAGGCAATCGTGTCGTCGTATAGGCGCTGCTTTCGCTGCAAGGCAGCACATTAAAGCGAATTCGCTCATTATTGCGCCCGGTGAAGTTGGATCGGCATAACAGGTCATTTGTGTTTGACGCATACACAAACAGATCGAGATCCACGCCAGCGGTCGCAGTCACCGGGCTGATTTCAACCGTATGTGTCAGGCCATCCGGAACCACGATGCGATAGCCATCTTCTACGTCCGTTGCAGCGGTCAACTGGGCTGAAATGACGCGCCCGACCTGCAGGCGCGGGCTCGGGTTTCCAAGGCTGTTGGGTTCGTCACAGCCATCAGGCCCGACAGCCCCACATGGATCCGCCAGCAGCACCGGCAGATAGAGCGGCCGGGCATTTGGAAAGGTCGTGCTGGTTGGCGATGGCACTAGCGTCGGCATGAGCGTTGGGGTCAGCGTCGGCAGTGGTGTCGCGGAAGGCGTTGGCGTGGTCGTTACCTTTGCCAGCACCCTGAATGTGGCGTTGTCGGCAAATACATAGCGAATGCCAGTCGCGATCGTCGTCATCGCAAAGGTAATGTTGACCTGGCTCTGGCCAACGGGCAGGTCCGGCATGCTGACCTGCAAGATGTAATAGGTCGACTCGCGCTGTTGCGTCGCGAAGCGCGACTCACCCGCCACGGTGACCGACAGATTCGCAAGGTCGCCAAACTTGCTGGTGTCGGTCACCACATCATTCGCGATAAAGAACGTGGCTGTAAATTCGCCCGTCGGCGTAATGATGATCGGCGCGCTTGGCAGCGTAGCCACTTGCGGCGATTGCAGTGAGCAGGTGAACAACAGGCTGCAGTTTCCATCAAACTGCGTACCGTGGCAGTGGCTGTAGCAGTAGCTTGCGCCAATGGCGCGGCGACGGCCGCTTGCTGCGCGCCGATCAGGCCGATAGCGCTCGCAAGCACTGGCAAACAGGGCAATCCACATCAAGCTGCCAAAACGCTGCCGTTTTGACTGCTGGACAACCGGAGGCTGCGCGATTTTGTTCATAGATGAAATTGGCACATTGAACAGTTACGGTTTGACTTCAACCGCGCCGGGCAGTGGTGGCAGTGTCGGAACGGCGTTTTCAGGCGGTGACGTTGGCGCGGGCGGCGGGGCCGGAGGCTGAGTCGCCGCTGGTGGCGGTGGCTGTGCGGCGGTGTCTGTCGGCGGTGGCTGCTGAGGCGGCGCCTGTTGTGGTGGCGACTGCGTCGCAACCGGCACCGCTGTGAGCACCGGCACAACTGTCACAGGCTGTGGGACCGGTGTCAAGCTTGCGACCGGCGTTGGCGTGCGCCGGGGTGTTCGGGTCGATGTCGGCAATGGTTTGCGCGTGGCGGTCGGCGGCACGATGGCCTGCGTCGCAGTCGGCGCGCCGGGAATCGCTTCGAGTGTCGGTTCAACTACGCCCGCAGTCGGCAGCGCGGTCGCGTCCGGGCTAGTCACCAGGACTGCAGCCGTTGGCGTAATGACATTGCCCGCTGTCGTCGCCAGTGCGGTCGCGCTGGGCGGATTCGACGATTGCGATTGCGTGCCAGCCAAGAGTGACGGCAGGAAATAAACACCGGCAGCAATCAAGCTGGCAACAAGCACGCCGCCCAACAACACTGGCACCATGCTGCGCTTTCGCTCGGGCATCGGTTGCGGTATCGCAATCCGGGCCGTGGTCGCGGTTGCCGCCGCCGCCCGCCGGCTAATCCCGACGCCATAGTTCAGCACCGCAACCGTGACGTTGTCGCCGGTCTTGTTTTGCAGCGCCATCCCAACAAGCCGTTGCGCGGCGGTTGATGTTTCGAGCTCATCGCCGAGGATTTGCTCGATTGCGCGCGTGTCCACCGCGCCATGCAATCCGTCGCTGCACAGCAACACGCGGTCACCCGATTGCAGCGCTTCCGAGCCGATATCAACGGTGTGATCAGCCGCAGCAGCCAGTGAGCGCGTCAACACGCCGCGATACGGGCTGCGTTTGGCATCTTCCGGTGTGATCATGCCCTGTTTGAGCTGCTGGTTTACGTAGGTGTGATCATCAGTCAGCTGGCGCAGCCGGCCACCGCGCAGCAGATAGGCGCGGCTGTCGCCGACGTGCGCCACATGCAGCGCACCGCCGTGAATCGCAACGGCGACGATCGTCGTCGCCATGCGCGCATGCTGTTGCATCGCCCCGGTCTTCACTGCCAGCCAGGCCCGGTCAACCGCGTGTTTCAACGCGATCGGGGGTTCGGTGGCGTCATCGCTGTAGTAGGCGCGATGCGCCTCGTCAACCGCCAATTGCGCCGCCACATGGCCACCTTCCTCACCGCCGACGCCGTCGCACAAGACCAACAGTGCGCCTTTGCTGTCGAGCAACGGATGATCATTCGCAACCAACAGGACGCGATCTTGGTTATCCTTGCGCGGCCCTTGATCGGTCGCGGAGTCCCATTTGAGCGTGGGAGTGGTTGCTGTTGCAGTTGTAGACATCACAGAATTTCCGTTACGCGCTCAGGGGTGCGTCGATCGGCAGAATCTTTACCAGCACATCGGCGGCCATAATCTCATCGCCGATTTTTAGCGCGCACTCTTCCATCGGCTTGAGCTTTTCGCCGTTCAGTTTTGTGCCAGATGCCGATCCCAAATCGACGAGCACGAGCGCGCCACCCTCTTTGATGCGAATCTCCGCGTGCCTGCGCGACACAAACGCGCTGTTGAGTTTGAGTTCGCCCGCCAGTGTGTCAACTTCGCGTCCCAGCGTCACGGTTGATTTTGTCGGCAGGCCGAGCGGCACGCGCTCGCCTTTTGTCGACCCATTCATGACCTCAGCCAGCGCCATGGCAACCTGCAACACCTGGGTTTTGGCGGATTCGCCGAGCGGAGGTGGATCAAAAGTAATCACACGGGTGATGTCATTGCCAGCTGCGGCATTCACGCTGACTTGCTGCTGGCTTGTCGCTGCATTCACATTCGTCATCGAGCCGGTATGCCCGGTGGTTGAGTAACCGGTTTCGGAAATATCGGGGCTGGCGATGACCTCGGTGACCGGCCCGGGCTGCGCGCTGCGCCGGCGTCGCAGAACAAGCAACAGCACCGCTGCCAAACCGAGCGCCAGCAACAGGCCAAGCGCCAAGGCGCCGAGCACCAGCGGCTGACGCTGGAGTTCAGCCAGAATGCCGGGCGCGGGTGTCGGCGCTGCGGTCGGAAGCGGCGGCACCGTTGCGGTCGCCTGCACAACAACCGGCGCAACCGCCACAAAGTCGAACGTCGCGGTCGACGCATTTTCGTCTTTGCCATCGGCGCCAAACGCGCGCACGATCAGCGTGTGCTTCGAACCAGGCTCAAACGCCGGGCCGCTGTATTGATACACGAACGGCTGGTCTTTCGTCACAAAAGGCTCGGCGCCATCAAGCTGAAACTCGACCCGCGAAATTGCCTGCGCGTAGATCACCGGTTGCACGTTGAGCGTGCCCGGCTGTATCGCGGTGGGTTCCACCGTGGCGCCGTTGACGCGATAGATCATGCGCTCGATCAGCGGCTTCGCGGGCGCTTCGGGTGTGATCGTGGTCTCGGCCGTTTCGGTCAGGCCGTTTGGCAGTTTGACGCGAAACGTCAACTTGTGTTCGTCACGCGCTGCGCTCGGCAACGAAAAGGTCGACCGCGTAATAGGTTTTGAGGCGATCCTGCATGGCGCGGTATGCAGCCGCAAGATCGGCCGGCGCGCCTGCGGGCGCGTATGCGCCACCGGTATTCGTAGAAAGTCGCTTGAGCTTTTCGTCGTCTTTTGAAGCGCCAAAGCCAAAGGTGTAAATCGGAACGCCTTCGCGGCTGGCATACGCAATCACCGTGTCGATGGTTTCGATCGTGCTTTTCACGTCAAAGCCATCCGTCATGATCACGATCGCGCGTCTCCCATAGGCCTGGTTGCGCGTCATCGTCACAGCTCTTGCTGATTGCATCGTGCAGTGGCGTGCCGCGTTGCGGCTGCAACTGAATAATTTTGTTGACCACAGCGGCGTTGGCGTCTGTCGAGAACGTCGACTCTTTTGACTGGTCCAGCTTGATATCGGCCGGGTCGGCGCTGGCTGATGTTTCGATGTTGCCGGTCAGCGCGATCAACGCTACGGACTCGCCAATCGGTTTGTTGGCCAGGCTGGCCTTAACGGCAAGCCGCAGGTTGTCGAGCGCTTTGCCGTTCAAGCTGCGGCTCAGGTCCAGCAGCAGCAGCGTCGAGGTCTCGCCAACCGCGTTCACCGATTCACGGTGGATTGATCGGTGACGGCGTCATCTTTGTCGCTGATGGCAAAATCCGCCGAGGTCAGGCCGGTAATCGGCACGCCGCCCAAATCAAAGGGCACCACTTCGCAGGTGACGGTTGGAAACTTGCTGGTGTCACAACCGCGCACGGCCAGGCGCGCAGATGTTGTTTGCGCCTGCGCCGGCATGCGCGGAGGTATGCCAAGACAGGCGCACGCAGCCAACAGTCCGGCGAGGACGGTTGAAAACGCGCGCGCCGGTGACTTCGATAGATCCGATTGCATAAGATGAGAGTGTAATCCTGCGCTCATGCGAGCACCTTCAGAGTTGTATGGCCGAGGCGAACCTGATCACCTGGCTGAACGATATCGCCTTCTTCATCCACGCGGACGCCGTTGACATAGAGCCCATTGACTGTCGGGCGGCGCGGTAGTTCTGCAATGCGCCAAAACCCTTCGTCAACAAAGGCCTGGCCATGTTCGCGCGAGATGAGAGTATCCCCCGGGTTTACGGCTGCGCGTGTCAGCACAAACGGGCTGTTCCCGATCGTAAGGATTTTGCCATTCGCGGTGTTTTCGAGGCGCAACGCGGCATGCTGTGGCCCGTGCTGAGTCGTCGCGCCCGGATCAAACGATGTTTCGTAGCCAAAGGCGGATGCCATGTCGCGCGCGCTCGCAAATCGTCGCGCCGGATCCTTTTCGAGCGCCCGGGCGATCGCCTGCGCAATCCGTTCCGGTATGCGTGAGTCGATCTCGTTGACTGGCTTGGGCCGCACTTTGAGATGGCCCTCCATGACTGCTTCGGTCGATCCTTCAAATGGCAAACGCCCGGTAAACAGCTCGTAGGCCACAACACCGGTCGAATACAGGTCGCTGGCGGGACCCAGCCGCGTGGACTCACCGCGAACCTGCTCAACAGACATGTATTGTGGCGTGCCCAGGCACATGCCGATGAGTGTCACACGCGGCGAGCCGGCGATGCGAATGAGCCCAAAGTCAGTTAGTTTGACATGCGCATCGGCATCGAGCAGGATGTTCCCCGGCTTGATGTCGCGATGCAAAATATTCTTGTTGTGCAGATAGTGCAGCGCATCCAGCGTTTCACCAATAATGCGCACGCCCTCTTCAAACGAGATGCGGCCGCGGCCAATCCGGTCGCGCAGCGTGCCACCCGGTACATACGCTTCGATCAGATACGGCGGCACATGCATCGGGTCGCCACCCAGCACGCGCACGCAGCGCGGATGCTTGATGGACATGCCAAGCAGAATTTGTTGTTTAAATTTCTGCCGGAAGTAGTCGCGTTCGCTTTCGTTGGGCGTGTCGTTTAGATATTTGACCACCAGTTCCGAACCTCGGAACGAGCGCGCGCGCGATAGACCGTGACCTGGCCGCCCGCCCCGATCTGGCCGAGCTGCTCGAAGCCGACTGTGGTGATCATGTCCGATGGCGGGCGGGCTTGGCAGCCGGCGGCCGATCAAGATGATTGACTGCCAGCGGCGCCGGTTCGCCAGGTCTCACCATCGCAAAGACTGTGGTGCCAATTTGGAACTGTGCGCCCGGCTGGATCGGCGCAGAAAAGATGCGCCTGCCATACGACCAGATGCCGTTCTGGCTGCGGCGATCTTGAACCACATGCGTGCCGCTCTCCGAACGGATGCTGGCATGCACGCCAGAAACGCCATTTTCGCCAAAACAATCGTGCACGTGGGGTCGCTGCCGATGACGACTTCGCTGGTCTGGAGCGGATGCCGCAGCCCGGCCAGCGGTCCCGAAAGCGTGACCAATTCGGCCGACATGGCTGTTCTACGCAGTTTTGTAACAACATCTTTGCGGTCTTTAAGCAGCAGATAGGCCAAAACACCCGCGAGTGCCAGCACAACCAGCAGAATAAGGGCCAAAACGACTGCGAGGAGGGTCATTCAAGGAGTGATTGTATGGAAAAGGGCTCGTGGCGACTACGGCGTTTGCCGGATTCCCGGCGAGCTTGGGACAAAGTTCCCGGCGGTCAGGGACTGTGCCCCATGACTCTGGGATGCATTGTTGATAAAACTGTATTCAAGTGAGCGCGATCTGCGGTGCTCGAAACACCGAGTCAAGCTCTTTCTCTTCATATATCAACTCTAGTGGAGGTATCCCGTGGCAGAAAATAAGACGCGCTGTGATTACCAGGCTTCTGACCTGATTGTCAAAAACTTCAAAACCGAAGCCGACAATGTTCAGAAGATGAACCAGACGCTCTCCCGCAACCTGCAGACGCTCGAAGGCGGCGCCTGGGTCGGCAAAGCTGCAACAGCTTTCTTTGGTGAAATGAACGGCACCGTCATGCCTTCGCTCAAACGCTTGCACGCCGCGCTGAACAGCGCCGCCAGGTCCATGAGCGAGGTCTCGAAGGAAGTCAAACAGACCGAAGACGCGACCAAAGCCATTCTCAACGGCAACAAATTGTTCTAGCTCACGTGTTTTTTTACACTTTTCAGGAGACCCATGGCACAGAAGACTGACGAACGATACGACCACGCCGCTCTGACCGAAATGTCGAAGGCGTTTCAACAGGCCGCAGAAACCCTGCAGCAAACCATGAACAGCTCGAAAGAAATCAGCAAGATGATGGAATCGGGCGCTCTCGAAGGCGATGCCGGCGATCAATTTCGCGAAATCATCGGCACTGCTTTGATCAAGAAGCTCACCAACCTGCACGCCAAGATGCTCGAACTCAAGAAAGACGTTGACGACGCCATGAGCACCAACAAACAGGCTGTCAGCGACGCGAAGGGCCGCTTCAACTAAATATGCAGGGTGTAGTGGAGGTGTCTGCGATTGAGAAATCGCCGAACACCCTACTCCGCCATGCGCTCCAACAGGAGACTCACAATCATGTCATTTATATTCTTTCAAGTTGTCCGCGCCCTTGTCCAGCAGGCCATGTCGCAGGTGCAACAGCTCCTGCAGAAGACGACCGAGGTCGGCAAGGTCCTCGACACCAACGCCAAGGCCGTTCAGAGCGCCTGGATCGGCGGCGACGCCGAGCAGATGCTGGCCGACCATCAGCGCAAAATCACCGCAGGTTTTGCCAATATCTGCAACATCTTCGGTGGCTTCACGAGCAACCTGCAACGCGCGATTCAAATCGTCGACGAGTGCGAAAGCAAGTGCAAATCAATCGTCAGCAAACTCGGCGACGAGTTCCGCGCGATCTAATTCTTTAGGAGGCAAACATCATGGCTGGATCAGTTGTTGAAATGGATTACACCGTCATGGCCAACGTAGCCAAAGGCTACAAGACGGCCAGTGACACGCTCAAGCAGATTGCTCAGGTGATGAGCAAGATCATCGAAATGCTGCGCATGCTTGGCTTTGCCAGCGCCGGCACATCGGCCGCGTTGGCGGCCTATCTCGAGATCATCAAGCGCAACATCGAGAACCTCTCGAAGACCTGCCTCGAGTTCGAGGCCGATCTCAAGACCGCGGTGCGCATCCACCAGACCGGTGACAAGACCGCGCGCTCGCCCTTCGGCGACGGCATCCGAGGCTAGCAGCCACCTGCCCGGAACAGCTTCACTGCGGAAAACAACAACAGCCCGCGCACATGCGCGGGCTGTTGTCGTTTTCCTGAACTTTTAAGGGCCGTCAAAAGCCTTGCGGGAAATCTCTCCGCGCACAAACGCTGTGACCCCTTAAAAAGTCTAGAGGCCGAGCTTGCCAGCGATGCCGCCGAGCGCGCCCTTGGCCGCATCCGCGGCATTGGCGCCGCCGCCCAACACTGCATCGAGCGCCATTTTGGCTGGTGCTGGGAGCTTGTCCTTCAGCATATTCACGACGGTTTCAACCGCCAACTTTGCCTTGTCTTCGCCAATGCCAACTTTTTCGGCGACCGCTTTGATCATTTCGTCCATTTTGAGCAATTCTCCTGTTTGTGCGACCTGCACAATGTACGCCTGGCGCCTGCCAAACGCGCAACTAACCGGGCTGGCAATGTGCCAGCCCAAACCGGGCGCGCACTGCATTTCGCGCCAAGCAGAAAACACTAGTCGATAACTATGATGAAACGATGAAAGAGTGATCCGTATAATTTCGTAAATGGGTCCCAATATTGCGTTTAGTATTTTCGGCTTTCCGGTCTACTGGTATGGCATCATCCTGACCAGCGGCATGATGCTGGCCACCTATGTGGCCGCCGTCGAGTTGCGCCGACGCGGCAAAGATAGCAACATCGCCTGGAACGGCATGCTCTATGTGATCGGACTCGGCATCGTAGGCGGCCGCCTGTATCACGTGTTTTCAACACCGGGCGATGGCGGTGTGGGCTGGGCCTACTACTCTCAGAACCCGCTCCAGATTTTGAACATCCGCAATGGCGGGCTTGGCATCTACGGCGGGCTCATCGGCGGGCTCATCGGCGTGATTCTGGTGACACGTATGAACAAGCTGCGCTTCTTTCAGCTGGCCGATTGCGTTGTGCCCGGTGTGGCGCTCGGTCAGGCGATCGGGCGCTGGGGCAACTTTGTCAACCAGGAACTCTACGGCGGGCCAACTGGCTCGTCCACCTGGGGTGTGCTGATCGACGCGGATCATCGCATTCGCACGAAGTCGATTGACTTCACCGATTTGGCCAGGTATCCGCTCGACATGCGCTTTCACCCGACCTTCTTTTATGAAAGCATGTGGAACCTGGCCGGATTTGTCTTGCTGATGTTCGTCGCCCGGCGCTTTCAGGCGCGGCTGCGCGAAGGCGACATCGGCGGCCTATTCTTCATCTGGTATGGCATTGGCCGGGCTTGGACGGAGCTGCTGTTTCGACCGGATGCCTGGACGGTCAGCGCGAACGGACTGCCGACAGCCGTTGTCATCTCGCTGGTCGCCATGGCGTTTGGCGCGCTGGTCATTCTGAGCGGCCGCATGCTGCATCGCCCGACACTCGCAGGCGCTGAGCCGGTGGCTGTCACACCGACCGTGTAGCGTCAAAAACCAATGCCTCAATACATCGAAGACGACTACGAGCTACCCGACGACGATTTCGACTTCGAATCTCCGGACGACATCACGCTGTATCGGCGGCGCAGGCCGTCGCTGATGCCCTTTGTCATCGGCGCGCTGATGATCTTTGCAGCGCGTTGCTGCCGTGTTTGGATATCGCACCGTCAATCAGCGTCAGAATTCCGATGCAAGCTGTCTGAGCTGTCACACCGACCAGCACAGCGCCTATCTTGCGCGGGCCGAGAGCGCGGTCGCGGGCTCCATCGCGGAGGACCTGTCGAGTTTTCACTACCAGCAGATTCGCGGCAACGGCGGCGATATTCGCTGCATTGATTGCCATCGCGGCAACGACACCACCCAGGCACGCATTGAGACCACCGCACTGAGCGCTCGCATTTCGCTGCGTTGGCTGATTAGCGGCGAAGCCAGCGGCATCGGCGCAAGCGGAACCGTCATCACGGCAAGCAACGGCATCACGACGTTGCTGGGCTCGGCCGCCTTAATTGCGCCGCATCTCTCAAACGACGGCTGCGTCACTTGCCACACCGAAACGCTGCTGACCGCCGGCATTGAGAACCACCAGCACAATACGTTGCCCGCAGCCTATGCGCTCTGGAAAAACGGCGCGCAGCTGGTCGCGCCAAATGGCGCGGCGGATGCGCAGGCCGTCATCGCGCGCGGGCTGATCAGCTACAACACCGCCGTCACCTGTTCAGACTGCCATCAGCTTCACCGCAGCACGGATGAACCCAATTACATCAATGTGCCCATGAAGGAAAACAGTGTGTGCAGTGCCACACCGATGCCGGGGTGTCGTCCAAATAAGTCATTGGCGAAAAGAACGCTGCTGCCCGGCATGCGGGGTTTCGTTTGACAAATCGCCTGCCTATTCGCTATCGATAAAGATAACCTGCTTGTAGCCAGCCAGCAGCAAAATGCGTTCGATCGCCACGCGGGCGTTGCGGTTTGCATCGTTCAAAATGCCCGCTTCAATCGAGGCCGTTCGAATCGCCTCAAGTGCCTTCTCGCGGGCCTGAGTTTCCAGTTCGCGCGTCTCCGGCAGAATAATCAGATTGGTGCGGTCGTAGACTTTTGTGCGGCACGATGTCAATCCACCCTCGCCTTCGATCAGATACACATCCTGCAATTGCGCTTTTGGCAGGCGCACAGTGACGACATCGCCTTCCGTGCTGACATCTTGATCGCGCAGCGCGCTCAAATTGATGCCAGCTTTGACCTTGCCGCACGCAATCAGCACCAGCCGTTCGTAAATGATGTCGCCGACGCGCGCCTTTTCCACCTCGACAACCGTCGACATGATTTGTTGCGCAGTCGCCAGGTCGTTTAGCGCGCGCACCTGCAGCACTGCCGGCGGTCGAGCCACAATTGTCGGCGGCGCTGACGCCACATTTGTTGCCAGGATGTTGGCCGGGTTGGCCCGATCCAGCGCGTTGCCAACCGTGCGGCCCGTCGACAGCAGGGCGAACACGACAATCGCAGCGGCGATCAGCGCCGACACGCCGATCACCCCCGCGGCGACCAGGCACCCCAGGCTTGGGCTTGAACCGGCCGGTTGCTGTTGCACGTGCGTTTAGTACTCGCTTTCAGCGGGCGGATCGGTGAGTGGCAATCCGAGCGTGCGAATATGGTCTTCGAGTTTTTTCGTGCTGGGTTCGACCAAGGTGCTGCCGTCCGGGAACAAAAGCGTCGGAATACTGCGAAAGCCGTTGTTGACCGACTTCACATATTCTTCGCCGTCTTTGTTCTTGTCGACATCGATCCACTCATACGACACTTTGAACTTGTCCATCCATGCGCGCGCGCGACGGGTGTCGCCGCACCACATGGCCCCATAAAACTTAACGATGTGTTGTTCGCTCATTGCAGTATTGCTTTGCTCCGGAATCGCGCGCGAACGGAACCGTCCGCGCGCATTTGGTTGACTCCGATGCTACCAAACATCCGTGACAGCGTTGCAGGCAGCGCTCGTCCATTCGATGCGGAACCACACTTGGTCGCAGCGGCCGCCTACACCAAATGGCGCAGGTGCGTGCGTGCAAAGAGCCGGACCCAGTGCCGCTTGCGCGCCGTCACGTTCGCGACAAGACCGGCTGTCATCGTGGCTTAAGCCGGATGGCTGTGCGTGCTCATATAAAACGTTTGGCGCACTCTGCGCACTTTTACGGTTGGCATACGTCGAACTGCCGACGTCGCGACTTCAGAAAACACTACATTAAATAGGTGTAGACGATCTCATCTTCGCGATCGTTCGCTAATCGACCTTTGGTAACCAGAAAACACATACATCACCGGATTTCCAGGCGGACTGAAATGCTCAACACACGCAGAATCGCAATCGCAACACTCCTCGCCCCCCTTTTACTGTCGACATCGCTGCATAGCGCGCGACCGGCAGCGGCATCAGCCGCCCCGGCCCCCGCCGCGGCGTGTGGCTGGCGCTGGGACGCGGTGATCGGCGAATTGCGCTATATCTGTGATATCAGCGACACCGGCATCACCGTGACGCCCTACCCGACACGCGCCGTGACGGCCACGTCGATTCCATCGACGCCGATGCCGACGAATACGGCGACGCCGCGCCCGACAAGTACAGCGACCCCATTGCCAACAAACACCGCAACACTGGAACCGACTAGCACGCGCACGCCGCCGACCGCGACGCCGAAGGTTACAGATCCAAACCTATGGGACAAATCGAGTCTGATCGTCTTGAGCGCATCGTGCAGCACCTCGGGTGCATCTAACTTCACCGTCCTCAATCACGGGGCGACCATGACCGGCCCTGCGCCGTATACCGTGTTTGTCAATGGGGTCGCAGTGTCAACCGGCACCGTGATCCTCGGAAGCAACATTTCGCAGATCATCGTGGTGCCCGAGACGACTGCCGGGCAAACCGTGCGCGTGGTATTTGACCAGCGCCCAGGACATCCGGGCAACAGCCATCCGCAGGCCAGCATCAACTGCCCGGCGCCGACCGCAACAGCCGTGCGCACAGCCACGCCGATTCCGTCAGCAACGGCGGCCCACACCGCGACACCCATTCCGTCAGCAACGACCGCGCGCACAGCCACGCCAGCGACTCCCCAGCCGACGCCGCTGCCGCAGGCAACGGTGTTGCCACCGCCGGCTGGCACCGGCACACCCATCTCGGCCGAAACGACGCCGCTGCCGCCCCCGGTCACACCGACACCAAACTTGTCTGGCGGAGACGACGGCAGCGATGAACCCGATATCTGGGCGACGATTCAGGCGCTGCCGACAGCCATTCCGGTGGTGGCCGATTCTGATGGCGGCGATAGCGCGCCATGCCAGTGGGTCGACACAGCGACTGCAACCGCCATGCTGCAGTGCCGGGACAGCTCCGGCCGCGTGTGGAACCTGCGCGTCGACATTGGCACAACCTGCCCAATGAACGATGTATTGCTTGAACCCTACCCGCGCGCGCTGGTATCCGTGCCAAACGATTTTGGCTTGCTGCCGCGCGAGTGGAACCCGGGAGATGGCGGCATCTGGTCGCCCCCAGCGAATGTTTACTCGTTGGCCGGGCGGGTCGATGAGACAACCGGATTGCCGCTGGAAGCGGGGTTGGTCCGCAACGTTCAGTTTGGATTGCGCGCGCAGCGGCTGAGCTTCGGTTCGCGCTGGCTCGGCGACAACGTCCCAGAAGTGAAGTGGGAGTTTGGCGGCCGCTCAGCGAATGGCGAGGCGAGCACGCAATATGGCAATGTCGCGACGTATTCATATGCCGCCGCGAGCTACACCGGCCAGAACGTGACGACCTCCGCGCAGCCGACAAAGGGCCGTGACTTTGACTTCACCAACAGGCTGCCGGCGAACTCGTATTCACTGCCCGCGTACCCGGTCACATTGACGTCCTACTGTGGATTCTGGCAGTCGTTAAAGATGGAACAGTCGCGTCGCTACTGGCATTCGCTGAGCAGCTGTGTGGATGTGCGCCGCGATGCGCTAGGTCAACCGTCGATCCCCGTGGGATTTCGACCGACGGCTGTGCCTCCGGCCAAATGGCGTTCGGCGAATACCGGTATTTGTGGGAGCCCGTCGTCCTGCAAAGCTGGTCGCCGATCAACATGCATCGGTTTGGCGCGCCAACGACCTATGCGCCCTACAAAGTCTCGACCACCCACGGCCTCTTTAAGGACCGCGTTATGTCGAGCCGGAAGGTCGCGGTATCTGGATACCGGTTGTCGAGGTACAGACCGTTCAGCAGTAAGCCGCGTGGTCAGGCTAGAGAAGTGTCGAAATGCAATATCCCTCGCTCCGCGAGGGATATTGCATTTCGACAGATTGAGAAACCGCCTCTTTGGCGCTCACTAACTCAGCTCTTTCTTGACGGCCTCGTAGAGCGCCTCAGCATGCAGTTCACGCAACGACAGACAACGCGCATCCATGTTTTCGGCCAGCTTGCGGGCCAGGCCCTGATCAAACGCGACATGCTCCATGTTGATGACCACCGAGCGGATGTGTTCATCGCGGATCTGGTTGGCGATGCGATGGGCTTCCATCTGCGGCGGCAGTTGCTCATGCTGACGTTGCCCGCGCCGTCGGTCAATCACGATCATGAGCGGCATGACTTCCGGGTGCAGGCGCTTTTCGCGCATGATCACGTGAAATGAGCCAGCGTCAGCCCGGCGCTGAGCGGCGTCTTGCCGCCAACCGGGATGTCGCGCAGCGCGCGTTGCGCCAGATCAACCGACGAGGTCGGCGGCAGCACAAGCGTGGCCGTCGACTTCTGGAACACCACCAGCCCGACCCGGTCGCGCCGCTGATAGGCGTCGGTTAACAGCGACATGATCGCGCCCTTGGTCGCCATCATGCGCTCGGCCACGGCCATGCTCCACGACGCGTCGACCACGAACATGATCAGGTTGGCCGCGCGGCGCACGCGCACTTCTTGCGCATGTCCAGCTTGCGGACCAGCAATGCCATCTGCATTTGGCGGCCGGCATCGGGCGGGCTGCGCCAGCGACTTCGGCAGCCGCCTCCGCGCGCCGCCGCAACTGATGCAACGCGGCGGCGCGCAGCGTGGCGTCGAACGCCAGATCTTCCGGCCGCCCTTCATCGGCCACGGCCTTGATGTAACGTCCGCGCTTGCGATTCGTGCTTCGTCGTGCTGCGTTTGCCAGCGCTGCTTGCGCGTGATCTTGTCCAGCGGCGTGTTGAGCTTGCGGGCGCTGAACTCTTGCCCGATCTTGGCTTGCTGACCGCCTTGAAAATCCTGCGCGCTTTGTGGCGCCGAGGGCACGGATTGAGGCATGGCCTCTGCGGGGCTTTGCGAGTTTTCTGCTGTTCTCGTTCAGCCCCGTTTCGCTTTTTTTGCGTTGCCGTCCTGCTGGGCTTGCTGCTGTTGCTGCTTTGCTGCTGTTGCTGCTGATCCTCGATCTGCTGCAGCTTCTCGCTGAGCACCTGCATGGCTTGTTCAGTGTCCTGGAATGGGTGCCGTTTCAATCGGTGCGGCAGCGCCAGCTCGGCCGCCAGCAGAATATCCTGTTCGGTCATCGCTTCGCGGCCCATCAGCGCGGCATGCGCGCGCGCGCCGCGCAAGATCACCAGATCGGCGCGATGGCCATCGACACCCAGCGATGCGACCAGCGTGGCAATGGTCGACAAGATCGCGCTGCGTATGCTTGACATCGACGACACGCGCTCGCGCGCGTCGGCAATTTCGTTTGGTCAGTTCGCGCTTTCAAAGTTCTGCCACTCTTCCGCAAATGCGGCCGGATCGGCTTCAAAGCGCCAGGTTGCGCTCCAAAATCTGCATGCGCGAGCGCGGGTCCTTGACGCCGGCCACATCGACGCACAGCGCAAAGCGGTCCAGCAGCTGCGGGCGCAGATCGCCCTCTTCCGGGTTCATCGAGCCGATCAAAACAAAGCGCGCCGGATGCGTGAAGCTGATGCCCTCGCGCTCAACCACATTGATGCCCATCGCCGCCACGTCCAGCAGCAGATCGACCACGTGATCGTCCAGCAAGTTGACTTCGTCGACATACAGCACGCCACGATTGGCCGCAGCCAGCACGCCGGGTTCGAAGTGTTTTTCGCCGCTTCTGAATGGCTTTCTCAATGTCGAGCGTGCCAACCACGCGGTCTTCAGTCGCGCTGACTGGGAGATTGACAAAGCGCGTGGTGCCGGCGCGTGACACTCAAATTTCTCGCCCTGCGCTCTGCGCGATTGCGCAAATCCTCGGTCCACGTCCCGGGCGATTTTCCGGGTCGCAGGAATACGGATCGCCTTCGATCACATCGATCTCGGGCAGAATCGCGGCAAGCGCGCGTGCCGCAGTTGATTTGGCCGTGCCGCGTTCGCCGCGGATCAGGACGCCGCCGATCTGCGGATAAATCGCGTTTAGGACGAGCGCGCGCTTCATGCGGTCTTGGCCGACGATAGCGCTGAACGGGAAGATAGTGGCCATGATTGTAGCGGTTTCTACGTGTAGAAGCGCTATTTGTAGCGAGTGCGCCATCGGCCGAGTCGGCGCTACGAAAGGAATCCAACCCGATCAAACAGAGCCTGAACGCGACAGACGCAGCAAGACGACAAAAACCGCAACAAACAGCGCGGCCAGCGTGATCAACTTAAAAAGCGGCGGCTGTGGCGACAGCGCGACAAACGCCAAAGACAGCGCACATGCACCGGCATACAGCCGCCACGATGCGGCGCGGGCTCCAGCCACGATCGGCCAGCCGGAAGTGCAAATGGCCGCGGTCGCCAGCGGCAGGGCTGCGGCCATGCCGGACACGATCGATCATCTGCCAGGCCACATCGGCAATCGGCAGCCCCATCACCAGCAGCAACAAGGCAATTTTGGCCCCTGCGATGATGCCGATGCATGCCAGCGCAAAACCAATACCAGCGCCCCACCCCCTAAAAATAGCCGCGCCGGTTGAAAATTAAAAACCAAAAAGCCGAGCAACGCACCTATCAACGCCGGCCGGAGAAGCGCCACGCTGTATTGGCCTTCACGCAGCATGTGCATCAACGTAATCAGCGCGGCGCACCAGCGAAACGCTGGCGGCCAGGCCATCCACGCCATCGAGCAGATTGACCGTGTTCATCATGCCGATAAACCAGAACAGCGTCAGCGCGATTGCGATGGCCATTCCAAGCCAGCTCAGCGGCGCAGGAAACAGCGTTGGCAGCACAATTTCCGACTGGCTGAGCGGGCTGCGAAAGCGTTCGATAAAGATCAACGAGAAATAGGCGACAAGCCCGGCTGCAAGTTGCACCGGCAACTGCACCCGGCCGGAGAGTTCAAATTTGTCATCGGCAATACCGAGCACGAACACGATCGCTGTGCCGGCAAGCAATCCGACAAAGCGGGTGGCTTCGTTGGCGACGTCTGTGGTCGGCACGGCAAACCAGTTTGCCAGCAGCGCCGCGCAGACAAATCCGCCAAAGAGTGGCAATGCGCCGAGACGCGATGTGGTTTTCGCGTGTTTGCGCCGCCCGCCGGGCACATCGGCGATGCCAAGGCGGATCCCAAGTTTGATGGCGGCCAACGACAGCGCGGCGGAAACGGCGCAGCCGATCAACGCTGTCGCAACGAGCTCAAATGCGGGCACGGTCCAATCCTAACCGGTCTGCACAGGAGATTGCTGTTTGCTAATAAGTGGTACCTAACTGTCCGTCAAAACGACTGGATAAATCAGCACTGCCTTAGACTCGCCCCGTTTGCCTTGCACAAACGAGATTTCTTCGACCTCAAATCCGCGCGCGCGCGCAAGCGCAGCCGGGTCGTTTTCGCTCCCTGCATCTGCGGAGAACGCCATCACGACCGCGCCATTTGGCACGATAAAGTCCACCACGCTGTCAAAGAAACGATTGATCAGCTCCGCACCACCGTCGTGCGCAGGTCCAAATAGATCGCTGTCAGACGGGGCTTGCGTCTGGTTAAACGCGATCAGGTCAAAACGCGTGCTGGGCGGTATCGCGCTAAACAGATCTGACTGCAGCACGCGAATGTCATTGATGCCGTTTCGGGCGGCGTTGTCGCGCGCGCATTCGATTGCGGCACGATGACGATCAACGGCGTAGACCACATCGGCGCCAAGCCGATGCATCTGCAGCGCGAGCACGCCACAACCGCAGCCCATGTCGAGCGCAATCTTTGGCTCAAAATCCCGCAACGATTGCATCACCATGACGGTATCCAGCGAATCATCGGGCGGATAGACGCCTTTGCCGACGACGATTTCGAAATTGTCGATGCTGGTTGTGTATGGCTGCTTGCCATAGATGAGTAGCTGCTTCTCACGCGCCTCTGCCTGATTAATGTCTCGCCGCATTTCGATCCCCTCTATCGCATCCGAATTTGTCCGACCACTCGCAGCGCAAAACACGCACGCGACCAACGCTTCGTGAGCATAGAAGCGTTACGACAATTTAACATCGTCAGACCTGCGTAGTTTAGCGCATGAACCTGCGAGAAACACTTAGATTGTCGATACAATCGTGGCATGGCCGAGCAACAGAGTGACACAATACAGTTCGCGGCAGCATATCTTTCTGCCCAAGAGCTGGCTGGCACCGGCTGGCGTGACGAACGCGCCGTCACGATTGCAACGTTGCTCTATGAGCAACTTCAAATGCAATTTGCGGCTTGCGATCTCGCCGTGATTTTTGCCACGAGCCATTTCACAGAAGACCTCGCTGCGATCGGCGCAACCTTACAGACATCCCTGCGCCCCAGGGTGCTGTTGGCCTGCAGCGCAGAAGGCGTGGTCGCGACAGATACTGAAACGGAGCGCGAACCTGCAATCAGCATGCTGGCTGGCAGGCTGCCGGGGGTGCAGCTCACACCCTTCCGATTGAACGGCCGGCATTTGTCCGAGTGGGCCACCATGCTCAGTGATCGGCAGATTTTTAGCGAGGCGATTGGCGCGCCAAACGCGCCAAAACTGTTCGTCGTGCTGTCTGACCCATTTACTGCGCCGATCGATGCCGCGGGCGACCTTGGCGTCAGCGTCCTGCAGGCCTTCAATGACTATTTCCCAAATGTGCCGGTTGTCGGCGGCATTGCGAGCGGCGGCACACAGCAAGGCGCCAACATGCTGCTGCTCAATGATGTTGGCGACAAGCGATGGCCTCGTCGGTGTCGCAATTTCGGGAGACATCGATGTCAGTGTCGTCGTGTCCCAGGGTTGCCGTCCCATTGGCCGTCCGTACGCCGTCACCAGTGTGCGCCAGAACACGATTCTGAGCCTCGACGGTGAGCGTCCGATGGATGTCGTGCAACAGATGGTCGAAGCGTTGGCCGAAGGCGACCGGCATTTGCTCCAGACGGGCGGGTTGTATGTCGGCCGCGCCGTGCGTCAGGCCCTCGCTGCAGACGAGCAGCCCGGGCGAGGCGACTTTCTCATTCGCGGCGTGTTGGGTGCGGACACACGCACCGGCGGATTGATGATTGGCGACACGCCAGAAAGCGGTGAGACGATCCAGTTTCATGTGCGCGATGCGCACACCGCGATCGAAGATCTGGAGCTCGCGCTTGCGCCGCAAGCGTTCTCAGCTGAGGCGTTGGGCGGCCTGGTGTTCACCTGCAACGGACGCGGCACGCGGTTATATGACGTTCCAAACGGCGACATCAGCGTGATCCAAAAACACATCACTGAAAACGCCGCAGCGCCGATCGCCGGCATGTTTTGCGCAGGCGAGATCGGGCCGATTGGCCGGCGCAGCTTTTTGCACGGTCACACCGCCAGCATGGTGATCTTTCGAGCGCTGGAATGAATTGTGATCACGCAAATTCATCGCATCCAGGACAAGTCAGTTAATCTCTATTTGATTGAGGAGCCAGGCCGGCTAAATCTGATCGACAGCGGCTATGCCAAAAGCGGTCCGCGCGCAGTGTTGGCGAAGATCGCAGCGATCGGCCGCAAGCCAGCGGACTTGCAGCGCATCTTGATCACGCATGCCGATGGCGACCACACCGGCGGCGCGGCGGCGCTGGCACTGGCAACCGGTGCGACGTTGGTCGCCGGCGAGATCGAAGCCGCAGCAATCGTCCGCGGCAAGGCTGCGCGCGAATTTCAGGGCTCCCGCCTAATTCGCTGGCTGATCAACACTGCGGCAGGCAAGATGGCGCCGGCGCTGGTCAACCAGATCGTGGCGCCCGGCGCGGTGTTGCCGATTCTGGGCGGGTTGCGCGCGATCGCCACACCGGGCCATACCCCGGGCCACGTCGCCTATTACTCACCTTCCGCCAGCGTCCTGTTTGCAGGCGACGCGTTGATGTCGATGCGCGGCAAACTCGTGTTTCTCAAGGCGCCGGTGCAGTGGGATAACGCTGCGGGCATCAGTTCGGCCGCCTCGCTGCGTGATCTGCGCGCAAAGGCGACCTATTGCGGCCACGGCGCGCCAATCTTTGCGTAACGCAGGTTGTACTGCAACTCTTCTGTTGCTTGTCCGTAATTGAGGTGCGCTTCAATCTTGAGTTAGGGGTCGCTGGTTCCTGAGGATTTCCCCGGCAACCTTTTTGACGACCGACCTAGGTTGCACGCAAGCCTGGCAATTACGGAGAGCTATGAAAACGATAACAACAAGAACCATTGTCGCGGCAGCCTGCGGCGCACTGATGATGAGCGCGTGCACGATCGCAGGCGACCTGGATCCATTGGGCACGAAGACCGTTGTGGTGGCGTCTCGCACCCTCAAAACCGACACACGGTCGGTGAACGGCATTACCGGGATATCCCTTTCATCGACTGGCAAAGTCGAACTCGAGCAGGGATCAAGCGAGTCGCTCGAGATTGAAGCGCCCGACAATGTGTTGCCGCACCTTGAGAGCAGTGTGTCCAGCGGCGTGCTTGAACTGCGAGTCAAACGTGGCGTGGTTATTCGCAATGCCGATAACATCACCTACCGCATCAAGGTCAAGTCGCTCACATCGATCAACGTTTCTGGCATGGGCGACATCTCGGGCAAGAACATCGATACGGATGCGCTGGAGATCAACATGAGCGGGTTGGGATCCATGAGTCTCGCCGGGCGCGCCAAATTACAGAAGGCTTCGGTCTCCGGCGCTGGCAGCCTCGATTTGGCCAACCTGACAGGCGATGTCGGCGATATTAGCATCAGTGGCACCGGCGCCTGTAAGGTCAATGTGGCTTCGACACTGAAGGCCAGCATCTCCGGATTGGGCACTGTCGAATACCGAGGCACACCGAAGGTCACAAAGGAGATCAGCGGCGGCGGATCGGTGTCGGCAGTCAAGCCGTGAGGGTTTTGCCACGGAGGACACAGTGGTCACGGAGATAACAAGTTTGCTTCGAATCTCTCCGTGGCCTCTGTGGCTTTGTGTGTTAGTGAGCCGCAGTCCGGCACTACAATCACTCGGTGCCTCCCATCACGTTGTTGCAGCATGATCAGAACTGGCGTCTGGCCTTCCGGCGCGAGCGACGCGTGCTGGCGAACATATTTGCAGACAACCTCGTGCAGCTTGAACACATAGGCAGCACCGCCATCCGTGAAGTTGCGGCGCGCCCGATCATCGATGTGCTGGCGGTTGTAAAAGATCTGGATCGGGTTGATTTGTCGGGTGCTGCGATCGCTGCGAGCGGCTATCACGCGATGGGTGAACACGGCATCAGCGACCGGCGCGTGTTTTTCAAAAACAGCCCGGAGGGCGAGCGCCAAATCGAGATTTTCGTGCACGCTTTTGGATCCGCGCGCATCCCGAGCTATATCGCGTTCCGGGACTACCTGAATGCGACGCCGCCGTGCGCGCGCCGCTACGCTGCGCACAAGTTGGCACTGCTGGCCGCAGGCGACGCCGTCGATGCCTACACTGCCGGCAAAGCTATCTTTATCAAGGCGCAGGAGGCAGAGGCGCTGGCCTGGTTCGCAAAACAGCGGTAGCTACAACCAGCGTTCACCAGCGGGTGTGGCAATGCAGGCACGCAGACGCGGTGTTTCACCAGGCTGCGTCGCGACGACATCACCCAGCCCAAGCGCAGACAACGTGCGCGTCAGAAGTGCGGCATCCGGGTGCGCTGCATGCAGTGAGACGATCGCGCAGCCCCGATCTGTGAGCCGCTGTGTCGGATGCACGCCTGCTTGCCATTCAATCAGATTCGGCGCCATGCCATCCAGTGGCATACGGCCGTCAGCGCTGAGCGCAAACTTCCAGCGCAAATCGCCCCGCGCAAGCTCGATAGGCGCGCCCAACGGGAGCGGGCACAGGCGCAGCGCGGCATCGATATCATCGGTCTGTGCGACCCAGTGAATAAGACGCGGCTGCACCGCAATTGCCGCCCGCATGCCCGGATCGTCGAGCGAAAACCAGCGTGGGCGCGCGGGCGCCGGCGCATCCGGGTCGATGGCAATGACCTCAAGATAGGCGATTTGACCCAGCCGCAGAAGCAGATTGTGCGTGCTCATCAGCACATGCTTTCCACCGGTTTGCAGCGGCACGCCCAGCTCTGCCTCAACATACGCCGCGCCTTGCGCGAGCGTATCGGCGGCGATGACAAGGTGGTCGAGCGAGCACTTCATATGCCCTAGACGACAAACTCGTCCGAGATGTCAAGTGCCTTGTCGATGATATCGAGGCCTTCGTCGAGCTCGGCTTTGGTGATGGTCAGCGGCGGGTTGGCAAAGAAGCTGTTCCAACGCACAAACGTAAACAGGCCGTTGTCGTTGAAGAACTTTTTGATCATGTTCATCACTTCCATCTGCTTGGCGTTGGCGTTGTACGGCGCCATGGGTTCGCGCGTTTCGCGATTTTTGACGAGTTCGAAGATGCTAAACAGTCCGATATGCCGCACATCGCCGACGCTCGGGTGTTTGACCTTCAGTTCGTCCATCCGTTGCGCCAAATACTTGCCCATCTCGGCGGCCCGTTCGGGCAGCTTCTCATCGATCAGCACATTGACGGCGGCGTATGCAGCTGCGCAGCTGACAGCGTGGCCGCCATAGGTCAGGCCGGCGTAAAGCACCTTGTCTTCGAAGTACTTGCCGATCTCTTCGGAGACGATGCAGCTGCCAAGTGGCAAGTAACTGCTCGTCAGGCCCTTGGCCATGGTCATGATGTCCGGCGTGACGTCGTAGTGCTCAGCAGCAAACATCTTGCCGGTGCGCCCAAAGCCGCACATGACCTCGTCAAAAATCAGCATGATGCCATGCTTGGTGCACAGCTCGCGAAGGCCCTGGTAATACTCCTTTGGCGGCACGATGATGCCGTTGGTGCCGGTGATCGTCTCCATGATGACCGCGGCAATGTTCTGCGGCCCTTCAAACATGATCGTGTCTTCGATATGGTTGAGACAGTTCAGGTTGCAGGCGCCGGCGCTCTGGCACCACCGGCAGCGATACTGATACGGATCGTGGACGCGCACTACACCCGGAATGCCGGGTTCGCTGGCCCAGCGGCGCGGATCGCCGGTGAGCGCCATCGACGCTGCGGTGCCGCCGTGATAACTGCGATAGCGCGCCACGATCTTGTTGCGGCCGGTGACCATGCGCGCGATCTTGATCGCATTTTCGTTGGCTTCAGAACCACCCAGCGTAAAAAAGCTCTTTTTGAGATTACCGGGCGTTATCTTGGCGAGCAGTTCGCCAAGCAACGCGCGCGGCTCGGTAGTGGCATACGGGTTGATAAACGCGATCTTCTCGAGTTGATCTTTAATCGCGGCGATGACTTTCGGATGCCCATGCCCGATGTTCACGCTCATCAGTTGCGAGTTGAAGTCGAGGTATCGCTTGCCGTCGGCCGTCCAAAAATAGACGCCCTCCGCGCGCTCCGCCGCCAGTGGCGTATACCCGCCCTGCGCGCTCCACTCAAACAACGTGTACTCTTTTACTTTTCTGGATGATTTCTTGCGCGGTTAGTGCCATGGACGCGAGTGTAGCAGACTACTTAACGCACCTAAACCCCACGTCCCGGTTGACCGCAGGGGGATCGGCTTTGACACGCTGGAATGTGCGCATGTCGTCGGCGGCGTTGGTGAAGGAGCCGCCGCGGATGACGCGTTGATCGCCCTGGTCCGGGCCGCGCGGATTATCGTTGGCGCCGGGTTGAGAGTAAAAATCGGGCTTGTAGCGGTCTTCGACCCACTCCCAAACATTGCCAGCCATGTCATACACGCCAAACGGCGAGAGGTTTTCGGCATTGCGTCCGACAGCATAGGTATCGTTCGCGGCCACGCGCGTCGGTTCGAACGTGGCGCCCCACGGATAGGCGCGGCCGTCGCCGCCGCGCGCAGCATATTCCCACTCGGCCTCGGTTGGCAGGCGTTTGCCACGCCAGGCGCAGTAATTAAAGGCGTCAAAGTGCGTGATAAACCGCGCGGGATGCTCCAGCCGCGACCCGGCCAGATCGACGCGCCAGGTTTGATCCCATGGCTTGCCGGCCTGTTCCGCCCCCGACTGATAGTTTTTGGCGCGCACAAACTCGCGAAATTCTCCTGCGGTCACTTCAAAGCGATCGATTTCAAACGCGCGCAGCGCAACCGGGTGTTCCGGGCCGGCATCCAGGTTGGCCGTGTTGGTGCCCATCCGAAATGTGCCTGCCGGCACCGCAACCATTGAGCCCAGCGGGCCATCGGCGCCAAAGATGCGCAACGCGGCGGGCGCGGATTGCCAGGTCGTGCCGCCGGTGCTGGTTGCGCGCAATATGAGCGTCTGCTCGCCATTGGATTCAGGTTTCCAGCGCAAAGCCGCAACAACATTCCTGCGGCCAGCGGTTGCGCGCGTATCCGCGACTGTGCCGTTTACAAGCAGCTCCAGCTGAGTGATGCCGGCATCGTCGGCGGCCACCGCAGTGAAAACCAACGCGCGCCCAGCTCGCACGTCGCCAAAGCGGCCATCGCGCAGGCGCGGCGACACAAACGCGAGCGATTGCGTCACCGCGCGCACCGAAAACTCTGGCCGCGCCAGCCCGGCCAGCAGCAAGGCTGCGATAATTGAGCTCCTAAACGCGTTCACGCCAAATTTGTATCACACCGACATGATGGACCCGATCAACGAAAATGCCCTAAAACGAGAGGAGCCTGAAAATTTGCTCTTTGGGCTCACCGCGCAACGACACGAGGTCACTGTGCTGCATCTTCGCAATGGGCTGCTGCTCCTCGATATCGTGCGGGCAATCATGGCGGCCAAAGGGGGCGAGACGCCGGCACTGGGCTATGCCACACAGGGCAGCATGCTTGTGTACCGAACAAACAGTGAGCATGTGCACATCAATTTGCGCAAGCCGGAAATCGTCGGCCTGTTCTACAGCGGCAGCAGCTCGCGCAGCCCGCTCAACAATAACGGCCGGTCCTATTTTTCATCGATCACAAGCCCGGTGCCCGAAAGCTTGCAGCCGGAGCTGCAGCTGATTGCGGCGACGTTCAAGCGCAGCAAAGAATCGCAACCCTGGATTACGACAGCACTGTGGAGTGAAGACGGTCAACTCGTGACGCCGGGCAGCTGGGACAGTTTTCTTGAACACGGCGGCTGGGCCATCGAACGCCTGTTGATGGATCACAAACCGGCGCTGCGCGGCTATCAGCGCGTGTATGGCCTGAGCGATGCTCACGCAGAGCTTGCCGCGGTGCTGTTTGAACGCAAAATTGAACGGCAGCGTGATTGGGTGTTGCTCTCGGAAGCCGAGTTCGCGGTGCTAATCAGCGATGGGCATGCCGGGCTGGCGACCACCACTGAAATCCTGCTCAATAACCGCATCCATCAGCCGTATCGCGTGTCGTAGCGGGCCGGCGAGAACACCGCCAAAATTTTCCCCGAGCGATCGACTATGTGGGCTGCGCCCCGGTGCTGCGCGCCAAATGATCCAACAGCGCGCGCATGAGTGTGCGAATTTTCCGCAAGCGCTCGATACTGACCGACGGTGTGTCAAATTCGTCGGGGGTGCCGTAGATAACGTGCCATGCGCCCTCCGATTTGCCAATGTCGATGTAGGCGGAAGGCTGATTGACTGCGCCCAGTGCGGTGCGCACGGCAGGGTCCTGCAGCAAGGCACGTGCGCGGGCAGCGTCTGAAGCATGAATGTCGTAGGCTGCGTCGATGTCCGACAGCCCGCTCATGATCGACGCGCCGCCGCGCTGGGTGAGCTGGACCGCAGTCACGCGCGGATCGCGCAGCTTTGATTCCAGGTGCAGATCGAACGCCGATTCGGACGCAAACCGTCCGATCGCGGTCGTCTCCCATTGGTCGCCAGGCAAACCGGCCATGTTGGACGCGCTGCGTCCAAGCGGTTTTTGGTTGGTGATCGTGAGCCGCCAGTTGCCGTCCGCGAGATCAAGGTCAAGCCGTTCGTTGAGCGCGGATTGGCGAACAACAGCGCCGGTCTCGGCTGCAAATGCCTCAAAGGCATCGCGATTCGTGCCGGACCCGACACGGCGTTGCGCGCCCTGCAGGTTGGCAGCGCCCATCATGCGCAACATGATAAACACGATCAAGCCGATCGCGATGACAGCGAGGAGCAGGCGAACCCATACAGGCATGGCGTTTAGTTTGCCACACTTGCGAGCATGCGGCCCACAAACGTGAGAAACGCGGCGCTATCGACTCGCGCCAGCTGCACTTTGTTATTGGCAGCGGCCGGTGTCAACAGCCAGGCCGCGCCGTTGCCGACAAACACCGCGATTTCGGCCGGCGACACTTCGGCGTCCGGGATAATTTTGTAAAGCGCGAGCGTGCCGGAGTAATCCAGCGCGGACAATGTGTCCAGCCATGCGCTGGTTGTGTCGTCAAGCGCATCGTTGTCGCGCAAGGCATCGCGCGCGTCGTTGATTCCGTTTTGTTGAAACAGGCCGTAGACCGCAATCAGCAAGCGCGCGTCGTAGCTGCCGATCGTTGCGGTAGCCGCGCCACCGGAAGGCACTGGCAAGATTGCCTGAATGCGCTGCAACAGCTCGCCGATATCGCCAATATCGGCGAGGCGATGGGTTTGTTCGTCTGGCATCGTCTGCTCGACAAATGCGGCCTCGCGCCCGTAATGCAGGAACACCTGCTGGCCGGATGCCGGGAGCGTTTTGATGATGCGCAGCGCCGTTTGCGGGTCAACAACCGCGCGCGACATGCGTAGCAGGTTTTGTTCAAGCACGGCCTCCGACTTTTCGGTGACGCGCAATAGGTCGCGCGACTGCAGGCTCTTTTCGCCCGCGGCGTAGAGCGCTTGCCGGTCGGCCGGGTTTGCCGGCAGAAGTTGCGCTGGATCAAGCCCAAAGATGCCTTCCGCCTTGAGCAGCGCTGCGAGTGTGATGAATTCTGAACGGGAAAGCCGAATATCCATGTGTGTTTACCTTATCGAGCAATGCGCTACTTCGCGCCGCCGATCGAGAAACCGAGCTCAAACGGGCCGAGCTTGACCCGCGTATTCTTGCCGACGGTGACGCCAGCGCCCAGGCCAAGTTTTGCGCCGCCTGTGACGCTAATGTTATAGCCGAAGAGATTGAAGCCAGTGCTGGCCTCGACTTTGCCCAGAGACGCTTCAACTTCCGCACCAATCGAGCCATCTTTGTAACCGGCAAACCCCTCGGCCGTGAGCGCCTTCGCTTCGATGCCGCCGGTCCAGCCAAGATCCTTGTCGCCGACGATTGCGCCCTCAATCTTGCCCTGTGCGACGTGCACTTCAGCGGCTGCGCCGACAACCCATTTGCCGTTGAGTTGTTTGATGCCAATGCCAGCTTCGCCACCCAGCACGCTCCACTCTCCAGCTTCGCCAAAGAACTTCCCGCCAAAAACCGAACCTTCAAATAGTTTTAACCCGATGCCCTCTTTTCCGATCTTCAGCTCAAGCGAGTCCGAGATCTTCTTGATCACGGCGTCGATGGCCGGGATACCGGTTGGGCCAGCCGCATCGCCGCCGGAAGCATCGCCTCCGGTGGTCGCGGGTGTGCCGCCGGGTTGGACACCATTGCCGTTGAGCACCCGGGCGGTTTCTTCCTCGCACGTCTTGAACGCGCCGGAGAGTGCTATCGTGCTGCGCTGCGCAGATTCGAGCGCCGCGCCCAGACGGGTCAGTGACGGCAACACAATAGAGTCCATTTCGGCGATAAAGGCGCTGGCGGCCTTGCCGACCCAGGCGCCTTCCTGCATTGTGCTGACGTGCTTGCGCAAGCGCTGCGTGGTGCTGCGAACGGAGGCGGATTCGCTGCCAAATCGTTTGGCGATCTGCCCCATTTGCTCGTAATTCGCGCGTGATTTATCTTTGGCCATTAAGTGTCCCTCTGGATATGTGCTCGTATGCCAGTAGCGTAACCAAAAAGATTCCCAAACGCGCGGGAAATGCGTCCTGAGCAACCGGGAAGATTTGCCCGCGCGCCGGGACTCCGCCGGCCCTACACGTCGCAGCCGCCGAAGCGTGCCCGATCGGCGCGTTCTGTCGCCAGGCTGTCATTCGCGGCACTTTCAGAACAGCCCATGTTGCGCTGGGCCGGTGTATTCCAGCCCAAGGTGCGCGTAGGCGCGTGGCGTGGCGACCCGGCCGCGCGGCGTGCGATCGAGAAAGCCAAGCTGCAGCAAATACGGCTCCACCACGTCCATAATTGTGTCGCTCTCTTCGCTGATGCTCGCCGCAATTGTCTCTAAACCAACTGGGCCGCCGTTGAACTTCTCAATAATTGAACGCAGCACCCGGCGATCGATGTCATCGAGCCCGAGCGGATCCACTTCCAGCATGTTTAAGCCAGCCACAGCCAGGGCGTTTGTCACACGGCCATCGGCCTTGACCTGTGCGTAATCACGCACGCGCTTGAGCAGCCGTAGCGCCACGCGCGGCGTGCCACGCGCGCGTTTGGAGACCTCATAGAGGGCATCCAAATCGATGGGCGTGTTAAGCAGGCCGGCTGCGCGCAGCACGATCTTCTCGATCGCGTCGACTGGATAGAAATCGACGCGCAACTGCGCGCCAAACCGCGCGCGCAACGGTGCAGTCATCAACGCCAGGCGCGTTGTCGCGCCGATGACGGTGATCGGCGGCAATTTCAAGCGAATACTGCGCGCGCTCGGGCCTTTGCCTGTAATGATGTCCAGCGCGGAGTCTTCCATGGCCGGATACAGCACTTCTTCGACTGCGCGTCCAAGCCTGTGAATTTCATCGATAAACAGGATGTCTTTGGCGCGCAGGTTGGTCAGAATCGCGGCCAGATCACCGGCGCGCTGGATCGTCGGCCCGGAGGTCACGCGCACGTTTGAACCCATCTCCGTGCCGACAATGTGCGACAGCGTGGTTTTGCCCAAGCCTGGCGGACCGTGGATCAAAATGTGATCGACCGCCTCGCCGCGCGCGCGGGCTGCGTGGATCATCACGCGCAATGTGTCGCGGACGCCGTCCTGGCCAATCAGTTCTTCCAGCCGCTGTGGGCGCAATGCGCGATCCAGCGCGCCATCATCCATGGTTTGGGGTTCGCCGCTCACCAGCCGTTTTTTGTTTTCGGCGTTGTCGTCTTTGGCCATAGAACAATTGTACAGGTGGATTTTTCGAGTGCTGCGGACGCGGAGAAGAGAGCGGCCGGGCCGCGGCCCGGCCGCTCTCTTCTCCGCGCATCATTAAATTGCAACAATCTCATCTCGATGTCTATAATCATCGGATGAATTGGAGATCAAAGAGTCAGCGCGCATGTCTGATCGTTGTGTGCGCAGTCGGGTTGGCTGGCATGGCGACACCCGCGGCTGCGCAGGGCGGCCCGAACTTGCTCGACAATCCAGATTTTGGCTGGCCGGAGCAAAAGAATCCGGATGTTTGCGCGCCGGGCTGGATCAAACACAATGCGGTCACGCCGCGCGCATGGACGGCCTACTGGGCCTGCAAGAGCGGCAACGAGGTCAATCAGGACCAGGTCAACCGCGAGCCCGAGTTTCGCCCGATGAACGCCGATGTCTCAGAACAGCGCGTGCGCGTGCGAAGTTATCCAACCTCGGCAAGCTTCTTTAATTTTTACTCGCTAAATCGTTCGGCCGGGCTCGTGCAGCAAGTCCGCAATGTCGCACCGGGGTCGCGCCTGCGCTTTAGTATTTGGGCGCAACTTTGGTCGACCAACGCAGACGGCGCGGACTCGTCGACGCAGCCGGGCGGTCTGCAAGCGCGCGCCTGCATCGACACCACCGGCGCTACTGTCGCGCAGCCGGATTTCAACAGCCCGAACATCGTCTGCGGCGGCGCCACACGCGATTACGACAAATTCGTTCAGATCTCCGTCGAGGCCACAGCGGCGAGCAACCAGGTTACGGTCATCTTTGACACCAGCGCGGACTACCCGGTCAAGCACAACGATGTGTTCGCCGATGACGCCGAGCTGATCGTGATCGGCGCGAGCGCAGCCCCCCCACCCGCAGCCGTCGCGCCTGCTGCACCGGTACCCGCAGCACCGGCGGCAGTTTCCGCAACGCAGCCAGCGGTGTCGATCAAGTCGCCGACGGCGAACGTACGCTCGGCGCCAAGTTTCACCGCAAATATCCTGGCCTCCGAACCGCAGGGCAGCACCTATGCCGCGCTGGCTGTGACGCAGGATCGCGAGTGGTTTCAGATTCGGTACAAGAGCGGCACCGCGTTTATCCACAATTCCGTGGTCACGCCAAACGCAGCGGCCGCCGCCGCGCTAGGTACAACAAGTGCGGCTGCAGCATCTGCACCCGCAGCCGTCGCGCCTGCGGCACCCGCGCCCACCGCCCCGCAACCGGCTGCGCCCGTTCCGGCTGTCAACCCGCTCGAGTCGCTCCCAACGCTTCCGTCGGCACCGCCCGCCCCGGCTGCGACCCAAGCCCCTGCAGCGCCGCAGGCACCGGCGACGACACAGGCCGCTTCCGCGACGGCCAACACCGGCCGCAACCGCCTGCTCGTGCGTGCAAAGCCAAGCACCACCAGCGCCATCGTTGCGCGAGCGGCAAACGGCACACCGTTCAAAGTGCTGGGCGTCTCACCCGACAAAACGTTCTGGCGTGTCGCATATCCGAGCGCGCCGGGCGGCGAAGCATGGATCATGGTGCAATGGACCACATCGAACGACGCCGCAAAAGCGCTCTTGCGTTAACAGCCTGTGAATTCGATTCAGCAAAACGTGCCCGCTTTGGCGGGCGCGTTTTGTTTTCCCGTGAACCTGGACGCCAACAAGGCCGTAAACAGAGGCGTAGCCGGCTCTACGGTTCGAAAAGCGCGACAGTCGCGCCGTGGTATTCGACAAAGTCGGATGTGCGCATGTGGTTGCGAAACCACAGTTCAGTGGCGCCCTCGGCATCCCATTTGTCGCGCTCGGTCTGCAGCAGCCAGATGCGCGCATGCTTGGCGCGAATGGGATTGAGCGTGGCGTCGAGTTCGGCGTCGTCCATGCCGCCATTGACAAACGGGCCCTCAAACAAAAACAGATCATCGCGGCCGCGCGGCCGCAGATAATGCTCAAAGCTAAAGCGCGCCAGCGGAATCTGAAAGATCACGGCGTCCCCCGGGCGCAGATCCTGCTTGATGTGCGCCACGGCGCTGCGCAGATCCCACCGGATTGGCGTCTGCAGCTGGCCGACCCAGCCCGCCAGCGACACGGCGACGACGATCCCAGTCAACGCGGCCATGCCAGCCCTGGCGCGCAGCAACCCGGTGATCCCAAATGCGATCAGAATCAAAAGTGCCGGCGCGCTCCACAGCACATAGCGCGGCTGAAACACCGGCAGCCGCTGCGAGATCAAAAATACCAGCGCGGTCGGAACCAGCAGCCAGGCGATCAGCAACGCGGTGTGGGCGCGCGCGCCCGTCGACAGCGCGCCGTAGCTTGCCAGCGCAATTGCTCCCACCACGCAGACCCAGCGCAACGCATCAAGACTGCCACCGCTGAGCACCCCCAGCCCGGGCGCGGCGCCGTCCAGCCCAAGCACCCAGTTGAACGCCAGCGATTGCGCCATCACACTGAGCGGGTAATAGTCGTGCCCGATGTTGCCGCCCTGCATAAACCGCTCGAACTGCGTCAGCAACAGCGGCACAGCCGGCACCGCGAAGACAGCGGCAGTCACCAGCAACCCGCGCGCATGCGCTTTGAGCGCCGGGCGCCGCTTGCGGCGACATAGACCGCGGCCACGCCGAGGATCAGCGGCGCCAGAATATGCACACCCAACAGCGCAACCACTGAGACGACGAACAACGCCCACCATGGCGCTGTCCGCGCACCGGTCTGCATGGCGCGCATCAGCGCGTAGAGTCCGAGCACCGAGAGCGCCGGCTGCATCGAATACATCTTGCCCTCGCCACTGTAGTAGATCAGCACAGGCGATACCGCGCAGAGCGCCAGCGCGATCAACGCAACGCGCGGGCCGCCCATCCGGCGCGCCAGCGCATAGACCAGCGCCAGCATCAGCATGCCAAAGACAACCGACAAATAGCGCAACGAGAAGTCGTTGATGCCGGCCAGATCAAGCCAGCCGCGCAGCAGAAGGTGATAAAACGGACCGTTGAACGCCGCGCCGATCTGGCGCATGGTGCCGCCGTCGAGAGGTTCAAATGCAAACCGGATTGCATCGACCTCGTCGCGCCACAGGCTTTCGCGCAACAGAAAGAGCGTACGCAACGCGAACCCTGCCAGCAGCGCGAGCTGGCTCACATAGAAAACGGGCTGCAATGAGCGTAGGGATTTCGGCATGTTCATGATCGCGTTTCCATTGCTATGATACCGGCGAATACCTATGAAAAACATCCTGCTGGACACCGACATCGGCTCCGATATCGACGACGCCGTGGCACTGGCCTACTTGCTGGCACGCAATGACTGCAACCTGCTCGGCATCACAACGGTGAGCGGAGAACCGGTCGAGCGCGCCAAAATGGCCAGCGCGCAATGCGTCGCTGCGGGCAAGCACGTGCCAATTTACCCCGGTGCAGCCGATCCGCTGATCGTGGCCGCACGCCAGCCACGCGCGCCGCAGGCCGACATGCTCAACCGCTGGCCGCACGAGTCCGTTTTCCCGAAGGGTGAAGCCGTGTCGTTTTTGCGCGAAACAATTCGCAAGAACCCGGGCGAAGTCTCGCTGTTTGCGATTGGCCCGCTCACAAACATCGCCCTGCTCTTCAAGCTCGATCCCGAAATCCCGGCGTTGCTAAAGGAGTTCGTCATCATGGGCGGCGAGTTTCGCATGCCGCCGCCGCCGAACTGGAAGAATTCCGTCTGGGAGTGGAACATCTACTGCGATCCGCACGCCGCGGCGATTGTGTTCAACAGCGATGCGCGGATGCGAGCGGTCGGCATTCAGGTGACGATGCAGTGCCAAATGCCTGTTGATGATGTCCGGCGGCGGTTTTCAGAGCACGCGCTACTGCATCCGGTACGCGACTTTGCCGAAGTCTGGTTCAACGCCGGGCACAAGGTCATCACGTTTCACGACCCGCTCGCCGCAGCCATGCTGTTCGACGATTCCATTTGCACGTTTGAAGACGGCGTCAGCACCGTCGAACTGGCGGACAACGAAAACCATGCCCGCACCTACTGGACGGCCGACCCAACTGGACGCCACAGCATGGCGACGGCGGTCGATTCGGCGCGCTTTTTCGAGCATTACTTTTCAGTCTTTCAGGGCACGTCATGAGCGCGCGCGTTTTTGTCACATCGTTTGTGATGGCGCTGATGTGCGCGTGCAGCGCGCAACCCGCCGCCGAGATCGGCGGCCGTCCACTCAACGCCGCCGAGATTCGCGTCTACACGCAGCACGGCAGCGCCCAGATTCTGGCGCACCGCAACGTCGACAGCGAAACGATCGTGCTCATCAGCGAGGGCGGTCAGCTGGGCTATGAACGCCTGACCGTGCGCGAGCTTGGCGATGTGCGCGGCACCATTACTGCGCTGGCGCGCATGACCGTGTTGCCGGATACGACGTCAGCGGATTGCTGCTCATGGATGACGCAATGCCAAACGACTGGCTAGCGCTTTTTGTCGACCCGGCGCTGCGCGCCACGCGTGTGCAAGCGCACTTTGCCGCCGGGGAACCGATTAATGAGGCCATCACGTTCGACGCCGCCATTCTGGCCAGCCGCGTCTTCGGCGCGCAGGAAGTCACGGGGACACTCACCATGCTCGACGGCCAGGGTCAGACCGTGCGCTCGGGCACGCTGAGGTTTGACGCGGACATGCGCCGCTGGCGGGCCGATCGCAATTGAGCCAAGACGCTTACGCGATCGTCTGGCGCCGTTTCGCAGCGAACAACTCGGCGTTGAATTCGGCGCTCTGGTGTTTGAAATACGTGTCGTAAAGCATGGCGTAGTGTCCGCCCTGCGCCATCAATGCGTCGTGATTGCCTGATTCGATGATCGCGCCCTTGTCCAGCACGATGATGCGATCGGCAGCCTTGACTGTGCTCAGTCGATGCGCGATCAAAATCGATGTGCTGTCTTTCAGGATTTGGTTGAGGGCGTCCTGAATTTGGCGTTCGGTAAACGGATCGACACTTGCGGTTGCTTCATCAAGGATAAAGATCGCCGGTTTTTGAGCCAGCACGCGCGCAAGCGCGACCAGCTGGCGCTGACCGAGCGACAGGCTGGCGCCGCGCTCGCCCACCTGCGTTTGCAGTCCATGTGGCAATGAATCCAGCCACTCGCCCTCGCCAATGCGATTTGCGATGCGCTCGACGTCCTGATCGCTCATTTCCGGCGCGGCATAGCGAATGTTGTTCAGCACGGTATCGTTAAACAGAAACGGCGCCTGCGAGACCAATCCAAGCTGGCGGCGATAGCTCAGCAATTCAAGCGACCGAATATCGCGTCCGTCGATATGAATCGCGCCCTCCTGAAATTCGTAGAAGCGTGTGATCAGCTTGATGATGCTGCTTTTGCCGGCGCCGGTGTGACCCACCAGCGCCACGCTCTCGCCGGGTTTAATGTGCAGCGAGAAGCCGTCGAGCACCTGCTGCTGTTTGTTGTAGCGAAACTTGACGTCATCAAACACGATCTCGCCGCGGATTGGCACGCGCGATGTCACTTCGGAACCGGTCTGGCGCACATTGGGCTCGGCATCGATCAGGCCGAAGATGCGCTCGGCCGCGCTCAGGCCGTTTTGGATTGTGCTCCAAAACGAGGCGATGTTTGTCATCGGGAACCAGAACTGGTCCAGGCTGACGATAAACAGATACCAGGCGCCGAGCCCGATCGTGGCGCCGAGCACGGCATTGCCGCCGAGATACACGATGATGGCGGTGCCGATGCCGCCGAGTGTGTTCATGGTCGGAAAGACCATCGACATCACAGCGCCGCGCCGCAGGTTGACCGAGTAAGACTTGCCGTTGACGCCCGAGAAGCGCTCAAACAACGCGCCTTCCTGGCGGAAGTTTTTGGCCACACGCATGCCGGAGACGGCCTCCTGAATCGACGCATTGACATCGGCGATGACGCGAAACCCGCCGCGCGTGACCTTGCGCGCGACCGAGCGAAAGGCATAGCCAAACAGCGCAATCACCGGCGCCATGACGATGAGTGCGAGCGTGAGCTGCCAGGAAATCGTAAACAGATAGGCGACCAGCACGATCAGTGTGGTGAACTGGCTGATCAGATCGAACACCAGCGTAATGACCTGCGAGAGCTCCTGCGTGTCGCCTGTGATGCGGCTGATGACCTTGCCGGACTGGAACTCGTCAAAAAACGCCATGTCGTGGCGAACCGTGGCCGAAAATGCGTCGATTCGCAGCCGGCCGACCAGTTCGGCGATCAGCCGGCCGGACATGCGGCGCGAAAACCGGCTAAACAACCAGCCAAAAAACGCCACGACTAACAGCACTGCGCCAAATCCGATTGCGCCCAGCGTGCCACCGTTTTTGACGACATAATCCAGACCGCGCGCCATCAAAATCGGCTCGGCCAACCCCATCATTGTCACGACGAGCACGGCCAGCCCGGCCCGCAGCACAAGCGCGCGCTGCGGCGCGATATAGCGCATCAAACGCTTGAACAATTGTTTGTCCGAATACTGCCGGTCATACCGCTCCGCGGCAAGCCCCATGAACATTTTTTAGTCTCCGTCAGCCTGGTTACGGCGTTTGATTTGTATTGTTGCTTTCAGAAATCACCCGAATATCGCGCGGTAGGCCGCAGATGTTTTCATCAGCGACTCGTGCGAGCCCATCGCCTCGACCCCACCCTTGCGCAGCACCACGATCACATCGGCCCAGCGAATCTGCGAGAGCCGATGCGTGATCACGAACGTGGTGCGCCCCTGCGCAACTTCGAACATCGCGCGCTGAATCTCGTCTTCGGTCGCGCTATCGATGGCGCTCGTGCTGTCGTCAAGCACCAGAATCTTCGGGTTGGTCAAAAACGCGCGCGCGATCGCAATGCGCTGCCGCTGCCCGCCGGAAAGTGTGACGCCGCGCTCACCAACCACGGTGTTGTAGCCGTCCTTGAAGCTGGTGATAAACGTGTGCGCCTGCGCGGCCCGCGCTGCGGTTTCGATTTGCGCTTGCGTGGCCTTTGGCACGCCAAACGAAATATTCTCGGCAATGGTGCGCGAGAACAAGAAGATGTCCTGCTCGATATAGCTGATCTGACTGCGCAGCGAGGCAAGATTCCACTCGCGCACGTTGATGCCATCGACTTTTACTGTGCCATCATCGACGTCATAGGTGCGGTTGATGAGCTTGGTCAGCGTGCTTTTGCCTGCGCCGGTCTGCCCGACGATGGCCACGGTCTGCCCTGCTTTGACGCTAAACGTTGCGCCACGCAGCGCCGGCCGGGCATCCTCGGATTCGTGATAGCCAAACGTGACCGCGTCGAACGACACATCGCCGCGCATCTCCGCGCTGTGGCCGGCGCTGTTCTGATCCAACAGCGTCTCGCTGTTGAGCAGCTCCAGAATGCGGCGCGCGCTGGCATAGCCCGCCGCAACCTGCGGATAGGCGAATTGCGTGGCGAACGTTGGAAAGCGCAGAAACAGGATTAAACCGTTGTAGGCCACTACATCGCCGAGCGTGATCGTGCCGGCCTGATACAGCCAGAGGCTATGCAGCACTGCGGCCGCGATCGTTGCGCCGAGCACCAGGCGCGGCAAATACAGGGCTTCGACATCGGCCTGCCGCACCGCTGCTTTTTGCCAGTTCTTGACAACATCCGTAAAACGGCCGATTTCGCGTGTTTCCTGCGCGGTGCCTTTGACCGTTTCAACGCCCTCGATCGACTTCGGCCAACGCCGCGTTCATGCGGCCAAATGCGGTGCGTTCAGCCTCGCTGCTGCCGGCCAGTCTGCGCACGAACCGATACACAGCCAGCGCGTAAAACACCACAAATAGGATCGGCACGATCACCAGCTGAGGTGAGATTTGCGGCGCGAGCAGGATTGGAAACACCAGAAATGATCCGGAACCGACCACGATATTGACACCTGGTGTCATCAGGTAGTTGACCTGGCGAACATCGTTGGTCACGCGCGCCATGACCTCGCCGACGCGCTGCCGGTCGTGAAAGGCCATGCTCTTGCCGATCAGGCTGGCATACAACTCGGAGCGAATATCGCGTTCAATGCGCTGGCTGATAACTTCAGATGAGAAGTTGCGCCAGAACTGCACGACAGCGCGCAACACCTGCGACAAGACGACCAGCAATGCGGCCGTCAAGAGCGCATTGGTATCCGGTGCTGGGCGGTTGATGGCATTAAACGCGCGGCCGATCAAGATCGGCATAATTGCGCCGCCATAGGCATTGCCGAGCGCGCCCAGCAGAATGCCGAGCATGTAAATCTTGTGGCGCGCGATGTGTGAATAAAGCCAGCGAGCTGGCCCGCGCCGGTCGGATTGCCAGTTGTTTGAGACCGAAAATTCCGCCGCTTCTCTGTTTAACTCCGAATCAATTGCTACTGCCAAAATTATGTTCCTGTGGGTGAGACAGTAAGCATACCGCACCCAGGCATCGACAACACGCCATACTCATCCGACCCAAAAGTCTCAATCCAAAAAAGGCGCCACAGATTGCACGGATTACACAGAAATTCTGGCTCTTCCGGCGGAAGAGCCAAATCTGTGTGATCTGTGCAATCTGTGGCGCCTTTTTTGGCCGGCAATTACGGAGTTTTTCCAGCGCGCACTTGCGCGTCAAGCAACATTTGTTCGACACTGAAGCCGAGCGGCTCACCGGCGGCATATTTGCGCTGAGCCGACGCCATGGCATCGGCAAAACCTGGCGGCATGTTCTCGCCGGTCCACCAGTTTTGCTCTTCGGTGTAACCCAGATGTACTCGTCAGCCGTCGCCAACGCGTAATATGTGTTGTGCTCGAACCACTGCGCACGCTGCTCAGCGCTGAGTTCAAGCGCCGTGCGTGTCAGGTAATCCGGGAAACTCTTGAGCAATCCGGCCCATGCGCCGGTGAGATAGTTTACGGAGACGGCGTGGCCGATGCGATAGTGCTCGCGATAGCGGGTCTGCAGCGCCGGCGGCACCAGCATCAGTGCATCCTGCCGGAGCGTGGGTTGGATTCGGTAAAACTCGATCGCCGATGTGTAGTAATAGGCTTCTTCGTTGCCGTCCACGATTGCGACACCCGGCTCTGCGGCGCTGACATGCCATTGATAAACGCGTAGTGCAGGCTCCACCAGCATTCTTCCAATTTATCTGCTGCGCCTGCGTGTCGTGCACGCTCAGCACAGCCTGTGCAAATGGCGAACCGTCGCCATAGTCGCTCAACAGGCGCAGCGCGAAAACCGTCAAGCCTGGAAACTCGTCCTGCAGCGCCTGCATAAACTGCGCGCCGCGCTTCTGCACGATGGCAACATGCTCTTCGAAGTTGTGCGCTTCACGCGAGGGCAACGACACAAACCGCCATGGGTTGATATCGTGATAGGGCTCGGCATCCCAACACACGCCTTTGCACCCAGCCGCGCGAGCGCCGCGCGCAGTGTAGCGCGTCTGGTCCAGCACAGTCTCCCAGTCGCTGTCGTCAAACCAATTCATGGTGCTAGCGCCATACAACACCACAAAGTTATCGGTTACTTTTTTGCTTTTGGGGATCGCAGACAACACCTGCATCTCGGTGTCGCGCGCGGCCTGCGAAACAGCGCGCCACTGTTTGACATCGAAAATCTCGCCGCCGCCGGCTTTGGCCGGCAGCTTGATGCACACGCCGTCATATGTATGCCGTTCGATCACACGCATGTTGTCTCGCATATACGCCGGCGAGGGCATATTCCAGCCAAACATCAGCACTTTTTTGCGTGTGCGCGGATTGAGCAGATTGTTCGTTTCCATCGGAATTCGCCATATTCTGGCACTGCCGCTTATGGCCCGCCATCACTTGCAATAGAATCCTTGCACATCATGGCAAAAGCTAACGCAAACAAACTTGGGCATGCGGCCCACACAAAAGACGCTTTGGCGCAGGGACTGGTCGGCACGATGCATCGGCCAATCAAAATCACGATGCTCGGCGCGGGCAGCGGCTTCACCCCGCGCCTGCTCAACGATGTGCTGCGCATCCCAGGCGAACAGGGCGGCACAATTGCGCTCGTCGATGTCGACAAGAAGCGGCTCGACACGATGGCCAAGCTTATCAAAAAGGGCATCGCGCTGCTCGGCAAAGAGAAGTCGTGGAAGGTGATCGCCACCACTGACCGCACAAAAGCCCTGCCCGGCAGCGACTATATTGTTAACTGCATTGAAGTCAGTGGCCTGGCCTGCGTCCGGCACGACAACGACATCCCGGCCAAATACGGCGTCAACCAGTGCATTGGCGACACGATCGGCCCCGGCGGTCTGTTTAAAGCGCTGCGCACCGTGCCCACCTGGATCGATGTGCTTGACGACGCGGCCGATCTGTGCCCGGAAGCGCTCGTGCTCAACTACACCAACCCGATGAGCATGATGATGCTCGCCGCCGGGCGCACCAGCCTGATGCAAACCGTCGGTCTGTGCCATAGCGTGCAGGGCACCGGCCATCTGCTCGCCAAACGCGCCGGGATCCCATACGAAGAGATGACCTGGGAATGCGCCGGTGTCAACCACCTGGCCTGGTTCACCAAGCTCGAGCACAATGGCAAAGACCTCTATCCACTGCTGATGAAGAAGGCCGAGCAGGATCTGAAGGGCAAACCATCCGATCCGAACGACGCCGCCGATCTCGTGCGCAAAGACATGATGCTGCACTTCGGCGCGTTCATCACCGAAAGCAGCGGCCATCTGAGCGAATACCTGCCGTACTACCGCAAGCGCACCGGACTTGCTCGAGAAGTATGCCCGCAGCGGTTACGACGGCGGCACCAGCTTCTATGCGGACAACTGGCCGACCTGGCGCGCCAACGCCGACAAAATGCGCAACGACATGGTCGCAGGCAAGAGTGCCGATGGAGTGGCCGCGCAGCTACGAATACGCCAGCTGGATCATCGAGGCGCGCGAAAAAGACACGCCTTTTCGCATACACGGCAACGTCATGAATGACGGCGGCCTGATCACAAACCTGCCGCACGAAGGCGTGGTCGAAGTGGCCTGCATGATCGATGCCAACGGCATCAATCCGACCCACTACGGATATCTCCCGCCGCAGATGGCTGGCCTGTGCGACAGCAACATGCGCATGTTCGACCTCGGCGCGCAAGCTGCGATTGAGAGCAGTGTCGAGCTCGCGATCTATGCTCTGATGCTCGACCCGCTCACGAGCGCGGTCTGCAGCCCGCTGAAATCAAAGCCATGACGCTTGAAATGTTCGACGCCGAAAAGAATTCCTGCCTGGATATCAATAATGCCCGCACCCATCCTTTTCCCAACCTTTGAAGAAATGCTGCACCCGAACAGCGTGGCGCCGGACATCCGCGCGCGCGCGCGGGCCGCGCGCGAGTCCGATCCGCTCAACCCGGTCAACTATTTCAACATCAACTGGCAAAAACCCGATGGCAGCGGCACGAATTATTTCGTGCTGCCGAAATCGCTGACCAATGTCGATTGCGAAATCGTGGCCCTCGTTGCAAAGGACTTTCCAACCGGCAGCCACAAAGTCGGGCCGGCGTATTCCGTGATGGCGGAAAAGTATGTGCAGGGCGAGATCGAGCCCGGGAAGCACACGTTGGTGTTCCCCAGCACCGGCAATTACGGCATCGGCGGCAGCTGGGTCGGTCCGCGCGCCGGTTTCAAGAGCATGGTGATCCTGCCCGAGGGCATGAGCCGCGAGCGTTTTGAAAAAATCGAAGGTTTTGGCGCGACCTACACAAAGACGTTTGGCAGCGAGAGCAACGTCAAAGAAATCTACGACGAGTGCAATCGGCTGATGCGCGAGCACGGCGACACCGTGCGCATCATGAATCAGTTCAGCGAGATGGCGAACTACCGGTTTCACTATCATGTCACCGGCAACACCGTGGTTGAACTGGCGGCCGAGCTGAGCGCAAAACTCGGCACGCGCGGAATTTCGGCCTTTTGCAGCGCGATGGGCAGCGCCGGAACGATCGCAGCGGCCGATCGTGTCAAACAGGCATTCCCGGATTGCAAGATCGTCGGGCTCGAACCGGTGCAATGCCCCACGCTTTACAACAACGGCTATGGCAGCCATGAGATTCAGGGCATCGGCGACAAACACGTGACCTGGATTCACCATGTCACCAACATGGACGCGCTGGCCTGCGTCGACGATGTCGAATGCCTGCGCATGACGCACGTGTTTACCCGCCGCGTGGGCTCAGAGACCATGATGAAGCACTACGGCGTGTCAGCCGAACAGGCCAGCAGCATCGCCAACATCTTTGGCATCAGCGGCGTGTGCAACCTGATCGGCGCCATCAAAACGGCCAAGCACTATGGCCTCGGCGCACGGGATGTCATCGTCATCCCGGCCACCGACAACAACGAGCGCTACGAATCCGTCATGCAGCACTGGGACAACGAACACAGCCTGAACGAAGCTGCGGTGATGACACGCATCGGCGGCATTCTGCGCCATCAAAAAACGGACTGGATGCTCGACGGCACGCCAGATAATCGCGCACGCTGGCACAACCTGAAGTACTACACCTGGGTCGAACAACAAGGCAAAACCGTCGATCAACTCAACGCCCAACGTGATCCTGACTGGTGGCTCGCTGAACAGGAGAAAGTTGGCGAGGTAAACAAAAAGCTGCAAGCGTTGCGATAAGAATCCAGAGCCCAGAATTCAGAATCCAGACTTGGCTTGTGAAAGCAACAAACTGTCGATGCGCACAAGCCAAATCTGGATTCTTGAATCTGGACGCTTCACTCTCCCATGAGACTTCAAAATAAAACCATCGTTATCACTGGCGCGGCGGGCGGCATCGGCGCGGGATGCGCGCGTATGCTGGCGGCTGAAGGCGCGAACGTGATCATCGGCGATATTAAAGACGCCACCGGCGAAGCAACTGCGGCGGAGATCCGCGCGGCAGGCGGAACGGCGCTCTACAGACATTGCGACGTGACCCAGGAGACCGATTGCGAAGGCCTGATGCAGCACGCCGTCGAACATTTTGGCGCGTTAAACGGACTGGTCAACAATGTCGGCTGGTTCCCGCGCGCCACGCTCGAGGACACCACGGCCGAACTGTGGGATGCCATCATCAACGTGAATCTGCGCAGCGCCTTCTTTTGCTGCAAACACGCCTTTCCGCGCATGCGCGCAGCAGGCGGCGGCAGCTGCGTCAACATCGGTTCCCCGAACAGCAAGCAGGCAACGCCGACGCTCGTGGCCTATGGCGCGGCGAAAGGCGCACTGGTAAACCTGACGGTCACACTCGCCGGTGCCTATGCCAAAGACAATATTCGCGTCAATCTCGTCAGCCCGGGTTGGGTCTTAACCGAAACTGAAATCGAGACACAGAAGAAAGAGGGAAAATCTCTCGACGACATGGCACGGATTGGCCGCGAATTGCGCTTTGGCCGCTACCAAACACCGCAGGACACCGGACACGCGCTGGTCTATTTGCTGTCTGACGAATCAGCGGTGGTTACAGGCATGTTCTTATCCGTCGACGGCGGCGCAACGACGCTCATTCGGTAACAGGCACCCACTGTGAAGCACTTGTTGATGATTGTCTGCGCGGTTGTGCTGGCCGGATGCGGCGCGTTGCGTGGGCAGGCCCCGACCGTGCCGCCACGCGTCGGGCCGACCCCAACGTTGGTGCCCAGCCCAACGCTCGGGCCGCCTGCACCGCTGCCGCCCACGCCAACGACGCAAACTGCCGAGGGCGCCACGACGCCAGATCCCGCTTCGGCAAAATCACTCGACGCAGATACCCCCGGCATCAGACAACCCACCGCCACACCCAAGGCCAACCGTCTGGCCACGCTGCCGTCGATTGCCGACCGCACGCCGGTGCGGCTGCTGCCTGAAGCACCGAGCTACACGATCGACGAAGTGATCAGTGGGACGCGCCCGGCACTCCTGATCAGTATTCCGGGCCAGGTCAGCTACCGACTCCAATGGCTCGGGCCACCGGGCGCAGCGTTTCCGGCCTATTCGATCGCGCCGAACGGGCGCTTTGTTGCGTTCTATGTCGGCTCTGCCGGCACGTGCTGCGACTTGGCCCAGAAGATTGAAAGCGAACTCAAGCTCACGGTGGCATCGCTGTTGAGCGGCGACATTCTGAGCGACATACGTGTCGTCGAGACCGGGTTTCTGGCACGCTTTCTCGACACTGCGCAAGGCGACGATGCTGCAGCCCGAAAAGCCTATGCCGCATTTTTGAGCACAGCCACGCTTCACCAATGGTCGGCAGACAGCACGCAGCTGTTGATCGCGGCAATGCGCGATGGAAGCAGCTCCGACGTGTTCGCGGTTGACGTGCTCAACAATGCGGTGCGCCGCGTTACGAACACACCGGGGCAGCTCGCTTCGATGCATATGTCCCCGGATCAGCGCTGGATCGTGACCGGCGACCGCGACAGCATTGCCGAAGATGCCCCGGTGCGCTTCCAAGCGTTGCGCACCGATGGCGCGCAGAGTCGCGATCTTAGCGGCGATTGGCGCAACTTTGTCGGCTGGTTTGGTCCAAGTGTTGGCGCTCTGGCAAGATCAACCGATGGCAGGGCGTTACGCCAGCTCACAGCATTTGATCTCGAACGCGGCACCATGATTCGCGTGTGGGATGACGCGTTTAACAATGCCGTAGCAGACGCAAGCAGCAGCCAGCTTACCTTTTGCGGCGCGAGCGCGGGCGGCACAAGTGAATACACTGTGCTGGTCAATAGCCTTGAACCCACAGCGGGAGGCGCTTGCGTGCCCTAAAGTTGCACGGCGGCGCAGCGCTGCTGTTGCCGAATCAGATTCGCGCCAGAAAACTTGCCGAACGCATCCGCCCGTGGTTGACTCAGGGTGAGCGCGTGCTGGACATTGGCAGCGGTCACGGTTTGGTTGCAACGCAACTCGCGCCCATGGCGCAGGTGACAGCCGTCGACATTCGCGCCAGAGCGCAGCGATCCGGCGCGCAACAAACGCTCTTTGACGGTTTGCGACTGCCCTTCGCAACCACAGCGTTTGACACAGCCATGCTGATCACGGTCTTGCATCATGCCTGGCAGCCTGACACGTTGCTGGCCGAGGCCGCGCGTGTTGCGCGCCGGGTAATCGTGATCGAAGATCTGGTTGAAAATCGGCGCGAACGCATCTTGACTCAGGTTGGCGACTCGTGGTTGAACTGGCAATGGCGCAATCACCCGCATCACAATCGCTCGCACAGTGACTGGTTAGCTGCCTATGCGAAGCAGAATCTGACTGTGACCCATTTCAGCCAGGTGTTTCATTGGTTTGTCCCATGGCGCTTTCGGCATGGGCTGTATGTCCTGGCAGCCCAACCTGACACAACTGTCAGCCGGTGTCAGGTACAAACGCGGCGGGCCGTAGTACCTTGATCGCATGATCGAACTCGACGCGCGCGTGCTCGTCTGTCTGTTGACCCGACCACAGGATCTTGATGGCATCCGTTGGGATCACTGGTATCGCATTCCGGTCAAATATGCGCCGCCGGATCTGCTGGCTGAAATCGTGGCGTTTTACCTCACAGCGGGTTTTGGCGATGAGCGTTGGGCGATCCACGAATATGCGCACGTGCGCGGGCATGAGTTGGTGCGTCGCGTCGATCTTTTTCCAGAGCAACCCGAACACCCACGCGCCAACGACCTGTATTACAAATTGCAGCTCGGACCGCTGCAACGCTTGCCGCGGCCGATCCCGTCGCTGCGCTGGCGGCGCATCACCTTTATCCAGACGACCGGCGAACGCTTGATCAACGCGCTTGAAATTGGCGACTTGACCGAACGCACACAGCAACGCTTTGTAAAACTTATGGACGCCGACTTCGACGACGCAGAAGATTGGTCTTGAGCACGGAGGGATTGGCCACAGAGGCCACAGCGTTCTCCAAGGTATGGGCATGCTGGAAACCTCCGTGAACTCTGTGGCCTCTGTGGCTAATCCCTCCGTGCTCGTCGTTGAAACATGCGTCGGGCGACAGGTTTGCGTAGGGTTCACCCACGCACGAATGGCATAATCGTCGCTGCATGATTTCTCGTCGCTGGACTCCATGGCTGATCTTGATCGCCGTCACCGCAGCATTAGGCATCGGTGGCAGTTTTTACACCTATAACGCCATGCGCGCATATGTTGCGGGGAACAGCCCGGGCGTGGTCGAGTATTTCGCCACGCCGCGCCCGCAAGCCGTTGCGGCCAACGTTGCAACACCTCGCCCCGAAGATGCCCCGCTTCCCAAACCCTGGAATGGAAAAGAGCGCGTCAACATTCTGTTGATGGGGATCGACCAGCGCGAAGTCAACGAAACTGAACGCGTCTTTCGCACAGACACGATGATGGTGCTCACGATCGATCCGGCCACAATGCAGGCTGGCATGCTGTCCGTGCCGCGCGATCTTTGGGTGGCGATCCCGGCCTACGACATCAACGACCGCATCAACACGGCCAACTATTGGGGCGATGCAAACGACTATCCCGGCGGCGGCGGGCCACAGCTCGCCCGCAAAACGATCGAATCTGCGCTCGGCATTCGCATTCACTACTACGTGCGCCTGAACTTCGCGGTCTTCGAAAGCTTTGTCGACCGCCTCGGCGGCGTCGAAGTCGATGTGCCGGAAGACATCTACGACACCAAATACCCTACCGAAGACTTCAAAACCGAGGTCTTCGAAATTAAACAGGGCAAGCATGTTCTTGATGGCATTACCGCGCTCAAATATGCGCGCACCCGTTTTGACAAAAATGGCGACTTTGGCCGCGCGCGCCGGCAACAGCAGGTCATTCTCGCGATCCGTGACAAAGCTCAAGATCCGCGCGTGTTTGCATCGCTTGTGGCGGCCGCGCCAGAAATGTTGAGCCTGTTTGGCGAGGCGATCCGAACCGACCTGACGCTCAGTCAGATTCAGGAGCTCGCCGTGCTGGCCCAAAAGCTGGACAAGTCCAAGATCACAAACGAAGTGCTCGATGAGCGCTACACCGAATACGCCACCACGCCGCAGGGCTGGAGCGTCCTGATTGGCAACCGCGAAAAGATCGCCGAACTGCGCGACAAGCTGTTCAGCAACAATAGCGTCGCCGTTGCACTGACACCGGAGCCATAGGCCGCATCATGCGCCAAGCGGGCTTCGCAAAGACAGCGATTCCGTGTGCGTGCACCGCAATTGCCCATGACAAGCGTGACATTCGGCCGGGCTATGATTGTGGAAATCCTGAAATGATCACGATTCGTCCTGCCATCACAGCCGATGCCCCAGCTACTGCCATGCTGTCGCGCCAGGTTTTTCAAGAAACGTATGGCAATGCATTAACCACACCCGCTCTGACGCGGCATCTCAGCGATGCGCTGTCCGATCAGGCTGTGGCGAGCGAGATCGACAACCCGGATTCCCTGACGTTGCTCGCCTATCGTAACGACACGCTGGCCGGCGTCAGCTTGCTCACCCGCAATCGCCCGCCCGCGTGCGTCCCGATCCGGCCCGCCGTCGAAATCTCGCGCTTCTACGTCGATCGACGCGAACGCGGCACCGGTTTGGCCTACGAGCTCCTGATTCACTCGCGCCACGCAGCCTGGGAACACGGGGCTGCGGTCGTCTGGCTATGCACGTGGGAGCAAAACAACCGCGCAATCGCCTTCTATCGCAAACATGGCTTTCTCGAAGTCGGCATCAAGACGATTCGCATTCCGCCCGTCGATTTTCACGACCTGGTGCTGGCCAACGAAATCCGGGTATGACGCAAACCGCGCAGCGCGATCCGATGGCAGATATCGACCCGGTGTTACGCCGCGATTGGCATCCGGTCTGCCGCGGCGATTCGCTGCACGCGGGCGAGCGAGTCCAAAAGGTCGAGCTGCTGGGCCTCGCTGTCTGGTTGAAGCGAAATGCGGCCGGCGTCGTGCTTGCGTGGTCCGAGGCGGTAAATGACCGCGACACACGGGCGCATCCGGCGCTTGAACGCTATGGCGTGGTGTGGGTGTGTCTGGGGGAACCGGTTGACGATGTGCCGCCCTTCCCCGAATACGGCCAACCCGGTTTTATCAGCGCGTTGTGCGGGCCATTTGGCGGCATCAACGCGGCCGGTACACGCCTGATCGAGAACTACATCGACGCCGCACATTTTCCATTTGTGCATGGGGGGGTGCTGGGCGACGCGGCCTATCCCGAGCTTGGCGATTATGAGGCGCACATCACGCCCGACGGCGTGGTTAGCGACCCGATCTGGGTGTATCAACCCGATCCGTTTGCCGGCGCGCCCGGGCGCGTGACCTACACCTATCATGTGTATCGTCCGCTCACGGCCCACTTCACAAAGCATATGCCGGCACCGTTAGCGGCGCCTGGCACGCCGATGCCGCAAAATGGCATGCTGTTGACGATTACCCCGCATACGCAACGGCGCAGCAGCGCCTGGTTTATCGTAGCGACGAATGGCCGCGCAAGTCTGGATGCGGCGGCGTTTGAAGCCGAATACACGCCTCGCATCGGCGCGATTTTCGAGCAGGATCGCCGCATTGTCGAGAGTCAGCGTCCGGAGCACCTGCCACTGGATTTGCACGCCGAGCTGCATTTAAAGTCCGACCGCGTGGCAATTGCCTATCGCCGCTGGCTGACTGAGCTGGGCATGCGCTGGGGCGTGGCTTAGAGATCGACTGGAATCATGTCAGGCTTTGGCCGATTCGACCTTTTTGTCGACGCGCGCACAGATCGCTACGCCAAACTATGGGCACGATGAACGTCGATGTCCTGATCCACTCAGCAACTATTGCTACTTGCGCCTCTGCGGGCCAGGCCAAACGCGGCGCCGCCATGCGCGAGATTGGCGCGATCGAGCACGGCGCGATCGCCATCAAAGACGGCATCATCATCGAGGTTGGAGCCAGTCTGGCGCTGCGCGAACGCTATCGTGCCGATGTCGAGATCGACGCGGCCGGCCGCGCGATCTGCCCGGGCCTGATCGATCCACACACGCATGTGGTCTATGCGGGTCATCGCGCCGCCGATTTCGAGATGAAATTGAATGGCGCCTCGTATCTGGACATCCTTGCGGCGGGAGGCGGGGTTATTGGCACGATGCGCGCGGTCCGGCAAGCGTCGCTCGATTCACTTGTTGCGCAAAGCGGCGCACGGTTAGCAATGATGCTGGCGCACGGCACCACCACCGCTGAGAGCAAGACCGGCTACGGGCTCAATATCTCGGGCGAACTCAAACAGCTGCACGCGATGCAAAAGCTGGCATTGACACAGCCGCTCGAACTGGTGCCCACATTTTTGGGCGCGCACGCCACGCCGCCGGAATATTTTGGCGATGTCGACGCCTACACGCACCATGTGATCGACGAAATGCTGCCTGCCGTGCGCGAATGGCATGCGGGCTCCGTGTTCAAGCATCAACGACTAGCCGCAGACGTGTTGTGCGAGTCGCAGGCGTTTGATCTGCCTCACGCGCGCGATGTGCTCTCAAGCGCGTATCGGCTCGGAATGGCCGTCACTGCGCATGTCGATCAGCACAGCGCGCTGGGCGGCCTCGAAATGGCGCTTGAGCTCGGCGCGCGCTCGGTCGATCTTTTGGATGTGACTGGCCCCGACGCGCTGACACGGTTGGCGGCAACGGCGTCGATCCCGGTCGTTGCGCCGACCGCGACGTTCAACCTCGGCAGCATGCAGTTTGCCAATGCGCGCGGCATGATCGACGCCGGCTGCGCGTTGGCGTTGACGACCGACCAGAATCCCGGCTCGGCGCCCTGCCCGTCGCTGCAGTTGGTCATGGCGATCGCCTGCCGCTATCAGCAGCTCACGCCGGCAGAGGCGCTTAACGCCTGCACGATCAACGCCGCGCACGCGCTCGGCATGGGCGACCGCATCGGCTCGCTGGAACCTGGCAAACAGGCGGATGTACTGCTGCTCAACGCGCCCGACACACGCCACCTGGCCTACCAGTTTGGCGGAAATGTCGTGCAGGCTGTCTTCAAGCGCGGACAGTTGGTCGCCGGGCACGTTTAACGCCGATCACGCCAACTGCAACGCGCCACTTGGCGTCGAGAATATGCGGCCCGTTTCGATCGCGACCGTGCGCACATACCCGAGCGCGTGCTCGCCTGCGACACTGGTGACTTTGCCGACCGTGTCTGCACCGATCAAGAGTGCATCGCCATTCGCGACGGAACCGGACACCACCCGCAATCGCTGCAGTTTCTTGCTGAGCTGATTGCGGCTGTCCATGCGCGCAATAATTTCCTGACCGATATAACAGCCTTTCGTAAAGCTGACGCTGTCGAGCAGCCCGGTTTCAAGCGGAATGTAGTCCTCGCCGATCTCGTTCGGAAAGCGCGGCACGCCCAGCGCGATGCGCAACGCATCAAACGCCGCCAGCCCTTGGGCCACCGTAGACACAGGTGCGGTGCCTATGCGAAGTGCAATCGGCGTCGGCCCAAAAGAAAGGCGCACCCAGCGGGCGCCATCATGCTCGCGATGGGTGCAGTTCGGCGCGGCTCGCAGCATCTCGGGGATATCGGCATCACTGCAGGCCACCACGTACTGCCCGGCGGTCTCGATGCTGAGCTGCACATCGTCGTTAAAGAAAATGTATTTGCGCAGCCAACGCGTGAGCTTCTCCTCGTTCCCGCCACCCGTCAACAGCAACGCGCTATCGGCGTCGCACAACACGACGCTGTGATCGATGATCCGCGCAATTGTGGACGTAAAACAAGTGCTTGCGCCAGAGCCGGGTTTGAGTTTGTCAAGCGCGCCGCTCGACATGCGGTGCATAAAATCCAGCCGGGTTGCGCCGCGCACGCGCACCAGACCGTAGTAGCCGGTGATGTCATACACCGTCATTGTGGGCTCCTTTTTAACCACGCTTCAATATCCAGACGGTGTTCGCAATCGTGCTCAGCAGAACTGCCCCATACCTCGCTGGCCAGGCTGGCGCCGAGCATCGTCGGGTAGTACGCCGCGTCAAACAACATGCGGTGATCGCGCGCGCGCCAGGTTTCCAGGCGTTTGAGCAATTGCGTGTGCGTGCCATGAAAATCCTGCTCGATGCGCTCCAGCGGCCGGTCTTTCTGCTCGGCGTAATCTTTGGCGTTCACTTTATCCCAGTCACGCGTTTTGAGTGAAACATGCGCCGGCGCCGGTTTGCCGTCGCGTTCGGCAAAAAACAACAGCGTGATATCGCGCGACAGCCAGACGGCCAGATGCGCCATGACGTCTTTGATCGACCAGATGCCGACCGCGTTGGCCTCACTCATGCGTTCGGGTGGAATCTGCGAAAGCACCGCATTCAGCGCAACACGCTCACGTTTGACGCCGGCAAGCAGCGCATCGAAGGAATCTGGGACAGGAAGCAGGCTCATAAACTAGATGACGCGTTTGACCGCGTTGACCAACTTGAAACTGGGCACCGATAACACGATAAACGACGGCAGTTCCAGGCTTTGCCACAGGCTAAAGCCATCGATGCCGGCGCGGCGCGACGCGAACAGGCTGATGACGGTGCCGTGTGTGATCACTGCAAGGTTGCCCGTTGACGTGTTGGCGAGCAGCGTGTCGACCGCCGATGCAAACCGCCGATACGATTGATCGGCCGTTTCATCACCAAACACAAGCTGCCCGGGATACATAAACAGCTCCTTCACGCCATCGACAAACCGCTGCGTGCTCAGAAACCCGATACGCTTGCGCTCGTGCTCGAAGAGGTCCGGCACGGTTGCGCATTCAAGACCAACTTCCGCCGCTGCGATTTGGCCCGTCTCCATGGCCTTTGGCTCATCGCTCGAGACGATGCGAAGCGGCGCGTAGGTTTTCAAACGCTCGCCAAGCATAATGGCGCGCTCACGACCGAGTTGTGAGAGCCGCCAATCCCGCGCAGACTTTTCTTCAACAATATCCGGAACAGAGTGCTTGGCGAGAATGAGATATCGCGGCACCGGGGTCGTAATCGATTGGATCTGAGACACAGTTAGTTCGCGGCGGGCAGCAAAGATTTCAACTGTGGATCGACGGACAGCAAACCGATTTTTGCAGGATCCGTCTCAATGCGCATGTAGTCAGCAAGCACTGTGCGCGCGGCCTCGGCATCGCGGCGTGCCCGATGCACCCGCGCAATTTTCAGCAAGACGTCGGTATTGCCCGGCGCAAGCGCGCGCACCCGTTCAAAAGCCTCGAGCGCGCTGCTCATGTTGCCAAGTTCGGCAAAGGCATCGCCAAGCTCTTCCTGCAATGCCGCTGTTTCAGGTTCGCTGCGCAATCGCCGGTTAATCGCGCCAATGCGCTGCGCCGGGGTCAACGGAGCGGCGAACGCGCCTGGAGCGAGCTCATCCATATGCGTGACGGTCTGGCGCGGAGTGGTAATGACCTCGGTCCCGGCAGGCGTGTTCAACTCAGCCGCAACATCGTTCGCCAAATTTTCTTTGCGCACGCGCAGATCCAAATAGTTCAGGGCGAGATAGACGATCGTAAACGGCGTCACGATGAGCGATAACACGCCACCTGCCAGCAATAAGCCACCGGCGATCTGCGCCAGCGTGCTCTGGCCGGCGGCAGCGCCAAAGAAGACGTTCTGAGTAATGACGCTGGTGGCAAACGCCAATGGCGCTTCAACTACCAAGAGGTGCAAAAGCGCAACCGGGATCAGCCGGCCAATCATACGCCAGCGGTTCTGTTTGATCAGCGCTGAGCTGCGCGACAGGGCTTCGATCCCCCCGATGCCTTCACCAACGATGACCGGCGCGCGGAGCGACCAGTTCACCGCCAACACCATGAGAAGCACAACCAGCACAACACTGACTGGCGCGCAAAGCGCAGTTAATGCGATGGCAACGACGGTGCCGACCGTGGCATCCAACGTGACGCCAAAAGCCGAAGCGTTGCTGAGAAATGCGGCAGTAAAGCCAACCATCGAGCTGATAATCGCTGAGAAGAAAAACAGCACGACCTGGCGAATCAGGTTGGAGCCAAACAATGCCGGCCACGCCGGGCGTGCCGCGCCATAGCTGGTGCGAATGCCTGGCGTGCGCCCGAGCACGCGCTCAATCGCGTTGTGGGTCAGCGCACCTTCCATCCAACTGTAAAGCACTCCAAACACAAGCGCGATCAACGACAAACAGAGGGCGCCGGCCAGCAGGGAGAATTCGGTCGGAAAGAACGTGCGCGCTAGATTGACCAGCTGTCCCCCGACTTCCAGCGCTGTCAGCGGCAAAAGCACGAGCAATGCAATACCAAAGACTGTGCCGAAACGTCCAAAGATAAGTTTTAACGTCAGCCCGATCAGGCTGAACACGCCTCGCGGAGTGAGTGCGATGGGTTGTGACGATGTCATCCCGATAGTATAAGCTGGGCCGCCAGCCCTGTGGCGACTTTTGCCGCCTTTCATCGAAAAAACCGATGCCGGACACGCGCACAGCCCGACATCCAGCCTTGTATTGCCGACTGTAGCTGGCACGACTATGCTCATAGTTTAGGCAGCCAGAATTGCGCGTTGTCACGGGCTGCGCCGCCAAATTGCAGTTGACGGTGCGCAAATCCGAAAGTAGCATCTACGCAAGTTATGAACACGGCTCTCTCAGCAACCCCTGCAGCGCGGTCGACGCTCGGCAGCAGCCTGCTCGGAATCCTCGCAACGGCATTGATGCTTGTCGCGCTCGGCCTGGTCTTTCTTGTGGCGCCGCGCGCGCAAGACGCTTCCGGCGGGCAAGCACAGCGCATTTTTTACTTCCATGTGTCATCGGCCTGGGTCGGGTTTTTGTCATGGTTTGTTTGCGCGTTTGGCGGCATTGCCTATCTCCGCACAAAAAATCTGAAGTGGGACCGGCTCGCTGTCTCAGCCGGCGAGATCGGCGTGCTGTTCATGGTGATGATGCTGCTGAGCGGCATGCTCTGGGCGCGGCCAACCTGGAATGCGTGGTGGACCTGGGATTACAAGCTCACACTGAGTTTGCTGCAATTTCTGATGTTCGTGGCCTACCTGGTGCTGCGAACCGGCATTGATGACCCTGAACGGCGCGCGCGCTTCGCCGCGGTGTATAGCGTGATTGGATCAATCACTATCCCGCTCAACTTTATCGTCAGCCGCGTTCTTGAGAACAGTGTGCACCCGACCGTGTTTGGCGATTCGGTCAATGGCCGGCAACAAGGTGGATTCGGCATGGCGCCGGAAATGCGCGGCATTTTCTATTTCACCGTTCTGGCATTTACCGTCTTCTACATCTTTATGTTGCGCCGCCGGGTTGCGCTGCAGGAGCGCAGCGAAGCGTTGGCGCAGCGCCGCGCACAGCTGGCGATGGACTGATCATCATGACCGAAATTCTTTTTGATAAAAACGCCGCGTTTTTGTTTACGGCGTATGGTGTGTTTCTCGGCGCCCTCGCCGTCTATCTGCTTTCGATCAAGTTTCGCAACGCCGCGTTGGATCGCGAAGAAACAATCGTGCAACAGATAGAACAGGATCAACACAAACATTAAGGCTGAGAGCGACGCCGGAACGCACCCTCCCGTAAGCTTGGAGTAATAATTCCGGACTAAACTGCCACGCATCCGCTATGGCACAACAACAAACAATCCCCACCCCGGTCAAACCCGTTATCACCATGAGCCGCGAACGCCGCTGGGCGACGTTTGCTCAGGGTCTCTGGTTTGTGTTTGGCTTCGCCACATTTATCATCGGCGCGATGGGCCTGGCGACAACGGTGCTCGGCGATGTGATCTATGACGCGAAAGAAATTGTACGTATCGTCGGCGGCATTGCGCTGATCGTGTTCGGCCTTTTCACGCTCAAGATCATCAATATCCCGGCGCTGTATTCGGACACCCGCAAGGGCCTGGGCGGCATGAGCAAAGGCGTCAGCAGTGCGCAGTCCTATTTGACTGGCCTGTCATTTGCCGCCGGCTGGTCGCCCTGCATTGGGCCATTTCTCGGCGCAATTCTTTCGCTGGGCGCCACAGAAGAGCTGCCGACACGGATTGGCCTGCTGGTTGCCTATACGCTCGGCCTTGGTATCCCGTTCCTGCTTGTTGCGGCCTTGGCGGATCGCATGTTGCCGGTGCTGAACCGAATGAAAAAGCACATGCGCAAGATCGAGATCATCAGCGGCGTGCTGCTGATCGGCATCGGCATCGCCATGCTGCTGAACCAAATAAGCGCGCTGAGCGCGCAATTCTCCAGCGTCGAGGGCCTCGAAGGGCTACTGCCGGACAACCTGCCGATCAGCGTGCCCGTGGCCGCGATCGCCGGCCTGCTCTCCTTTGTGTCACCCTGTGTGCTACCGCTCATCCCTGCCTATCTCGGCTACATTGGCGGTTGGGCCATCAACAACGCGGCGAAGACCGAAGCAGCGTAGTGTGAAGTGAGCAGCAGCGATCGGCAGTCAGCGACTGCCGATTTTGCTGTGTGACCTGCACCAATGCCCACAACTACGGCGGGCAAACCACACTGCCGGAATCGACCCAACCAACCTTGCGACCAGCGCGCAGATAGGCCCAGGCGTTGTCACGTTCGCGCGACAGCACGGTGACCTTGAGGCCCTTCGCCAGCGCCTGTAACTCCGTGGCCACTGCTGATGGCGCCGAACGCAACACAGCATCGCGCGCGATCTCGCAGGATTCGGACACCAGGCTGGTGACCGGGACCCACAATCGGCGCGGCATCATCCGTAATCGCAGTGGTATTCGTAATGGCCGGTGCGGCGGGCGCAACGGTGGCCGTGATGGCCTCCGGCGTTTCGGTTTCAGCCGCAACCAGCGTTAGCGCCACGGTTGGCAACGGCGTCTGGGTCGCCAGCACCGGCTCCGACGGGAAGAAGCCGATGGTGTCGCTCGTAGTGGCCGTTGCAGCCGGGTTGAGCGGCATGGCGGTTTCAGACGCTGGCATGGGCACGGCCGGCGTGACCGGCACCAACACGGGTTGTGACGGCTGCCCGGGCGCAGCGGCAATAAGCTGCTCCGGATCGCCGAGCGCATACAGCCGGCCGGTTAACGTCGCGACTACTAACTTGTCACCAGCCAGCGCGCCGCCGATATACATCGGCGCATCGCGGTATTCGCCAATAAATGGATCGGCTGGCAACGTGATGGACCAGGCCGGTTTGTCAGCACGCGGCGCGATGCTATCGCAGCGGACTTCGCGCAGGCTCAGCTCACCGCACACAAAGAGATTGCCGATCTCGTTCATCCCGGCGAATCGCGCCGCAAATACCGGCAGTTGCACTGAACCGGTGACTTTGCCGTCGGCGCCGACCCACACCACGCGCGAATCGTTCTGGCCCGATGTCAACAACAGCCAGGTGCTGCCATCCGGCCAGACGGTGGCATCGGCGACCACCCGACCCGGAAATTCTTTGATCCACTCGTATTGCCGCGTTTTGGCCAGCGCCGCGCCATCGGCCGTCGTCTGCCATTCAAACAGCGTCGTCTGAGACATCAGGTGAAACTTGCCGTCGGCGCCGGTAATAAACTGATCTAGGTCATCCGGCGACTCAGCCACAAGCACTTTGCCTGTGCGCGCCGAGAACACCAGGTCTTTAAAAAACACAAAGCGCCCATCGACGCGCGGCACCGCCGAGAAGAAGGTATAGGGCAAGCGGCTCGACCAGCGCTCAAATCCGCGCGGGTCGACCGAGACCATATAGCCATCCTGCGTCACATACGCGTTGCCATCGGCGTCAAACACCGGGCCTGCAATCGCGCGGCGCGGCGAAGTTGGTCGATAGCTCCACTTGACGTTGCCGGCGGTGTTGTAGGCGGTCAGCCCGCCCAACTCATCGGCGATGTGCGCGTCACCGGCCGGGTTCAGGCCAACCGCGCCAATCGGCGCAAATTCAAGAAACGCACTCCACACAATTTCGCCATTGGGTGACAACGCATGCAAGCGCTTGTCGACTGTGGCCACATAGATCGTGCCATCGGCGCCGATGGCCGGGCTGCCGGAAATCTGATCGCCCAGCGCCTTCTCCCACAAGATTGAGGGCTTCTGTGTCACGCTCAAATTTGAGGGTCCGCGCAACGAGCCGTTGGCATCGCGCCGGTCGGAGCTCCAAATTTGGCCGGCCGGCAGGTTCACCAGCGCCGGCGCCGGAACGGGCGTGAGCTGCGTGGCGCCGACCGTGCATGCTGCCACCAGCATCATCACACCTGCCGCCGTGAGCACCGCGCGACGGACGCGCCGCTGCGCCATGGCCTCGGAGATGCGATCCTGTTGCGATTGAAAGAAGTCGCTGACGGCGGCATATGCGCCGGTGCGGCGTTTGCGCTCGGACACAAGCTGCGCGCGCAGTCCTTCGCCAAAAATATTGAAGGCCAGTGTGATCGCAACCAGCGCGCCGCCGGTGACCAGCATCTGCGGCATCCAGCGCACCTGCACCGCGCTGCCCAGCATCTCGGGGAGATCGGGCGCGGCTGAAACACGCTGCGCTTCAAAGTCGGTCACCATCACCCAATTGCTGCCGCTCGCGAAATACCCGAGCAACGCCAGCCCGGACAACGCGATCAGCACGCTGCCAATTTCCAGCACAAAAAACGTGCGCAGGCTGGGCACAAGCTGCCGGATCACGTGCTTGGCGACGATCTGCCAATCGGGCTCACCGAGCGCGTGGGCCGCTTCAACAAATCGCTCGCGTTTGATCAGCTGTGTTTGGGCGGCGCAGAATGCCGCAATCTCAGCCCAGCCAGTCATGCACAGGCCAATCACAAATGCGCTCGCCCCAAGGCGGTTTTGCAGGGCCGCGATCACCGCGAGCGCAACGAGAAACACTGGCACGGATTGAGCGACGCGCAGCAATCCCGAGATCACGCGGCTGGCCAGCCCGGTCGACCAGCCCAGCACGACGCCGAACAACGCTCCGATGACGACGCGCATAAACGTCACGAGCAGCACCATCGTCAATGTCGGGCGCACCGCCCAGATCAGGCGGCTGAGGGTATCGCGTCCGAATGGGTCAGAGCCAAGCAGATACTCCCGTGTGGCAAACACTGGAAACGGCGCGCGCACATAGGTCCCGCCGATATCGACAATTTGATGAAAGTCGGTCGGGTTATGCGGCGCAAGCAGCTGTGGCACGGCAGCGGCAGCGATTACGGGCAACAACGCGAGTGCGCCGAGAAGCAGTGACAGGTTCAGTTTCTTCATAGATTTAGCGACGACCTGAGATCAGCCAGCGGACTCATGCGCGCGGCGCAGCGGGTCGATCGACTCGCGCAAACGCGGGTCAGCGGCTGGCGCAGCATTGCGCGCAACCAAATCGGCGACCAGGAACAACAGTGCGACAGCGGTGAACGTCATGGCAGTCAGGTGTGGATGCAAGAACAAAGGCGCGAGCGAATCCGTGCGTTTGGGCACGATCAGCGCCGAGGCCAGCAAGCGGCCCACACCCGGCCAGTTTAACAGCCACTCGATCACAACCAGCTCAGCCACCAGTATGCGAAAGTTGCCGGCCAGCGACATGATGGCCGGCGCCAGGATGTTCGGCCAGACGTGGTGGCGCCGGACGCCCGCCCACGAATTACCCAACCCGCGCGCGGCAACGACATATTGTTGGTCGAACTGTTCAACCACCAGACCGCTCAGCACGCGAGCCACCTGCACAGCGGGACGGATCGCCAGCACCAACACCGGCAGCAACCAATGGCTCTGAACCGGGATGAAATCCCACGACAGCGCGATCACAATCGCGGTTGCCAGCACACTGACAAGAAACGGCGGCACGGATGTCAGCAGCACGGCCAACGGCACAAACCAGCGCGGGCTGCGGCCCTGCTCACGGCCGACCACAAATGTCAGCACAATCCCCAGCGCCGCGCTGATGACAAAGGCCAGCCCCAGCACCAGAAGACTGCGGCCAAGCGCGGCCGCAACAAACGGCGCAACCGGGCCAAGCTTGCCCGGCAGCACACCCAGATCGCCAGTAAGCATGCCAGTTAAGTGCGCCACAATCTCATCGGAAACAACCACTTCTGGCAACATGCCGAAGGGGGTGTCGTCGCTTTGCGCGGCGCGCGCCAACCAGGCGTAGACCACCCCAAACGCGTAAACGGCGCACAGCGCGATGCATAGCCAGGCGACATTCCGCAGCACGGCGCGCGCGATAGCAGCAGGTTGCGATCGGGCCGTCACCGGGCTGCTCCGATTTTGTTGCGTGCGCTCACGATTTGCGCCATGGCGGCCAACGCGATTTCCTCCGGTGTGGTTGCCCCGAGGTCCAACCCGAGCGGCGCGTGCAGACGATCGGCCTGTTGTTCGGTCAGGCCGCGTTTGATCAGGCGCGCGCGGCGCTGCTCGCGGGTTTTCAAGCCGCCCAGCGCGCCGACATAAAAGGCATCGCTTTGCAGCGCAGTAAACAGCGCCGGATCGTCGAACTTGCTGTCGTGCGACAGCGTCACGATCGCGGTTGAGCGCGTGATCAGCAGCTGTTTGAAGGCTTTGTCCGGATACTCTGTGATCAAAGCGTCCACATCGGGAAATCGCTCGCGATTGCCAAAAGCCGGGCGCGGATCGCACACGACCACGCGAAACCCGACGGCGCGCGCAATCGGCGCCAGCGCCAGCGCGATGTGTACCGCGCCAAAGAGCACGAGTTGCGGCGTGGGAAGCTGAACATCAACAAAGACCTGCGTGGCGCCGTCCGGCAAGGTCATGCGCGTGCTCTTGCCGGTGCGCAACGCGATACCGGCGATGCTGAGCAGTTGCGCGGTCAGGCCGTTGTAACGCGCATCGTCTTGGCTGGTCTGGGCGTTACCGCTTTCGTTCAGGAGCAGTTTGTAACCGATGTCGTCAGGTGCGCCGGCGATTACCGTGGCTGTGACGCAGGCGCGCTCGTGATCGGCGGCATCCAGCCAAAACGCCCGCAGCTGCGCGGTTAACGGTTCGACAAAGACCTCGATGTTTCCGCCGCATGCCAGGCCAATCGCCTCAAATGCCGTTTCGTCCGCCACGCCGTACGACAACAACCGGGCGCGGTTGCTTTGCAGAGCGTCCTGGCCTTCTTCGTAGACCGCGCCCTCGATACACCCGCCACTGACCGAGCCCGCAAGACGGTTGTCCGTGGTCATGGCCAGCTTTGCGCCAACCCTGCGTGGCGCGCTGCCCCAGGTCGACACGACCGTTGCCAGGGCGATCGGACCGTCCCAGTTCCGGACATCGTGGATGATTTCGCGCATTGGCTGGATGATACACAGGGCGCGTGCCAGCGCGCGGGAGGTTTTGAGACCTTTCGGGTTTACAGACCCGCCACGTTTGGAGACCTGAAGGGTCTATAGACCCCGCGCACGCCACGCCAACGCTACTGAGCATTCACCATCAAAAGCATCATCATTCGATTCAAAACCTGACAGTTGCTGACATTTTGGCCGCATTTTGAGGATTTGAGAAAAACGCAAGAGCAACGCCATTACGCTCTGCACATGCTCGCAAAAATATCTTCCTGCGCCATGGTCGGGCTGGATGGCCACGTGATTGATGTCGAGGTCGACAGCAGCGGCGGCCTGACGTCGTTTACGTTGGTCGGCCTGCCCGACGCCGCCATAAAGGAAAGCATCGAACGTGTGCGCTCGGCGTTGCGCCACAGCAACCTCAAGATGCCCTACAACCGCGTCACGGTGAATCTGGCGCCCGCCGACATCCGAAAGGCTGGCCCGGCCTACGATCTGCCGATAGCGCTCGGGCTACTCGCGGCGTCGGACCAGATCGACCCAACAATGCTGGCCGAAACACTGGTGATCGGCGAACTTGCGCTCGACGGCGCGACGCGGCACGTGCGCTCGGTGTTGCCTGCAACGGCGTTTGCGCGCACGCATGGATTTAAGCGCATCGTGGTGCCGGCCTGCGACGCGCGCGAGGCCGCTCTGGTGCCCGGCATCGACGTCATTGGTGCCGAATCGCTGCGCGCGCTGATCGTAAATCTCGGCTCGCGCAGCCCGACGATCGTTGCCTGCGAGTCGCAACGCGCGATCGACGCGCACTACGAATTCGGCCTGCCCGGGACGGATTTCTCCGAGATCAAAGGTCAGGAGACCGCAAAACGCGCACTTGAAATTGCCGCGGCAGGCGGCCACAACGTCATCATGTCTGGCAGCCCCGGTGCAGGCAAAACCCTGATGGCCCGCGCCCTGCCCGGCATCCTGCCCCGGTTCACGCTCGAAGAGGCGCTGGATGTCACGCGGCTGTATTCCGTCGCAGATATGCTGCCGAGCGACACGCCGCTTATTCAGGCGAGGCCGTTTCGAGCGCCGCATCACACCATCAGCCACGCTGGCATGGTCGGTGGCGGCAAGTTCCCGCGCCCGGGAGAGGTTAGCCTGGCGCACCGCGGCGTGCTTTTTCTGGATGAGTTGCCCGAATTCGACACCCGCACGCTCGAAGTGTTGCGGCAGCCGATGGAAGACAAAGTCGTGCAAATCAGCCGCGCGGCCGGTTCGCTGACATTTCCAGCGCGCTTTATGTTGGTCGCGGCCATGAATCCGTGCAAGTGCGGCTGGTATGGCGATGCGGCGCGGCCTTGCACGTGCGCGCCGGCGCAGATTCAGCAATATCAGAAGAAGATCTCCGGCCCGCTGCTGGATCGCATCGATGTGCACCTTCAAGTTGCGCGGGTGGCCTTCGACAAGTTAAACGACCTGCGGCCGGGTGAGACATCCGAGCTCGTGCGTGCCCGCGTGCAAGCCGCCCGTGAGCGTCAACTGGCGCGCTTCGCCGGAACCACGCTAACCTGCAACGCGGATATGACCGTTGCCGATGTGCGCGCCCACTGCGCGCTGGATGACGCCAGCCGCGCGCTGATGAAGGCAGCTATGTCGCAGTTACAGCTGAGCGCGCGCGCCTTTCATCGCCTCTTAAAGCTCGCGCGCACCATCGCCGATCTGGCGGGCGTTGAAAAGATTGTGAGCGCGCATCTGGCTGAAGCGCTGCAGTATCGGCCGCGGGTGGCCGAGTGACGTGTGGGCATGTCCCGCCTAGCCGACGCAATTAGTAAAATGGTAATTATGCGTTTAGGCAAACAGTTTGGGTGCCGAATTCACCATCCCGGCGCTCCGCGCGGGGATGGTGAATTCGGCCAAAGATAAACCATGTGTTAGCCCGGTTTCTCGATGATGAGACCGATTGACGTCGCAATGTGCCCGTTTAATTTCAAACGCAGATGCTTTTCATGCGTGTAGGGCGGAAGATCGACGAACGTATCGATCGGCAGGTTGCCTTTCGTGAAATCGAGATCGATCGAACAGCCGGCCTGCCTGATGCGTTTTGCCAGCCGCTCGATGTCGCGTCTGCGATAGATGACCGCGCCTCCGATCTTCGTTGTAAAGAAGTTCGAGCCAACGTTGAACTCGGTTGTGTGCACGGCTACGCCACCGGGTTTGAGATTCCGCAAAGAATTCATCACAAAGTCTTCGCCATGAGCCAGTGACCCAAGATGTTCAAGTGAACAGGACGACCACACAAAATCAAACTGGCCGAGATCGCTTGGGATCGCGTTCATATTTACAAATCGAAACGAGACGCTGCGGTCAAACACGTCTGGCGGACAGATGCCGCGCACATTCAGCACGTCCAGCGATTCGGCATGCTGATCGCTGTCTGCCCAGGCCTTGGCTTGCTCATGCGCCGTATCCAGATCTGTGGCCAGGATCTGACAGCCCATGCTGGCGAACTGTGCCGGCAGCGGCTCGTGGCCGACCGCAAAGCCAAGCCCGCGCTTGCCAGGCATCAACATGCCGCGTTCGAAGAGCGCCTGGGTGATATAGGCGTACTCCCATATTTTGCGGTGCAGGTGCATCGGCCGCTCACCGAGCTGGACGCCCCAGGCCTGAAATTCGGGCGTCTCCAGCTGCGCCTGACGGCACAACGATGAACGCAACATAGTGCTAGAAGAGGCTCGATCCGTATTCGCTCGCATTGAAATACATTGTAGCGAGCAGGCCCGGCTGTGCGCATGCAACGCGCGCCCCGGAAATGGGCGAGCTGGGTGGCCTGCGCCAGCCGGGCTCATAGCATGTAACTAACCAGGCGTGGGGCAAGAAGCCGGGGATAAGCCCGGCATATGCCGGGCTTATCCCCGGCTTCTTGCCCCACGCCTACTATTGCGCGCGCTGAATCTACTTGGTTCGCCAGACTACAATGATTCAGTGGCCCTGCCCTTACAACAATACGTTACGCTCCTCTCAAAATACCTGCGCCCACACTGGCGCAAAATGCTGCTGCTCTCGGCGCTTCTGACTGCAAACATTTTTCTGCAGCTGATCAACCCGCAGATCATCAGGCACTTTATCGATAGCGCGAACAGCGCGGCCCCAGCCAACCTCGCAGTCATCGCGGTGCTCTTCGTGCTCACGGCCGTTGGCGGAAATTTAGCGGCCGGTCTGGCCAGCTATGTCAGCGAGGGTGTGGCATGGAGTGCAACCAACAGCCTGCGCTCGGATCTCGCCCGCCACACACTCGGGCTGGACATGACCTTCCACAAGCTGCACACGTCCGGCGAGATGATCGAGCGCATCGATGGCGACGTCACCGCGATGTCTAACTTCTTTTCGCAGTTCGTAATTCGAGTGCTCGGCACGTCGTTGCTGATGGTCGGCGTGCTGATTCTGATGTATCGCGAAGACCCGCGCATAGGCTTTGCGATGACGGTGTATGCCTTGATCACCGTTTTCACGCTCTACAAAATCAAGGGCGTCGCAGTACCCCGTTTCAAAGCAATGCGCCAGGCTTCGGCCGATCTTTCTGCATTCTGGGAAGAACGCCTTTCAGGGCTCGAGGATATTCGCTCCAGCGGCGCCGAAAGGCACACGCTGCGTCAGCAGTTCACACTGATGCGCGTGCTCTTTCAAAAATCGATGACTGCAGCGATGTTTGGCCGCATTTTGTTTGGCACGATTATTTTCTTGTTCTCGATCGGCAACGCGACCGCCATCGGCATCGGCGCATATCTGCTCGGGCTCGGCGCGCTGACACTCGGGACCGTCTATTTGATCTTCGATTACACCGGCACCCTCTCGTCAAATCTGCGCATCATCACCGAGCAGCTTGAGGACCTGCAGCGCGCCAGCGCCGGCATCGAACGCACCGCCGAGCTCGTCAACACACGCAGCCGCATTGTTGGCGGGACGAGCGTGCTCCCGGCATCGATCAGGCTCCCGAACCGCTCGGCAGCGCTTACTTTTGAGGCCGTCTCATTTGCGTACGACGACGGCGCTCCAGGCAATGGCGATACGACGCAGGGCACCGACGACTTCGGCAATCAGATCGTCCTGCAGGATATTTCATTCCACCTCGAACCCGGAACCGTATTGGGCTTGCTCGGGCGCACCGGCAGCGGCAAATCGACGCTGACACGGCTGCTCTTTCGCTTCTATGACCCAACCGTCGGCGCGATCCGGTTGGACGGTGTCGATCTGCGCGAGCTTACGCTCGATGCGTTGCGCGGCCGGGTTGGCTTGGTCACGCAGGATGTGCAGCTCTTTCAAGCCAGCGTGCGCGACAACTTGACGTTCTTCAACGCCGCCATACCCGACGCGCACATTCTTAGCGTGCTGGAGGAACTCGAACTGACCGAATGGTTGCGCCGCCAGCCGCGCGGGTTGGACACCGAGTTGGATGCCGGCAGTGGCGGCCTGTCCGCCGGGGAGGCGCAATTGCTGGCGTTTGCGCGCGTGTTTCTGCTCAACCCGGCGCTGGTGCTGATGGACGAAGCCTCATCGCGGCTCGACCCGGCCACCGAGCGCCGCATCGAGCGCGCAGTCGACAAACTGTTGAGCGGCCGCACGGCCATCATCATCGCGCATCACCTAAACACGGTGCATCGCGCCGATGCAATTTTGATTCTCGAAGATGGACACATGCGCGAATACGGCAAACGCGTCGATCTCGCGGCCGACAAAAACTCGCGATTTGCGCAACTGCTGCGCACCGGGCTTGGCGAGGTGCTGGCATGAGTGCAACACCCAGCAGCCCGCCACCGCGGCTATCGACGGCCGCCTCGCTGCTGCGGCTGTATCGCTGGCAACCGGCGCTGTTCACGCTCAATCTTGCGCTGCAAGTCCCGCGCCAGCTGGCGTTTCTGATCCCAGGCCTGATCATTCGCGAGGCGTTTAACACGCTCACGCAAAACGCCCGCATCACGCCCACCTTGCAGTGGCTGCTCGTTTTGCTTGTTGCGTCAGCGCTGGTTCGCATCCTCGCGATCTACCTGTCCGTCGCGGTGGATCGCGTCGTCGAACAATTCTCGATCACCCAGTTGAGGAGAAATCTGATGACGCGCATCCTGCAACTGCCTGGCGCGCGCGCGTTGCCCTACTCTCCTGGCGAGACGATCACGCGACTGGGCGGCGACATCAGCGAGATCGGCGCCTTTATCAGTGAACTAGGGCAGCTGTTTGGCATGGCGGTCTACGCAGTCGTGTCTTTTGTGATCATGGCGCGCATTTCACCGCTGATCGCAGCTTCGGTTGCGCTGCCGTTGATCGTGATTTCAATCGTGACCAGCATCGGCACGCTGCGCATCCAAAACTATCGGCGCGAAACGCGGCGTGCCACCGGGCGGCTCTACGCGTTTATCGCTGAAATCTTCGGCGCGGTGCAGGCAGTGCAGGTCGCACGGGCCGAAAATTCCGGTACTGCAGCGCTTTAACGTTCTGGGCGAGATTCGGCGCAAAGCCGTGCTCAAAGAACGCCTTTTCAATGATCTGTTGCTCAGCACACTCGGTGACAGCGTCACCAATATCAACGCCGGGATCATCTTGCTGCTGGTGGCGCAGTCGTTTCGCACAGGCAGTTTCACTGTCGGCGACTTTGCGCTGTTCGTCGCCTTGCTCACCCGTGTCTCCGATTTCACGTTCAACCTGGGTCGGTCGTTTGCGCGCTATAAACAGACGGACGTGTCGTTTGACCGGTTGTTTCGGCTGATGCAAGGTGCGCCGGCGAACCAGTTGCTGGAGCCCGGGCCAGTGCATTTGCTGAAACCACAACCCGCACCGGAAGCTCAGCCGGCTCGCCTGCCATCGGATGAACTCAAACAGCTGACGGTGCGCGGCCTGGCGTATACCTATCCAAACAGTCACGCCGGCGTCTCAGATATCAGTCTCACGATCGAGCGCGGCGCGTTCGTCGTCATCACCGGCCGTATAGGCTCCGGCAAAACCACATTGCTGCGCTCCTTGCTTGGCCTGCTGCCGCACGACGCAGGTGAAATCTGCTGGAATGGCGTGGCCGTGCATTCGCCGGCGACCTGGTTTGTGCCGCCGCGCGCAGCCTACACCGGACAAGTGCCGCGATTGTTCAGCGACTCCCTGCGCGACAACATCCTGCTCGGCGCCAGCGCTTCGCCGCAAGAGCTCACCCATGCCACGCGCACCGCGGTGATGGAACGCGATCTTGAGGGGCTCGAACGACGGCTGGACACGATGATCGGTCCGCGCGGCGTCAAGCTTTCCGGCGGCCAGGTGCAACGCACAGCAGCCGCCCGCATGTTCGTGCGCGAGGCAGATCTTCTCGTTTTCGACAGCCTGTCCAGCGCGCTCGACGTCGAAACCGAGCGGTTGCTGTGGGAGCGCATCTTTGAAGACCAGCGCGCCCGCACCTGTCTTGTTGTGTCGCACCGGGCTGCTGCGCTGCGCCGCGCCGATCACATCATCGTGCTCAAGGATGGGCGCATCGAATCGCAGGGGCGGCTTTCCGATTTGCTAAACACATCAGACGAGATGCGCAAGCTATGGCATGAGGGATAAAACTCACGGCATGCACCATCCCGCGTCTGTGTCCGCTTCGTGTAAAATATGCGAACTCTTATCCAGAGCGGTGGAGAGAACGGCTCAACGAAACCGCGGCAACCAGGCGCAAATGCAATTGGTGCCAAGTCCGGCAGCAGCACTGGAAGATGAGAGCGGGAAGTCAAATTCAGAACTAACCGCGCCCTCTTGCAGCGATGTAAGAGGGCGTTTTGCTGTCCAGAGTCAAATTTATAGCGAGAAGGAAGGTAGATAACACGTGAGCAGCAGTTTCATGAACAGTTCCCAGCTCTTCTTCACATCAGAGAGCGTGACCGAAGGACACCCCGACAAGATGTGCGATCAGGTCAGTGATGCCGTGCTAGACGCGTGCCTAGCCCAGGATCCAATGAGCCGCGTGGCCTGCGAAACCGCAGTCAAAACCGGCTTTGTAATGTGCCTCGGTGAAATCACCACCCGCGCAACCGTTAACTACGACAAGTTGATTCGCGAGGTTGTAAACGACATTGGCTTTGACTCATCGGACAAAGGCTTTGACGGCAATACCTGCGGCGTGCAGATCGCAATCGCCGCGCAGTCGCCGGACATTGCACAGGGCGTGGACTCCGCGTTTGAAACCCGAGGTCGCAACAAAGCCAAAGTGGTCAAAGACGATCCGGCCAAGGTCGGCGCCGGCGACCAGGGCATGATGTTTGGTTTTGCCTGCGATGAAACCGAAGAGCTCATGCCGATGCCAATCGCCATGGCCCATCGCCTAGCCCGCCGCTTGAGCGAAGTGCGCAAGAATGGCAAACTCGGCTGGCTGCGTCCCGATGGCAAAACACAGGTGACGGTTGAGTACTCGAAGGGCCAGGCCGTGCGCATCAGCACCGTGCTGATTTCGACCCAGCACGCGCCCGAGATCGATCAGGAAGAGATCAATCAGGCGCTCACCGATATCGTGATCAAACCGACCCTGCCCAAAAACATGGTCAAGAACGGATTGAACATTTATACGAATCCGACCGGTCGCTTCGTGGTCGGCGGTCCGATGGGTGATGCCGGTCTGACCGGCCGCAAGATCATCGTCGACACCTATGGCGGCATGGGCCGGCACGGTGGTGGCGCATTCAGCGGCAAGGATCCGACAAAAGTCGACCGCAGCGCGGCGTATGCCTGCCGCTGGGTGGCCAAGAACGTAGTTGCGGCAGGTTTGGCAACGCGCTGTGAAGTGCAGGTCGCGTACGCCATTGGCATGGCCGAACCGCTCTCGATCAATGTCGAAACGTTTGGCACCGGCACAGTTGACGATGCCAAGATCAACAAGGCCATCCGCGATGTGTTTGATCTGCGCCCGGGCGCGATCATCACGGATCTGAAGCTGCGCCGCCCGATCTACCGCCAGACCGCGGCGTACGGCCACTTTGGCCGCACGGATATCGATCTGCCGTGGGAGAGCACCTCCCGCGCGGCCGCGCTCAAGCGCGCGGCGAAGTAGGCCGCGCAAATTGGCCGTGGCAATGCGCTTTTGAGTCGTCAAAGCGCCACAGAGCACACAGAAATTCTGTGTGCTCTGTGGCGCTTTTTTTGATTGAGAACGGCGATATCTTTCTATCGCTGCGGCATCGTTTGAAGCACCTACGAACCAAACACCGGCAGATGGCCGAGTGAAATCACGTTCTGCCATTTGGCGCGGTCACCTTCGGTCAGGATCGCAGCCTCGCCGAGGACGACGGCCTCCGCTTTCTGCATGATCAGCCGCATGCCCTGCAGCGTGCTGCCAGTGCTGATCACATCGTCGAGCAACACCACGTTTTTCCCCTTGATCGCATTGCGGTCTTTCTCGTCGAGAAAGAGCGTTTGCGGCTTATTTGTCGTGATCGACAGTGTCTCGGCCGTCAGCACATCGCCCATATACGGCTTCTGCGATTTGCGCAGCACGATATAGGGCAGCTTTGTTTCCAGCGAAAGTGCGTAGGCCAGCGGAATGCTCTTGGCCTCGGCAGTGACGATGTATTGCGTGCCGGCCGGCAACTTTGGCGCCAGAGCCTTGGCCGCGGCTGCGACAAGCTCAGTGTCGCCGAGAATATTTAGCACGGCGATTTTGACGCCGGGCGCAACTTCCATTTTTCGCAACTGGCGCTCGACGCCGGCGATGTTAACGGTGTAAAACTCTATGTCACTCATGTGCTGAATTCTATGTGAGTCTGCGCAGATCGGACATCAGCGCGTGCAGGATGCGCGCTACATCCTGTTTGATATTGCGTTCGCCCTTCTCATCAACCGGGCCAATGCACGACGGGCAACCGCGTTCACAATCACATTCGCGCACGCGCGCCGCAGCCATCTCCAGCAATTCGCGATGGTGCATGACCAGCTCGTCAGCGATGCCGGTGCCGCCGGGTGCCATCTCGTAAATTGTGACCGTCGGAACATGCGTGTGCGGGCTCTCGATATCCCAGGTCGCCGCCACATCACCCGTGTCGCACATCACATACAGCGGCGCCAGATTGCCCATCAGATAGCACACGCCGACCATGGCTCCGTTGACCTGCTCAGCCGTCTCCACGCGCGCGTGGCAGGTTGGGCACACGGTCATCAAGTTGTCGAGCGCGTTTGCCTGCATATACGCCGTGTTCTCGCCGCGCACATAGCCAAAGGAGCGAAATGGTTTGCGGTGATGCACATGATGCTGCCGGCCGGGTGGCTCAGCCTTGCCGCACACCACGCAGGCAAACCCGTCGCGCGCGCGCGTGGCCTCGCGCTGCGCCGCCCAGTTTGGCCCATAGTCGTTTGGCAGCCCGATGACGCCTTCGCGCGCCAGACGTTCTGCAGTTTCTTCAGCGATGCTAAACCAGTAGCCGGTTGTAAACAAATTTTGCGGCGGCAAATCGATCTCACCCCAACCCAGCGTCTGGCGCGTGCTGAACTGGATTTGGCGATAGCGTGACACCGTTGTGGTGACTTCGAGTTCGCCATTGGCAACCGGCTTGCGCTGCGATTTGTCGGCGGCGCCAAATTCGTCCAGCACGGTGACTTCGCTGATCGCGCTGGCCAGCGTGTAGTGGTCGCTGTCAACCGGCCGCGCGGTGGCTTTGCCAGCCTCCCAGTCGAGCTCGGTGATCAAAAAGCTGCGCGCCTGATGCAGATAGATCGCGCCGACGTGCACGCGGCCCTGCGCCGACGCGCGGTCTGACTCGCCAATCAAGTTGCCCCGTTCATCGTTGATGCTGACGCGCTCGCCCACCCCGCGCAGGCCAACTTTGTCTGCCGGATAGGTTTGCCCGACCCAGGTGTAACGCACCGGCTCATCCGGCGCATCGGATTTCTCGCCGCGCGGGCCGTCGGCGTTGCGAAAGAGCGGCAAGGGCGCGCCGCCGCTGGCAAAGATATCGCCCTCTTCGGCCAGCACATCCAGGATGTCGTTCACGTCTGCGCGGCCGAGTTTTTCTCCGCGCTCAAACGGCAGCTCGAACGCCGCGCACGACACATGCGCTGCCAGCACGCCAAGATTATCCGGCGCGATACGGGCGTGTTCCGGCGACTGTTCAAACAGAAATGTCGGATGCGACGCCAGATACTGATCGAGCGGGTCGGCGGTGGCGATCATGACAGCCAGCGAGGCCTGACGACGGCGCCCTGCCCGGCCGGCCTGCTGCCAGAAGCTGGCGATCGAGCCGGGATATCCCAGCATGACGCAGGCATCGAGTTCGCCGACATCGATGCCAAGCTCAAGCGCATTTGTCGACACCACGCCGCGCACGCTGCCGTCGCGCAGGCCGCGCTCGATGGCGCGGCGCTCCTCTGCCAGATAACCGCCGCGATACCCGGCAATCGTTTCTGCGCCGCTTTTGGCGGATAGCCGGTTGCCGGTGCGCGCGCGCAGATACGTCAGGAGCACTTCGGTGGAGTTGCGCGAGCGCGCAAAACAGATCGTTTGCAGACCGTGATCGATCAGCCGGGCGGCGACATCGCGCGCGACAAAATCCGCGCTGCGGCGCAGGCCCAGCTCCGGATCGACAACCGGCGGATTCACGATCGCGATGTTTTGCTCGCCATGCGGGCTGCCATCGTCGTCGATCAACGTCACGGGCATCTCAAGCAATCGCTCGGCATGTTCGCGTGGATTCGCAATGGTGGCAGAAGCCAGGATGAACGTTGGGTTTGCGTCGTAGAACGCGCAGATGCGCCGCAGCCGCCGGATGACGTTGGCCATGTGGCTGCCGAAGATGCCGCGATAGGTGTGCATCTCATCGATCACGACATAGCGCAGATTTTTGAAAAACGCCGACCAGCGGGTGTGATGCGGCAGGATGCCGATGTGCAGCATGTCGCAGTTGGTCACGATCACGCGCCCATCTTTGCGAATTTCACCGCGTTTCGCCTGCGGGGTGTCCCCGTCATAGGTTTGCACGCGGGAAATCGGATCGCTGCCGAGCAGCGGATCCATCAGCGCACGCATCGTCGCGAGCTGATCCTGCGCCAGCGCCTTGGTCGGAAACAGGCACAGCGCGCGCGCGTTTTTGTCTCCGAGCAGCGCATTCAAAATCGGCGCATGAAAGCTCAGCGACTTGCCGCCTGCCGCGCTGGCGACCGTAACCACGTGTTCATGCCGCAACACGGCGGCGATCGCCTGAGCCTGATGGACATACGGCTGCGCAATGCCTCTGCTCGCCAGCGCAGCGGGGACGGCCGGGGCGAGACCGGCAGGAAACGGCGCGTTGCGGGCCTCGCGCGCCGGCGCGCGCTGCCAGTCGACAACATCGCGCATAAACTCGCGGTCTTCGCGCAGCGCGGCAATCACTTCATCTGCAGACATCAGCACTCAATTGTCGCTCAGGTGCGCTCTTTACAATAGGCGTGTGAGCATATCCGGCTGGCAACTCCCGCCGTCGATTTCGCGCATTTTCACAATTCGCGCGCGTCACCCCGGCCTGCTGCTGGCGATGAGCGCGCTGTTGTGCGCCTGCACAAGCGCAGAGTCGACCGTGCCAAACGGCGATTTGGAATCGACTCGGATCGCGGCCGGGATCGCACTGATCCCGACAGCCGCAGTCGTGCGCACGGTGGCGCCACCAGCGACAGCGACCAGTGTGGTCTTCCCAACTGCCGCCCCACCGACAGCCGAACAACCCACAGAAGCTCCCGCGCAGGCCGTTGCCGCAGCTGCCGAGCATGTGGTGGTTTCAGGGGACACGCTCTCCACGCTGGCCGCGCGCTACAAAACGTCGATCGCCGCGTTGCAGCTGGCAAACGACCTAGTCGATCAAAACGTGCGGGCTGGCGCGCGCCTGAAACTGCCGACGGCGCGGTTGGCAGACGACGAGAATGTGTTCTGGTTTATCTATGTCGTGCAGCCGGGTGACACGTTTGGCGGCATTGCGCAACGCTTTGGTGCGGGCACAGACGATCTGTTGCGCGTCAACCAAATCGCCGACGCCGGGCGGATCAACGCCGGCCAACGTTTGATCATTCCGGTCAAACAACCGAGGCAGAGCGCGGCGCTGCCTGAACCGACCAGTGCGCCAGCCCCTCCAGCGCCGCCGGCGCAGGCCATCGCAACGCCCGAGCCGGTTGCGCAGGAACGGGTTGTCACACCGATCCCCATCGATCCCGAGCTGATTCTGCTCGATTCGACGCCAGAGCCTGTCGTCACGCGCAGCGCGCCGGTGGCACGGGTCGATCGGTCGTTCGCGTCAGGTGTCGCGCCATCTGCCGAGACCCTGCTGCAGCTCTACAACGAGCAACGTGTTCTGGCAGGCATGCCTCCCCTCATCTTTTCGCCAGTGCTGCAGGCGTCGGCTCAAGCGCATGCCGACGAGTGCGCCGCGCGCGGGAACTGTGGCCATGTTGGGCTGGACGGTTCCAGCTCACGCGAACGCATCGAGCGTGTGGGCTACACCGGCCGCTTTACCGGCGAGAACTGGGCCTGGAGCCGCAGCGCCGAGGGTGCGTTCGACATGTGGTTTCATCAGGAAACCGACAGCGGACCGCACCGCAAGAACATCCTGTCCGGCAATTACAGCGAGGTTGGGTTTGGCATCGCAGCGTCGAAGGGCGGTTATATCTTTATCGCGAACCTCGGCGGCTGAGCGCGTGCGCGCCAATCACGCCGGCGTAGCCGCCATTGGCCGGGATGACAAACTTTGCGCCATAGAACGACGCGGTGCGCATCAGCTGGGCGCGAATCGAGGCCATCTGGGTCAAGTTTCCAACCAGCACAATCGTGTCCAACTTTTCAAAGCGCGCGGCGTTGATTGCGATGAGCGCAATCGTCTGCGCAACAAGGGTTGAAAGGGCGGAAGCGATGTCGGCGCGTGAGCGGGCAGCCGAACCGTCGCGCGCCAACCGGCCAAAGTTGACAGCAGTGGCATCGGCCGGCAACAGGCCATAGTTCCCGCCCGTGACTTCAGACAGCGTCAGGTCGACATTTGCGGCTACGCCAGTCAGCGCCAGCGCGTCGATCTCACCTGGGGCGATCGTGCCGAGCAGCAGGCGTGCCATACCGAGCAGGGTGCCGCCACCTACGGCGGTGCCGCTGCTGTGCCGCACTGACTTCGCGCGAACCGCATACATGCCGGTGCCCGTCCCGCACCCAACAACCAGCGCCTTGCGCAACGCGATCCCGGCATCTTGGTTTGCAAGCGCCAGGCCGCCCTGCCCGATGGCGTCGATCTCTGACACCTTGACGACGGGGATGCCTTCGATCACATCGGGCAAGCGTCCCGACTGCCCGCCGGTGACGATCACCCGTCGCCAGGCGGTCTCAGCCGCGCGCGCCGCCAGGATGGTCTCTACGCTGGCGATCCCGCGCGCGGGCTGGGTCGAGAAGCCAGTCAGCACACCGCCGGCGTTGGCGCTGGCAAACTTCAGATTGCTCAACCCAAAATCAAAAACTGCATCCATTGCATCTGCTCAGCATGCATCTCTGCATAACTCCGCTTCTCTGCTTCTCTGCATTTGTCTTAAGCATCACGCTCAAGAGAAATGCAGAGAAGCAGAGAGAGTCGGGCGCTTCCTTAATGCTACGCCGCAGCGTCGCCGAGCGCCTTTTCGAGGTTAGCGCGCAGCTTGTTGTAGGTGGCTTCGGTGATGTCGCCGTTGGCCAACCGGATATCCAGATTGGTCAACGCATTCTGAAGCGAAGCCTTTGTGGCGGGCGCAGCGGGTGCGGCCGAATCAGCCGCGGCGGGAGCGGGTGCAGGCTTCTGAAAACCGGATTGCATCGCGCCGGCCATCGCCTGACCAATACCCATGCCTGCGCCCAAACCGGCGCCAAGACCAGCCGCGCCGCTGCCGTCGCTCTTGGCGGCATCGCGCATGGCCTGGCCGGCCTGATATTCCATGTAGTTGGTGCCGAGCGCGCCCATCGCGCCGCGCTGGCCAATTGCCCGCGCGATTTCCTCGCTGGGCGTGATTTGCGTCACAAATACTTTCTTGAGCTCGATGCCAACTTCGGCAAAGTCATCTTTGGCGCGCTCACGGATGGCGTCGCCCATGTCCGCCTGCACTTCAGCCAGATCAAGCAATGACTTGCCCTTCATGGCGCCGCCAAGCGTGGCTGTGATTTCGGTCATCAGGATACCGCGCAGATAATCGTTGATGTCGCCTGTCGTGTAGATGCCTTGCACGCCGACAACCTGATCGAGAAACTGCTTGGGGTTTTTGATCGCCATGGCGTATGTGCCATGCGCGCGCAGTTGCACCATGCCGAACTCGCTGTCGCGCACGGTGATCTCGCTGGCAGTGCCCCACTTTTGATCCAGGAAGTCGCGCAGTGTCACGAAGTAGGCTTCGGCCGGGAATGGCGTTTTGCTGTTTGTGGCGATCTTGAGCAACCCGGTCAGGATTGGCAAGTTATACGTGGTGAGCGTATGTCGGCCTTCGCCCAGCGCGTCCAACGCCTTGCCTTCGCGCACAAAGTGGCACACTTGCGATGGCCGCACGATGCACTGGGAGCCCAGCCGAATATCGCCCTGGCCCTGCTCCGGTACGCGATGCACAATGTCTGTTGGGCCTTGATCGGTCCACTCGATTACATCTATCAGTCTCAATGCCATGTTATTCCCTCACTGTATTTGCGCCTTTTCAGGCAATCCTGAAAGGTGGTTTCTAGTTCTGGCGAAATTGCTGTATCCCTCGCGGAGTGAGGGATACAGCAATTTCGCCGCTTTACACGCTTCGCTTTTATTGCACTAAGCTCCAAACACTTCGCTGCCGCAATACGGGCATTTCACCAGCCCTTTGCCGGCGACTTCAAGTGCGCCGCCGCATTTAGGGCATTTGCCGCCTTTGACTTTTCCGGCTTCCACCGAATACAACATCTGCGCATCCCAGTCGATATAGCCTGAAAAAAGCTGTTTGCCCACCAGATCATAGACCAGCGCTTTGACGTCTTCCCGCGGCAGGTTGAGCTCCACCGCAGCGATCGACAGGTTTACCTGGCCCTGCGTCTGCACCAGATTTAGGAGCTTGCGCTGTTTTGCAATTTGCGCGTCTTCTTTGGCTTCGCCACTGCCCCTAATCAGCGTGTAGACGCCCATGCCAATCAGCGGCGCCGCCACCAGCAGCGCAAAGACGATCACAAAGATGCGCGTGCTGGCTGCTGCAAACGCATACGATGACGCCCACGCGCCAATGCCCAACACAATCAGCGCGCCGATGCCAATAAGAATATATCCGGTTGTTTTGCTTGCATTCATAGGTTAATTATCGAGAAAGATCTCACCCAGACGTTTTTCGGCGCTGTGACTGTCCGCAATCGTTGCACGGGCGCAGTGACATCGCAAGAAACGATGACGGGGAAGGTTTAACCAAATCCGCCACCGCCGCCGCCGGAACTACCGCCACCGCCCGAGCTGCCACCGCCGCCGCCGCCACTCCAGCCGCCGCTGCTGCCGCCGCTGCCGCTCGACGAACTCATGACCGGTTGCGGCTGGCTTTGCAGGGTGGTGCCAAATGAGTCGAACATGCCGGCAAAGTTTCGCTCGAGCCCGGCCATGCCCATGGCTGCGCCGCGCTCAAGGTCACCGATACCGCCGCCCGCGCGGGCACGATCACCAACATCACCGCGCATGGGACCGCTCGCTGGCGAATCGATGCCGCGCGAGCCACCCGGGCCATACGAGCGGCCGTACCCATGCCCGTAGCCGTAGCCATAGGGCCGATACCAGTCCGGCACCGGCGCATCAACCTTTGCAAACTTGCGTATCCAGGTTTTCTCAAGCCCAAACACAATCGCCCAAGGCAGAAATTTGCCAAATTGTTCTTTTGCTTCGTTCAAATCGACATACTTCTCGATGTTCTGCAGATAGCGCCGGAAAGCTTCCACGCGCATGCGCAACTCGGCGCCGTTGCGCGTGCGCATCGGCATGTGCCGGCTGATGACCAAAAACGCGATGGCGGCCAACACACCGCCGACCGGCAGACACACCACAGTGTCGGCAAAAGAACTCAGCGCAACGCTGGCCATGCATCCACCGCCAACCGCGACGAGACCAACCAGCACGCCCATCGTTGAGTACGCCGTGCGGACTTTCGGTGGGTTGTTTGCATACAGGTTCTGGTCAACCAAATCCTGATAGAGCTCGCTCTTGATGAGTTCGAGATTGGCGTAGAACTTATTTTTGAGCTCGCTCAGATTGCGCGTGCTGCCGTCTTCTATTCGAAACGCGGTCACAATCCGAGTTTCAAACGGCCGCAGATCCTTCGTGAAGTTCGGTCCCTTGCCGATCTTGTAATCGCCGTCCTGCTCTTCCTCGAGCGTGATCACACCGCGCTTGGCCAGATCAAAAACGGTCCCGATGATGTCCTTCAGATCTGCCGACTCATCCATCAGCGTGCCCGCCAGCCCGGGTGAAATCGATGGCGGTTCGACGATGTAATCAGCCACTTGCCCGACGTTTGGATCGCGGCCGCGTGTTACCCAGATTACCCAGGCCAACGCCGGCCCACCGATGCCCAGCAATGCCGACAGCAACAGCGCCAGCACGTTGTTGCGTGGCTTGACGTTCTGGTCGTATTCGGCCTGCGTGTCGTAGGCCTGCTGCCAGGGCGGCGGCGAGCCCGAAACCAGGCCGTGCTTGAACTGCGCGCGCACTTCAAACGTGACACCGGAGTCGACGGGTTCGGTCGCCTCAAACACGATCGTCCGTTCCCCGGCACCGGAGATACGGTGTTTTGGACCATAGGCTGCGACCTTGTCAGCATCGCTATTTGCCGGCAGCCGCATGACGACGCGCGAGTCCTGAATGGCGAAGCCGTCCCGATCCGGGAACACTGCCGCCCACCAGACTTGATCGCCGCCGGCGTAATAGCGCAGCGCGCCGCGAACGACATAGCTCAATCGAATCGTGCGTCGTTCATCCTGAGCCGGTGTGTTAAAGAAATACTTGACGCGAAATCGCCCCTGGTCTGTGGTCAAGGTCTCGATGCGCATGGGCGCGCCCTGCTCATCCATCACTGAAATCGCGGTGATATCGGTCAGCCGTTCGGTCTGAAAATCGCGAAATCCGAACCCAAAACGCCCCTGCGTAAAGTTGATGACATTGCTCTCTTTGATTGCCAGATCGCCATTGGCGAGCACGTCTATTTCTACGTCAAGGCGCTCCCAAATCAGCGTTTTTGCCTGTGCATGCGCCGTGAGCGGCCCAAATGCAAACACGATTGCGATGAATATCCCGATCAGGTTAACAAAGCGCTTCATACATTGCTAGTCTACATTGAACGCCGCCGCACGCCGCCAAAAGGCGGAGTCGCCGACACAGACATCGCTTACAGTCGTGCACTGTGCCTGGTATGTCGTCTATCCGAATCCCCCGCCCCCACTGCCCTTGCTACCACTTGCGCCGCTTGACCCGCCACTCGACGAGCCTGAACTACGCGAGCTGGAGCTGGAGCTTGACGACCGTGAAGATCGGTGCCTGCTGCCCGACGTGCTTGAGTCGTCATCATCATCGTCATCGTTGCGTTTTGGCAAGATCCCAGCAGCTTGCAGCAGCATCAGCAACCCAAACAGCGCGCCAAACAGGAGAACCCAGCTTAAGCCAGCAGATGCTGTGCTCTCAGATGTGCGCGTGTCGCGAAAGTTTGAAACGGCCGTGCTAAAAGCGATCGGCTGCCGCGCTGCCCGCGTCGCGCTGGCATTTGATTCGGCCGTCGCATAGATTGCGCTGATGAGCGGGTCGATTTCCTGGGCCGGCTCGGGCGTCGGGGTCACGATGGCCGCCCGCACGCTGTCGTTTGAAAAGACGATATCGACAGTCAACGAAGTCCCACTTGGAATTTCCTCGCTCACGTCGAACGTGACGGTCGATTCATCACCCCCCAGGCGTTCGGTGTCGACGCCATACGCCGTCGCCTCACGGATCTGGCTATCGATCGGCAGCTTTACGCTTACCCGTGCGTTGCGAACGCCAAGGCCGGCGCGGTCTGAAAACACCGCCACCCAGTTCAGCAGCGTAAAGCGATCGGTTGCCGATTGCAACGCGCCCGCAACGGTGTAGTTCAGCGTAAACGTGCGTCGTTCATTTTGAACAGGCTGCGCAAAAAAATACGTCAGCCGCAATCCTTCTGACTCACTGCCATCGCGTTCGACCGTGAGCACCTGGCCAGCGTTGTCGCGAGCGGACACGTCGGTGATCCGCAGGTCAGGGTCGGCATCAAACAGCCTAAAACCGCGCTGAAATGTTCCCTTTGTAAAGTTGATGGTACTGGTTTCAGTGACGCGCAGCGTGCCATCCGGTTGCACGGCAAGATCTACGTCAAGGCGTTCCCATATCAGCGTTTGCTGGGCATACGCCGCGCTCGGGACGAGCGTTGCGGAAAATGACAGCCAGACTGCCCAAAAGTCTCTTTATCATCGGTTTTGTCAACTCTACAGCACCCAACACGCGCCGGCATGACAGGGTGCATTTTTCTAAAGGGGAGCGTCATGTAGCGTGGCCAAGCGCGCGCCTGTCGGGTCCGCAGGCCGTAAACGGCCATGCTCAGATACGAAGCCCTGGGCTGCATGCCAGCGCTCACAGGATTGGCGTCGTTGTGTGACTGCCGGCTAAAACGGCCGCCACGCGCGGAAGTTGTTGCCATTAGCCCAGGGCTTCGTATCTGAGCATGGCCGTTTACGGCCGGCGGACCTGGCTGGCACGCGCTTGGCTTCGCCGGGACGCTCCCCTTTAGAAAAATGCACCCGCATGACATTAGGATCACGGGGGGCTGACCTCACATACGCCTTTGGCTGTGTCGCCCGACCGATGGCCTCGGCTAGCAGCCGAGGCGCGTTACGCCGTTTGTTTGATGCGTATCACCGTAAGCATGCTTAACATCCGACCGTATGCTTTACGCAGAGATGGTCACCTACGGCGGGCTGATACTGATGTTTGTAGCACCAGTAATGGTCTTGATGGCGCTGGATAGCTGGTGGCGCATCCTGGTTGGCACGCTGCTGTTCTGGGGAATCGGGCTGCTGACCGGCGTGATGGCACGCGACCTGGACCCGCTCCGCGGCATCAGCACCTGGGAATGGGTGTTTATCGTATTCGGCTGGATCCCGGGCCAGTTCTATTGTTTGCTGGCGCTCATGGTCACCTATGCGCGCACACTACCCCAACCGTCCGCAGGCGGCGCCCAGGCGGCCATTTCACGCCGCCGCTGATGTGCTACGCTGCGGCGCATGAAGTTCGGACCGCTCCCGCTTGACATTGCATTGGGTCATGTGCTCGGCCACAATATTGCCGACGCCAGCGGCAATCGCCTCTTGCGGAAGGGCCGGCCGCTCACTCAGATTGATCTCGACAAACTGGGTGCGCTCGGGCGCTCCAGCGTTTATGTGGCGCAACTCGAACCCGGTGATATCACCGAAGATGATGCCGCGCGTGCGATCGCCGCGGTCGTCGCGGGTAGCGGGTTGCACACGGTGGGCGCGGCGAGTGGACGCCTTAATCTTCTGGCGAGCCATCTCGGCGTGGTGCGTGTCAACGCACGCAAACTCAACGCCATAAACGCCGTCGACGGCATCACCATCGCCACGGTGATGCAGCACAGCGCGGTTGAACGGCGCGCGATTACCGCCACGATCAAGATCATTCCCTTTGCCATCCCGGCAAGCGGCATCGACAGGGTCCGCGAAATTAGCGCGGACGGCCCGGTCGTGACTGTCGATGCGCTGCCTCCGCGCAACGTGATGCTGATTCTGTCCGGTTCAGCCACTGCCCGCGAACGCATTACCCGTGATTTTCGAGGTCCGCTGGAACAGCGCGTTGCGCGCCTGGGCGGCCAGATCACGCGCATGGCATTCATCCCGCTTGAGGACGAATCCGGTGAAGCCGCGCTGGCCGCAGAACTTGCCGCGGTTCGCGACACCGATTGCCGCCTGGTCATTCTGGCGGGCGAAACCGCAATCATGGATAGCGGTGACATCGCGCCCCGCGCGGTCGTGCGCGCCGGCGGGGTCGTTACCGTCTTCGGCGCGCCAGTCGACCCGGGCAATTTGCTGATGGTGGCCTATCTTGAGGATATCCCGGTGCTGGGCGCACCCGGCTGTGCGCGCAGCCCGAAGGTCAACATCATCGACTGGGTGCTGCCGCAGCTGATTGCCGGCGATCGCATCGAACGGGCCGATATCATCGGGCTCGGCATGGGTGGCTTGCTTGAAGAGATCCACGAGCGCCCGGCACCGCGCGCGGCATAGCCGAATTGTCATCGAAACTGCATGATGAAATGCCTGTGATGGATGTCCGCCCCGCACAGGCGATGCGACACTTGTCTGTGCCGGCGTCCGCCGTACGCTGATCGCATGGGTCCACATGCGCACCGGTCAACTCTTGAATTGCGTCTGACGCGGCGCGAACTCTTGAACATGCTGTGGGGAGCTTCACTGATGTTCGCAGCAGGAGGTGGCGCATCGGCGGCATATCTTTACGCCAAGCCGCGACCGCGCAACTATCTGGCCTCACTCTTGCGCTCAGAAGTGCCTGCGCGTGACGGACTGCCAATGCGTCTTGACCACACGCTGCGGCCGCTGTATGTCTCGCACACCGCGAACGGCTTGCACATGCTGCATGCGCGCTGCACACACCTCGGCTGTGTCCTGCCATGGTCGGTTGACGCACAGATGTTCGCGTGCCCTTGCCATGGCTCGCAGTTTCAGCGCGACGGAACATACATCGCCGGCCCTGCGCCGCGCAGCCTCGATCGTTTCGCCAGCATCGCGATGGATGCGAATGGCAATGTGCTCGCCCGCTCCGGCGCCAACCAAGCACTGCCGCTGAGCACAGCAACCACGCTGGTGGCGGCGGACATGCGGGTGGTTCTAGAAGGCGCGCCGCACGTCGTCGAGAGCCACGGCACAGCAGTGCCAACAGCGATGCCGGACGTGCGATGGTGAGATATTCGCGGCAAAGGGCAAGCCCCTCCGGGAAGCGCCCGGGTCGCGACCCGGGCGCTTCCCGGAGGCTGTGTTTCTACAGCGATTCTTGTGCCCTGCGCAATAAGGATCTCAAATTGAATGTGCGTCCAGTGCGCGCCGTATTTTCTCGTGTATCCTCCACCAATCGCTGCTGGCAGACGCCCGGCACAACACATTTCCCATTTCCTACCCCACAAGAATACCGATGAGCATGTATCACAAACGCCCGACCGTTGCTGATATGCGCGCGATGAAAGCGCAAAATCAAAAGATCTCCATGCTGTATGTCACGACGTTGGAGGAGGCGGAGGCCGCCGCCGCTGCCGGGATTCATATGTTGTCGATCGAAGCGCGCTTCTTCTCCCCCGAGATGCGCGCGGCAGCCGGCAACTGCTTCGTCCAGGTCGGGTTGCCCTATGGCCCCGCCGGAGATCTGGTTTCCGCAAACGACTATTTGCGGACCGCCTATCACTACATGCGCATGGGCAGCGACTGCTTCTACTGCGCGGCCGCGCTGGATATTCAGAAGGCGCTCTGCGACAACGCCGTGCCGATCGTTGCGCACGTCGGCCTGATCCCATCGCAGTGCACCTGGACGGGCGGTTTTAAGGCCGTGGGCAAAACTGCGGAAAGCGCCCGAGCCGTCTGGGACCATGTCAAACGGCTTGAGGCGATCGGCTGTTTTGGAGCGGAGCTGGAAGTTGTGCCAGATCGTGTTGCCGCGTTCATCACTCAGAACACAAAGATGGTCATGCTCGGCATGGGCGCCGGCCCGCACGCAGATGCGCAATACCTGTTTGTTGAGGATGTCCTGGGTTACGCGCGCAATCACAAGCCGCGCCATGCAAAAACGTACCGCGATTTCAGCGCCGAGTTTGCGCGGCTGCAGCAGGAGCGGGTCAGCGCCTTTAAAGAATTCATCGCTGATGTCAGCTCAGGCGCCTACCCGGAGCCAAAGCACGTTGTTACCGTATCTGACGAAGAGTACCGATAACTTTGTGCGCGGCGTCGGCGGATAGGTGCCAACCGGCATAATAGGCGGATGCCCGCCATTCGTTACCCTGCCCCGCTGACACCGGGCGATACCATCGCAGTCACCGCGCCGTCCTCCGGCATCGCAGACGTTCTGCGCCCGCGTTTTGAGTTTTGCGCAAGGCAGGCAAACGCGCGAGGATTCAAAGTGCGCGAGGGCGAGTGCCTCGTTGGCACAAATATCACCAGCGCGCCGCCGGCCAAACGCGCGGCTGAGCTGACGCGGTTTTTGCTCGACGACAGCGTGCACATGGTCTTTCCACCCTGGGGCGGCGAGCTCGCCATCGACCTGTTGCCGTTGCTCGATTTCAAACAGCTCGAGCGAAGCACTCCGAAGTGGTTTGTCGGCTACTCAGACGTCTCAACGCTGATGCTGCCGTACACAATGCTGACCGGCATCGCCACGATGCACGGCTGCAACTTCATGGATTCGCCATTTCAGATTGACGCGCCGCTGTTGCCGTGGCATTTGGCGGCTGGCGCGTTGCCAGGCAGCGCGTTGACGCAGGGCCGCGCGCCTCTCTTTCAAAAGGTGTTTACCCGTTTTGAAGAAAAACCTGATGTCGCAAAATATGCGTTAAGCGAGCCCGCCGCTTGGAAAATTCTGGGCAGCGAATCCGATCCGGCCGCCAACGTGCGCGTGCAAGGCCGTTTGATTGGCGGCTGCCTCGAAGTGCTCAGCATGTTGCCGGGCACGCCCTACGGCGATGTCAATCGCTTCGCGCGCGAGTATGCTCCGGAGGGTTTGCTGGTGTATCTTGAAGTGGCGGAAACCAGCGCACCGTATGTCAACCGCATGCTGTGGCATTTGCGGCTGGCTGGCTGGTTCGACAACGCCACAGGCATCCTATTGGGTCGGAGCGCAGGCACCGATATGCGCAACTACACGCAGCGCCAGGCGATCGTCGATGCGTTGGGCACCCTCGACATCCCAGTGATCTACGACATGGATATCGGCCACACACCGCCGCAGGCCATGCTCATCAACGGCGCGCTGGCGACCGTGCGCACGCGCGGCGGCGACGGCGTGATTGAACAGGTGCTGGTGTGAGCGCGCCGTTTGTGGTCATCGCCGGAAACATTGGCGTCGGCAAATCGACACTCGTCGAGCGCCTGGCGGAACTCTGGGGCTGGCATGCGGCGTATGAACCCAACGACGAAAATCCGTATCTGGCGGATTTCTACAAAGACATGCGCGCCTGGAGCTTTCAATCGCAAGTGTTCTTTCTGACGCGCCGGCTTGAGCAACACAACCACATCACCGCTCAAAACCTGCCGACGCTGCAGGACCGCAGCGTGTATGAGGACGCTGAAGTCTTCGCGCGCAACCTGCATAGGAGCGGGCATCTGGCAGGCCGCGACTGGGACACTTACTACGCGCTCTACACGACGATGGCACAGATTATCCGTCCCCCCGATCTGATCGTCTATCTGCGCGCCTCAGTAGAAACGCTCAGCGCGCGCGTCGCACAGCGCGGTCGCGACTATGAGCGCAACATCCCGGCGTCGTATCTGGCTCAGCTCAATACCCTCTATGATGACTGGGTCAGCCGCTGCAGGCTGGCGCGCGTGCGCATCGTCGAAGCTGACGCGCTCAACTGGGCGGACGACACGGCTGCGCTCGCCCAAATTGCCGACTTGATTCATACAGAGGTCAAATAACATGAAATCGAGACTCGCACGCCTTGCCTTCGCCGCCGCGCTGAGCGCGACGCTGTTCACCGCACCGTCAACAAGCGCAACTGCAGCTCCACAGGCGCCTGTTTCCGTCCAGGCCTGCGACCCAGACGGCACCCAAGCCAGTGGCGCCAAATTTCGCTTTTGTTTGCCACCGAGCTTTCTGTGGAACCGCGACCTGATCGTGTTTGCACACGGCTATGTCGATCCAACACAGCCGATCGCGATTCCCGAAAACCAGCTCGCACTCGGCGGCAACAGCGTGCCCGCCGCGGCCAACGCGCTGGGGTACGCCTTTGCCGTGTCGAGCTACAGCAAGAATGGTCTGGCCGTGCGCGAAGGCATCTCCGACACGATCGATGTGGTGCGCATCTTCAAAGAACGCTACCCGGAAACCAACCGCGTGTATGTCGTCGGCGTGTCTGAGGGCGGTCTGATCGCGACTCTTCTGGCAGAACAGCATCCGCAGCGCTTCTCCGGTGCGCTGGCGCTATGCGGGCCGATTGGCGATTTCAACACACAGGTCAACCACTTTGGCGACTTTCGCGTGGCCGTTGACTATCTGTATCCCGACCTACTGCCAACTTCACCGATCAGCATCCCGCAATCGCTCATCACAAACTGGACGACCACGTTTTCATCGACGGTGCTGCCCGTGCTCGCAAATCCGGCCAACGCGATCAGCCTGACACAGCTATTTAGTGTGACCAAGACGCCGATCGACGCCGCACAGCCGATGACCAGCATGATCGCTGGCACATCCGGGCTGCTTTGGTACAACGTGCTTTCGACAAACGACGGCTCACAGACGCTGGGCGGCTCGCCCTATGGCAACCGCAACCGCGTTTACACCGGCACACTCGATGACGCTGCGTTTAATCAGGGCGTGGCGCGGTTCGATGCCAGCGCAGTCGCGCTCAGCAACATGAGCGCGCTGCAAACTAGCGGCGCGCCACAGATACCGCTCGTGACACTGCACACGACCGGCGACGAGATTGTGCCCTACACGCACGTTGCGCAATACGCAGCCAAGATCAAGGCGCGCAAACGAGAGGCATTCTATGAGGCGCGCACATCGCCGAGCTACGGGCACTGCAACTTCACGCTTGCGGATATTCAGGGCGCGCTGAATTCGCTGCAGGCGCGCGTGATGAATCCGCCGTCGCCTGTGATTACATCGACGCTGCTGTTGCCGCTGGTGGTGCGCTAGGGGGCATTTTGGCGCGTATTTAGGGGCATTTTTACCGGAGAAAGCACCATCTCCCTGCGCTCCGCGCAGGGAGATGGTGCTTTCTCCGGAATACTTTTGGCAGCCTACCTAGGTTTGCCGCGCAGAGAATAACAACTTACGGTTCAACGCTTTACCAAGTTCCCATAGCGATGGGTGGTCTGCGTGATCGACTGCTCGCGCAGATAGTGCCGCAGCTCGAGCCGTCCTTCCAGCAGCAGCGGGTTGTCGGCCACATGCGCGTGCGCTTCAGTGGCCGCGATGTGCGCCGCGTCTGGCAAGGGCGAGAACACCCGGACGCGCTCGAACCCTGCGATGCTGCGCGCAAACGTGGCGTCATCCTGCGTGTGTAGCGCAACATCGGCAAGCGCGAGCCCATCCACCACTGCGCCTGGCGCAACGCTAATCGTGGCAGGCACGCCGCAGGTGCGCGCGGCCAGTGCGGCGACCGCGGCAGCGAGCACTTCGTCCTGTGTCGCAGCGCGAATCAGAACAGAGGCGATCGGCCGGTAGCGAAAGACATTGCTCTCTCCCAACACCTGGCTCGGGTCATGTTCACGGCTGAAGTGATCGCGCCAGGCGCGCGCGTAACTTGCGGCTGCAGCCTGGACGGACTGAACGTCACTCAGTGCATTGTGCGAAGCCAGCCAATCGACGATCGCCGCGCTGGCGCTGCCGATCTCGTCCGTCACATCGGCCAGGCGCGTCGGCAGCGCGGTATCTTCCCAGGCACACAGGCTGGCGACATAGTTCGGGCCGCCTGCTTTTGCCGTGCCAAACACGCTGCGCTTCCAGCCGCCAAACGGCTGACGCTGCACAATCGCGCCGGTGTAACCCCGGTTGATATAGGCGTTGCCTGCCTGAATCTGCTCGCGCCAGACCGCGATCTCGCGGTTGTCCAGCGTTTGCAGGCCGCTGGTCAAACCGAACGGCGAGCTGTTGACGATTTCGATCGCGTGCTTCAGGTCTTTGGCGCGCATCACGCCAAGCACCGGGCCAAAGCACTCGGTGTTGTGATACCAGGAGCCGGGCTTGACGCCCAGCCGGATGCCGGGTGTCCACAGGTTGGGGTTGCCGTCGATCATGCGCGGTTCGAGCAGCCAGCTTTCACCCGCGTCGAGCTGCGTGAGCCCGCGCTTGAGTTCGGCGCCCGGCGCGCGAATGACCGGCGGGATGATATTCACAAGATCCCACGACGGTCCAACAGCCATGCTGGCCGCCGCATCGCGCAGCTGCTTGAGAAAGGCCGTGTTGTCGTAGACCTCGGCTTCGAGCACGGCCAGGCTGGCCGCTGAGCACTTCTGCCCGGCGTGCCCAAATGCGCTTTTGAGCAGGTCTTTGATGGCCTGGTCATGATCGGCCAGCGCGGTGATGATCATGCTGTTTTTGCCGCTGGTCTCCGCAAACAAACGCAGCCCAGGCTTCCACGACTTGAACAGCCGGCCGGTGGCATAGGCGCCGGTCAGGATCACCGCATTGACCCGCTCGTCGGTCACGAGCGCTTGTCCCACCGCATCGTCTGTGGTCGGCACAAATTGCAGCACGCTGCGCGGGATGCCGGCATCCCATAACGCATTGCACAGGAGCCAGGCGGTCAGCACCACTTCGGGTGCCGGTTTCAGAATCACGGTGTTGCCAGCCATCAGCGCAGCGAGCACGCCGCCGCACGGGATCGCAAGCGGGAAATTCCACGGCGGCGTCACCAGCACCGTGCCTAGCGGCCGCGCGCGCACCGTCTCGCCGGCGTCGAGCAGTTCAAACGCGCGCGCGTAGTAGTTGGCAAAGTCGATCGCCTCGCTGACCTCAACATCCGCCTCGATCGGGGCTTTGCCTGCGTCGCGCAGCATGGCGCCAATAAAGTCGCCACGCCGGCGCGCCAGCGACGCCGCGCACACCACCAGCAGACGTTTGCGCGCATCGATGCTGGTGCCGCCCCAGGCTGCCTGCGCATCCACCGCCGCCCGCAGCGCCAGTTCGATTTGTTCTCGGCCCGCCAGTTTGTATAAATACGTGTTTATATCGGGCTGGGCCGGATCGCGGCCGCCACTTTGCGCCAGGTCCTCGCTGAGCAGTTGACCGCCGATTTGCAGCGGGATTGGCTCAATCACACGCGCGCGCCAGGCGTCGATGTGCACGCGCACCCAGGCTTGATTCTGGGGCAGCGACCAATCGGTATCGGCCTGGTTTGCAAAGGGCGCGTCCGCATCGAACGCAATCGACTCGGTCGCACGATCCTGCAGGCGCTGCGGGCCGATGCCGACCGTGTCGCGCGTTGCAACGGCGTCGAGAAACGCGGCCTTTTGCGTCTCCCACTGCGCGTTGCCCACATCGAGCGCAAACAAATCGTGCAGGAAGTTTTCAGGCGATGTGTTTTCATCTGAGCCGGCGCACCAGATAGGCAATGGCGCTGTGAAAATCCTCGCGGCGCACAACCGGCGCATACAGCAACAGTCCATCAGCGGCCTCTTTAACCGCGCGCGCTTGATGGTTCGCCATGCCTTCAAGCATTTCGAATTCGGCATACGCCTCGGCGCCATATTTTGCGCGCAGGAGAATGCCATAGGCGATGTCAAACAGGTTGTGGCTGGCGATGCCCAGGTTTACAGCGGCGGCGCGCTCCGGCTGCAGCCCATAGATCACCATGCGTTTGTAGTTGGCGTCGACCTCGGGTTTGCTGCGATATGGCGCCTGCTCCCAGCCATGCCAGGCCGCTTCAACGCGCTCCATGGCCAGGTTGGCGCCCTTGACGATGCGCACCTTGATTGGCGCGCCGCCGCCGGCCACGCGCGCGCCAGCCCATGCCGATAATTCCTGCTGCGCCTGATGGGCATCGGGCAAATACGCCTGCAACACGATGCCGGCGCGATAGTGCTTAAACTCGGGCTCATCTAGCGTTTGGGTAAACGCGGCCACAGTCAACGCCAGATCACGGTATTCCTCCATGTCCAGATTGACAAACTTCGGCAGCGCGTCACCGCGCTCGTTGACAAAGGTCGACTGCATCGCGGTGCGATACAGCTTGCGCAGGCGCGTTTTGATTTCATCGACAGTGTTGTCGAATGCCAGCAGGTTGATCTGGCTAAAGACCGAGGAGATCTTGACCGAGATGTACTCCACGTCCGGCCGTGCAAGCAGCTTGAGATAGGCATCGAGCCGGCGCGCGGCTTCTTCTTCACCCAGAATCGCTTCGCCGAGCTGATTCAGATTCAGCCGCGTGCCCTCAGCCCGGCGGCGGCGCACGTATTCGGCGAATTCATGCTCTTCGCTCGGCAAAATCACCGCGCGCGTCTCCTGGCGGAGTTTTGAGACAACGGCCGGGATCACCACGCTCGGGATGTACTCTCCCAGCGTGCTGCCAAACCACAGCGCAACCTGCTCGACGTTGCCGAGATATTTTGGAACGCCATGCTGTTCGACCAGATAGTTGAGCTGATCGGCGATGCGGCCATTTTTGTGGCTGCGAAAAAGCTGGTCGCTCATCGCCATCGTCATGGCTTTGCCAGCCGGGTCTTCCATCATGCGCGCGATCTTGGCCGATTGCGCACGCTCGTCGCTGGTCTCGATCTTCTTGGCTTCGGTTAGGAGCTGCGCGGCCAACGCTACGGCTCGTTCTGCCAGCGCATCGTCGCTGAGCGATTGCAGTGTCGTGCGGTCAAACATCGTATTCATATGATTGCCGTCGTGCGGGCGTTGCCCGCACCTATCCTGACATCCGCGCGTCCAGCGAACGAATAAACTCGCTGACTGTCTCGGCGATGGTTTCGGGCACGAGAGGTTTGACGCGCGTGGCTTCAGAATCGCGGCTGATCCGATAGCTCAACCAGGCATTGCCATGGATCGCGGCCTTGCGCCCGGCAACGATATCCGCACCGCTGGCCTTAACCAAGGCAAATTCACCGGTTTGCGTTGGCAGTGATTTTGGTGGCGTGAGGCTGGCCGGCGCGTCGGCGTTGACATCGTTGCGCAGAAACAGCACAACGGCGGCACCCATCTCGAGCGGTTCACGCACGATATCAAAGCGAAATTCTTCGCTTTTCAGCGCGAGCATTTGCAGCGTAAAGGCTGGCGTGATGTAGTGTTGTACCGCTTGTTTTGTCTCTCGGACCGTGATCGTGACAAACTCCGGGTTTGCCAATGCGGTTGCAATGTCCAACACGCGGTCATCGAGTTCGAACTCATCAGCTTGATCGCCAGGGCTCAGCCAGCCATGCGCTTTGAGTTGCTCCAAACCGTTGGTGTAGACGGAATCGGCGTCGGCCTCACTGGGCGGCACGTGCGGGTGCTCCAGGGCACAAACACCAGTCGCCCCGACGAGAGTCAACACATAGGCAAGCTCTTGCGATGTAAGCGTGATTGAGTCCATAGTGCCTGTAGCCTACCAAATTTTGTCCCAAAGTTTACGACCTAGGTTTCGACCGCCGTCGATCACGTCGCCGCCGACATCCCAGACCATGACCGCATCAGTTCTAACAACATGCCAGGTGTCTTTGACAGTTTGAACCGCGCCGCTTGCCAAGTTGCCTGCCGTGGTGCTGACATCTCGCCAGCCATCACTGGCCAATCCCGACCAGTCGCCTTCCCGTATATTTCGATACGCATTTGAACCCGCTGTGCCGGCATCTTTGACACCCTGCCAGCCGGTTGAGACGACATCAATGATCGGCAACGCCTGACCCATGATGGTTTGTGACGCCACACTGGTCGCATCGTTGCCAACTTTGCCGCGCCAATATTCAATGCCTGCAATCTGGCCGGAGAATGGGCTGCTCGTGTCGCGCCCTTCGCGGCCGAGATAATCATAGCCTGGTCCGGTGTTGTGATAGTTATACAGATAACCACCGGCATCGTGCACTGCGCCATGATACGCAACCGCGGTATTGCCGAGATCCAACGCCGTGTTGTCCGGTCCGACCAGGCCACCGGTTGGATTCAAGAGGCTGCCAAAGACTGGGTCAACGCCAAAAACCTGCCCGACGACATCGCCATAGCGCAACTGGCCGGTCTTGCCCATAAACTTGGCATTGCGATCGTTGAGACCCTCCACATTTTTGCCGCTCGCGCGCTGTTGCTCCAGCACCTGCTGATATTTCTGGTAGTCGGCCTGGATGCGCTCAAGCGGCACGCCGCGCGCTTCGGCAATTTGCGCCAGCGCAGCCTGTGCGGCCGGGCTGTTTGGCGTGTCGCGGTTGGCCCACAGTGTCTCCATCGCTGATCGCAACTGCGGCGAACCGGCTCCTTGATACGCTTTGCCGACCAGGTTGGACAAGTTGCCATCTGAAAATACGTGTGCCGGGTCCTGCACCGCGAGCGGGTTCTGTTGCTTCCATGCCGGTACATTTGCGGGCGATTGATTGGTGGGGCCACCCTTCCCTTCGGTCGCACCTTGCGCAGTGCCGCCAGCCGTTGCGTCAGAGGAACTGCTCCCTGTTGATCCAGCACCCTCGCCAACCGTGCCGGCTCCAGAGCCAGCCGGTCCTGTGCCGTTGCCATTCAATACTCGAGCGGCCTCTTCCTCTGCGGTCTTGACGGTTGTTGAAATCTCGCGTGTGGCACGCGATGCGCTATCGAGCGCGCGCTGCAGACGCTGCGTGCTCGGCAGAACAGTGCTGTCCATCTCAGCGATGAATGCGGTCGCCGCTTTGCCCACCCAGGCGCCGCCGCGCATGTTCTCGACGTGCTGCTTCAGCGCGCGAATCTGCTGCGCAACCGCCTGCGATTCAGATGCAAATTTCTTTGAGATCGCGTCAAGTGATGGGTAATCAGCACGGGTTTTGTTCATCATGGCTCAGGATGACTCTACAAAACCAGGCGCCCGGGTGCAAGTGTCACGTCCCGGTTGCGTCGGGAAATCCGCCGGGAAGTTTTGGGAATCGTCGCTCAGGCGCCGGTAGCCGGCAGAAGGGTAGCACCGGCGCAACCGGTGATCAACACGACCAGCAGGAGCCCCATCAGCAACGCGGCCGCGCCAATTGCCGCAGTTTTAAGCCATGTGAAACGGCGGCCAGCCCACACGATCGCGCCGTTGGTCAGCAGAAGCCCCAGCACCATGGCGATCCCCGTTGCCACAAAAAACGGCATCAACGCATCCGAATTCAAGTAGCCGTTCAGCCCGATCAAGATCGCAAATCCATACACCGCCATCAGTGCGAGAAACAACAACGAGGCGATTGCGGCGATGCCGATCATTGCGAGGAGCGAAGTGCGTGCGGACTGCGTGTTTAGTTGCATAGCGTTACGATTTAGATGACCGGCTGCTAAGCGATCAGCACGCAACTCGGCGGCCGCCCCACACGCAGCGTTGCGCCCATGGCAGGTCTCAGATAGATGAGGCCGGTCATGGGCGCAACGCTGCGTGTTGTCTGCGGATAGCCTGTTAGGCGTCGCGCAGCGCTTTGGCGCGTTGCGAAGCGGTGCGTTGGCGCTCATCGCGCTTGAGCACTTTCTTGCGAATTCGAATATTCAATGGCGTGACTTCGACCAGCTCGTCATCGGCGATGTATTCGATGCAGTCGTCGAGCGACATGTCGCGAATCGGAGGCAGGCGCGTGGTGTCGTGATCGCTCGAACGCGTGCGAACCGCGCTCAGCATCTTTGTCTTGCAGACATTGACGTCAAGGTCGTCCGGGCGTTGATGCTCACCGACGACCATGCCCTCATAGACCGGCGTCTGCGTCTCGATAAACAGCGTGCCGCGCTCCCAGGCGTTGCGCAGGCCATAGGTGATTGCCTCGCCGTCTTCCCAGGCCACCAGCGACCCACGATCGCGCTGGCGAATCGCGCCGGACAACGGCTCATACCCGGCCAGCAACGTATTCATCACGATGGTGCCGCGCGTGGCGGTCAGCGCCGCGCTGCGGAAGCCCAGCAGCCCGCGCGTTGGCACTTTGTAGTGTCAACGACACGATGCCGTTGTCGCCGTACTTTCATGTCTGGTCATCTGACCCTGGCGGGTGCCAAGCATCTCCATGATCGCGCCCTGATATTCCTCGGGAACTTCGACAAACACCTCTTCATAGGGCTCGAGCTGTTTGCCATCTTTGCCCGGGCGAAAAATCACTTCGGGCTTGCCCACCTGAAACTCATAGCCTTCGCGGCGCATGGTTTCGATCAGGATGACCAGATGCAACTCACCGCGGCCACTGACCACAAACGTATCGCTGGTTTCGCCGTCTTCGACTCTGAGCGCCACGTTTTGTTCAAGCTCTTTAAACAGCCGCTCGCGCAGCTTGCGCGATGTGCTCCACTCGCCCTCTTTGCCGGTGAATGGGCTGGTATTGACGCCAAAGGTCATGCGCACGGTCGGCTCTTCGACGCGGATCGTCGGCAGCGCGCGCGGGTCTTTTGGATCAGCGATCGTCTCGCCGATGTTCATCTCGGTCAACCCGGTCACTGCGATGATGTCGCCGGCCGATGGCAGTGGCTACCTCAACGCGGCCGAGGCCCTGATGCGTAAACACCAGCGCGATGCGGCCTTTGACTTAGCTCGCCCGTCGGTCGTAATGCGCACGATGTCCGAGTTCTTGTTGATCGAACCACTAAACAGCCGGCCAATCGCGATGCGGCCCTTGTAATCGTCATAAGCCAAGCGACGTGATCAACATCTGCGTCGGGCGCATCGAGATCGACGACTCGGGCTTTGGCACATAGTTCAAAATCAAGTCAAACAGCGGCTGCAAATCGCAGCCGTCGCCAACGGGTTTGTCGCCCTTGTGCGGCAGCACAGCGCAGCCGGTAATCGCGTTTGTGTGCACAATCGGGAAATCGGCCTGCTCATCGCTGGCGCCCAAGCTCGATGAACAGATCGAACGTTGCATTCGCGACCCAGTCCGGCCGGGCGTTGGGTCGGTCGATCTTGTTGATCGACGACGATGGCTTTATGGCCAAGTTCAAGCGCCTTGCGCAGCACGAAGCGCGTCTGCGGCATCGGGCCGTCCACCGCATCAACCAGCAAGCAGCACGCCATCGACCATGTTCAGCACGCGTTCGACTTCGCCGCCAAAATCGGCGTGGCCGGGCGTGTCAACGATGTTGATCTTGATGTCTTTGTAGACCACGGCCGTGTTTTTTGCCAAAATTGTGATGCCACGCTCGCGTTCCAGGTCGTTGCTGTCCATCACGCGTTCGGCGACGACTTGGTTCTCGCGAAAGACGTGCGCTCTGCTTCAGCATGGCGTCCACCAACGTGGTTTTGCCATGGTCAACGTGCGCGATGATCGCGATGTTACGGATGTCTGAGCGGTTTGTCTGAGCCATAAAGCGCACAAGTATCTCACTTTTTAGAGAGAAAAGCGAGGGTTTGAAGGGCAAGCTGCAATTCTCAATCGAAAACAAACGCGCCGCAGATTTCACCGATGACACAGAAATTCTGTGTCATCGGTGAAATCTGCGGCGCGTTGATGGAGGGATAGCCGGCGATTTGGCCATGCGAGCGCTAGAGTGTTCAAGTTGAGAATCGCTGAAGGGCAAGTGCGCGAGTGCCGCGAAGGTCTGCGCGGTTTTACGCCAAACCCGGGCACGCTGCGACGGGTTTGAAACTGCGTCGATGGTGCGCGGAGACACCCAGCGAGTGCATTGCAGCCTGATGCAGCCGCGTGCCATAACCCTTGTGAACGTCAAAGTGATAGCCAGGTGTATGCAGCGCCAGGGTGCGCATGAGCGCATCACGCGCGGTCTTTGCGAGAATCGAAGCGGCGGCCACGGACAGGCTGATGCTGTCGGCAAAGTTAAACGACGACTGCTGAATCGAAAGCCCAGGCAATTTGACCGCATCGATCAACAGCGCATCCGGTGCGATGTGCAGGCTGGCAACCGCGCGCATCATGGCAAGGCGCGTTGCGGGCAGGATGCCGAGCGCGTCGATTTCGTCGTTGGACGCGAATCCGACCGCCCAGGCGATCGATTCACGCATCACAATCACGCGCAATGACTCGCGGCGCGCCACCGTTAGCTGTTTTGAGTCGTTGACGCCCGACAGGCGTTTGAGCGCGGCAGCATCGGTGGGCAGAATCACGGCCGCGGCTGAAACCGGACCGGCCCAGGCGCCACGACCGGCCTCGTCGACGCCAGCCACATGCCGACAGCCAGCCTTGACGAGCGCGCGCTCCTTGCGCAGCGATGGCGGCGCACCCTGCCTAGCGGGCGAGCGCAACATGCTGCACCCTCACAGGCTGCCCCAGATCAGGCGCAGCGCCCCAGCTGTCGCGCCAATGATCGTGATCCAGTTGAATGCGCGTTGTGAGACCCGGTTGAGCAGGACGCGGCCCAGAAACACGCCGATCAGCACAATTGGCAGCATCATGAGCGAAAACGTCAGCCCGCGCGCGGTAAAAATACTCGGCCCGGTCGTCAGCGCGTCTAGCAGCAGGTAAATCGGGATCTTGGTACTGTTGAAGATCAAGAAATACCAGGCGGTGGTGCCCATAAACGCGTCTTTGCTGAGACCCAGGCTGGTGGTGTAGATGCTCATCAGCGGGCCAGCCGCATTGGAGACCGTGGTGCTTAGCCCGGCCGCAACGCCAATGCCAGCCATGACCGGCCGCGACGTCGGGACCAGCGCGTTGCCGTACTTGATGCGCGCGGCGAACACAACAATCATCAACAGCACCAGCACGCCGATCGTCAGATTTATCGGCGATTTTGTGCGCGCTGAATCGCCCAGCCCGAACAGCACCAGCGCGCCCAACGCCATGCCGCCAAGCACCCAGGGCATCAGCTGCGTCAGCTTGTCCCAGCGCGTGTATTTGGAGTACCAGCGCACCGCAAAAAAGTCCGCAAAGATCAGCAGCGGCACTGTCGAGCCAATGGCTTCGCGGCCGGGGAAGATCATCGGGATCAGCACAGCCACGATGATGCCAATGCCGGGCAACCCGGTCTTGGAAGCACCGGCGATCAGCGCGGCCAGCGCGCCCAGTGCCAGTTGTTCGAGTGAAAATTGTGGCAGCGTCATGGGCGGCTCAGCGCAGCTCCGACGCGATCACCGCGCGGTAGGCGGCGATGCGTTCCGCGCGCAATGCCCGTTTTTGCCCAAGCGCATGTTTGATGCGCTCAAGCCGCAGCTGGCCGCGAAACTGCCCCAAGAGTGACTGGCGCAGTGCCTCCGCCTGTTGCGCGCCGTGGTGTTTTTCAAAGTAGCGAACTTTGCTGGTGTTGAAATAGATCATGCGTTTGGTTGAAACCTGTTTGCTGCTCTGGCCTTCGTGGTGCGTGATGACTGCGCGCGGATGATATACGATGCGCCAGCCGGCCTCTTTGATGCGTTTGCACCAGTCGAGTTCTTCGGAATACATAAAAAAGCGATCTTCGTCGAGCACCCCGGCTGCGTCGATCGCGGCTGCGCGCACCAGCATGGCAGCGCCGACGATCCAGTCGACTGGGCTGGTCTGGTCATCGGTCAGATCGCGCATGTAGTAGTGATCGAGCAATGCCTGCGGCGCGCGCGCTTGAGCCCAGGTGCTTTCAACCTTGGCCAGAGCCAGTGTTGGAAAGCGCCGACGCGACGATTGCACCCGGCCATCCGGATAGCGCAGCTGCGGACCGACGACGCCGGCCTGCGCATCGGCTTCGGCATAGCCAACAAGTTCGTCCAGCGCGCCGCGGCTGACTTCCGTATCCGGGTTTAGCAGCAGCGCATAGTTGCTGTGCGCGCCCGGGTTGAGCGTCTGGCCAAGCCGCGCGCCGACGCGCGTCGACCACAGCGTTTGCGCAAGTTTGAGACCGTCGTTGTTGCCGCCGGTGAAGCCACGGTTTTCAGTGTTTGCGATCACATCGACATTGGGAAAGCGCTCCCGCAGCATGTCAACGGTGCCATCGGTCGAAGCGTTGTCGACCACAATCACGCGCTGGCTGGTCAGCGTGCAGGGGAAAGTGCTTAGCGAGCGCAGGCACTGTTCGAGCAACGCCCGAACATTCCAGCTCACAATGACGACGGCCAACATGGTGGGTGCTTTTGCAAAGTGACCTGCCCTGCGTTTTACTCAGACCGGGTCAATCAGACACTAGACATCGCGATCGATGTTGTAATCGGCCAGCAGCTTTAGGAAGGTTTTACTTTCGCTATCCGGGAAGATATCGAGCGCGCGTTTGGCGTTATCCGTGATGGCGCGCGCCTCTTTGAATGAAAGCTCAATCGCGTCCGAAGCGCTTATTGCTTGCACCAGTTCGTCATACTGCGCGCTTGAACAGGCGTTTTTGAGCGCGCAGGCCAGCCGTGGATCGTCCGGATGCTTCTCAGCATAGATGATTGTCGGCAACGTGATCATGCCGCGGCGCAGATCGCTGCCGACCGGCTTGCCGATAACGGACGCATCGCCGGTAAAGTCCAAAATATCGTCGATGATCTGAAAGGCAATGCCGAAGTCGCGGCCATAGTCCAGCAGCGCGTTGTATTGCGGATCAGCCGCATCGCTAATGACGGCGGCCGCTGTGCTGGCGAGCACATACATCGACGCGGTCTTGTCGTAGATTCTGCGGAAGTAATCATCACGCGTGGCGCGCAGGCCCCAATCGGTAAACATCTGGCGCAGTTCGCCGCCGACGATGGTGCCCAGCGTCTGCGAAAAGATGTTCATGACCCGCACATTGTCGACGCGCGAAGCCAGCACCGAAGCGTATGCAAACAGATAGTCGCCGGTCAGCACCGTCGCGGCCGGCGTCCAAACTGCGTTCAGTGTCGCGGCGTTGCGGCGGATTAGCGATCCATCAATGAGATCGTCGTGCACGAGCGTGGCGGTTTGCAGCATCTCAACCGCGCTGGCCAGATCGATGCGCCTGGCGCGTTCGGCGGTGCCGAGCATGCGCGTAATCAACAACACCATGATTGGCCGGATGCGTTTGCCGCCGCTGCCGACGATGAGTTCGACGGCTTGGCGCAGCGCGTCTGGCTGCAGATCAGACAGCTGCAACAGCTTGGCCTCGACGTCGGATAATTCCTCGCCCAACAACGCGCGGATCCGCGCAATCAGCGAGGGTTTGCCAGCGCCGTCAGCGCCGGCCATTGGGGTCTGGTTTGCCGTTTGCTTTGTCGATGCCATAGTCTGTTTTCCAAAGGCGCCGCCACGACCACCGCCGTGCGCGCATCCATGCCGCTAGTCTATCCGCGTCCGCGCTGAAAATGTCACCAATTACTCATGTGCAGCTGCGGGCAGCCGAAACAGCCGATTGGCATTTTCGGTCGTTGCTTTTGCCACATCGACGAGCGACATATCGCGCACATCGGCGATTTTCTCGGCCACCAGGCGCACATAACCCGGTTCGTTGCGCTTTCCGCGATATCGCTGTGGCGTGAGATACGGCGCATCCGTTTCAATCACAAGTCGGTCGAGCGGCGCGGCCCGCACAACGTCGCGCGTGGCGGTCGCGCTCGGATATGTCACCGGTCCGCTGATGCCAATGTAAAACCCGCATGCCAGCGCGCGGTCGAGATCGCTTATAGCACCGGCGAATGAGTGCAGCACTAACGGTCGGCCAGCGAATTCACGCTCTAAAATCGCGAGGGTGTCGTTCATCGCCTCGCGGCAGTGAATAATGACCGGCAGGTCGAGCTCGCGCGCCAGTTCGAGTTGCTTGTGGAACACCGCAGCCTGCACATCGTGCGGAACGGTTTGCCAGTGATAGTCCAACCCGATCTCACCGATCGCCACAACTTTTGGCTGTGCCGCCAGCGTGCGCAGCACGTCTAGATCCGCGTCGACAAACGCCGCGGCATCGTTTGGATGGATGCCAACCGCCGCATAAATCTCGGGCGTGGCGGCAGCCAGCGCGGCGGCGCGCTGGCTGCTTTCGATCGAAAACGCCGGGTTGAGCATGCGCGTGACGCGCGACTCGGCCGCGCGCGTTAGTACGTCGCTGCGATCGGCATCAAAGCGATCGACATCGAGATGGCAGTGTGTGTCAAACAGCACAGGCTAAAGCCCTGCGATCTTCAGGCCTTCGGCCAGCAGCAGCTTGACGTTCTTCTGCTTGCCGGTCTCGGTATACACGCGCACCAGTGGCTCGGTGCCGCTCATGCGCAGCAACAGCCAGCCGCCATCGGCCAGCTCAAACTTGAAGCCATCGGTCGTGTTTTTGCGCTTGACCGTGATGCCGGCGATTTTTGCTGGTGCGGCGTCGATCAGCCGTTGTTTGACCTTGTTGCGATCGGCCTCGTTCATCACGGTGTCGATGCGGTCGTAGTAGTGCGGCCCGACCAGGCTGAACAGCCATTCGACCAGCTGCGACGGTGTCTTGCCGGTCTGCACCATCATGTCGAGCAGATATAGATTTGCGAGAATGCCGTCACGCTCGGGCACGTTGCCGCGAAAGGCATAGCCGCCGCTCTCTTCGCCGCCGATGATCGCATCGGTTTGGGTCATCATGGGCGCGACGTATTTGAAGCCAACGCCGGTCTCATGCACCGGGACTTTGTAGCGCGCCCCGAGTTGCTCGAGCATGCTGGTGGTGCTCAGCGTCTTGACGATCGGGCCACGCTGGCCGCGAACTTCAAGCAGATACAGCGCGAGCAATGCCATCGCGCGCAGCTGGTTGATAAACACGCCATTTTCGTCGCCAAACCCGCAGCGATCAGCATCGCCATCGGTGATGCACAACACATCGGCTTTGCGCTGCAGTGTGGTCTTTAAGCCGACATCGACATTCGGCCGGATCGGTTCCGGGCGCTGCATCTCTGGGAAGATCGGGTTGCGCGTGTTGTGGATCTCATGGATCTGCGTGGCGCCGCCGCCAATCAATCGCGGAAACCAGCCCGCGCCATTGCCCCACATCGGATCGACCACGATATTCAGCCCGGCTTTTTTGAGCGGGGCCAGTTTTATCAGCGTCTTGAGGTTGGCGATGTACTCGGTTGACGCGTCGAACTTTTCGATCAGGCCTTTCTGGGTGGCCGCGGCGTAGGCCAGGCGCTGCACCGTGGCCGCGCTGTCCGGGATGCCTCCTTCGATGATCTTGAGGCCTTCCGGGTCGATCGCACCGCCAGTGAAGTTGCGGACTTTGAAGCCGTTGTCATACGGCGGGTTGTGGCTGGCGGTGATGTTGATTGCGCCAAGCGTCTGCTTTGCCTTGACCGCATAGGCGATCACCGGCGTCGGCGTCGGGCCGTCCGTCAAATAGACTTTGACGCCGTGGCCCGCGAGCACTTCAGCTGCGGCAGCGGCAAAATCTTCCGACTGAAAGCGCTTGTCGTGGCCGATGACCACGCTTGGGCGCTTGACCTTGGCCCGCTTGGCCTCGCCGAGCAACCACAACGCATACCCTTCCGAGCAGCGGCGCAGGTTGTCGAATGTGTAGTCTTCCGCAATACGGCCACGCCAGCCGTCGGTTCCAAACTTAAGAGCTTCACCCATAGGTTTTAATTGGGCCAATCCCAGAGCCAGGTGGCGATGTGACCCGCCCACTTGCCTTAGAAATTAGCGATTTCACGACGTTATTTGGACTTCTTTGCGGCTTTTTTAGCCTTCTTGGCCAGTTTAGCTGCTTTGTCTTTCTTGGCGGCAATCGGCACGGCGCGAAACTTGGCCAGCACCTTGTCCAACTCGCGCTGCTGATCGGCCGGATACGCGACCGGCGGCTTGCCCTGCAACTCGGCCATGTCGGCGTCGACCATCAGTTCGATCAAATCGCGGAAGCCAACCTGCGGCTTCCAGCCCATCATGCGGCCAGCTTTGCCGGGATCGCCGATTAGCAAATCGACTTCGGCGGGTCGCATGAACTTCTTGTCGATCACGGTGTATTTTTTCCAGTCCAGGCCGACGCGTTCAAATGCCACTTTGCACAGCTCATGGATGCGATGGGTTTCATTCGTCGCGATCACATAATCTTCCGGCGTGTCCTGCTGGAGCATCGCCCACATCGCCTGCACATAATCGCCGGCAAAGCCCCAGTCGCGTTGGGCGTCGAGATTGCCAATGTGCAACTTATCCTGCAGGCCAAGTTTGATGCGCGCAGCGGCGTGCGTCACCTTGTGTGTGACGAATTCGAGGCCGCGGCGCGGCGACTCGTGGTTGAACAAAATACCGCTGACCGCAAACAGATCAAAACTTTCGCGGTAGTTGACGGTGATCCAGTGGCCATAGACCTTTGCAACACCGTATGGGCTGCGGGGATAAAACGGCGTGGTCTCTTTCTGCGGCACTTCGACCACTTTGCCAAACATCTCCGAAGATGAGGCTTGATAGAAGCGCGTATCGGGCTTGACCTGGCGCATGGCTTCGAGCACGCGCGTGACGCCGAGCGCGGTGAACTCGCCGGTCAGCACCGGTTGTTGCCACGATGTCGGCACAAACGATTGCGCGGCCAGGTTGTATATTTCGTCGGGCCGGTATTCGCGAATCAGATCGACGAGCGATGACTGATCGAGCAAGTCGCCCTGGACGATATCGATGTGTTCCTGAAAATGCGCAATGCGGGGGAAGTGAAGCGTGCTGGTGCGGCGAACCATGCCAACAACACGATAGCCTTTTTGCAAAAGAAACTCGGCCAAATACGAGCCATCCTGGCCGGTCACACCTGTCACAATTGCTGTTTTTCTTTTCAAGATAAGTCTCCGTTGATTACATGAGTGTTAGTGATCCGTCAATCCAGTCGCATACGTCGCCGCAACTGTGAACTTTGGCAGACAACTAAGCTTGCTGTGAGCGCTCTTTTACTTTTCTGCGCGCTTCGTCCAGGACATCGCGCACAGTTTGTTCAAAACTAAACTCCGGCACCCAGCCCGTCGCGGCGCGCAACCGTGAGGCGTCGCCATAACTGATCGGTGTGTCGATTTTTCGAAACTTGCTCGGGTCGCTGATCTGATCGATTTTGACATTTGCAATGGCTTGCAATGTATCGAGCGCGAATTGAATCGAGCGCGGAACGCCGTTGCATACGTTGTAGACTTGGCCGGCTACCCCAGATTGGAGCAGCAGCCGGTAGGCGCGCACAACGTCGCGCACATCCGTGAAATCGCGCTGCGCGGCCATATTGCCGAGCTGCATTTCTGGCGGCCGAATGCCCGCTTCGATCTCGGCGACCTGCTCGGCCAGACGCGGAATCACAAAACGCGTTTCCTGACGCGGGCCCACGTGGTTAAACGGACGCGCCACCACCACATCCAGATGATGGCTCAGCACGTACTGCACAGCCATGAGGTCTTGCGCAACCTTGCTCACGGCGTATGGGTTGTTGGGTTGCAGCCTCCGATCTTCTTTGATTGGAAGCTCGGCTTCGGGAACCGCGCCGTAAACTTCGTTGCTCGAGACGATCAACATGCGCGGCGAGATGCCGGCGTCGATCACCGCGCTAAACAAGTGCAGCTGACCGCGCAAGTTAGATTCGTAGGTCTCCCAGGGCCGTTCCCACGAGGTCGGCACGTGCGATTGCGACGCGAGATGGGCAATCTGTTGCGGTTGAAATTCACGCACAAGCTGCTGAATGCCGGCGCCATCCAGCAAATCGATCTGGCGCCAAATGACGCGCGGCGATCGAAGAGAATCCAGCGAGGGTATTTTTCCACGCGTAATGCCGACGAGCGTCCAGTCGGTTTCGCGTAAGAGGTGTTCAGCAAGATATTGACCGGCGAACCCGGCCATACCTGTTATCAGTGCATGCATGTTGAGTCGTTTGCGGATCACATTATCCCATGTCCGCATGGCGTGCCACAACAGAATGACAGTTCAGGGCCAGAAAGTGCTTAAAGTGCCTGAGGTGCATAAAGTGATTAAGGTGCTTTGAACTGCGCGCACTGTTGGCATTCATGAACCTTAAGCACTTTATGCACCTTCTTCCTCACGGTGCTGTTGTCGGAGGCAACGCTGTAGGGGCCAGCCCGGGTGAGTAAATCGTTGGGCTAAATGACGGCACCGAGCCAAGCAGCACCAGCCCGGCCAGCAGCAGCGCGATCAACAGAAAGCCTGCGCCGGCGACGATGCCGACCCAGGAGAAGACCCGCGCTTGATCCGGCCTTGTGGCATTCTTTGAACCGGCCAACCCGATGCCACCCAATACCAGCGGCAACAACGGCAATGGTGGCAAACACAGCGCAATTCCTACCCCAAAACAGGTGGCAATCGTGATCGCGCCCGAAATCAGCGCGAACAACGCCACGAGATCATTGGCATTGCGTTGCGTGGAAATGTTGGGCTGCGGCGATGAGGGCAAGCGCGGCAGCGCGATCACATCGCCAACACGCTGCAAATAGTGCTGCGGCGGAAATACTATCTCCTCGCGCGATTGCAACTGCCGGGCCACGCGCTCGCTGACGCGCCGGCCATCGCCTGCATACCAGAGATGCTCGGCGCACAGCGGCACGCCGGTCATTTCACAGCGTTCGATGGCTTCGTTTAGACAGTCTACGCAGCGTGCAGTCATAAAAAAAAGTCGAAAGTTGAATGGCACATCGAACAACGCCGACGCTGCCAACCAACCTCCGACCTGCCAGCGGAGAGAGTGAGATTCGAACTCACGGTGATCCATACGAACCACAACGGTTTTCGAGACCGCCCCGTTCAACCACTCCGGCATCTCTCCAAGGTGCATATTATAACAAATCGCGCCGGGCGAAGAAAATACGAAGCGACCGTGACAGCGATGCTCTGTCTGAGCGCTACCCGCTCTCGTATTGCCAAATGGCCGCGCAGTGCCCCATCAAGGCGCCACAGATTGCACCGATGACACAGAAAATCTGTGTCATCGGTGCAATCTGTGGCGCCTTTTCTAGATTGAGAATTGCCTGGCCGTGCTTGCCCGTGGTGCATGCACACGTGCACACCGGTATCATCACCGCGCACAGTTGTAAAGTAACCCTGAGGTGACGCCTATGGCAACGACATACGATCTAACTTGCGAACACAACTCGAATCCGCTCGGACTTGACGTGGCGCAGCCGCGCTTTAGCTGGAAGCTCGCCGCGCATCGCGATGCGCTCAAACAATCGGCCTATCAGCTGCAAGTGGCGAGTGCGCCGGATTTCAGCGCAATCCTCTGGGACTCCGGCGTGGTCCGTTCGGATCAATCGATCTTTGTCGACTATGGCGGACCGGCTCTGCGCCCGCGCCAGCGTTGCTACTGGCGTGTGCAAGTGTGGGATGACGCTGCCGCGGCCGGCGGCTGGAGCGAGGTCGCCTGGTTCGAGATGGGGATGCTCGCCGCATCGGCGTGGCAGGCCAGCTGGATTTCGCCCGATTGGGATGAAGACCCTGCCCTGCAACATCCGGCGCCAATCCTGCGCCGAGACTTTCAAGCGAAGTCCGGGATCGTGCGCGCCCGCATCTACGCCACCAGCCTGGGCATTTATGAACTGCGCTTGAACGGTGCGCGCGTTGGCGATGCATTGCTGACACCAGGCTGGACCAGCTACGAAACGCATTTGCAGTATCAGACCTACGACGTGACCGGGTTGCTGCGCGCCGGCGACAACGCCATCGGCGCGATGTTGGGCGACGGTTGGTTTCGCGGCTACATGGGCTTTGAAGGCGGGCGCAACGGCTACGGCGACCGGCTGGCGCTGATATGCGAACTGCATCTCGATTATGCCGACGGCAGCAGCGACGTCATCCTTAGCGACGGCCAGTGGCGTGCATCGACCGGTGCGATTCGCATGTCCGATATTTACATGGGTGAAACGTTCGATGCCCGCGCCGAGCAAACCGGCTGGGATCGCCCGGGCTTTGACGCCGCAGCCTGGTCCGGCGTGCGCTTTGTCGAATGGCCGAAAGAGGCGCTCACCGCGCAATACGCGCCCTATGTGCGCGCGATCGAAGAAATTCGCCCCACCCGCGTTTTTACAACGCCAGCAGGCGAAACGGTGCTGGACTTCGGCCAGAACATGGTCGGCTGGGTGCGCCTGCGCGCGCGCGGACCGGCCGGCGCCACCGTGACGATTCGGCACGCCGAAGTGCTCGATCAACAGGGCAACTTCTACACCGAGAACATGCGCAAGGCAAAAACAACGGCGACCTACACGCTCAAAGGCGATGGCGTTGAAGTATTTGAACCGCACTTTACGTTCTTCGGCTTTCAATTTATCGCGGTGCAGGGTTATCCCGGCCAGATCACGCTCGACGATGTCACTGGCATTGTGCTGCACTCGGAGATGAAGCAGATCGGCTCGTTCGAATGTTCGAACCCGCTTGTCAATCAGCTGCAACACAACATCCTGTGGGGCCAGAAAGGCAACTTTGTCGATGTGCCGACCGATTGCCCGCAACGCGACGAACGGCTGGGCTGGACCGGCGACGCACAGGTGTTTATCCGCACCGCCTGTTTCAACATGGACACTGCCGCGTTTTTTACAAAGTGGCTGCGCGATCTGAGCGCCGATACGCGGGCGAACGGCGCAGTGCCGTTTGTGGTGCCCGATCTGAGTGTGCGCAAACCCGGGCTGATGCCAGGCGCCGGCGCGGCGGCCTGGAGCGATGCCGCAACGATCTGTCCATGGACGCTGTATCTGTCTTATGGCGACAAAAAGATTCTGACCCAGCAATATGCCAACATGCGCGGCTGGGTGGAATTTTTGCGCACACGCGTGGATGAGGACAAGATTTGGCGCAAAGGCTTTCAATTTGGCGATTGGCTGGACTACCGCGGCCCAGCCGCGTTGGCGCCCTCCCCGGTCACGAATATCGAGCTGGTGGCGACTGCGTTTGTGGCCTACAGCGCGCGCCTGACCAGCCAAGCCGCCAGCGTGTTGGGCAAGCACGACGACGCCGAACAGTACGCAGCACTCGCTGATGAAGTCGGCGCGGCCTTCTGCAAGGAGTTTGTGGCGCCGAGCGGACGCGTCGGCCCCAACTCGCAGACCGCGTATGTGCTGGCGCTGCACTTCGACCTGTTGCCTGAGGCGCAGCGCGCGAGTGCGGCGGCGCGCCTGGCCGAGGTCGTGCGCGGCGTCAACTATCACCTGACGACCGGGTTCGTCGGCACGCCGTATCTCAGCCATGTGCTCAGCCGCTTTGGCCACCTGGACGTCGCATACGAGCTGCTCAATCAGGAGAGCTTCCCCTCGTGGCTCTATTCGGTCAACCGTGGCGCAACCACGATCTGGGAACGTTGGGACGGCATCAAACCCGATGGCAGCTTTCAAGATGCCTCGATGAATTCGTTCAACCACTATGCTTACGGCGCGATCGGCGAGTGGCTGTATCGCGTGGTGGCCGGCATCGACATCGACCCATCCGAGCCCGGTTACAAACACGCGCTGATTCAGCCGCAGCCAGGTGGCGGGCTGACGAGCGCCGCGGCCTCGCTCGATACGCCTTACGGGTTGCTGGCGGTCGATTGGGCGCTGAGCGATGCCGACTTTCGCGTTACGGTGACGGTGCCGCCAAACACGCGCGCGACGGTGCGCATCCCGGCGCAGTCGCTTAGCAATGTGACCGTCGTCGGCGGCCAGCCGCTCCGCGCTGCGCCCGATGGCGACCACGCGGTGTTTGAGGTGGCGTCAGGCAAGTATGTATTTATCAGCACCGCGCTGAACAGCGTCAGCGCGAACCGCAACGCGCTGCACGTGGCCGGACGGCTGGACAAATACTGCGCGCTCGGCGATCTGCTGCGAAACGAACGCGCGCGCAAGATTATCGTCAGCCGCATCGGCGATGAGCTGTTCAAATCGCCGATCTTCGGATATATCGCTGGTGCTCCGCTCGCACAATTCAGCGCCACCATGCCGCACGTCATGCCGCCGGTGATGCTGGATGAGGTGAATACGGAGTTGATGGCGCTGGGTTAACCAGAAAGTGCAATCTTGTGCTTGCCTGCCCGCAGCTTGCGCGGCTTGCGGCCGGGCAGATCAAGCACGCAGGGGATCGGCGAGTCGATGCTGATCCCCTTTTCAGTAACGGCGACTTTGATCAGGCCGTGCGGCGTGGGCACAGCGCCCTTGATGCGGGTGAGGTCGCCAAGACGCGGCGCAATGCGCGCGACGGCGTAACCGGGTTCAGCGGGCGTGACGCCAAGCGTGTAGAAGATCAGGTCTTTTGTCGGTGTACCGCTCCAGCCGTGCACATGCGTGCCAGCGCGCCAGTTTTCACCGAGCGTATCGTAGCCATCGGTCAGGAACTGCCCCCAACGGCGGCAAAGCTCAGGCAGCCGATCGGACAGGCCGGCCAGCGCGACCGCGTCGTGCACGACATAGCTCATAAACGGCTCGGCAATCACGATCTGGCGTTCGACATCCCAGTCGGCCTCGCAGCCGCCAAACATAAATCTGCGCGAATTCGCTGCAGCTTGTTCCGGCGTGACGCTGCCGGACGGCGGTTGCACCCAGCTGCGCGCCACCAACCGGTCCGGGTTGGTAATCGTGTTGATGATGCTGCGCCAGCGTGGCTTCGGCGCCAGGCCGGAAACGATCGCCAGCGCGCTCGCAATCTGATTGACCGGCCGCTGCGGCACGCCGTCGATCGCGTAGTCGACATACACGCCGCGCCCAGCATCCCAAAACAGATCGAAGCTGGCTTTGACACCCGCGTAGAGTTCGGTTGCCCAGGCCACGCTGGCGCGCTCACCCAGCCAGCCCGCCATCTCGGCGAATTCACGCAGACCGCGGGCCCAGCCAGCGTTGACCAGCGCGCTGCAGTCGCCTGAGAACAGGCTCGACCAGTCGATCAGGTTCCACTCGACCACATCACGCAGCAGCCCGTTGGCGCCGCGATAGGGCAGAAACCAGCGCAGCACGCGCTCGATCGACGGCATAAACGCCTTGACCTGCGCGCGATCTCCCCCGTAGCGATACAGATTGTAAACACCGTGTATCCAATGCAACGACCAATCCGGAATGCCGGTGCCGCCGCCCGATTCAATGTCGCCGGCCACGCTCATGGGCATGATGCCGTCAGAGCGCGGCGAGTCTGCCAGCGTGAGGTAATGCCAGGCCAGGCGCCAATCGGTGTTTGTGGCCAGATGCACCATCTGATGCACTACGGCATCGCCAACCCAGGCGCGCTGCTCGCGGGTCGGACAGTCGATAAAGGCATCCCATGAGTTGAGCTGCACGGTACGAATCCCGGCCTGATAAATGTCGTTGAGCAACTCGTCGTTGCAGCTGAACTGCGCGCCGCCGGACCAAGGGTAAACATGCTCGCGCACAGCGAGGTCCTCCAGAGTGACCGGTCCAACCGCGCCATGCACCAAAACATGCACGTAGCGAAAGCCCTTGGGATCGAACGCCTCGTGCGCATCGGCCTGACCACGCGCAATATATCGGTTGCCGCCATGCGCGCCGAACATCGACGGCGCGAGGACCGGTGTTTCGAAATAGCCGAAATCAAAGACTGTGCCAGCCGGGGCGCTCACTTTGAATTGCACCAGCCCGCTGACGATGCGGCCCATGTCGAGCACGATGCGGGCAAATCCATTTTCCGGAACCTGGAGCCCGGCAGGAAATACAGCAGGTTCGCGGGTATCGGCGACCGGATGTTGCAACGCGGCGGATTCCGCGCGCGCAGCCGGGCCGTTGTGTTTCTTGTCCAGCGCGCTGTCGATGCGATCGATGACGGCGCGCACCGGCCGCAACGTGGCGCCGCCGCGCGCTGCGATTGGGCTGGGCAGCATTGCGCCATACGGATCAGACGGCGGCTGTGATCTGCCGCTGGCACCCGGATGCATCGGCAGGATCACGCGGGCAGCTGGCCAGGCGGCGTCGTCAAAACGCGCGGTGATCCAATCCGACGCCAGCTGACGCGCATCAAACGACTCGGCGGGCACGCCCGCCGCGATAAAGCTGCCCGCGCCGTCGTAACAATCTTCGGACCAGGCCGTGCTGCGCAGCGCGCGCCATGAGCCATCGCTTACCAGCCACTCGCTGCCGACATTGGCCTCGAATACGACGACGCCGCTGCGGCCGAGCGTACCGTTCGAAGCGGCCGGCATGTAGTGTGAACGCGGTGTGCCGTAATACTTGACATAGATCGCGACCACGTTTTCGCCCGCGCGCAAATACGGCGCGAGGTCAAACAAATCGTAGTGCAATCGGCGCGGCTGGCTGCGCACCGGGCCGCGGCTGACTTCGACGCCGTTGACAAACAACACATAGCGCGAATCTGCGCTGATGCGCGCGGGGGCGTTGCCCGGCGCGCGTTTGAGCTTGAAGCGCTTGCGGAAGAGGCCATGTGCCTCGGGCTTGGGGTTCGGCAGGGCGTCGCCAAACGGATTGCCCATCGCATTGGGTTCATCCGCAACCCACATCCAATTGCCGTGCCAGCGTATTTCGGGAAAATCTTTCGGGGTGATGCGCTTTGCCATGCGGGGATTATGGCTGCGTTTTGGCGCGGCCGTGCGTGTGCACGGTTATGTTGGCATACACGCATATGCACCGTACGGACGCGTTTGCCGTGCCCGATAAATTGGCGCTCGTGCGCACGGCGAATGGGTTTTGCGCAATGCGATGGACGCGCCGCTGCGCGTCGCTACGGGTTTGCCGTGCCCGATAAATTGGCGCCCGTGCGCGCGGCGAATGGGTTCTGCGCAATGCGATGGACGCGCCGCTGCGCGTCCCTACGGGTTTGCCGTGCCCGATAAATTGGCGCCCGTGCGCGCGGCGAATGGGTTCTGCGCAATGCGATGGACGCGCCGCTGCGCGTCCCTACGATTTTGCCGGCCGGCCGTGCGCAAAATACGCGCACTGCGCCTGCAACACGCACTTCTCGCACTCCGGATTGCGGGCGTGGCAGACGCGGCGGCCATGCATGATGATGTTGAGGTGATAGGGACCTTCGGCGCCGGGCGGGCTGATCCGTTCCATGAGTGTGTGCGTGTCGTCGGCGCTGAGCTTTTCGGGACGAAGTTCAAGTCGGCCGGTGACGCGGTGTACATGCGTATCGACAGGAAAGGCCGGCATGTCGTAGCAAAACAACAGCACGATGGCCGCCGTCTTCGGGCCGATGCCGTTGATGCTGAGCAGCCAGGCACGCGCGTCCTCAACCGGCAGTTTGGCCAGAAAATCGATGTTGAGCTCGCCACGCTCAGCCGTAATCCGTTTGAGCGCGGCCTGAATGCGCGGCCCCTTCTGGTTGGCAAGCCCGGCTGGCTTGATGGCCTCGACCACCGCGGCAGCATTCGCGTCGCGCACATCTTCCCAGGTGGCGAAGCGCGCACGCAGCCGGCCGTAGGCCAAGTCGCGGTTGCCGTCGTTTGTGTTCTGCGACAGGATCGTTGAGACGAGTTCGCTCACCCCATCAAGTTTTGTCCACTTCGGCGTGCCGTATTCTTTTAGCAGCTTTTCGTGGATCAATTTGGCTTTACGCCGAAGCGCCGGGAGGTCGAGATCGGAAATTGCCATGCGCGGTGAGTTTACAGCGCGCGCAACTCGCGTACATCGTCGCCGGCCACGATCCAGACCTCCGGTGTCACGATGGTGACGCCTGGCGCAAGCAGCATGCCGTCGAGCGGCACACTGGCGCAAAAGCGTTCAAATTTGTCCGGCGAAGCCTGCAGCTCAAAGCGCGTGAGCCGGCGCGCTTCACCCGCCAGCGTGCTAAACCGCAACGCCGGCAACGCGCCACGATTCGAGGCGCTCGGTTGCAGCAGCAACAGATCGTCGCGCGTGATTTGCGCCGCATCGCCCATCAGCTGTTCCCATTTGAGCTGGCCCGGGGCGTTGTGCGCCACGCGCCACAGCGCCGGGTGCGCGCCGAGGTTAAAGATGCCGCCGTAGGCCGCGTCGATGCGCACGACATCGCAGCCTTCGAGGACAACGTCGTCATCTCCGCAGTTCGTAATCGCGAGCTGCGCGGCGTAGCCCGGCGGCACCTCGGTCAGCGTCCAGACAGCGCTGATGTCATTGTTGCGTGCATTGAAGCATTGCGGGTCATCGCCACAGCGCGACGATGCAGTGACACGCAGCGTGTGCACGCCGGCAAACGCGCCAAAACGATAGCGCACCTGCGCGGCAACGCGCAGCAGTGTCGGACCATCGTCCCAGTTGAGGCCAATGTGATGATCAAGAATCGCGAGCACGCCGTTTGTGTTGAGCATGAGTTGCCGTCGTATTTAAAAAGCAGGTTGGCCGCGCTGTCTTTCATGCCGCCCGGGCGGTTTGTTTCGAAGTTGGCATGCGGGGATTGTAGAACAGTCAGCGCATTTCTCACCGTAGAATACGCCTGCGAACCATGCCGCCACAACAAAACAACTCCTTCGCCAATCTATCGTTGCCCGCAGCCGCCGCCCGCATCGCAGCGGCGCGCACCGCCAAGGCCGCCCATGTCGCGCAATTGTTCAAGCTGCCGAACATTGTCGCCATTGGCGTGGGCTTTCGCAATCGTGATCGCCAGGGTCTGCGCGAGCTGTGTCTGGTCTGCTCGGTCGACCGCAAACGGCCGCTGAATGAGCTGCGCGAAAGCGATCGCGCGCCCGCCTATCTCGGCGACTTTCGCGTCGATGTGGTCGCCAGCGGAAAGTTCCGGGCGCTTGGACAGCCGCAGGTCGAGCGCATGCGCCCGGTCCAGCCGGGCATTTCGATCGGTCACACCGGCATCACGGCTGGCACATTTGGCTGCGTCGTTTTGCGCAATGGCGAACGGCTGTTGCTGAGCAACAACCATGTGATCGCAAATGGCAACGCTGGCAAGCTTGGCGATTCGATCGTGCAACCCGGCCCGCACGATGGCGGCTCATCGCAGCGCGATGTGATCGCCAAGCTGGTCGAATACATCCCGATCGTTTACGACGGCGATCGGGACCCGGTCGGCGCCACGCGCACCGATCCGAACGCATCCGGCTGCGGCAAGAATTTGTCGTTTCTGGCGGGCAAGACCAACGCGCTCGACCCCATCAACCGCGCCGGCCAGAACCTGGTCGATTGCGCAATTGCGCGGCCGGTCGATCCATCGATCCTGACGACCGATATTCTGAATGTCGGCCGACCGCGCGGCATCGGTGTCGGTGCGCTGGGCATGCGCGTGCAAAAGAGTGGCCGCACGACCGGACACACACTTGGCGACATCGAGCAGATCGACGTGACTTCGCGCATCGAATACGAGACGCGCAGCGCCACATTCAGCGGGCAGATTATGGCCACGGCCGTCAGCGCTGGTGGCGACTCCGGATCGGTCGTGCTCGATATGAGCAATAACGTGATCGGCCTGCTGTTCGCCGGTTCGCAGACTTCGACCCTGATCAACCCGATTCAGAACGTGTTTGAAGCGCTCAATATCGAGCTGGCGCTATGAACGATGTGAGCGAGCCGATCGACTACGGGCAGTTCGCCGCGGTTGTGTTCGACATGGACGGCCTGCTGATTGATAGCGAGCGCGTTGTGCGCGACATCTGGGTCGGTGTTGCACGCGAACATGGCTACACACTGGCGCCGGAGGTCTATCTCAGATGCATCGGCACCTCGGCTGCCGGCACCGCCGAGATTCTGCAGGCGCACTGGGGGCCGCACGCGCCAGTGCTCGCAATGCAGCAGCTCAAAGTTGAACGGTTTGAACAATTTCGGCGCGAACGCGAGATCCCGATCAAGCCAGGTGCGCGCGAACTGCTGGCGCAGCTCAAAGCGGAGGGTGTGCCGATCGGCCTGGCCACTTCGACCGGCCGCGCCGCCGCGCTCGACCGCCTGCAAAAAAACGGTCTGCTGCCATTTTTTGACACGGTGGCGTGCGGCGATCAGGTTGCGCGCGGCAAACCGGCGCCGGACGTGTATTTGCTGGCGGCGCATAAGCTCGACGTCGCACCGGAGCACTGCCTGGCATTTGAAGACTCGCTCAACGGCATGCGCGCCGCAGTTGCGGCGGAGATGCGTGTGGTGATGGTGCCGGATCTGGTGCCGCCGGATGACGAGGCGCGCGCGCTGGCTTGGAAGGTGGTGCAGCACCTGCTGGCGTTGACGCAGCAAGAGTTATAGGTGCGCGCAGGCCGAACGTCTACCCCACCCACGCCAGCGCAAGCAGCTCGGTAAAAATATCAGTCTTGCGCGGCGCAAGCGGGATCTCGGTGATGTCCGTGAGCACGCGCATCCACTTGTCGCTGACGTCGTTTAACGCGGCGCGGTATTCGTCGGCCAACGCCTTGAGATCGACTTCGAACCTGGCGATGGCGCGCTCGGTTTCACGCAAATCTTCCTGCGCGACCTGTGTCTGCCGGCGGCGTTGCGCGCCAAACGCTACGGCATAGGGGCTGCGTTTGCCGATGACAAAGTTGAACACCGCTTCGACGCCGGCCAGCATCTCTTCGCGTTTGCGCGCGCCAAGCACGGTCTCATCCTGCGCCAGCTCGCGGTGCTCGCGGGCGAGTTTGTCCTGCAGCGCCTTGATGCGTCGTTCGAACGTCGCACGCACACGCGTGGCTTCCTCGTTGCGCTTCTCGCGCGCGGCGTCTTCACAGCGCATGCGAAAGTCGATCTGCGATTCGCCCAGCTTGCTGTGCATTCGCAGTGCGCGGTTTGTAAACAGCGTTTTGACCGCCACGCGATATAAATGCTCAACCAGCATGCGCTCGGTTTGTTTCATCCAGCGCGCAGAAATTCCGCCGGGCAGCTGTCCAAACGCGATGTTCAGATCCGGCGCGTCACGCAATGTGCTCAGGTCGAAGGCAACCTGGTTACTCGCTTCAAAAGCCAGCGCATGCGCTTGCGGCACGAGGGGCACAAGAAATGTATAGCGATCGTTTTGCAGCGCACCACTTGTGCGATCGACCAGGCGCACGGTTGCGCTAGCCAGCACGTGTGGCCGATACAGGCGCGGCTGACCGTTTGCGGACGCGGCCGAGCTCGCCACAAAGACCTGGCGCACATCGGGCGGCAGACTCGGACGCATGGCAGCGGGTTGCTCCGCGCGCAAAGCCGTCGACTGTTCGCCGGTAGGCGATTTGGCGGCGGGCGGTTGCGCCGACAGGAAAACGCGGTCAGCTTCTGGCACAAGCCGCGAGACCTGGTCACGCGTAAGCGGCCCGCGCAAAAAGCTCATGGCCCAGCGTGTCATCATGAAGCGCGGCTCGCCGCTGGCGCTTTGCACCAGAAACACACGCGGCGGCAGCGTGCTCAGCGCGCCTTCGAACTGTGCGCGGTCAAAGCCGGCGCCGGCCCCTTCCAGGCCCTCGAGCGCGCGCTCACGGTCGCGGCCGGTGCGCAACCGTCCGATAAACCAGGTGCCGATATTTGAGAGCCCTTTGTAATCCAGATCGGCCGGGTTCTGGGTGGCAAGAAACATGCCGAGCCCGGCCGCGCGGCCCTGTTTGATGATCGACATCATCGGGCCCTTGGTTGGCGGGTTGCGCGGGAACGGCGGGCAATAGCCAAAGGTCTCGTCGAAATAGACCAGACAGCGCAGCTGCGATGTGCCGGACTGGCCGCGCATCCACATGACGAGCTGCGAGAGCAGCAATGTCACAAAGAACTGGCGCTCGGCGTCGTCCAAGTGCGCCAGATAAAAAATCGACGCGCGCGTGCGGCCGACCGGGTTGACACCAGGGCTGCGGCGGTCAGGCTTGAGCAAGTTTGCGATCTCAAGCGGTTCGCCGTTTTGCCACGACGCAAACGATGGCGACGATGCCAGGTTATTGAGCGCCATCGCCAGCTCGAAGCGCGCATCGCGCGGGAAGAAGACATCCATATCAAACGCGCCGACGCGCTGCACCGGCGGCTGTTGGATCATCAGGATCAGCCCTTCCAGATCGAGCGTCTGACTGCCGCGCCACGAGCTTTCAAAAATCGTCGAAAGCAGAATATGTTCGCGGCTCTTGACCGGGTCGGCGTCGATGCCAGCCAGCTGCAACAGCGCGCTGACGATCTGCGCGATGCGGTCGCGCAGCGCCTCGGCGTGTTTCGCCCAGGTAATATTTGGGTCGCGCGGCGCGCTCAGGCTTTGGATGACGTTGACGGGCAGCCCGGCGTCGCTGCCCGGCGTGTAGATATCGAAGCACGCGCGGTCGTTCAGATCGCGCAGCCGCGATTCAGGCAGCCCCCAGTCGCGCAGGCCGCTGCGCCAGGTTGTGGCAGTGCGCTCGGCCAGCTGTTCGAGCGTCAAGTTCTGCCGCGTTGCTTCGTCTGCATCCAGCCACTCGGCAAAATCGGCCGGGCCGAGATCCGGGAAATTCAGCGCGAGATTTGTGATGTCGCCTTTCGGATCCAGGATGATGCACGGCACGCCCTGCAGCAGCGTTTCCTCCAGCGCGACGATGCCCAAACCGGTTTTGCCGGTGCCCGTCATGCCAAGACAAATCGCGTGCGTGTTGAGTTCGCGCAGGTTCACCAACACAGGTTCGCCATCAGGCGCGCCACGCGTGAGATCAAATTCCTGGCCGAGATAGAGCTTGTTTGGCTGATCGAACATTCGTTCGAATTGTAGCGCGACAGAAGACGTAGCGCCGGGTCATGCGTTTGCGCCAGTCTATTCGGCCGCAAGTGCTGTCACGCGCTACGCATTGATTGCGACAAAAATCTACGCAGTCGTTTCGGGCGTTTGCCCGCATCGGCAGGGGCCACTGTCAGTAGTGTGAACGGGCTATGCTCAAGCGCCCCACACTGTTTGGATCACTCTGCAACATCGTTATTGCGATGCTGTGCGCGGCTGTCGCCACGTTTCGTGCTGCCGATACAAAAGCCGGGAGCGATCTTCCACCAAATCGGCCAGAGCATGGTCTTATCTATGATGGACTGCGCGCGCGCGCAGCGTCTAGCCCCTGCGGTGCGGCGTATGAAATGCCCGACGGCACATGCACCCATGGCCCGGACCCGCTGTTGCCCGGGTTGAGCATGAACCGGCGCGTGCTACCAATTGTTGAGACGCCGTCTGAGCGCGCGCGCACAAACGCTACGCCGGAAGCCTGTGCCGATGACGGCGTGACAGGCAAACGCGTGCAAGTGCTGTATGTGCGCGGCGAGAGCACGCCTAATCGCTTCGAAGCGTATGTTTCATCGATCCGCAAGTGGACCGAACGCACTGACGATCTGTTTAACCTGAGCGCGCAAAAAACCGCCGGCAGTGTGCGCGTCCGGTTTGTGCGCAACGGCCAATGCGAAATCGATGTGCAACCCATCGTTGTTGCTGACGGCGCAACTGCCACATTTCGAGGCACAACCAGCGCGCTGCGCAAACTCGGGTTCGACCGTATCGACCGCAAATACGTGTTGTATGTCGACGACCGCGTGTATTGCGGCATCGGGCAAACCAAAATCGACGACCGTCCGGGCTTGCTCAATCTGAATAACCTCGGCCCGATGTTCGCGCGCATTGACGCACCATGTTGGAACCCGCGCATCGTGGCGCACGAGCTGATGCATATGCTTGGTGGTGTGCAGGACAGCGCGCCGCATTCGACGTTTGGTATCGACGGCAGCATCGGCGGACATTGCACCGACGAGTCCGATCTGATGTGCTACTCCGATGTCAGCGACACGCAACCCCGCATGCAATTGGTGTGTTCGGCTGATCAGGAGCTGCGCTTCGATTGCAACAACGATGATTATTTTCACACCAGCCCGGAGCCCGGCAGCTATCTCGACACGCACTTCAACGCCGCCCGCAACGTCTTTCTGATCCAGAACGCCGAACAGCTCGCCGACGGCACGCGCGAACCGCTTGACATCGACGACGGCACGGATGGCATCGATATCTCCGCACCCGGCCTGCGGCTGCTGTTTCCGATGGCACTAAATGACATACCGACCGGGCGATAGACTCGCTTTTTGTGGAAATCGCCGACAAATCGACGGTGGCGCGGGGTCTTAAGACCCGGCGGGTCTCTAGACCTGGCAGGTTTGGAAACCCGTTGGGTTTTAAGACCTGGCGGGTCTTAAGACCCCGCAACGCTTACCCTCCGGCGCTCAGCACCGGGCAGCAGTCGCAGCGCGCACAGACGGCAGTAGGACGCGCGTCAAGGGCAGCCTGCCCTCTTGCTCTAGTCTGGCCGGATGCATAAAAGCCCTCTGGCGCGGCCCACTGTGCCGCTTGCGCTCGGCGTGATCACGATTTGCCTGTCGATCTGGATCGTTCAACCTGTCACCACACGGGCGGGAATTGCACAGCCGGATGACCGTCCGCAAGATGGGTTGATCTACAGCGATCTGGGGCGTCGCCAGTCGACCATGCAGTGTGGGGATCATTTTGTGCTTCCTGATGGCTCGTGCACGCATGGGCCAGATCCGGCGCCGCCCGGGTTCGATGTAAAGCACGACGTGCCACCCCGCTCGGCCGTATTCCGCGATGCTGCGCGTGGCGCAAACGCAGCGGCCTGTGAAGGCGACGGCATCAGCGGCCGGCGCGTGCAGGTGCTGTATGTGCGCGCCATCGACGCGCCCGATCGTTACGCTGCGTATTCAGCATCGATCCAACAGTGGGCAGCTGAGATGGACCAGATATTTGAAGCCAGCGCGCAGGAGACCGGCGGCACAGCGCGCGTGCGATTTGTCACCAATCCAGATTGCACGATCAACGTCGCTAACGTGGCGATTAACGCCGATGCTGTCAACGGCTTTGGCAGGATGATCGAAGCGCTACGACAAAACGGCTTCGCGCAGGGCGAGCGTAAGTATTTAATGTTCGCCGACGTTAAATATTACTGCGGCATCGCGCAGGTCGGCTATGACGATTCAGCCGGTGCTGACAATCAGCACAACTTCGGCCCGATGTATGCGCGGGTCGACAGCGGCTGCTGGAGCGCGCGGCTCGCGGCGCACGAGCTGATGCACACGCTGGGTGCGGTGCAGAACTCAGCGCCCAACACCACCCGCAATCTGAACGGCAGCACCGGCGGCCACTGCACAGACGAATCCGACATCATGTGCTATTCCGATGCCGCGGACAATCTGCCTGCGATGCGTCAGGTGTGCCCGCAGACGCACGAACAGCGTTTTGACTGCAATCACGATGATTACTTTCACACCAACCCGCCCGCCGCCAGCTATCTGGCCACGCATTGGAACGCAGCTGACAATTTATTTCTGATCCGCGAGGCAACGGCGCCGATCGCTGCAACACCAACGCCCATCGCCGCGACGGCAACGTTACAGCCGCCCGGTTCGACAGTGGCACCCCCGAACCCAACGGCGACACCGCCTGGCCCGGGTGGCGCAGCCGCCACCCCGATGCCGACGGTCGACCAAAGCACACTTGGGTTGCGTCTGTTCCTGCCCTACGCAGCAAAATAGATCCGTTATCTTGCGTTTCGCTGGGTGGAAAGCCTGACGGGCAAAAAACGGTATTATTCGCGCCACGATGACCGATCGACGCACGCCGCTCTACGATTACCACCAAAAACACGCCGAACTGGTCAAAGGTGGCGGGGACTACTGGTTTCCGCTGACCTACGGCAGCCCGGTGGACGAACACTTAAATGCCCGCAACAACGTCGGCCTGCAGGATTTGTCGACGATGGGCGAGGTCGATATCAAAGGCCCTGGCGCCGAGCGGTTAATAACCGGCTGCTGGTCAACGAAGTGCGTGACATGCTGCCCGGCCAGGTGCGCTACTCGACGATGGTCAATGAACAAGGCGGCATCGTCGACGATGTCACCGCGTATAAGTTTCACGATGAGCACTGGATGATCGTGACCAGCTCGGCGCCGCGAAAAAAGTCGGCGCGCTGGATCAGTGAGCACGCACAAGGCACCAGCGCATACTGCACAGATCTGACCGGCGCCATTGCGCTGCTCAGCGTGCAAGGGCCGCGTTCGCGTGATTTTCTGAAATCGATCGCGCAGGGCGCCGATCTCGACCGGCAGCGCTTTTTTACATTCAGCAGCACGACGATTGACGGCACCCCGCTCTTGATTTCGCGCAGCGGCTACACCGGCGAACTCGGCTACGAACTCTATGTGCCGAGCGAAGAAGCGCTTTCTATTTGGGAATTTCTGCTCAAGACCGGTCGCGATTTTGGGCTGCGCCCGTATGGCACCGCGGCCATGCAGAGTTTGCGCATCGAAAAGGCCTTGCCGCTGGCCGGGCCGGATATTCCAGGCGACGAATCACGCACGCCATTTCATCTCGGGCTGGATCGCTGGATCCGGTTTGACAAGCAAGACTTTGTCGGCCGCGAGGCGCTATTGCGCTGGCAGGAAGGCGGCATCAGCGAGCGCTGGGTCGGGTTGCACGTCGAGAGCGACATCGCGGCGCGCCCAGGCGCGGCCGTGTCGACCGTCACCAGCATCTCGACAGACCGGCGCACCCGCCGCAGCGGTGCCCGCGCGGGCGAAGCCATTGCACCAAAGGCATCCGGCAGCACCGTCGGCACGGTCAGCTCCAGCACCAAGGGTCACAGCGTCGGCAAGATGCTTGCGCTCGCGTATGTCCAGGTCAGCCACGCCTACCCCGGCGCCCAACTCATGATCGATATCGAAGGCGAACCGCGCCCGGCGAAAGTTGTGCCGCTGCCGTTTTTTGATCCCCAGGGCCAGCGCATGCGGGGCCGATAGAGGAAGGTGCTTAAGGTGCCTTAGGTGCTTAAGGCATGCAATTAAGCACTTTCTTCCTGACACAACCGTCAGAAACTGTCAGGCACAAAACAACACACGCGTCCGACAATCGAGTGATGTCCAAGGCAGTTAGATTTGAAGAGCTCATCGCGTGGCAAGAAGCACGAAAGCTGACGCAGTCAATTTACGAAATGACGACAACTGCCTCCTTTAAGAACGATAGCGGTCTATCGAGTCAGTTGCAGCGCGCGGCAGTATCAGCCATGTCGAACATTGCTGAAGGATTTGGCTGTGATTCGATGAAAGAGTTTGGACGATTCCTAACCATCGCGCGCCGCTCGTCCATCGAAGTCCAAAGCCTGCTATACACCGCGCTCGATGCGCGCCTGATTGATAAATCACAATTCGAGTCAAACTATGCGCGCGCACACAGGACCTCGTACACTATCGCGAGGCTGAAATCCTCTCTGCCAATTACACCTTAAGCACCTTAAGCACTTTCTTCGTCCCCAATATGAACCACCCCCCATCCAGAAACTCCAAACACTTCAACTCCATCGTCGTCGGCGTAGGCGGGATGGGCAGCGCGGCCTGCTATCACCTTGCGAAACGCGGCAAACGCGTGCTTGGGCTGGAGCAGTTTGATGTGCCGCACTCAAAGGGCTCTTCGCATGGACACACCCGCATCATTCGGCTGGCCTATTACGAGCATCCGTCATATGTAATGCTGCTCAAACGCGCCTACGAGCTCTTCCACGATATCGAACGGCAGGCGGGCGAGACGTTGCTGCACTACACCGGCTCGATCGACGCCGGACCATCCGACAGCTGGGTGTTCAAGGGCGCGCTGCAGAGCGCCACGCAATACGACCTGCCGCACGAAGTGCTGACCGGGCGCTGAACTGGCAGTGCGCTTTCCGGGCTATCGGCTGCCGCACGACATCATGGCGTTGTATCAGCCGCAGGGCGGGTTTGTGACCCCGGAACGGTGCATCGTGAGCTATGTCAATGCCGCCTTCAAGCTCGGCGCTGAAATTCACGGGCGCGAACGCGTGCTGCAGTTACGAGCCGACCGCAACGCGGGGGCGTGCGCGTGATCACCGACCGCGACGAGTATTTTGCGGACTCACTGGTCGTGACCGCCGGCGCCTGGGATGCCAATCTGATGCCGTTTCTGCGCGGCCTGGCTGTGCCGGAGCGCCAGGTGCTGGCCTGGCTGCAGCCGCACAAACCCGAGCTCTTTCAAACCATCAACTTCCCGGTCTTTAACTGCCTGGTGCCAGAGGGCCGCTTTTACGGATTCCCGCAACACGCAATTCCGGGCTTCAAGTTTGGCAAATACCATCACTTTGAAGAATCAGGCAATCCGGATAGCCTCATCAACGACGACGGAGAGCCGCGCCACGAAGATGAACTGATGCTGCGCGAGTTCGCATCGCGCTACTTCCCGGATGCCACCGGCCCGACCATGACGCTGGCCGCATGCATGTTTACCAACACGCCCGATGGTCACTTTATTATCGATCAGCATCCGAACATGCCGCAGGTTGTGTATGCCTCACCTTGCTCCGGCCACGGCTACAAGTTCGCCAGCGTCATCGGCGAAGTGTTGGCCGAAATGGCCGATCTCGGCCACACGCGCTGGGACATCAATCTCTTTCGCGCCGACCGGCTGGGCGTGCCCACATCTGAGCTCTACCGCAACAAAGGCCCAGCCCAGCGTGTGCGGGTGGAACAACATGGCGATCCGTTTGCGGACAAGCGCCGGGCGACAGTGGGCGGGAGGCGGTCTGTGGGTGGCAGTCAGCAGGCTGAGGAAGGCGATTCGCGCGATCCACGCTTTTGGACGCGCGATGCTGTGACGCCGTTCTGGTAGCTCGTGATTAATCCAACGCCACCACAAACCCGTGCATCTCCGGCCCGGACGCGGTTGTGGACCAGTCGACGCGCGGCTGGCGTTCGATGCGCAGGGTGTCGAGCGCGAGCAGGTGGCGCACCAGCACATCCGTCTCTTGCAGGGCCACATACGCGCCGGGGCAACGGTGGTGGCCATCGCCAAAGCTCATGCACCGAGGGCATGATGACCGGCTTGTGCATCTCGCGCATGCGGGCATAGTGCCTGACGGCCCTTCGCCCACCACGCTTTCATCGGCTGTTCACGGCCTGCACATCAATATGCATATGCTCGCCCGCGCGCAGGGTGATGGATTGGCCGCGCTGACGCAGCGTTACGTCCTCGGTCGCCGGCGTTTGAGCATGGCGACGATCGGCTCCAACCGCAACACCTCGTGCAAAATGGCGAAACGCTCTTCTTCGCCAGCCACCATGTAGCGTCGCGCGTATTCTGGCTGCTCCAGCAATGCCACAGCGCCAGCCCAATAAACTCGCGCGTGGTCACCATGCCCGCGGCGCCATAGGTCACGCACTCGGTAAAAATTTCCCAGTCCTTGTAGTTCTGGCCAATCAGATACGAAACCAAATCGTCTTTTGGCTGCAGCTTGCGCGCCTTGATGGCGGGCTTCACATCCAGCAGGAAAAACAGCAGCACTTGCAGGCGGTTGTTGGCCAGATGCCACACCTTGCTAAACCAATTGTGCGGCGCAACTTCTTCGCGCAAAAAGACATCGAGCCGGTGCTCGATGCCCGGCCGCGTGCTGGCCGTCATGCCGACGACTTCGGCCACCACACGCATGGCCATGCCCAGGCTCAGCTCGCGCAGTTCCATGCGGCCGTTGCGTCTAAGCAGCGCGACCATCTCGGCCGCGACGCGTTCCATCGTCGCGCGGTAGCTCTCAACCGATTTGGGCGAGAAGAATTTCGCAGTCTGTTTGCGTTGTTCAAGATGCTCCGGGCCTTCTTGATACAGAATTGGTCGGCGCGCATCGGCCGGCAATCGCTCTAGAAATTCGGCTTTGAAGCCCAATTGCCGCGTCTTCCCGTAACGCAAAATGTGTTTGGCCTCATCAAATCCGTGCACCTGCCAGATGCCGGCGGCGTCGCGAGAAAGTGCGGGGATCGGATTCGAATAGGTGCGTTGCGTCTTAAACTGAGTGTGATCGACCGGGCAGCGCGGCTGTGTGGCCGCGGGTGACTGTTCAATGATGTCTGTGGCGCTTAACATGGGTGTCGTATTGTCCTTTGCGAACCAAAGAATCGTAGTCCAAACGGCTTAGGGCTCGCGGAGTAGGTATTTCCGTATTGCGGTACTGTTGCGCATCGTGCAAATCGTGATTGAATCAGGCCAAGCTATGTCCGACATCCAGAGCATTCGCCGTGCTTTCAACATCTTGCGAGTCGTTGGCGCACAGGCAGACGGCACCACGTTAACTGATATCGCCAGCCAGTTGCAGCTGCCAAAAAGCACCGTGTCGCGCATGTTATCGACACTGGCGCAGGTTGGCGCAATCGAAAAACTCGGTGGCCGCGATGGCTTCCGGCTCGGCAGCGAGCTGCTTTCGCTGGCCTCAAACGCGCCCTACCCGCGCAATCTGGCGGCCATCGCGCGGCCATTCTGCAACAGCTCGCGCAAAACACGGGCGAAACGTTGACGCTGTGCGTGCCTGAGGGCGATTCGGCGCACTACATCGATCAGATCAACAGCAGCCGCAGCATTTTGCTGACAGACTGGCGGCGCCAGAAGCTGCCCATGCACGCCGCCAGCGACGGCAAGCTGTATCTGTCCGAATGGGATGCCAGAAGGCGTGCAACGCTACTTCAGCAAACAGCCACAACGCTTTACGCAAACCACGCTGATAACCCTGCAGGCGCTCAGCAACGAGCTTGAAACTATCCGCAAAAATGGCTATTCGTGGACCGATGGCGAATACGACGACGACATCATCGGCGTCGCGGCACCGATCCGAGACGCGCAGGACGCCATCATCGCCTCGATCTGCGTTTTGGCCCGCGCTTCCGCTTCCCGACCGAGAGCCGTGCCAGCACGCTCATCGCGCAGACAATCCGAACCGCGCAGGCCATCACCGAGCGCCTCAAGGGCGGCAACAGCATCATCAAGGGCGACCGCACACCGGCGCCATAGTCATTCACACGCAAACATTGCCAGCAAACAGGTTTTATGAGCACACCTTCCCGTGAAGACCGTCGCGCCAAACGCGACAGCAAACGTCGTGGCCGTGGCTTTGCATTCAACATGCCTTCAAGCCGCTTGTGCAAAAACTTTCACCCGTCGAAGTGCTCGGCCCGGAGGGCGTGGCGCAGGTGCATGCCGCATCCATGCGCCTGCTAAAAGATACCGGCATACTGATCGTGGACTACCCGCAGGCAGTCGAGACATTTCGCAAAAACGGCGCGACGATCGAAAACGGCAACTTGGTCAAGATGGACGAGGACACGCTGTTTGCGTTTCTCAAACACGCGCCGGCGACGTTCACGCAGCTGGCGCGCAACCCGGCCAAAAACGCTGCCAATCGGCGGCAAACACACGATCTTTGCGCCGGTCTATGGCCCACCCTTTGTCATGGATCTGGACCGCGGCCGGCGCCAGGGCACGATCGGCGATTTCCAAAATTTCTCGCGCCTGACCTATATGTCCGATGCGATGCATCACAACGGCGGCACGCTGTGCGAACCCAACGACATCCCTGTCAACGAACGGCACCTGGATATGTTGATGGCGCATATCGAGCTGAGCGACAAAGCTTTTATGGGCAGCGTCACGCACAAGGAAAACGCGCGCGACACCGTGCGGATGTGCGAGATTCTGTTTGGCGCCGAGGCCATCCGCAAAAGCCGGCCACGATTTCGCTGATCAATGCCTCATCGCCGATGCGGTTTGACGACCGCATGTTTGGCGCGCTTGAGATTTATGCAAAGGCCAACCAGGCCGTGCTCGTCACGCCATTCATCATTGCCGGCGCGATGTCACCCAGCACGCTGGCAGCCACGCTGGCGCAGCAAAACGCCGAGGCGCTGTTTGGCATCTGCTACGCGCAGATGATCAACCCGGGCACGCCATGCATTTATGGTTCATTTCTGGCGAACATCGACATGAAGAGCGGCGCGCCGTGTTTCGGCACGCCGGAGGGCAATCTGGCGCTGTATGCCGGCGCGCAGATGGCGCGCCGCTATCAAGCTGCCCTATCGCTCAGGCGGCAACTTCACCGCCAGCCGCATCCCAGATGCGCAAGCGGGTTACGAAAGCGCCAGCACGTTTCTGGCCACCGTGCAGGGCGGCGTCAACTTCGTGCTGCATGCGGCTGGCTGGCTTGAGGGCGGATTGATCAGCGGCTACGAAAAGTTTGTGCTCGATCTCGAGATGTGCGGCATGATGGCGCGCTATGTCGAAGGCATCTCGCTGACCGACGAGGACTTCGCCTGGGATGCCTACAGTGAAGTCGGACCCGGCGGCCACTTTCTGGGCGCGCAGCACACCTTGCGGCACTACAACACCGCGTTTTACCAGCATGGCGTGTTCAACATGGACAACTACGAAAAGTGGGAGAGCCGAGGGCAGTGAAGATGCCTACAAACTCGCCAATGGCGTCTGGAAACGCATGCTGGCCGAATATCAGCAGCCTGCGCTGGACCCGGGTGTGCACGAGGCGCTGCGCGAATTCGTAACCCGCAGGCGCGCCGACATTCAGGCCGGCAAGATTGCGCGCGATCTATAACCAACAACTAATCCGTAGCGCGACATCGCCCAAATATTTACACACAGGCAAGCAAGCTGTTTCAAAACACCATGGAAGACTTGAAAGACATACCCGACGACGAATTGTGGCTGCAGATTCAGGACGATCTTTACGACGGCATGAAGGCCGAAGTTGCCGCCGAGACCCATGAGGCACTCGCGCGCGGGTATACGCCCAGCGAAGTGCTCGGCAAGGGCCTGGTCGCCGGCATGGATGTGGTCGGCGTGGATTTTCGCGACGGGGTGTTGTTCGTGCCGGAAGTGCTGATGGCGGCCAACGCGATGAAGGCGGGCATGGAAATCCTGCGGCCCCTGTTGACGGAAACCGGCGCGCCGCGCATCGGAACGATGGTCATCGGCACGGTCAAAGGCGACATTCATGATATTGGCAAGAACCTGGTCTCGATGATGATGGAAGGCGCTGGCTTTGAGGTGATCAACCTCGGCGTCAACAACGACGCCGACAAGTTTATTGCCGCGATTAAAGCGCACAACGCCGACATCATCGGCATGAGCGCGTTGCTCACCACCACCATGCCCTACATGAAGGTCATTATTCAGGCGCTGAAGGACGAAGGCCTGCGCGACAAGGTTTTTGTCATGGTTGGCGGCGCGCCCGTCAGCGAAGCGTTTGCCGAGGAAATCGAATCGGATGCGTATGGCCGTGATGCGGCGGTTGCGGTGGAAATCGCAAAGCGCTACATGGCGCACAAGCACAGCAAAGCCGGGTAAAGACGCCGATCCCTTGACGATGTTTTCGCCGCGTATTTAGGGGTATTTTTACCAGAGAAAGCACCATCTCCCCGCGCTCCGCGCGGGGAGATGGTGCTTTCTCTGGATTACTCTCGGTGACCTCGTGCGCGAAACGCAATCAGCAGGAGGGAAATTTACACGTTTTGCGAATATTTTTTTTGCAAAACAGCAATGTTTGCTGTGCCCCCTGCAAAAAACACCCAGGACCCGACCAAATTCTACGCACAATCGCGTAGTCGAACTGCTACAATCGCGGAGCGAGGGGCATGTGAAATCTGTATTTCTGCGAAGGTTCGAAGTGTTGCATGTGTTGCAAAGCTCGGCCCAGCGGTGTGGGTTTTTCGAGCGCATTGCGACCATCCAGTGTCGGAATGCGTCCCATGCGTCCGTTTCCTATGGCATCAAGTAGCGCAACACTGCTCAACCGAGGCTATTCCTTTATTCAGGAATACATCAAACACAATTGGACGCTGCTTTTCAACTCGGCTGCCGGCGTCATCATGCGTCTGTTGCCAGCGATCGGAGGGTTTGTCTATCAGGTCATTGTGACCGAGCGATATGACAAAACAACGGTCGGTTTTATCAACGGCATCACGCTGAACCTGGTGACGCTGGGCATGTTCAGCATGATGGGCGTCGGCACATTTTTGGTGAGTCGGCTGCATAGCAAAAAGCACGACCACCCGGTGTTGCTCTCGAGCGGCTTGTTGACCGGCACGCTGACCGGCTTTGTGCTCGGGCTGACGTTTGCGCTAATTGCGCCACTCGCCATCGAAGCCCTGCGCCCGATGCTGGGACAGCCGTTGTATGTGCTGGTATTTGCGCTTGGATCGGCAATCGGCACGTTTGTATTGCTACTCGAGGAAGTCATGGTCGGCCTGCTGCTCGGCGGCCTGACGATGGCGCGCAGCGCTGGTTTTGCCCTGGTGCGCGTGCTGCTCGTCTGGTTGTTTATGCGCGTGCTCGGCCCCATCACGCCGTTGTTGCCGGTCATCGCCTGGATCGGCGCCGATGCACTGTGCACGATCGTGCTGCTGATTTACGGCATCACTCAGAACAAGCTGCCAAAGTTCGGCAGACCCAGCCTGACGTTGATCCGCTCGGGCGCCCGCGAGTCGTGGGAGCATCATGTGCTGAATCTGGCGCTCAACATATCGGGATGGTTCGTGCCGCTGATCATCGGCGCGGTTCTCAGCGCAGCAAATTTCGCCAGCTTCTCCGTCGCCTGGCAAAACACCGGGTTCGCGTTCACGATTCCCTACGCGCTTGCGAGCGTGCTGTATGCCGCTGGCGTCAAAGAACCGGCCGCGGCAAACGCGCGCCTCAAACAATTGTTGATGATGGGCATTGCCGCCAGCCTGGCCACGATTGTTGTGTTCTGGTTGGCGATGCCCTTCCTCATGCGCCGGCTCGGTCCGAGCTACGTCGACGAAGGCACGCTTGCCGCGCGCCTGATTGTGCTTGCGCTGATCCCGGTCATGATCAAAGGCATGTGGGTCACGATAGAGCGCATCCACGGCCGCATGCGCAATGCCACAAAAGTTCTGGCGATCGGCGGCATTCTTGAACTCGGCATGCCCGCCATTGGCGGCTTGCTTGGCGGCGTCGGAGGCGCCTGCGGCGGCTGGTTGATCAGCCAGATCTTGCTCGGTTTGTACTTCGCCGTGCCGCTGTATCGGGCCACGCAGTTGCGCTCCGGGCAGGCGCCACTCAGCAACACAAACGCCGCGTAAACGACCAAAACGGTTGTGATATCCTCTTGATACGTTAGTCGCAGATGCCACGCCATGCATGGCGACAACGGTATTTTTCACCCCAAAAGAGGATAGAGACATGAAACGCATGAATAGTCTGTTGCTGGCAACCGTTGCCACAAGCCTGCTGCTCGCCGCCTGCGGTGGCGCAGCCCCGGCCGCGCCCGCCGCGACCAAAGCCCCCGATGCCGCCGCGCCCGCCAGCGACCCGGCAAAAAAGAAGCTCAAGATTGGTCTGGTGACCGATGTTGGCTCGCTCGACGACAAGAGCTTTAACGCCTCGGCCTGGGCCGGCGTGCAGCGCGCCGAAAAAGAATTCGGTGTCGAGATCAAGGCGATCGAGTCAAAGCAGCCGACCGATTACCAGAAGAACATCGAACAATTCGTCACCGAAGGCTATGACCTGGTGATCACCGTCGGCTTCCTGATGGGTGACGACACGGCGAAGGCGGCCCTCGCCAACCCGAATCAGAAGATGGCCATCGTCGATGTCGGCTATTTTGACGACAAGGCGCCGAAGAACGTCATGGGCCTGCTGTTCGGCGAAGACGAATCCGGTTTTCTGGCCGGCGCGCTGGCGGGCTACATGACCAAGAGCAACGTCGTCGGTGGCGTGTATGGCATCAACATTCCCCCGGTCTGCAAATTCCGCGTGGGCTATGAGAACGGCGCCAAATTCGCCAATCCAAACGTCAAGGCGCTCGGCGTGTATCAAGAGCCCGGTCCGAAGGCCTTCAACGACCCTGAGTGGGGTGGCAAGACCGCGCTCAGTCAGATCGCTGAGAACGCTGACGTGATCTTTAGCGCTGGCGGCCAGACGGGCAACGGCGGCCTGCTCAAGATTGCCGAAGCAGCCAAGGGCGGCAAAGATGTACTCGGCATTGGTGTCGATCAAGACCAGTACAACACGCTCGAAGGCGCCAAGCCAATTCTGTTGACCTCGGCCATGAAGCGTGTCGATGTCGCCACATATACGGCGATCAAAGCTGTTGTCGATGGCACCTTCAAGGGTGGCAACACCTCGTTCGACAGCAAGAACGACGGTGTCGGCCTCGCGCCCTTTCATGACGTGGACGCCAAAGTCCCCGCGGACGTGAAAGAGAAGATGACCAAGCTGGCAGCCGATCTGAAGGCAGGCACGGTCAAGACCGGCGTCCCAAATCCGTGCCAGTAAAGATGGCATTAGGATAGCCGGGAATCGCAAAATACCGGCCGGCAACTGGGTTGCCGGCCGGTATTTTTTCGGGAACAGCGCTGGTATGCCAGGTAAACTTTTCATATGACACGCTCATCCGCTCTGGATACGTTTGGCGGATTTTTGCGCATGGTGCGCAAGCGCGAGCAGATCACGCAACGCGATCTCGGCATCGCAACCGGCTACAGCGAGAGCCAGATCTCGCGCTTTGAACAACGGCACCGGCCGCCGGATCTGAGCACGCTCGTCGGGCTGTTTGTGCCCGCCCTGAGTTTGCAGGACAAGCCAGGTGAAATCGCCCGGTTGTGCGAACTGGCTGCGATCGCGCGCGGTGAAGCCGCTCAGCTCGCGACCAACCGATTGCCGGCGGCCACGGCAGCGACCCGACACTGCCCGAACACCCCCGAGCGCGATGCCGCTGAGTGGGCTGCGCTGGCCGATGGCGACTACCTCGAAGCCGCTCGAGCTCTACGCAAACGCCGGCGATCTGAAGGCTGCCGCCGACATGCTCTACGGCCGCGGCGCCACTGCTCTTTAACAGCGGCCAAATCGAGGCCGCACTGAGCCTTATTGACGGATTGCTGAAACAATTGGTAAACCGGGCCAGTCACAACCGCTGCGCGCGAGCTTGCTGGCCACGCGCGGCGATCTTCTGGTGAATTCCAGCCGCGCAGCCGAAGCCGAGGGTCAACTATCGCGAGGCGCTCGCGCTTGACACCGGCGCGCCTCGTGCGATGCTGGTGCAGCGCTTGGGCGGTTGCCTGGTGCAACGCGGTCAATCGGCTGAAGCATTGGCGCTGGTGCGGCGCGAACTCGATGAAGTTTCGCCCAAACACGTGCTTATTCGCGCCAATCTAAAAATTGTCGAAGCCGGCGCGTTGATGATGCTGTCTGAATTTCCAAGGCTGAACACGCCAACCAGAGAAGCGCTTGCGCTGGCGACAAGATCGCCTGCAACCGCGCCGGAGCTGGTCACAGCCTGCGCGCACGCGGCCACAACGCGCTCGGCGCGTGAACGCCATGCGCCAGAACCAGCTTGGCGCGCTGCATCATTGGCGCGATGCAGCCACTGCTGCGCGTGAAGCAAATCTCGACGCAACTCGAATACCGCTGCATGGGCAACATCGGCAACGTGCTGTTTGAACAGGGCGATCTGGACGGCTCCGTGCAGGCGTGCGAACATGCGCTGCCGGGCTGCGCCGGCTTGGCGACGAAGCCGCGGCATCGCGCTTTTTGCAACTGCGCATCACTTTGCATTATGTGCGTGGCGAGATCGCGCACGCGCACGCGCTGTCACATGAATCGATCGCTTTGCGTGAGAAACTCGGCGACAAAAACGGCCGCATCAACGCGCGCAACCAGCTGGCGCGCATATTTCTCATCAACGCGCGCGCTCGAGGCGCGCGCGATCGCCGAAGACATCGCTGCGACTGCGCGCGCGCTCGATGAGCATCGCGTGCTTGGCTACTCACTAACCGTACTGTGCGATGCCGAGTTGCAACTTGGACGATGTCGCCGGCGCGCGCGCCGCCATCGAAGAGGCGCAGACGCTGAAAAAAGCGCTGCATGCAGACGCCACGCTGCGCGACGACGTCAACATCATGCCGTCCTGGTTGCATTGCGCGGAGGGCGAGGTTGCCGCGCCCTACAGGCTGCTATCAGCCGCGCCGCCAGCTTCGAGCATGGAGATGCGCATCGAGCGCAGTTGGCGCTGGCGCGCGCGTTGGCGCGCGCATCCGGGCCACGCAGATGAGGCGGCGATCTGTACACACACCGCGCGCGAAATCGGCCGAGCGTGCTGGCTACTTTTTCTACCGCACGCTGCCGGCTCATTGGACGAAATAAGCGTTCTTACCCGTATACTCGGTAACAACATGCCGTCTGCTCAAACTGCCGTTCCACCCTTTCGCGCTTGAAATGCGCGGCATCACGAAACGCTTCCCGGTGTGCTCGCCAATGACAACATCAACCTGACGCTCAAGCGTGGTGAAATCCATGCGCTGCTCGGCGAAAACGGCGCCGGGAAAAGCACGCTGATGAACATCCTGTATGGCCTGTATCAGCCAGATAGCGGCGAAGTCAGTCTCAATGGCAAGCCGACCCGGATTACAAACCCGGCGATCGCCATCGCCAATGGCATCGGCATGGTGCACCAGCACTTCATGCTGATTCCGACACTGAGTGTGGCAGAAAACATCACGCTCGGTCAGGAAAGCAGCTCGGGCGTATTGCTCGACGTGCGCAACCCATCCAAGCGCATCCGCCAGATTTCGCAGGATTACGGTATTTCAGTCGACCCGGATGCCTATGTCAAAGACCTCTCGGTCGGTGAGCAACAACGCGTCGAGATCGTCAAGACGCTGTATCGCAACGCCCAGATATTGGTGCTCGACGAACCCACGGCGGTATTGACGCCACGTGAAGTCGATGAGCTGTTTGGCACACTCAGGAAGCTCACGGCGCAGGGCAAGTCGATTATTTTTATCACGCACAAATTGCGCGAAGTGAAAGCTGTGGCCGACCGCATCACCGTGCTGCGGCAGGGCCGTGTCGTGGGTTCAACCACGCCGGCCGAAAGCGACGAAGGCGCGCTCGCATCGATGATGGTCGGCCGTTCGGTGCTGCTCAAGATCGACAAAATGCCGGCCAAGCCGGCTGGCCTCGTGCTTGAGGTCAGCCACATGACGGTGCTCAGCGACCGCAAGTCAACCGCGATCAATGATGTCTCGCTTACGGTGCGGGCTGGCGAAATTGTCGGCATCGCCGGTGTCGAAGGCAACGGTCAGAGCGAACTGGTTGAAGCCATTACCGGCCTGCGCAACATTGAACGCGGCGAGGTGCGCATTGCGGGTGAAGCCATGCGGCACGAGTCGCCGGCTGCGGTTATTGATGCCGGCACCGCGCACATTCCAGAAGACCGCCACAAATTCGGCATGGTCACAACCTATCCGATCAAGCACAATATGGTGCTTTCAACATTTGACGAGGCGCCGTACACCAGCGGACTGACGATGAATGACGGGGTGATCAGCGAGCACGCCCGCAAACTGATCCGAGATTATGACGTGCGCACGCCCAGCGAGGACACGCCAGCCGGTTCGTTGTCCGGCGGCAACCAGCAGAAAATGGTGGTCGCGCGCGAGTTTTCACGCCCGATCAAACTGCTGGTTGCCGCGCAGCCCACGCGCGGCGTCGATGTCGGTTCGATCGAGTTTATTCACCGGCGCATCGTTGAACAGCGCGATGCAGGCATTGGCGTGCTGCTGATTTCAGCTGAACTCGATGAAATATTGTCGCTGTCGGATCGCATTCTGGTGCTTTACAAAGGCCGCATTGTGGGTGAAATCGACGCCGCGCGTGCGGAGCGCGAACAGGTCGGTTTGTTGATGATGGGCACGCAGGCGGTAAAAACGGCATGAATAAGTCAGCTGAGCTCCCAAAAAACCTGCTGCAGCGGATCGGCGAGAGCATATCCATTCCGTTTGTCTCGATTCTGATCGCGTTGCTGGTGGCGGCTGTGTTGCTCGTGATCACTGGCGCCAACCCACTCAGTGTGTATTCGGCGCTGATCCAGGGCGCATTTACGCGCCCCAACGCTCTGGCAAACACGCTGCTGGTCACCACACCGTATATTCTGCTTGGCCTGGGCGTGTCGCTTAGTTTCACCGCGGGGTTGTTCAACATCGGCGCCGAGGGGCAGTTTTACATGGGTGCGCTGGTTGGCGTGTTTGTCGGGTATGCCATGCCGCCTGGCTTGCCGCTGATTGTGCATTTGCCGCTGTCGCTGATCGCTGGCGCGCTGGCCGGTGCTGTCTGGGGCGGCATCCCGGGCATCTTGAAAGCCACGCGCGGCGCGCATGAAGTAATCACGACCATCATGTTCAACTACGTGGCTTTTGCGCTCACGGACTTCATGGTGAACGGCCCCATGCGCAGCACCGGCTCCGCGCCGCGCACGCCGGATATTCTTGAATCATCGATGTTGCCCCGCATCTTTGGGCCGCCGGACAAGTTGCACTATGGCTTTGTGATCGCATTGCTCGCCATCGCGGCCTACTGGTTTTTGACGACAAAGATGCCGCTCGGCTTCAAAATTCGCACGGTTGGCGCGAACCCCGACGCCGCGCGTTACGCCGGCATCAGCGTGCCGCGCACCACCGTGACTACCATGTGTCTGAGTGGCGGCCTGTGCGGTCTGGCCGGCGCCATTGAAGTGCTCGGGGTATATGGCTACATGCCGGCTGCGTTTACAACCGGCTACGGTTTCGACAGCATCGCCATCGCGTTGCTGGGACAGGGGCATCCATTCGGCATCTTTCTGTCGGCGCTGTTGTTTGGCGCCATGAACAACGGTTCTAGTTACATGCAGTTCGCGGCTGGTGTTTCGAACAGCATCATTTCTGTGCTGCAGGCGTTCATCGTAATCTTCGTCGGCGCGCCGGCGATGATTCGCAGCCTGCTCAGCCGGCGCAAAAAGACGTTATGAATGAGTTTTTTACAGCACTTTGGCAGCTCAACTGGATCAGCATGCTTGGCGCCACACTGACAACGGCCACGCCGATCATCCTGGCCGCGTTGGGCGGCATCCTATCCGAACGCTCAGGCGTCACAAATATCGCATTGGAAGGCATTATGCTGACCTCGGCCTATGTCGCGTACGGCGCGGGTGTGCTGTTCGGATCGACGTTTCTCGGCCTGCTCGTCGCGGTGCTGGCGGGCGCGCTGATCGCGTTTCTGCACGGGGTGCTCTCGATCAAATACCGCACGAATCAGGTCATCAGCGGCACGGTCATCAATATTTTCGCAGTCGGCATCACGGGCTATCTGTATCGCCAGTTCGACAGCAATTCCGATTTGACGACATTCTCAGAGATTTCGATTCCGCTGTTGGCCGATATCCCGGTGATCGGCGAGATTTTCTTCAAACACCAGCCGATCGTGTTTTTGGCGCTGATCCTGGTCGCGGTTGTGCACGTGACGCTGTTCAACACCAAGTGGGGCTTGCGCACACGAGCGGTAGGTGAGCATCCGCGCGCCGCCGATACCGTTGGCATTAACGTCAATCGCATGCGCTATGTCAACGTGCTGCTGAGCGGCGTGCTGGCCGGCATTGGCGGGGCCTGGATGGTGGTCGAAGCTGTCGGCCGCTTTACACCAAATATGACCACCGGTCGTGGGTTTATCGGCCTGGCTGCGATGATCTTCGGCAACTGGTCGCCAATTGGCGCATTGCTGGCATCACTGTTGTTTACCATCCCAGAAGCAATTCAAGTAAAGCTGCAGCTGCTGACGTGCCGATACCGTATCAGTTTTTGACCATGCTGCCCGTATCTCCTCACGATTATTGTGCTGGCAGGTTTTGGCCGTCGCAACTCGGCGCCAACCGCGCTGGGCAAACCGTATCCCTAACAAACCATGAACCCGCAATACTTCTTGTCAATTGTCCTGATCAAAAAGGGTTGGTCGCAGCCATCACCGAGTTCATCGCAAAAAATGGCGGCAACGTGTTGTCGCTCGAGCAGCATGTTGACACGCACACCAACCAGTTTTTTATGCGTGTGGAATGGAGCCTGGACGAGTTCGCGATTCCAAATGAAAAGATTGCCGAAGTATTTTCGCGTCTTGATCGGTGAGCGCCACAACATGACAGTCGACTGCACTTTAAAAACGAGCGCTTGCGCATGGGTGTGTTTGTGTCAAAAACCGGGCACTGTCTGCACGAGATCCTCGGGCGCGTGCAAAGTGGCGAATGGCCGGTCGATGTGCCGTTTATCGCCAGCAACCACCGCGATCTCGAGCCCGTTGCCGCGGCCTATGGCATGCCATTTAAGCACTTCCCAATCACGCCAGAAAACCGCGCGGCGCAGGAACAAGCGCAGATCGCGCTGATTCAGGAATACAAAATCGATTTCAGCGTGCTGGCGCGCTACATGATTATTCTTGGCGATCATTTATCCGCGCGTTCCCGGAACAGATCATCAACATTCATCACGCCTTTCTGCCCGCATTTATCGGCGCAAAACCCTATCACCGCGCCTACGAACGGGGCGTCAAGCTTATCGGCGCGACCGCGCACTATGTGACCGCCGATCTCGACGAAGGTCCAATCATCGAGCAAGAAGTCGTGCGGGTGAGCCATTTGGATAGCATCGAGGAACTCACGCGCAAGGGCGGCGATGTCGAAAAGATCACGCTCGCACGCGCTATCCGCCGGCACATCGAGCGCAAGACGCTGCTCTACGGAAATCGCGTAATTGTGTTTGCATGAGAATGCCTTCGGCCTAATCCGGCGTCAAAATTGCTTTGGCGATATCGCGCGCGCGAAAGGCGTCAATGGCGTGCTGCATTTCAGACAACCCAAAGACGCGATACCCGATCGGTTGAATGCGCCGGGTCGCGAGCAGCTCAAGGCAATATTGATACTCGCTTGCGGTGTAACACAGGCTGCCCATCAGCTGCAGCTCGCCGCGCACAATCGGCGCGGGCGTAAATTGGGCAGCCGCGTGAAAGACGCCCAGCAGCAACACGCGCCCGCCCCGCCCGGTCTGTCGCAGCGCCTCGTCCAGCATGTTCGGCGCGCCGGTCGCTTCGACGACATATGACGGGCCGCGTCCGCCGGTTAGCCGCTGCAGCTCTGGCCCAAGCTCCTGCCGGTGCATGTCGATGACATCGTCTGCGCCGCACGCCCGCGCCCACGACAACGGCCCGGGTTTGCGCCCGGCCGCGATAACGCGTTTTACGCCAGACAGCCGCGCCAGCTGAATCGCATACAAACCCATCGGCCCCAGCCCAAACACCGCCACCGTGTCGCTGTCGCGCGGCGGCATCAGCGCAAAGCCGTGATGGACGCTGGCCAACGGATCGACTGCAGTCGCTTGCGCAGTTGTGACGCTGGCGGGCAGCGAATGCAGGTTTTCAGCCGGCGCGATCGACGTATTCGGCAAAGCCGCCGTTGATGTGTATTCCAAGTTCAGTCAAGTGTGTCGCACAATGTGGGACGGCCGCTCCGGCAATGCGCGCAATGCGTGCAGGCAATCACCATGTTGACCGCGACCGGCTCGCCGATGCGCAGGCCGCGCACATCGGCGCCCAACGCGTCGATGACGCCCACGGTCTCGTGGCCTGGGATAAACAAATCCGGAACGGCGCGCACACCGTCAAAGATTGGGATGTCGCTGCCGCACAATCCAACGTGGCGAACACGCACGCGCACCCACCCAACTGGTGGTTCAGGCACCGGCATGTCGCGCAGTGAAAACCCTGGGCCGGGTGACTCCTTTACAACGGCGCGCATAGCGGCAATGACCTAAGTGGTTCCCCACAGAAGGTTGACCAGGCAGAATCGTATCCACCCTCGCTTCGCGGGGGTGGATACGATTCTGCCAATCAATCTTTTGCGAGGAATCACTTAGACGCGCCCGTGTAGCTCATGGAGCACACCGAAGATCGACTCGAGCGCCTCATCGACCTGCGGCTTTGTGATGTTGAGCGCCGGCGCAAATCGCAGCGACGACGCGCCACACTTCGTCAACACCACGTTGTTTTTGCTGATGTCAGACATGATTTGTTTCATGCCTTTGGCGTCCATCAGTTTGCCATCGATGCCGAGCATATCGGCGGCCACCATCAGTCCTTTGCCGCGGACTGCGCCAATTGTCGGCAGCGACTTGCGTTCGTCATTCAAGCGCTGTTTGAGATACGCACCCATGGTGGTAGCATGCGGTCATCAGGTCATCGTCTTTGATGATTTGAATCGTCTCCAAGCCGGCCCGACAGGCGACCGGATTGCCGCCAAAGGTGCTGCCGTGCGAGCCGGTCGGCCAGCGTTCGGCGAGCGGCTTGGTGGCGATGATGCCGCCGAGCGGCAGATCCGCCGCCGATCGCTTTGCCCATCGCGACAATATCCGGCGCCACGCTGCTGTCGCTAAAGCCCCACCATGCGCCGGTGCGCCCCAGACCGGTCTGGACCTCGTCGGCGATCAGCAGCGCGCCGGATTTGTCGCAGATCTCGCGCAGGTGTTTGAGAAAGTCCGGCGGCGGGATCGACATAGCCGCCCTCCCCCGCAATCGGCTCAACAATAATCGCCGCCAAGTCATCGGGATGCACCAGTTTGTCAAACGTGTTTTGGATCATGGCCTTCCAGATGCCGCAGCAATCTTCTGGCTGGCGCGGGCCGTGGCCGTAAATGCAGGTGCCGCAGTTTGGATAGGGCACGTGCGTAAAGCCGCTCAACACTGCGCTGAGACCCTTGCGGTAGTTTGAGCTGCTGGCTGTGGCGCCGAGCGCGCCCATGGAACGGCCGTGAAAGCTCTCGGTGAACGCCAGCACCATCGAGCGCTTGGTCATGGTTCGCGCCATCTTGAGCGCGGTCTCGATCGCCTCGCTGCCGCTGTTCATCAGCACGCCCTTCCCGTTGCTGAGCGGCGCCGGCATGGTGGCCTTAAGCGTCTCAAGCATGTCGACATAGGGCGCCGAAAATCCCACCGGGTACCCGCGTGAATCAGCGTGCTGGCCTGATCGATGATGGCTTTGACCACGCGCGGGTGACAATGGCCGACCGCGTTTGTCGCGATGCCAGCAGCCAGATCGACGTAACGTTTGCCATCCAAATCAAAAACATAGGAGCCTTCGCCACGCGCGAACGTGACCTCGGTATAGCGGCCAATGGCATTTGAAACGTTGCTCTTGTCGCGCGCCAAAAGTTGCGCGGACGCCGATGATGCGACTTCAGTACTCATGATGTCGCGATGATACTTTATAGAAGGCGCCACAGATTTCACCGATTACACAGAGTTTCTGTGTAATCGGTGAAATTTGTGGCGCCTTCTTTCAACCGGGCACGAAAGTGCCGCGCGTGCGCACGATTTCGTCGAGCAAAAAAATAAACGACGGGCAATGCCATTCGACTTCGAGGCCGCGTTCGGCGGTGCGCATGGCCCAATACACCCCGGTTTTACGGTGGCTCGCTGCGGACAGATAGAACTCAACCCACGGCTGCTCCGGCAGCTGCGCGACACAGACTGGCGTGTAAGAAACATCATGCGTGAGCGCAAGATTATCCCAGTGCAAATCGCTGACCGCGCGCGCCGGCCCCCAGATGTGCACGACGCTTTCTCCTGCAATCGCAGCGCCGGCGTAGTATTTCAAAAACGAAACATAGTCCGAATCGGCGGCGATGTTCACGTCGTCATCAATCATCTTGCGGACACTGGAGATCAGATGCGGCTCTTCGCAGTGCGGGTCGAGCGGGCCGGCACCGACGCGGGAATTTGGCAGCCGCATAAATTGCAGCATCAAGTTTTCGAGCGTTTCTGGCATTGCATTTATCGTAACCGACATCTTATTGCTACGACCGGAGCCAATTCGCTCAAAAACCCGGTTGCGCGCTCCCGGGCAGGTCAAGTTATGTTAAGTCGTGCCAAGTAAGCCTTTTACAATCAACGCGATGTCCACACCCACCGATTTCTACGATATTTACAGCGCGCTTCTGCCAGCGGAAGCGCAGACGCTGGCCACATGGCGCGCATTTTTGGAGCGCGAGGTCGCACCGATCGCCAACGATCAGTGGGAGCGCGGCGAATTTCCGATGCAGCTGATCCCAAAAATCGGCGCGTTGATGGCCGAAACCATCAGCGCCGGCCAGACGCACTACCCCAGCATGTCGCCGCTGCTGGGCGGCATGCTGTCGATGGAGATCGCGCGCGTCGACCCGTCGCTGTGTTCGTTTTTCGGCGTGCACCGGCGGTTGTGCATGCAGTCGATCTGGCTGTATGGCTCGCAGGCGCAAAAAGACCGCTGGCTGCCCGACATGCTGACGCTCAAGAAGATCGGCTCCTGGGTGGTGACTGAGCCGCTCGTCGGCAGCGCCGCCGCGCGCGGCCTGGACGACCACAGCCACGCCAGATGGCGGCTATTGGATCTAAACGGACAGAAGAAATGGAGCGGCAACGCCAGCTTCGCAGATGTCAATTGCATCTGGGCGAAGCGCACCGACACCGGCGAGGTCAACGGCTTTCTGGTCGAGCGCGGCATGCCGGGCTATCTCATCGAACCGGTCAACGGCAAGATCAGCAAGCGCGCGGTCGACAATGTGCTGATTACGCTGAGCGATTGCCATGTCCCGGAGGCCAACCGGCTGCCGGGCGCAACCGGCTTTCAGGCCGTGGCCGACCAGCTCAACAATGCGCGCAGCGATGTGGCCTGGGAGGCCGTCGGCATCTCGATGGGCGCTTATGAAAACGCGCTGGGCTATGCCAATGCGCGCATCCAGTTTGACAAACCCATCAGCGCATTTCAGCTCTCGCAGGAGAAGCTGGTAAAAATGCTCGCGAATATCACCGCCATGCAGGCGCTGATGGTGCAGAACGCCAAATTGCAGGCGCGTGATGGCCGCATCAGCGCCGAACGCGCGTCGCTCGCCAAGTTCTTTTGCACCGAGCGCATGCGCGAGACCGTGGCGTTTGCGCGCGAGTTGCTCGGCGGCAACGGCATCCTGCTGGAACACAATGTGGCGCGCTTTTTTGCGGATGCCGAAGCGGTTTATTCCTATGAGGGCAGCCGCGACATGCAGCTGTTGATCGTGGGCAAGGCAATCACCGGCCATTCGGCGTTCGCATAGCCGCGTGTTTGTCAGCGCCGCTGTAGCAGCAGCCACGCCGCATGCCAGAGCTTTGTACCGTGTGTCGCGGTCGTGCTGATGGTGTCTGCAAAGTTAAAGTGCGGCGACAGCGTTGCCGCCAGCCGTGCGGGCGTGAGCTGATCGATCGCTGTCGCCTTGAGCGCATCGAAACGCGCATACACGATCGCAAGGCCATCGGGTTTGAGCACATCGCGCATTTTTTGCGCGTAGGTCGTGTGCATTTCGCGCGGATGCGCGTCCATCATGCCGATATCAAACACCAGGTCATACGCCGGGCGTTTTGGCGCATAGTCGAGCCACTGCACGGTCTCGAACGTCAGGCAATCCGTCATGCCATTGAGATTTGCCCGCAGGCGCGCAAGCATCACCGCATCCGCAATAGGATCGAGTCCCTCGCAGACCCAGCCGAGTTCCACCAACGAGAAACACACATCGCCGTCGCGACAGCCAAGATCCAGCGCGATGCCGGGTTTAAGCGCGTTGACGACATCGATATACGGATGCGGTGGCGACTCGTTGCCGCGAGGCACGCTCCGTTCGATATACTTTTGCGTTATTTCGCGCTTCTGTTCGAGATCCAATTCGCTTCCTCGCTCTCCGCGTTAGAGCATAGCCCAGCCGCCCGAGCTTTCGTCACACCTAATCGGGAGATTGCGCCACGCCTTCCAGCGCAGTGCAGGGCGATGAAGGCGTAGGCAATTTGCGCAAATGACGCGCTAAATGAGCGGTCAGGTCTTTGTGCGGAAAGTCACCCTCTTCGCACGAAGCCATCACCCCGCACTTAGGTCAACAACAAACTCATCAGGGAGACCGTTTTGATGTGCAACGCAATTAGTTACGCTAATGCCATGCTTGATTTGCACAAACTTAGCGTATTCCGTCGTGTTATCTCAGCCGGCAGCTTCAGCAAGGCTGCGCACGAATTGCTCATGACGCAATCCGCAGTGAGCCAGCATATTCAAGATCTTGAGCGCATGCTCGGCATCTCGCTATTTGTGCGTCAGGCCCGCGGCGCATTGCCGACGGAAGCGGGCCAGCGCCTCGCGCACTATGCCGATCAGATCTTGCAGACGGTCTCGGCCGCTGAACTCGAGCTGACTAACATTCGTGAAAGCGGATTACGCCGCCTGAATATTTCGGCCACGACTGGCGCGGGCACGTATGTCATCCCGGCCTGGATCACGCAATTTCTCACCGCGCACCCAAACATCCGCACGCAGCTCACCACCGGCCTGATGCACGAGGTGATCGCCGACCTGGATCGCCGAAACTGCGACATGGCCATCCTCGAGAGCAGCCCAGATGAGCTCAATCAGCATCGAACAATACAAACGCAGCAATTTGGCACTTCGGAAACCGTGCTGATTGTCGGCCGCAACCACCCGTTGTGGGGCAGCGCCGGCGTGGCGCTGGACTCGCTCAGCAGCACCGCCATGGTTGCCCGTGAAGCCGATAGCCAGACCCGCGTGTGGCTGGATGAACTGCTCACAAACGGCGGTTGCACGCCGCTGGTCGTGGCGACCTTTGATAGCATCGAGGCAATCAAACGCGCGGTGATGTTCGACCATGTATGCGCGTTTCTTCCGGACTATGCGATCCAGAACGAATTGAGTTCCGGCGTCGTCTGGGCCATCCGGTTTGGCGACTCGTTTGTGCGCACGCTCAGCGTGGCGTTTCGACGCGATGAGCCACTCAGCCCGGTATCCGCGGCGTTTGTTCAAACCCTGCAATCAGTGACGCAGGCATAGCGCGCCGTGTAGCGATCCCACTACAAAATCGTGGCTGGGTCCACGTCAATGATCATGTGTTCTGGCACCGGCAGGTCTTTCAGGAGCGCGCCCGGATCCATCGTGCGCACCAGCACTTGCCAGCGGAACTTGCGATCGCGCCGCGCGAAATAGCAGGCCGCCGGGCCGATTACATCGCCTTCGCTTGGCACCCGCAGCCGCAGCTCACGCGCCACGGCCTCGCACCGCAGGCGGGCTTCATCCTGGCTCACATCGAGCGTCTCAAATTTGACCAGCCGCGTAAACGGCGGCAGCCCGTAAATTGCGCCGCCCGCCAGCTCGTGCCGGGCAAACCCGCGCACATCATGCCGCGCCGCAAACGTAATGGCCGGCTGTTCCGGGTTATAGGTCTGCACGATCACTCGGCCTGGCAACAACCCGCGCCCTGCCCGGCCCGCCACCTGCTCCAGCAAATTGAACACGCGCTCGCTTGAGCGAAAGTCCGGCAGAAACAAACCGACATCGGCCAACGCCACGCCGACCAGCGTAACCATACGGCAGGTCCAGCCCTTTAGCGATCATCTGCGTGCCGATCAACACATCAGCCTGCTGATTTTGAAAGCGCTTGAGCATCTGGTCAGCTGCGTCACGAGCGCTGGCAGTATCTTTGTCCCAGCGCACCACGCGCGCAGCCGGAAACCGCTTGTGCAGCTCGTCCTCAATCGTCTGCGTGCCGATGCCAAGAAAGCGAATGCGCGAGCTGCTGCAGACCGGGCAGCGCCGCCGGCGTTGGTTCGGCATGGTTGCACTGATGGCACTTCGAGTAGGCCGTGTGTCTGTCGAGCACTGCCGGCTTTTTTGCCGGATCGATCTTGATGGAACGTCAGCGGCGTGTCATCGTTTGGGCAGCGCAGCGCGTGACCGCAATCACGGCAGACCACGCTGCTCGCCGCGCCGCGCCGGTTCAAAAACAAGATCGCCTGCTCGCGGCGTTCCAGGGTGCGCGCCAGGGCGAGCATCAAGGCGCCGGAGAACATGCTCATGTTGCCGCCGCGCAGCTCCGCGCGCATGTCGATCACTTCGACATCGGGCAGCGGCTGATACGCCACGGTCTCGGTTTCCCGGCTGCAGAACGGACTTGACACGCAAGCGCGCCTGCTGATCGTTGACGCGATGCACATGCGCGCGCACGCGGTTTGGCAGGTCGATCAGCTCGAGCCGTGCGCGTCTCGCCTCGGAGGGCGCACATCGTCGAGCGCCAGGGCCAGCGCCTCAAGCGAGGGCGTCGCGCTGCCAAACACCAGCGTGGCCTTGTTGCGCTCGGCATACCATTGCGCAGCGCGGCGCGCGTCGTAATACGGCGTGGCCGACTGTTTGTAGCTCGGATCGTGTTCTTCATCCAGCACAATCAGCCCAACATTCGGCAAGCGGCGCAAACAACGCCGAGCGCGCGCCGACAACAATGGGCAACTCGCCCGCGCGAATGCGCCGCCAGGTGTCAAACCGCTCACCCGGCCTCAGACGCGAATGAATCAACGCGACCTTGCCCGGAAAGCGCTCCAAAAAGCGCCGCGAGGTTTGCGGCGTCAGGCTGATTTCCGGCACCAGCATAATCGCGCCGCGCCCGGCTTTGAGCGCAGCGTCAACCGCGCGCATGTAAATCTCGGTCTTGCCCGAACCGGTCACCCCGCGCAGCAGATATGCTGCTGGCGCCGTAAGAACGCTAGGCAGCGCATGCATGCCAGCCGCGACGGTGTCCCATGCCTGTTGTTGATCGCCAGTCAGCGGCGGCGCATCTTTGACGATGAAGTCGACATCTGCCAACGGATCGCGCCAGCGTTCGGCGTCGCCCAGCAGCACATAGCCCTGCTCGGCCAGCCAGGTCAGGTCGGCACGGTTTGCGCCGGTCTCGGCAAAGATCCAGTCGGCCCAGGCCAGGCCGTTGCGCGACTGCAAGTAACGCAGCACAGCGGCGCGCCGTTCGCGCGTGGCTGGCTGAATGCGCGACGGCGTCGGCGGTGTGATCAGCGATGTCAGCGCAAGCGTCAGCGTTTGCTCGGAGACCACCAGCTGCACCAGGCCGGAACGCTGCGGCGCCACGCGCGGCGCCTGCAGTGTGGCTGTGCGTGTGATCAGGCCGCGTTTGACTAACCGCTCAAGCGCGGCGCGCCAGTCCGCGCTGGGCGGCAGCGACTTGCGCAATTTCTGTTCGAGCAGTTGCCCGCGTCCGCGCAGCACCGCAACAATTTGCGCTTCGATGCCCGGCGCCGCGCTGGCGTTTGGGTCGGCCAATTCGTAGTACCAGGATGACTTTGGCGTAAAGCCGGGCGGCACCATCAATGCGCAACAGCGGCCGAGCGGCGCGGCGTATTCGGTTGAAATCCACTGCGCCAGTTCCAGCTGCGCCGGCGTCAGCACAGGCTCCGGGTCGAGCTGGCTATGGATTGGTTTGAGCTTCTGCGCCGCGCGTGGTGCCGCGCGCCGCGTGATCACGATGCCGGGCACCAGCCGATTTTGCAGGGGCACCGACACCGCGGTGCCAGGCCCGATACTGTCCGTCAACCCCACTGGAATCTCATAACTCAACAGCTGCTTGAGCGGTTGCGTCAGCAGCGCGACGTCGGCGATGTTCATGAGGGCGGATCTGTACGGTGACACGGCTGGTATCATCACTGAACCTCCAATTCATGAAACACCTCAGACGCTCGCTGGTCTTTCTGAATTCCAGCGCGCTCAGCCTGCTTGGCGCAGTCGTCAGCCTGATCGCCGTGCTGATCGCCAACTTGCTCAGCCCGCAATATCTGCAGCGCATCATTGACGACGGCATCACGCCGCAAAGATCATGGAAGCAATTCTTGCCGCCGTGCGCGTGCTGCTGCTGCTCGCCGTCATCCGCGGTGTATTTAGCTTTGCGCAGACGTATCTGTCCGAAAAGGTCTCGCAAAATGTGGCCTTTGACATGCGCAATCGCATCTTTAACAAGATCAGCGAGCTGAGCTTTAGCTATCACGATCAGGCGCAAACCGGCGAGCTGATGACCCGCGTGACCAGCGATGTCGAAACCGTGCGGCAGTTTATCGGCCAGGGGCTGCTCAACCTGATCGCGGTCGCTCGTCACCGTGATCGGCGTGATCATTGTGCTGGTGCGGACTAACTGGCAGCTGGCGCTGGTCGAGCTGCTGTCGATCCCGGTGATCTTTGCGCTGATCGGCTTCTTTATCGTCAAAGGTGCGGCCGCTGTTTGGCATCGCGCAGGAGCGGCTCGAGCGCGCTTCAACACCGATCCTGCAGGAAAACCTGGCCGGCATTCGCGTGGTGCGCGCCTTTGCGCGCGAACCGCATGAGGCCGAGCGCTATCAGGCCATGAACGACGCGCTTGATCGATGTCAACATCACTGTCAACAAGCGCGCCTCGATCGCCTTCCCGCTCACCTTTACTCACGGTCAATATCGCCACGCTCGGCGGTGGTGCTGGTCGGCGGCATCAAAGGTGATCGGCAGCGAGCTGACCGTCGGCGCGCTGGTGGCGTTCCTGAGCTATCTGGTCGTGCTGATCGGCCCGGTCTTCGGCCTGGGTTTTCTGGCCACTTTTATCTCGCGCGCCAGTCGTCAGCAGCCAGCGCATCTGGGAAGTGCTCGACGCCAAAAACGACGTGGAGGACAAGCCAGGCGCGCGCGTGCTGCGCGACATTACCGGGCACGTCGCAGTTCAAAGACGTCACCTTCAAGTTTGCCGGCGCCGAGAAACCGGCGCTCAAGGGCATCAACCTGAGCGTGGCAGCCGGGCCAGACCGTGGCCATCTGGGCAAAACCGGCAGCGGCAAGAGCTCGATCATCAACCTGATCCCGCGCTTTTACGACCCGCAGATACGGCCAGGTGCTGGTGGACGGCATCGATGTGCGCGATGTCACGCTGGAATCGCTGCGCGGCAACATCGGCATTGTGCTGCAAGACACGATCCTGTTCAGCGGCACCATCCGCGACAACATCGCCTATGGCAAGCCCGACGCCACCGCACGAAGATGGTTGATCGCCGCGGCCAAAGCCGCGCAGGCGCACGACTTTATCACGCAGTTCCCGGACGGCTACGACACCGTGCGTCGGCGAGCGCGGCGTGGGCCTGAGCGGCGGCCAGAAACAGCGCATCGCCATTGCGCGCGCGCTGCTGCTCAACCCGAACATCCTGATCCTGGATGACAGCACCAGCGCCGTTGATGCCGAAACCGAATATCAACTCCAGCAGGCGCTCGACAGACTTGATGAAGGGCCGCACCAGCTTTGTGATCGCGCAGCGCATCAGCACTGTGCGCAATGCCGATCTGATCGTGCTGCTCGACGGCGGCACCATCGTCGCCACCGGCACGCACGACGATCTGCTGCGCGACAGCGCGCTGTATGGCGAAATCGTGGATTCACAGTTGAAAAGAGATGAACACACATGAGACGCGGAGATGTAGCTTCGCTCGAATATGCCGCGCAGATCGCGGACGAACGCGCCAAAAATACGCGCGGCACCACGCGCCGGCTGCTGGCCTATCTGGCGCCGTTCCGCAGCAAACTGGTCTGATCCTGGTCATGGTGACTGTCGGCGCGGCCACGCAGGCGCTCGGGCCGGCGCTGATCGGCCACGCCACCGACCAGTTTATCAAACCCGACGGCGAACGTCAACGGCTTGCTCGGGATGATGGGGTTGCTGGCCGCTGGTCTATGGCGTGGGCTTTTTCGCCGCGCGCAACCAGATCGCGCTGATGGGCGAAGTCGGGCAGCGCCTGCTCTCGGCCATCCGCGTCGATGTCTTCAAGAAGTGCAGGCGCCTGCTCGCTGCAGTTTTTTGACAAGAACCCGGCCGGCGATCTGATGAGCCGGCTGCTCAACGACACCGATGTGATCCAGCAATTTGTCGGCCAAGCCCTGGTGCAGGTGCTCGGCAGCATGTTTGCGCTGGTCGGCATCATCATCGCCATGCTGATCCAGAGTCCGCAGCTGGCGCTGGTCAGCTTTATCGTGATTCCGGTCATGCTGATCATGACCCGCATTTTCAGCGTCTGGGCGCGCAACGCCTACCGGCGCACGCGCCGAACGATCGGCGATGTGAGCGCCAACCTGCAGGAGGAGATCTGCCGGCATCAAGGTCGCTCAGGCGTTTAACCGCACCGCCGGCCGAGCAGGCTGAATTCGCCCGCCGCAACGACGCCAACCGCACCGCCACCATGAGCGCCACCGCCATCACCTCGGCCTTTCAGCCGCTGGTCGATGTGCTGGCCACGCTGGCCGACCGCGATCGTGGCCGGCTATGGCGGATATCTCGCATTGACGATGGCGATGTCAGCGTCGGCATCGTGGTGGCGTTTTTGACCTATGTGCAAAACCTGTTCCGGCCGCTGCAGCTGATCAGCACCGCCTACACGCAGGCGCAAGCCTCGCTGGCCGCCTCCGAGCGTATCTTTGAGCTGATCGACACGCCGGTCGACGCTGAACGACAAAGCCAACGCCGGCACGCTGCCGGCCATAAAGGGCGCGGTGCGTTTCGAGCATGTGTCAGCTTTGCCTATGACGCCAAAAAGCCGGTGCTGCAGCGATGTGACGCTTTGACGTGCAGCCGGGTCAGACCATTGCCATCGTCGGGCCCGACCGGCGCGGGCAAGACCACCATCATCAACCTGCTGGCGCGTTTCTACGATGTGCGATGGCGGGCGTGTGCGTGTCGACGGCGTCGATGTGCGCGACGTCACCCAGGCCAGCCTGCGCGCGCAGATGGGCATCGTGCCCCAGGACAGCTTCCTGTTCGCGGGCACCGTCGCCGACAACATCCGCTATGGCCAGCTGAATGCCACGCGATGCCGAAGTCGAGGCCGCCGCGCGCGCCGCCAACGCCCATGAGTTCATCGCCAACCTGAAAGACGGCTACAACACCAAACTCGGCGAACGCGGCGGCGGACTGAGCCAGGGCCAGCGCCAGTTGATCGGCATCGCGCGCGCGATGCTGGCCAACCCGCGCATCCTGATTCTGGATGAGGCCACCTCGAGCGTCGACACCCGCACCGAGGCGCTGATTCAGAGCGCGCTGAGCACCCTGCTCAAAGGGCCGCACCAGCTTTGTGATCGCGCACCGGCTTTCGACTATTCGCGAAGCCAGCCTCGATTCTGGTGGTCAAGGACGGCAGCATCGTCGAGCGCGGCACGCACGACGAGCTGCTCGAGCGCAATGGGCTGTACGCCGATCTGTATCGGCGCCAGTTCCGCACGGTTGAACTGGCTGCTTGATGTGTCGGCGCGCATGCAAACGCACCAAAACAGGAAACCAGCCCGCGCTGCGGCAAAACCGGCGGCGTGCGACTTTTAGAAGCACCTAGAACGGCGTTGCACCGCATTCGAAGCCAAAAACAGTCAATCTGAGGCGTTCTACGTCTTTTTACGGATGTTTTCGGCTATAATAATTGCAATATTCGCAACGGGGGAAGGACGATGTTAACTGTATCGGTCGTAATCTGCGCGCACACAGACAAACGCTGGCAATATCTGGTTGAAACCATCGATTCGATGTACAAACAGACCGTTGCGCCGCGCGAGGTGATTTTGTGCATCGATTACAACGAGGCGCTGCTCAAGCGTGCGACTGAGGCATTTCCAAAGGTCACCGTCGTCAGCAATCAAAAAGAGCGCGGCTTGTCCGGCGGCCGCAACACGGGTGTCAGCCTGGCGACCGGCGATATCGTGGCCTTTATCGACGACGACGCCGCAGCCGATCCTGCGTGGATCGCGCAGCTGATCGAAGGCTATCGCGACCCCAATGTCGTCAGTGTTGGCGGCAGCATCGAGCCGGCCTGGGAGGCTGCAAAACCGGCCTGGTTCCCTGCGGAGTTCAACTGGGTGGTCGGCTGCACCTACATCGGCATGCCGACGCAAGACGCGTTCGTTCGCAACGTCATTGGCTGCAACATGTCGTTCCGCGCCTCGGCGTTCAAACTCGGCGGCGACTTCAAACTCGGCCGATCCGGCGGCAAAGTTGACGGCAATCACGAGGATACGTATTACTGCATCAACCTGACAAAGGCGATCCCGGGCAGCAAGATTCTGTATCGTCCGAGCGCCCGCGTCAATCACTATGTGCCCGCCAGCCGCGGCACGTGGCGCTATTTCTTCAAGCGCTGCTGGGGCGAGGGCTACTCCAAGGCGCGCCTTAGCAAGATCGTGGGCAACGACAAGAGCCTGTCAAACGAAAAAACCTATGTCGTCAAAACACTGCCGCTCGGCGTGTTGCGCGGCATCGGCGATCTGTTCCGGCTGCGGCCACAGGGCCTCGGCCGGGCATTCGCCATCAGCGCCGGTCTGGTCACCACCGGCCTGGGTTACGTGCGCGGTCTGATCGCGGTTGCATCAGAGCGCGTGCCACCGGCCGGCGACGGCATGCAAGCGGCGCAACGGGCCGGGTAGCAGCAGGGAGTGCCCGCGTACACGACCAGAAACAGAAGCCACAGATTTCACCGATTACACAGATTTTTTTCTGTGTAATCGGTGAAATCTGTGGCTTCTTCCTTTCAGTTCAGCATCACCTCAGCTGCAATCGCTAAAGTCATACACCGCATGTCTAGTCTCACGCGCCGCCGTTTTATGCGATCCCTTGCCGCGCTTGCCGCCCTGCCCACAGCTGGCGCGCTGGCCTATGGCTGGGCGTCGTTTGTCGAGCCGAATATCTTGACCACCGAGCAGGTCGAGTTTAAATCACCGCGCGTGCCACGCGAACTCGATGGGCTCAAAATCGGGCAGATCAGTGATTTGCACATCGGCGGCTGGCCCAAGCTTTCATTTATCGAGCGCGCCGTTGATGCGCTCAACGCGCTCAAACCCGATCTGGTGACGGTCACGGGCGATCTTATCCACGCACCCGGGCTGGCCGGTACGGTCGCAAAAGCCCTGCGCAACTTCCGCGCGCCGCTGGGTAGCTACGCCATTTACGGCAACCACGATCGTTGGCACGATGCAGACGCCGTCGGCGAGGCGCTGAGCGCTTCGGGTCATACCGTTCTCGTCAACGCGTCAAAAACACTATCGATCCATGGCGTGCCGCTCGCTATCGTTGGCCTGGATGACATTTGGGAGGACAAGCAAGACATGCGTGCCGCCCTGCGCGATGTGGAGCCGCACACGCCCGCGCTGCTGCTCGCGCACGAGCCGGACTATGCGCCGATAGCCGCGACCGCCTATCCGTTTATTGGCCAGCTTTCTGGTCATACCCACGGCGGCCAGGTCCGCTTCCCTTTTATAGGTGCGACAGCATTGCCGCCGTGGGGACGTAACTACGTGATGGGTTCCTATACCGTCGATAACATGCGCCTGTATGTCACGCGTGGCGTCGGTGGCGCTGGCGCGCGTCTGCGTTTTTACTGCCCGCCTGAGATCACCCTGATTACGCTGCGCCATACAGTTTCGTAATTCAAGACCATTGCCACGGCAGCCGCTTCATGTTCAAATAGCGGCTTCATGACAGACTCACAGACACACCACGTCGTCTTTCAACCTTCGGGCCGCCAGGGTGACTTTCGAAGCGGCAGCACGTTGCTCGATGCAGCGCGCGATCTCGGCGTCGACGTGGACAGCATCTGCGGCGGTCGCCAGACCTGCGGCAGATGCAAGCTGCTGACCGAAGATGGCGTGTTTGCGAAATACGGCATCACCGCGTCGGGCGCGCACCTCACGCCGGCCGGCGCGGATGAACGCAGTTATGCCGCGCGACATCCGTCGAAATGGTCGCCAAATGCGCGCCTCGCCTGCGCGGCCTGCATCACCGGCGATGTGCTTGTCACCGTTCCGCCTGAAAGCATGCGCCGCAAACAAATCATCAGCAAGGGCGCGCGCGACATTGTGGTTGAAATCGCACCGGCGCTGCGCAAAGTCTTTGTGGAAGTGCGCGCGCATGCGCTGGGCGAGCGCGATGGCGATTGGGAACGCCTGCAGCAAGCGCTTGCGCGCGAGTGGGGTTACCCGGCGGATGGCCTCCGCATCGATCTGCCCGTGCTGCGCTCGCTGACACAGACCCTCAAGACCAGCAAACACCGCGTGACAGTCACCGTTTGGAACGAGCGCGAAGTCATCGATGTGCAACCGGGCTATCACGAAGGCTCGTACGGCTTTGCCGTCGACATCGGCAGCACCACAATCGCCGCGCATCTTTGCGATCTGCAAACGGGCGAAGTGCTCGCGACAGCGTCGATGATGAATCCGCAGGTCACCTATGGCGAAGACCTGATGAGCCGGGTCAGCTATGCCATGATGCACGCCGACGGCCTGGCCAAAATGCAGCGCGCCATCATCGACGGGCTCAACGGCCTGTTCGCCGACGCCGCGGCGCGCGCGCGTATCCCGCTCGACGAGATCTATGAAGCGGTGCTCGTGGGCAACACCGTCATGCACCATATTTTGCTGGGCATCGATCCGGTCGAGCTTGGGGCCGCGCCGTTCACGCTGACCACACACGCGCCGCTCGACATCAAAGCGCGCGAACTCGGCATCGCACTGCACCCGGGCGCAAATATCCACATGCTGGCGCTGGAAGCCGGCCACGTCGGCGCGGACAACCTCGCGGTGCTGATCGCAGAAGCGCCCGAACAACAGGATGCGATGGCACCTGATCATCGATGTTGGCACAAACGCAGAAATCGTATTGGGCAACCGCGATGGTCTGTGGAGCTGCAGCTCGCCAACCGGCCCGGCCTTCGAAGGCGCTCAGATTACCCATGGCCAGCGCGCCGCGGCTGGCGCGATCGAGCGCGTGCGGATCGACCGTCGCAGACCGGCGAGCCGCGCTTCAAGGTTATCGGCATGGAGCACTGGGCGGATGTTGACACGCACATGCCAAATGCCACCGGCATTTGCGGCAGCGGCATCATTGAGGTTGTGGCCGAGCTGTTTCTAGCCGGCCTGTTGCAGCCGGATGGTCGCTTTCGCAGCGAAGCCGCCCCACCCGCGCCTGCGCGCAAACGGCGCCAAAAGCGCGTATGTGCTGGCATATGCCGCGCAAACCGCGACCGGCAAAGACATCACCGTCACGCAGGACGATGTGCGCAACGTCCAGCTCGCCAAAGCCGCGCTCTATACCGGCTGCAAGTTGCTGATGCGGCACCGCGGTGTGACGCACATCGACAAAATCGTGCTGGCCGGCGCTTTTGGCAACTTTATCGACCCGGCCGCACGCCATGGTGCTTGGGCTTATTCCGGATTGCGATCTGGCCAATGTCATCGCGGTGGGAACGCGGCAGGCGATGGCGCGCGCATTGCGCTGCTCAACTTGCCGCGCCGCGCTGGCGTCGGCGACGTTGGCGCGCAATGTGCACTACATCGAGACCGCAATCGATCCATCTTTTCAGGAAGAGTTTGTAAACGCGATTCACCTGCCGCACAAGACGGATGCATTTCCGAACCTGGAGCGCGTGCTGCCGCTGCCTGCGCGACAGGCAGCTGTCGGCAACAGCGATCGCGCGGCGCGCCGTGAACGGCGCAGCGCGCGCACCGCGACAGGCAGCGCGTCGCAATGAGCTGGCTCAAGTCGTCCCCGCTGCGGCGGCCGGTCTTTTTGCGCCTGTGGATTGGACTTCTCATCTCGCAAATCGGCGATCAGTTCACGCTGATTGCGCTGTTGTGGTTTGTGCTCAAGCTGACTGGTTCGCAGTGGGCGGTCGGGTTTACGATTTTGGCCTTCGCGCTGCCGCGCGCGATCGCGTCGCCGATCTGGGGCAGGCTGCTCGACAATCACCCGCCGCAAACGATCATGATCATCGACAATCTGGCGCGAGCTGTCGTCATTGCAGCGATCCCATTGGCCTACTGGCTGGGATGGGCAAGCACGCCGGTCATCATCGGATTGTCGTTTCTGGCCGGTTTGTTTGCGCCAGCAACCGAGATTGGCGTGCGCGTGCTCGCGCCGCGGTTGGTGCCGGATAGCGAGCTAGACCAGGCGAATGGGCAGATTTTCGCGACAGTACAGCTATCCATCCTGATCGGCCCGGCGCTGGCTGGCGCGATTACCGCAACCTGGGGCGCGCCGGTGGCGTTGCTGTTCGACGCAGCGACCTTCCTGGTGATGAGCGCGCTGTTGGTGACACTGGGAAAAGCCCGCCGGCGTCGGCGCTCACACGCGCAAAACAGAACCTCACCAGCGGCTTCCGGCTGGTCTTTGCGAATCGAACTGTGCGCATTCTGACGTTTTTGCTGTTTGTTCTTGCATTGTCATATTACCCGCTTGAGCCCGCGTTGCCGCTGTATGTCGAGCGCGTGATGCATGCGGATGCAAGCGCCTATGGCATGTTGTGGTCCGGCTTTGGCGTCGGCGCTGCATTGAGCTTTCTGCTGATCGCGCCGCTTTCGAAGACCAAGCGCCCCGGCATCGTCGCCGCGCTGATCGCGATTGCCTGGGGCGTTGCAATCCTGCCGGTCAGCCTGGTGCCGAGCCTGCCGGTCGCTGTGGCCTGTTTTGCACTGGGTGGCCTGGCCTGGGGGCCATATATGCCGCTGGAGTCAACGCTGCTACAGCGGCTCGTGCCGCAGGAACAGCACGGCGCTGTCTTTGGCGCCCGCGCATCACTCACCAGCCTGACAGGCCCGATCGGGGTGCTGCTCGGGAGCGGCTTGCTGCAAGTGCTGCCCGCCAACGTGGTGATCGGCATCTCATCGTTGGCGGTGCTTGTCGCCGGGGCGCTGGCGTTGCTCTCGCGTGATTTGCGCGCAGTGCGGCGCGAGTAACGCGCCGCGTTACTATGCGCGAAAGCGATCTGTGTGCTCGCGGTCTGTAATTGCCCAGCGCTCGCTCGAGTACTTTGGCACATCAACATCCCGCCATGACACAAGCCGGATCGTGCGCTCAGGGTAGCGCGACAGCCAAAAGTAAACATCGATGACGACGTCATCAGGCAGAGCCACGGCGTTGTCAAGCAGGTGCATACCAGGCTTCAAAAAGAGCCAGAACTCATCCGCGGCATTCAAGATCGACAAGCGCGCCACAGCGGACAGATGATCGGCCTGCAGACCATAGGCCAGATCCATTACGAATGGATTGAGCAAGGTGCTTGGGTTGAGCGGCACAAAGCCCGCTTGAAACGCTGCACGGCGAGCCCAATCAGCATGCTTAAAGTCGCGGTCAGCCTGTGACGTATAAGCCATTGGCCGCACGCCTTCAGTCCGCACGCGACCCAACAGGCGGTCATCAATATCGCTCTTGATGTCCATCGCAATCTCGCCAAGCAGCGTGTCGATGTCGCGGTCAGTAAGGTGGCGTTGCGCAAGCGTCGCTGCGACCTGATCCGGCTGCAAATCGCGCAGCACAACGGCTGTTGCGCCGGGTGTCAGCCATGGAAAGATGCGCACTGGCCCGGCCCCCTGTTTCTCCCGCCACAAAATCAATTCGGCTAGCACACCTTCCGGAATCTGTTGCACGTCAAAGCCCGGCACATCAAAATGCCAGAACTCGTCGCACAACAGTTCAAGCGCCAGACAATCGCGCATAATCTCGACTTTGCTGCCGCCGAACGTCGTATTGATGACAAATGAGCCAAGTGCCGTTTCCGGGTTGATCGGGACATAGCCAAGCGTATGCGCAACGAAGCACATCCAGTGCATCATGCTCATGTAATCGCCATCAAACGAGGTGTAGACGAGCGGCCGGAGACCGTCACCCGTAATCAGGTTGATAGGCCCAAGCGTCGTCTGAAGTTTCGTTCGCTGCGGTTCCGTTAACCTGCAAAAAAACTCGTCTTTCGAGACACTCACAAGTTGTTGTGTGCCTGGCACAAACCGCCCTTCTGCCGAGCTCGCGCCTTGCGCTGGCTCTATTTGCTTGATGTTCTTATTCCGCATTACTCGACTTCCTCCCAAGATCGAAACAACCGTATACACCAGCGCTGGACTGTGTAACCACAAAAGCCCCGTTTTAAGTATGTTGGAAATGTCGCCGCCGGCAGTCGGCGCTAAGCGGTGACATTGTCGTTAGGATTCATGACTAGGCCGTAAAACAATTCAAACAGCAGTTAGCCTCAGCTTTTTCACCAACGTTCGTAATATTTTCGAAAAGTGGCCTCTACCTGTTTGGACAAGTGGTAAGTCAAAAAGTTGCTGCGGTAGATCCTACACGCATCACAGCTGCTTCCTGTGCCAATTCCTCTCAACACGGTATAGTTTTGAAGATCCAGTGCTTCGTTAATCAAAATTTCGGTGGTCCAAAATCATTTATTCCCGAGCGAATCGGCGCAATGAGTGATCTTGGATTCCTCGACACGCAAGTTACGGAGCACGAATGCCGCAAAAAACCCAGGATTTGATGTTGCGGAACCCCCCTTGGTCTATCCGGCGACAGTCTAGCCGAAAAATCAGGGCTTCGATCTATGCAAACAAACGTATTTGTGCGCAAAGTTAAGCCATAATTTGAATCCTATGTGGACATCTGATCGACTCACGGGCTTCCAAGATCGCGCGATCCTCCTCAACGCGCTTAAGATCAATCAGGATCTGTTTTCAAGCAAACAGTCGGTGTTTGTTGCCCGTGCGCCAGGCCGGCTCGATCTGATGGGCGGTATTGCCGACTATTCCGGCGCGCTCGTGCTCGAGCTTCCGCTTGCGGCCGCCACCTATGTTTCGATGCAGCCTACTGAAAGCCCAACGGTTACGATCCGCAGCACATCGGAAGACGCCGTTTTTGGCCATGCCATGCTGAGCTTGCCGGTTGATGCGCTCTTTAGCGGGCGTGCGCCGATTGCCTATGAGGATGCCCGCGCGTTGTTTGCGGGCAACCCGGCCACGCAGTGGGCGGCCTATGTCGTAGGTCCGCTGCTGGTGCTGATGCGCGAGAAAGGCGTCAGACTGAGTGGCGGTGTCAACATCCTGGTCACGTCATCGGTGCCAGCCGGCAAAGGTGTCAGTTCGTCAGCTGCCATCGAAGTCGCCACCATGCAGGCGCTGTGCGGCATGACCAAAACCAAAATAACCGGTCGCGAGCTGGCGATACTGTGTCAAAAAGCCGAAAATCTCGTGGTTGGCGCGCCCTGCGGGGTGATGGACCAGATGACGAGCGCCTGCGGCACACGCAATGCGTTGCTGGCGCTCCTCTGCCAGCCCGCTGAAATTCAAGGCAACGTCAAGCTGCCTAGCAAACTGGCAGTCTGGGGCATCGACTCGGGCGTGCGTCACGCAGTGACGGGCGCAGACTATGGCTCGGTGCGGGTCGGCGCGTTCATGGGCTATCGCATCGCCGCCGAATTGTTCGGCCTGACCGCGACGTCTGGCCACGACGGCCGTGTTGCGATCGATGATCCGCGCCTGCGCGGCTATCTCGCTAACATCACACCGTCCGAATGGGAAGCGCATCTGGCCGCGCAGATTCCTGTTCAGATGACCGGTGCCGCCTTTCTCGCAAAGTATGGCGGATTCACCGACACGGTCACGCGCATCGACCCGGCAAAAACCTACTCAGTGCGACAACCTACCGCGCATCCGATTTACGAGAATCATCGGGTCAACGCATTTCGCGCGCTGCTTGGCGCGCCATTCACGCCCGAGAACTGCCAGCTACTCGGCGAGCTGATGTATCAGTCTCACAACAGCTACAGCACATGCGGGCTCGGCAGCGACGGCACGGATCTATTGGTCGAACTGGTGCGCGAGGCTGGCGCTAAGAGCAGACTGTATGGCGCGAAGATCACGGGCGGCGGCAGTGGCGGAACGGTTGCTGTCCTCGGAGACGTCAAATCGGGCAAAGCCATCGAACGCATCGCGACCGAATACGAAAAACGCAGCGGGCGCAAAGCGTCGATTTTGAGCGGCTCGAGCAACGGCGCAGCCACCAGCGGCACGCTCAAACTTATGCCTCGACGCTAAGAAAGTGTTTTTCAAATCGCTTGGAGTCGACATCGCGACCGAAGGCGGCCCTAAGTCTCGCTGACCGATAGAGCGTATGTGCCGCCGAAGTGGAGAAGATCCTGCCTTGTTACACACAGATCTCTCCACCTCGGCGGCATTTACGCTCGACTGTTCCCATACGATCCTCGGCCGCCTCCGGTCGCGATGTCGACACGACTGCGTTAGTCTTCCATCTTCAGCATGGCCATAAAGGCTTCCTGCGGGATTTCGACGGTGCCGACCATCTTCATGCGCTTCTTGCCCTCCTTCTGTTTCTCGAGCAGTTTGCGCTTGCGCGTGATGTCGCCGCCATAGCACTTGGCCAGCACGTCTTTGCGCATGGCGCGCACGGTCTCGCGCGCGATGATCTTCGCCCCGACGGCGGCCTGGATCGGCACTTCGAACATCTGGCGCGGGATCACTTCCTTCATGCGCTTTGATCAATGGCCGCGCCTTTGTGCTGCGCATGATCGCGGTGCACGATCATGGACATGCGATCCAGCGGCTCGCCGTTGACCAGAATGTCCATCTTCACCAGGTCGCCGGCGCGATAGCCTTCGAACTGATAGTCCAGCGAGGCATAGCCCTTGGTCGCGCTTTTCAGCTTGTCGTAGAAATCGACGATCATCTCGGCCAGCGGCATGCGATAGGTCAGCATCACGCGGTTGGTGTCCAGATACTCCATGTTGATGCTCTCGCCGCGCCGCTTGGTCACCAGTTCCATGATCGGGCCGATATATTCCTTGGGCGTGTAAATCTGGATCTTCATCCAGGGCTCGCGCATTTCGTCCAGCTTGGATGGATCGGGCATGTCCGACGGGCGGTCCAGCCGGACCACCTCGCCGGTCGTCAGCACGGCCTCGTATTCCACGCTGGGCGCGGTCACCAGCGACATCCAGGTCATATTCGCGCTCCAGCCGCTCCTGGATGATCTCCATGTGGAACATGCCCAGAAAGCCCACCCGAAAACCAAAGCCCAGCGCCGCGCTGTTTCCGGCTCAAAGGTCAGCGAGGCATCGTTGAGCTGCAGCTTTTCGAGCGCGTCGCGCAGCAACGGATAGTCCTCGGTGTCGGTCGGATAGATGCCGGCAAACACCATCGGCTTGGCCGGTTTGTAGCCGATCAGCGGCTCAGCCTGATGATAGGCATCGATCAATCGTGTCGCCCACCCGGCACTCGCGCACGGTCTTGAACCCGGTGGCGACATAGCCGACCTCGCCGGCGTTGATCACGTCGCCGGTCGCGGTCATGCGCGGCGTGAAGGTGCCGATCTCGATCGGCGTCGCACTGGCGAGCCGGTGTTGGCCAGCCGCAGCTTGGTCTTCATGTTGATCGCGCCGTTCACCACGCGCACATAGGCGATCACGCCCTTGTAAGCGTCGTAGTGGCTGTCGAAGATCAACGCCTGCAAGCGGCGCATCCGATGCTGCCCTTGGGCGGCGGCACATCGCGCACCACGCGCTCCAGCACTTCGCGTGATGCCCACGCCTTCCTTGGCGCGAGATGCGCAGCACCCCGTCCGGGTCATCGCCCAGCAGCTCGCCCACTTCCTTGGCGATCTCGTCCGGCCGGGCATGCGGCAGATCGATCTTGTTGATGACCGGAATGATGTGCAGGTTGGCTTCCAGCGCCAGATACAGATTGGCCAGCGTCTGCGCCTCCGCGCCCTGCGAGGCATCCACCACCAGCATCGCGCCTTCGCACGCGTTGCAGCGCGCGCGTGACCTCATAGGTGAAGTCCACATGGCCGGGCGTGTCGATCAGGTTGATCTCGTAGGTCTCGCCATCGTCGGCCGTGTAGCTCATGCGCACGGCCGAGGCCTTGATCGTCACGCCTTTTTCGCGCTCCAAGATCCATCGAGTCCAGCAGCTGCTCCTGCATTTCGCGCTTGGTGACGGTGCCGGTGCATTCCAGCAGGCGGTCGGCCAGCGTGCTCTTGCCGTGATCGACGTGCGCGATGATGCAGAAATTGCGGATCTTTGTCAAATCAGTTGCCATTCCAGTAGATACCCAGCCAGTGATTATACGGGGCCAGGGCTACTTCGCGCAAATTGGGCCCGCCACAGCAATTCTAACCTTGCGCCGGGGATGGCGTTCGACGTCCACGCTTGCGGGCCTCTCGGCAGTGCCGTCTTCGCCGCGTCGCCATCAGAAGCGCCAGATAGGTGTCCTGGCAGGCCTCGGCCAGCGAATAAAACGGCGGGCCGGCGCTGCACAAACGTCGTGCATCAGCATCAGACAGGTGGCCACCGCGATTTCATCGTCGGGCAACGGCGCCGGCGCAAACAGATTGCGATACGACCAGCTCCTCGCCCGCCTGGATGCCTTTTAGATATTTGCCTTCAAGGTTGCCACCCGCCCCGCCCTCATGCCGCTCAAATGCCACGCGCACTGGTGTGACATGATCTTGCAGATAGACCGCTTCGTCGTTGATGCAGCTCACCGCGTTCGCCGCGCACCAGCAGTCGCGGCGCCCGGATATACGAAAAGTATTGCTCCCCGGTAAAATCAAACACGCCAAGCTTGCGCGCCATAATCAAACCAGACCAGGTCCTGTTCGATTGACTTTTTGATTTCGCGCTGTGGCGGTCCGTTCCGATCGGCGCCGGAAATCACGTCGCTCGCGAAGCGTTTGGCGATGAGTGCGACCGGCTCAAAACCCACGCCGAGATAGCGGCGCATCAGATTTACGCCATGATAGCCATGCGCCACCGAAACCTGCGCCTGCGAAATCGGGCCGAGTTTCCCGCCGTGCAAGAACGTCAGGCGCGCGGCATGATGTGGTTGAAAGGCATACTGTTCGGCGATCTGCACCGGCGCGTTTGAACCCAGCGCGCGATACAGCGCATTCAGGCCATCGATGTCAGCCGCTGGCGGCGTCTCGCTTAGGACCGGCATCCCCGCCGCAACCAGTTGTTGCATCAGCTCGGGGGCGGCCAGGCGCGCCACAGAGAGCACGACGAAATCCGGGCGGGGTTCGCCCAACAGCTTGCGCCAATCGTCAAACGCGCGCACACCAAAGCGCTGCGCCAGCGCAGCCGTTTTTGACGGCGTGCGTCCGCAGATCCCGGTGACTTGAAACAGCGTCGGACAAGCCTGCGCGATCCGCAGGAAAAACTCGGCGCGCCATCCTGTGCCCAATATGCCGAACGAAATTGGTTTTGTCATGTGTTGCCAGCCGGGGTGAGAGCGTCCGGTTGGCATCAATTATTGCCCAGGTGTGGCACGCTGGCGGATGCGGGTGCAATTCGGATGACTTCGTCGAAAGCCGGGCTGTGTTGAGCGAGACACGTCCAACCGCCCGATGCACCCGCAACTGCGCCGACGAGTGTCATGGATGCTACACAACCAACAAGAAAAACTCAGCGATATGTCCACCATTTTGCGCGCGATACGGTAGCATTTCTCCTCTGTGCGAAGGGTTCAAAAGGACGGTCTTTTATGTCGAGAACTATGTTCCGCCGCGTTGCGCGGCTGTTGATGAGTCTGGTGGCCACGGCTGTCGTGCTGCAGCCATCGCCTGGCGCCGTACAGGCGCGCGGATCGGCGACAGCCGCTGCCGCGCCAACAGCGCAGCAGGCCGATATCACGGCGATCACGAACACGGCGGAAGCGTATGTCGCAGCGGCCCGGGCCGGCGATGGCGACAAGGCGGCGACGTTTGTCGATGCAAAAACCTTGAAGTGGTACGGCGATGCGGCAAAACTCAGCGTCACCGCCAACGCCAAGCAACTCGCCCGCGTCAAGTTGGCGCACCAGCTGACCATCCTGCGGCTGCGCCACGAGCTTCCAAAAGTGGCGCTCAAAACATTGACCGGCAAACAGGCCATGAGCCTCGGTGTTGAGAAGGGCTGGGTCGATAAAGCCAACCTGGATAACTTTACGATAGCCAAGGTCAAGGTGACCGGCAAGACGGCCCGTGCCTCGCTCAAGGTCGCGCCGACTCAGTTTATCTTGCCGTTTGTCAAGGAAGGCAAGACGTGGAAGCTCGCGTTTGTCGAAATCCTCGAGCTGACAAACGGGGTCTTTGAGAAAGCACAAAAGGACTCGGGCATGGCGCGCGAGTCCTTTTTTACATTCCTGATCGAATCCACCTCGACGCGCAAGGTGAATCCGGCCATCTTTGAAGGCCCACTCGAAAGCATTGACGACGCGGCTCCCCCTGGCGTCAACGAAGCACGTACGCTGCAGTCAAAAGACGGCGCAGTTCAGGTTATGGCACCGGCCGGTTGGATTGACGTGAACGACTTGAACGGCGACGCGATCATCCAAATCGGAAATGGCGTAAAGGATGTCTACGCGATTGTCATTTCGGATGACAAAGGCACCTTTGAAGATTTTGACGCATTTGATGAAGTGGCAGTGACCGCCACGCGGACAAATCTGAACGACACCTCAAAGATCAAGCCAAAAGAGCTCACGATCAATGGGCTCGCCGCCCGGCAGTATGAACTCACCGGCACGGTCAACGGCCTTTCGATCTCGTATCTTTACACCACGATTAATGGCACGCGCGGCTACTATCAAATCATGCTGTGGACACTCAAGGACCGCTATGCGGCGAACAAGCCGGATTTTCTGAGCATCACAGAGAGTTTTGAGGAGCTGGCCAACTAGCGCATCAGCCCTGCGCCAACTGCACCGCCCAATAGACGACGAGGCCGCAGCCGATCGTCCAGATCATCTTGCGCGTGAGCAGCGCGGCAATCAGCCCGGCAATCGCCGCGGGGATGCGCGGGTTGTCCAGGGCAAGAGCCCACTGGCCATTCAATGTAATCACGTTGGGTATGACGATCGCCATAAAGACAGCGGGCACCGTCAGTTGCAACATCTTGCGGATGCGCGGCCCGAGCTGCGCGCGGCCAAGCAGCGCGATCATCAGAATGCGCGTGAAATAGGTGGTGGCGCTCAGGAGCACGATTAACAGCAACAAGTTCATGCGCGATCACTCGCCCACATGCCCGCCGCCAGCCCGGCAATCACGCCAACAAACAACCCACCCTGCCACGGAATGCCAACCGCAAGCGATGCCACGCCGCCAGCCACCAGACCACACACAACCTCGCTGCGCTTGCGGATCGCCGACGACAGAATATAGATAAACGACAGGTTTGGCACAAACCCAAGCCCGTAGCGCTCCGGTATCAGCGCGCCAAACGCCGCGCCGATCACGCCGCTCAACGACCAGCCGATAAATATGGCCAGGCCGCCGCCCAGATAGTACCAGTGCCGAGTCGGCGCGTTATGCGTGAGCGCGTCCGCGTCCAACCGGCGGATCGCAACGGCATAAACATGATCGACCAAAAAGAATGCCAGGAAGAGGCGCCAGGCGCGGGATAAATGCCCAAAGTGCCGGGCGATGCTGGCGCCATACATCATGTTGCGCAAATTGACGAGCAGCGTCGCCAGCACCAGCAACCCGAGCGGTGCGCTGGTGCTCAGCATTTGCATGGCCACCATCTGCCCGCGACCGGCGAACATGGCGGCGTGCAGCACGCTGGCACTGCCGATCGAGGCCAGAACGGTTGCTGTGGCGGCGCCAGCGGCGAGCCCAAATGGCACGACACCGGCAAAGTTTGGCAATTGGTCGCGAGCACCTTCAAAAAGTTGCTGACGCGCGGTCAGTGGAATGGAGTTCAAAGCCCGGCCATTATCTGCCATCGGCAAACGGAACGGAGGGCAGGTTAAGAGCGGCCGGGAGGCCTCCTGGCCGCTGCCCGGCCGCTCTTAACCTGCCCTGCGGAAGGCAATTTGGTAAGCTCACTGCAATGGATCGCTCAGACCAACGCCCGTACGAAGAGAAACTCGCACTTTATATCCGTGACAACAATATTTCAGCCACGCAGATGACGTTTGAAACGTCGTGTCACTCAGTAGCCGAAGCAGCAGCCGCCGTTGGCGCGACGGCGGCTGACTTTATCAAGACGATTTGCATGTCGACGAAATCCGGGCTGATGGTCGCGGTGATTGTCAAAGGCGAAGACCGCGCCGACCGTCAGGGCGTCCAAAAGTTGCTCGACATTGGCAGGTTGAGCATCGCCTCGCCGGCAGAAATGATCGAACGGACCGGGTTTCCGGCCGGTGGCACGCCTCCGTTCGGATTTGACGCGCAGTTTCTGATCGACGAGCGCGTTTTTGAGATCCCAGAAGTTTTTGGCGGTGGTGGCAGCGAGCACTCACTCATCCGCGCGACGCCCGCTGCGCTGCAGCGCGCGAGCCACGCGCGCATCGCCACAGTTCGTGTGGTGGCCGCGCCGGCGGAAACGCGGGTCGAGTAAAAAAGCAACATCCGCGCGTTGGCGAGCAACGCGCGGATGTTGTGGTGCCCGAACCGCCATTGGCAGATTTACTGCCGCAGCGAGACTACCATCGGCGTTAGGTCGAACATCTTGAAGCCGATCGGCATGAAGATGATCGTGGCGCACGCGATGTAGGCGATGCACAGCCAGATGCCGCTCAGCCACCAGCCAATGGCAAAGAAATACACGGCGCGCACCAGCAGATTGACCTGCTCCGGCTCAACCGCGCGTCCGCTATACGTCTCGACCATGCGCTGCCCGCGCAACGCGATAATTTGCGGGACGTAGTTCAGCATCATCACGCCAATTGGGATGCCGATATACGTGTTCATCAGAAACCACGCCACTGCGGTCCAGATCAGACCTAACCACCAGCCAACGACAGCGAACCACAGCAGTTGCACCAGGCAGCCGACTTTTGGTGCACTCGTATAAGCAGCAGGTTGATTCACAACATTCCCTCTGAAACGCTTGAGATCTGCGTTTCATGCGGTATTACGCGTGGCGTCGAAAAAGTTGCGGGGTCGGCGCCAGCGGTCTGTCAAAGCAAAGTTTATGTTTGGCCGAATTCACCATCCCCGCGCTCCGCGCGGGGATGGTGAATTCGGCACTAAAACTGTTTCCCTTGACGCACAACTAGCCAAAGCGCGCATACAGCAAACAGACCGGGCGCGGCACAGCGAGTGTGCCGGGCTGGCGCGCCATGCGGCCAGTCTTCGCGTCAAGTCTGAATGTGATGATGTCATCCGAGTTCTGATTGGCGACAAGCAGAAACGCACCGTCGGGCGACAGAGCGAAATTGCGCGGCCAATCGCCGCCCGTTTTTGTGTGCTCGACAAACGTCAGCGTGCCGGAAGCCGGGTCGATTGCAAATACCACGATGCTGTTGTGGCCGCGGTTGCTGCCGTAGACAAACCGGCCATCCCCGCTGACATGCACATCGGCACAGTAGCTGGTCTCGCTGTAGCCTGCGGGCAGCGTCGAGAGCGACTGCAGCTCGCGCAGCGCGCCGCCGCTTTCGACTGCAAACGCATTCAGCGTGTTATCCAGTTCATTGATGACATAGACAAACCGCCCGCTCGGGTGAAAGTCCAAATGGCGAGGCCCGGCGCCGATCTGCGTGCGGATATAGCCGTGCGGGCGCAGTTTGCCCGCGTCGAAATCGAGGGCATAGATCAGGACCCGGTCTGTGCCCAGGTCGCAGCTATACACATAGCGATTTGTAGGATCGACAAAGACTTGATGGGCGTGCGGGTTCCCCTGCCGATCGCCGCTGGCCGCGCGGCTGGCGTGCTGGACAAAATCGCACGGGCCATCCAGGCTGCCATCGGCCAGCACACGATACATGGCCACGCTGCCGCCCGAGTAATTGGCGGCAAATGCAAAACGCCCGGTTTTGTCAACCGACACATGGCATGGATGATCGCCGCCGGTCGGGAGAACATTCAGCGGCGTCAGTGTCGCTGTTTCAGCATCAAACCGCGCCGCGGAGATTGCGCCCTGCTTGCTGCCTGCATAGTCATCCAGCTCGTGGACGGCATAGATCACGGGCAGCGTCGGATGGCGCGCGACAAAGGTCGGGTTGCCCGGGCCGGCCAGCGTGCTGCGCTGTGTCAGTTTTGCGGTTTCAGAATCATGCGCAAACACATACAGACCGGCGCTGGTGGTGCCGGTATAGGTCCCGACGAAGGCAAAATGCTGTGTGCTCATGCGGCTATTGTCGTCAAGGCGCCGCTTGCGCGCAACTACGCCAGATCGGCCTCCGCTTAAAGCGCTCTCTACCGATTTGGATACCTCTAGCCAGGAGCCGCGGCATAGCACGAAACCTTTGCACGACGAAGTGTTTGCTCCCTTCCAATTGCATCAGGTCATGTCGCTAAACTTCACCGGTGCCATCGCAATGGGCTCTGGCAACAGGGCACTTTAATGGCGAAAATCTCGGCGGCCCTGGCGTCGGCACCGGGGCCTAAAGGAAGGTCGTCCGTCAGCTGCGCAGAACTGCGGAGCAGGTCGCGTGACATCGTTTAGTTTGCAGTCTCGATCCGCGCGGCGAAGTCGCCGGTTTGGCTTACGATCGCATCCACGCTACCGTCGAATTGGCCGATCCGCACGATGCCGGTGAAGTAGCCGACATCGTCGTAGTAGAAGACGATATCGCCCGACGGTGCGTAGTAGCCGATGTCACGCGGGAACGGGTCGTCGCCCGGCGGCACGCCGGCCATTGACAACTTCCTAGGGACCTGCGCAATCTTCTCGACGGCATTGAAATCGCGGAAGTTCAGTGTCAACGGGAGCTGGGAGATCAGGTCGCGCGCCGTGGCGTTGTCCCACAGCCGTCCGGTCAGAACCGTATCCCCGATAGTCACGCGTATCTTTGTTTCACCGGCAGCCGGTTGGCTTGTAGGCATCGCATTCCTCCGTCAGTTTGGTGTGGGCTTGGCGACGCAGCGTTGTTTACCGCTTTGGTACACGTGAGATAGGCCAATAGCGAACCTATACCGCACTGTCGTACGCCTGCCGCAGCCAGCCTATCAACTCGCGGTCGACCTCACCTATCTCACTCAAGAAAACCTTGCTACTGACACATTCCGCCCGCTGGCTGTTCCTGTAGCCGGTCACCGCCGTTCATACCCTTCATGTTCAGGCCAACTTCCAGCCGCTGCTTTGTGCCAGGTCCAACCATTGCGAACTGTTTCTTGCGCCGCAAACTGACATAGCCCTTCTTTGGTGCGATCTCGAATGCGCCGAACTTCCCGATCTCGGCTATCAACCGCTCATGAATCGGCCGAAGTCCCGCCTTCGTGCCTATGTAGATCTCATCACCCGGATCTTTACTCTCGGGTTGCGGAGATTCCAAGGCTTTCTTGTAGGAAAGTCCCAGCGCATTGGCATCACCATGGCCAAGACCCAATGCCGTCTTGAGCATGTCGCGGATCTCACCATGTTTAGTGAGACCGCTCTCCCGAATCACGCGATACAGTTGGTCGAGCGTTTTGCCAGTTTTTGTTTGGATATTTGTCAGTTGCGTTTGTGTAGCTTTATCAACGCTGTTCACATTTCACCTCGGTCGCGAAATTGTAGCGCTGTGAGCATCGAAAGGCCGACACATGGGTGCGCCACAAAATTTTTGTGATGTGACACAACTGGGCTTGCGCATCGCCCCGGAGGCCAGAGGTCACCGGCTAACCCTAGCGAAGCCGCCCTTCGGCGGCTAACCAGCGCAAATGTCTCGGCATCCCGACGGCATTCCAAAATTTTGTGGTGCACCCCAGCTAGGCTCGTGCCGCGGCCATGGACGTCGGCACCGAGCGTTATTGGGCCGTTTTACACACCAATTTTATGGCTCGAGCAGATCAACTTTGACGCTTACAGTCGGAGATGCTTTCATCAACAACTCTATGACTGCATCACCCACCGCCTGCAAGCTCGCAATTGGCATCGGATTCAGTCGGTCGATGACAAACCACAAGTGTCTTGACTCATTTGTGATTGCCGTCCGCTTGCATTGACGCCAATTCCAACGACGACATGTAACACCAATTTCGTCTTTCCAAACAACCTCTCCAGCTTCGGCGGTTTCAACGACTATCGCGCCCTCTTTTGCTGTGTCAAATGTCTCATCGCCCTTTGCAATTTCGAGTCGAGGTGGACCAACATATTTTGAAATGTCCTCACCGCCAAATGGCGCGCCAAAGTTGAGGCTCATCGCGTTGTACGCATCCACCAAATCGTTGATCACCGGCAACGCTCCATCCTTCGCATAGCGCTTCATTAAGCTTTCAAGCGATGACGGCGTCTTTTTTGGCACAGCCCCGAATTTCTTGTACAGCCTCTCTCCACGCCTCGACATGCTCCACACACCAATCAGCTACCTGGATTGACGGAACGGATAACTTGTGTATCGGTTCAAAGTTGCACACAAGCACACTCAGTGCTCGATAGTCCGGAAAGCGATGCCAAATGTCGCTAGCGATCTCTGGGCGAAAAGTAGTATCAAGCATTTTTCAGCATCGTACGTTCCAAAGCTTTGTATGGGCCGCTTGCGACGGGCGAAGGGCGCAACACATTGATTGTGACGCCGAATATTACTGACCGCTCGCCGTCAAAGGCAGGAATATGAGCTTATCGCCGCGCACAAATGCGCCGCTGCGGGCGGATGGAATCGGGCACTCGCTGACGATGATGTCGTCGACGGAGCCGCGCATGCGGATGTTGCCGCCGGTCAAGAAGTAGGCGTCGGTTTTGACCGTGGTGGCCGTAAATGTGAAGTAGCTGCGCGCCCAGTCACCGGCGGTGTCGCGGAACAGGCCCAGGCCATCCACGTTGCCGCCCGTGTTGGCGCGGAACTGCATGATCAGAAAGCCGTTTGGCTGCGGTGCGATCACCTGATCGACTTTGGTCCAGGCCGAGGCATAGTAGGTGCGGCCAACGGTGGTGTCGAAGGATTGGATGATCCAGCCGTCTGGGTTGAACTCGGCGACACCGTTTGCCGACGTCATCGGCGTTGTAATGGTCAGGAACGCCGAGTTTGTAATCACGAGTGTGCGCCAGCCGGTGTTGATGTTGCTGCTAAAGTCCCCGTTTTGCAGGACGTTGGCCGGGCGCGCGCATGGGGCCGGGCTCGTGCTGGTTGGTTTGACCGATAGCTCAGTCGGCAGTGTCGAAAGCACGAAATTGTCGGCATCGACGTTCATCTGGGTGCTGATCGGCTGCCCGAAGAAAACATTGCCAACAACGGCAAAGCTGACTTTCACCGAGGTCACACCAGCAGCCGGGGTAAAGATGACGTAGATCGGCGTCCAAACGCCTATTGGCGAGTTGCCCACCGTGTAGGTGCCGGAGCTGGCGATAAACGTGCCAGCAGGATCGGTTTGGCGCACCAGCACAGTCGCGCCGTCAAAGTCTCCGCCCGACAATTCAAACTGCTGGTTGATGCGGACATGCGCGGTGAGCGTGTGCACCACGCCCGGCGTCACGGAGACGATCTGCTCAATCGCGCCGACCGGGTTCAGCCGAGCGACGCCGCCAACGGCGCTGGCGTTGTAAATCGTGGGTATGGTGATTGCCGTCCAGCCCGTCAACCCGGCAGAAAATTCGCCGTTGGTGAATAGGTTGGCGCTGGCCGAAGCCGGCCGAACTTGCACCGGTGCCTCTGCCGCAATTTGCGGGCTGATGGCAACGGCCACCAGCGGCGTTTGCGCTGAAACGCCGATCAATGCAATCATAATTGTTGCGCAGGTGGCAACACGTGCTCGAAAATGGTTAAATATCATGAACTCCCCTCGCTAATTGAGCTATACAAACACTCGCCGGTCGATATCTTATCATATTCGCCATAAATGGCGAGCGATACTCCAAAATACAACTTGGCTGCATATGCAAACAAAAACGCCCGGCCATGTCCCGGCCGGGCGTTTGCATCCGGCGCACCGTGCGCCGATTTCTTAGGATTCTCTACTCGCCGCCGGGTGATTTCTGCGCGCTGGCAATCAGATCTTCCAGGGACGGGATTTGCTCTTCTTCCAGACGCTCGCCCTCGCCCACGCCCAGCAGCACCTTCTCGGCCTGCATCAGCGTGGCCGCGACTTCTCCGGCGCCTCTGCGCTCATTAGCGATCACACCCTCGTAGTTGTCGAGGCTTCGTTCTTGAAGCCCGTGCCGGCCGGGATCAGCTTGCCGAGGATGACGTTCTCCTTCAGGCCGAGCAGATCGTCGCGCTTGCCTTCGATCGCCGCTGTCGCCAGCACCTTGATGGTGTGCTGGAACGATGACGCCGACAGGAACGACTCGGTGGCCAGCGCGGCCTTCGAGATGCCCAGCAGCACCGGCGTGCCGGTGGCCGGCTTCTTGCCTCGGCCAATCAGCTTCTCGTTGATGCGCGCCAGCTCAAGCCGGTTGATCATGTCGCCGGGCAGGTAGTGCGAATCGCCCGGGCTGGTGATCTGCACCCGGTTCGTCATCTTGCGGATGATGATCTCGAAGTGCTTGTCGTTGATGTTCACACCCTGCGAGCGATACACTTTCTGCATCTTCAGTGAGCAGATACGTCTGCGCAGGCCTCGCGGCCCAGCACCTTCAGCAGCATGTGCGGGTTCTTGGTGCCTTCGGTCAGCGGGTCGCCGGCGCTTGACCTCCGCGCCTTCCTGACCAGCAGGCGCGCAGCCGGCGGCACTTCGTACTCGACCTCGTCCTTCTTGTCGTAGACGATCGTCACGGTCATGCCGTCGCGCACCACGCGTCCGCCGTGCTCGACCTTCATTTCCTGCGTCGCCGCGAATGGCGATGCACGGCCTTGTCCTTGATCTCCTGACCGTCATCGACCTTGAGCGACCAGTTGCCCGGGATCGTTGTAGACGTCCTTCTGCAGTGTGCTGTTGGTGATCTGCGACGCGGCGGATGCCGCCATCCAGACGCTCGATATGCACGCGTGCCGGCAATATCGGCCATCAGCGCTTCGGCCTTTGGCTTCTTGCGGGCTTCAAGCAGTTCCTCCACGCGCGGCAGACCCTGCGTGATGTCGCCGCCTGCCGCCACGCCACCGGTGTGGAAGGTGCGCAGCGTCAGCTGCGTGCCCGGCTCACCGATCGACTGCGCGGCGATGATGCCGACGGCGGCGCCGATCGCGACCATGCTTGCCGCGCCCAGGTCGCGCCCGTAGCAACTGGCAGATGCCGGCTCTCAAGTTCGCAGGTCAGCGGCGAGCGCACCACGACTTCGGTGACACTTGGCCTTGTCGATCAACTCAAACTGCGGCGTCGTCGATCAGATCTGATTGCGCGTCGACGATCACTTCGCCGGTCTTGGGATGCATCACATCCGCCGCGGCCACGCGGCCGATGCACGCGGTCGCGCATCTTCTGGCCGCCGATCTCATCGCTGGCGCGGACCCAGACGCCGACTGCGGTGCCGCAGTCGTACGATGTTGATGATGACTCCTGCGCCACATCCACCAGGCGGCGGGTCAGATAACCGGCGTCGGCCGTGCGCATGGCGGTGTCGGCCAGACCCTTGCGCTGGCCGTGGGTTGAGATGAAGAACTCGATTGCATCGAGGCCTTCGCGGAAGTTCGAGCGGATCGGCAGCGCGATGATGCGGCCGGACGGGTCGGCCATCATGCCGCGCATGCCGGCCAGCTGCGCGATCGGGCCGAAGCCACCCTTGGTGGCGCCGGAGTTGGCCATCACGCTCAGGTTGCCGTCCGGGTCCATGACGCTTCTTGACCGCCGCCGCCACCTGGTCGCGTGCGTCCTGCCAGATCTCGATGGCGCGCGTCTCGCGCTCGTCCTCGGTCATCAGACCGCGGCGATACTGGCGCTCGATCTCCTGCACCTGCGCTTCGGCCGCGGCCAGAATGTCGGTCTTGGCGGCGGGCACGGTGATGTCCGACACCGCGATGCTGACGCCTGAGCGTGGTCGCATACTTGAAGCCGATGTCCTTGATGTCATCGACGAACGTCCACCACTTCGGCCTGGCGCTCAGTTGCCGAGCACCTGATAGGCGTGCTGCACCAGGCCCTGCACATCGCCCTTGTCGAGCACGCGGTTGACATAGCGCACTGCGGCCGGCACGATGCGGTTGAAGAGCGCGCGGCCGACGGTTGTGTCGATCACGCGACGGCGCGGGCGCGTTGTCCTTGTAGCGGACGTTGTCCTCGTCGTAATACGTGTCCACCATGCAACTTGATCTTGGCGTGGATGTCGCACCTGCTCGAGCTCGATAGGCCATCTCCACCTCGTCGAGGTTGTAGAAGGCGCGGCCATCGCCCTTGCGTGGGCCCGGGGTCCAGCATCGTCAGGTAGTAGACGCCCAGCACCATGTCCTTGGACGGGCCGACGATCGGCTCGCCGTCGGCAGGCTTGAGCAGGTTGCCGGTGGCGAGCATCAGCTTGCGCGCCTCCTCCACCGCCTTGCGGCTGAGCGGCACATGCACGGCCATCTGGTCGCCGTCGAAGTCGGCGTTGAACGCCTGGCACACCAGCGGATGCAGCTGGATGGCCTTGCCTTCGACCAGCATCGGCTCGAAGGCCTGGATGCCCAGGCGGTGCAAGGTCGGCGCGCGGTTGAGCAGCACCGGGCGGTCTTGATCACCTCCTCCAGCACTTCCCAGACCTCCGGGCGTTCGCGTTCGATGAAGCGCTTGGCGCCCTTGACGTTGGTGGCATAGTTGTGCTCAACCAGCTTCTGGATCACGAACGGCCGGAACAGCTCCAGCGCCATGGTCTTGGGCAGACCGCACTGGTACAGCTTGAGTTTCGGACCGACCACGATCACCGAGCGGCCGGAGTAGTCCACGCGCTTGCCCAGCAGGTTGCGGCGGAAGCGGCCCTTCTTGCCCTTGAGCATGTCGCTCAGCGACTTGAGCTCGCGGCGGCCGCGGCGGCTGAGCGCCTTGCCGCGCTGGCTAGTTGTCGATCAGGGAGTCGACGGCCTCCTGCAGCATGCGCTTCTCGTTGCGCACGATCACATCCGGCGCGCCGAGTTCGAGCAAGCGCTTGAGGCGGTTGTTGCGGTTGATCACGCGGCGATAGAGATCGTTCAGGTCGGAGGTGGCAAAGCGGCCGCCATCCAGCTGCACCATCGGGCGCAGTTCGGGCGGGATGACCGGCAGCACGGTCAGGATCATCCATTCCGGGCGGTTGCCGCTCTTGCGCAGGGCTTCGACGATGCGCAGGCGCTTGATGGCCTTCTTCTTCTTGACCTTGCTCAGAGCGAGTGGCGCACTTCGCGCCACAGCTCTTTGGCGAGCTTATCCAGATCCATGCGGCGCAGGATTTCGTAGAACGCTTCGGCGCCCATGTCGGCCTTGAAGACCTGGCCAAACTTCATCTTGAGCTCGCGGGTGCGGCTCTCGGGCATGAACTGGCAGACCGCCAGGTTCTCGAGATCATCCTTGTCCGCGGCAAAGCGCGCTGGTGATCGGCTGCATTTCCTCGGCCAGGCGCTCGCTGAGCACGCGGGCGTCGTCATCGACCTTGCCCTGCAGAATTTCGATCTCGCCCTTGATCTTGTCGGTGCTGATCTCGCGCTCTTCATTGATGCGGTTCTCGATGACGTTGAGCTGCTCTTTGACCACGCGGTTGAGCATGGTCAAGTGCACGCGGGCGATCGTCTCGCCTTCGGCGGCGATCTGTGTGCCGGTCGGCTCGAAGATGAGCGGCGCGCGAATCGCCTTGTTCATCTTTGATTCGATCTCGCGCTGCGTGCGCTGGGCGGCCTTCATGATCGCCTCGGTCTCTTCGGTCAGGCTGCTCGTCATAATTCTGGCGTTGGTCTCATCGAGCTGTTGTCTGCAGCTTGACCAGTTGCTTCAGCAGCTTGCCGCCAGCGCTGTCTTCCTGCGCGCGGGTCTTGGCCTCGAGATCGCCCGTGCGACGGTCGTGCTCTTCCTGCAGGCGCTTGAGCGCCTTCTGGCGCGCATCCTCGTCGACATAGGTCACGACATACTGCGCGAAATAAAGCACGCGGTCGAGGTTGCGGCGGGTGATATCGAGCAGCGTGCCCAAGAAAGCTGGGCACGCGGCGGGTGTACCAGACATGGGCGACCGGCGCGGCCAGATTGATGTGACCCATGCGCTCGCGGCGCACCGAGGCCTTGGTGACTTCGACGCTGCACTTGTCGCAGATGATGCCCTTGTAGCGGATGTTCTTGTATTTGCCGCAGTAGCACTGGTAGTCGCGGGTCGGGCCGAAGATCGCTTCGTCAAACAGACCATCCTTCTCGGCACGCAGGCGGCGATAGTTGATCGTTTCAGGCTTGGTGACTTCACCATACGACCATGAGCGAATTTGTTCAGGGGATGCGAGGGAGATACGGAGCGCGCTAAAATCCTTCAGTTCCATCTAGTTTCTCCAGTGCGGTACAAACACAAAGCGCAGGAAAGACATTACGTCCTCCTGCGATAGGCTCGGTTACATCGACTCAACCTTTAGTTGTATGGGCTAATTGTATCCAGACGGCGGAAACCGTCAAGATCTGTAATTTTGCGTAGCTTGGGGCTACGAGAGCATGCCTCTCTGCTTTTGTTAGTCGCCTGCGTCGACTCAACCTGCACGCGTGCATCAAATACGCGACAAAAGGCCGAGAAAGCGTTATGTGGCACGACTGTACGATCAGGCGCGCGTCGTCGCCGTCCGATGCGCCATTCTTTACAGAATGACGTTTCGGTGGGGTGGCAGCGAGCGCGCACCCAGCTTGTCTCGTCGCATTCTGGGAGAAACTCTGCACATGACAAGCGGCCGGGAGCGGCCGGGCGCTTCCCGGCCGCTTCCCGCACCGTGGATAATCACCCCATGACAAAAATTCTCGTCACCGGCGGCGCCGGCTATATCGGCAGCATCACGACGGCGGAGCTGATCAAAGCGGCTACGACGTCGTCGTCTTCGACAATCTCTATCAGGGCCACAAGAAAGCAGTGCAGCAAAAAAGCCAGCTTTGTGAAAGGCGATCTGGCCAAACCCGCAGACATTCGCAACGACTCTTTAAAAAACATCCGGACATCGCCGGCATCATGCACTTCGCCAGCTATACGCTGGTCGGCGAAAGCATGGAGAAGCCGCTGCTGTATCTGCGCGACAACATGGTCAACGCCGCCAACCTGCTTGAAGTCGCCGCCGAAGCACGGCGTCAAGCGGTTTATTCTGTCCTCGACCGCCAATCTGTTTGACGCGCCGGAGCGCATCCCAATCGAGCCGACCGAGCGCATCGTGCCCGGCTCGCCCTATGGCGAATCCAAGTTTTTTGTCGAGCGCTTGCTGTACTGGTTCAACAGGATCTACGGCATGCGCTATGTCTGCCTGCGCTATTTCAACGCCTGCGGCGACACCCCCGAGATCGGCGAAGACCACACGCCCGAAACGCATTTGATCCCGATCATGCTGCAAGTGGCGCTTGGCCAGCGCGAAAATCTGACCATTTTTGGCGACGACTACGCCACCAAAGACGGCACCTGCGTGCGCGATTACATCCATGTGGTCGATCTGGCCCAGGCCCACATTCTGGCGATGAACAAGCTTGAAGACCCGGGCAGCACGATTCAATCGCACTACAACCTGGGCAATGGCAACGGCTTCTACGATCAAAGCACGTGATCGAGATGGCGCGCAAGATCACCGGCCGCGAGATCCCGGCCGTCGTCGGCCCACGCCGCCCGGGCGACCCGGCCACCCTGATCGCCTCGGCCGAAGCCGCCAACGAAGACCTGGGCTGGGCCCCGCGCTTTAGCTACACTGGAACGACATCGTGCAAAGCGCCTGGGACTGGCATCTCGGCACATCCCACAGGATACCGCGAGGAGAACCAGGCGTCCACAGCCATGGCATGATTGAAGTCATCATTTCTCGGAGCCAGCGCCGCGATCCCGGCACGCGGCGGCAGCAACGCGGCATATTTTGTGCGGCTGGGCAGCGAGAACCTGCTGATCGATTGCGGGCCGTCGATCTTGCAGCAGCTCGACGCGGTCGGCGTCTCGCCGCGCGACATCAGCCACGTCTTCTTTACGCATCGAACATGGCGATCACGCGCTGGGGTTTCCGATGCTGATGCTGTGGTACGCGCTGAACCCGTCGCCGAGCATTCAGACGCCGGTGCTGATCGGCAGCGACGTGACGCTGGAAGCGCTTGAGAACGCTGATGCTGCTGGCCTATGGCGCCGGATCTTCATCGAGATCGTGCAACAGCGCGCCGAACATCGCGCTGCCGGTCGATGCGCCCGGGCACGCGCGCATTCATCCGCACATCATGCTCAAGACGCTGCCGATGGCGCACTGGCGACTTTGCGCCGGTGCTCGGTGTGCGCATCGAAACGCGCGGCGAGCGATTGGGCGAACATGTGCTGGCGTTCACCGGCGACACTGCGCCAAACGACAACATCGCGCGGCTTGCGCAGGGCGCGGACCTGCTCGTGCACGAGGCCAATCTGTGCGCAACGCTAAACCCGGAGTGGGCCGCCGGCGCATTTGGCCATTCAACAGCGCAGCATGCCGGGCGCAATGCGGCATTGGCCGGAGCCAAACATCTGGCGCTGACGCATATCGGCGCGCAGTACGCGGATCAGATCAGCATCCTGTTGGACGAAGCCGCGCGCGAATACACCGGCCGCGTCAGCGCGCCAACGAGCGGCGTTGTTTACACTGTGTGAAGAAGAAGCCACAGATTTCACGGATTTCACAGATATAAAGAGCGATCTGCGAAATCCGTGAACTCTGTGGCTTCTTCTTCTGCGTTTTTATACGCGGCGTAGGGTGAGCTGATTGGCGCCCGTGTCCCAACCCACCGAAATGCGGCCGGCCAGCGCATCGCGCAACACATCGCCCACGAGCTCGTTGCGCCAGCCTTGAAAGAGCGGGCTGTCGATTTCCGGGTCGCGCGTGGCAGCGACATAGCGCAGCGCATCGGCCGAGGCGAGCAATGACGGGGGCAGATCAGCCTCGATCGCGCGCACACGCACCACAGCCGAGAGCAATTCGTAGAGCGCCCCACCCTGATCATCCAGCATCACGCCCTGCTCGGGCACGGGTTGTTGATCCGGCGGCACCGCGCGGCCAGCTTTGACGCAATCCACGATCTCCTGCGCGCGCCGCTCACCGAGCCCCTGCGGCACGCTGCGCAGATCGAGCACCGCGCGCGTGGTGACCGGGCTGCGGCGCGCCAGTTCAACCAGCACTTCGTCTTTGACGATGCTGCGCAGCGGCTTGTCGCGCTCGCGCGCGGCGTCATCGCGCCAAATGCTGAGTTCGCGCAGAACCGATAGCTCACGCCTGTTCAAGCTCTGGCGGCCACCGACCTTGCGCCACATCGCGTCGGGTTCGACGGTCGCGGTCATGCTGCGCACGATCTGCGCAGTAAAGTCATGCGCCCATGCCTCACGGCCGCGGCGTTTGAGCTCAGCCGAGAGCCTGTCGTGCAGGGCGTGCAGATGCTCGACATCCGCCGCAGCGTAATCCTGCAGCGACGGCGCGATCGGGCGCTTCGACCAATCGCTCATGGTGTCGCCTTTCGAAAGCGCCACGCCAAGCGTTGACTGCACGAGCTTGCCATAGCCAACCTGCAAAGCCTGGCCGGCAAACGACGAGGCGACTTGTGTATCAAACACCGGCTCAAGCGCCACACCGAGATGCACGTGCAGGATTTCGGCATCCTGGCCGATGGCATGGGCGATTTTTAGAATGCCGGGGTCACCGAGCAGCGCGCCGAGCGGCGCCAGCTTGCCATCCAGCGTGCGTGTGTCGATCAGCACAATTTGGCCGTCGCTTGTGGCGAGTTGCACCAGCTCGAGCCACGGCGTGTAGCTCTTCTCGCGCACAAATTCAGTATCAACAGCCAGCCGCGGATCTTTCGCAAGCGCGGAGCCGAGGCCCTTCAGGGCGCTATCCAGGTCGGCCGGCGCCGATACAAAACGATACGTCATTGTGTGATTTCCTTTGCTACGGTTGGTGTCAAAAGCGCCATGGGAAAGCACCCGCGCCGGTGTGCGGCGAGGAAGTGTTTCCCGGACGACATTTTTGGAGTCTAGTCTCGAAATATGTGTTGCACGATGTGCCAGATAAGTTTAGGCGCAACTTCAAAGCTGAGCGGCATGTGCACGCGCTCACAGCGCTGATGATAATCGCGGCCGGAAGGGCCAATATTCAGCACCGGGACGCCCAGCCCAGCCACCGACTCTGGCGTGATATTCCAGCGTTGCACCCACCCCGGCGTATTGCTGGCCAATTCGGTAAGCGCATCCGGATCCAGCCTGGCGCCGAGGAAGCTCATGTCGGAGATGCCGGTAAAAAATGGGCGGATCTGGATCTCCGCCTGCGCGAATCGCGCAGCGTCGTGCAGGATGCGCAGCGTGCTGCCGCGCTGCGTCTCTGGCAACGCGCTGATCGGATAGAAGAGCGGCGCAAAGCCAATCACCGCCGCGGGGCCAGCGAGGCCGGCCGCGCGCGCTAGGGCCGTCGTCATGCGCTGCGTCGCGGTTAGCACATCGAGGGTGCGGTCGCCTGCAATCGCGGCCAGCTGCGCGTCGAGCGCGTCAGCGCCGATCGCCTGCGCAGCGGTTGCGAACAGCGACGCAAACGTGTGTGTAGCCGCGCCGGACAATCCAAATGGTTGCGACGCGGCCGTGGCATGTTCGCGCAGGCGCGCAATCGCATTGTGCAGAGCGCGCTGCGCGGCCGTGTTCATGCGCGCCAGCACCTGCGCCGCGCTGGATGAAAACGTCAGCACGTTAAACGCGACAAACGCGTGCTCCGGCGTGGTGACATCGTAGTGTCCCTTGAGATCGACCGCCCGCAGTGCGACAGGCACCGGCGGCATTTCGCCGGCAGTCGGCGCAACGTCGCTGTACTCCGGGTTGCATTCGACTTCGCGCACCAGCTCGGCGGCCAACAGCGTGGCGCTGACGCCGCTAAAGGGATCGCCAACATGTGTGGGCCGGCCAACAAAATGCACGAACGGCATGAACTTGCCGACGCTGCCGAGAAAGACTTCCTGCGCGTTGTCCGGCACCAGCCCGGACGAGTCCAGGTTGACAACCAGCGCAGGCTCCAGAGCAAACTCGGTGAGCAGACCCGGCAACTGCGCCATCGCCGAGCGCATGCCGTGCGAGTAATTTTCTTCGTCTGGCGTGCAAACGAACAACACGTTGCCGATACGGTTCGGGTCCGATGCAAAGCGCTCCAGCAACGCAATGCCGATGGCATCTCCGCTTTTCATATCGAGCGCGCCGCGGCCGGGCATAAAGTCGCCGGTTTTCAGATCGTCCAGCGCCTGCTGGAGTGTGTCGTCGCGCTGTTCCGATTGCAGTGCCGCGAGCATGCGCGGCAACAGCGCCGCCGGGTCGTGCGCAAACGGCTCGAGCGGCCCAAAATTTGCGGTGCTGACGACATCGTAGTGGCCAGCCAAAATGACTGTGCGCGAACCGGTGCCGCGCACCAGCGCAAAGACATTGTCTCGTTTGCGAAAGTCGTGTTCGGTTGGCAGCAGGCGCACGTGCGACCTGTATTCGGCGAAATAGGGAATCTGGGCAAGCACACCGGATAAGTGCGCGCCAAACGCGGATTCGCCATCGGTTTCAGTCACCGAAGGCTGCTGCATGAGTTCGAGCGTAAAGTGTTTGACGCGATCAAAGAAATCCACAGCGCAACGTTATCATGAAGCGACTCGAGACACCTGTCAACGCTTGATTTGCAATCTTGCTTTTAGCTGATGTATTTGAGCGAAAGACCCGCATGATCAGCATCCTGCAGCCAAGTTCCCCTCAACACTTAGGCGAATCACGGCGCTGACGCAGATAAACCTGACGGTACCTGTCAGCCAGTGTCAGGTTCATCTGCGCACAGTTTTGCTATCGTGAATCGATGACCGACACCATCAACCGGCCGGATCGAAAGGTAATCCGGTTACAAAACTGGGACTATGCCGCGTCGGGAGTGTATTTTGTGACGATCTGCACCGTAGCGCGCGAGCATCTTTTTGGACGCATCCGCGAGGGCGAGGTCTATCTGTCAAATGCCGGGCAGATCGCTCACGACGCATGGCTAGAAACAGAGCAGGTACGTCCGTCCGTTGTGTTTGATGCGTTTGTGATCATGCCAAATCATATGCATGCGCTGGTGATGCTGTCAGCCGATGACGTGCCTAATGCGCCGGCGCAACTGCGCGGGCTTGGAGCGTTAGCGCCGCGCTCGTTGTCAAGTCTGATCAACGGATACAAAGGTGCGGTAACCCGCAGGTGTCGCAAAATTGGCATCCAATCCATCTGGCAGAGCCGGTATTACGACCAAATCGTGCGCAACGAACGCGCGCTACAGAACATCCGCGCATACATCGCATCAAACCCAAACCGTTGGCACGCGTAGGGACGCGCAGCGGCGCGTCCCTACGTGCGTTGGGCGGCACATGCTTGCGCGTCCACAACGCGTGCGCATATGCGATGGTTTGTGTGGTTGTGACGCGGCGGACGCGCCGCTGCGCGTCCCTACGTGCGTTGGGCGGCACATGCTTGCGCGTCCACAACGCGTGCGCATTTGCGGTGGTTTGTGTGGTTGTGACGCGGCGGACGCGCCGCTGCGCGTCCCTACGTGCGTTGGGCGAAATTTCGCGTGGGCGCTATGCAACGATCAATTCCGCGCAGCGCTCGCCAATCTGCATGACCGTCAAACACGGGTTGACGCCAACGTGCCGCGGCATGATCGAGGCATCGGCGACGCGCAGGCCGGACACACCGCGCACGCGCAGCTGCGGGTCAACGACGGCGTCTACGGCACCGGGCGCGCCCATGCGGCAGGTGCCAACCGGGTGGTACACCGTGGCCGCGCTCTTTTTGACATAGGCGGCCAGTGCTTCATCGCTCAACACGGCTGGTCCGGGCGCCAGCTCCCGTTTGATCCATTCGCGCAGCGCGGGTTGCTCGGCGATGCGGCGCGAGATGCGAATGCCCTCGACCACCGTGCGGATGTCGTCGCCGGCCGGGTCCGTGTAATAGGCCGGGTCGATCAACGGTTTGTCGGCCGGGTTCTGCGAGCGCAGCCGCACAGCGCCTTCGCTGCGCGGACGCGCGGTGTTGGGCGTCATACAGAAGACATGCCCGCGTTTGAGCGTGCTGAGTTGCGGCGACGTCGCGGCCAAGATTTCGCCGCCGGCGATATAGCTGTCGATGTTGACGTAGTAGCCCTCACTCCCAAAGTGAATCATCAGGTCGAAGCTGTCACGGGCCGGATCTGTGCGGGCAAAGACCGCGTTCTCCCAGTGCTGCGAGCCGGTCGCGGGAACCGGTTGCGATGTTTCGAAGAGCACCACCGATTCGACGTGATCCTGCAGATGCGCGCCGACAGCCGGCAAATCGACCTGCGGCGCAATGCCAACGGCGCGCAGATGCGCGGCCGGGCCGATGCCGGAGAGCATCAGCAGGCGCGGCGTATCGAACGCGCCGGCGCACAGCACGATCTCCTGGCGGGCGCGAATTTCGCCACGCGCGGATTGCACCGCAGTCGCGCGGCCGTTCGCGTCGAGCATGATTTTTGTGACCGGCGTTTCAGTCAGCACAGTTAAATTGGTCGGTAACGCGCTGAGCGGAAACAGATAGGCCATCGCGCTCGACATGCGCATGCCGGCGACTTCATTCACATGCAGCCACATCGCACCGTGTGCAAAATCCGGGCCGTTGGCAGCGTATTCGGGATAGCCTGCGCTGACGGCAGCCTCCATGAATGCGATCGCGGATGTGTTCACGCGCGGGGCCTCATGCGTATGCGTGCGCGCCAGGACTTTGCGCCAGGTCGCCTGCATCGCTGCAGCGCCCCACCCTGCGCAGCCAAACGATTCCCACAACGCGGCGTCGAGGTCGGGCATGCGAAATCCGATCACGGTGTTGTGCGCGCTGCAGCCGCCGAGCAACTTGCCGCGCGGATGCGGCATGCGCACGCCGTTGCACGCAAGCGGCTCTGTGTCGTACCCAAAGTCATACACGCCGCCAAACATCGCGACCCAGTTGTTGTAGTCCATCACGACGGGATCGCGCTCTGCGCTTGTGCCGGCTTCGAGCAGGCCAATCTGAGCGTTGGGCAAGGCGTCGGCGAGGCGGCGGGCAATCACGGCGCCGGCGGTGCCGCCGCCGACAATCACATAGTCAAATTCACGCATCGGGCGCGAGGTTAACAGAACTGTGGAAGTTTCGCAGTTCAGAACCAGACGCGTGGTAACCAGCCGCCGAAGGGCGCTTCGCTAGGGTTAGCCCGGGACCGAGGTCCCGGGCAGGGTCTGCAAACCCTGCCACGTACAATAACCAGCGCATGTCCGATCTTCCATTGCTGCTGGACTGGGCCGTCAACAAACTCGATGTTCGGGTCACCCCATTTGCGCTGACAGAACAGCGCCAAACACTGGCCTTTTTGGTGGATTTGTCGCGTTTTCGACTGCGCCTGAGTGACCGCACGCCGTGCATCCTGCTGACCGAAGGCGTGCTCGCGGCCAGTGGCGCCGCCCAGGTGAAACGCGCGCTCGACGATATTTTGGTCGCGCAAAAGTGGCAGCAACGCAATGTGCTGGTGCTGGTCGACGGCGATGCATCTGATCTTAAGCTGCTGTGCAGGCGCGACGCCCGGCCGCCGATCGTGCTCGACTCGGCGGCGCAAAGTGTGATCATGCACGATGGGTCGCAGGCGCTTATTGAGGAGATCAGCCGCCAAACGCATATCTCCGCGCTCGCACCCTATGAAACCAGCCGGCCGGTCACCGGCGAACAGTTCTTCGGCCGCGAGACTGAGCTGCGCACGCTCGTCAGCAACGAAAACACCAGTTATCTGATCGTCGGGAACCGCCGCATGGGCAAAACGTCGCTGATGCGCGAAGCAATGCGGCGCCTGCGGCGGCACGCCAAACACGACGACTCGATCTTGTATTTTGACAGCTCGATCTTTTCGGATCGCACCGCGCTGTTTACCGACATCGTGCGCGCGCTGGCGCCGCGCGAGGTCGAGCGCGTCTCTAGCGACAAGACATTTAGCATGCCGTCGTTCTTTCAGCGCATGTATCGCGCCCGCAAAGAAAAAATCGTGCTGTGCCTGGATGAGATCGACCACATCATGGAGTGGGACCATCGCAACAACTGGACCACGCTCAACATGCTGCGCGCGATCACGACGGCTGGCGGCGGTGGCACCGATGAGCCGCCGCTGCGCCTGCTGATGGCCGGCTTTCGTCTGGCTCAGGACATGGCGAAAAACAAAGACGCGCCGGTGTTTAACTTCGCGTCGCTGTTGCGCGTGACACCGTTCGACCACAAAGTCACCGAGCAGATTGTGATCGAGCCGATGCTGAATCTGGGCATCAGCATTGCCGACCGTTCGGCGTTGGTGCATCGCATCTTTCGCGAAACCGGCGGCCAGCCCAATTTGATTCAGCACTACTGCGCGTTTATCGTGCGCCATCTTGAAGAGACCGAACAGCGCACGCTGACGCCTGACGCGCTGGACGCTGTGCTCAAAGACGATGGCATTCGGCGCCGAACAGCCGACGAGCTGATGGCGAATGCGTCAAATGTCGAACAGCTGCTGGTGTTCGCGTTTATTGAACACGCCTGGAAGCAGGGCGTCGAGCATTTCACCGTCGAAGAGATCGATCGCTGGGTGAAATCGCACGGCGTGCAGCTGCTGCGCGATGACTACGAAAAAGCGCTCGATGCGCTGACCGCGTCTGGTATCTTTAGCCGCGACGGCAAGCGCTACAGTTTTATGTTTACCGCGCTGCCACGCACGTTGTTGGAGACACAGGATCCGGCCTACCAGATCAGCAAGATCATCGAAGAAGGGCTATGAGCGCGCATCTCAGCAGCAAGTCCCCCGGCCGACGCGGCAGTGGCGATGTAATCCTGGATTACGTCAATCACTACGCTGCGCTGGTCGCGCGCCAGGTGCAGGAGGAGCGCTGTCCGCTGCTGATTGGCCCGCTCGGCGCCGGCAAGAGCGCGGTGCTCGAGCGCGCGAGTTCGCGAATCGAGACAAAGACCGGCGCACGCGTCACAGTGATCGACATCGCGCGCGGCAACGCCGATCTGACGCCAGCCGCCCTGCTCTTTCAGGTCGCAAACACGCTGCAGCCCGGCGCATTTGAACCCGGCGCGCTGCTCAGCGTCGATGGCGTTGGCACCGCGCGCGCCTGGCTGCGCGCGTGGATGAAGCAACACGGCAAATCGGTTGTGCTGATGCTCGACCATATCGAACGGCTGACCCGCTCACGCGAGATCTTCACGCTGTTGCGAGCGCTCTATCAACAAACGCTATCAGACCGCGACGTGGATGAAACCGCGCCGCTGTTTCTGTTTGTGCTGTCAAGCATCAACGGACTGCGCCGGCAGCTGTTTAGCCCGGTCTCGCCGATCTCAAACATCCTGACCGAAATTGCGATGGCGGATTGCGATGCCAGCATCCGATCCGAATATTGGGACGCGCAGTTGCGCGGGCTGAGCGGCCCGGAACGGGCGCAGCTGAACGACGCGCTGGAAGAGTTGTGCGGCGGCGATCCGTATGTGATGCGCCGGGTCGGCCAACAGGTGCGCAACAGCCGGGAACGCCTGAGCCAGAACGCGACAAACGAAGATGCCTGCGCGGCGGTTGCCGCTGTGCTTGACCGGATCCGCGCCAACCCGATCAGCATTGCGCCGTTGTATGACCGCTACGCCGAGATGCTTGAAGACGACTTCGAAGCGCTCACGCTGGCGATGATGCTGGCGAAGGAACGCCTGGTGACCACTCAGGAGCACCCGGCTCGTGAAGAGGGCCTGACCGCCGCGCTGTGGTCGGGCTTGTTTGGCGTGCAGGACGGCCACTGGCGTTTTCGCAGCGGGCTGGCGCGCAGTTTTTCAACCATAGTTTTTTGATGCGCCCGGCGCGGATTGTGGTTTGCTATCAGCGCAACCAGCAATATGCCAGCGCGATTCGCTTTCTCGATGCCGAGCGCGAGCGCGAACCGGCGCGGCTCTCGGTGCTTGAGGACGTATTGTTGGCATGGTTGCGCGACGCCAACACCCCCAGCCAGGCCTGGCAGGCCGTCGCCACCACCCTGGGGCTTTGGTTCGGCGCCGACGCGCGGCTGTATCGCTATCATCCGCGCGAACAATCCGCCGCGCGCGTGCCCGACGCGTACTATCATGTGGCGCCCGGCAGCCTGGAGACGCTGGCCGATGACGCCACGCAAACGCTGCTGCACCAAGCCCACACAGATGCCGCGCTCGACCTGACCACCTCGCAGCTGGATGCCGTGCGCAGCCCGGTCCAGGCACGCGCGCTCGATCTGACAAAGCCAGAATTTCGCCGCGTGTTCTCGATCGTGCGCGATGGCCGCGAGTATGGCGCGATCGTCTGGAGCGGCGCAATCTACGATGTCGAGTGCGAGAACCCACGCACACTGACCTTCTGGCAACGCTGCTTCAACACTTGCTTCCGCGAAATCCTGCGCTTTGAACGCGATGTGCTGAGCGGCATCGACATCGCCGGCATCCAGCGCATCGCGCAGGAAAACCAGGTCCCGGAAGACACTGACGGCGTATTGCGCATCATCTTGACCGCGATTACCGCGCAGTTCGGGCTGCGCTTTCACCGCGCTGCGCTGCTGCAGGCCAGCGGCAACGACCGGCTAATCGGCCGCGTCGGCATCGGGCAGCACGATGAGGACGCCGCGCGCGAACGCTGGAGCCAGAGCAGCTCGCTGACGTTGGCAGATATCGTCAAACTCTCGGCCCGCCACCTGAGCGATCTGCCGCAGACCGAGCGCACGCCGCTCGATCTGACGACGGGCGCATTCACCGTCGAAAACTGGCACGACGACGTTGTGCTTGGCCGCGCGCTTGTCGGCGACACCCCTTTGCGCGTGGCGCCAGAGACGGTTTTTGAGCCCGGCGCCCGCTCCGCCCTGGCCGAGCTCATGCATGTGCGCCGCAGCAATGCCAACGCGCACGCGGCAAATCCGCTCCTGATTGTGCCAGTGCGCAACCCGGCCACAAAACAGCTGGCAGCTGTGCTGATCGTAGATAAGCCGTTCGCCAACAGCGACGACATCACGCAGGAACAGCTCGACTCGTTGCCGCAATATGCCGCGCAGATCGGCCTGGTTCTGCAGAACGAAGAGGCGCAACGGCGGCGCCGACTGTTTGACGCGTTCGCCGAGTTTGGCAACGAACGCTGGTCGCTGCAGCAAACGCTCGACGCCATTGCCGAACGCGTGCTGCAGCACATGCAGGGCCGGCTCTCGCAAGTGCTCATCTCCATCTGGGAGACCAGCTACGGCAATGATCCGCAACGACCAGACCGCCGCCAGAGCACCCTGCGTCTGGCGCGCTCACTGACGCAGGGCGAACGCCTCAGTGAGTGGCATTTCACGTATTTTGGCAAAACGGAGACCAGCCCGGGCTGCGTCGACGCTGCACTGTTCACCGAAAAGAACCAGTTGTATCTGCCCGATCTGCCACGCTGGCACACCGAGCACGGCGCAACCGAGCCCGCACATCTGTTTAAAGGGATCCAGAGCGTATTTAGCTGCGCGCTGAGCAGCGAAGACCTCGGCGTGCCGCGCGGTGTGCTGTCGTTTCAGTCTGATGTGCCGGATGCTTTTAGCCTGGCCGATCGCGATTTCTTTTTGCAAATCGCGCGACGCGCCACAAATATTGTCGAGAAAGCGCGCTCGTATGAAGGCCTGTCGCGCGCGCGGCGCAATACAAAGCAGCTCAACAAGGCCATGACCGAGTTGATCAAACAGACCACCAACAGCACACTGTATGCCTGCATTTTGAACCGCGTGCAAGATCTGTTTACGGCCGATCTGCGAAGGCTGGACAGCCAGCGCAAGGTCGACAGCGCAGTGTTGCTTGCGATGGATGGCAACGACATCTCCGGCAAGCTCGAGGGCAAACGCAGCAGTTCGCTGGCTGAGCAGTTGGCCGAATCGTGCGGCATGATGCGCCGGGCCGCCATGCGCGGAAAGCAAGTGTTTGTTGAGCATGCCAGCGCCGAGCTGGTCGCGCGCGGCGAGTTTGGCGATCGTGAATGTGACCTGCACAAAGCCGTCGGTGCAGAAGCGTCGGTGTGGGCGCGCGTGGGCATCACCGGCGACATGCTGTTGGTGCTGGCCTGGAAGAAACCGCGCCGCATGAACCATACCGAACGCACCGCCCTGCCCTTGCTCACAGCCATCGCCGCGCGCACCAACGGCGTGATCGACTCAGAGCGCACACTGATGCGCAAAGAGCTCGAATCCAGCCTGAGCGTGGACGACTACGCCATGATCGAAGTCGAATACACGCATCAGTGGAACAAACGCATCCGCACGATGCGCCGCAACGCGCAGTACGCGCGCGAGCTCCTGGAGGAAACAGGCGGCGCGCTGAGTGCGGACCAGATCGGCCAGCTGACCGGCTTTCTGGCAAAAATCGAGGTCACTGGCGAGGAGTCGATTGATCGCATGGGCGCCGTCGAGTACTTGCGCAGATCCGAACCGATTGCGCTCAGACAATGGCTGGAAGATTACGTCGCGCGCTGGAACATTCTGTATTCGGCCGATGCGAATATCACGCTGGGCTATGTGCCGAATGTGTCTGAAGAAGCCAGACTCACGACGCGCCCGACGATCCTGACCTGGATTCTGCATGAACTCCTGCTCAACGCCCGCGACGCCGAAAGCACGCTGGCGCCCGGCGACCGGAACCTGCGCATTGAAGCGGGCTATGACAAGATCCGAAAAGGCTATGAAATCAGCATCGTGAACAATAAAATGCTGCCACGCGAAGAACTCGAGGCCATCCGCAATCGCAGCCCGATTGCGCGCACCAACCGCTCCGGCCGCGGCATCTGGATCGCAGTCGGACAGGTTCAAACACTGCTTGGCGGCATGCTGTCGCTGCCCGGCCCTGAAGACACGCTGACCCGGTTTACGATCTTTCTGCCGGAAAATGCGAAACTCTGAGGATGCTTTTTGCCGCCAAGAATGTCCACAAACACTTACCGACCTTACGTCCTGATCGCCGATGATTACGAGGACGACATCGAGCACATTGAGCGCTACCTGCCCACCCAGTATCAGCCGCTGCGCGCAACGGATGTGAATGAGGCGCGCAAGCTGCTGGCGTCGCATCATGTTGTGCTGGGCATCATCGACCTGTATTTGGATAAAAACAACGCAGTGCCGCACGGCATCAACTTGCTCGAAGAGCATAAGCACGTGCCGATGCTGATCATGTCCGGGCAGGACGGCAATATGATCGACCGCGCGTTAAGCAACTACAAAGACCGTTTTTTGCGCATCATCGGCAAAGAAAAAGACCTCAAGGACCGGGCCAGCATCACGCGCGTGATCGACGAGCACCTCAACCGACATTACAACCGCGACATTGATATCCGCTTCCGCAAGGGTGGCAGCTGGCCGGGCATGGTGCTCTCGCTCAACAAAAAACATGAAACCGATCTTGATCTGCCGGCGCGCGCGCTCGAAGTCGAGATGCTGGTGCGCAACGCCTTTTGCGAGTGGGATCGCTCGCCATCGCGCTTTGTCAAAGCCACGCAGCTGTGGGTTGAAGAACAGATCCATGAGGGCGACAGCTCGGTCGTCTTGCGCATCAGCCTGGCCTCGGTCGACAACGCACCGCAGGCCGAGGTCGTGCTCAAGATTACGCGCCGTTCAGACGAGCACAGCAAATTTGGCGAGTTCAAAAACGTTCTCGGCGGCTATGGCCTGCGTGAACGGCGTTACGCGCGCACCTGCAATTACCACGCGCAGGTCTATTCCGTGCCGTATTTCCGCTACGAGCAGACCAGCACCTATCGTGACTTTTTTATGCGCAGCGGCGGCGACCCGGAGTCGCTCAAACGCATTGAAATGGTGACGCGCCATCTGTTTCATGAGGCGTTGGGTCACTTTGCCGATCGTCCGCTCACTGAGCGCCAGCGCGGCAGCATGCGCGATTACTATCTTGCGCGCATCAACGCGCCAAAACGCATCAAGGCCATCGGCGCCGATTTGACGCCGTCAAAAGCGCCGGCTGCAATCAGCATGACCGACAACGGCAGCCACATCGCGGTGGGCATTGGCAGCGTCAAAACGACCTTGCGCAACCCGACCCTGGCGGTGCTCGAGACCGGCAAATACACACAGCAGGCCATGCTGCTGGACCGCGCGGTGCGCCACGGCGACATGCACGGCAGCAATGTGCTGGTCGATGCCGAACGCCAGTGCACCTGGTATATCGATTACGAGCATTTCGGCGTCGATCACTACTGCCTGGCCGATCACGTCGAGATGGAAGCGCATGTGTTGTTCAACGCCATGCGCATCAGCCGCAACTTTGGCTTTTGGGCGGCATTCACCGAGTCATTGATCGGCGGTCAAACGCTGTCGGACATCAAAGATATTAGCGCGCAGGCCGAAGACAGCATCGATCGTGCAGAGGCGGCCAAGGCCTTCAGCGCCATTAGCGTGATTCGCACGACCGCGCAGCACTGCAACCCAGCCGGATCGCCCATCCCGTATTACCATGCACTGTTGTTCGAGGCATTGCGGGCAGCCGGTGCGCAGTCAAAAGAGGATATCCGGCGCTGGTACGCGCTGGTCTCAGCCGCGCAGCTCTTCGAACGGATTGAACAGCCGCTATGACAAAACCTGCCAATTACCGCAAAAGCCTGATCTCAAAAGTGCTCGACACGCTCGCGCGCGGCGAGTCGGTGTCGATCATCGGCGTCGGCAGCAGCGGGAAATCCAACGTGGCCCGCCATATTATTCGCGCGGATGCGCGCGCGGCCAGCCTGGGCACAGGCGCGGACGGCATGCACGGTGTGCTGGTCGATTGCATGAAGTATGTCGACGACACGGCCACTGCGTTTTACCGCCTCATGCTGCAATCGATCGTGCAATCGACACAGCTGCCGGACGCCCCGCCCGATGTCGCCAAACTCGGGCCAGCCTTTACCGCCCAGCTCGAAAAAGCGTTTGACACAGACCAGTTCGACCGCGTGCGGTTCTACCTCGAACAGGCGCTAGAGCAGATCTTTCGGGCCGGCGTGCGCCAGATGTTTTTTGTGCTGGATGATTTTGACCATGCGCTCAAACGCGCCCCGGCTCAGGCGCTCAACAGCCTGCGCGGCCTGCGCGACAATCACAAGAACCGGTTGATGTTTGTGACTGTGACGCGCAAAGAGCTGATGTTTCTGCGGCCGGAAATCGAGTATGAAGACTTCGCCGAAATCGTGACACCGGTCACGATACCGGTCGGCATGTATGCATATCAAGACGCGCAGATCGCATCGGACGAGCTGATCGCGCGCTGGCAGCTGCAAAGCCGCATCACTGCCGATGCGCGCGCCAACGTGATCGAGTGGTCGGGTGCACATCCGGGGTTGCTCAAGGCGATCCTGAATATCGCCAGCCGCAACCCGGCGGTGGATTTGGGCAGCCGCGATACCTTGATTAGGCTCAGCAACCACAAAGACACCGAACCCGAATGCGACAAGATCTGGGAGAGCCTCGAAGAGGATGAGCAACAGGCCATGTTCGCGGTGTTTAGCGGAGAACCGGCCGATGGCACGCTGCTCGGCCGGCTCAAAAACAAAGAGCTGCTGCGCGAACGCACGCGTGGGAACTACATTGCGTTCTCGCCGATCTTCGAAGACTACGTGATCCGCAACCGTCCGCCGCGGGTAGACGTCGTCAAGGCGCAGGTCACGCTGGATCCGGCCAGCGTCACCATTCGCGTCGACGGCCGCCGCATCCTTGACATCGACGAAATCGAGTTTCGCTTGTTTGAGCGGCTGTACTCCCGGCGCAACGTGCCAGTCACGCGGCGCGAGCTGCTTGCAGTCATGCTGCAACACAGCAGCCCCAGCAGCGGGCGGTTTACCGGCATGCCGGAGAGCAGACTGGAACGCTATATGGGTTCGCTGATGTCAAAGGTTAATCTGCCCACACGCGCTTACATCGCAGAAGAATCCGATGCGTATCGGTTTCGGGAATAGTTATGTGTAGCGGCCGGGAAGCGGCCGGGCGGCTGCCCGACCGCTTCCCGGCCGCTACACATAACAAACAATCGCTGTGTTGGGCGAACTCACAATTTCACATAAAATAGGACCAGAACGAACACCCTATGAGCGGTTCTCACGAAAATGGCCCGGTCGCATCCCATCGCGCAAAACTGTCGCTGCTCGGCCGGCTTGGGCTGAACTGGGTCGGCGGGCGCGAGCTCGCGGTTGTGCTCAAGGGCGAAAAGTTCCACCGCCTGCAGGGTGGCCCAGGTTATTTCTTCCTGGTGCCGGGCATGCAACGCATTGCGCAGAAACTCAGCATTGGGCCGGACTATCTGAGCCTTGAGCTGCGCGACCTGAACACGACCGACGGACTGCAGGTTGGCATCGACGTGCTGACGGAATATGTGTTCGATCCGCGCAGCGCACCCGCCAAGAACGATGGGGAGCGCGCCAAGCTGTGCAAACGCGTGCCGCAGCAGACCGACCGTCGCGCACTGGTCATGATGCTGGCGCAGCGCGCAATGCAGAGCGTGACATCGCACTTTCGCGCGGAGCAAATCTGCCGCGGCCAGGTGTGGGACGATGTCGAGACCGCGTTTTTTGACGCGCTCGACAAGCGCATGATCAACTTTGGCATGAAGCTCGAACGCCTCGGCTGCGCAATCCAGAAGGCGATTCCGCCGGAGATGCTGCGCTGGCGCTTTGAGATGGCGGCCCAGCGCGCGATCAACATCGACAACCTGACCGACTACGCGCCGTATCAAATCTCACAGGCCCTGCGCAGCGAGGCCATCGAAGCGCTCAAGGGCATGCAGGGCAGCAGCCCGTATCTCAACCTGCACGATTTAACCTCGGTCGAGCAGCCGACCGAGCCGCCGCGGCAGATCGTTGAAGGCAGCTCGCGACCGGTTGAGAACGGCAGCACGTCGGGCACTGCGCAGCCACAAAAGCCACCCAAGAAGACGAGGAGCCGGCTTGACCCTTAGCACCCATCGCAAACATCTTTTCAGCGCGTTGGAGCTGATCCCATCGCATCGCGACCCGCCAAAGACCGAGCAAACGCTCATCGCCGAGCTCGCCGCGAAGTTGAGCCTGCCCGCCGCGGAGTGCACTGGCATCATCAGCGCCGCAATCGGTATTCTCGACACCATGGGCATGATGCGCAGCGACGCTGATGGATTGCGCCTGAATGGCCAGCTGCCCCAGTATTTCGTGCGTAGTCTGGGTTGGTTTGCAAAACATGGCTTGCCCGCGCTCGATGGCTGGCGGCAGGATGTGGCGCCGCTCTCGAAAGTGCTGCCGCGCGGGGACTACTTCGATCACGCCGCGCATGTGCTGGCAGCAATCGAAGCGCGCCGGATTCGACTGGCAATCAAGCACGGCCTCAACGCCGAAGCCAGCCGCGATCAGAGCGCCGTCGTCGTTATGATCGGCGATGGCGATGCGCAACAGCCGCGCTATTTGCACCAGTTCGACACACGGGCCGATCAGTATCAGCTGATCGGTGGCCGGATTGAAATTGGCGAAACGATTTTGATGGCGGCCAAACGCGAAGTGGTTGAAGAACTCGGGCCGGCCGCTGAAAACGTGCTTGTCCCGGACAGAGATTTCAGCCTCAAGCTCATGTACGATGGCAAGCCAGCGTTGGTCACCGTGGAAACATCGCACACCTATGGCGCACTGACACGCTACACATTCTATGGATGCACGGCCGAATGGCGCGTGCCGATTAGGCTTGGTCCAAAAGACCGCTGGATCCCGCTGGATGAAGCGCTCACCGGGCGCACGCACGACGGCGTGCGGGTCGGCAATATCAGGCTGCTGGAGCGGCTGGCCGATGCCGTGCGCAGTTAACTGCGCACGGCCTCAATCAGCTTGCCAGCGTAGCCAAAAATGCCCGCGATCAGGCCGATCACGACAAAGAGCCCCATCCGGCCAGCAAACAGCCCATCCAATGCCACGTGGCGGCTGAATACAAACATCACAATGTTCAGCAACGCCACGATCACAAAGGCGCCGGCAAAGTAGCTCAGATATGCTTCAGCGCCACCAACGGCGGCAAGAATTGCGCTGAATATCGTAAAACACACCGCCACTGCCACAAGAATAAAGTAATCCTGCGCGCTAAACGCGTAGCTGTGAAAGAGCATTACACCCACAAACAGCAGCATAAACGCCAGTGCGAGATAGATCCACGCAAACGTGCGCGCCAAGCGAATGCGCCAGACACGATGCGCGCCACGCATCAGCGCGACTGAGACGCCGAACAACACCAGCATCACGAGCCCGCGCGCGAATCCGCCAGCGAGACCAGCGCTATCCGCCATACGCACGACCTGGCCCAAAATACCGGGCGTGGGCATTGATGTGCCTGTAGCCAGCAGCCGGCCGTATGTGGCAAGCGTCACGCTGAGAAACAAGGCGAAAGCAAAAACAGTCGCCAGCCCAATCGCGCAGAACACAAATACGTCGCCAGCAAACGCCATCTGCTGGCTGGCCAGCTCCTTTTTTGTCCGCTGTTGTTGCGAGGTATTCATGCTGTTATAGCGCTCCAGGTCCGTAAATTGCCAAATACAGCCGCATATGCCGCATGTGCGTCAACTTCCGAATCGCTTAGCAATTATTGTAGCGCCGGTGCGAATGTCACCTACGCGCGCCCTACCCGCGCGCCAGACGGGCACCCAACGCCCGCAGACGCCGTAGAAACGTCAAGGCGCTGCGACTGTATTGTGTAGCATGTATAGCCTCGGCTGCACCATGCTGCGCGCATGACCAGGCCAATTCCCAAGGAGTATCCAATCTGTGACGTCAAAGCCACTTTTTCTTAATGCGCGTGCAACCGGGCTCGCAGCCCTGGGCACGCTGTGTCTGATCGGCGCTTCATTCGCCAATGGGCCGGCTGTTGCTCAGAGCGGACGCGCGCCAAATGATGCGTCTTTCACCTATTCGTTTCCGACGCTGGTCAGCGGGCTCAACAATCCGATCTTTCTGACCCACGCCAACGACGACCGGCTGTTTGTAGCCGAACGCGGCGGCGTCATCAAGATCATCAGAAATGGCGCGGTGTCACCCACACCGTTTCTCAACATCAGCGCTCGGGTGCTTTCAGAAAACTATGTTGAAGAAGGCCTGCTCGGTCTGGCGTTTGAGCCCGACTTCGCAACAACCAGCCGCTTCTACGTGTATTACACAAACTCGGCCGGCAATCAGGTGCTCTCGCGCTTTACCGCGAACGGTGATGTGGCCGACCCGAACAGCGAAACAATCATCCTGCCCGTCAGCCACCCCGGCAACCAGAATCACAACGGCGGCTGGATTGCGTTTGGCCCCGGCAGCTTTCTGTATGTCGCCATCGGCGACGGCGGCGGCGGCGGCGATCCAGACTGCACGGGCGAGGATCCGTCCCAACTGCGCGGCAAAATTCTGCGCATCAAAGTCATCGGTGAAGCGACCTACACATCGCCACCCGAGAATCTCTTTGGCGTCACTGCGGTCACCCAGCGGCCAGAAGTGTGGGCGATCGGCCTGCGCAACCCGTGGCGCAATTCGTTTGACCGCGACACAGGCGATCTGTGGATCGGCGACGTCGGTCAGGGCGCGCTCGAGGAGATCAGCCTGATGCCCGCCGGTACCGCCGCCGGCGCCAACTTTGGCTGGAGCCGCTACGAAGGGGCCAGCACGTATTCGAGTGGCTGCACGAACAAAAGCGGCAAGGTCGCACTTGGGCCGGTCTTCGATTATCCGCACGCGCCAACCGGCGGCAGCTCGGTTACCGGTGGCTATGTCTATCGCGGCACACAGACGCCGGGTGCACAAGGCTTCTACTATTTCGCAGACTACAGCTCGCGCCGCATGTGGGCGACCTACCGCGATACAGCCACCACGCGCAAGACCGTTGTGGTCTCAAACAATATCGGCGTCTCACCGTCATCATTCGGCGAAGGACCGGACGGCGAACTCTACGTCGTCGACTTTGGCGGCTCGATCCGCCGCCTGCAAATTGCCGACAACAGCGTGCAACCCACACCCTCCGGTCCGCTAGACAAAAAGGTGCTACTGCCGGCGATTGTGAAGAAGTAGCAAATTCCCCTCCCAGCTCCCTTAGAATTTGGCGCAGTGACGTTTTTTGATTTGCTGCGCCCGGTGTTGTTTCGGCTTGACCCCGAACGTGCCCACCATTTGACATTGGCACTGTTGCGCATTGCGGGCAGCGGGCTGTTCGCGCCGATGTTGCATGCCCAGTTTCGCGCGCCGGATGCGCCTGTAACGGTCTGCGGCATTACGTTTAAAAATCGCGTCGGGCTGGCCGCGGGGTACGACAAAACCGGCAGCGCGCTGGCCGGGTTGGCTGCATTGGGATTTGGCCATCTTGAAATCGGCACGGTCACGCGCCTTGCGCAGGCCGGCAATCCAAAGCCGCGCGTGCACCGGTTTCCAGAAGCGCGCTCGATTGTCAACAGCATGGGCTTTCCAAACGACGGCATCACGGCGTTGCTGCGGAACATGCGCGGCGTCGGCCGGCCGTTTGGGGCGGTGCTTGGCATCAATATCGGCAAAGGCAAGGACACCCCGCTCGAACGCGCACACGAGGACTATGTCGCACTGCTCGAAGAGGCTTCGCCCCATGCCGATTACATCGCCGTAAACATCAGCAGCCCGAACACGATGAATCTGCGCCAGCTGCAGGCCCGCGATGCGCTCGAACAGTTGCTCGGCACGATCATGCGGGCGCGCAACGGGCTAGAAACGCGCAAACCCGTGTTGGTCAAAATCGCGCCGGACTTAAATGCGACCGAACTTGAAGACGCAGTTGGCGCGGTGGTCGGCGCGGGCGCAGATGGCCTGATTGCCACAAATACGACGGTGTCGCGTGCGGGCTTGCCCGCAGGCGCGCTGGCGCTCAAGGGCGGCGCCAGCGGTGCTGTGTTGACGGCCCACGCCAACGACATCCTGCGCGACACGGTGCGTCTGGTCGGTGGCAAAATTCCCGTCATCGGCGTCGGTGGCATCATGGCGCCCGAAGACGTGCAGACCAAGCTCGATGCCGGCGCCGCGCTGGTGCAGCTCTATACCGGCCTGGTCTACGCCGGCCCCGGCCTCGTCAAACGCATCAACACAACTGCTTCCCGTATCGGATAATCTCCCCTCAACCATGATCCCAACAAAAACCATCGAATGGCGCGGCGATAGCCAGGGCGCTGCCCGGCTGATCGACCAGACGCTGCTCCCCACCGTGGAAAAGTTTATCGATGTGCGCGACATTGAGACAATGTGGGAAGCGATCAAAATGCTGCGCGTGCGCGGTGCGCCTGCGATCGGTGTGGCCGCCGCATACGGCGTATATCTTGGCGCGCGCGCAAGCAGCGCCGAAACAAGCGCCGCGTTGCTTGACGATGTCGCAAAAGCCAAGGCCTACCTGGACTCGTCACGCCCGACTGCGGTCAATTTGTTCTGGGCGACCAAACGCGTGCTGGATCATGCGCGTCGACACAGCGATCAGCCGCCTGCGGCAATACTAGCCGCAGTGCTGGCCGAAGCGCAGGCCATCCACGCCGAGGACATTGCGGTCTGCCGCGCGCTCGGCGATCACGGTGCCGAACTGATCGGGTCCAATCAGACCTGGCTCACGCACTGCAACGCGGGCGCATTGGCGACGGCGGGGATTGGTACCGCGACCGCTGCGTTTTATGTGGCGCAGGAGCAAGGCAAAAATCTGCGCGTCTATGCCGATGAAACCCGGCCGTTGCTTCAGGGCGCGCGATTAACCGCCTGGGAGCTGCACAGCGCTGGCATCCCGGTGACGGTCATCACCGACAACATGACTGCGTCTGTCATGTCGCAGGGCCGCATCGATGGCGTGATCGTCGGCACCGATCGCTTATGCGCGAACGGTGACTTCGCCAACAAGATTGGCACGCTGGGCGTGGCCATTCTGGCTAAAACATTTGGCGTGCCGTTCTACGTTTCCGCGCCGATCAGCAGCATCGACATGTCGCTGTCATCCGGCAAAGACATCCCCATCGAGGAGCGCAATCCGGATGAGGTTAGCCTGGGTTTTGGCAAGCGCACCGCGCCTGAGGGCGTCGCGATCTACAACCCAGCCTTCGACGTCACGCCGCATGCATATCTGAGTGGCATCATCACCGAACGGGGGATCTTGCGCGCGCCATTCGATACGAGTTTGCGCGCCTTGTTCGCAGGTTCCTAGTCACGGTCCATGACTTCCGGGGAGTGGATTCCCCTCAGAAACACTTTCACAGGTATGCTCGAACGATGGACCTAGCCCAAACCGAGCACCACAAGGCCGCGCTAAAGAAAGACACACTGCCTGTCGGGCAAGTTGTCACCGGCGTCGAATTTAGCGACTGCGCGTTTTCAAAATGTAGCTATCGCGAAGTGCGTTTTGTCAACTGCAAGTTCATCAAGTGCGTTTTCAAAGATTGCGACTTGAATTTGGCCAAACTCGACGACACTACATTTGTGGAGACACGTTTCGAAGCGTGCAAGCTGCTTGGCATCAACTGGACCGTGAGCGCCTGGGGCCAGGCAATACTTGTGCCGCGCAAACCAGCCGATTTTATCGGCTGCGCGATGAACTACAACGTCTTTATGGGCATGAACTTGCGCAAGGTCACGCTGTCGAACTGCGCGGCGATCGACGTTGGATTTGAAGACGCAAATTTGACTGAGGCGGATTGCCGCGGCACTGACTTCACAGGCAGCCGCTTTGTCCGCACCGATCTCACGCAGGCCGATTTTCGCGGCGCACGCAACTACGGGATTTCGCCTGTCACGAACAAGCTCAAAGGCGCAAAGTTCAGCCTGCCCGAGGCAATGTCACTGCTGCACGGGCTTGAAATCGTGCTGGATGCGGATTGAGCACCTGCGCGCAATCCCCAAACCGCGTGATGCGCAAGGCGCGCGCATGCGCTAACCTTTCATGCGAGGTGCAGATGTGAGAAAGGTTCAGAACAGCGACACGCTAAGAAATACGCGCGCGATCGTCAGCGGTGTCGCGATTGGCGGCATTGCGATCGCTGTAATCCTGCTTGTCTTGAGCGCACTTGGGATGCCGCCTGCCTATGGCGCCATCGCGCGCCTGCTAACCATTGGCACGGCACTATTGCTCATCGTGCGCCTGTTTGTGATCAGGCAAGATCAGCCGGGCGCCTGAACCCGTTGCAGGCTGCCATCAACCGAGAGCAGGCAGGGTTAATCGTAGCAAGCCGCACCGTGGCGACCCTATACCTCGCCTAACAGCTTTTCGCGTTTAGCGGCAAATTCTTCGTCGCTGATCAGCGACAGATCTTTGAGTTTTTGCAGTTCCTGTAGCCGCTCGGCAATCGAGGCCACGCCGGATCCGGAAGCCTGCGTCTGGGGCAGCGGTGGCATAGCGCCGGTGTCGCTCAGATTCTGTTTTGCATCCAGCACGGCGCGTTTGAATCCAATCGGATCCGGCAGAAACCGCATCACGTTAAGCCCGGTTTCACTGGCTGTCATAATTTTTAAGTGGCCGTAGCTCAAGATACGCCCAACCCACGACTGCACCAGCAGCACATCGTTCACCTTTTCGAGCGATGAGTCGATGCTGCTTTTGCTCAGCACGCCATGCACCTGGATGACGCGCCGCGAGGTCACGATGTTCATCGAATTCAGCCAGTTGAGCACGCCCCACAGAAACTGCCATAGGATGTTCAGCGCCAGCAGGCCAAAAAAGATCAGAGGCAACCAGCTTGGCAACTGCGAAACAAACGCCTTGGTCTGGCGACCGATTTCGCCCGGCACAAATTGGGCAAGCGGCCCCGCATCATTCGCCACTGCGTTGTACGCCAAATACACAACGCCCAACCAGATCAGGGCCGAAATGGACGAGCGCACAGTCATTAGCAACGCCGCCCAGTGCATGCGTTGCTTTAGCAGTATGTGTTCATTTGTGCTGATGAGCTTGTCGATATAGGTCATATCAAATCCTGGTTGAAGCAAGGTATTGTATGTCGGCCACACCTCGCGGGTTAACGGGCGGGTGCGCCACAGAGTTTTGCAATGCACCCTTCGGCGGCGACTTGCCGCGGCTGTCCGGCACCGCACGAAATGCTATGCTTACCGCATGCATACATCCGATATTGCGACGTTGATCGCCTACAACTTCTGGGCGGATTTCGAGATCTTAACCGCGTGCGAGAAGCTCTCTCTGGCAGACTTTACACGCGCAGCAACACCCGATCCGGGTTGGCACACGTTGCGCGGCACACTGGTGCATCTGCTGGACACTGAGTATGGTTGGCGCGTCGGTCTGCAAAGCCTGCCGGATGCCGGCGTCATCGACGAGGCGAATTTTGCGGATGTCGCGAGCCTCAAGGCGCGCTGGCTTGAGGAACAAACGGCCTGGATCTCTTACACCTCGATGCTCAGCGATGACGATCTCAATGCCGTCTGGCGCGTCGAGGGCAACATTCAGCGCACGCGCTGGCAGACGATCCTGCACGTGATCAACGACGGCACCTATCACCGCAGCGAGGCAGCGGCGATGTTGACTGGCTTGGGTCAATCGCCAGGCGAGATCGATTTTGAAGGGTATTTGGTTTGGCGCGCGGGTTAGCCCGACTGCGCTGCGGTCATGCGCGCCGACCGTCGCGCCACAAACCTCGCGTATCGGTTCGGAGAAGCCGTTGATGGCTGCGGGCATGTCTCTAAAACCGGGCGCGGCGTTGACCAGGCCAAACACGCGCGGGCATGCCGCGATGTGATCAAGGCTGCCAAGTTCGCGTTGCAGGCTACTGAAGATCTCCAGCCCAGTCAGCCGCCCGGCATGGTAGGCCTGTTCATGCGTGACATCGAAGTCGTTGTTCGATCGCCAAGAATTGCCTGTGGAGATGTGCTCAGATCAACGGCCTCAGACGTGCTGGTCGATCAAAATCGGGTTGCCATCGGGATCTTCGATTGTGACATAGGCCGGGCCAGTGGTGCCCTCGTCAGCAACGCCGAGCAACGTGATCCCCTGCGCTCGCAGCTCCTTCTGAAGCTCGCGAACATCTGTAAAGCGCTCGATCGCTTGCGCGTTTTGGTCCCAACCTGGATTGAACGTCAGCGTATTTTTGTCGAACATCTCTTGAAAAAGCCCGATCGTGCAGGCATCGTTTTTCAAGATCAACCAGCCTTGCGCGGCATCACCGCCAAAGGCGTTGAAACCGAGTTTCTCGTAAAAGGTCTTGGATGCTTGAATATCTTTGACAGCCAAACTGATTGAAAACGCTCCGAGTTGCATAGATTTCTCCCTAGACAGATTCGAAAGTCGCTCACAGTTACGTGGCGATTGGAATGACGGCAATTGCGCAATCGAGATCAAACGTCTCCCACCCGATTTCATCCGGCGTGCGCACATAAATCTCCATCGCCGGCATGTTGTCAGGCAAATAGCCGCTTTCAGGCAACCAGTGACGGTAAAGATATTGCCAAGCTCGGTTTATCAGCGCCATATCGCCGACACAGTGAATCACCGCGGCGCGATGCCCCGGCAATGTGCGGATGCTGAACGGTGGTTCAGGTTTTGTCGCCGCTTGCACGGTTAAGCACACGTCATAGCGATACTTTTCGGGCGGTGTTACTTCTGGGTCGTCCTCCGACATTCCGATCAGCGTGCCACCCATTGCACGGTTGCGTGACCACTCCGTCAGGTCCTTGAACGCCTGAACAATCGCCTGCGGTTGGGCGTGCGCATTCGTGACGCGCACGTATGCAATCGACTGCTCTGGGATATCGCGCACTTGAACGTCAAACGACCGAGAGGCTGCCATTTGCCCTAACTCGTCCGCAGTGTAACGGGCCAGAGAAGCGCTCGCTTGACTAATTTTGCTGAGTTGCAACGAGCTGCGTCGATCCCACGCGCTCGGTGCAATGCCAAAACGCTGCTTGAAAACGCGCGAGAAGTCTGACAATTCCGAATAACCGCATTCGAGTGCGATTCGGGTAAGGTGCGTTGAACGCTGCGCGCGCATCAGCGCAACCGCGCGCTCCAGTCTGCGCCGCACCACGAACTCATTCAGATTTTCTCCCGTCACAGTCTTAAAAATACGGTGAAAGTGATAGGGCGAGAAACCGGCAATCCGGGCCAAGTCTTCCAGACGTAGAACTTTTGCGATGTTTTCACTGATATAGGTGGTTACAGTATTGATCGGCGCCGTGTAATGGTTTTGACGATTGACCATGCGGATCGATAGTATCCATTGGCGCCACGCAAGGCGCAAATAGATTTGGCCCGCAGACAGGACCGGGCTTGAAAGCAGAACGAAGTCCCATGCAATGGTTCTGCATAAGCCGACTCCGACGATACAATCGTCCGGCATATGACAATCGATTTTGGACTCGGACTGCTCTTTGGACCGCCAAAGGGACAGAAAGACCAGTGGCTGGCGACGCTGGACGACTGCCTGCCAAAACTGGTCGGCCACCTGCGCAGCCTGTGGATGACCGATCATTTCTTCTGGAAGGATGAACCCACGTATGAGGCGTTGACGACGCTGACTTTTCTGGCTGCGCGCTATCCGCAGTTTGATGTCGGGCCCATGGTACTGGGTCAAAACTACCGCAATCCCGGCATGCTCGCGCAGATGGCGACAACGCTGCAGGCGCTAACAAACGGCCGTTTCGTGATGGGCATCGGAGCGGGCTGGAAAAAGATGAGTATCGCGCGTTCAACTACACATTTCCCAGCCCGGGCGAACGCATTGAGCAGCTTGAAGAGACCTTGATCATCTTGAAGAAGATGTGGACGGACCCAGGTCCCATCACGTTTGCGGGCAAACACTACCGCATTACCGAGGCATGGTGCGAGCCAAAGCCCAGCCCTGTGCCGCCCATCATGATCGGCGGTTCCGGCGTCAAAACCATGATGCTTACGGCAAAATACGCCGATATGTGGAACATGTCGGATGCCAATGTCACGGCGTATCGTGAGCGGTTGGAGATTTTGCAACGACATTGTGCAACCATCGGCCGCGATCCGGCAACGCTCAGGCTGACCTGGTTCGGCCGCATGGCGATTGGCGCAACCCAGGCCGAGGCCGAAGCGCGCGCAGATTCGCGCGCGATCAAATACTCGACAGACAATGCCTTTGTCGGCACACCCGACCAAATCGTTGCGCAGCTGCAGTCGTTTGTCGCGCTTGGCGTAAGCTATTTCATGGTTGATGTGATCGGATTGCCTGATCCGGATGTGATCGAGATGCTTACAAACAACATCATCCCGCGCGTCAAGAACGGCACCTAAGGGCAACTTGCGTTGTCGGACGCAACCATGGATGCACCCTGTTTACGGCGCCTACGCTGGTTACAATGCTGAATCATGCTCAACTTCAACCTGGTTCGTGAAAAGAAGACAACCTACCGCGCGCTGGCGGCCCCATTGACGGTCAAGCGCCTGCACGCCCTGACCGATGAGAGTATCAACCTGATACTCAAGATCATAAAAAATGCGCGGGATCGCGATGTTGTGTTTCAGCCATCGGATCCGCAGGCGAACGATGCGTCTGCAAGCACTTCGGCCGAAACCAACATCGCCTGGACGCTCGGTCATGTGATTGTGCATGTCACGGCCAGTGCCGAGGAAGCCGCAATGCTGGCGTGCGAACTGGCACGCGGTGTCGTCGTTGAGAAGCGCAGCCGCTACGAAACACACTGGGAAACAGTCAAGACGATCAACCAATGCCGCAAGCGGCTTGAAGAGAGTCGCCGGATTCGCCACATGCTTTTGAGCGCCTGGCCGGACAAGCCGCTTCCAACAACGTACACGCCGGGCGCATGGGCGGGTGAAGTGGATTGCAAAGCCCGCTTCATCATGGGGCTTGGGCACGAAGAAAGTCACTACGAACAACTACGCGAGATCATGCGGCAAGCGAGCGGCGCTGCACCGCTCAAGAAACAAAAATAGTAGCCGCCGAAGGGCGGCTTCGCCATGGTTAGCCCGGGACCTAGGTCCCGGGCTAACCATGGCGAAGCCGCGCGGAGTCACTTTACAGAAATTCTGTGACGTGCCCGCGCACAGGTTCACGTGACCCTGCGCTTACAATTCGCGCATGCCACAATCATCTAAAGCATTTCGCGCGCAGGCTTCAAAACAGGTCCAGCTCAAGTACTGGCTGCACTTGCCAAAAGGCTATCGTGAGACAGGAAAACCCTGGCCGGTTGTGTTATTTCTGCACGGTGCCGGTGAACGTGGCAGCAATCTTAACTTGGTCAAGAAAAACGGCATCCCCAAACTTGCCGCTGCTGGACAGGATTTCCCATTTATCGCAATCTCACCCCAATGCCCGGCGCATTCATGGTGGTTTCTTCATCTGACCGATTTGCTGGCATTGCTGGACAGCGTGCTTGCGACACACAATGCCGATGCGAAACGCGTTTATTTGACCGGGCTCAGCATGGGTGGCAACGGCACCTGGGCGCTGGCGATGCATGCGCCGAAGCGTTTTGCCGCGATCGCACCGGTGTGCGGACATCACCCGTTTTTTGTCGGCTTGCCAAGTGACGCAAAACGCATTAAGCATTTGCCGGTTTGGGTCTTCCATGGCGCGGCCGACACCGTCGTTCCGATCGATCATTCCGCCGTGGTCGTCGACAAGCTGCAAAAAATCGGCGCAGCGGTCAAATTCACCGTGTATCCGACGGCTGATCACGACTCGTGGTCTGAGACCTACGCCAATCCTGAGTTGTATCGTTGGCTGCTCAAGCACAAACTGCGATAAGGCGCGCGGTGAGCATCCAGGACGGTGCCGCTGTTGACGCGCAGCGTGGTTCAATTTAGCGTTTGGGCCTACACTTACTGAATGTCCGCCCGCCAGCTGTTTCGCGACGCATTGGTTACGGCGTTCACAGACGACGAGCTGTCGATTCTGTGCAACGATCTCGGTGTCGATCCGGAAGTTATCGGCGGACAAACGCTTGGGCAAGAGGTTTACGCCGATCGGCTCATCACCTATTTTGAAAAGCGCGGGCGCGTCGACGAACTGCTCGGCGCTTTGCGAAAGACACGCCCGGCGATAGTCTGGGCGTATATGCCCGCGCGCGTTGTTGAGCCGCGGATCAAAGGGCTGCCACGCTGGGGCGTTTTTGCGGCGATTGCCCTTTGCGCGGTCATTGGCGGCATTGTGTTGCTGCGCAGCTGGCTTGCGCCGCGCACATCCAGTGCGAACGCAACAACCACGGCTGGCGCGCCGCAGGTTATGCCGGGCAAATACAACATCGTCGTCGCCGAAGTTGTGCAGATCCAGGGGAGCGATGTGCAGACATCGACCGACGGCAGCCGGCTTAGCCAGCACTTTTCCGATCGCCTGAAAGACGAGTTTGCCAACAATATCACCGCGGATGCTCGCGCGGACCTGCAAGCCGTCATCTGGGATGCCGCCGACCTGCGCGCACATAGTTGGGCGCCGAGCACCATCGCATCCGATGCTGATGCCGCAGCGCTGGCGACGAACATCGGCGCAGATCTGGTCGTCTATGGCCGGATTGAACCTGAGCATGCAGCCTCGAACGACCTGGTGTTGCGACTTGAATATCACCAGTCGCGCCGCAATGGGCTGTCGGAAGAAATCGGCGGCACATACGCGCTCGGCGCGCCTATTCCTGCGCTGCTGCCGATGTCCAACGACATGGACACCGCAATTCGCCTGGAGTTGAACCAGCGTCAGAAATTGTTGCTGCGATTTGCACTTGGCGCGCTCTATGACCGGCTCGGCCGCAATACCCAGGCGCTCAGCGTGTTCCGAAACATGGTCACTTTGTCGGGCGGTGACAGTGGCTCCACGGGTGCGGCCATCGCCTATCTGATCGGGCGTGAACATCTGTTGCTCAGGCAATCTGAAGCAGCGCAGCGCGAATTCGAGCGCGCGCTTGAACTTGACGGGGATTTTGTGCGCGCGCACCTGGGGTTGGGCGACGTGCATTACCAGCGCATGGTCAGCCTGCCGGCAAATCAGCGGCTTGCTAGCCCGGATTTGTCGCAAGCCAACATGCACTATGCGCAGGCCGAGACACTCGCGTCCGTGCGCACCGACTCGAATCGCCTGGCCACAATCGCTCGGCTCGGCTTGGGTCTGGTCGCGCTGGCCGAAGCAGATGCGCACAGCCTGGCCGATTCAATCGCCGAGAGCGGCGATGCAGCGGGCGAGGCCGTGACATTAATCGAGCCATCGGTGCGGGTGCTTGAGACCGATCGCGGTGCTGACCCGCGCACACTCGCCGCCGCCTACCTCGGACTGGGGAATGCCAGCACATTGGCTGGATTGGCTGCGATAGGCAACGACGACGAAACGGTACGCGGAATGCGTGCGCGCGCGCAGCGAAGTTTTGCCGCATGCGTCACGCTCGATGTGCGCACAGATCCGCTGTTGAGTGCGGATCTGACAGCGCTATGCAAGAAAGGCTTGCTCGATCTCGAGACGCTCTTGCCGGAGTAACACCTATGGATTTGCCAATTGTGACAGCTCGGCGTTTGGTTCGCGGCATCATCAGCATGGCACTTGCGAGTGCATGGCTGGCCACCGCGGCGCCTGCCCATGCACTCGTGACGCTGCAGCCCGTAAATGTGAGCACGGGCGGCGCGCGGCTCAGCATTAGCGCACCGCTCAGGCCCTCTGGGCGCATGAGCGAGCTGTCGCTGCGTGCGGACGCGCGCGCAGGCAGCTTTACGCGCGTTGTGTTCGACATTTCGCGTCGCACAGGCAGGAACTTTGACATTTCGCTCTACACGCAAGAGATCAAGCGTGAACCCTTTTGCCTATTCGATGCTGCACCCACGGGCTGCACAGCAAAAAAGATCGGCGAGCGGTTTCCGAACTCGCAAGAAAAGGTCGTGCCGGGCGCGTATCGCGCTCAGGTGACCGGTTTCGATGCCAGCAACAGCGAGCTCTGGCGCGGCGATGTCTACTTTGTGGTCGCGGCAGCCGGCGTGAGTTTAGGGCTTCCGCCAAACGGTACCTATGACGGCACTGGAATTCTGGTCGATTGGCGTGACTCAGCCTACTCGCCGGCAGGTGTCGATCGGCTCAACATGGAAGTGCGCGCGACGACAAAAGAAGCGGGCGCGAATGGCACTGGGATCGGCTATGCGGAGTTCACGCTCTTCAAAATCGGCGCCACGACCGAGGACAGAACCGAGGTTTTTCGCCGCCATGAACTCACCCTGCCCTACTGCCTGTTTGGTGAAGAAGCCGACGGCAAAACCTGCCGGACGATCCGGCGCGGCGCGCAATTCCCCACGAGTAGCAAACTCATCTTCGAAGGAGATCAAGTTAAAGGCAAGCAAGACGACACGTCACTGCCGCGCCTGCGGCTTGAACCGGGTGAGTACGAAATCAGCCTAAGGGTCACACCAAAAGATGTGACCAGCAATGCTTTTTGGGGTGGCAGTGGCAGATTCGTGGTGCTGGGAAACTAGCGATTCGCAGCACCGTAACCGCGTGCTGTGCGGTCACGCGCCGTTGCGCCGCGCAATCGCGCCAAAGACGTGGGCACTGGGCTTTAGCGTGCGCGTGAATGTTGTGCGATCCACTTCAACCAACCCCATGCGCGGACCATAGCCAAAAATCCATTCAAAATTGTCGAGCATCGACCAGTGACAGTACCCCAGCACCGGGACGCCGTCGGCAAGGGCGCGCCCAACGCCTGCAATTGCGCGCGGCATATCTGCCGCGCGTTCGGCATCGACAGTTGTGGACAGGCCGTTTTCGGTCACCATCACCGGCAGACCGGTTTCCTCGTGCGCATAGCGAATTGCGCCTTCGAGCGAAGCCGGGTAAATCTCCTCGCCGCTTTGATTCAGTTCGGCGTCGGGGGGTGGCTGCAATGGGCCATTTTTGTCGAGCAATTGCCGGCTGTAATTTTGCACGCCGATAAAGTCTCCAGTCTTGGCAGCTTGCAGCCACGCGCCATACACCTCGGCGCGTTTTTGATCGCGCTTGCTGTCCGGCCCAACGGCCTGATCGTCGGAGATTGCGAGCGATACCCCCACAGGCAACGCAGGCCGCACTGCTTTGATTGCGGCATAGGCCTCAGTGTGCCCGGCGATCATGTTGACCTGCATCGCCTCTGAGTGATCGGCGTTGGCCGCGGAAAACTGGGGGGTGCCACAGGCCCGCGCCGCCGCAGCCAGCATGGCGTCTTGTGTTTGCAGCATGCCGGGTGGGAATGGCAGCGTCAGCCACCGAAGCAATGACATCAGATTTGGCTCGTTCAATGTCAGAGCAAAGCCCATGCCATCGGCCATATGCCGTGCGGCGCGTTCGCAGAAACGCGCGAACAACGCGGCAGAGTCCGGTGATCGCCATCCGCCCTGCGCGCCAAACCAACGCGGCGCGACAAAATGGTTGAAGGTCACAACGGGCGTCAGGCCACGCGTGCAGCAACCCTCAACGATGCGTTTGTAGTGATCAAGCATCGCCATCGAAAACTGCCCAGATTCGGGCTCGATGCGCGCCCACTCCAGCGAAAACCGATACGTGTTGAGGCCGAGATCGCGCACGATGTCGAGATCCTCACCCCACCGATTGAGACGATTATAGGCATCACCCGAAGGCTCCATGAAGATCGTGGGGGTGACGTTTTCCAACAGCCACACATCGGCGTTGGTATTGTTGCCTTCGACCTGATGGCCGGCCGTGGCCGCGCCCCACAGGAAGTCTTTTGGCCGGGAAGCGGCCGGGAGGCCTCCCGGCCGCTTCCCGGCCGCTTTCAACATTCGTTGTCACGTCAAGCAGAGGCGTGTGACTTGGCTCTGCGACATCGCACCGTCATTTGCGGATTTCGGCCATTGGCGCTATGTTGTGCGCGTGGACGATTTTTTTGACCGGGTTGACCCGGAGCTGTTGCCCGGGTTGCGCGCGATGCCGGCCGACATGCTTGACCTAAACGACATTCCAGGCACGCGCGCACGCGTCGAGACAACCTTTGCGCAGCTGCCGCCGCCAAATCTGCATGGCGTCACCACGCACGATGTGCGCGTGCCCGGCCCGCCCGACGCGCCCGAAGTCTTCGTGCGCATTACGCAGCCCAATCCCCGCCCGGCCCTGCTGCCCGCGCTGTTGTGGCTGCACGGCGGCGGCTTTTGCCTCGGTGATGTCGCAGGCGAAGACGGTCGCGTGGCCGAGATTGTGCGGCAGGTGCAGTGCGTCGCGGTATCCGTCGCATACCGGCTCGCGCCGGAGCACCCGTTTCCTGCTGCGATTGAAGACAGCTACGCCGCGCTGGTATGGCTAGCCGCAAACAGCACCGAGCTCGGCATCGACCCGGCCCGCATCGCCATCGCCGGTGGCAGCGCTGGCGGCGGATTGACGGCTGGCCTAGCCCTGCTGACGCGCGACCGCGGCGAGATCACCCCGTGCTTTCAAATGCCGTTGTATCCGATGCTTGACGATCGGTGCTATACGCCCTCCAGCCAGCGTGTTTTTGAACCGCGTGTCTGGAACACGCCCAGCAACGCGCTGGCCTGGCGCGCGTATCTGGGCCATGAGCCGGGCGATGTCGGCGTTTCACCGTATGCGGCCCCCATCCGCGCGCCGGATCTGCGCGGCCTGCCGCCCGCCTATATCGCGGTGGGCGAGCTCGATCTGTTTCTGGACGAAGACATCAGCTACGCGCATCGTCTGCTGAACTCAGGTGTGCCCACCGAGCTGCATACTTATCCCGGCACCTTTCACGCGGCGGATATTTTTGCACCCGACGCAACCCCATCCAGGCGCTTTATCGCCGACTATATGCGCGCCCTGCGAGCGGCGCTGCACAGGTAACTATGAACGGATATCACGGCCGCATTTTGCATGTCGATCTGGAAACGCGCAGCACGCGCATTGAAGAACCCGGCGAGCTGTTCTACCGGATCTACGCCGGCTGTGGCTTGCTCGGCACGTATTACTTGCTCAAGGAAACCCCGCCGCGCGTCGATCCACTCGGGCCGCACAACCTGCTGATTTTTTCAAACAGCGTGGTGGCCGGTTACCCGGCAGCTGGGCTGGTGCGTTTTGTGATCAATGCCAAATCACCGCTGACAAACGGCATCGGCGAAGCGCGCTGCGAAGGCCGCTGGGCCGTCGCGCTCAAGAAGAGCGGGTTCGACGCAATCGTTGTGCGCGGCGCCGCCGCCGCGCCAACCGGGCTGCTGATTGACGACGGCGCAATTTCGTTTTTTGACGCCGGCAACGTCTGGGGCAGCACGGTCGGCGAATGCACCGATGCGCTTGAACAGCAATTTGGCGCAGATATCGACGTGGCCGCCATCGGCCCGGCAGGCGAGAACAAAGTTCGCTTCGCCAGCGTGGTCAGCGGGCGCACCCACATGGCGCACCGCATGGGCATGGGCGCGGTTATGGGCGCAAAAGGGCTTAAGGCGATCGTGTTGCGCGGCGGCTCGTTGCCGCCCATTGCCGATCCGCCGGCCGTGGCGCAGATCAACGCAAAATTTGAACGTGACATGCGCAAGAACGTCCTGTCGATGTGGCAAAAAGACCCGCCCGGCTTTGCCGCGTGGCTCTATACGCACGGGCTGGACACCGCGCTGGATGTTGAAAACTTTCGCACTGCCCGGTTTGCCGGCATCGAGGCCTACAAAGAGGAAAACTGGCTGCCGCTGCAGGCCGGCACTGCCACCTGCCCGGGCTGTCCGAACGACTGCATGAAGGTCTATCAACCCGACGCCGAGCTGGATGTGCGCGCCGGCGCCATGCATCAGGAAGTGACCGGCACGCTCGGCCCCAACATCGGCACCACCGATTTGCGCGTTGTGATGCGCTTGAACAACCTGTGCAACCAATGGGGCGTCGATCCGGTGTCGCTTGGCTTTGTGCTTTCGTTTGCGATGGAAGCGTTTGACAACGGCGTCATCAGCGGTGCCGAAACGGCGGATCTGGAACTTCGTTTTGGGGATGCCATTGCAGCGCAGGAGATGGCGCGGCGCATCGTCTTCCGGGAAGGGTTTGGCGATGTGCTGGCCGAAGGCTGTGCGCGCGCAGCCCTGCACATTGGCGGCGATGCACCCAAGTACGCCCTGCATGTCAAAGGGCTTGAATTGGTGCCGATTGAGCCGCGCAGCCAGACCAATCTGGCGCTCGGGTATGCCACCGCGCCGATCGGGCCGCGCTATGAAATCTGCGAGCACGATTGGGACTACGATGTCAACGTCGGCTGGAAGCACACGCTGGATATGTCGCGCACGCTCGGCATCGTCGAGCGCATTCCGATGGGCTATCTCGGTGCGAAGAAAGTGCGCAACTACAAAGCGCTGAGCAACCTGTGGTCGGCCGCTGACGCGCTCGGCTTCTGCATTTTCGCCGTCGCGCCGACCCGCGTGATGAGCCTGCAGATCATGACCGACATGCTGGCCGCCATCACCGGCTGGGAGACTTCTGCCTACGAAGTGATGCGCTTTGGCGAGCGCCGCGAACACCTAATGCGCGTCTATAACAACCGCGAAGGGCTGAGCGCCGCCGACGATCAATTGCCCGATCGCTTTCACGACGAAAAGATCGACAGCGGCGTCAAACAGGGCGCACACCTGGAGCGCGCGGCGTTTCGCGACATGATTCAAACGTATTACGAGATCATGGGCTGGGATGAGCATGGCATACCGCGCCCGGCCACACTGCTGGATCATCATCTTGAGTGGACGATTGGGTTGTAGTGCCAAAGCATGCCCGCCACGCAGGTATGCGCTTAGTTCAGCGCGCCGGCAACCATCGCATCTACCCGGTCGACAAGCGCGTCATACGCGTCAATCACACGTTCATCGCCGTGTGCCTCTGAGCTGAGCAAACGATCAACGCATGCGCGAAACTCCTTTGGCGCAATTGCGCAATGCGCTTCGACATAGTCCAGCAAGCGCTTTTCGCCAATGTGCGTTCTTTTGTTGACGGCGAAAATAATGTCAAAAATACTGGCAAGCGCTGCTGCGATGCGGTGATTGACACTGACGGTGTCTCCGCGCCGAACCGCTTTAACGAGCTGCGTTCGATACGACGAGAAACTCGCGCGCAGCACGGGCGCGTTCAACGCAACGATTTGATCCACAAGGTGCTGCGGATAGTCGACATCGGCGAACTGCCGGAGTCGTGCCAGCCAGCCGCTGGGGTCGTGCAACACATGACACACCTTGATCGTGTGCCAGAAGCAGGTTGTCCAGCCCAACGACGGCTCGCACCGCAGGATGACGCGCTCAAGGTTTGCTTCGACCCAAGCGGCGTCGAAGAACGTGGCGTCGAAGTGCGCGCCGGAGTCGTCATCCCATTCCATTCCCGCGCCCCAATAGTCGACGAGTTGTGCAGACTTTGAAAACGCCTCGCCGATGCTGATCCGGAGTTCGGGCGAGAGCGGTTCGGTCACAAAGACATAAATGTCGTAATCTGAATCGGCCGTCGCCAGCCCGGTCGCCTGCGAACCCCCAAGAGCGATCGCACAAACCTGTTGCAGCCGGCCAAACCGCTCAACAATGCGTGTCAACGTATCTGACGCTTCATGCATGTCGCCGAGCATAGCGGGCATCATGCGTCTTGTGGACACGTGTTAGCGGCCGGTGTGGCTCCCCACACGTCGCACGCGCAGAATGGTGCCAGGCTGTTTCGAGCTGGTCAGTTTCGCAGTTCGCCAATGCCGCGCGTGGCCTCGCTGCGATTGCGGCTGCACAACCTTTGGCACCACGAGACTGCGCCAAAGGTTGGTTTTGCACCAAACTTATTCCCCAAACAATGATACGCATCCCGTTCGGTTTTGCTCTCGTTGAGGCACTTCTACATGCGTATCGATTCCCGCCGCTCTCTGCCCGCATTTGCGCGTATCGCACTCCTGGTCTTTGTCGTAACCGCCCTTGGAATTGGGGCCTATACGATGTCATTACGACAGGCAAATGGTGATACTGGCGCACAAGCGGAACTTGAACGCGCCTGGCACGCCCTCGACAACGCGCTCGACTATCGCTTCACCGCCGATATCGAACAGACGTTTACCCCGCGCGCAATCTCGGCGAATATTGGCAAGAGTGACACACGCATCGATCTGCGCATCGACGGGGATGTGCGCACGCGCGACAACATGACCATTCGTGTGCGCGCTGAAACCGGCGACGCCTCGATCGAACCGACAACCATTGAGCGCAAGGATGGCGCGGCCTATGTCATCACGGCCCAGGGCGCGCGTCAGCCAGTCGATGACCCGCTCGCGGCGTCGCCGCTCGGCGGCAACCTCGGCTATCTGGCCGGTGCGACGAACGTGCGCGCGCTTGAAACATTAAACGGCGTAAGGCGCTTTGTCTTCGACATCAGTGGCGACAAACTGGCCGACTATGCGCAACGCGAGCATCAGGGTGCGCTTGCACAATCCAGGGCCGGCGCACTCGGCTCATCAGCGTTGCTGCGCAATGCCAGCGGGCGCGGCGAGCTTTGGGTCAACGGCGATGGGCTTGGCACGCCGGTGCGACAGGTCATCGAACTGACATTGCCAAACATCTCGCCGGTCTACGATGCGCAGTTGCGCATGCAACTGGATTTCAGCGGCATTGCAGGCACGATTGGCGCGCAGCCGAATGCCGGCATGTTTCAACGCCTGCAGGCCTGGTTCGGAGCGACACTGCCGCGCGCGCCGAGCGCGCGTGCGCTCGTCTTGATGGCGTTGTGCGGCGCTTGCGGCACGTTGCTGTTGCTCGCGTACCGCCGCAACAGGCGCGGCGTGGGCAGAGGCATCGCGATCGGGTTGGCCGTGATGCTGACCACGCAGGCGCCCCTGCGGGCCCTCGCCAGCAGCGACTGGGTTGCGAGCGTTAAACCGGTCTCGCTGCTCGCGCTGCTGGGGATTACGGCTGCACCTGCGCGAAAAGCATCGATCGCACCGGCCTCCCAGCTCGGGCAAGCCGCCAGCACGGGCGTGAGTTGCGGTGACGGCACAGCTGGCGCGGATAACGATGGCGATGGCATCAGCGATGTGCATGAAAATTGTTTTGGCACCGACCCATTTGTCGCAGACTCCGATTTCGACGGCCTCAACGACGGCCGTGAAATGCAGACGGTCACGCTGGGCGGCCAGGCATTCGGCGGCGACGCACACTCTGCCGACGCCAATCGCGACGGGCTGGCGGATTTGCTCGAATATCCAGCGCCCGACGGCGGGGCGCTGGCCCCTTCCGTTGCCGGGCGCGATGCGTCTGATTACGACGGCGACAACATTCCCAATTGGTGGGACGACGACAACGACGGCGATGGCGTGATGGACGGCATGGATCTGTCGCCATACGCAGTGACCCCCTATACCGATGCGTTTCATCTGGCGGTGAATCCAGGCGCGTTCAACGGCCATACCTATATCGAGTTTCAATTGCAACCCGAGAACGCGGACCATTTGCGCTATTCCGTCAGCGCGCTGGATTGGCCAACCGACGACAAAGGCGTCATCCGTGATTTGGATCGATCGAGCGACGATCTGCGTTTGATCCCGCTGTTGCGCGTCGAAACCAACCGTGCCCCAAGCGCGGCCCTGGCCAGCCTCTATGGCGTGGCGGTGCAAACGGATGGCGCGCGCACCGAGATGTATATCCCGATGCAGCCAATCGGTGATGGCGGCTCGATGCGGGCGTTTATGGGGCGCCTGGCCTACGGAGCACTCAACGGCGCATCCGTCGACTGGTCGAAGGCCGATTTGCTGTGGATGGTGCAGGCCAAAGTTGACAGCTACGCCAATTGCGCTCGCAATTCGAACAACTGCGCGATTCGCAGTGATGAGGAAGTCGTGCAGACCTACGCCGAGCGCGCGCGCCTCACCGGGTTGAACATCATCAAGAGCCAGGGCTACGAGACAGCGCTGTTCGGCACGCCCGGCCTGCCGACCGAGGATCGCTATTTGTTCCAGCTGATGTTTGGCGCGCATCAGACGTTTATGCAATACACGCGCATGGACGATCAGGCCAATGGGAGCACCGCGCTCAACGAGCTGACGCAGCGTGTCAACGGGATCAACACATCCACCGACCAACGCTTCGGCGTGCCACAAACGGTTACGCTGCGCGCCGAGCGCGCGGTCTACAGCCACTTGGACGAAGGGCTGGCTGGACAGGGCACGCGTATCGGCGCCTTTTTGAACACGCACTATCCGGAGTCCAGCTACACCAACGCCAACCGCTGTCACGACAACGCTGCCCCCGGTGCAGGGCGCGTTTTCGACTGCGCCACGATCGTGGCTGCCACCGAACACACGCTGGGTGCTGCGGATCTGAGTGCGCTCGCTGGCGCGGCATCCAATCGTTTTGTGGCCGACTTCAACGCGATCGCAATGTCGACAAAGCGTTCGATGCGCTTGCTGATGTCCGAGCGTGGTGCCACGGGCTGGCAGCTGCTGGACAACGATCGCGCGATCGGCGTCATCGAAGCCCGTTACGGGAATCAGCTCGATGACATTCGCCAGGAGCTGCTGGCAGCCGAGCCCGGCTTGACAAACGACCTGATCAGCGCAAGCCTGGTCGCAACCTACGCCGCATGGCTGAGCGGGCAGCTCACCACGGTCAAACTCGATGGCGCGGAATTGAGCGGCGCCGAGGCGCCCGCTGCTCAGCAAATCGTCCAGCGCATCGCCAATTTGACCGACAGCAGCACCCAGCTGCCGGGCTACGTGATCCAATCCGTGAAAGCGCATCAAGCGATCAAGGCCGCGCAACTTGGCGGTGGCAAGGCCAGCGCGATCGACCGGGCAAAGCGCGGCTTTGGCATCGGGATGAGCGTCGTGCACCTCGCCAATCTCGGCATGGCGGCGCATCAGCTGGCCTGCGAGTCGAATCAAGAAACGTATGGCTGTGGCGAACAGGCGCAACGCCGTGCGCGCATCACGGGCTATGTCATGGGCAGCTTGATCGTGGCCGAAGGTGCATACGACCTGGCAAAAATGCTTGTCGCCGTGCGCAACGGTCAGGCCGCCCTCTCCGCGCCCGCGGTCGCGCTGGGCAAGAGTGCAACCGCCGCCCAGAAAACGGGCGCGGCGCTGGCGATCGTGGGCACGGTCATCGGCATCACATTTACCTGGGTGGCGTTTGGGCTGAGCGCCAGCGCCCTCAATGATTACCCGGTTGCGTTTAACAACGCGCTGGCACTGGCAATCGTGACGACGATTTATCTCGTCGCGCTGCTGATTATTAGTTTCCTGCCGTTTGGCGCGCTTGTTACCGCCGTGATCGGCTTGATCGACGCGATCCTGGTGCTTTCGACCGGCGGCAACTGGAGCGTCGCGCGCGTGATTACCGAGTTGTTCTATAGCGCCGAGGTGCTGACCGAGCTCACAGGCAGCCGTTTTAACGGGCTGGACACTGACATGCGCGCGGGGCCGGGCAACGACCCGGGTCTGATCGTCGGAAATATATTTACGGTGCGCGACAGGTTTACCGGCGTGTTGCGCGCGGTCGGCGATGGCGATTGGGGCGACCTGGGCCGCTCCTACGCAAAGGCGTTTATGCGCGGCAGCGCAGACAGCGCCACGACCGCTGAAACCAACGAAGCGATGCAGTGCGTCTTTTTCAACGACAGCGGCAGTGACGCGCGGCGGTGCACAAACGCGCTCGGTGTCGACTTTGGCCTGACACAAGCGGGCATCAACCAGGAAGTGCGCGTGCTGGCGTTGACCGAGTTTCGCTATCTGTGGCGCGAATGCGGCTTGTTCGGCGCCGTATGCGGATCGGCAAAGTCCAAGACGATGACCGTGCCCGATTCAGACGATCATGCGGAAGCGACCGTCAAAGTGCAGCTTGACGTGCTGCCGCGCACACTCTCCGGTCTGTGGACTTGGAATGCGTTGCAGAACCCAGATCGCGATGGCGATGGGTTGAGCCAGGCGCAGGAAACGGCCCTCGGCACAAACCCGGCCAACTGGGATAGCGATGGCGACGGCCTTTCCGACAGCTACGAAACAAACAACAGCGCGCGGCGCGGGCTGAACGCCCTGCGCACCGACAGCGACGCCGACGGGCTGCCGGACGCGCTTGAGATTCGCTATGGCCTGATCGCGAGCGACCCGGACAGCGACGGCGACGGGCTGCTGGATGGCCAGGAAGTCTTCCAACTCACCGCCAGCGGCTGGAGCGGCGGCTGGGACGTGCGCCTGCCGGGCGGCGCGGTGCAACGCGTCTTCGCCAGCGCCGCGGATGGCAATGTCGAGACCGACAATCTGCTGGATTTGCAGGAGCGCGCCAATGGCGCCAGCCCGTATGCGCAAAATCTCGCGCCACGCTTGCGCCTGAGCGCCGCGCCATTTTCCGGCTGATCCGAACGGTGGCCGAGTGGGCGTCATCGTGCCGCCCGGCGCACCGCTCAGCGTAACGCTGTCACTCGGCAGCTTCGGTCCGCACGCCGTCACCCAGACCCTGAGTCTGTGCACTCCTGCGCGGCTTGAGGGTGTCACCGGGGGCCAGATACATGGCGACCGCACACCGCCAGCGCAGATTGGCGCGTGCTCAGACACCGGCGCGCGTTATGACTATGCGTTCAGCGGCGCCAACACGCTGCAGTTGGCCGAACGCATCAGCACCACGTTTGAAGCGCTCGCGCGCGGCGGTGGATCCAGCCGCAGCGACATTGTGGCAGACGTTGCCCTACGCTGGGCAAATGCTATCGGCCACAGTGCCGGTTGTAATCGACGCCGATGACCCAAGCATCACGCTCTCCGCGCCAGCAAACGGCGCGGTGCTGCGCGGGCATGCCTATGTGCTTGGCGGTTCGTCGTCCGATCCTAGCTCGTGGGTCGATTCGGTTGCGCTGACGATTGGCGGCGCACCGTTAACGACGCTCAACGCAGTCTCACAGACGTTATCGCCATTTGCGCATGTCTGGACGCTGCCGTCCGATGGCGTTTACACGCTGCGCGCGGTTGCGCGCGACCGCGTCGGCCGCACGACAACATCGAACGCGGCGACAGTTACCGTCGACAACACCGCGCCGCAGGCTGCGTTCACCCTCACCGGCAACGCAATCCGGCCCGACGCGCAGGGCATGACCGTGACCCTAAACGGCACAGCGATCGACAATTTGTCGGGCATCGCGCGCGTGCAAATCAGCATCGACGACAAACCGTGGCAGGAAGTCTTTCTCGCCGACGCCACATTCCCGTTGACTCAGAATTGGCAGTTTGCCTGGGCACTGCCCGGCGCCGATGCGCAGGGTGCGCATCGCCTGCGGGCACGCGCGTTTGACAGCGCCGGCAACCTGAGCAGCGCGGACGATCGCACAGTCGTGGTCGACATGCTTGCGCCCACCGACGATCTCGTGACACAACGCTTTCGCTATGCGCCCGAAATCCGCGCCGGCGAAGCGATTACGCTGGTCGGCAAGGCCAATGACAACGGCCGCGCGCTACAGACCGTGCGTCCCGAGCCGCTGGCTGGCACGCTGAACAGCGTGCTCTCGGCCACGGTCTGGCTGCAGCCCGGTCTGCTCGGCGACGACGATGCCGGCGTCAACATGACCTGGCTTGGCGATATCAACGGCGACGGCCGCGCTGATCTTGCGATCGGTCTGCCGGGGGCGCGCGGCGGCGCCGGTCTGCTTGCGATCGTCAACGGCCGCGGCGGCAACTGGACGCGCACCGATCTGGCCGGATTCCGCAACGTCGAAAGCCTGAACAGCACGCGCAGCGTGTTTGTCGGCGCGCCAAACGCCGCGCTGGGGCGGCATATGGCCGCGCTGGGCGATGTCAACGGCGACGGATTGAGCGACGTGCTGATCGGTGATCCGGCCAACAGCCGTGCCTTCCTGGTGTTTGGCCAAACCGCGCCCTATGGCTCCGATCAGCCGCTTGAGGAAGCGTTGAGCGGTCGGCGCATCGCCATCGACGCGCCCGGCATCGCCAATTTTGGCGCGCGCGTTGCGGCGGCGGGTGATGTCAACGGCGACGGCTTCAACGATCTGCTTGTCGGCGGCGACACCCGCGCGTTTTTGCTGCTTGGCCACGTTGGCGCCTGGCCCACGCATGCGCGCGCGAGCGATGAAGCCGCGGCCAGCATGACGCTGGACGGCGCGGCGCTGACGGTCAGCGGCATCGGCGATCTGAACGGCGATCAGCTTGACGAACTGGCCGTCACGCGCGCCAATGACGTGCGCGTTATCTCCGGCGCGACGCACTACGCCGTGCGCGGCGGCGCCACGATGACTCCGACCGATGGTTTTGCGCTGCCCAGCGCCGATGCCGCACCACGCGTCACCGCGCTGGGCGATGTCGATGGCGACACCCTGGCCGACTTTGTGTACTCCGATGCAAACGCGCCACAGCTCGTGCTCGGGCGCGCCAACGGCGCGCACATTCGGCGCGCATTGAATTACGCGCCTGCGGCGAATGGCTTTCTGGCCGCGCCGGGCGACGTCAACGCCGACGGGCGCATGGACATCGTCCTGGGCAATGCACTCGGCGACGCGATTCTGATTCACGGCGCACCTAACATCGCAACGGCATTGCCAAATGTCGCGGCCACGTTTAGCGGCGTGACCAGCGCTGCCTCGACGCCGTTTGCGGCCGGCGCCGACGTCAACTGTGATGCGTCTTCCGATATTTTGCTGATGCCGGCGGCAGTTTCGGGCGGCGGACTGGCGTCGCTTGTGGCGCAATCCGGCCAGGCGCCCATCGTGCCGCTGGCCGAGCGCGCAGTCAGCGCGCTGCCGGTCGCCCACCCCAACCCGCCTGCGCAACCGGCCGGGATCACCGTCGATGACGATGGCGGCGCGGCGCACGCCAGCATCCAGGCCGCGATCGACGCCGCACCGGCTGGCGGCACAATCGTGGTTCGGCCGGGCGTCTATGCGCCCTTCACGATCGCAAATAAGAACAACATCAGCATCGTCGGCGTCGACCCGGATGCGGTGTTCGTCGACGGCGGCAGTGCGGGCACGGGCGTGCGCGTCGAGAATGCCAGCGGCGTGCAGGTCAAGTCCATCACCGTGCGCAACGTCGCAATCGGCATCGACCTGAGCGACGCCGGGCTAAACGGCTATGTCACGCCGACGCTGCGCACACGTATCGAACGCGTGGTCGTGCATAGCTTCGACCAGCACGCGCTCAAGATGAACCGGCTTAGCAGCGCCGTGCTTGAACGTAACACGTTCGCGGGCGCGATCGCTTCGGGCGACTACATCACGGTCACCGAGACGCCCGACCCAGCGCTGCTGCCGGCGTGGTCGACGCTGACCAATACACCGTGGGCGGTTGGCGCGGGCGGTGGCGTGGTTGTCGAGAACAACCGCCTGTTTGCGTTGCAGGGCGATGGCGGCAGCGGTCTGGCCGAATACGCGCCTGGTTCCGATACATGGTCCGCACGTGCGAGCGCGCCCTATGCGCTCAGCACCGGCCAACCTGTCGCAGGCGGTGATGGCAATCTCTACGCCACAATGCCGATGAGCTGGACCGGATATGCTGGCACCGATAGCTCTGACGACATTGTTGTGACCAGCAGCGGCGCGATGTTCCGTTCGGTCAACGGATACAACGGCCGGATCGAACGCTGGAACGGCGTCGCCTGGGCCCACTTCGCCAACATATCGGGGCTAAGCGACATGCTCGCAATCGGCGAGGAGATTTACTTCTCAGGCGACTTCGGCAGCATTTCCTTTCCGGCCGCGATGAACGTCTACGAGTATGAAACGACGCTCGTATCGCAAACCTTCTTTAACACCTATGGCACGGTCGTGCGCTTTGACAATGCCTCGCAGACCTGGCGGCGTGGCGTGGAGAGCTATACGAACGCCATCGTCGCGATGACGAGCGGCAATGGCCGCATCTATATTGCAAGTGAGTTTGGCGATTTGATGTCGATCCCGGTTTTGACCAGGACCGTGGGGACTTCTCCGGTCACGTTTGCAAAACTTGAGAACTGTTACGTCAGCAGTGGTTGCGATGGCTATGTCAAGGTCATGGTTATGACCGGCACGGATCTGTATGTCGGCGGCGATTTTGGCTTTGTTTCCAGGGACAACGGTCCATCGCTTGATCTCGCGGTTGGCAACATCGTGCGCATCGATTTGAGCGCAACGTATCCGACATTCGACGCGCTCGGGGGCGGCACCGACAACGCCACCACGGTGTATGCGATCACGACGCTAGGCAGCGATGTCTATGCCGGCGGCGACTTCACCGTGATCGGCGGCATCTCGGCAAACAAAGTTGCACGCTATCGCGCAGGCGCTTGGACCGGTTTTGGCACGTTGACAGGTTCCGGCTTTTCTCCGGTTGTCAACGCGCTTGCCACGATGAACGGTCAGGTGTTTATCGGGGGTCTGTTCGACACAATCAGCAGTACGATATCGGCCAACCTTGCGATCTGGGACAGCACAAGCGACAGTTTGGTCGCGGCGCCCGCAACCGGCGTGGCGTTTGGCGGCGTTAAACAGGTGCGGATCGCTCCGGCGACGCACCAGGTTCTTGTCGCCGGTCGGTTTACCAGCGCCGTCGGCGTCTCAGCCGGAAGCGGCGTCGCTCGCGCAACGATGCCACACCTGCGGCGCTACGCCATCGGAACGAACACCTGGTCGAATCTGCTTGCGAGCTGGCCCTTCCAGCCCATGACATCAACGCTGGCCTCCGACGGCGCCGGCAACGTCTTCATGGCCACGATGACACCCGCCGCGACTCAGATTTGGGTCTACAACACGACCAACGGAAACATCACCAAGCGAACGTCTCTGGCGGGTGGCACCAGCAGCGTGGCCATGACGTTCAACGCCGGCTTTCTTTATCTCTGGCGCGGCGACGGTCAGCAACAACTCTGGCGCTACGCGCTCTTGTCAGACACATGGCTGCGCATGGCTGACAGCCCGGCCGGCATCGGCAGTGGCCCCGGTGCGAGCCTGACCTGGGACGGGGGGAATTGGCTCTACGCCGAACAGGGTGGCAACGGCCTCAAGTTTGCGCGCTATCACCTCGTGGACAACCTGTGGGAGGCCTTGCCAGACGTCGTTGTGAACGCGCAGTCCATGGCGTTCAGCCAAGGCGGCAGCCTGGCACGGATTGGCACGGTGCTTTACGCCACGCGCGGCGGCGCGCGCACTACGTTTCTGCGCTATAGCCCGGTGAACCCGCCAGCGGCTGTCAAACTGCAGATCAATAACACGCTATTTGTTGCGCCGATCGGCGATGCCGCTGCAACGCTGCATCAGCCCGGCATCGCGCGGCTCGATTTTGGCATCGGCTACAGCAACAACCGTTTTGTCAGCGATGGCACGGCGTGGACTTCTCCCGTCGCGCTGCCCACCCATACGCATGCTCAGACCCGGCTCGTCGACGCGGGCAAAAATGTCTACCGGGTTGAATTGGGCGGTGCGCTGGGGACACCCGCGACGGCCGGCTATCACAACGGCGGAGGCGATGCGTATGTCTCACCGACATTCTGCCCAACCTGCGCAAACGACGGCCTGCGTTGGGGCCAGACGGCATTTGACTCAATTCAAGCTGCCATCGACAGCGGCGCGCTGCGCGTGCGTGTGCGCCCGGGCCGCTACCTCGAGCGCATCCAGCTTGTCAGCGGCGTGTCTGTTATTGGCAGCGGCGCCGATCAGAGCATCATCGAAGCGCCGGGGGCGCTTGCCCCGGGCGCTCGCGGCGTGGCACAGATCGAAGGCGGTGCATTGATCATGATTGCGCGCGTGACGCTTTCCGGCGGCGGCGTGCTCACCGCAACGCGCGTAGAAGATGGTGCGCAGCACATCCGCTTGGCGCGCAGCGTCGTGCGCGATGCGCCTGTCGGCATTGCGATCGACGGTGCGCGCAGCGATCTCGAGGCCGTCAACATGACGGCGGTCGCAAACGCCATCGGCATACGCGGCAGCGCGTGCGCCAGCCTCGATGTGCGCAATACCGTTTTCGCAAACAACACGACTGCGGGAATTGCTTATGCCAGTTGCGCGGCAAACACACTCGAGCGCTATAACCTGTTCTACCAAAACGGCGCCAGCGGCTTTGCCGATGTTGTCGTCGATAGCGGCGCGCCGCGCGCCGCGGCCGGCGTCGGGGACCTCGGCGTCGATCCGCTGTTTGTCAACGCCGCCGCGCGCGACTATCGCCTGCTGCCCGATTCGCCCGCGATCAACGCCGGCAACCCGAACGATCCAACACCGCCCGGAACCGGCGGTCGCGTGGACATCGGCTACCTGCAACAGGGTCAAGCTGCGCTCTACGCCGACGACAACTACTGCGCGCAGTGTCTGAACGACGGCCTTGATTGGCAGGTCGATGCGTTTGACAAGATCCAGCCCGCGCTCGACGCCGCCGCCAGCGAAATCCGCGCGCTGCGCTTCGCGCCGGGCGAGTTACCCAACAACCTGCGCCTCGTCGTCGGCATCGGCCCGGGCATATACGCCGAACAACTCAGCGTGCCAAGCTATGTCAGCCTGGTCGGCGTTGGACCGCAACAGGTGCGCATCCACAACACCACGCTCACGCCGACCGTGGTGTTTCATGATGTCGTGGCAGCCGAACTCAATGGCGTCACACTCAGCGGCGCCGACGGCGCTCCGGGTGTGCGCATGAGCGGCAGCTCAAATGCGATCACGGTCACGCGCAACGTGCTGCGCGGCCTGGGCATCGCGCTCGAAGTGCGCGAGCGCGCTTCAGACCGTCGCAACCTTTAATACGTTCACCGGCAATGCTGTGGCGCTGCGCGGTGCGGGCTCACCCGGCTGGCTGCTGGCGCGCAACAACATCGTTGTCACAAACGGCATTGGCCTGCAGTCCACCGGCGCAAACGCGCTGTATGGCGATTTCAACCTGCTGCATGGCAACGGCGCGGCCTATGGCGGCGTCGCCGCGGGCGCGCACGATCGCACGGGCGATCCGCGTTTTGTTGATGCCGCGCAACACGACTATCGATTGCTGGCGGATTCATCCGCAGTCGACAGCGCATCGCTCGAAGTATTTGCGCCGCCGGGCGGCGGCGAACGCGCCGATCGCGGCGCATTCGAAGCATTGGCCGCGCCGATCAGCCTGTTTTTTGGCAAAGAAGGCAGCTCCTGCGCAATCGGGGCCACCGGCGTCGCGCGCGTCGAGGTCGGGCTGGTCGGTCCAATTGCGCACGGCCTGCCGCCAACTCAGACCACGCCGTTGGCGTGGAACAACGCTGCGCTTGTGACGCCGCTCAGCGCGGCAAGCTATTGGACCGCAACCGTCAGCGCACCGGGTGACGGCCTGTATCGCATCTATACCCGTGCCAGCGATGGCCTGAACAACATCGAAACCGCGGCATCCGACTGGTACGCCGGATCGCTGCGCGCCGACGCTACCGCGCCTGCGCTTGGCTGGGTCACGCCGGAAACCGATGTAACGGGTTCGGCGGCGGCGATCACGTTGATCGCCGAAGTTGCGGGATTCACAGGCGACGACACCGCGCGCGAAGTTGCGTTCGAAATCACGCGCAACGGCGAAACACAGGTGCTGGCCGGGGCCTGGCTCACACCGACGTTTAGCAGCGGACAACCACGACGCTTCCGCGCCATGGCGCCGCTGGCGCTCGGCAGCCACAGCATCGTGGCGATCGGGCGCGACACAGCCGGCAACATCGGCCGCAGCCCGGTGCGCATTGTGACGATCAGCCTGCCGCAGGCTGGCGCCGTCGGACAAACATTGGCGTTTGTAAACAGCGTGCAAACCTCAAAGGTCTCGTCGGTCGCGCGGTTGCCCGGCAGCCAGACCAGCGGCCACGGTGGAAACGCGATCTTTGTCGCGCCGTTAAGCGACCAATGGGTCAACACAACAACGGTGGCGGTCGAAGGTGTCGCGCGGTTTGGCGCAACCGGCGGCACACCGCAGATCGTTCTCAGCGTTGACGGCGGCGCGCCACTCACGCTGACCCTGGCCGAGTTTGCCGCCCTCCCCGCCGGCGGCGTGATGCCATGGAACGCGCAACTCGCTGTGCCCGGCAATGGCGCGCACACCTTAACCGCGCAGGCCTTTTACAACGGTGTGGCTGGCCAGACCAGCGCCGTCGTCATCAACACCGATACACTCTCACCGACGTTGAGCGTCGCTGCCGGAAGCGGCTACGTCACCCGCACAGCGACGTTGAATGGCGCGGTGGGAGATGTGCACAGCGGCGTGGCCGGAGTCGATGTCAGCTTCGACGGGGGTTATCTGTGGCTGCCAGCAACGATTGCCTCAAACACCTGGCGCCTGACGCACACTTTGCCCGAATCGCGCGAAGCGGCCAGCTATCCGATTCGCATCCGCGCGCGCGATCTCGCGGGGAACGTGACGCTCACGCCGTTTGTGGTCACGGTCGACAACGTTGAACCGCGCGGGCTGGACCCGGTTGCGTTTAACATCGCGCCTGGCAGCCATCTGGATTCGATCCAAACGCTGGTGATGACCTGGACCGCGCCGTTTGACAACAGCGGCATCGCCGGCACATTCGCGACCATTGATCAAAATAGCGCGACCCCGGTGCTCAGCCCGATCAGCGGCAACGCGCTGAATAAGACACTCAATCTCGATGGCGCATGGTACGCCCATCTCGGCGCAGTCGATCTGGCTGGAAACCGTTTGGAAACCCACTACGGCCCGTGGTACGTGAGCACCGGATTGCTGTGTGCCGCGCCGCGCACGATACAGCGCGATGGCATGCTCGACCTGGACAACAACGAGTGGCGGCCCGGTGAATTTTTGGATGACGACGAACGCCCGATGCTCCGCGGTGGCGCGCGTCAGGCGCTGTATGCAACCTGGGACGCCGATGCGCTCTATCTCGGGTGGCGCGGCGGCGCGTGGGCGGTCACCGGCGCGCAGTGGACGTATCTCGATAGCGCGCCGGGCGGCACCAACGCACCGGTGGACGCGATTGTGCCGCTCACCGTCTTGCCGTTCGACGCCGATATCGCACTGGCAGTCAGCGGGCCAGCCGACGGCCGCGTCTATCGGTATGTGAATGGCGCCTGGCAAGACCAGGGCGCGCTGTCGCTGGCGTTTAGCCACACGGGCATCGACACCGAGCTGCGCCTGCCGCTCGCGATGGGCAATGTGGGCGCTGGTCTCAAGCTCGTGGCCTATGCAGTAACTGACGACGGTGCGGTGTGGAGCGCGTTCCCGACCGGCAATCCGCTTGCACCTGCAAACGGCGCGTGGGCCGACGCCTACGCCTGGACCAATCCGTGCGCAACGACGCAGCCGAGCGCCGGTCAGCCGCGCGCGGACCTTGTCGACCTGCAGCTTGTTGCGCACGAGTCGGCCGATACGCCGCTCGGGCCAAACAGCGTCATTCACTACACCGTCACGTTGCGCAACCATGAATCGCGCGCAATCACGCCAGGCGTCATCGCACTTGCGACGACGCACGGGGCTGTGCTGAGCCACAGCGCGCTAACCGTCGGCGCACTCGGTGCAGGAGCGACGTTCACTGCCAGCTTTGAGGCAACACTCGCTTCAGATCTCGCCGGATTGCGCGAAGTCACAAGCACTGCGCAGCTTGCAGGCGTGATGCCGGCGGCGCAGACGCACCGCGTCGATGGCGACAAACCCACGGTCGCGCTGGAGACTGCGCCAGGCGGCGTGGTCGGACCAATCAGCCAGCGCCTCGGTGGCACTGCGACGGATTCCGGCAGTGGCGTCGCGAGCGTTGAAATCAGCGTCGATGGCGGCGCCTGGCAACCAGTCGAAGGGACGCTGAACTGGTCGGCCAGTGTTACGCCAACGACCAGCCAGCTCGCCGCGCGTGTTCGCGCGCGCGATGGCGTCGGGTTGCTGAGCGATGCCGTTGAAACGCTGATTGCAATCGACAACCAACCTCCCAGCACAACGCTTACGTTGCCCGGTGTGTTGAGCGGAACCACCGCCCTGATCCATGGCAGCGCGACCGATGCGCCCACCGGCGCAACCGTGGGCGAGGTTGCGCTGCAGTTCGGCCCAGACTCCGTCTGGGAACCCGCCAGCAACTTGCTTGCGCCGAGCAACGGCGCGCAGGATTGGAACTATGCCTGGCCTTTGCCGTCACTCGATGGTGAAACACGAAGTGTGCGGGTGCGCGCAATCGACGCTGCCGGCAATCTTCACATTGGCGACTGGCAAACCACCACCATCGACACGCGGGCGCCCGTGATCACGACAACGGTTGCGACATCGCAAACACAGCAACCCATTGCCGGGGAGCTCTTTGCCGGCAGCGTCAGCGATGGCTCAGGCGTGGCACTCATGCGCGTGATCGTCTATGTGCCCGATGGCACAACATTCTCCGAGATGCTGACGCCGAGTGCCGGTGCATGGCGCTGGCAGCCGCCAACCTTGCCGATGCGGGGAGTCTATGCCATCCGAATCGAGGCGACGGATCGTGCCGGGAACGCTGCTGTGGCGGGTCCGTTTTGCGCTTGATGTTGAAGCCGGCCCGCCGACGCCGACGCCGACGCCGACGCCGACGAGCACCGACGCTCGCGCTCGACCTCCGCCGAGCCGACGGTGCCCGCCACCGTAGCACCGTCCGTGACGCCGGCGCCGACGACGCTGGCGGAGCCGACACCGCTTGCAGATCAGTCGACGGCCACACCTGGCCCAAGCGCGCGCAGCATATTTTTGCCAATGGCGTGGCGTGATGCTGATGCGCCAGCCAAGCCCGATCTGATCGTGGCCGCAGTCGCCGTAGCGCCTGAGAGCGCGGTCGCCGGCAATCGGCGCGTGGTACTCAGCGTCACGGTGCGCAACGACGGCAATGCCGAATCGGGCGGGTTCTGGGTCGAGCTTTTGGTCGATCCAAAACGCGTGCCAGAAGTGAATGACACATGGAATGCGTTGTGTGATCCGCCCTGGCCAAATGCGGCTTGTTTTGGCGGTTCCTGGTATGTCGCGAAGTCGCTTGCGCCAGGTGAAAGCATCACGCTGAGCTCGGATGCGCTTCTGACCGACCGCGACTATTCGCATTGGACAGGCGTGCTCGGCGCACCCGGCAACAAGACGGTGTATGCCTTCGTGGATTCCTATAACCCAGACCGACCCGGTGGTTTGGTCAGCGAACGTGACGAGTCCAACAATCGTTCGGCGCCGATGATTGTGAACGTGGTCTCGCCATCCGTTGACGCGGTTGCGCTCGAGGCGCCGCGCGACACGTTGCAGCATGCGCGCAGCACACCCGCGGCGCCGTGACATGGCAAACCGGGGCCGCGTCAAAGTAACGACAAGGGGTTACTTTGACGCGGCTCTACAGGGTGGGTCCGTCGCGCGTGGCGACGGCGTATGCTTCCGCAAATTCACGACAAGCCTGTTGCGCACCGAACGCACGCCCGGCGTCCCCACCGCAGCGGACTCAATGGCTTCGTAGTCGCGCCAGTTTTGCACAACGCCGCGCAAAGACACCACATCGTCGGCCACATTTACCGACACGCCTTGCGCCTCATCAACCGCGCCACGAACCAGTGCGGACGTAATCGCTGTGCGCACGGACTCTTGATCCACTTCCGGGCGCACGACGATGCTGTCCGTAACACCGCGCACCGCGACGGTTTCGCGCGCGAGTTGTTCCGCGACATTTTTATCGACCGCGCTGCCCACGGTGCCACTCAGGGTCACCCAGCCATGTACCACCGATACGCTGACATTCACAAAGCGATTGGCGCAGGTTGCGTGCAATGCGCGCATCAATCGATCGCGAATCGCGGCATCGATGTGCACAAAGGACGTCGGGGGCGTAAGTCGTGGCGCGCTGCCACTGCGTGTCATCATGACGGCACAATTCCTCTCGGATCAGGCAGCGACCTGCATGACCCGGCTTGCAATATGAGCTTAGAGCGGCCCGGTCAGCGCAGGCACATGCAAATTGCCATGCTGCTACTGGTCAACTGGCCCATTCCCAGACATCGGCCTGTCCAGCGACATACGCTTGATCAACGGTTAATTTAGGAGTCGAGTCGAAACAACGCGAAACCGCAAGTCGGGCTGCTTCGATTTACGTTCTTAACCTAATGGCAACCGGCACGCGCCGGCTATCCGTCGTTTTATATGGAGGTGGCATATGACACGCTTGAGCGATCGGGATATCCAGCTGCACATTGAAAACGCGCTTTCCTACAACCCCCAAACACATGACGCCCGGGTGGCCGTTCGTGTGAAAGAGGGCGTCGCAACGCTGCATGGTGAGGTAACCAGCCATGCACAAAAGCTCGCAGTCGAGCGCGTGGTGAAAGGGATTGCCGGTGTGCGCGGCTTTGCGGAAGAACTCAAAACCACCCCGCCCGCGCACCACAAGCGCAGCGACGAGGAGATCGTCAAGTCCGCGCTTGAGGCGTTGCATTGGAATGTCGTGGTGCCTGATGAACATATTCAGGTCAAAGCAGAGCATGGCTGGTTGACGTTGCTTGGCACCGTGACCTGGAAAACAGAACGAGACGCGGCGGAAACAGCGGTGAGCCTGCTCCCAGGTGTGCTGGGGGTAAGCAATCACATTCAGCTCAAGCCGCGCGCAAAGCCCAAGGCTGTCCGTGAATCCATCGCGCAAGCGTTCGCGCGCACGGCCCGGCTCGATGCAAACGACATCGCAATCACGGTCGACGGCGCCAGCGTCACGCTGAGCGGAACCGTCGCGACCTGGGCAGAATTCGAGGACGCCGATAAAGCGGCATGGGCCTGCCCCGGAGTATCCAACGTGCTCAACCTGCTCAAAGTGGCGGGCGGCGAGCAGGCGACGCTCACCGCGAACGTCGTGGATACATCGGCATAACTGGCCGGATGACCAGCGGCTATCGGACCGCACGATCTGGGCATTTTGCGTCGCCGCGGCCTACGCTTGCATCGTAACAAGTGAGGATGCGCGGCAACGTTCGAAATGGCGATTCTGGCGCACCCTGAGGAGTCCCGCGATGATGAAGACAATCTTGGTTCCACTTGATGGGTCCGAGCTTTCCGAGCTGGCGCTGGCGCGCGCGAAGGACCTGGCCGAGCCAGGGTACACGCAGCTCGTGTTGCTGCGCATCCCGGCGTCCAGCTACAGCGAGTTTGATGCCGATGTCGATGTTCCTGCGATCCAGGAAGAGATCAAGGCCCGCGACTATGACGATTGCACCACCTATGTCGAGGCGAAAGCGGCCGAGCTTGGCGCGCAGGGCTATGCGTGCACACCGCTCATCCTCAGTGGTCAACCCGAAAACATTCTGTGCGAAGCCGCCAGCGCGTTCAATGCCGATCTGATCGTCATGTCGACCCATGGCCGGCGCGGCGTGCAGCGCTGGCGGCTAGGCAGCGTCGCGGACTTCGTGATGCACCACACGCGTGTCCCTGTTGTGCTCGTGCGCGCGGCGGCGCCAGCACAACAGGGAGACTTTGATCAACGCATGACGCGCGAAGAAGTGCTGCGCAACAAACGCGAGGAACGCACGCTGATGTTCTGGCCGCGTGTTCTGTAGTCACGTCCTGTTTGCCATCATGGACACTTCGGACAAACGCTTCAAAATCCTGGACGCCACGATGCGCCGGCACGGTTACGCTGGAGACGCGTTGATCGAAAGCCTGCATAGCGCGCAACAGCTCTACGGCTGTCTGGATCTGGATATCCTGCAGGTCATCGCGCGCGCGCTCAAGTTGCCCACCAGCAAAGTCTATGGCGTGGCGACGTTCTACAATATTTTTTCGTTCAAGCCGCGCGGCGAGCACACGTGCATCGTGTGCACAGGCACAGCGTGCTATATCAAGGGCGCCGCTCGCATTCTCGCGGCAATTGACGGCGGTCTTAATCTAAAACCCGGCGTTACGACGAAGGACAACAAAGTGTCGCTGCTTCAGGCGCGCTGCTTTGGCTCTTGTGCGCAAGCACCTGCTGTATCTTTTGACGGCACAGTGGTTGGCCGGAACGAGCCCGATGGCGTGCTCGAGCACCTGCGTGTGTGGCTCGCGCCTGCGAGCGTGAGCCACAGCGCTGCGATCTCGGAGACGCCATGAATCCTGAGGAACTCCGCGCCGCGGCCGATGCCGAGCAACGCGCGCTGGCCAAGTTCTCGCATCACATCCACGTCTGCACTGGCACAGCGTGTTCGTCGCAGAACAGCGCCGAAATCATCGATGCGCTGCGATCCGAGGCGGTCAAGCGTGGTGTTCACACGTCGTGTCACGTCAAGCCGGTTGGCTGTCGCGGTTTGTGCGCAATCGGGCCGATGGTCGGCGTTTCACATCAGGCGCCAGATCATGTGAGTGCAGCCTCGCCAGAAACGCTGTATCAGCATGTCGTCCCGACCGACACAGCGGACATTGTCGCAAGCCTGTCCGGGGAGCCGGTTGCGCGTCTGCAGTATGAGACCGATCTGCCATTTTTTAAACGTCAGGTCAAAATCGTGCTCGCAAACTGCGGCCAGATCGACCCGGAGCGGATTGAGGATGCCATTGCGTGCGGCGGGTATAGCGCGCTTGCAAAGGCTCTCACCAGCATGACCCCGGCTGAAGTGGTTGAGCAGATCACGCTGTCCGGTCTGCGCGGGCGTGGTGGGGCGGGATTCCCAACCGGTGTGAAATGGGCGACGGTAGCGAAGTCCACGCCGCCTGATCCATCGAAACCAAATGGCGGTGGCGCCAACAAATACGTGGTCTGTAATGGCGATGAGGGCGATCCCGGCGCGTTTATGGATCGCAGCGTGATGGAGGGCGATCCACACCGCGTCCTTGAAGGCATGATCATCGCGGGCTATGCGACTGGCGCCAGTCAAGGTTACGTTTACGTGCGCGCGGAATATGCGCTTGCGGTCAAGCGCCTAAAAACAGCTATCCGGCACGCCGAACGACATGGATTTCTAGGCAAGCGTGTCTGTGGAACCGCCTTTAACTTTGACATTGATATTCGCCTCGGCGCGGGCGCTTTTGTATGCGGTGAAGAAACCGCGCTCATGACATCGATCGAAGGCAATCGCGGCACACCGCGCCCGCGCCCGCCCTTCCCAGCCGAATCCGGCCTTTGGGGGCGTCCAACGCTGATCAACAACGTGGAAACGTTTGCAAATATCGCGCCGATTATCAACAATGGCGCAGCCTGGTTTGCCGGCATCGGCACCGAGAAGAGCAAAGGCACAAAGGTGTTCGCACTTGTGGGCCAGATAACGAATGCCGGTCTGATTGAGGTGCCCATGGGCACGCTTCTGCGCGACATCGTGTTTGACATCGGCGGCGGTATCCCAAATGGGCGTGCGTTTAAGGCGATTCAGACTGGCGGTCCGTCCGGCGGCTGCATCCCGGAGCAATACCTGGATATGCCGGTCGACTATGAGTCGCTCAACCAGGTTGGCACCATCATGGGCAGCGGCGGCATGATCGTCATGGATGACACCACCAGCATGGTCGATGTGGCCCGCTACTACATGGAATTCTGCATGGAAGAAAGTTGTGGCAAGTGCGTGCCCTGTCGCGTTGGGACCGTCCAACTGCACCGGTTGCTCAGCAAGTTCTCTGAGGGACGCGCTACCCCGGCGGATCTGGAAAAACTCGAGGGCCTGTGCGATCTGGTCAAGAACACCAGCCTGTGCGGGTTGGGACAGACTGCGCCAAATCCGGTGATCAGCACCCTGCGCTATTTTCGTTCCGAATACGATGCAAAACTGCTGCACTAGGAAATGCCCGCGGCAACAATGAACTGTCCAACTGACCAGTAGCGGCTGTATTGTCTGACCGGCTGCAATCCAACGCGCATCCACTAAGTTAGGTGTGACATGTCCAAAACGCTCACCCTGAACGGCCAGCTCGTTAGCGCCCGCGACGATGAATCAATCCTTGAGGCCGCGCGCGACAACGGGATCTTCGTGCACACGCTGTGCCATCTCGACGGTGTACACGATGTGGGTGCCTGTCGCCTGTGCCTGGTGGAGGTCGCCGGCAGCGGGAAATTGCTGCCCGCGTGCATAACACGCATCCAGGAAGGCATGGTTGTCGACACCGAGACCGAACGCCTCAAGCGCTATCGGCGTCAGATCGTCGAGCTCTACTTTTCTGAGCGCAACCACGTCTGCGCCGTGTGCGTGGCGAATGGCAATTGCGAACTGCAGGATCTTGCCATTGCGGCCGGAATGGATCACGTCCGCTATGACTATTTGTATCCAGCCGAGCAAGTCGACCTCTCGCATCCTGCATTCGGCATCGACCATAACCGTTGCGTGTTGTGCGTGCGCTGTGTTCGCGCCTGCGACGAGATTGAGGGCGCCCACGTCTGGGATGTCTCAGGCCGCGGAATCAGCGCGCATGTCATTACGGATCTCAACCAGCCCTGGGGGGCGTCACAAAACTGCACCGCATGCGGCAAATGCGTCATGGCATGCCCAACTGGCGCAATTTTCAAGCAGGGATCTACGGTCGCCGAGATGGCAAAAGATCGCGGCAAACTTGCGTTCCTGACGCGGGCGCGCGAAAAGGGAGAGTGGTTGCCATGACCGAGCAAATCCCAGTAGCCCGCAGCAAGATCAGGCTCGCCACCGTTTGGTTTGGCGGATGCTCCGGTTGCCACATGTCGTTGATGGATTTGGATGAGTGGCTCATTGAGCTCGCCAATCACGTCGAACTGGTGTACAGCCCCATCGCCGACGTCAAGGTGTTTCCAACGGATGTCGATATCACGCTTGCTGAAGGCGCGGTGGCGAATACGGACAATCTCGAGCAGATCAAACGCGTTCGGGCGCACAGCAAAGTGCTGATTTCGTTTGGCGATTGCGCGGTCACAGGCAATGTCACCGCGCTTCGGAACGCGCTGGGGGCGGACAACGTCTCCGCCGTGCTGGAGCGCGCATACCGCGCGCCGGGGTTGCTAAACCCGCACTTGCCAGACGACACCAGCGTGGTGCCCGCGCTACTGCCGCTTGCGCTGCCGATTCATGCCGTTGTTCCGGTCGATGTGTATTTGCCGGGCTGTCCCCCACCCGCGCCACGTATCCGCGCGCTGCTTGAACAACTGCTCGCCGGGCAGTCGCCAATTCTCACCGGCAGGAACATGCTCAAGTTCGGCTAGGCATCCCGGTGAGGCGCATTTTCCGGTCAACGAGTCATCATGTCAAAAACCATCCTGATAGACCCAGTATCGCGAATCGAGGGGCATGCCAAGATCAGCTTGTATCTCGACGACGCCGGCGACGTTCGCGACGCTCGTTTTCATGTCACTGAGTTTCGCGGCTTTGAAAAGTTCTGTGAAGGGCGGCCGCTATCCGAGATGGCCGGGATCACCGCGCGCATCTGCGGCATTTGCCCGGTGAGTCATCTGCTGGCATCGGCCAAAGCCGGCGACGCCATTCTTGCCGTCAGGATCCCGCCGGCGGCCGAAAAGTTGCGCAGGTTGATGAATCTGGCGCAAATTGTGCAGTCGCATGCGCTGAGTTTTTTTCACCTCACCGCGCCCGACCTGCTTTTGGGCTGGGACAGCGATCCTGCGAAACGCAACATCTTTGGGTTGATTGAGCAGCATACAGACATCGCCCGGCAGGGAATTCGCCTGCGCCAGTTTGGGCAGGAGATCATCGAGGCGTTGGGCGGCAAAAAAATCCACCCGGCGTGGGCGGTCCCCGGCGGGGTGCGCGAATCGCTCAGCCCGGGCTTGCGCGACAATTTTCTGGCCCATTGCGCTGAGATGCGCGGCATCGCATCCGACGCAATAGGCTTGTTCAAGCAATACCTGAGCACACATCGCGACGAGAGCGTCGCTTTTGGCGACTTTCCCTCGCTTTTCATGGGCCTGGTCGGCGCGGATGACGCATGGGAGCACTACGATGGGCAGTTGCGCATGATCGACAGCACCGGCGCCGTGCTGGCAAGCGCACTCGATCCACAACACTATGACGCATTCATTGGCGAAGCCGTTGTGCCCTGGTCGTATCTCAAACTGCCGTATTACCTGCCCTTGGGATACCCGGGCGGCGCATACAGGGTCGGCCCACTGGCGCGCCTCAACGTGTGCGCGCGGATGGGCACGCCGCTGGCCGACGCCGCGCTTTTGGAGTGGCGCGCCGCCTACGGCAACAAGACGGGTGTGGTCACATCGTCATTTCACTATCACTACGCCCGGCTCATCGAGATTCTTGCCGCGATCGAGCTCATTGAGCGCCTGCTGGCTGACTCGGATCTGCAATCCGAGCAGTTGCGGGCGCAGGCCGGCATCAACCGGCGTGAAGGGGTTGGCGTGAGCGAGGCGCCGCGTGGCACCTTGTTTCATCATTACCAGGTTGATCAACATGGGCTGATCACACGCGTGAACCTGATCATTGCGACAGGCCAGAACAATCACGCGATGAACGAAGCCGTCAAACGTGTTGCGCAGAACTTAATCCACGGCGCGGTTGATGGCGTCGTTCCGGAGGGGCTGCTCAACCGCGTTGAAGCGAGCGTGCGCGCATACGACCCATGTCTGAGCTGTTCAACACACGCGCTCGGGCAGATGCCATTGGAGCTGGCCATTGTCAACGCCGCCGGTGACATTGTGCAAATACTACGTCGGTAAGGTCGTAACCTATGCTGCTACTGATTGGCTACGGAAACACCCTGAGGAGCGATGACGGCGTTGGGGCGCACGTGGCGCGCGAGATTGCCGCGCTCGGCTGGCCCACTGTCACATGCACCGTCGTGCACCAGCTGACGCCCGAGTTAGCGGCTCAGATCGCGACCGCAGACAAAGTCCTGTTTGTCGACGCGCAGATCAGCACACATGCGTCCGGTGTGACGAGCACGCCGATCGTGCCGGAACCTGCTGCCGCTGGCCCGATGACGCACACGGCAACACCGCAGGCACTGATGGGGTTGGCGCAGGCATTGTATGGGCGATGTCCACCGGCCCTGCTGATCTCAATTCCTGGCGAGCGCTTTGAGTTGGGCGATTCACTCTCCGCGAGTGCATTGCGCGGCGCAGAAGCAGCCATCAAAATGATCGGCGCGCTGCTTGCCGCGCAGATGCAGGAGGCACGCCATGCATGAAATTGGCCTGATGCAAAGCGCAATCGACCTGGCGTTGTCACAGGCCCGCATCGACGGGGCCACGCGCGTGCTGCGTATTGTGCTGAATATCGGCGCCGCATCGGGCGCTGATCCCGATGTGTTGCGGTTTGGGTTTTCGGCCATCACACAAAACACGCCTGCGGAGGGCGCAGTCCTGGAAATCGTGCCCGTACCCATCGTGTGTTTCTGTCCGAAATGTCAGATCGAATTCGAACCGGCGCGCGCGGCGGACCTGTACTACGCCTGTCCATGCTGCGCAACTTTTGACACCGAAGTGCGCCGTGGCCGTGAAATCCGTGTAGAAGCGTTGGAGGTCACGACGTGATTGCCTCGCTCAAAACGCTCGAACGGAAGCGCTTGCGTGTGCAAGGCGTCGTGCAAGGCGTCGGATTCCGGCCGCATGTCTATGGTTTGGCCCAAAGACTCGGGCTGGCCGGGTTTGTTGGCAACGACAACTGCGGCGTCTTTATCGAAGTCGAAGGGCCCTGCGCTGAAGTGTCGGCATTTGAACAGTTGCTCGCAACTCAGCCCCCTGCGCTCGCGCAGATTGAGCACATTCAGGCCCAGACCATGCAGCCTAGCGGCGACACAGGCTTCACAATCGTCGCGAGCCAGCGCGATCCAGACGCACGCACGTTCATATCGGCCGATATTGCCACGTGCGACGACTGTCTGCGTGAAATGTTTGATCCAGTCGATCGCCGCTATCGTTATCCGTTTATCAACTGCACCCACTGCGGGCCGCGATTCACGATCACGCGAGACACGCCGTATGACCGGCCTTTTACAACAATGGCCGGGTTCGCGTTATGCGCCAGCTGCCAACGTGAATACGACGCCCCGTCCGACCGCCGCTTCCATGCGCAGCCAATCGCTTGCCCGCAGTGCGGTCCACAGGTGTCGCTGGTTGTTGGCGGCGTTTGCGTCGCGCACAAAGACCCTGCGCTGCAACAGGCGCTCGACATCATTCAATCCGGCGGCATTGCCGCGATCAAGGGTCTGGGTGGATTTCACCTGGCCTGCGATGCGTTCAATCGCGAGGCGGTGCAGCTGTTGCGCGCGCGTAAGCGCCGGGGTTCAAAGCCATTTGCCGTAATGGCGCGCGACATTGAAACGGTTGCGCAATTTGCCGCGCTTGATGGTGCAGAGCGCGCGCTGCTGACGAGCCGCGAGCGGCCAATTGTTGTACTGCGCCGGCGCGCGAGCGACGCGCTCGCCGAGCAGATCGCACCAGATACGGACACGATCGGGGTGATGCTGCCCTATACGCCGCTACATCACCTGCTTTTACACGATTCGAAAACGCCCGTGCTCGTGCTGACATCGGGCAACCTGGCTGACGAGCCGATCGTCACGCGCAATGAGGTTGCGCTGGCGACGCTGGGGTCGCTGGCCGACGCAATCCTGACCCACGATCGTGACATTCATGTGCCGTGCGACGACTCCGTTGTGCGCGTGTTCAACGGCGTCGAGCTGCCCTTGCGCCGCTCACGGGGCTATGCGCCATTCCCGATCAAGCTCTCCTTCACGGCAATACCGACCTTGGCAGTAGGTGGCGAGCTAAAGTCAACGTTTTGCCTTGCGGCGGACGACCATGCGCTGATGAGCCAGCATATTGGCGATCTTGAAAGCCTTGAAGCGGTGTGCGCGTTTGAAAGCGCGGTGGCGCATATGCAGACGCTATTCCGAATTTCACCTCAGTGCATCGCGGTTGACCTGCATCCCGGCTATATGGCGACGCGCTGGGCGGCGCAACATGCGCATGGCCGCCCGGTGATCCGTGTGCAACATCACCACGCACATATCGCAGCGCTGATGGTGGAGCATGGCATAGAGGCCGATGGCCGGATGATTGGATTTGCGTTCGACGGCACAGGCTACGGCGCGGATGGCGCGATTTGGGGTGGAGAGGCCATGATCGTTAGCTATGCGGACTATCTCCGGGCCGCGCATCTGAAATACACAGCCTTGCCTGGCGGTGATGCGGCCATTCGGCATCCCGCGCGCAGCGCGCTCGCACAGCTTTGGGCTGCGGGCATCACGTGGGAATCCGATCTTGCGCCGGTTGCCGAGTACTCCGCAACCGAGCGCGCCGTGTTTCAGCGCCTGCTCGAGACCGGCACAAATACTTTCGTCACAAGCAGCATGGGCCGGCTGTTCGACGCCGTTGCCGCATTGGCGGGAGTCTGTCAGCATGCTGATTACGAGGGTCAGGCGGCAATCGCGCTCGAAGCGCGCTGTGATCCAGATTGCCAGGCCCGCTATGAGTTTGCCCTCGCCGGCGAAAATCCTGTCCAGATCGACCCGGCGCCGGTCATCGCCGAAATCGTGGCCGACAGCCGTGCAGGAATCGGCCCGGCCATCATTTCGGCAAAGTTTCATCACGCGGTTTCGGATGTGATTGTTGCGGTGAGCCGCTCGCTGCGGAGCACGTATGAGCTTAATCGAGTCGGTCTGAGCGGCGGTGTTTTTCAAAATATCCGGCTGCTTTCGGAAGTGACTGGGCACCTCCGCGACGCCGGTTTCGAGGTAATGACGCATCACCGTGTGCCGCCGAATGACGGCGGGCTCGCGCTGGGTCAGGCCGCGATCGCGCAATTTGCGCGACGGGAGTAACGCAACATGTGTTTGGGAATTCCTGGCCGCGTGATCGCCATCTATGAAGCTGACGAAATGCGCATGGGCAAAGTTGATTTCGGTGGCATCACCAAAGAGGTGTGTTTGTCGTTCGTGCCGGAAATCAACATCGGCGATTACGCCATCATTCATGTTGGGTTTGCCATCACGCGGCTTGATGAAGCATCGGCCCAGGAGACGTTGACGTTGTTGCGCGAAACCGGTCTACTGCATGAGGAGCTTGGGCACGATGAAATATCTTGATGCGTTCCGCGACGCCGCCATCGCCCATCGCCTCCTTGACGAGATCCGCCGGATCACGACACGGCCTTGGCAACTGATGGAGGTGTGCGGCGGCCAGACCCACTCACTCATACGCAACGGCATCGATCAGCTGTTGCCCGAGTCAATCGAATTGATCCATGGTCCAGGCTGTCCGGTGTGCGTAACGGCGCTTGAGACGATCGACAAGGCGTTGCACATCGCGGCGCAGCCCAACGTCATTTTCTGTTCGTTTGGCGACATGCTGCGCGTGCCCGGTAGCGACGCCGATCTCTTTCGTGTCAAGAGCAACGGGGCGGATGTGCGGATTGTCTATTCGCCGCTGGACGCCTTGCGCGTCGCTCGCAATTGCCCGGACAAAAATGTTGTTTTTCTCGCAATCGGATTTGAAACAACGGCGCCAGCGAACGCCATGGCGGTGCTGCAGGCCAAGCGCCAGAATATCCGCAACTTTTCAATGCTGGTCTCACACGTCCTGGTGCCGCCGGCAATCGGCGCGATCATGGCCTCGCCGCTCAATCGCGTCAGTGCATTTCTGGCAGCCGGACATGTCTGCAGCGTGATGGGTTACTGGCAATATGAGCCGCTGGCGAAGCGTTTTCAAGTTCCGATCGTCGTGACTGGATTTGAGCCTGTCGACTTGCTGGAAGGTATTCGGCTTGCCGTGCTGCAACTTGAGTCCGGGCGCGCGGTTGTTGAAAACGCTTATGCGCGAGCAGTCCAACGCGAAGGCAATCCAGTCGCGCAACAGTTGCTCGCTGAAGTATTCGAGCCGTCCGATCGGAAGTGGCGCGGCATCGGCCTAATCCCGCAGAGTGGCTGGCGACTGCGCGACGCATACAAAGACTGGGATGCGGAACAAAAATTCTGCGTGAGCGAGATTCATACCCAGGAATCCAAGCTATGCCGCAGTGGTGACGTTTTGCAGGGGCAGCTCAAGCCCAATCAATGCCCGGCGTTCGGCAAACAGTGCACGCCTGGCACGCCGTTGGGCGCAACGATGGTCAGCAGTGAGGGCGCGTGTGCCGCGTATTTCAACTATGGGCGATTTCTATAACTGGACCTGTCCGCTGCCATTGCGGAACTACCCCGCGATTGTGATGGGCCATGGCGGCGGTGGCCAACTGACCGCGGATTTGATCGAGCACCTCTTTTTGCCTGCCTTCGGACCTGGCACGCGCGAACTGGGCGACGCCGCGCTCGTGCGCGCGCCAGGGCGGCGCCTGGCGTTTTCAACCGATTCCTACGTTGTGCGACCCCTTGTCTTTCCAGGAGGGGATATCGGCCAATTGGCTGTGAACGGCACCATCAACGATCTGGCGATGATGGGCGCGCAACCGATCGCGCTGAGCACCGGGTTTATCCTCGAAGAGGGGCTGCCTATGACCCTGCTGGCGACGATTGCGCACGCCATGGGCGTCGCCGCGCGCATAGCCGGTGTGCCGCTTGCGACGGGAGACACCAAGGTGGTCGATCGCGGGCACGGAGATGGCATGTATATCAACACAAGCGGCATCGGCAGTGTGCCCGACGATGTGCTGATCGGCCCGACGCGCGCGCGGCCCTCCGATGTCGTGATCGTCAGCGGCGACATAGGCGCGCATGGCATGGCGATCATGAGTGTGCGTGAAGGCTTGACGTTCGACGGACAGCTAGAAAGCGACACGGCGCCGCTAAACGGGTTGGTCCACAGCATGCTGCGCGAAAGCAACAACATCCACGTGTTGCGCGACCCAACACGCGGGGGCGTGGGATCGAGTTTGAACGAAATCGCAAAAGCCTCGCAGGTTGGCATTCTGATCGATGAAAACAGCGTGCCTATGCAGGAACCCGTGCGCGCCGCCTGCGAAATGCTCGGCATGGATCCGCTTTATGTCGCAAATGAGGGGAAGCTGATCGCCATTGTCGCGTCCGAAGACGCGGAACGCGTGCTTGCTTGCATGCACAGGCATCGCTACGGCACGCGCGCGGCGATCATCGGCCGCGTCACGGATCAGCATGCTGGCATGGTTGCAGCTCGAACTGCGCTTGGCACCACCCGAATGGTGCCGATGCAGATCGGCGAACAGCTGCCGAGGATTTGCTAGATCATGGGCACCCAGTCGCGTTGCACGCCTACCCCCCGGCAGCCCGAACGGTGTTTGTGGTTGCTCGCAGCGGCCTGCTGTGCTCAATATGTGCTCGCTGCCTGCAATGCGCCCCCACCCGCACCACCGCCAATGAGGACGAGCACATTGCACGTAACGCGATTACCCAATCGCGTATTTGTCGAGTTATCCGACAACCCGACTGCCACAGTGTCTGAGCTCTGGTTACCTGCGGTCGAAGTGCCATACCGCACCCCCACGAGCCCGGCAACGGCCCTGCCCACCCTACACGTTGCCACCGTCTTGCCAGCGCCAGTGGCGACGCTGTGCGCGCCAGCTGTGCGCGGCGCTACGGAGGTCGGTCTGCGAGAAGGGCCAGATATGGACTACCCAATGATCGGCATTCTGCAGGTGAATACTGACGCAGCGCTGATTGCCCGTAGTGCCGATGCGCAATGGTATGAAGTTGTGACGCCGGATGGGCACCAGGGTTGGGTCTGGCAGGCCAGCGTAATAAGTGTGTGCGGTAGCGAGGTGCCCAAAGGCCTGCCGATCGTGCACGTTCCGCCTGTCGTTGAGACACCGCAGCAACCGGTTGTCATCGTGCTGCCCAGCGCGCAACCCATCACGCAAACGCCGCAACGTTCGCTGATTCAGTTTTGGTCGGACAGCGCCTCGGTCGTGGCTGGGGGATGCGTGTCTCTTTATTGGGTATTGGAGAATATGGAGAGTGCGTTTTTAGACGACGGGACAACACAAATACCCGTTACCCAGCGCGGTGGTGTCGCGAAGTGTCCGCTCGGCACAACAGCCTATGCCCTAAATGTCACGCTAGACGACGACCACACCGCGCGTCAAATCATCACAGTCGGCGTGACGATCGCAACGCCGGAGCTCCGGGAGCTCTGGCTATTCGCCACACCGACTCCGCCGCAACCCACCGCGAGCGCCACACCCATCCGCATTTTGGTCATCCCGGTCATGGGGCAGTCGCCAGAGTGAATCTATGAGACGTCACAGCGTTGATCCGAGTCGTCAGCTGAGCGCGCTTGAGTGACGCTGTGTGATCGGTCGCGGCTCAGCAGCATCCGGGGCTGCGCCGCGAACGATGAACACGGGCATTGTCGCATGGCGCAACACCCGGTCAGCGGTGCTCCCGATCAGCCATTGGCTGATACCGCTCCTGCCGTGTGATGTCAGCGCAATCATGTCGCACCCTGCCCTCTGGGAATAATCGCAGATCTTTGTGGCGGCGGCGCCATACTCAACGGCGATGACGACAGAGCCGATTCCCTGTGCCTTTAGGCGCTGTTCAATGCGCTTCAAATATTCGCGGGCCGAATTGGCGTCGCACTCGCGCAACTCGGTCATCATGGCCAGATTTTCCGCCGCGTAGACGAAATACGGTTGCGTCAATACCGATAGCAGGTGCACGCTGTCAGAAGCGTCGCGAATCAGACTGGCCACATAGGGCAAGATGGCTTCGGCGGGCTCTGAACCGTCGAGTGGGATCAGGAGTTTGGGCATAAATCACCTTAGTGAGTGGTCGTCGGCTGGTCAAACTGGGCGTATAGCGGCTCATACATGTGTGCGCGCACCTGAGCGGCGACGTCGGCGTGCGCGGGATAGCGCGCCAGGCCGCGCGCATGCGCCAGCGTGACAATCGCAGTTGCAATCGCGGCGGACACCTCGCGAATTCGCGAGAGTGCCGGATAGATACGACCGACGGCAAGGTCGTCGGCCCCGGTGCACTCTGCAAGCACTTTTGCGGCAACCAAAAACATCTCATCGGTAACACGCGTCGCGCCGCTCACAACCACACCCAGCCCAACGCCGGGAAAGATATACGCGTTGTTACCCTGGCCTGATACGAGCGTTGTGCGATTGATCTCGACCGGGGCAAATGGACTGCCGCTGGCAAACACGGCACGACCGTCTGTCCATTGATAGGCCTGCTCTGCGGTGCACTCCGATTTTGAAGTCGGATTTGAAAGCGCAAAAATGACCGGCCGCGCGTTGTAACGCCCCATTGCTTCGATGATCGGCTGCGTGAATGTTTGCGGCACGCCTGAAACGCCAATCAGCACGGTGGGTTGCAGCGTGTCGACCGCGCCGGCCAAATCCGTGACCGGCGCGTGGGGATGCGCAAACGGCAGCTTGTGTTCAGCCAATCCCGTCCGGGCGTGTGTCACCAGACCGCCCGAGTCCACAAACCAGCATCTTTCCCGCGCTTGCACGGTCGTAAGCCCTTCGGCTTCAAGCGCCGACACAATCAAGTTACCAATCCCGATGCCAGCCTCACCCGCGCCAAAAAACAGGAATCGTTGCTGTGTCAGCGCCCCACCAGTGATGCGCAGCGCCGAGTAGAGCCCCGCCAGTGCGACACTTGCAGTGCCTTGAATATCATCGTCAAACAGACAGGCTTGGTTTTTGTAGCGACGCAACAGTCGAAAGGCATTGGCATTCCCAAAGTCCTCAAGCTGGATCAGCACGCCGGGCCAGCGCGTTTGCGCCGCAGCGACAAACTCGTCAACCAGAGCATCATATTCCGGGCCGCGCATGCGTCGTTGATTGCTGCCGATATAAAGCGAGTCTGCGAGCAATGCGTCGTTGTCTGTGCCAACATCCAGCATGACCGGGAGACAGAAGCTCGGGTGAATCCCGGCGCAGGCTACGTAGAGTGCCAGCTTGCCAACAGGGATCCCCATGCCGTCTGCGCCAAGATCACCCAGCCCCAGAATCCGTTCCCCATCGGTGACAACTATCACACGCACATCATCACCCGGCCAGTTTTGCAGCACTTCGTGAATGTGCCCGCGATCGGCGCTCGACAAATACATTCCCATTGGTCGCCGGAAAATATGCGCGTAGGACTGGCAGGCAAGCCCAACCGTTGGCGTGTAGATCAGCGGAACGATCTCTTCGAGATGGTTTATCACAAGGCGGTAGAACAGGGTTTCGTTGCGATCTTGCAGCGATGTTAGAAAAACATACTTTTCCAAGTCGCTCGTTTTGCGGCGCAGGTTCTCAAGTGCGCGTGATTCCTGCTGTGCCAGCGTGAATACGCGAGGCGGCAAAAGACCGCGCAGACCCAATTGGTCGCGTTCGTGTTCAGTAAACGCCGTGCCTTTGTTTCGGCGCGGGTCGTGCAATATCGTCGAGCCTTGTTCGGCTTCAGTGCGCGCGAGTAGTGTCATAGAAATGCGCCTAGTGCAACAGGAATATGGTTTTTGAAGCGGCGAAATTGCGATATCCCCCGCTACGCGGGGGATATAGCAATTTCGCCAGATTTAGAAACCAACGTTTTGTTGCACTAGTGTTGATACTAGCCATGCCTGGCCAAGCTGCAATCAGCCGTCAGCACAAATGAAGCCCTGGTCATGTGGTTGGGGATTGCGCGCAGCCCGCAGCGCAAAATAGGTCCGAGGCAACGCGCGATGAAGAACACCACGGTTTCACACATCATGACAATTCCGGTGATTACGATTGGGCCGGAGGCATCGATTGAGGATGCGCTCGACCTCATGACTGATAGTCGCATCCAGCGGCTTCCTGTTGTATCTAGTGGTTTACTCGCCGGCATCGTCACGCACGGCGACCTGGCCGCGGCAAAGCCATCGCGTGGAACCACGCTTTCCAGAGCGGAAATCCTGACCGCCCTGGATGAGACCCCTGTCCGGGATGTGATGTCGACGCATGTTGTCACAGTGGGGTCGCGTGCGACAGTGCGTCATGCCGCCCAATTAATGCTCACACGGCGGATTAGCGGGTTGCCGGTGGTCGATGCGGGTGATCTGCTCGGTATCGTGACTGAAAGTGACATCTTCAGACTTTTGGCTCAGGCCGCCATTGGAGATCAGCTTGCCGCGTCTCAAGTTGGCGACTGGATGACCCGCGATGTCGTCACAACACAGCCGCAGACAAGCGCCCTCGAGGCACAGGCTCTTATGACGAGCAACGGTGTGCGCCGACTCCCCGTCATGCGAGGCGGCTCGCTGGTTGGCATTCTGACTTTTGGCGACCTGCGCGCGAGCCGCGGGTCAGAACTGCCTGTGCTTGCGCGCTTTGAGCTGACCGAATCGCTAGACACGCTGAAGGTTGAAAACATCATGACAACGATGGTTACAACTGTCTCGCCCACGACGCCGATTCGTGAAGCTGCCCGGCTTATGGCGGCTTTGCACATCGGGGGTCTGCCGGTCATGCACGCTGGCGGGCTGATGGGCATCATCACCGAGAGCGATTTGTTGCGTTGCGTCGTGGAGGCTGTGGAGGACGCAAGTGAACTTGCTGAGCATCACGCCAGCTAGCACACTGGACAACCATCCGTTTCATGCAGGGCGCTGCCGTTGCACAATGGCAGACAGTTCGCGATCCCGGAATTCTGCCGGTTCGCGCACAGGTCACCTGATCAGCCGAAGCCACCGTCTCAGCATGCGCGACCAAGGCGTCGGTTCATGATCGTGTGCAAGGAGAGCCATGAATGCTTATACAAGGAGTCGGGCAGTCCTCACGGGGATTGCTCTTGCAGCCAGCATGATGCTGTCTGCAGCCGCACCGCACACCGCGTTTGCGGCAAACCCTGTCCCGCCACCAGAAACCAGCACGACAAAAGTAGTGCCGCGAGTATCGATGGCGCGCTTGAATGCACGCATTGACAAGCTGCCCGAGCTTGCGTCACTCAAAGACGGGGATTTGGTCACACTCTATGACGATGGCAGCGTCACAGGAAAGATTTGGGAAGGCACCTACATCTGGCACCCGGCCGGTTCAGTTGTCCAACTCAAGTCACTTTATGCGCGTTGGAAGGACGGCGTCGTGGCCGTGTCCATGTATCGCGATCCGGCGGATGCGACCAACACGTTTACGCGCAATGTCGAACAACCGTTTGCGACATATATCGAACAGCAAAACGCCTTGATCAAGCGCGACAATTTCGCAAACGATCCTGGCATTGTTGTTCCAGTAGCGCAGAAGCAGGTTACCAAGCGGCTCGTCCCAGAGTCGACGGATGATTCGATCCTGCGCATCCCAGGCAACGCCTTCCTGTTCCACAAGGAGGACAATGGCCAATACACCACACTAACAGATGCGCTTGAGTTCAAGTCGGGTGGCAAACCCGTCATTCAGAAAAAGACACCCTGGTCGAATGAGCGCATTGAGGAGGGCGAACAGCCAGTCGGTGTCATGTATCAGTAGTCTTAGTCGGCCCTCGCCATCGGTTGATCGCATGCCCGGCCTGCCTTGCCCACCCTGTTTGTGTGCAAGGCAGGTCGGTTTTGGACACGGTTTGGCGGGTAATTGGCGCTCGCGGAGGCGAATTTATGTTTAACCGAGTCATCGTTCCTCTGGATGGAAGTCCGCAATCAGAGCTCATTTTGCCGCTTGTCGCAAATTGGTCGCGCCATGGCAACACCGAGTTTGTCTTGCTGGCATTGCTTGCCGATGCCACGCGCACAACACCAATGGCGACTGTTAGCGCGGCTGTCCTGAGCCCCAACGCTTCAACCGAGATGTTTGAAACAGCGCTCGCTCGCGATGATGAGACGCACCAACTAAGGGTGAATCGGACTGAGGCATATTTGCAGCATGTGGCGAACGGCTGGTTTCCGATGCTGGCCCGGGTGTGCACGGTCAGTGCGTCGGGGATCCTGTGGGCGCAATCCTGGCGGCTGCGCGATCCAACCACGCTGACGCCATCGCCTTGGCGGCGCATCGGCATGACGGCACGCCGCTGTCCGGAATTGCGGAACGCCTCATCTTCGTTGCGCCGCTCGCTGTTGTCACCGTGGCTGCATCGGCCTGACACGGGTCACCAGGCTTCGACGGCTTCCGGTTGTGGCGTCGGCACAAGACTTGTCTGCACGGCGAGCGCCACCGCACTCGTGCGATTCGCGACGTTAAGCTTCGACAAAATATTGCTGACGTGAAACCGCACTGTCGCCCGGCTCACATAAATCTGCGCGCCGATTTGCGGGTTCGTCATGCCGCGAACCATCAGCGCCAGGATTTCGCGTTCACGCTCGGTAAGATCATTTCCGATCGCTGGCGGCTGGGTCGCAGTATGGATGAGGGCCTGAACGGCCTCGGGCGCAAAGGTAGACCGACCACGCACTGCGCTCCGAATCGCGTGCGCAATTTCCTCGGCCGTGGCGTTCTTGAGCAGATAGCCGCTCGCGCCTGATTTGATCGCAGACTGCACCAGCGCCTCCTCAGGAAAACTGGTTAGGATAAGCACGCGTGTTTCAGGATACCGTTCGCGAATCGTGCGCGTTGCCTCGGCGCCATCCATGCCCGGCATCTTGAGATCCATTAGCACAACTTCCGGTTTATAGGCGCCGCACAGTTGTGTCGCCTCAAGCCCGCTTGATGCCTCGCCCACGATCTCGAAGTCGTCATACGCCTGCAAGAAACACGCAAGGCCGCTGCGTACCATCGCGTGATCATCCACGATCATGACTCTGATCATCTTGCTCCTTTTGGGGACCAATATCCAGTTCGTCGCACCAGTTTGAGCGAAGTGCTGGCACCGCCCGATGCGCACAATATGCGCCACATTCAAAAATACGGGCCGCGGTTCCATCTGCCAACCTTGACACAGGCAGGCCTGGGCTGGTCTACTGGATAGTCAAAACGTGACGCCTTGCAGGATCACCACGCCTGATCGAGCGCCTACAGTCGAAGCGCGCCTAACGCGATCGGATATGCCCGCAGAAAGCGCCAGGAGAGATCATGTTCAAATCGATTTGCGTTCCACTTGATGGCTCCACCCTAGCAGAATCGTCGCTCCCGATTGCGCTGGAAATTGCCCAGCGCGACTCAGCCCACATCCATCTGATTGAGGTGGTGCAGCCGCCCTGGCCGGATCGACGCGGTCAGAACACCGAAGCGGTCACGATTCTCACAAAAGCGCAATGCGAGCAGGCAAAGCGTTATCTTGACGACGCCACATCGGCCTTCAAACAAAAAAGCCTCGTGACGCATGTGCAGGTCCTGGAAGCATTCAACATCGGAGACGCCATCCTGGAATACTGCGCAAAACACGCGATTGAGCTTGTCGTCATGTCGACGCATGGACGTGGTGGCATCGGCCGAGTATTGATGGGGTCAGTCACCGATCGCGTCATTCAGCATGCAACGATGCCGGTGCTTGTCAACCGGCCGCGTCAGGAGAAGCCGCATGTTTGAAACCATTCTCGTCCCGCTGGATGGCAGTGAGCGCGCCGAATCCGCACTAATCCTGGCAAAAGACTTCGCCATGCGTTACGAGGCGAAGCTGATTCTCGTGCGGGTGATCGAACACCCCTATGCCGAACCCTACTACCTTGAGGACACCTACGAGCGCACACAGAAGGCCGAGCGCGAACTCGTCGAAGCCTATCTCTCACACCGCGTTTTTATGCTGGTCAAAGAGGGAATTGGCGCAGAGTCGCTGTGTCTTGAAGGGTCCGTTGCGGAGAATGTGCTGTATGCGGCTGTCGCGCACAGCGCAACGATGATTGTGATGTGCAGGCATGGCCGCGGCCACACTGGCACCTGGCCGATCGGTCGCAACGCCAATCGCATTGTGAAAGCCGCAACCTGTTCCGTCCTGCTGTTGTCTGGCAACGAGCCATTTCCATCGATAGCCCACGCCACGTCGCAGATGAGCCTGGCCAGCTGACCAGGCTTAAGCGTAGTCACCGGCCTGATCTGACATGCGGACGGCTCCGATAGGCTTTTGACAGCAATGCATCTTGAGCTGTATCGCCACAGCCCAGGGCGCAATAAAGGAGTGCCATGAATGAGCTAACGCAGGCGTCGATCAAAGCCGTGCAAGACGGATTCAAAAAAATCTCGGCGATTCAAGCCGAACTCGGGCACCTTTTCTATCACAAATTGTTCGAGATGGATCCAGGGCTACGATCGCTGTTTAGCGACGACATCGAGAAACAGGGCCACATGCTGATGACTGCGATTCAATTGGTGGTTGATGACCTCGACGACCCGGACAAGGTCGAACGCACCCTCGCCGAGATCGGGCGACGGCACATTGGGTATGGCGCGATGCCAGGCGATTTTGACGCTTTTGGCGCGGCGTTGTTGTGGACCCTGCAGCAAGGGCTCGGGCCTGACTACACCCCGGCATTTGAAAGTGGCTGGATCCTGGCATTTGATCGCATTAGGACCGCCATGAAATTGCACACCGGGTCTAGTTTGAACCCGCGGGCCGCATAGCGCGTAGCAGCGACATCACCCATCTGCAGCAGGGAATGAATAGTGTGTGGCTGGGCCTTTGCCGTGTTGCTCAAGCAATCCAAATTCCACAAGTTTTGCCAGATGTTTGGATGCGGTAGAAAGGCCCACACCACACATTGTGGCGTAGGTCGATTTGTTGATGCTGTTCTCGTGAAAGAGCTTTTCAAGAACCGCCGAACACTGATGGGCATTCATGAAGTCGGCCAGTTCTCGCCAGCGCTCCGCGATGCCGTCCTCGCGCGTTCGACTGCGATTAAAGGTTTGCTTCAGATTGGAAAATTCCCGGGTGACGAGATGCTGCAAGCCGTAGCGTTCAGACAATGCGCTTGCAGCCTCGCGCTCTTTTACACTGATCGCAAGATATTTGGCCGCGATTTCCAAGTGTGCGCTGACACGCGTCGCCGGCTGCTCGGTCGGGAGCGTCTGTTGCCGCAACAGGCGAACCTCTGACAGCGCCTCAAAATGCAGCGCGTCCTCACCTGTCAACAACTTGTATTCTGAATACGATTTCGTCCCCCGCAGTACCGCATCTTTCAACCGCGCCAGTTCAGCGCGCGCGTCGGCGGAGCCTTCGTGTGGCTGCGTCGCGATTGCGTGTTCAAGGTGCAAGTCGCCGTTGGCAAGATCCGCCTGATCGCCAGATTTCTTATAGCGCGTGAAGTAGACCTCCGCAAGGTTGTAATGCGCATCGGTGACGCATTGGACCAGCCCATTGCGCTCGCCAACAGCCAGGGCCGCAAGGTAGCGCGCGCAGGCTTCTTCAAGATTGCCCATAAAAAACAGGCAGGCGCCATAGTCGAGCATGGCCGTGCTCAACACCACTGCGTCGATGGGTGACTGGTCTGCGGTCTCCAATATTCTGGCAAAGTGTTTGCACGCCTGGGGATAGTCGCGCATGTGCATGAGCTCTAGACCCAGATTGAGCGCCGTCTTGATCCCGCCTTCGCGATCATCGATGCGTTCGTACAAATTTAGCGCGCGATAGGTATGCTCAACGGCAAGTTGGGGCAAATCCGCGCGCCGGTAATATTCCGCCCACACCTGCTCGATCTGCGCCTGTGTGGATTCGTCCAGGGCAGTGTTTGTGCGCAACGCTTCAAGCGCCTTTAGCAGCGAAAGCGTGCTGGTGTGCTTCTGCTCGACAAAGATCCAGGCCTGCCGCAGCAAGACCTTGACAGATAGGCGCATCGCATCATCATGCGCATCGTCCGGTGTTGTGCTGGCGTCAATCACGCGCCTGCACTGGGTAATGCTGTCCTGATAACACGCGATTGCACGGGTCGTCTCGCGCAGTTCAAAGAATCGGCCCATGTAAAAATAGGCGTTTGCCAGCGCAAGCGCGTCATCGTGTTGGGCGGCAAGCCGGATCGCGCGTTCGTAGCTGCGCTTCTCTTGATCGACCAGTTGACGCACGCGCGCTATTGCGGCGTCGATAAACAAAAGGGTGAGTTGTTCGCGCGTTGACAGCGGCTCGCTGCTGCGCAGACGGGCCAGTTGGTCGTCCACTTCGCGCGTCGCCGCAAGTTCGTTGACGTGCCGCTCGACACACGAGGCGATGGATCGCACATCGCTTGTTTTGCAGAGGTGCCATAGCGCGGCGGACACATTTGTGCCTGCCTCGGCGTTGCGCGCGTGCGCGACATGCCACGCTATGCGCGCTGGCGCCGTCGTCACGTCACTTGCAGATTGCGCGTCATGACACAGATGTTCGCGCAACTGCTGCAGCGCGTCGGCATTCTCCGTAACGTTTTCAAACACCTGGGCAAGCTGGCGCCGGGCCTTTTCGAGATAGCGATAGTACGTGCTCATGCCGATATTCCAGAGCCCGCACAGCGTGTCTGCGATCGCTTCATTCGGCCGACGATAGTAACGGTCGCGAAACTCGGGAATTTGTCGGAATCCATACTGGCACATCAGCGCCAGGCTTGGGCGCCAACTGGTGGCGTGCAGCCAGTCACGATCTGCGATGGGGGCATCAAAGCGCGCCATGTCCGGGCGCAGCCGGGCAACGCCCCACGTCAACAGGCTGGACACCATCATCGCGCCCGAAAATACAGCAGTAGGTTCTCCCAGAATTTCGATTCCCGAGTGCCAGGTCGGCCCCAAGACCCGTTCTAGCTGCTCTCGAGAAAAATGCACAAGCGAGCTGTCTCGATACGCGGCCAACACGACTTCCAATCCATCTTCTGTTGGATCCGCCGCCTGACCCTGATTCATACCAGTCGTTTCCATTTCTCCGTCTGCCAGCACCGTCCAGATTCGCACCAACAGCTTCGCCCGATTAGGCGACATGCGCCCACGCAGCCAAAGTTTAGGGGCAAATCCGAAATTCAGCCATTGCAAACGGACTCTCTGCGGCGAAAATCGTCCATCAATCATCCATGCACGCACAGACAAACCCTAAAACAATGCATGGCATTGGGGGTTCACTTGTGATGAAATAACCGGCAAGGCGAAATGTCCGCGTCAAATTATTTGAACTCAGGGCTCGCGTCACAAAAACTCAGGGAAGTTATGCTGCCGCAGGCCCGAAGCTCACCAGCACAGGAGTGAATGACTATGAGCAATGAGCGCCAGTTGCGAGCGGGTGAAACCGTTTTTGTCGTCTATGCGCCATTTGGCGACGATCCAATGCTGACGTATCAGCCAGACGAGACAGCGACTGAGTTAAGTCAACACACGCTTGTTCGATCGCTGATGACCCTTGCCGATTTCGGCGTTCACGTCATTGCGCTGATCGACCGCATGCACCGCCAGACCTATCTGCTGGACATTCCAGGTGCAGCATCGGCACAGCTCACGCAGACAAGTCAGGGGAAACTTGACATGACGGCCCCGGAAACGCTGACGTGGTTGCTGCAGACTGCTTCAGCCCGTCATCCAAACGCAAAGATTGTGTTGTCGCTGGAGGGGCATGGCGCAGGCTTTCTACCGTTTCTGGATGCAGCCGTCGTCAATGAGGCGCTCAACAGCGCATCTGACATCGAATGGCGCATTTCAAGCGATGGCACGCGGCCAACCAAACGCGGCGGCGGGGTGCTGCCACGAACGCGCGGCGTGTTGCCACGAACACGCGGTGTGCTGCCGCAAGCCATCGGCGTTCTGCCCGGCATGCCCATGGCAACGTATGCGCTTGGGCTGGCGTTCAAGACGGCGATTGATTCAGGTGTTCCCAAGCTTTCGGTGGTGCACTTTTGCAACTGCTTCAACCTGTCGATTGAAATTCTGCACACGATCATGCCCTATGCGGAGTTTGCGGCCGGCTACCCCAACTACAACTACTTTACGTCCGGCGAAACATACCCGACGGTCTTTGCGCCCCTCAAGAATGGCGGCGTGATGACCGAGCGCGAATTGGCAACCGGGTTTGCAAAAGCAAATGGCGACTCACTGCGCGCGCGCACCGGGCATCCTTCGGCCGGCGGCGCAATCGAGTTGGCTCGGATGAAAGAGATCAGCGAGCGCGTCGACGACTTTGCCGACGCCTTGCTGCACGCGCTGCGAAGCACAACGGGCAAAAAGCGTGTTGATGTTCGCGAGTGGATTCGCACCTCGATTGCAGATGCGCAGCAATATGACAGCAGCGGCAACTTTGGGTTGGAGTCATCCGACCAGTTCACCGACATACGCGGATTTGCCATGTGGATGATCAACAATGCCTGCGATCACTTAAGCACCTGCAACAAATATCCACACATTATTGAAACGGCACAGGCGCTGGCTTTCTCCGCAGTCGAGGTCATTGTTTATGCAGATTCTGGCAGCCCGTGGATGGCGCCGCAGGCCAAGTTCGAGTTCGACGACATGCGCATGGCGATGAATGTGTTGCTGCCCGATCCCATGCTGGAAGGTGTTTGGGACTGGCGCTCACCATATTATCTGGAGGTCAATCCGGATCCGGCTGACCCCAAGGTCCAGGTTGGCATCATCGATTTTCTACAGGTGACAGATTGGGTCGACTTCATCATCGAATATCACAAAGGCGTCAAGTTCCGGCGCTTTTTGCCGCGCGCCAAGCCCGTCTTTCCAGTCTTTAACCCAACATTCGTACCGCCAGTGGCTGGCGATGCGCCCGTACAATCCCCACCAGACACGACACAGACGGCAAAAAAGAAATAATCGCCAGTTCGCAGATCCGAGCGCGTTAGTGATTTCCCAAGCCTTGTGGCGGGCGCATCACTAACGCGCACTGTATAGCGCCTCTCAAAAACGACCTTAATCGGTCGTTTTTGCGTGTACCACGCACGTTTCGTCTATTAATCGTCCTATACCGGCAAGCGTGGCGCGTGTTGCATGCATGTTGTTGGGATTGCCGATCTGTTGAACTCACTACACCGGAAATAGACCACGAACGTAGGGTCAAACCGGTCGAACACGCGCAGCGTGGTGTTTCAAACAAGGCACCAGCGCCGGCGGCAATTTCACAATTGGAGGATGACTCAGATGAAAACCCAATCGCATAAGGTCGGGCGGAGTGTGGCGATCGTTGTCGCCACGCTGATGGTGTGGCAGACCGCAATTCCGTCCGCTCGCGCCAATCACCCAAGCCCGCTCCCGGATACCATGAACACTGCGGCAAACAATTACACCATCAATTTCACAAACGATAACCCGTATAACCCGGCTGCACCGGCGCCGGGTTTCGACATGAACTTTATGCCCGATGCCCAGGCGCAAAACATGGCCAATGCGCTTAGCAACGGCAACGCTGCGAGCGCCGGCAATCCGAACGGTTACCACGATGGCTATACGAACCTGGGGTTTCTTGCGCCAAATTTCGGCGGCGCCAACCGCCCGGTATTTACGTTTGATTGCGGCGCGCATGGTGGCTGCGATTCCGGCAATGCGCCGGCCGATCGCATCAACATGCCCGCAACCGGCTATATCGACAAGGCTGAGAACTGCATTCGCGTGGTTCTGGGACATGAGCTGTTCCACCACGTGCAGTACGCCTATATCACGTTTGGCAATTGGCCGGCGTGGGGCGGCGATCCGGTCGAAGGCACGGCGCGCCTGATGCAGGACAAGATATTCTCCGATCTCGATGGCTCGGGTGGCTGCATCACCTACAAAGGCGAAGTCAACAATTACCTCGGCAACCCGAATCGGACGCTATTTGGCCTTTCTTACACCACCGCGCTTTTCTGGAACTACCTGATGGAACGGTTTGGCACCGTCGCACAGGAGCCGCAGATCGGGGTCGACTTCATCACCCGCTTTTGGCAGAACGCGCAGACAAACAACGGCAGCCCAGACTTTCCAGGCACCCTGCGCGAAACCATTCAGGACTTTGATGTCGGCGCCACGCTTGAGAACGTCTTCCATGACTTTACGGTTGCAAACTACGCAAAAGATCTGGATGTTTCACTGCTGGATGACGCCGCGCGCTACAAATATCGCGATGAAGTTGGCGCAGACAAATACAACGCAGTCACCACCACCTGGGACGGTGGTCTGCCGCCACAGCGCGGACCGCAAGCCGACAGCGTGGTGCGCTGGGGCGCGAAATACTTTGTTGCGCGCCCGGTCGATTGCTCGCAGGGAGTGATCGGATTTCTATCCGATGGTGACCGCGCCGCCTATAGCTTGATGAGCGTCAACAAATCGAACCAGGTTGAGCAGATCTACAAGAGCCAGACCACGCACTTTGCGCGCGCGATGCTGTATCGCCGCACCGCGCCAATCTCGAGGCTTGTCGCCGTCGTTGCCGGTCTGAATGACGCGGCAAACTTCACGTACACGTTTGCCTGTGGCGGCGCAAGGCTCGAAATCATTGACCCGCTCAACACGCGCCCAGCTTACGTTGGGAGCTTGAATTCACCGGATCGCTTTTTGTTGCGCTTGAACGTGACCGGGCCGGATGCACTGGGGACACCGTCGGTTGAAGGGCTCGCACCCAGCGATTTCAACGTGTTTGTCGGCGACCCGGCCGTCGCCACCAACCGCGCGACCGTGCTGTCGGGCTCGTATGTGCAGGGCCAATACTGGCTCGCCGTGCAGGCGCCGAGCAAGGCGCCGGGTTCGCCGGATACCTACCCATTGTTCGTGCAACTTGGCGATATCGCCAGCGCGGCACAACAGAATGCGGTGATTTACCAGCAGCGCATTCTTGATCAGGTGCTTGTGATCGACCGCTCGGGCAGCATGCTTGCGCCGGCCTCTTCACCAAAGATCGTCGCCGCCCGAAACGCCGCATCGCTTTATGTTGATGCAGCCCGCACGACGGATAAAGTCGGTGTGGTGAGTTTCGCAGGGGACAACATCGAACCCAACGACGACGCCACGCTCAATGCGCAACTGCGCACGATGAGCGATCCGAACCGCACCGCCGCAAAAACCGCTGTCGCCGGTGTCGCCGCAAATGGCTTTACATCGATTGGTGATGGCCTCAAGAAAGGCGCAGCCGAATTCCCAGTGCGCGGCAACCCGGTCGGGGAAGACTGGCTGGTGCTGCTCAGTGACGGCATGCAGAACGAAGCTGATTTCTACAGCAGCGTAAAACCCAGCTTGCTGGCGGCTGGCATCAAAGTCAACACGATCGCGCTTGGCCCATACACGGATCAGGCGTTGCTGCAACAGATCGCATCCGACACCGGCGGCACGTATTACTATGTCGACGTTGGCACAGGCGGCGCGGCGGCGGCCGCTGCCAGCACCACGGCGCCGTCGACCGACGGCATCGCGTCGGCCGCGGCCGCGACGGCAAGTTCGCTGTTGCCAAACGCGCTCGGCGACGCATACGCGCTCGCAAATGAACATACCTTGCGCCATCAACGCCTGTGGGAAGACGCGGCCACGGTCGGTTCACCACTCGTTCGCACAGTGCAAGTTGGGCAAGGTGGCATCGCGGACGCGCTTTTCTCTTTCAACTGGACCGATGGCGCTGACAGGCTTGATGTCACCATCACGGATCCCAATGGTGTGGCGCTTCAACACGGCGTGAACGGTGTCGAGATTCGCAACGAACCGACGCATATCGTCTATCGCGTTCCCGCCATGATCGGCGGTTCGTGGACCGTCGCGCTGTCGCCGCTGAACGGCGCGCCACAATATCTCGGCATTCTGTCCGGGTTGGACCAGCAGGGCGCGCAGATGACGATGTATTTCGCGCAGTCTCCCGAGTCCAAGAGCGTGCCCGCGGGCACATTCTTGCGCGGGCTGCCGATGCCGATCCTGACCACGCTGCTCGACAAAAAGGGCCCGGTGACCGGCGCAGCGGTGTATGCCAGCGTCGAACATCCGGACGGCGGCGTCATCCGCCTGCCCCTTCTCGACGACGGCAACCATGGCGATGGCGTCGCCGACGATGGTGTGTATGGCAATCGTCTACACGCGCACGACAGCCGCCAGCCCCAGCAACCTGGTCGATGATCCAGAAAAAGCACCTGCAATTCGGGGCAGCTACAACGTGCGTATTGAGGCGAACGGCAAAGACAACGCCGGCGATGCCTTCACACGCATCAAAAAGGGTTCTTTTCAGGTGTTTGAGGTGCGGATTGAAGGGCACGAGTTGCCAGACGCCGATCAGGACGGGATGCCGGCGCGCTACGAGCGCCTGCACAGCTGCCTGGATCCAAACAAATTCGACGCCGACGACGACGGCGATGAAGACGGCATTGTGAACGTTAAGGAGTGGGATTTGGGAACAGACCCGTGCCACCCGGACAGCGATCGTGGCGGCGAGACCGACACATCGGAGTTCGGGCGCGACGCCAACGTCTTCGACCCACAAGACGACACGCTGGCGACACCGATTGATCCTGAAGTCATTGACTACGTGCTCGACCATCTGCCAAAACCCGATTTGCGCCCGGAGAGCAACCTGATTCGCTATCCGGTGCATGCCAGCTACGCCAAGATGCGTCTGTATCGTTCGCTCACCGCAAGCGGTCCGTTTACGACTGCGGTCGAGTTTGACGCCAAGAGCAATGCCGGTCTGTTTCGCGACGAAGGTTTGCAGAACGGCGTTACGTACTACTACAAGATCGCCGGTTTGGATGTCAACGGCAACGCAGGAACACCGAGCCACGTGTTTTCAGGAACGCCGAGTGAGGAACCCTTCCCGCCCATTGGCAACGTTGAAATACAAAACGGTCGGCCGTATGTCAAGTCGACAAACGTGTCGCTCAACTTCAGAGTGGAGGAGGATGTGGTTGAAATGCAACTCGCCAATAGTTTGGCCCTGCTGGACGGCGCAGCCTGGGAGACATTTGTGCCGACGCGCACCTGGACACTCTCGCCATCCGGCACGACCGGCTATGCGCAGGCATACGCGCGATTCCGCGACAAAGCCGGCAACGTTTCGATTGTGTATCAAGACGATGTCATCGTGAGGAAGCCCAACACATTCGGGTCAATCTTGGGCGTGCTCAAGCTCAAGTTGTTGAGCCCGAAGCTCGAACGTGCAGCGCACGACGGACATGACCACCCGCAGGCTGATTCAGGGTTGCTCGGCGTGATGATCGCCTCACCCGATCATCCGGAGGTGCCGCCTGCGTTTGCGGACGCAAACGGCGCCTTCGCGCTTGACGAGTTACCTCCAGGGGACTACACAATCGAGATTCGACTGCCTGGGTTTGCCACACGCCGCATCGAAAACGTCAGCGTTGGCGTCGATGGGCAGGCTGATCTCGGTGAGATCGAACTACAACAACAAGCACAACTCAAGCTCTTCCTGCCAGTAACCGCGCGCAACTAACGGCCGCACTGATTGCAGGCGCTAGTCGCAAATTCCTGCTTCCGCGCAACGCGGAAGCAGGAATTTGCCGTTTTACACCCTGCGAAGACCTGACGGCATCGCCATTGCCCGATGTCTCGCCAGCAGGCTGCCAGAACATCGATTGGCCTTGCCGGAATCGTCTCGTGATCATCTCGTTTTTGCTATTTCGCCTGAAAACACATGCATTCAACTGGCATCGCCGTTCTGCTTCAATGTTATTAGCGGCAAACGTCACCGCAATTACAAACACAAAAAAAGAGGAAATCATGAATAAAAAAATGCTCATTTCGACAGTCGCTCTCGCAATGGCTCTGCTGAGCTCGGTGGCAGGCGCAGGCACTTCGGCACATGCCGCCACGGTCAGCGCGCCTGAATCAAAATCCTTCAAAATCTGCGTGCGCTGGATTACGCTGCCAGGCAGCCACAGACGCATCTGTGTGCGCTGGCGGACCATCGTGATCCCGGATTTGGTCCTCGAAGTGCCGGTGCGGCCACAACCTGACCCGGGCCCATTGCACGAGATCCGCCCGGATATTGTTAAGCCGGTGGTGATTCACCAGGAGGTTTCAGTGCCTCGCGGACGCTAGAGTACCGGCCTCAAAAGCACCGTGACAGTTGTCACGGTGCTTTTGTGTTTGGACACAGGTTTGAAGAAATTGCGCTGCATGGCGCCGACTTCCCGGAGTGCATAGCGCACAGCCAGAAATAGACCATCGCGGTGGACAGATAGCGGGGCTTGCTCTTCACGCCAGAACTTCTGATACTGACTGAGATCACACCCGCACAGCCGTGACAACCAGATACTCGGCCAAGACTTCGGTCTTGGCGCCGGAGGCGATATTGTGGCGCGCCCAGAAGTCCTCCATGTACGCCAGAAATTCACGCTTCTTGTCAGGATCAAGAAATTCATACACGCGTCGCATCTGAGGACAATTTGAGCTCAAATAGGTGGCAACATCGCGTGGTGATCGAGCAAAGCCGAGTCGTCGCGTCCAGCGCTTATAGCGAATGCGCGCGGCATATGCGCGCATTCGCGCATCCACTGCCTCCTCATCGCCCCACAAGCTAGATTGTGCCGACCAGGTTGGATGCGTCAGCGGGGTGAACTTGCTGATCAGCCGCAACATGTGCCCGATCGTGCCACCGGGTGTCCAATTCGCAAACAGCAGTTGGCCACCCTTCCGGCAAACGCGCAGCATTTCGGAGTGCAGCTTGTCCGGATCTGTCGCCGACATTGCGCCAAACGCACCTATGACAAGGTCAAAAATCTGATCGCCAAAAGGCAACCGCACAAAGTCGCCGCCAATCGCAACAGCGGACTCAGCTCGCATGTTCCGTCCATTACGAAGTGCAGACGTGACTGTTTTTCTTTCGAGGCTCGCGCCAACGTACAAAGCGTGCAGCAATGGAGGCCGATGCGTGTCTTTCAACACATCAGAATACAGCGCGTCTAGATCGGCGGCAATCCAATCTCTGAACCCCGTATTGCCTGCCTCAAAGGGAAACGCAAAGAACACCGGCATCTTAAGTAGTATTCCAGGCATCCACGGGAAAACCATCAGTCAGTGTCAACTATCCGGCGGACGCAGTTCTTCAGCATGCAGATTTCGCTTCAATACAACATAAATTCATCCAATTCAGGAGATTTACAACCAAAGCGGCCCAAGTCGCAACTATCAAATAGGACCAAAATCGTGACGGCTTGACAAAGATAGGCCAACCCTTGGCGCTTTGCCTGATTGCCAGCCGCTCAGATTTAGGCGGACGATCCATCCTGATTTACAGTGCGTCGCTGTCGATGCCTATCGACCGGTGCTGATTTTGACTTGCGCTCAGCATCCGGCTTTTCGGCAGCATAGGTATCGGGCATGTGCGCGCGCGCAAAATCGCCTATTAGCGCAGCGATTAACCCGATGACGGTTGCAATGACGACGAATACAGCCGATACCAGCGCATGAACAATCCGTCTTAAGGTCTTCATAGTCGTTTTCCCAATACATAGTACCCCGCGTACATTAAGCGATCGCTATTTTGCGCAACAATGCGGTACCGACCATCGCAGAATGCCGGTCTTGCCTACGCGAATATGCGCGCTGTCACTATGCGGATTAGTGGGAAATACCTCACCCTGTCACACTTTCTGTCACGCCGTCCAATTGCATGTGGGCATCAACGCTGCTGTAATTCAGCGTGAACTAGCGCATCGCGTTGAACCGGACCCAATACGTGGACGCTCCCTTGCTGATGGGTTACGCATACCAGCGAAAACGGTAGGCCTACGTCTCTTTGGGGAGGTTCTTAGGCGCCATCGCTCGATCCGACCCTGCTGCCAACTGCCATAGCGGCAGGAATGCCAATTTCGACGCCAATTCGCTATTTTTGATGAGGGGAAAAATGTCCGTTTCAACTCACGTTGGTCTGCGCGTCAATCCGACTGCGGCACCTGATGCCGGTACATGCCTGCTTAGCGTGATTCTCCCAACGCGAAATGAGGCCTGCAACATTGCGCCGTTGCTAGAGCGCATCTCGCGTTCGCTTGTCACTGTCAGCGCTGAAGTTATCTTTGTCGACGATAGTTCGGACGACACCGCGCGTGAGATAGAAAAGTGCGGGCGTCTGTTCCCTGTCCCTGTCCGACTGATCGCCCGGCCGCCCGGGCAGCGCAGTGGTGGGCTCGGCGGTGCGGTTGTGACGGGCATCCGCGCTGCGAAAGGCCGCTGGATCTGCGTGATGGATGCAGATTTACAGCATCCGCCGGAAGCCATTTGTCGGCTCCTTGCACACGCCCAGGAGTCTGGTTCTGATCTGGTCATTGCCAGCCGCTTTGCAGATGGCGCCAGCACGCCCGGCCTCGGGCTGCTGCGATCTGCGATCTCGCATTCCTTCATCCTCAGCGCTCGCGTGTTGTTTCTGAATCGGCTGCGCAATATCACCGATCCGCTAACTGGTTTTTTTCTCGTGCGCAAAGATCGTTTGGATCTGGCCATGTTACGCCCCAACGGATTCAAAATCCTGCTTGAAATGCTTGTGCAGTTCCCCGCGCTACAGGTCAGCGAAATCGGTTTTCGCATGGCGGACCGGCACTCTGGCGAAAGTAAAGCTTCGGTTCCGGAAGTATTTCGATACTTCCGGAAGCTTGTTGAGCTGCGTCTGACCATGGGTGATGCGCGCTTTTTGTTCTTTCTACTGGTCGGCCTGTCTGGATTGGTGGTCAACAGCCTGGCTCTGACGCTGTTAACCGAAGTTCTCGGATGGCACTATTTAAGTTCGGCCGCCGTCGCCACACAGCTATCAACCTCGTGGAATTTTGCATTGTCCGAGCTGTGGGTTTTCAGAAAACAGCGCCAGCACACCCCGATGCTTGCGCGCCTAACAGGGTTCTTCGCCATTAACAATATGCTGCTGTTGCTACGCGCGCCAGTCATCTCGCTCCTCGTTGAACAAGCGCATTTCAATTACCTGGCGGCCAACATGTTGACACTTGTATCCGCGACGGTGCTGCGCTATGCGGTCGCCGACAAGCTGCTCTGGCCGGCGCGGGCGCGTCGCAAAGCGCCGCTGCCGGTGATTGAGGCGACAGGAAGCACAGGTGACCGCTCATTGATACAAGATTCTTAAAACAAAACATATGCTCACGCGATCTGCCAAATACTTATATGACATTCACGCCATCATTCGCATCGCATCGATGCACGCGTTGCCAGAGTTAAGCGCCTTCCGCGTCGAAAAGCTGAGTGCGAAACCTGACATCATCGTGCGCAGCGACGAGGCACCGACGCGCGCGTCAACCGGCAGCGCCGGCACAAACTTTCGAAAGATCGTGCAGTATCACGATGGCCTGGCGCGCCTGGGTTTCGACATCCGCATTGAGTACGGCGACTCGATTCTGGTTACCGTTTCCAAACTCATCGCGATATCCACGCACGTGCTGTACACCAACGTCATAGAACCGCTATTGCGTTGGACTTTTGTGCAGAAAGGATATGTGCTATTGCATGCCGCCTGTCTGTCATTCAACGGGCGTGCGACCCTCATCACAGCAAAGACGGACACGGGCAAAACATCGACCATTATCTTGACCTGCAAACACTCAAGCCAATGCGAATTTCTCTCCGATGACATGACGATCCTGTCCGGCGACGGGCGTGTGCTGAGTTATCCAAAGCCGATGACCATTAGCTTTCACACGCTGAATGCCGCGCGCACAGCAAAGCTGCCGCTCCTGAATCGCGTGGCCCTGCAAATTCAAAGTCGTCTGCACTCCAAATCTGGCCGGCGAATGGGCCTGGCGCTGGCGAGCGGATCGTTCCCGGCCGCAACTCTGAATGCAATAGTGCAATTCATCGTGCCACCGCCGAAATACATGATCGATCGGCTCATTCCGACGGTGAAATATGGCCGTTCAGCGCAATTGGCCCATGCCGTCGTCATTGAGCGCGGGCAGGACGCGGAATTGCCGCTCGCACAGGCGGACATCTTGCAGGAACTGGCCGTCAATGCCGAGGATGCGTATGGCTTCCCGCCCTACCCGTCAATCGGCCCAGAGTTATTCATCTGGGATGGCGAAGACCTGCATCAGCGCGAGCGCGCCATTGTGAGCGAAGCGTTGCGCGGCTGCGATGCGACGCTATTGCGCAGCGCCACCTTCGGTTGGTGGAAGTCCATTCCGCGAATCGCGGAAGACCACGAAGCCGCACGAGAAATAGCGCATGAAGGCACAGCAAAAAAAGATCAACCCACCCAAGACCCGCAACACAGAGCAGGCATCGCGCCCAAAGGTGTCGCGGTGAGCTAAACATCACAATCGCACGGAGCATTCATGTCATCGATCACACGGAAACTCGATCTGGGATTTCACCCACAATCGGACGCAGCGCCGCAATCGGGCTCCGCCGGGGAGTTTGACCAGGCGATCGACGAAACGGGCTCGCTGTCGCTATACCTGCTGCTGGCTGCGGTAGTGGTTCTGGCATTTGCGGTTCGCTTGATTGGGTTGAATTCAGTTGGCTTCAATACCGACGAGGCGGTCTATGCTGGCCAGGCCGCCGGCATTTTGAACGATGCCGATTTGCGCCCGTATTTTCCGGTGTTCCGAGCGCATCCGCTGCTGTTCCAGTTCGTGCTTGCGCTGGCCTATGCCGGCGCCGGTGTCAATGATTATGTTGGGCGTCTGGTATCTGTCGTGATGGGCGCCATCACGTTGTTGGTTGTGTTCGGGCTCGGTCGCACGCTCTACAGCGCACGCACCGGCCTCGTCGCCGCGCTATTTATGGCGCTGATGCCCTATCACGTGATCGTCACACGACAGGTTCTGCTAGATGGCCCGATGACGCTCTTCGCATCGTTGGCCCTCTGCGCCATGGCGTTGTTCGCGCGCAGACAGCACCCACGCTATTTGTATGCTGCAGGCGCGTGCATCGGATTGACATTTTTATCAAAAGAGACTGGCATTATTTTCGTCGTCGCGTTCTATCTGTTTATCGTGTTTAGCCCGTCTGTACGCGTGCGCTGGCGAGATCTTGCACTGTCGCTCGTCATCATGGTCGCGCTAATGGCCATTTTTCCATTGACGATCGCACTGTCCGGCGCCGGCCGAACCGGACAGAGCTATCTGCTATGGCAGTTGCTGCGACAGCCAAATCATGCCTGGTCGTTCTACATCAGCACGGTGCTGCCAATGATCGGCTATGCGCTTGTGCTGGCCGCATGCGTCGGAATATTGATGCGTTGGCGGCGACGCACCTGGCGCGAAACCCTGCTGGCAACCTGGATCCTGGCGCCGGTTGTGTTTTTTCAGTCGTGGCCACTCAAGGGCTATCAATACTTGTTGCCGATCACGCCTGCCATTGCGGTTTTGGCGGCGGTGGCGCTGACGCATGCCATCCCGGCGCAGGGCATGCTCCAATTCAAACGGTTGCGCGTCACTACAAAGGTTTTGCGCCTCGCCGCGACGATTGGCATTGCGCTGACGCTGGCAGTGCCGACCTTGATCAGCGTGCGCGCATTGCCAACCATCGGCGCGTTAGCTGGCATGGGTGGGTTGCCCGGCGGCCGCGAGACTGGGCAATGGTTCAAAGCCAACACACCTGTTGGGACACAGGCCATCGCAATCGGTCCGAATCTGGCCAATCTGATCCAGTTTTATGGGCACCGCAAAACGCATATGCTTTCGGTCAGCCAGAACCCACTGCAACGCAATCCGTCGTACGAGCCAATCGACAACCCAGACCTGCGGCTGAGGAACGGCGATTTGCATTACATAGTTTGGGACGCATATTCGGCCGCCCGGTCGCCCTTCTTTGCGCGCAAACTGCTCGGGCTGGTCAAGCGCTTTAACGGCCGTGAAACATACGCCCACACTGTCAGCGGCGCGAAGGTCATCATCGTCTATGAGGTGCGGCCATGAAAATCGCACATGCCTTGCCCATCATTGCCGTCAGTCTCGCGCTGATGCCCACGCTGATGACGCACGCGGATCAGCCCACGCAACAGAGCAAGACGCCGATTCAGCACTTGATCGTGCTGATGGAGGAGGGTCGCAGCTTTGATAGCTACTTTGGCGCATACCCCGGCACAGATGGCATTCCGGCAAACACCTGTGTCAAATTGGCGCTGAATCCTTGCGCGCAGCCACAACCAGCAGATGAAAGCGGGATTGCCATGCTCGGCGCTGAAGATCACAAACAGACCGGGTTCGTCACGCTATCGCACTACACCGACAAACAAGCGCCGTTCTTTTGGAATGTGGCGGACGAATACGTGCTGCTCAATCGCTACTTCAGCTCAGTGCGCGCAAACCCGGATTCGGCCAACTGGAATCGCATGTTTTGGATCTCTGGCGTATCCGGCAATGTGCGTCGTATACCGGAGCAAGGCTATGGCGACCTGCAGACGATCTTCGACCGGCTTGAAGAACGCGGCGTTTCCTGGAAGTTCTATGTAGAGAACTTTGACCGGACACAAACCTTTCGCGACGTTCAACCTGGCGCTCTGGTGCCTGGACAGGTGGCGCGTGTGCCATTGCTCGGTTTCGCGCGCTTTGTTGACGACCCAAAATTGTCACGTCGGATCGTTGATCTGGACGAGTATTACGACGATTTGAAGAACGGCACACTTCCCGCTGTTTCGTATATCGTGGCGCGCGGCGCGGGTGAAAAAACACCAGGCAGTCTGGCAATCGGCCAACGTCACTTGAAGTCGGTTATGCAGGCACTGATGCTCAGTCACGCCTGGAAATCTTCGGCGCTTTTGTGGACGCACGATCAAAGCAACGGTTGGTTTGACCACGTCACACCGCCGCAAGTGGACCGCAGCGGACTTGGGCCGCGCGTGCCGGCGATCGTTATCAGTCCGTTTGTCGCACGCGGACGGGTCGATAGCACCGTTTTTGAGCACAGTTCTATCCTGCGCTTCATTCAGGAAAACTGGCGGCTCCGCGCACTTGCGCGCCGAGATAGCGTTGCCAATAGTTTGATCACTGTGTTCAACTTCACGCAGCCTCCGCGTTCGCCGGTAATGCTGCCCATGGAGCGCCAACCACGTGCCACGGCCATTGCCACCAATACAAACCGGTCATGGATCGTTGTCCTCTACGGTTTTGCGCTGTTCGTGGCCTTGCTGGTCGGCAGCATTTTGCTGCGAGCAAGCACGCGGCCAAAAATCGCGGCCTCGAAACCTGCCGCACTATCGGCACCCGTGCGTGCGCTCATGCTGCTGTTTCTGTTTGGCGTGGTGTGCACCGTCGGCATCACCCGTCTGGCTCACGCAGCAAATATCCCAACACGTATGACGATCGACCCGCTGCCGAACATTTCCGCGGGACAACCGTTTACGGTGACGGGCACGTTCCATCGCCTGGTGCAGACCGGCACGATTGGCATTCCAGCGCGACAAGTCAAGCTATACGTGCAGGCGATTACGACAACGCACGGCACCATCAGCCCGACGATCCTGCTGGCAAGTGTGCAATCGGACGCCAGCGGATTGTTGAAGTGGGTGGTGCGCGAAAAGTTCGCGCCCGGACAATACCGCCTCTACTTTCGCTACCAAGGATCGCCGACGATGATCGAATCGCAGGCATCGACTGAGCTGCTGATCGGCGAAGCTCCACCGCCGCCGGCGCAACTGATACGGCCAAACCAACCCAAAATCGCGCGCGCGCCAACACAACGCCTGTCTGCGCTGTTGAGCACCACGATCAGCCCTGAGATGATTGGACCTGGCGATACTATTTCGCTCAGGGCGCGTCTGACTCGGCTGGATTCTGCGCCGTTGGTGAATGAAATCGTGCATTTAGAGCTGCCCGACGTGCGCATTGACAGCACAACCGACAAAGAGGGCTATGCCCAGTTCACCATCCGTCGGCCACTACAGGCCGGTGAAAACACTGGGCGGCTGTGGTTCAACGGGACAGCCGATTCGCTGCCCGTGCAGCAAACCTTGCGGCTGAATGTCAATCCGCCGTTACAGACTGAACTGGCTTTTGAAGCGGTGCCCGACCCTGCCTATTTCATCGGTGAACAGCTTAGTTTTGTCGTTAAGCTCACGGCTGATCGCCGTCCGTTGAGCGATCAGTTCGTTCGTTTTTTTGTAAACGGTGAAGCGCGAAATGGCATTCGAACCGATTCGCTCGGTCGGGCAACGCTGCGCCTTCCCCACACAATGCCAGCCGGGCATCACGAAATCATCGCATCGTATCGCGGAACGTTGAAGTTGCTCAATACGGCGCGCACATTGCAGTTCACATTGCGTCCGAAACCGTTTGTCGTAAGAACCGTGCCGCCGATGCAGAACATCAGCATCCAAATCGGCGACAAGGTGATGCAGACGGATAGGAATGGTGTGGCCCGCATCGTCATCGAGACAAGCGGGCCCGTCGCAATCAATATTCTGCCGTATGAGTCCCCAGACAAACGCACTCGGGCAAAATTTGCGCGCTGGGGCGATGGTGTGACAACGCCCAAACGCAGTGTTTACGCCGCGAGTGGAGCGACGTTTCAGGTTGGCATTGAGGTCAGCCGCTTGATCGCACAACGCTACATGGAAGATCAGACCGGCCGGTATGTAGAGCGGTCGCGTTTGAGCAGGATCGTGGTCGTGGATTCGGCTGGCGCGGCGACGCTGATCGAAGGGGGTCACCCAAAGTGGCTCAAAGCCAATCGCATTACACGCCAAGGCGAGTCGCTTGTATCGTCGCAGTTGTCGTATTACATCCAGAGCGTGGATGTCGATAGCATCGATGTCGTTAATGTCGGCCAACAGCGATTTGATGTTGCAACATCGACACCGTGGGTCGTTCGTGTGCAGTTGCACGACATTTCGGTTGTCACCCGGGACGCCCTCTTCGGATTTCCGCTTGGAACGAGCGTAAAAGTTGTCGATCCGCTGGGGCGCGCGCAACTTGTCGCGCTGGCCGAGCGCGGGACAACCACCATTCCATCGCTACCTCGCGGGGGGTATGCGCTCACACTGCAGAGCGCGCCGGGACTTCTATCGCCCGTTCCCGTTGCCTTGTCGCGCTCACAAACTGTGACGATCGAAGTCATCAGCTATTTGGATATCGCGGTCATCAGCATTCTCGGGCTATCGATTGCCGTTTTGGCGTTGCTGATCGGCCGCGCGGGATTGCTGACGATAGTGAAGCATCGCATTGCCGGGAGACATCCGCTCGCCCGGTCGGGAGATGGATAAGCCCGGCCACAAATTTCAGAGCGCGGTTCCTGGCGCTGACACCCCGCCCTGGATGGCCACAATCAATTTAGTTAAAACGTATGCGCATTGAATGCCTTTTGCTGGCCGGTGTACTGCTGTTGTCGGCATGTTCTCCCTGGGGCGTCACGAATGCTCCGGCGAGCACACGCGTCATGGACAGCGCGGCATCGTCGCGCCCCTCGACTCAGCCAGTGTCGCGCTCAACGCCCGTTTTCGCGTATTACTACATTTGGTTCGACGAAACGTCATGGTTGCGCGCGAAGATTGATCTGCCGCAGCTCGGCAGATACAGCAGCGACGACGAAGCGGTCATGCGTCAGCATATTCGCTGGGCGCGCGAGTCTGGTATAGACGGCTTTATCGTCGGCTGGAAAAGCACCAAAAAGCTGGATGCGCGTCTTATTCGGCTGCTCCACATCGCAGACGAGCAGCACTTCAAGATCATCATCATCTATCAGGCACTCGACTTCGAACGTGATCCCCTGACGCTAGAGAAGATTGGCGCCGACCTCGATTGGCTGATTGCCACTCAGATTGAGCACCCGTCGCTTCAAGTGTTTGGCAAACCCGTCGTGATCTGGTCTGGAACATGGAAATTTAGCGCCAAACAGGTGCGGGACATTACTGGGCCGCGCCGGGACAAGCTAAAGTTTTTGGGATCAGCCAAAAGCGTACGAGATTATGAGCGCATCGCGGACTATCTCGACGGCAACGCCTACTATTGGTCGTCAGTCAATATAGACACGCATCCAAACTACGAGGGCAAGCTGCGCGAGATGGCCGAAACGATCCGCAAGCGCAATGGCCTTTGGATCGCACCCGCCGCGCCAGGTTTTGACGCGCGATTGGTAGGCGGCACACAAACGATCGAGCGCAAGCATGGGCTCACCCTGCGTCAACAGATGCGCGCCGCAGTCACATCCAAGCCAGACGCGATTGGACTGATCAGCTGGAACGAGTTCAGCGAGAACTCGCATATCGAGCCAAGCGTGAATTACGACAGGCACTATCTGGACGTGCTGAAAGATATCCGACAGAACCCGCCCTAGGTAGAAGGCTGCTTAGCGTCCATCACGTAACCGGGCGGGGATCGTGAAATCACCGATACGGTTTGTGATAGGGCTCTGGGCAACGGAGGCAATCACATGGCACCACAACGAACACTTGTAATTTTCAGCCGAGTCACCTTTACAGCGGCTCTCATCCTGCTTACCAGCGCGGGCCGCGTTGCTGTGTCGGTGACGCGCGACGCACCAGCACAGCTGATTCGAGCGCGTGCGCTTGCACTAACGCATCATGAAGTCGATTTGGCGTGGACGGCGCTAACACACGCGGCATCCGGCTATCGCATTGCGCGCGACGGCGCGGCGCTTGTCACGGTGCCAGCCGATTCGACCCAATATGTCGACGATACCGCTCAGCCGGGCACGCGCTACAGCTACAGCGTCCTGGCTCTGGACGCCACAGGAGCAGTTGTCGCGGAGGCCGAAAGCGTTGAGGTCGTCACGCCAGTTCTGCCGGATACGCCAGACGAAACCCCGCCGACCGATCCAGAGGACTTCACCGCCAATGCGCGGCCCGGTTACATCCTGCTGGATTGGTACGCGTCGCACGACAACACCGATGTCACCGCGTATGTAATCCGCCGAAACGGCCAGCGCCTGACGCTCGTGCACGGCGGCGTTCTGGAGTACTACGACGGCGATGTGTCACCCGGTACTGAATATCGCTATTCGCTCGAAGCCATCGACGCCTCCGGCAATCGGTCGCGCGTCATTGACAGCGATAGCGTGCGGGCGGCGGATAGCCGCAAACTATTTCTGCCCGCGATAGAAACTGCGCCAGTCACCACGGGCAACGCGGCATTGAACGCCGCCGCCTATGATCCCAAACTGCGTCGCTATCCCTATTTGACCGATTTGGTCAACGGCCACGTCGCGATTAACTGGGCCACCGACGGATCGAGCACTATCGGATCAGTGACCTACGGTCGTGTGGGCGTCGAGTCTTGCACGGCCAATTCCGTCGCCGCGACGAAGAACACGGTTTATGTCAACGCTGTAGCGACGTTTCAATGGAAAGCCCAGCTGTCACTTTTGCCAAATACCCAATACTGCTACCGGGTGTTTTTGGGCGCGAGCGGCGCGACCGACTTACTGGGAAGCGATCCCTCGCCGACGTTCTGGACACAAGTGCCGGCCGGGAAATAGCACCCCCTACTCCTTCGTCGTGCTTGGCGACTGGGGCGATGTCACGAACGCAGGCGCCGAACAAGCCGTGCTCATGCAACGCATCGCACAGACCGGCGCTCGTTTCGCGCTCACCACGGGCGACAACGCCTACCCATCCGGCAGCCAATCAAACTACGGTGACCTCGTGCAGACCGGCGGTTCGTTGAGCGGCGTGTTCGGTCCGCAGTTTTGGACCGTGCCCGGCCGTTCGATGGCGCTGTTTCCTTCGCTTGGAAATCATGGCATGACGAACAGCGACACCAATCATCCACACCTGATCAACTGGCCGCAGCTGATGGCTTCGCAATTGTCCGCCGGCCGCTACTTGAAAGAGCCTTACAGTGGCATCGACGGCACGAATCCGGCCAACTATCCGAGCACCTGGTATGCGTTCAACGCCGGCAATATTCGCTACTACGTGCTCAAAGCGGCCTGGGCCGACACCAATATCGGCACTGCCAGCTCAACGTATCAAGTGGATCGCGACTATCACTGGGCGCCCGGGCGTCCGGAATATCAATGGCTTATCGCCGATCTCGCCGCGCATGCGAGCACACCGAAGATTGCGTTCTTTCACTATCCACTCTACTCGGACAACAAAGCTGAAAAGTCCGATACATTTTTGAACGGCATGAGCAATCTGGAAGGGGTTTTGATAAACAACGGCGTCAAGTTGATCTTCAATGGTCACGGGCATATTTATCAACGCAGCGCGACCAATGGTATTGCCAGCTACACCGTCGGCGCAACCGGCGTGAAACTGGCGCCGCTCGACAACGGCTGCGCGCCCACCACCGCCTATGCGCTTGGCTGGTCCAACAGCAGAAACAGGGGCTATGCATGTGGCAGCGCGACGGTTCCCACATCAAAGTCGCAGGTTTATAGCTTTGCACAGGTCAGCGTGAATGGCAATACAGTGACCGTCTCGCCGATCAACGCGCTTGGGCAAACATTCGACCAACGGGTTTATGACTTTGCCGCTGGCAGTGGCGACACCACACCACCCAGCGTTCCAGCAACCCTCGTCGCCACAGCGAGCTCAGCCACAAATGTCAATCTGACCTGGAGCGCCTCAACGGACAACATCGGTGTCATCAACTATGAGATCGAGCGCAATGGCACCCCGCTCACGACGGTCGGCGCGGTCACAAGCCATGCCGACAACACCGTCAGCGCTGCGACGGCATACGCCTATCGCGTCCGCGCACGCGACGCCGCCGGCAACGTCTCCGGCTGGTCGACGGTCGCCAACGCCACCACACCCACTGGTGGCGACACGACACCACCCAGCGTTCCAGCAACTCTCGTCGCCACAGCCAGCTCAGCCACAAACATCAATCTGACCTGGAGCGCCTCAACGGACAACATCGGTGTCACCAACTATGAGATCGAGCGCAATGGCACCCCGCTCACGACGGTCGGCGCGGTCACAAGCCATGCCGACAACACCGTCAGCGCTGCGACGGCATACGCCTATCGCGTCCGCGCACGCGACGCCGCCGGCAACGTCTCCGGCTGGTCGACGGTCGCCAACGCCACCACACCCACTGGTGGCGACACGACACCACCCAGCGTTCCAGCAAATCTCGTCGCCACAGCGAGCTCAGCCACAAACGTCAATCTGACCTGGAGCGCCTCAACGGACAACATCGGTGTCACCAACTATGAGATCGAGCGCAATGGCACCCCGCTCACGACGGTCGGCGCGGTCACAAGCCATGCCGACAACACCGTCAGCGCTGCGACGGCGTACGCCTATCGCGTCCGCGCGCGCGACGCCGCCGGCAACGTCTCCGGCTGGTCGACGGTTGCCAACGCCACCACACCTGGCGGTGGTCCGCCGATTTTTCAGGATGGCCTGGAGTCGGGCAATCTATCGGCGTGGACAAGCAGCGGCGGCTTAACAGTGCAATCAGCCGTCATCCACAGTGGCGTGTTTGCCGCACAGGGCAACACCACGGTTGGCGCGACCTATGCCAAGAAGACGCTGCCGAGCACCTATGCCGACGGCTATGCGCGCGTCTACTTCAACTTGATCAGCGCGGTGCACCAGGTCAACCTGTTGCGCTTCCGAACCGCCGCCGACGGCTCAATCGGTTATCTCTTTGTCAACACCGCTGGCAACCTCGCGCTTCGCAACGACGTTGGCGCTGTAACGCTGACCAGCGCAACATCAGTCAGCAGCGGCTGGCATGCGCTTGAGCTACGCATGGCGATCAATGGCGCGTCAGGATTAACGGAGGTCTGGCTCGACGGCGTGCGGATCAACGACTTGTCGGTGACGACAAATCTTGGCAGCACCGCGATCGGCCGCCTGCAGATCGGCGAAGTGCAGAACGGCCGCACCTACAACGTGATTTTGGACGACGCGGCATTTAACAGTGTCCGCGTCGGGCCATGACGGCGGGATCTGCTTCCCTCGGCAGATCCCGCACTTTGCAGGCTGTTCAGCAAGGCCTACTTAATCGTCAAAGTTCCTTTCATGCCGGCCTTGTATTGCTCGGGAAAGGTTGACAGGAATGTATACGTGCCGGGTGCAGGAGCGTCAAACGTAATGGTATCGCTTTCGGCCCCCTCAATCAGGCGCGTATGCGCGATGATGCCAGGGTCCTGTTTGTCGAGCCAGTCGCGGACATCGCCGGCTGACAATCCGTTCGCAACAACGCTATCTTCCTGCCCAGGCTTGACGAGCACCCAGTTGTGCCCGACCTCATCTTTCGAGTTGGTCAAGTTGTTGAATTTGAGCTTGATCTTTGCGCCAGCAGGCGCTTCGAGCGCTTGTTGAATGTATTTATTGTCTGCAGGACCGCTGGCCGTATCCACTTCCAATGCGACCACGCCGGCCTCAAGTGTCGGCGTGGGTTTGCCGTCTGGCGTAGGCACCGCGGTTTCGTCTGGATCCGGTCCGGTCGTAGCCGCCGGCGGTTGTGCTGGCCCTCCTGCATCGCTACAGGCGCCCACCAGCACGGCACTTGCCGCCAGGCCGCCAAACGCGATAAATGTTCGCCGCGTGACGGGCATTTTCAGCATGTTTGTCATTTAGGGTTGTCTCCAAATTTGCTGTTTCGGTGCTACACGTGCGCTGGATAGGCACAGGTAAGAGCCTGAGCACCTGCGGGTTATTGCTCGTCGATCCCAGGCGCGCCGGTGTCGATCATGCGCCGGCGCAGGCTAAACACGGCTAGTGCGACCACGCCGACAAGTACCGGGATGCCAACCGCAATGGGCAATACGCCGCCCGGATTGGTGCGCACAAACCGCTCCACTGTAACGTGGATGCCTGGGCTGGTAATCGGATGGCTGGTCGTGTCCGGGCTAGGTGGTGGTGAAATGACCACCATGTACACCATGTAGTCGCCCTCGAGAATCGTGTTCAGACGCCACGACTGGGTGGACGCCTCTCCGGGATCCAATGCGTCGACACTTTGCGTGCGCTCGGGCGACCAATCCTCCGGGTCGACCGGGTCACCTTCACCCGACACGTTGATGATGTTCATCGCGACGATCAACGGCGACGACGGGCTGCTGCCGTTGTTCGTAACCGTGGTGTCGAAGAACACCGGATCGCCATTTTTTGCGACCACGTGCTCCATGCTGATGCCGATATCGAGTGGCGGCGGCTCGACAACGGCATCTGGGGCGCCTATCGGCTTCGCAAGTGCATGGCTCGCACCTAAGATCATGAGAACGCCCACCAGCATGATTACACCCACGGCACGGCCGACTGGCATTTGGTGCTCCCCGCTTCCATGGCAAACGCAGCTTGATGCCTTTGCCACCTTCAAGACGCAACGTCGGCGCGGCCCAGAACAGCACGATCAGCGTTACAACCACAAAGATCACCGGCGCGGCCAGCCAATCCCAGTATTCGGCCAGCGTGCGGTTGTTGACGATGGTCTTTTCCAAATATTGATTGACCGATTCCATAGGGTTGATGCGTTTGAGCATGCGCCCCATCGTGCCCGTTTGTGCGGTGCCTGGAAACTGAGTTGGCAAAAGACAGATCAGATAAACGATCAGACTCACAAACAGGCTGGTTCGATTCGAGTTCGACCATAGGCTGATCAACATGCCGAAAGCGGTAAATCCAAGCGCAAGAAAACTGCCAAGAATCGATCCGCCGATCATCGCTTCGTTGAACGCCTCCATATCGCGCTGCGACAGCACATATAGAAACGGCGTTGTGATTAACATTGCAACTGGCCAGGCTGAGATGGCAGCCAGAAATTTTCCGAAGACGATCTGCCGTCTGCTGGTCGGTGCGAGCAACAACGTCTCCAGAGTTGCCCGCTCGCGCTCGCCGCTGATGCTGTCCGCGCCGATGATCAAGCTGACAAAGAGCCCGGTGGCGATGGCCGTTTGCAGCGTAAGGAAAACCATTTCCTTTGGCGGAATCAGGCTCAATTCGCTGTTGCTGGCAAACACATAGGCGCTCATACCCTGCAGGATGCTGAATAGCAAGATCAAGATGAGTGATTTGCCACCCACCCAGGCGTCAGCCAACTCGCGCCACATGATGAGCCACCAGCCAGGCGAAGCAGAAGGCGCGCGCTCAACGTGCGCATCACCCACAGTTTTCGCATCGTTCATTCAGTCGCCTCCTCGGTCAATTGTAGAAAGACATCCTGCAAGCGGCCTCCTTCTGTTCCGAAGTTCAGAATGGGCACGTTCTGGCGTACCAAGCTGTCCAAAATGCGGTTTTTTACGCGGTGCTCGTCCTCGCTCTTGCGCGTCACAGCTTCATCAATTGTGACCTCCAGCCAATCGACGAGCCGGCCGATAGCCGCGGCCTTTTTCACATCGGGTTGCGCGGCAAGGATGAGCTGCGCTTGCGCTACCGAATCAACTGGCACGCGCACGCGCAATACATTGGTGCGGTCCCGTCCAACAACTTCGTCAACGGTTCCTGACGCAATCACTTTTCCGGCGCGCAATATCACGACATCGTCGCAAATGTCCTCGATCTCGGCAAGCGCATGGCTGCAAAGGATGACGCCAACGTTGCGATCGCGCGCGATGCGCTTGATCAGCGCCAGAAGTTCAGTTTGCCCGCGCGGATCCAAGCCCAGCGTGGGCTCATCCAGAAACACGATCGCCGGATTGTTAACCAATGCCCGCGCGATGCCCAGACGCTGGCGCATGCCGCGGCTGAAGGTGCCGATCAACGTGCGCGCCCGCTCATGCAACCCGACCTCATGCAACAACGCCGTGCCAGTCTCGCGGGCCTGCGAGCCGGTGCGTCCATATAACTGGCCAAAAAACGTCAGATACTCAAGCGCAGTGACCTGCTTTGGAAACCCCAGGCTCTCCGGCAATACGCCGATCTTCCGCCGAATTTGTTGCGGGTCGTCGGAGCTAACGCCGTCGACATAAAAACGGCCGGAGGTCGCCTCCATGATCGTGGTCAGAATGCGAATCGCTGTGGTTTTCCCCGCACCGTTCGGGCCAAGAAAGCCTAGAACGCGACCGGCCTTTAGCGAGAACGACAGTCCACGCAACGCGGGCCTGGGTCCGTAAGACTTCTTCAAGTCATCCGCCACCAGGAGGGCGCCGGAGCGGCTGCGCATCCGGTCAATCTCAGCAGGTTGACTCATAGCTGCACCTTGAACTTCTCGCTCGCATGCCTATTCACAGGCTTACTTGCTCGGCGGCGTGTGCGCATAAACATCCTTGCTGGTCTCATAGGCGTGATTTTCAAGTGCCAGCGCTTTGGTGCGGATTTCCGCCAGATCCGCCGAGCTGAGTTGCTCAGCCGAAACGAGCTCAAGCGTCTCCTTGGTCTTTTCACCATCTCCGCGCCAACCGACTCGCACGTTGCCTATGTTCGGCGCCCAGTACTTCAACTGCATGGCATCAGGCTCGGATGAGCTGGTCTCCGCGACGACAAGCACGTTTTCATAGCACCCAGCTGGCACACACGTCTGGACACCCATCTGATCCACCTGCCCTCGATCGGTCCAATTGACCTCAGGGCCCCACCCTTGCGAATAGCTTGGCATACCGATGCGCGGTTGCGCCAGCATCATGATGCCGGCATGCGCACCTTTTAAACCGTGAATCCAGGCAGGCGCTTCGACAAGTTTCCCGTCTTCATACACTTCCGGATACTCGCCCATGCGCCATACGTTGCCCTGCTTGTCCTGCGCAAAAAATGCCAGTTCGGCCTCGGCCAGAACGCCGCCGCTGTAATCGAGATCATATGAGACCAGCGACTGCACGCCTCCGATGACCTTGGTTAAATCCGTGATGTGAATAACCACTTTGTGCGCGAGCAACGTGCCGTCATCTTCGACGGTGTTGCCTTCGTATGTGTAGCGCATGCCGGGCTTCATCGGCATCCAATCGTTATCAACGCGCGTGGGGTCGGTGAATGTCATTGGGTCAAAATCCTCAAACAGTTTTACGGGTGCTTCGGTGGTGGCAGTGGGCTGCGACGGCCGGGGTGTCGCAGACGGTCGAAGCGTGGCGGCAGCTTGTGGCGTCGGCGCAATCTGCGCCGCTGGCGCAGCACACCCCGAGAGCGTCATCACCAGCAGCGATGCTGCTGTCGCGAGCCTGCATCGAATCTGACTCATACAAACAGATCTCCTCTTCAGCTTGGCAAACTGGCGTCCAGCCACCATGCTGCTCGAAGTTACAAAGCCGGCGCTTCTGTTGGCATTTGCTTGACACCACTCTTGCCAAAACGCAAATACAGCGTGGGCACCACGAACAAGTTGAGCAACGTTGACGTGACCAAGCCGCCCAGAATCACAATCGCCATCGGGTGCTCAATCTCGTGGCCAGGGATCGAACCGGCAATGACAAGCGGCACAAGTGCCAGCCCCGTCGTCAACGCGGTCATCATGATCGGCGCGATGCGCTCACGCGCGCCCCGCATCACCAGACTCGGGCCAAAGGGTTCGCCTTCCTCACGTTCGAGATGCTGGAAATGGCTGATCATCATGATGCCGTTGCGCGTAGCGATGCCGAGCACGGTCAAAAAGCCCACGATTGAGCCCAGTGAGATCACGCCGCCGCTGGCGAAAAAGGCCGCAAGCACGCCGCCCATGAGTGCCCAGGGCAGCGTGACAAAGGTGAGCGTAGCCAGACGCCAGCTGCCAAACGACGTCTGCAGCACAAAGAAGATCACCGCGACTGCGATGATGCTGGAGAGCAACAAATCGCGCTGAGCCGTTTGCCGTTCCGCAAACTCGCCGAGCAGTTCGGCGTGGTAGCCCAGTGGCGCAGGCGCTTTTAGCAACGCCTGCTGCACATCGCCGATCACCGAGCCCAGATCGCGCTCTCGAATGTTGAACGACACGTCAATCTTGCGGGATTGCCCTTCGCGCTCGATCACGTTCGGCGCGGGTACCACACGCACATCAGCCAGATCCGACATGCGCACCTGCCCGCCGCCCGGAACATCGATCAGCATGTCGCGCACACTGTCGACGCTGTTGCGCGCAGATGGTACGCTCCACACGTTGACGTCATATGCCTTGTTGTCTTTGAAGATGTCTCCGACTTCCTCGCCGTTCAAGATTGTGGCAGCCACTCTGCGCACATCACCAGGTTTGACGCCAAATTGCCTGGCCCTGGCCAGATCAACCTCGACCTCGATTTGTGGAACATCAACATGCAGCTCGACCTTCAGATCGACCACACCTGGCACGCCAGCCAGGGCACTTTTCACGACCTGCGCTTGATCGCGCAAGGCTTGCAAATCCGGGCCATAGATGCGGACAACGACTGTGTCGCTTGAACCCGTTAGCACTTCGCGGATGCGCTCTTTGAGATAAGTTTGCACATCGCGCACCAACCCGGGATATCCGTCCACCGTCGCTTGAATTTTTTGTAAAGTCGTGTCGTAATCAACCGCAGGATCGATGCTGATCCAGTTTTCGGTGAAATAAATGCCGACCACCTCGTCCGCCAGCATCGCTTGCCCGATGTGCGCGCCGAAATTGCGCACACCTGGGATAGCCCGCAGCTCGCGACTGGCCTGTTGCGTGATGCGATACATTTCCGGGTGCGATGTGCCAGGCTTGGTTAGCCAGTGCATCAGAAAGTCGCGCTCTTTAAACGACGGCAGCAATTCCTGACCGAGAAACGGCAACACGGCCAGACTGGCCACGGCGATGATGTTGATCGTGGCGTAAGCCAGTTTCGGCTTCCGGACAAACACATCCAGAAACCGTTCGTAATTACGATGCAGCCACGGGATGATCGGCGAGGTGCGATGCTGTGCAGGCCCGCGCGAAAGCAAGATATAGACCAACGCTGGCGTGACCGTCAACGCAATCAGCGGGGACACGATCCCGGCCACGACATAGGCGCTCGCGAGCGGCTGAAAGAACGCGCCTGACAGGCCCTGCAGGAAGAACACCGGGAGCAGCGCCGATATTTCGATCAGCGACGCATAAACAATCGCTCCGCGCACTTCCAGCGACGATTCAAGAACAATCTTTTGCGTTGCCAGAGGCACACCTTCACTGCGCAGCTGACGCATCCGACGCACGACGTTTTCAACATCGACAATTGCGTCATCAACCACCGCCCCGATGGCGATGGCCAGCCCGGCCAGCGTCATCACATTGATCGTCACGCCACGCAGATTGAGCACCAACAACGAGGCCATCAGCGCGAGTGGAATAATCGTCGCACTGATCAGCGCAACGCGCCACTCATACAAAAAGAAAAGCAGCACGAGCACAACCAGCACGCCACCGATTAGCAGCGATTCCATGAGGTTCTGGATAGACTGCTCGACAAACGTCGCCGGGCGGAAGATGTTCGAGTCAATCTCGATTCCAGCCAGACCGGGTTTCATCTCTAGCAAAGCGGCTTCAATGCCGCGCGTGACATCCAGCGTATTCGCCCAGGGCAGCTTCTCAACGATCAACATCAACCCAGGCCCGTCATTGATGACCGCATCGCCAACCAGCGGCCACGTGTCCCACTTGACATCAGCCACATCGCCCAGTCGCAACGGCGTGCCATCGCCTTTTTTGCGCGCGTTAATTGGGATCACCGCCAGAGACTCGGGTGTAAAGATCGGCAAAACCGGGTGAATCGACAGGCGCTGATTTGGTGTATCGACAAAACCACCGGTGCCGATAACCGCTCCGTTTGAGAATTGCAGCAACCCGGCGTCAAGCGAGTCAGCGGTTACATGCATGACTTCGTCCAACGTGACGGCATGCGCGCGCATGCGGTCCGGGTCGACCTGCACCTGCGGCATTTTGATGCGCTCACCCCAGATCGGCACGTTGGCCACACCGGGAACATCCAGCAGGCGCGCCCGGATTTTCCAGTATGCCGTCATGGACAGATCCGTGAGCGCAATTGTTTTCGAAGACAGGCCAATCTTCATCACGCGGCTGGTGGAAGAAAGCGGCTGAATCATGAACGGCGGTGCGGCCCAGGTCGGAAGCGTCGACACCACAGTCGATAGGCGTTCTTGAACCTGCTGGCGGGCCAGGATCAGATCGGTGCCTGGCCTGAAAATCAGCACGATCGACGACAGGTCTGGCACCGACTTGGAGCGCATCACCTGCAGCCCAGGCACGCCGTTCAGTGCCTGTTCGATCGGCACGGTCACCAGCTCCTCGACCGCCGTCGGAGAGAGGCCGACACAAATCGTTTGAACTTCTACCTTTGGCGGCGCAAATTCGGGAAATACGTCGACGGACGCATCGCGCATGCGAACAATGCCGAAGACCAGCATCGACAGCGCCAGAAACACCACCAGATATGGGAAGCGCAGGCTTGTTTGTACGATCCACCGCATTGTGCAGATCTCCTAGGTTGAATCAGTGGCCGCCGCCGACACCTGATTCCGCGCCATATAGTTCAGCGGATCCGACAGTGACCACCTTTGTCCCAACGGGCGGGCCTTCAGACAAGATTGCGCGTTCACCATCGATATAGTCGATGCTGATGGGATGCCGCACAAAATTATTCTCGGTGGTGCTGGTATAGGCCCATGATTCGCCATGCAGTCCATACAACACTGCAGAGTATGGAATTGTCTTCTGCGATTTCTCGGCACCGACCAACGTAACTTCAACAAACACACGTTGTCCGGTCGGGGTGTTAAGCTTGCCGGCATCCACCGTATAGAACAGCGTGTCTTTTGTGACAGTTGTCCGATCGAGTTCAGCCGGCAACCCAGGGCCGGTTGCGGTGCGATCGAAAGACATGATCATCGCGAACTGGCTTTTGTCCACGCGATTGATATCGCTTTCATTCAACCGCACACGAACGAAAGCTTTGCCAGTAGCGCCAGAGCCAACCGGCGCGCCGACGACTTCGCCGCCGACTTTGCGTTTGCGCACGAGCTGACTTTGCTCAACCGGTGCCGTCTGGATCCCCAGCCGCTGTGCCGCTGCAACGGTCAATTCGACATTGCTGAACTCCGACCCGGCGATTTTCTCGACGTGAACCGCCGCGGGTTTGGGGGCATCTGCAACCTTGGCGTTGCACGCAATCAGCATTCCGTTCGCTGCAAAACAAGTGATCAGAATCAATACTCGGCTGTTCATAGAATTCCTCACCCTGCTGGTTGGTCAATTTAGATGGCGTATTATTTCGAAATCAAGTGTGCGCACTTTGCCGAAGGATATGCATTCAGGGAACAGAATCTCAATCAGTAGGTTGAAGACCCTGACCAAAGACGGGTTCTTCGGCGATGCGCACGGCGGTGCGCTGCCCGAAGCGCAAATACACTGCGGGAACAATGAGCAACGCATAGATTGCCGTGCTGAGTAATCCGCCCAGCATCACAATCGCCATCGGCATGAGCAACTCATGTCCGGCGATGGCGCCGAATGCGAGCACGGGCAAGAAGAGCGCCGCGATTGCGAGCAAGACAATCACGAACGATTTGAGCATGTCGCGCGCGCCCAGCGCGACCAAGCCCTGCCCGAACACCACGCGCTCGTGTTCGCGCAAATAAATGCAGCGGGTGACCAGCGACACGCTGGCACGCACAGCAATGCCAAATAACGCCAGCAAACCCGCGAGCGCGCCCAGCGAAATCGTGAGCCCAGTTGCATAGGCGGCAAGCACCCCGCCAGACAACGCCAACGGCAGACACAATGCCGTGACCACGGCCATGCGCCAATTGTCAAAGGCGGCCTGCAACAGCAGCACGATTCCGACGATGGCCATGACTGTGGCGAGCTGAACACGGCGCAGCATTGCGGCCGTGTCGGCATAGCTGCCAAGCACTTCGGCGTGATACTCCAGATCGAACGTTACGCCCTGGATCGCATTTCGTAGATCAGTCGCTATAGCTTCCATGTCGCGGCCGGTCACCGCGAAGGTGATGTCAATATACTGCGACACACTGTTGCGCTTGATAACACTGGGCGTCGACCCAATCCGCACAGCTGCGACATCGGACAGCCGCACATGCTGCCCACTTGGTGTATCAATCAACAGCTCACGGATTGCGCTGACACTGCTGCGAACATCCGGCACACCCCAGACCACCACGTCAAAGACTTTTTGATCCTCAAACAGGCTACCCACCTGCAAGCCAGACAGCAGCGTTGCCGCGCTGCGGCGCACATCACCCGGTTTAACGCCATATTTATCCGCAGCGTTTAGGTCAACCTCGATCTCGAGTGTCGCCTCCTCGACGGGGAAGTTGACGCGCGGATTGATGACACCGTCGACGTTTGAGACTGCGCGCAACACACCCTCAGCCTGCGTTTTCAAGGCTTCAAGGTTGCTGCCAAACACGCGCACATAGATCGGCTCGGCCGGAGCAGTGGTCAGCCCACTGGTCTTGTCGCTAAGATAGGTCTGCACGCTATAGTTCAAACCGGGATAGCCGGCCATCATTTCCTTGATACGCGTGACCACCGCATCGTGATCTCCAGTCGGGTCCAGGTTGATCCACAGACGGCTGGAGTTGACACCCACAACCTGATCGCCAAACACCGCGCGCCCGACATGTGCGCCGACATTGCGCACACCGGCGATGCCTTTGAGTTCGCGCACGACTTTATTCATCGCACGAACCATGGCCGGATGCGAAGTGCCGGGTGCGCCATCAAGCATCACCAGCAGATCCGTCTCTTTGAAAGTCGGGAGAAACCCACCTGGCCGTTGAACTACTGGCACAAAGGTCACACAGGCCAGCACCAGCGGCACGACCACGCCACTCAGCGCGCGTGGGCGGCGCAGCACAGCGCCGAGGATGCGTTCGTAAACATTGTGCATCCATAGTGAAAGCCCGGTATCGCGTCGTTCAGCTGGCAATTTGGCTAACATGATGGCGCCCAACGCCGGTGTGATCGTCAGTGCGACGAGGATCGACGCCAGCACCGCCAACGCGTAGGATAGGATCAGCGGCTGGATAAAGTTGCCAAGACTGCCGTTCACAAACGCGACAGGCATCACCACAAAAAACAGAGTAAACGTGGCGAGCAAGAGGCCGCCGCGATGCTCGATCAGCGACTCGATCACCGTCGAGCCGATCGAATGATCGACACCGAGTCTGCGCGGCTGGCGCATGCGCCGGCTAATGGCATCAGCGTCGCGCACTGCGTCGTCGATTAAGACCGTCAATGCGGCAGCCAGCCCCAACAAGACGACCATATTTAAAGTGGCGCTACGCCAGTAGAGCACCAGCAGCGCGGCGGTCATCGAAACCACGATCGATGCCAGGCTGACAAATGCCAGGCGCAGATCGAACAAGAACAGCAAGATGACCGCAGTTACCAGAACGGCGCCGATCAACAGCGAAAGACCCAGGTTGGCCAGCGCCAGTTCGATATAGGCCATGGGCCTGAAGAGGGCCGAGTTGATTTCGACGCCGGCTAAGCCCGGACGCATCGCTTGCAGTGCTGCGTCCACGCGCCGGGTAACGTCGATCGTGCTCACGCCGGGAAGTTTTTCGACCACCAGGAGCAGGCTTGGGCTGTCGTTTGCCAATGCGTCACCAATCAGCGGTTGATGATCCTGCACGACAGTCGCCACGTCCTTGAGCTGATACTTGGATTCTTCGACCGGCACCTCGCCCAGATCGGCAGGCGACGAGATTGGCAGCACATGCCAGATGCCCAACCGTTGTTGCGGCGTGTCGATAAAGCCGCCTGTTCCGGGTGTCGACGCCTCGAGAAAAGACAGTGACGATACCCACAGCGCGTTGCCGGTCGTTTCGATCACCTGCAGCAGTGAGACATTGTGCGCGCGCAGCCGTTCGGGATCGACCAGGACCTGCAGTTGCCGGTCTCGCAGCCCCCAGATGGAGACATTGGCGACACCGGGCACGCCCATGATGCGCGGGCCAATTGTCCATTTCGCCAAAATCGAGATCTCAATTGGCGTCAGGGATTTGGAAGACAGGCCGACGATGGCAAAGCGACTACTCGACGAGAGCGGTTGCAGCATGGTGGGCGGCTTGGAGACATGTGGCAACGCGTGCGCTTGAATGAGCCGCTCGGTCACCATTTGCCGCGCCCGGATCATGTCTGTGCCAGGTTCAAACAGAAGAAAAGTTGAGGACAGGCCGGTGACAGACTTCGAGTGAATCGAGTCCAGCCAGGCCACGCCGGCGAGCAAGTCCTGCTCCATCGGCACGGTAATTAACTGCTCCACTTCGGCGGCCGAGAGGCCGAGCGCCTCAGTTTGGATCTCCACGTAAGGTGGCGAAAACTCCGGCAGCACATCCACGGGCATTGTGCTGATTCGGAAACTGCCAAATACCAGCACCGCGACGGCGGTGGCCGCGATCAAATACCGAAACCCAATGCTTGTTGCAAACAGCCCCCGCAACATGCTGCCTCCTATGAATCGGTGTGATCCCTATCCGCAGGTTCCGGCGACATAAAAGCTCCTCCGGTTCGTCTACGGGCTAGAGTTAAATTGCTCGTCGCATTTGTGAATTTCATCACACTACGACAGCGGTCTCGTTATCAAATCCACAGTGTTCGCATGTGGCCGCAAATAACAAACAACATGGCGCACACGTCAGATGGGTGGTGATGCGCCGCTCCCCAAAAGCCTCGATGTTTTGCGAACAAACCAATTGCAACAGACCGTCGTTCAGCGGGGAAGTGCGCAGCGTGACAAAAAGTGTGACAGTTGCTGCCCAGAGTCTATGACACGTGCTCACATTGCCGAGCAGAATTATCGATGTGAAAGCATCGGCCTGATAACGTTTTCCAAGCCTGTTATATGCGCATCGGTCCGAATACAGACCACCGATTGGCACCGCTGAAGGTTAAAACTTGGTGCAATAGCCTTGACTATTGGGAAATGGGTGGCAGAATACTCGCTAGGTAGTGGGTGGACCTCAGTGCTCGAAGCGCCAGATTTTTTGCGCTGTTTATATTTTTGAAATGTGCCGCTTTTAAGACTTGGGAAGCAAAAAGTCTTCGTGCGTTTTTCGAAATGGAATTCGCGCAATGGAAGCAACAATTGGGCAGTGGTTGAAACGCCGTCGGAAGGCGTTGGGGTTGAGTCAGGCGGATTTGGGAAAATTGTGCTGCTGTTCTCCAGCGACAATTCGGAAAATTGAAGCGCAGATTCGTCGACCATCGGCCGCGCTCGCCGAACAGATGGCCAAGCATCTGCGCATCCGAGCCGATCAGCTCGACGCATTTTTTAAAGATATTCGCGCGCCACATAATGGGGCGAAATCGCTCGCGCCTCACAGCGCGTTTCCTTTAGCACGCACCAACATCGCAGAGGCCCCGCGCCTGTTGTTTGGATGCGATCATGTCGTCAGCCTGGTGCGGCGGCGCGTGCTCAATGAAGGGTGCCGCCTATTGACGCTGACCGGCATGGCTGGTTCGGGAAAGTCCAGCATCGCGCAACAGGCTGCCTGGGAGATGCTCGAGGACTTCGAAGACGGCGTCTACTTCATCGCGCTGGATGAGATCAGCACGGCCGAGCAGATGTTCGCAAGCATCGCCAAGACGCAAGATCTGAGGAGCCACGAGCCCGGTTTTTCGCTACAAAAGAGCCTGTTACGGCATTTTCGCGAAAAACATATGCTGCTGGTGCTGGACAATTTTGAGCAGCTTACTGGCGCTGCTGCGTTGCTGGCCGATCTGTTAAACGAATGCGCCTGGCTGCATTGTCTTGTCACAAGCCGCATCCCGCTCGCAGTGCGCCGCGAGAAACTACAACCCATCTCACTTCTGCCAACACCCTATGCTGGCACGTTGGGTGTCGACATTGAAGCAGCCTGCATGAGCTACCCATCTGTCGCCTTATTTGTAGACCGCGCGCAATCGGTCAATCCTGATATCGTGTGGTCAGGCCCAGCACTTGAGGCTATCGGATCAATTTGCCGCCAGTTGGATGGATTGCCACTGGCGATAGAACTCATTGCAGCACAGTGCCGTTTCTTTACACCGGAGGAGTTGCTTGCGCATCTGCAACTGGATGAGCGTACGGGACATATCACGAGCCAGCTTCTCAACTTGACCGCCGGCGGCGCGATCGACCTACCTGCCCGCCAGCATAGTCTGCGTAATGCCATTGGGTCCAGTTATTCGCTCTTGAGTGCCGAAGAGCAAAAGTTATTCCGACAGTTGAGTGTGTTTCAAGGTGACATCGACGAAGACATCATGCACAACTGGCAGCGGGGTGCCACAGACGCTATCGGTATTCAGACGCTGCTGCACAACTTGACCGTCAAAAACGTTTTATATATTCGACGGTGGGGTGATGGCACCCACACGCTGGTCATGCACAATGCCACACGTGCGTACGCAAAGGAGCAGCTGCATGAGCACACTGAATATGTCGATGCACATGAGCGGCATGCGCATGTCATGCTAAGGTTTGCGTGTATCGCGGCGTCGCATCTGCATGGCGACTCGCGGGTATCATGGCTGGCGCACCTTGAACGCCAGCATGCGGACCTGCGTGCCGCGCTGGACTGGTACAGCCGTTCTGCGATCATCAACGAAGACGGGCTTCACTTGACGGCCGCGTTGATCCAGTTCTGGTTGCAGCAGGATCACTTACGGGAGGGCATACAACGCCTGACCGATGCGCTTGGACGATCGGATGCGGATCACCCAATTGTGGCGCGGCTGCATGTTGGCCTCGCAACGATAGCGTATGCACAAGGTGACATGTCATTTGCGCGAACGCACTACATCGCCGGGCTACGAATCGCGCGACACTGGAGCGATGCCAGAACCGCAATACACGCGATGATCCCACTGGCGCTCATTGCATTAAGCAAGAATCAGCTTGAGCGAGCATACGTGCTCGCGCGTTGCAGCTTGAATCACAGCGAGCATAGCAGCACCCAAGGGATGATTGCATTGAGCACCTGGGTGCTCGGTGAAATCGCGTTCCGCACTGGCAATTCCCAGCTCGCCAAGTACCACCTGAGTGCGAGCCTGGAGTTGTTATCTGAATCAGGGGATCAGTACGCGAAAGCGCTAGCCATTGAACGTCTAGGTCATATCGAGCACGAGATCCAGCAACACGCTGAAGCTGTAGCGCACCTCAATTCGCTCGTTGCAAGCCAGCATTTCACATACAGCACAGATTTCACATCCGTCGCCACCGAGTGGGTGGCGGAAACGCATTGACATGTTGAACCTTGGCCAATGGAGCTGTGGGTCTGCCGGCGGGCTTTGGGCGATGCCAGCGACAAATGGGCAACGTTGAGTATCCAACAGCAGGAACTACCGTGTGTGTAGGATTGCAGGCAGATAGAAGATTCTGGGGGTGCCAGCTGGCGCATCTATCGTCGCCACTAAGGTCGGTGTGGGCGATGGTCCGGACGTTGTTGGCGTAAACGACGGTCCAGGTGTCAGTGTTGGCGATGGTCCAGGAGGAGGCGTGACGAAAGGCGTAGAGAGCGCAAATGGCACGGCAATTGCGTCGTTGCGCCCAAGGTTGCCCAACTCAAAATTATCCTCGATTGTGCGCAGCAGGCTGTAGTGGTTATGTGCGGTCGCGTCCACACCTGGCAGCATAGACTCAGAGAGCAAGGCCGTATAGATATGATTATCATGCTTGCTATCGTCTTCATCGAAGGTCAACACGACCAGTGTGCCACTCATAAAATTGGTGTTGCTAAGTTTGGGTTCTAGAAAAGTGCGCAACCATGTGGCAGCATAGTCGATGCTGGTGTCGTGGCTATTGTTATCTTGATTTGGCGTGTAATAGGAGAACTGCGGCAGCATATTTGTGGCGATATCCGCATCCAGTTGCGTCGCATTGACGATCTTTGCGCATCGTGTGGCACTGTTGCGGATCGAATCAAAGGAAATAAACGGGTTGTGCTTGCGCACATACAGTCCGCTGTTGGCCGACGATCGCGCATAACACGCACCCGGATAGTCTTCCATATAGGCCTTCCAGGATACAGACTTGGTTTCAAGCAGGTCAACCAGATTCGACTCGGGCAGATCCTGCAGCGCGTTATCAGAGATCAAAGGTGCACCGGCCAACTGCGCAATGTAATTTGGCTGTGACGGATGCGTGATACCGCGGTAATTTGTCAGTGAGCGGCCACGGCTTGCGAGCTCAGCAAAATACGGATGTTGAATTACGGTTTCATAGGCCCGGTTTTCGAGCTGCACCACAAAAATCCGACGGAAGGTCTGTGCAGCGAAAGTACTGGGGAGCGTCACTTCCGATACCACGTAAGAACTGGGGGGAGTTCGGGCTGGCCAAACGATGCTTAGGCTGGATACCGTCAAACACAGACTCGCCAGGACGAGGTACTTTTTTGGTTTGCGCATGTCGATACAACTCGCCCAGGCGCGCGCGCAAAAAGCATTCATGGAACAACTTTATTACTATTGCATACCCATTACATGACGCACAACCTACATCCATGAAAACTGTGCAGGCTGACGAAACGCTTGGCCAATGCCTACAGAAATTTGTGGGACATCATTTTGAAAATGTCCGACTCCGTGATGATGCCGGCCAGGCTGCCATCCTCCGTCACAGGCAATCCGCCAAAACGCATTTCAAGCATGAGACCTGCGGCCGCGCTGATCGTGTCGTCTGCTGTGACTGTGACAACCGGTCGCGTCATCAGATCCTGCGCGGTGATACGTGCTTCCGCACGGGCTTTTTCCTCGTCCGACAACACATTTAGCGGTGATGGCGCGGCAGCCAATAAGGCCGACCGCGTGACGAGGCCGATGAGCGCGCCGTGCACATCTACAACGGGCACACGCCTGATTTGATGTTCGCCCATGCAGTCTCGGAGTACAGGCAGCGATACATCGGCAGTCACGGTTATAGCGGGCGAGGTCATCCACGCGCCGACCTTTTGGCGCTGGAGCAGCAACACGATTTCGGGGTCGCGGCTGAGGATCTTGAACAAATCGCTTTCGGTGATGATCCCAGCCAGCTGATCGCCGACCAGCACCGGCAATGCGCCAATTTTGTGCTGCAGCATCAGGCGCGCTGCTGCCCCGAGCTCCAGATTGGGCTGCGCAATAACGACCGGGCAGCGCATGATCGAAGCCACCTGGAGCACTGCGAGCGCGTCGACCGGCTCATGTTCCAGCAACCCAGGCGCCACTGATGGGCTGGCCTGCTGGATGTTGTTTAGCGAAATAATCCCGACAAGCTTGCCATTCGCCATGACGGGCAGCCTTCGAATTCGTTTTTCGCGCATGAGGCGGTGCGCGTCGATCAACCGGTTATTCGGACCAATTGTTGCAACCGGCGCAGACATGTGGTGCCCAACAAGTTGCATGTTCATGCACGTCAGCGTGCATCAGTGCCGCACAATCGTCCACCGCGTACTGGTCGACGCCGAACCGGTCACCTGGCGCGTTTGGGCGCTAAGGTGGCTACGGCCAGCGCCATGGCATCCAACAGGCTATCAATCTCACTCGGCTCATTGTAAATATAGAAGCTTGCGCGCGTGCTGGGTTTGCCGCCAAAGCGCGTATGGATCGGCTGCGCGCAGTGATAGCCGGCGCGCACGGCGACATTCTGCTCGCCAAGAAAATCGGCAAGATCGTGCGGGTGCAGGGTCGAAAGACGAAACGACGTGACCCCGCCGCGCAACGTCGCATCTTGCGGTCCGAGCAGCGCAAGGCCGGGAAAATCGGTCAAGCGCTGCAGCGCGTAGCGCGTCATTTCGATCTCGTGTTGTCGAACATTGGCCATGCCGAGGCCCTCAAGATAGTCGATGGCCGCGGCGAGCCCGATCGCTTCCACAAAGGCCGGAGTTCCCGCCTCAAACTTGAGCGGCACATCGTTCCAGCGTATGCTTTCGAGCCGGACTTCCAGCACCATGTCGCCACCTGTCATAAAGGGCGGCATCGCGTCCAACAGATCGCGCCGGCCATACAACACGCCGATGCCAGTTGGGCCAAGCATCTTGTGCCCGGAAAACATGAGAAAGTCGCAGCCGATATCACGCACGTCCACGGGCATATGCGGAACAGACTGGCTTGCGTCAACGATCATGACCGCCCCAACCGCGTGTGCGGCGGCAGTCAGACGCGCGACATCGTTTATGGTGCCAAGCACATTTGAGACGTGCGCTACGCTCACGATCTTGGTCCGTTTGGTTAGGATAGCGTCAAGTTGCTCAAGATTAAGCTGCCCATCTTCCGAAATTGGGATATAGCGCAACACGATGCCGCGCTCCTGGGCCAAAACCCACCATGGCACAAAGTTTGCGTGGTGCTCCATCTCCGTCAGCACAATCTCGTCGCCAGGCTGCAGGACACTGCGCGCATAGCTATGCGCCAGCAGGTTGAGCGCCTCGGTCGCATTGCGCGTGAATACGATTTCTTCTGGCGCCGCCGCGTTGATAAAGCGCGCGACACTGGCGCGGGCCGCATCGTAGAGCGCTGTGGCACGCGCGCTCAACGGATACAGGCCGCGGTGAACATTCGCGTAACTCTCACGATAGATGTTGTCCATCGCACGCAGCACCTGCGCGGGTTTTTGTGACGATGCTGCGCTGTCAAGAAACACCAGTGGCCGGTCAAGATCGCGCGTATGCAATATCGGAAAATCCGAGCGTAGGGTAGCCACATCAAGCGAGCGCATATCTGCACGCTAACACACGTCAGCCTGAACATGTGTCCAGTGCGCGTGTACCCCGCGCGCGTCAAAATAGCGCCAGGCGAGGCAGCATATGACAAACTTCAATGAGGAACGCCTCTTCCGTCAACATGTATTGTTATTGGGATGGCTTTTTGTTGGCGCGCATGCCCTCCTCAGCATGACCGGCATCTTTTTGTTTTTGCTGTTCGCCGGCATTGGCTTTGCATCCAACGACGACACGGCCAGCAGCATCCTGCTCATAATTGGCGTGTTAACGGCCATATTTTTGCAGGCACTGAGCCTCCCCGGCATCATCGCTGGATTCGGGTTGTTAACCGCCAAACCGTGGAGTCGTGGGTTCAGCGTAGTCGTTGCGCTATTTAGCCTGTTAAATGTGCCAATCGGCACCTGCATTGGCGCTTACGGGCTGTGGGTGCTGCTACAGCCATCTGCCGACAGCTATTTTGGAAGCGTCCGGATTTCCGCGGAACCGGAACATCTTCCCGTCGGCGGCGCCCCTTGACCTGAACCTGGCCAGTTGGCTAAGTGCTGAATGTCCGTTCTGCGAGTGTTTTGCATCGGCACTTCCGTTATCTTGTGCGCAGTGGTTAATCACCACATTTTATTCGGAGGTGCTCAAAATGACTCGTATTTCTTACCCAACCACCCGGAACGATCACCTCGTTCAGGATCCCACATTCGCCCGTTTCTTGTTCTCGGATAAGCGTGCAAGCTGGATTTGGCTCGTTCTCCGTGTCTGGCTTGGCGTGCAGTGGATCGACGCGGCCTTGCACAAGATCAGTGATCCGGCCTGGGTCACAACCGGCGCCGCGATCAAAGGGTTTTGGACCAATGCGGTCAAAATTCCTGAGGCTGGCCGCCCGCCGATCACCTTTGATTGGTATCGCGACTTTATCGGCTTTATGCTTCAGAACGGCTGGTATAACGTTTTTGGCAAGCTAGTCGCATATGGCGAGCTGCTCATCGGCATTGCACTCATCATTGGCGCATTTGTCGGCGTCGCCGCCTTCTTCGGTGCGTTCATGAACTGGAACTTCATCATGGCAGGCACGGCAAGCAGCAACGGGTTGCTTCTGGTGCTCGCGGTGCTGCTGATCCTGGCCTGGAAAGTAGCTGGCTACATCGGTGCCGACTACTTCCTGCTCAAGTGGCTCGGGGTGCCCTGGCACACAGACACTGTCGACACGGCAACCAAAGAAGCGACTCCTCCGCTCAAACCGACGCTACAGTAGCTAGGCCCTAGGCAAACAGCCTTCGCGGAAGAATAGATAGACGGCCTCTCAAATCGAGAGGCCGTCTTTTTGCGTGCGACGCTGTCTGCCCCTAAGCAAGACTGACGCCGATTAAGCGGCCAACACCAAACGTTATCGCGGCCGCGATCAAACCAAATACAACCTGCCGCGTTCCGCTGAACAGCACGCCGCGGCCGGTAAACAACGTAATCCCCGCGCCGATCGCGAACAGACCGAACGCACTCAGTACCAGGCTGAGCACTACCGCATTTGTTCCCGACATGAGTGCAAAGGGAATGACTGGAATAACCGCGCCAACCCCGAACAGCACAAAAGACGTGATGGCGGCTTCCCAGGCGGAACCGCCAAGCGACTCCGGATCAAGCCCCAGTTCTTCGCGAGTCAACGCTTCGAGCGCATTGCCTTCCCGGCTGAGCATCTGCGCGGCAGCCGCACGCGCACTTGCCTCGTCCAGCCCGCGCGCCTGATAGATTAGCGCGAGTTCCTCCGCTTCTTCAGCGGGGTTCTGCGCAAGTTCGGCCGCTTCAATGGCGATTTGCCGCTGCGTCAATTCACGCGAGCTCTGCACGGACAGCCACTCACCCAGCGCCATCGAGGCCGCGCCAGCCAGCAGTCCGGCCAGGCCTGTCACCAGGATGGCGTTGCCGGCCAGTTCAGCGCCGGCAACGCCCATCACCAGACTCAAGTTTGAGACGAGTCCATCGTTCGCGCCAAGCACAGCGGCCCGCAGCGCGTTTCCGCCCGCGCTGCGATGACGGCCTTCAATCTGAGCCAGCGCCCCACCCGACATGCCTCGACCCTGTGTAAGCACCTTCAGCAAGCGCACATGGGCTTGCTCTTCCGAGGCAACGGTTGAATCACCCGTGCTAACCGAATCATGGGTAGCCAGTTGCTCAAGCGTGGAGATGCTCGGCAACACCGCGGCAACGCCCAAGCGCCTGGCCGCAAATCCGAGCGCCCGTGTCCGAAACGAGGGTCGAAACGGAGATATTGAGACGCCGCTGGCACCGAGCGCTGCGATGAGCTTGTCAGCATGGCGTTGTTCGACCTGCGCCATGCGTCTATAAACTGTCGCCAGATGCGGATCGCTCTCCACATCTGCGATTGAGCGATAGAGCGCTGCACTGTTTTGTTCGTCACGCAAGCGCGCGAGTGAACTTTTGTCATTCATAGTGCTCCTAACCCGTCAGATGAAAATGCCTGCAATCAATTAGCGCCGCCGATGCCAATCGCGCGACTGATGCGATGCTACAGCAGGTTTAGCGCAGTAGTTATTGGCCGCCGACGTAGGTTTCCCGCACGATGACATCCAGCATAAGTCGATGTAACGCCTCGATCTGTTCATACGCAACCGAATGCGCAGCGTTTTCGTATGAAATAACGCGTTTGATGGGCGCGCGCAACTGATTCGCCCATTCAAGCGCTAGATCGCGCCGTCTGTGATCTGTGCCGACATGGTTAGCTTCCAGAATGCTTTTTCGTATTCGGCGCAAACGCCACACGCAACGCCAGAAACAAAATCGCAGCACCCACGATGAACAGGGTCGGTTGCAGGATCGAGAACGTGCGTATCACGATGATCTGGACCACAATCCAAATCATTTGACCCAGACCTAGCAGCGCTGCCAATGCTGCCGGCCAATTTTCTTTTAGTCGCAGCGCGGGTTGGCTGGGTGAAGGAGCACCGCTGGACCAAAATAGCAATCCACCGAGCGCAAACAGCGATCCGACTCCGAAGAATGCAAACAGCACCAGCCCAGGCACGGTGAAGTCGTTGAAAACTGAGCCAGCGAGCAGATTTACGGACATCCCCAGGCTGCTTCCATCCGGCTGCATCATCAGGCCCCACCCAGCGGGCAACGCACCCAGCGCAAGCAGCAACAAGCACGCCACGAGCAACCCGCGTGCCAATGGAATATGCCTGAGTTCGGACATCGACGTATTCATACCGGCACCTGATTTGAGGCAGCGGCGGACATGCTGGGTCGCGCCTGCGCACGATTCGGCACCGTCGCACCGTCACCGCGATCGCGCCACATCAGCCACAACGTACCCAACCCGACCCATGTGGCTGCAAGCCAAAGCAACCATCCCACCGTTGGGATGCCAACCAACAGCACTGTTGGCGCCAGACCCACCAGTAGCGCGACATACTGCGGCTGCGTCTGAGCTGGGAACAGCTTGTCCACGAGCCACCGGCCTAGCCAATAGGCAACAATCAGTTGGGTCGCATAGGTTGCAAGCAACCCAAATGCAACAAGCGCACTGAAAATCGACGCCAGCAGCGCGATGACAATCGAGCCACCCAGATCCCCAAGGGTGACCGCGCCAAATGCAACTGCGATGCCGATGCCGACGATGAACAGCACAAACGCGCCGACCGGCACCAGAATTGACAGGGCGAAGCCCCAACCCAGACTGGGCAGCGGTTTCGATGCAAGCAACTGTGCGGCACGCGGCATGAAGCGCGGCGCAAGCCCAATCACGATGAACCCGATCACAATCAGCGTGACAAACGCGCGCAATTGATCGAGCAGCCACGATGTCAGGGTAACTGACGCGGCTGCACTGGATGTCGCAGGTGCAGTTTGATCCACTGGCAGTTGGACAAACCTAGGATTTTCTGTGACACCGGGTGGTACGGCCACTGCATATTGACTGCTATATTCAAATTCCCCTGCGATGCGTGCCTGCTCGCCAAATGTGAGACCTGCAGGAACCACTGGCCATGCTGGCATACCGGGCATCGAAGACTGCAACATCCAGGGCTGAAAGCCACCCTCTGGGCCTGCACCCGCGAGGTTGACGTAGACATCGCTACCCATCCGCCCGCGCAAACTCAGATTTGAGCCGCCGTAACGCACGATGCTGTTGACATCGCCAGCCAGCAGCGCCTGCGAACTCGCTGCGTTGAGTTCGCCCGTGATCATGCTGCCTGATTGCGTTTCGATCGATCCGCCTGTTGCAAGCACATCGTCGCCAATTTGGGCCGCTGCCGCCAACGTGATGACAGCACCTGCGATGCGGACATCATCTTTCACAACGCCGTTAATCGTCACAGACTGCGCGGCGCCAGCCAAGTCGCCTTCAACGATGCCGTTGATCTGAACCGTGCGCGCGAACACGATCAGATCACCCTTCACAGTTCCATCAAGGGTAAACGACGTCGCTGAAACGTAGACATCGTCATCGATCACTTCGCCAGCCCCAATCACAATGACATCGCCATTGCGAAATTCAAGCGCGCGCGCATCGCTTGCGCCAAACGCGAGTGTCGAAAAAAGCACTGCAATCAACGCCATGACCGCAAAACGCAATTTCATGACTCCTCCATCCGACCGCAAGTCCGCATAGCGCGCTCCGGCGCCAGCATTTACAAATAAACAGACACTTGCAGACGGTGCAATGAGGCTAGTGCCTGCTGCGCGCGGGCGCATCTGCCAGGTGTCTGGGCGGCGCATAGCCAGCCGGCGTCAATCGCGCGCGCGTAACGCTCGCAGGGCGCGCAAGGTTAGCCATTTGCTGGGTTTCCCCGGCGTCTCTATGTTGACCAGGCCTTTTCCGGCGAGACTGCGCTCAAGCTTCCAACGACCGAGCGCGTCCTGTTTGGATGTGACATAGTCATAGGCGTCGTCCAGACGCGCGTCATGTCCATGCCCTGCCTCGGCCAGTGTTAACAACACCTCAAGAATGTCAGAGGTAAATGTCAGTGGAAATCCGAACTTAAGCCAGTTACCGCTCACCTGGCGCGCATGCGGATAGTCGGCTTTCGCGAGATTGTGGCTCAAAAGAAACGTTGCGCTCTGTTCGATCGCGGCACGTGTCCGGCGCGTGCGCATGGCGGTTGGTAAAACTGTCAACATCCGCAGCGCTTTGACGGCTCCCCATGCACAGGGCAATCCGGCATTGTAGGAACAGGCAAAGCCAGGACCCGCGGTGCCCGATTTGTAGAACGTTACGTCGGCCGCGCCTACAATCGCCGCCTCTTGCCACGCAAGCGCCGCACGCACGCGGGGGTCGGCTTGAAAGCCGAGTAACAGCAGCGCGCGCACGGCATTGGCATTGTGACAGTGCACAACTTTGCTTGGAGAGGGTGCCTGTGTCATCCCCACCCCACCGCCGTCTACCAGGAAATGATCCAGGAAGAAGCGGCAGCCGGCGCGCACTCGACCGTCGCGCGGATCCGCGCCTAGCTCGGACAACAGACAAATTTGCCAGGGCGTATCCTGCATCGTGGGCCAGTGCTCGCGGCTGGCGTTACCCCAGTGCCCATCGCTCTGTTGAGCATCCAAAATCACAGGAACTGGCCCCGATCGCATGATCTGTCGTCGCGCCTTGCGAACCGTGCTGTCTTGGTCCGGGAGGTTTAGCAGATCACGCAGCGCAAGATAACGAATCGCAGGATTGTCAGGGTCAGGCGCCAACAACCAATCCAGCACCGGTTGCTTTGAATCAAGACATGATTTCATCGCGCACTCCTTTCACCAGGGGCTTTTGGTCTTAAGGGTAGCCCGGGCGCGCGGCTCTCGCTTCGACCAGGTGATCAGTCCGCCGGTAGCAGTGTTCATAGCGTAAGCAGCGCCCTGGTCATCTGGCCGAGCGAGCCTAACCCAGCCAGCGTTGACAGTCCCGCACAAACCGCTAACGTAAGTACTGCGCGACGATGCCTACTCGCAAAGCAAATCGGGACAGCGGCTCGGGTGCGCATGTGGATGCCATGTTTAGAAAAATACTCGTACCCCTGGATGGCTCGCTCTGGGCGGAGAACGTCTTGCCGCATGCAATCAACCTCGCCGACAAACGCGGCAGCAGCCTGGTGTTGATGCAAGTGTCTGGCGCGCCCTCGATTGCCATGATGCAAGAAGTCGAAAACTATGACACCGTGTCGGCCGAACAAGATTATGCGCGCCGAAGTTACTATTTGACGTCAATCGCAAAACGCATCAAGGCCGCAAGTTTTTGCGGCGTCACAACGTTGATTGAGCAAGCTCAGTATGATGACCTGACCGACGATGGCGCAGTCTCCTCGTCAATCTGCAGTGCGGCGGTACGCATCCGGGCGGATGCGATCGTGATGGCGACACATGGTCTCAGCGGGGTGCGACGTTTCTTTCTTGGCAGCATTGCCAGCCTGGTCGTGCGTCAGGCCCCGATGCCGGTGATTTTGGTGCGCCCGCACGCCGCGCAACAGCAGGTCGCCGAGGCAGCCTATCAGCCCTATGGTGTCGGCTCAGCGCGATAGCGGGATTTCCCCGATTGCAGTTTCGCGAGATTGCGGGTTAACTGGGCCAGCCGGCGTTCAACTTTGCCGTTGACAGTATGCAGTGAGAAGGATCCATGCAGGTCGCGGCTACCGGCGTCAATCCCTGTTAGCAGCGCAATGCCCTCGTCGATGGTTTTCGCCGTCCAGACATGGAATCGCCCTTCAGCGACCGCCTGTACCACGTCTTCCCGCAGCATCAGGTTTTGTTCATTGCTTGCAGGGACGAGCACGCCTTGTTGCCCCGTCAGGCCTACAGCATTGCACACATCAAAAAACCCTTCGATCTTTTGGTTAACCCCGCCGATTGCCTGCAAACCACCGTGCTGGTTGACCGAGCCAGTGACCGCAATGTCCTGCCGCAGCGGCAGTCCTGCCAACGCCGACAACAGTGCATACAACTCTGCCGAAGATGCGCTGTCGCCGTCGATGCCTGAGTAACTTTGCTCAAAGACAAGGCGCGCCGACAGCGCAATTGGCATGTCGCTTCCGTAGCGATAGGCGAGGTATCCGCTTAGGATCAATACCCCTTTGCTGTGAATCGGTCCGCTCAACGCACTTTCACGCTCGATATCGACGATACCGGCTTTGCCGGGTTCCACGCTGGCGGTGATGCGCACTGGCCGGCCGAATGCTTGATCCCCCATACCGACGACCGCAAGACCGTTAATCTGGCCCACCGCGCTGCCTTTTGTGTCGATGAGCAGTGTACCGCGCGCGATCAGGCTTTGCAGGCGCGCGCGCATGAGATCGCCGCGATAGACGCGTTGGTCCAGTGCCTGGCGCACGTGCTTGGCGCCGATGGTTGGCGCCACATCGTGCTCAGCCCAGTAGTTCGCCTCGCGGATCGTGTCGGCAATCATGCCAAAGTGCGTTGACACCTTGCAGCCATCTTCTGCCAGCCGTATTGCAGCTTCTATCATCAAGGCGGCGGCCTCCTGATCGACATGCCGCAACGATTCCTTCTGGCATACCGTGCGCACAAACTGCAAAAACTTTTGAATCGTATCCGCATCCAACGCCATCGTGGCGTCAAATGCGGCCTTGACTTTGAACTGCTCATTGAAGTCAGCATCCAAATCGGCCAGCGCCTCAAAGAGTTGCGGGCTGCCGATCAACACGATTTTTATGCTGAGTGGAATCGGCTGTGGCTTTAGCCCGCGGGTGGCGTAATAGCCATATTGCTCCATGACATCTTCAATCTGGATCTGCCGGGTGCGCAGCGCGCGCTTTAGGCTTTCCCAGCTAAACGGACTGCGCAGCACGTCTTCTATCGGCAGCACCAGGTAACCGCCATTCGCCCGATGCAGCGCGCCTGCTTTGATTAATGTAAAGTCGGTATGTAGCGCGCCAAAGAGCGCATCGCGTTCGATTCGGCCAAACAGATTGTTATAGGTCGGGTTCAACTCAACGACAACCTGCGCGCCGCGCACGTCGCTGTCGGAGTCAACCAGAACGTTCACGCGGTACTTGCGCAAACCACCCGCGCCGCCATTGCGGCCCAGCATCGCTTCCCGGGCGTCGGTGCGCTCATCCTCCTCGCCACGAAAGAGCGCCATGTCATCCGGGATCACCTTGGCGACCTGCCGCAGATAGTCGACAACATCGGGCAAATCGGCATAGCTTTCGATCAATTCTTTGATCGACTCCGAGATGACATACGCAACAACTTGCTGATCAAGGGCGGTTTGTTTTGCGGCGGCGTCAAGTTCCGCTGCGCGCGACGCCTTGAGCGATTCTCGAATATGCGATTGAAAATCTTCATTGCGTTTGCGCAGCGCGTCACGCACATCCTCGGGCAAAGTCACAAACTTTTGCTCAGGCACAGGTTCGCCGTCTATCAACGGCAGCGTGACCAGTCCATAGGGCGTCATTTGCACTGCAACGCCGGCTTCATGCGCCTTCAATCGCAGATCGCCGAGCAGGCGGTTGCGCACGGTGTCATATTCCGAGCCGATTTCGCCGCGTTTGTTCTGATACTCGTCCGACTCGAATGCGCGCGGTATTTCACGGCGAAATCGTTCGATCATGCGGTCTACATCGTGCGCAAAGGCGCGCCCGCGTCCGACAGCAAGTTGAATAGCGCGTGGTTGATACGGATCATCAAAATTGTGGACAAAACACCACGCCATCGGCACAGGTTGCGTTACCGCCACCGCCTCGAGAAAACTACGCACTGCAGTCATCTTGCCGATACCCGGCTCGCCGGCGACATAGATGTTGTAGCCCATGGCATCCATGCCCAGCCCAAATTCAAGCGCGGCAACGGCACGCGGCTGACCGATGATGCCTTCGAGCGGTTGCAGGCTCTCGGTTGTCTCAATGCCGAGCTGAGCCGGGTCGATGCGTCTTCGCAACTGGGTTGAACTGAGTTTTGGCATTTACATTGCCTCACAACACGCGATGAGCGCTATTGGCGCAGAACCGCCGCCATCACGGCATTATTCGGCATGCGATCGGCATCCAGCACAAATACATTACCGCTATGAAGCAGCGTATGTTCGGCAGCAAGGCTGTGCATGCTTTCGCCGCCGGAATCCTGCGTTTCGTCGCGATTGACGGTCAGCTTGAGGCTGTCAAAACGTCCCCAGGTGTCCAAGCTTCGCGACAAGAACAACGTGTCTACCTTGCCCTGATAAGCAGCACGGACGATTGCGGGGGTTGAGACGGATGCGCGAGCCGTCGTGCGCAGCGCATCAAACCGCTCGCGCGCATGTATCTCTGGAGCCGCCAGAACCGTTTCTGCCGCCTGTAGCGCGGCACGCGCCAGTGTGACGGCCGAACCGCGCGCAACGACACCTCCCAGCGCGCTTTCCACCAGAACGGGATAGGTGTTGATGGAGCGATACAGCGCGGTTTCGTAGGTAACACCGGCGAGCACCAGGGGACACTTCAGCGCTTCCAACGCATCATTTACCCCGGCATCGACATGCCGCCAACGCTTTAGCAGCAGCGCATCTTTGTCGATGTCCCCCAAACCGTGTATGCCTGCCACGGCGGCGCCACGGCTCCGGTGCCCCGCCCGGCCCGCATGGCGCGCTTGTTCAAGCCCTTCCTCAGCCGGCGCTGGGAACCCGAGCTCATGGCACGCAATTGGATCGGCGCCATCAAGCATTACCAGGCGCGTATGGTGCTGATCAAGCACCAGCACAGCGACGCGCTGAACGCTTGTCAGCATCGGCAACAGCGGTTTGATGTAGAAGTGCCAGCCGCAGACCGCGACATCCGGCAGAGTGAACGGTGTGTGAAACAAGTGGTGCGATTTTGGGCCAAGCAAGATTGCCAGGCCGGGATACGGATTTTTTAACTGTCGGTTATCCTGATCAAACACCTGCCAGACAGTAGCGACCATGCGCTGAATGACATCCGCCGGCACGCGCATCTTCTCAAGGCTTCGTTCAGTGTCGCGCATTAATTTCCTGACGACACTCGCATCTTGAAACGGACCATCCGCACCCGGCTGTCTTGACATCAGCAGCGTTACACACGGCTCACTTTCGCTCGAACGCAAGGCACGGATCTTGTCAAAGGCTATCTTGTTCATCATGTCCTCCACGTGCGCGTTGCCAAAAAACGCGTGGCCAAAAATATTGACTGGGTTTCGAACCGCCAGAACCATCGAGCGGCTCACTTTTGGCCGGCATTTGGCTAACGTCACACATCATCGTCGTCAAGAACGGCGTCGTAAATCACAGCGCCAGCCCGCTCCTCCCAGGCATCCGGTCCGCGCCAGGAATCAAGCACGCGCATGTAATTTGCGCGCACATAGGCCTGGGGCAGTGCGACATTGCGCTGGCTCATGCTTCCGATCATCTGCCGCACCGAGGCGTACTCGTGCGCCTCCATCCATGCGTGCATGGCATTAACGATCTCCTGTATTCGCCGCGGGCCATTTTGCAGGAGTTCCGAGGTCGTCATCGCAACATTTGCGCCGGACATCAGGGCCTTGAGCACGTCGAGGTGCGTGTGCACGCCGCCAGTGATCGCAAAATCGGCCCGCACGCGATCATAGAGAATTGCGATCCAGCGCAGCGGCAAGCGCAACTCGTCTGAGGTGCTTAACACCACATTGGGCAGCACGCTCAGTTGTTCGAGATCGATATCGGGTTGATAAAACCTGTTAAAGAGCACAAGTCCGCGCGCGCCGGCCTCGGTCAGCCTCTGCGCCATATTGGCCATTGCGCTGAAATACGGACTGAGTTTGATGGCAACCGGGATCGTCACTTCCTTGCACACGCTGGTGAGCATCTCGATATAGCGGGATTCCACATAGGCGCCGGTGACGACCGCATCGGTTGGAATCAGATAGATGTTGAGTTCAAGCGCATCCGCGCCCGCCTGCTCGATCTTGCGCGCGTAATCGATCCATCCGCCCGGGGTTGTTCCGTTCAGGCTGCCGATGATCGGTATGCGCGTGGCGGATTTCGCAGCCTGGACCAGTTCCAGATAGTGATCAGACGGATCACGACCGGCACAGGGCTGGAAAGTAACTCAGCGCCTCGGCATGCGCTTCATCACCCTGTGCAGTGAGATGCGCAATGGCGCGCTGATCGCGCTCGATCTCTTCCTCAAAGAGCGAGTACATGACCACTGCGGGCGCGCCGGCGTCTTCAAGCCGCTTTATGCCGTCCAGACTGCGCGACAACGGCGACGCCGATGGCACCACCGGATGCGCAAGGTTGAGTCCCAGGTAAGTTGTTGTAAGGTCAATCATGCCGCCATCGCCTCCAGCGTCTTCCAGCGCGCGTTTATCTGGCGCTGTGCTTCAGCCATAAATGCCTCTGATGCAATCGGGTCTGTCTGCTCCAGCACGCGATAGCGCGCCTCGGTGCCGGCGTAGTCTTTGAATGGAATGCGCGGCGCATGCGAATCCAATTGCATCGGATTCTTGCCAAGTGCGCGCAGAGCCGGGTTTTGGCGATACAGCGGCCAGTATCCGCAGTCCACTGCGAGTTTTTGCTGATGCATGCCTTTCGTCATATCGATGCCGTGCGCGATGCAGTGGCTATAGGCAATGATCAACGACGGGCCGGGATAGGCTTCGGCTTCCAGAAAGGCGCGCACGGTCTGGCTATCGCTGGCGCCCATCGCGATCTGCGCCACATAGACATCGCCATACGCCATTGCAAGCAGGCCGAGATCTTTCTTTGGCGTCGTCTTGCCAGAGGCGGCGAATTTCGCGACGGCGCCCAGCGGCGTCGCTTTTGACGATTGTCCGCCCGTGTTGGAATACACCTCGGTGTCTAGCACCAGCACGTTGACATTGCGCCCGCTCGCAAGCACGTGATCCAGACCACCAAAACCAATGTCATAGGCCCAGCCGTCGCCACCGACAATCCACATCGAGCGATCCACCAGCACATCGGCGAGCGACAGGAGATCAAGCGTGCGCGCGTTCGCAGGCAGGATCTGTAGCGTGCGTTTTAGTTCGGCCACGCGCGTCGCGCTGCTCGGCGATGCCGCGCTGTCGGTCATTGCTCAGCGCTGCAAGCAGCGCGTCGGCCCGTGCGGCGCCGATCGATGTCGCGCAATTCGCGAAACCAGCCGGCGCGCATAGTCAGCCTGCATGTCCATGCGACAGGCGCATACCCAACCCAAACTCGGCGTTGTCTTCAAAGAGCGAATTGCTCCAGGCCGGACCGCGCCCATGCGTGTTGACGGCCCAGGGCGTGGTCGGCAGGTTGCCGCCATAGATGCTCGAACATCCCGGTGGCGTTGGCGATGATCGCGCGGTCGCCAAACAGCTGGCTGAGCAGCTTTAGATAGGGCGTCTCGCCACAGCCGGCGCAAGCGCCTGAGAATTCAAACAGCGGCCGCAACAGCTGGATATTCTTGACGTTTTAAACGGCAAGTTGCGCTCGGTTTTGGCACGATCATGTAGCGGCGTGTCCGGCAGGGTTTGGAAGAACGCCCAGTTGCCGCGCTCGGCCTCGCGCAGCGGCCCAATTGGCGCCATGTTGATCGCCTTGCGGCTGGCTGTTGCTCTTGTCTTTGACCGGGCACGCTTCAACGCACAACGTGCAGCCCGTGCAGTCCTCCACGGCAACCTGCAAGCGTATATTCCATGCCGGGCAATTCCTTCCAGCGCGCGTCAGCGTGCTTGAAATGCCGCGGGGCGCCATCCAGTTCAGCCGGTGTCATAGACCTTGCCGCGGATCACCGCATGCGGGCACACCAGCACGCATTTGCCGCATTGCACGCACAGATCGCTGTCCCAAACCGGCACATCGTCCGCCAGGTTGCGCTTTTCCCATTGCGCTGTTGGCGCTTGGATATGTGCCATCGATCGGAATCGCGCTGACCGGCAGCAGATCGCCTTTGCCTGCGATCATCGCGGCCGTCACATGGCTGCACAAATGACAGGCGCCTGGTTGCGCACCGTTGGCGCGCGTGCGGCCGCCGATCCATCGTGGCTGATTCGGCGACTGGGCACCCGAAGCGCATGCATTTGTGCAAGCGCAGCATCGACCGCAGCGAAATTCTGTCGCACCAACAGCCTCGCCGCGTTTTCCATAGGTCTTCTGAATGGCCTCTTTGATCTGCTCAATGCCTCGGCTTGCGGCAGCACGCCGCTCAGCGCAAAAAAGCAAGTTTGCATCACGGTATTGACGCGATTGGCCATGCCGGACGCGCGCGCGACGCATCACCGTCAATGACATAGACACGCAGCCCGTTTGCGAGGATTCCCTCTTGAATAGCGCGCGGCAGATGCGCCCACGCCTCCGCCTCCGGATAAGGGCAGTTCAGCAGCAGCGTGGCGCCGTGGGCGGCATTTTCCAGCACGTCGTAGCGCTCAAGAAAATCAAACTGATGAACGGCGATAAACGTGGCGGATTGAATCAGATACGGCGCATGAATCGGGCGCGGACCGAAGCGCAGATGCGAGATCGTGCGCGCACCCGCCTTCTTCGAGTCATAGACAAAATAGCCTTGCGCATGGAGCGGCGTTTCTTCACCGATGATTTTGATCGAGTTCTTGTTGGCGCCGACTGTGCCGTCTGAGCCCAAGCCCCCAGAACATGGCGCGCACGGTGTCGTCGGTTTCCAGCTCAAAGCCCTGCATCCACCGTCAAGCTGGTATGGGTGACATCGTCCGTGATGCCGACGGTAAAGTGATTCTTAGGCTGGCGGCCGCGAGCGCATCGAACACGCTCTTGGCCATGGCGGGCGTGAACTCCTTCGATGACAGCCCGTAGCGGCCGCCGATGACCCGCGGCAGCGCCAGATTTTCGGCGTGCTCCACCCAAGCTTCGGACAACGCGGTGACCACATCCTGATACAGCGGCTCGCCAATCGCGCCGGGCTCTTTTGTGCGGTCGAGCACGCGATGGCACTTGCACAGTGTCGGGCAACGCCGCGACAAATGCGCGGATGAAAACGGGCGGAACAGTCGAACTTTTAGCACGCCGACCTTCTCGCCGCGCTGGACGAGTGCGGCCGACCGTCGCCTCGACGGTTTCCGCGGCAGACCCCATGATGACGATCACCCGCTCGGCATCCGGCGCGCCGGCATATTCAAAAAGTTCATAGCTGCGCCCGGTCATCGCGGCAAATCCGCCATGCTGTCGCTGCACGATCTCCGGCATGTCGAGCATAGTGCCGGTTGACCGCTTCACGCGCCTGAAAGAATGTGTCCGGGTTTTGCGCGGTGCCGCGGATAAACGGGTCGTCCGGCGAAAGCGCGCGCAGACGGTGCGCGCGCACCAGGGTGTCGTCGATCATCGCGCGGATCTGTACGATCTGAGCAGCACGCTGCGATCTTGTTGACCTCGTGGGAGGTGCGGAAGCCGTCAAAAATATGCAGGAATGGCACCCGCGCAGCGCAAGGTCGCGGCCTGTGCGATCAGCGCGAAATCCATCGCCTCCTGCACGGAGTTGGCAAACAGCATCGCCCAGCCCGTCGCGCGCGCGGCCATGACGTCACTGTGATCGCCAAAAATGGACAAACTGCTGGTCGCGATGCTGCGCGCGGCCACGTGGAAGACCGTGCTGGTCAGCTCTCCAGCGATCTTGAACATGTTGGGAATCATGAGCAGCAGGCCCTGGCTGGAGGTGAACGTGGTTGAGAATGCGCCCGCCTGCAATGACGCCGTGAATCGCGCCGGCGGCGCCGCCTTCAGATTGCATTTCCTGAACCAGCGGCACCGAACCCCAGATATTCGCCCCGGCGCTAACGTGCCATTGATCAGCAAGTTCGCTCATCGGGGAGGAGGGCGTGATCGGATAAATTGCGATCACTTCGTTGGTCTTGTATGCCACGCGGGCAGCCGCTTCGTTTCCATTGATCGTTGCATATTCGATTTCTGACATACGTTAATGTGTACGAGGGGAGGTCCACGGTGTCGCCACTGGCTTGACCGGGCCGTACCTGGTCAAGTGTCCAGGATGGGCGCAGCTATGCAACCGGCCAGGGCCTCGCTAAACGATCGCAGGGGTTGCGGGGGTGTGGCCCGCGATAGGCTGGTTTAAGCATCTCCGCATACCGGGAGATCCACTTCAAAGCCCGCAAGTAATTCTGGCGCGTGCCGGTGAGGAAGAAAAATGACAAACGATCGCAAACTCCACCAGGATGTGCTCGAAGCGCTCAGCTATGAACCCCTGCTGAACGCCCGTGACATTGGCATTGCGGTGCATGACGGCATCGTCACCCTGTCCGGAACCGTCGACACCTATTTCGAAAAGTCTCTTGCCGAACGCGTCTGCAAACGATGCGCCGGGGTGCGTGGGCTGGCCGAGGAGTTGCGTGTCAATCCGCCCAAGCTTCATCAATGCACCGATACGGATATCGCCAGAACGGCGTTGCGCGCGCTAGCGCTCAATGTTTATGTGCCGGCGGATCGAATTCAGGTGGCCGTGGAGGAAGGCTGGTTGACGCTTGAGGGCACCGTTGGCCATCGCAGTGCGATGCAGCACGCCGTCCACGCGGTTGCGATGCTGCCAGGGTTGCGCGGTGTGACGAACTTGATTGAGGTGGCGCCGACAGTCACGCCGGATTCCGTGAAATCGACTGTCAAGGTCGACTTTCAACAGCATTCCGGGCTGGATGCCTCGCGCATCCGAGTCGACGTGGACGGCCGACGCGTGACATTGACCGGCACAGTTCCAACGCTGGCAGACAAAGAGGAAGCCGGCGAAGCCGCTGCTGCCGCGCCTGGCGTGCAGGCTGTCGTCAACGAAATCACGGTTGAACCGATCATTCCGCGCACGCAAAAGCGCCGGTCAACATTATGTGTCGTGTAGCCCTGAGTCCACGCCCAAGTGCGCTGTGACAGCACCCACTCCTTAAGCTGCCAGTTCAGGCAGGCTTAGGTGTGCTGTGGCATCATGTGCGGGGGGAGACGCGCGAGGCGACACATGACGCATATTCTCATTCTGACAGCCGATGCCGGTTTTGGCCATCGCAGCGCAGCAAATGCGCTCGGCGCCGCTGCGGCTGCGCTCAGCGACTCCGGCGTCACCTTTGAAATCGCCAATCCGCTCAGCGACCCGCGCCTGCCCGCGCTGGTGCGCGAAGGCCAGTCCGATTACGACCGCATCGTTCGTTCAGCGCCAGCCCTCTATCGCCTTGGCTACGATGTCACAGCAGAAACGATTCCAAACGCCTTGATTGAGGGCGGCGCGGCAATGGTGCTCTACGATGCATTCAAGCGCCTGCTCACGCGGCGACCAGACGTGATCATCGTGACATTTCCCCTGTATTTGTCGCCGCTGTCGTTTTTCTTCGCACTACACCCGCCCGCAATACCCGTCATTACCGTGGTGACCGATTTATCGACGCTGCACCGCTTGTGGTTCAACCGGAAGACGACGGCGATGGTGGTCCCAACCGAGAGCGCAAAACTGCTGGCGCTGGAGCACGGGATCCCGCGCGAACGCATCCAGCAGTTGGGGATCCCGGTGCATCCGAGGATAGCTGAGGAGCATCGCAATCCGTTCGAACTACGCGCAGAACTCGGCTGGCGGCAAGATCTGTTCACCGTGCTGGCCGTAGGCAGTGTGCGAGCCGTGCATTTGCCCGATATCGTGCACATCCTGAATCACTCAGGGTTGCCGATTCAACTCGCGATCGCGGCCGGCGGCGACAAGGAACGGTACGCGCGCTATCGCGCGACGGACTGGCATTGCCCGGCCTATGTTTATGACTTTACTGACAATTTACCCATGATGATGCGGGCTTCTGATGTCATCCTGTCGAAAGCGGGCGGGCTCACCGTGGCCGAATCCCTTGCATGCGGATTGCCGATGCTCTTGAGTGACGTGATCCCGGGCCAGGAGACCGGCAACGCTGAGTACATCCTCGAATACGGCGCTGGGCGCGTTATTCGTGAGCCGGTTGAAGCGCTCGAGCAAGTTTGCCACTGGCTCGCCGACGCGGCACAATTTGCCCAGATGCGCGCCGGTGCGGCGCATCTGGGCAAACCTGATGCCGCGCGCGATATCATTCGTCTGGCGACTGAATGCGCGGCGGTGTAATGCGCGATGGCTAAGAAGTCGTCACTTTGATCTGCTTCGGCTTGACTATTTCGGTTTTTGGCAATGTCACGGTCAGCACGCCATCTTTGAAAGCGGCATTTGACTTCTCCACCACCACGTCAACAGGCAGCGTCAACGTTCTCGAGAAGGTTTTGTAGCTGATCTCGCGCCGCACGTAACGCTTGTCGTCGGTCGCTTCCTCACGCTTGGACTCCCCTTTGAGCGTGACGATGCCGCGATCGTAGAGTATTTCGACATCTTCAGGCTTCCAGCCTGGGAGCGCAGCCTTCAGCACATATTGTTTTTCGTCGTCGACAATGTCGATCGCGGGCATGTCTTCGGTCCAGCCATCGGTCCAGCGGCCGATTCGCCTGAACGGCGCAAACAAGCCATTGTCAAGCATGCGATCAAATGAATCACGAAACGACATGATGTCGCGCTCAACCGGGTCTTCAACTTTGCGAATCAATTCCTTTGCCATGATTTGCCTCCGAGCGCAAAAAAAGCAAGTTTGTAAAGCGGTGAAATTGCTATACCCCTCGCTGCGCGAGGGATATAGCAATTTCACCAGATTTAAACCATCTTTTTGTTGCACGATAGTGTGCCGGCGGCAGGGCTGTGTCTTTTGCGATGCATCCGACGTGCGTTGCCTGCCGGCGAATCACTTGAAAGCCTAGCGGCGTTGCAAACGTGTATCAATAGCGCGCTGTCTAGTTCACCTCGCGCAATCCGAACTGGCCATATGGCGATATCTTCCAAACCAGGAGCATAGTGCCAGGTGCCGGGCGTCCGGCTACTGTCAACGATTATGAGACACAACGTGTTGGTGCCCGTCGATTTCACACAGGATCTGGCCACGACGCTGGATGTCGCACGGGATGTGGGCATTAACCTGCAAGCGCACTTGACGTTACTGCATGTTCTGCAGCCTGATTTTTCGCAGGCCGCGGCCGATTCTGAGCTGCGACTTGCAAACAAGGGCGCGATGCGCGCAAAACTGGTGGATGCGGCTTGCGAACTGCATCATTTGTCGGACCTGCTGCATCTCTCGGGCATCGAAACCAGCGTGGAAATTGTGGTCGGCAACCTCAACGAGTCGATTGCGACCTCTGCGCAGCGGTCGCATGCGGATATGATCTTGATCAACCCGGTGATTGCCTCAGCAACCAGGTAAGCGCGGTCAAGCCCGGCACGCGCGCCACAAAAAAGCACAGGGTTCACAGGCGGCGGCCTGTGAACCCTGTGCTTTTACGGACTACCCGTAAGTCACAGCAGGTGCTGGCGACGCGACGACTGCTCACGGAGCAGCTCATCGCTCACCGACAGACCCACCAACGGCGCCAACAAACACACATCAGCAAACGCCGCGAGCATCATGATGCCGCCGAGCGCGGCAACACCATAGAACGCCAGGCCTGTTAATCCGAACCACGCGACGACGATCATCACGAATCCGGCGATCAGTCGCAAGACACGTCCAACTGGCCTGGCAAGAAAGAAGATAAATTTTCTCATAATCAGCCTCCGCTACGCCGAATTGGGGCTCACGTTAAAGCCATTTGACACGAAATCGCCTTGTCAAACTGGCGGGCGCGACTCCTTTGCGTTGCTATTCGGTCGAAGTCCTTGCTAGAAGATTAGTCCGTGGCGGCAATATTTGCCCCGGTCACTCAGTCAGGCGCGTCTAACCAGTTGCGAGTAGCCGAACGGCCAGCAGCAGCAGCCCGAGGATAAACAGAACGGTATAGACCTTAAACACCTGATCAGCAAACCACTTTGGCAGGAAGATGTCGGTGATTTGTCCATGCGTGGAACCCAGCTTCTCAGCATAGGTGGTCAGCGGGCAGCGCCCGCCGTTGAGAGCAAGCACAACACCTTCCGCGAGAAAGAGCGTCACTGCTGTCCACGAAACCAGCGAGATCCGGTTGGCAATGACTTCAAATAGGAATACGCCAAGGAGCGCGCTCAGCACGAAAAACACCACTGTATGAACGGTCTTGATCACGACGATGGACTTTAGCCAGTGGCTTGCATTCCCCGTCAGCCAAACAACTATCGAGATCACTCCAAACCAGAACACGATCATGCCAATAATCCCGGGCCATCCGAGATTTGAGAGAGCATCCCTAATGTGTGTCATCGCTGCCATAGCCGCCTGGCGCCCGAACCACTTCCACAGAGCAGTGCGCTCGGGCGCTGATCGCGGTCGATACACTGCCAAGCAGAATTCGCTGTGTCGCGTTTAGTCCGCGGGCTCCCACAAAGATGCAATCCGCACCCCATTGTTCTGCCTCGTTCAGCAGCTGCGCTTTCGGGTCACCCGTCAGCATGACCCCATCCGAGGCGATGCCGCTGGCGTCGAGCTTCTTTTTCGCAAATGCCAGCATCTCTTTTTCATGATTGAGGCCCTGCTCATGCGCGGCGCGCACCCAATCTGCAACACCCGGCAAATAAGCGATGCTGCTGGTGCCAAACCAGGCATCGCCGCAGGTTGCTACGCGCACCTGCGTGCCAGCGGGCCATGCGCGCTTTGCCACCATGTTTAGAGCATGTTCCGCGCCGATCGAGCCGTCGAATGCCAGCAGCACCTTGATCGATGTGCCTTGCAACGCCGAGCTCGTGCGACCGATGCGGACGGAGCCATTCACGTGCGTCAGCACTGTTTGTGCCACGCTCCCAATCAGGGCGCGCTGGATGGCGGAACGGCCATGCGATCCCAGCACGATCAAATCGGGCTGCCACTCTTGCGCACGTTCAACAATCCCCCACGATGGCGCGGAACCCAGCGACCGTGCATGAACGCGCCAGTGTGGAAACAGCGAGCGAACCTGCGCCGCGCCATGCTCGGCCATGGTCTGCGCCTCCGCAAGTGCGCGACGCGCATGATCGTAGGCCTTTTCGATCCCCGGTGTCAACGGCCGCACGGATGTCACCTCCATATCGGGCGAGGGCGTGGGAAGCCAGAAATCGGCCATCGTGAGCACTTCGGCACTGCAAATTGCGGGCAACCCCGCACGAAGAAGATCGAAAATAGCCGCTTCGCTGCCAGCCGAGCCGTCGTAGGTTATCAGAATGCGTTCCATGGCTTTACCTCTAAGCTCGCTGCAGCATAGCCAGGCAGAAATGTTGGCTATTCTGCCGCGAGCACCTGATTCGATCGTAGCGTCTCACGGCACGGCGCACCCTGTCCAACTGACCTGTCTAGGTGGACAGGGAACTCCAAGCTGTCGCATGAATAATACGTGAGTACCCCGTGCATCATCAAGCCAGCAGTGTTCGTTGTGGCACTGCTCAAGGATGAACCATGAAAAAGCTGCTGATTTTGGGTGCGGGCACGGCCGGCACCATGGCGGCCAACAAGCTGCACCGGCGCCTGTCCGGTGATTGGGAGATAACGCTTGTTGATCCTGAGCCGCTCCATTTCTATCAACCAGGTTATTTGTTCATGCCGTTTGGCATCTATCAGCGTCAAGATGTTGTGCGGCCAAAGGCCAGCTTTGTGCCGAACGGCGTTCACCTGATCCAAGCCAGCATCACGCGCATTGAACCAGACGCTTCGCGGGTCTTCCTCGACGGCGGGCATGTTTTGGCATATGACTTTCTGATCGTGGCGACCGGCGCCGACATTCACCCGGAAGAAACACCTGGGCTGGCCGGGCCTGAATGGGGTCGCTCTATTCACACGTTTTACAGCTGCGATGGCGCGGAAAGTTTGGCCGCGACACTGCGCAACTGGCAGGGCGGCCGCATGGTTGTCAATGTCGTAGAAAACCCGATCAAGTGCCCGGTGGCGCCGCTGGAGTTCCTGATGCTGGCAGATTGGTTCTTTCGCGAAAAGCACATGCGGGACAAGGTCGAACTGATTTACGCCACCCCCCTGCCGGGTGCCTTCACAAAACCCAAAGCTGCGGCGGCTCTGGGGCATCTTTTGGCGGAAAAAGGCATCAAGATCGAAGCCGACTACCTGATAGAGCGCGTTGATCCTGATGCAAAAAAGATTGTGTCGTTTGACGAGCGTGAAATCGGCTACGACTTGCTGATCAGCGTGCCGCTTAACAAGGGTGCCGATGTCATCGGAAAAAGCGGGTTGGGCGATGAGCTCAACTACGTGCGAGTGAATCCCCGCACGCTGCAATCTGTGCAGTACTCGAATGTGTTTGCGCTGGGAGATGCCGCCAACACGCCCGCCTCCAAGGCTGGGTCTGTTGCGCACTTCCAGGTCGACACCTTCGTCGACAATTTCATGAGCTATATCGACGGTGGAGCACTCAAGCCGCTGTTCGACGGCCATGCAAATTGTTTTATCGAGAGCGGCAACAACAAAGGTTTGTTGATTGACTTTAATTACGACACCGAACCGCTGCCCGGACATTACCCGCTTCCAGGTGTAGGTCCGTTCTCGCTGTTGGCAGAAAGCAGGATCAATCATTGGGGCAAACTTGCCTTCCGATGGATCTATTGGAATGTTTTACTCAAAGGCCGGCCTGTCCCTCTGCCCGTGCAGATGAGCATGACTGGCAAACACCAGAAGGAGATGGCCTGATGAACACAAAGACGTATCTAAATTGGACCGTGCAGGTCAACGACGAAGGGTTTCTCACGATCCCGGCTGAATGGACAAAAGACATCGCAGCCGCGATCGCGCGGGAAGAGGGGTTGCCCGAGCTCACGGCGGCGCATTGGCGCGTCATCGAGTACTGCCGAAACAATGCGACAGGCAATGGAAAATCGCCAACCCTTCGGCAGATCACCACCGGCACGGGCATTACCACCAAAGAGATGTTTACGCTCTTTCCAAAAGGTCCCGCCAAAAAAGTCGCCCGGATTGCCGGACTAGGCAAGCCGGAAGGATGCGTGTAGCCATGGACAACGACACTCGCAAAATCGCCTTTATCTGCTCAAAGGGAGATCTTGATATGGCCTACCCTGCGCTCGTCATGGGATGGGCCGCGCTCGGCAATGGCATTGATGTCACCATCTTCTTTACGTTTTGGGGCATGGACATTATCCGAAAGACGCGGCAGGATCACTTGCAGATCGCGCCGCTCGGAAATACAAGCATGAAGCTGCGCATGATGGGTGTGAAGGGCGCAGACAATGCCGGCATCCCCAACCTGGTTGGCGCACTGCCTGGCATGACGGCAGTTGCCACAAAGCTGATGAAGGACAAGATGAACACCCTCGGCGTACCGCCAATTGGCGAGTATTTGCAGATGCTGATCGATGGCGGCGCCAAACTGTATGCGTGCAGGCTGTCGGTCGACATGATGGAACTCACCAAAGCCGACTTTGTGGACGGTGTGATTGACATCGTCTCAGCTGCCGATTTCATGGACATGACCGAAGGCGCGCAATTGATATTCATCTGAGCGACCACCCACAAAAGGCGGAGCGCCCTGCCACCGCCGCATTGAGTGCGGTGGTGGCAGGGCGCTCCGCCTTTTGTGGGTGGTCGCGCGCGGATTAGCCGTACTTTGACTGATCCGGACGAACGAGCAGCACCGGTATTGCGGACAGATGTACGACGCGATCGGCAGTGCTGCCGAGGAGCACGCGCCCCAGGCCACCGCGGCCATTCGTCGCCATCGCAATGAGATCCGCGCCATGGCGCTCAACTGCATCAATGATTGCGCCGGCGACCGAAGGTTGCGACTGCAGATCAACCGTTACATGAATTCCGCGATCACGCAGATGCGCAGCTGTGTGCTCAAGGTAGTTTAGCGCGTCGTTGCGGGCGGTTCGCTCGATCTCATAGACATCGATGCTAACAATTGCTTCGGGCGAAAAACTGTGCATTGTGATGGACTCGGCGTTGTGAAACAGCACAATGTGCGCTTGCTTGCTTTCTGCAATATCGCGCACCATTGGCAACACTGCCTCGGCCACGGGGGATCCATCAAGCGGAACGAGAATTTTGGTGAACATGGTGCAATTACATAAACCTCACCATCAGGATAGACCGGCATGTTGGGCGCGCCTACGCGCACTCGGACGCTTTGCACCTGGTCAGCTGGACAGTCGTCAACATTCTGGACAGCCGGCCGGTCAGGCGACTGATGCCATCACGACCCTGCCAGTGCACACTGCTGCTATGGGTCGCAAAGCGATTGCGTCTCTGACCACCCTAGCCAGTTTGGAACGCTTGATGCGACAAATCTCTATGTGAGGCAGACCTATGGATAAAACACCTACAACACCGCGCGTACTTGTGGCCTATGCCAGCAAATACGGGGCAACGGCAGAGATAGCGGAGCGAATTGCGGAAAACGTTGCGCGCCGCTGGCGTCACGGCCACTGCGGCCGATGTCGAAACAGTCTTTGAACCGACAACGTATCACGCAATCGTGCTCGGCAGCGCTGTCTATGCTGGCAGCTGGATGAAGAGCGCAGTCAAGTTTCTCCACCAGAACGAAGGCGCACTGGTGTCCCGGCCGGTATGGTTCTTTTCGAGCGGCCCAACCGGTGCGGGTGATCCTGTAACCCTACTCGGCGGATGGCGGTTTCCGCACGACCAGCAGTCCGTAGCCGATCGAATTCAACCGCGTGATATCACGGTATTTCACGGCAAGATGGATCTCGACACGCTTGGCTTTGGCGAGCGAATGGTGATCAAAGCCATGCGCGGCAAGACCGGCGATTTTCGTGACTGGGACGCAATCGATCGCTGGGCAACAACTATTGCGGCGTCGCTGCTAAAAAGCGGCGTCGCCGAATTAAAGGTGCAGACATGATGCTCGACCGCACTCTCCAACATGCTTTTGAGATCACACGCAAGCACAAAGCGCTCTGGGTGCTGGGCCTGCTCGCCGCTCTGGCAAGCGGCGGCATTGGCGGCCTGTCCGGCAGCAATTGGCAGAGCGATCGCCCCTGGCAAATGCCGATGGACATGACACAGTGGCCAGGGTTGCCGCGTGGCGCACCGGTAGTGACGCAAACGATTCCAGACTGGCTGCCAGCTGCGATTCTGGCGCTAGTGGTCGGGCTCGGTATCGTCGGGCTCTTTGTCTATTGTGTCGGCATCATTGCGCAGGGCGGTTTGATTGCAGGGGTGCAATCAGTAGAAACAGCGGGCACCCTGACATTTTCCAGCGCTTGGCGCGCCGGCTTTGCAAAATTCGGCCGTTTGTTCGGACTCCGATTGCTTGTCGGGCTACCGGCGATCGTTGTTAGTGGTGTCCTTGCCGTAGGCGCCGCTGCGAGTTTCGCCTTTTACGTGACAAATGGGCTTGATCGCGCGCGTGACGCAATGGTCGCGGTCGCGCCGCTTATCATCCTGGCGGCCGGCGCGCTCGTTTGTCTTTCGAGTGTCTACAGCCTTCTCGCATCGGCACTCAACACGCTCGGCGATCGCGCAATCATGCTGGAGGAAGCAACAATTCTGGCGTCTTTGCGCAAGTCATGGCAGCTTCTTCGTACGAATCTCGGCGAGATGGTCGTTCTCGCGCTGGTGTTGCTTCTGATCAATGTCGTTGTCAGCGTCTTGGCCGGCATGATCGTGGCAATCTTCGTGATCCCGTTTGCAATGCTGACAGCCGCGGCGTCAAGCGACGCGACACGGGTGCTCGGCGTGATGCTGGCGCTGGGCGGCGGCAGCGTGGCAGTTGTGGCCGCGTGCATCATCGCAGGCATCCTGCAGGCGTTTACCTCCGCAACCTGGACGCTGGTCTACCGTGACTTTACGGGTGTGTCAACGCCAACCTCCAAGGTGCATAGCGGACGGTCCGATGGTCTGCTGCCTACGCCTGTCTAGAGCATATGGACATGGGCGTTTCGCGCACGCGTTCACTGAGATTCGTCCGGAGAAAGCACCATCTCCCCGCGCAGAGCGCGGGGAGATGGTGCTTTCTCCGGTAAAAATATCGCTAAATACACGGCAAAATCGTCGTAAAGGGATCAGCGACCCGTCACGCATTTGTGGGTAAAGGATAGCCACATCTCAGGGGTAATTTCTCAAGCTAGCGAATTGACCGCATACAGATCGCTTCGGCTAAGTGGAAGCCCGCAACGGCCTTCGTCCAGTTTTGCAAACAGCGTCTGATTAAGATTGGCCTTGCCCGATTCAAATGCGTCCCCTGCGATCGCCATGTACAGGCGCCAGGTGCGATAAGTTGTTTCGCCCACGCTGGCCACAGCCTCGGTCCGCGCTGCTTCCAGGCGGCTCACCCATTGGCGCAGCGTTAACGCATAGTGTTCGCGCAGGTTTTCAACATCACGAACTTCGAATCCAGCTTGCTCCGCGACCAAGTTTGCTTCACTTACCGGCACAACCTCGCCATCCGGAAATACATAGCGCTGTGCGAATGTGCCTTCACCGACCAGGCGGCGTGTCAGATTCACGCGCGGTAGCCCAAGCGATTTGGCGTGCGATTCAGTCGCGCCATGGGCAGTCAGGCCATAAGCGTCTGTTGCCCGCACCGAGATGCCATGGTTTAGAAAGAGGCCGCCCGCGCGCAGCAGGCGATAGGCATGTTCAAAATACTCGGGGAGATGGTCCCGGCCGACGTGCTCAAACATGCCGACGCTGACAATCTTGTCGAACGTAGCGGCTGGCAGGCTCCGGTAGTCCGCAAGTTTGATGTCCACGCGCTCCGACATGCCCAAACGGGCGTTTTCAGCGCGCGCGTAGTCGAACTGCTGACGGCTTAGCGTCACACCGACGACATTTGCATCAAAATGCTCAACTGCAAAACGCGCCAGACCGCCCCAGCCGCAGCCAATGTCGAGGAGGGTGTCCCCCCGCTTGAGGCGCAATTTGCGGCAGATATGCGACATTTTGCGCTCTTGAGCGGTGTCCAGATCTGATTCTGCGGTAGGAAAGTACGCGCACGAATATTGCATGGTCCGATCCAGCCAAAGCGCATAAAACGCGTTGCCCACGTCATAGTGGTACTGAATGGCTGACTGATCGCGCGCTTGCGTGTGTCGCGCGCCGCTCAATCGCGCCGCGCGTTGAAGTGTGGGCTGCGGTGGGTCACCTGTTGGCAAAGCGATGAACTCGCGCGCCATATTTGTGATTTCGGCAAGCGTTAGCGGATGGGACATCAGCGTGTTGAACACGCGCGCCGCCGCGAAGACATCGCCGTCAATATCAAAGTCGCCGAAGATGTATGCCTCCCCAAGGGACAATTCAATGGGTGGCTTGAACATTCGGCGCAGCGCGCCCGGGTGATTTAACACAAGGGTTACCGTCGGCGACGCCAGTGCGCAGCACAACTGCGATCCATCCCAAAACCGAACGCAGAACGATCTTGGCGCTGGGAATAGTTGTTCCAAAAACGCGCTGCTGCTCGCAGTGGACTGCTCGGAGTCATGTCGCGTAAGAGTTTGCGCCATGTCACACCCCTTAGTGAGTCACCAGCACCGCCGCGCTGGCATGCCGGACAAGCTTGTCCGCGACGCTGCCGAGCAGCATGCGCTGCAAGCCCCCCACCCCATGTGTCGCGATGACGATCAATTGCGCCTCAAACGCTGCAGCGGTTTCCAAAATCACTTCAGCCGGATCACCCACTTGTGTGAGTGCTTCCACAGGAACCTGCCAGTCCTCAATCCGTTCAGCGACCGCGTGCAAGTAGCTCTGCGCCGACTGCTGCGCGCGCCCAAGGGCAGTTTCGGCAAGCGCAGGCATTGTGTCTGATGACTGGCGCATTTGAGGCGTGGGCAAAATAGGCACAAGCTGCTCGGTGAGCAAGTCACCGCTGAGTTGTGGCACAACGCGCAGCAAAAGCACATGCGCGCGTTCACACTCAGCAAAGGCTCTGGCGTGCGCAAGCGCGCTCTCGGCATGCGTTGAGCCATCCAGCGGGATCACGATGCGGCTAAATGAGGGCGGCTGAGCAGCGGTGTCCATGTGCCGGGCCGAGCGTACGAGCAGGATCGGGGCAACACCCGACAACACAACGCGATCCGCGACGCTGCCGAGCAAGAGCCGGCCGATCCCGCCACGACCATGCGTGCTCATAGCGATCAGATCGACATGTTCGGACTGCGCCACTTGAGCGATGCCGTCCGCGGCTTTCGCGGCTGCAACCGTCATCACGCGCACCTGCATACCGCGTTTGCGCAGACCCGCCGCTGTTTCCTCAAGATATTCGGTGGCTCGCTCCACCTCAGCCTGTATGTGCGCGTCGGTCGTCGTCGCAGAAGTACCCGCAAAGACTGACGAGGCTTTGGCCGACTCAAGATCAACCGGCTGACGGTAGACACCGGCGCCGTTTGGGGGTAATGGCCTGCCATTTGGATGCACGGGCTCCGGAGTTACTCGCACGAGCGTTATGTGTGCGTGCGTGCTAGCGACCAGGGTTTCCAGATGGGTGAGCACCCGTTCTGCCAGTTCCGATCCGTCCAGTGGCACAAGAATATTCTGATACATGATGACCTCGTTGGCCAGAGACGCGTGTCAATCGTTTTCCGGGAGGATTGCAGCTCACACAAGGTGGCGGCACACGGTTTAGAAACGCGCCGCGCTGGCATATTCAGATTAAGGCATCCCCGCCCGCAGCAACATAGTCAGGTGACCAGGTCACACAGCTTCAACCGGCTGATCAGGCCCGCCGTTGACGAGCGCGCGCAGCTGCCTTGAAAAGCTCCAGTGCAAGTGCGGGCACCAGCGAGATAAGCGCGCTCGCAAGCAGCCATTCCAACGGCACTGGCGTGATATCGAAGAGCGCGGCAATCGGCGGCACATACACCGTCGCGAGCACGAGCACGATCGACGACAGGCTGGCAAGCAGCATCATCCTGTTTCTGAAAAGGCCGACCGCAAACACCGAAAGCGATTCAGACCGCATCACAAACGCAAGCGGCAGCTGGCTGAGCGACAGTGTCAAATAGGCGAGCGTGTTGGCAAGCGCGGGGGCGACAGTGCGCGCCACGGAGTAGATCGCGAGCACAGTAGCAGCCAAGGTGATTGCCTGCACACTCAGTTGCAGTTGCATCCGCCGGTTAAGGATCGGCTCTGACGGCGGGCGCGGCGGACGCCGCATGATGTCCGGTTCCGGCGGTTCCAAACCCAGCGCCAGCGCCGGCACGCCATCGGTAACCAGATTGACCCAGAGTAGCTGGATTGCGGTGAGCGGGCTGGGCCAGCCGGCAAGGGTTGCAAACAGAATCACAAGAATCTCCGCCGCATTGCAGCCGAGCAGATACGCGACAAATTTGCGAATGTTGGCGTAAATAACCCGGCCCTGCGCGAGTGCTCCGACGATGCTTGCAAAGTTGTCGTCGGTTAGCACGATGTCCGCAACTTCTTTGCTGACATCCGTGCCCGTCAGACCCATTGCCACACCAATGTCGGCTTGCTTGAGCGCGGGCGCATCATTGACGCCGTCGCCCGTCATCGCGACGATGTGACCTTCTGCGCGCAACGCGGTCACCAGCCGCAATTTATGGCTGGGCGAGACGCGCGCGAATACGCGCGTCGTTTGCAGTCGCCGGGTCAATTCTGCTTCGCTCATGGCGTCGATGTCGTGGCCCAAAAGCACATCGCTCATCGCCGCCTCGGTGCCATTGACGGCCTGAACAATCCCGACCTGTTGCGCGATTGCGCGCGCAGTAATCGGGTTGTCGCCTGTGATCATGATCGTCCGCACGCCCGCATCACGCGCGACACGAATGGCATCGGCGACTTCAGGGCGCGGTGGATCGATCATGCCAAATAGACCCACGAACAGCAGCCCGCCACTCAGCTGTGGCAGCAGCGCTTCACCCTCCTGCTCGTCGACGATGCGCTTTTCAGCCACCGCTAGCACCCGTAGCGCTTGTTCGCCCATTTGCGCTGTCAGGGTCAACAGCATGTGGTGCAAATCCGGCGTGCATGCGTAGGCCGAGCCATTGCCGTCCAGCACTTCCGAGCACATCGGAATGAGCACCTCTGGCGCACCCTTGACGACCGCGAATCGACCGGCGCCAGACGACCTGCGATGCACCGTCATCATGCGTTTGGTGTCAGAATCAAATGGAAACTCATAGATGCGCGGAGATTCAGACTCGACAGCATCGCGGTGCACGGCGGCTTTGGCAGCGGCCGCCACCAGCGCGCCCTCGGTTGGATCGCCAACCATGCGATAGCCATCGTCAAACTGCTCGACCAACGCATCGGAGCACAGCACCCCGTCGCGCAATAGCCGCCGAAGCGACGATTGCGCAGGGGCAGCCGGTTCGCAGGGAATTTCAAGGCCATCGGCCGTGACTTCCAGAAACTCCCCGACCGGCTCGTAGTGTTGTCCACTGATCCGATACAGCCGGCCGTCCACATACGCCCGCACGACTAGCATGGCATTTTGCGTCATCGTGCCGGTCTTGTCTGAACACACCACCGTCGTGCTGCCCAGGGTTTCAACAGCATGCAACCGCCGCGCAAGCACATGGTGTTTCACCATCGCGCGCATGCCGAGCGCGAGATTGATCGTAACAATGGCGGCCAGACCTTCAGGGACCGCCGCGACAGCCAGGCTGACGGCCAGGATAAATACCCTGTTGATCGATGCGGCTTCGCGTTGCAGGTATGTGACGACGCCAAACTGTGAGATCAGCGAAAGATTTGTCTCAGTCGCCAGTTGGATCAACAGCACCACAGCGCAGACCGCCAGCGCGGCCAGGCTCAGCATCTTGCCAAGACGATTGAGTTTGCGCTGCAATGGCGTCTGTTCCACTTCGATCGCGGCCATCATCTTTGCGATCATGCCGATTTCGGTGCGCAGCCCGGTCGCGGTAACGATGGCGCGGGCGCGCCCGCGCGTGACAAGCGTGCTGCTAAAGACCATATTGACACGATCGGCGATGGCGGCGCCGGCGTCGATGATCGAATCAGAGCGCTTATCTACCTGCATGCTTTCGCCAGTGAGCGCGGCTTCATTGACCTGCAGATTAATGCTTTCGACAAGCCGCGCATCCGCTGGCACATAGTTGCCTGAATCAAGAAAAATCACATCGCCAGGGACTAGGTCGCTCGCGGGTATCGCCTGCCGCACGGCGCTACGCAACACAACAGCGCTGGGTGCCGCCAGCTTGCGGAGCTCTTCGAGTGCAGAATCCGCGCGCCTTTCCTGATAGAACCCGATCAGTGCATTGAGCATCACGATCGCAAAGATTACGGCGGCTTCGACGATATCGCCCGGTACAAACGAAACGACGGTCGCGGCCAGCAAGAGCAGCACAATAAAGTCCAGAAACTGGCGTGCGAAGACGCGCCACATCGGTGTTTTTTTTGATTCTGGCAGCGTGTTCGTGCCGCTCACAGCCAGCCGCCGGGCAGCCTCTGCGCTGTTCAGGCCGCGATGGATGTGGCTGTCGAGTTGTTGAACCGTTTCACCCACACCCTGATCGTAAAAATGTCGTGACGTAGTCATTGTGCGCCGACTCTAGCCCCGGTGGCTTGCGGGCACACCGCGCGCGAAGTCGGAATGTACCTGGCCAGGTAGCCAGTAAGTGGGCCGAGGGACTGTCTGACGACGAACGAGGCTGCACGCTGCGTGGTTTTACAGCGCAGTGCCCCCTCATTCAGAATACTGGCCACCTTGCCAAAATTCTGTAACCCCTACGCTGGCGAAGCCGCACATCGCGCGCCCTACACTGCTTGAGTGGAGACGGTTGATGCACACTGGCCGCATTCACGCCAGCGCGCCACGGAGGACTCGAATGAAACGTTTTTTTGTCGGTGCAATCGCATTTGCGTTGGTGATCCACGGGCTCATCCACCTGATGGGCGCGGTGGCATATCTCAGGCTGGGCGACATTGCGAGTTTGCCCTATAAAACCACGGTGCTGAACGGCGCGCTCGACATCGGCGAAGCAGGCATAACCCTGGTTGGTCTGGCCTGGGGCATCAGCGCTGTGTTGTTCGTAACGGCGGCATACGCGGTTATGGCCACAAAGGCCTGGTGGCGTGGCCTGTTGCTATCTGCCGTGGCCTCATCACTGTTTTTGAGCACACTGGATTACGATTTGGCACTTGCGGGCATCGGGGCGAACCTTGTCCTGCTCATGGGTGTTTGGCTGGCAGGACGCGTAGCCGCGGAACCCGAACGACTGTTGCATTGAGGAGTCGCGCGCGCCAGGCTGGATAAACCCGCTACCCAACCTCGCCGCCGGCCCACTCAAACGCCGGGTTGGACCAATCGTCAGGTTTTGCCTGCGACTCGATCACCGGCGCATGCTTTGCACGCACCAGTAACACGGGCGTATGTGTGTTGTGCACGACGCGGGTGGTATTGCTGCCGCGCAGCCATCGCCGCAACCCGCTCTGACCGTGCGTCGCCATCCCGATCATATCGATCCCGTATTTGATCGCCGCACTGCAAATCTCTTCGTGCACATCGCCCTCCAGCACGTCGAAATGCACGTGCACATGACGGCGCTGCAAACGAATCGCAACATCAGCGAGATACTGATGCGCAACGCGGCGCTCCTCCACGAGCAAATTTGCGAAGTTGAACTCGCTCATGGAGTAGTACACAGCGTATGGGTTTGTAGCCACGCGGACAAGATGGATTCGCGCACCCAGCTGTTTGGCAATCGGCACAACATAGTCAAGCGCGCCCTCGGCCAGTGCCGAGCCATCCAGCGGCACCATGATCGACTTTAGTGTGTAGGAGTTGCCCGTGACATCTGGCGTTGCCAAATCGGTTGTGTGTTCTGGGTGCACCAGCAACACCGGACACGCCGCCATGCGTGCCACTTCATCCGCAACTGAGCCCAGGCTGGCGCGCACAATGCCGGTGCGGCCGTGCGTGGACATCACAACAAGGTCGATGCCATGCAGCGAGGCATATTGCGCGATAGATTCGCCAGCGCGCCCGGTCGCATGCGCAACCTGCGCGGCAATGCCGGCATTGCCGAGGCGTCGTGCCCAGGTCGCCAGGTAGGTTTGCGCATACTCCTCAAAAATAATATCGGCACCGGCCATCGCCAGACGCACCGCGTGCGTTTCAGCGTCTTGTTTTGGATGGACTTCGATCAAGGTCAACTTGCATGCGCCAAGCGCTGCAATGCCACACGCCACTGTCAATGCTTGTTCTGAGAGGCTGGACCGATCCAGAGGGACCAGGATGTGCTTGAACATGATTGCCTTCAAGTGTCAACACGGCAACAGCTGCGACTACCTGCTTCCGGGCAATCGTGGCGCTAGCCTGTTGGCCAGAAATATCCAACTGTCGAGGTCGCGGGCTAAATTCCGCGCGCCCAAGGGCAAAAGCACTCAGTGCGCAGTCGTGCGGTGAACTCGGAGGCGTCAGCGTTTCGTTCACGAAAATGGCCGGGGAATCGTTGCCATTCCGCGTCGGGGGAGATTCAAGGCACTCAATCTGACATATTCACTCAATCGCCTGACGCCTCTGAGCGCCCCCACTGTAGCGCGGCTTGGCCGCCAGTTCCACTGTCAATTGACCAAAGGCGTGCTGGTTGACTGCCTATTGCGGCCTCCCCGTTGGGGCGTCAGGCTTTAGGCAGAAAAACGATGTGGCGCACTTTTAAGAACCGTAGTGAGGCCGGTCGCGCGTTGGCGCAGCGGCTGGGGCGCTATGCGCACGCGCGTGAAAATGCGATTGTGATCGGCTTGCCGCGTGGCGGCGTCGTCGTTGCGGCGGAGGTGGCGCGCGCCTTGCACCTGCCGCTTGATATTCAAGTCGTGCGCAAGCTCGGGCTCCCGGACCAGCCTGAAACGGCAATGGGGGCAATTTCGGGTGCGGTGCGCGTTCTGGATAGCGCCACGATCCAAGCCAATCTTGTTGACGATATTTCGATAGACCGCATACTCGCGACGGAGACCTTAGAGCTGGCGCGCCGTGAACGGATCTATCGGCATCATTGTCCGGAGTTGAACCTGCGCGGCAAAACAGCTCTGTTGATCGATGACGGCATCGCGACTGGCCTGACGATCAAGGCTGCGGTCTACGCGTTAAGCGCGCGCGGGCCCAAAAGCATCGTGGTCGCCGCACCCGTTGCCGCCGCGGAAACCTACGCACTGATCGAACGCATGCCGCAGATTGATGCATGCGTGTGCGTGCTGCGGGTAACACAGCTGGTTGCGATTGGCATGTGGTACTCCGATTTTGCACAGGTGAACGACATCGAAGTCGTCGCTGCTTTAGAAGCGCGCGCCACTGCAGACCGCAGCTAGAGATCCATCCCGCGTGACAATGCGCTGACCGACATCGACTCAGCGACAGGCCGCGTACTGGTCACCTGACCAGTATTGGAGTTCTCAGTTCGTGTCAGACTGACATCAATTGGCTCGCCCAGCATCGAAACACAGGCCAGCCATTGGAGAAGCTGAAATGGCAAATACTGCGCAGTCTGTGACAAACACACCCCGCCCGCCCGGTGTTAGTGCTGAAGTGAGCGCATGGGTAGACGAAATCGAAGCGCTGTGCCAGCCCGCGCGCGTGCACTGGTGCGACGGATCGAAGAGCGAATACGACGCGCTTTGCGATCAGATGGTGGCGAGCGGCACGTTTATTCGCTTGAATCAGTCGCTGCGTCCGGACAGTTTTCTGGCGCGGTCAGACCCAAGCGATGTCGCGCGGGTCGAAGATCGCACCTATATTTGCAGCATCAGCAAATCCGATGCCGGCCCAACAAACAACTGGATGCCGCCAAAGGAAATGAAGGCAAAGCTGATGCCGCTTTTCGATGGCTGCATGCGTGGACGCACGCTCTATGTGATCCCCTTCAGCATGGGACCGATTGGTTCACCGATCGCGCACATCGGCATCCAGATCACAGATTCACCCTATGTCGTTGTCAACATGCGCATCATGACGCGCATGGGCAACGCGGTGCTCGCCGCGCTTAGGGACGGCGAGTTTGTGCGCTGCCTGCACTCTGTTGGCATGCCGCTTGACGCTGGCCAAACAGACATCGCCTGGCCGTGCAACAAAGAGACCAAATACATTGTTCACTTTCCGGAAGAAGAGACCATTTGGTCCTATGGTTCAGGCTATGGCGGCAACGCGTTGCTTGGCAAGAAATGTTTTGCGCTACGCATTGCCAGCGTTTTGGCGCGCAATGAAGGCTGGCTTGCCGAACACATGCTGGTGCTCGGGGTCAAGCAGCCCAACGGCGACAAGACCTATGTCGCGGCGGCCTTCCCCAGCGCCTGCGGCAAAACAAACTTCGCCATGCTGATCCCGCCAAAGATATTCTCAGACGAAGGCTGGGAAATTACGACGATCGGCGACGATATCGCGTGGATCAAACCCGGTCCGGATGGCAAGATCTACGCGATCAACCCGGAGGCCGGTTTCTTTGGCGTTGCGCCCGGCACGTCGGAAAAATCCAATCCAAACGCGATGGCGTCAATCCGCGCGAACACAATATTTACAAATGTCGCACTCACAGATGAGGGTGATGTCTGGTGGGAAGGCATGACCAAAACGCCACCGGCCCATCTGATCGATTGGACCGGTCAAGCCTGGACGCCCGATTGCGGTCGCAAGGCCGCCCATGCCAATGCGCGGTTTACCGCGCCGCTGAGCCAGTGCCCGTCGGTAGACGCAGCCTATGACGATCCGCGCGGGGTGCCGATTTCAGCATTTATCTTTGGCGGCCGGCGCAGCGGCACGGTGCCCCTCGTCTTCCAGTCGTTTAACTGGGCGTTCGGCGTCTATGGCGCGGCAACAATGGGCAGCGAGACGACTGCAGCCGCCGTCGGCAAAATGGGAGAAGTGCGCCGCGATCCATTTGCGATGCTGCCATTCTGCGGCTATCACATGGGTGATTACTTCAATCACTGGTTGCAGTTTGGCCGCTCAATCGCCAACCCGCCGCGCATCTTTCACGTAAACTGGTTCCGCAAAGATGCCGAAGGCAATTTTGTGTGGCCCGGCTTTGGTGAAAACATGCGCATCCTCAAGTGGATCGTCGAGCGCGCGCACGGTCAGGCTTCCAGCATCGAGAGCCCCCTGGGTTGGATGCCGCGGTACCAGGACTTGGATTGGCGCGGCACAGCGTTTGCTCAGTCTGAATACGAAAATGTCATGTCGGTGGACCGCAGTGAATGGCAAACCGAGCTTCTGTCGCACGATGAACTGTTTATCCGGCTCTACGACAAACTGCCAAAAGAAATTATGTGTATTCGCGAGTTGATCTTGTCCGGTTTGTGGCGCGCGCCTGAGCACTGGGAACTTGCCCACGAATGATCGCGTTTATCGCCGCCAATCCGTTGATCCTGCTTTTTCTAGTGGCCGCAGTGGGATATCCGCTCGGTCTGATCAAGATCAGCGGCAGCAGCCTTGGCGTGGCGGCGGTTTTGTTTGCCGGGCTGGCATTTGGCGCAGTGGACCCCAGCCTCAAGCTTCCGGAAATCATCTATCAGTTCGGGCTGGCCCTGTTTGTCTACACGATCGGACTCAGCAGCGGGCCCGGTTTCTTTCGAGCATTGCGGCGGCGTGGCGTGCGCGACAGTCTGTTTGTGGCGGTGATGCTGATTGCGGCCGCGTGCGCGGCGTATGGCTTTGCGCGCGCGTTCCACTTGCCACGCACGCAGGCAGCCGGGCTTTTTGCCGGGAGTCTCACCAGCACCCCGGCGTTGGCCGCCGTGCTTGAGTCGCTCAAATCCATCACGCCCGAGTCGCTGCGCGACACAGTGCTGGCCGAGCCTGTCGTCGGGTACTCGATTGCATATCCGATCGGCGTGATTGGCATGCTGTTGGCGATCGTGATTGCACAGCGGGCGTTCAAGCCCGATTACGCGGCCGAAGCGCGGCTGCTGCGCGATCTGGGCGGAACATCCGAGGCGATTGTGAATCGAACGATACGCGTCACCACGCCGCTTTCCAACCGCGGGCTACTCGCAACCCTTTATCATGCGCCTGCTAGGCGCATCATTTTTGCGCGCCATCTGGCAAACGACAAAATACAACTGGTGACGGACCAAACGCGTGTCGAAGTCGACGACCTCATCAGTGTGATCGGCACCGAAGACGACATTGAGACCGCCGCGCGTGATCTTGGCGAGATTGTCAACGACGAGCGCATCAACGATCGCGGAACCTTTGACTATCGCCGGATATTCGTGTCGAATCCAGCTGTTGCCGGTCGCCGTATTGGCAGCCACAACCTGCAACAGCAATTTGGCGCGCTGGTCACGCGCGTGCGGCGCGGTGATATCGAACTCCTGGCCAACGCCGATACCGTGCTCGAACTCGGTGATCGCGTGCGCGTCGTCGCCCTGCGCGACCGCATGCGTGATGTCAGCAATTTTTTTGGCGACTCCTATCGCGCAATCAGTGAAATTGACATATTGACGTTTAGCCTTGGCCTGGTGATCGGGCTGCTGATCGGCCAAATCCCGATCCCGCTGCCGACGGGCGTTTTCAGGCTCGGCATTGCCGGCGGACCGTTGCTGGTATCGCTCGTGCTTGGCGCGGTCGAACGCAGCGGTCCGCTGGTTTGGACAATCCCCTACAGCGCAAATCTGACGCTGCGGCAGATCGGGCTTGTGCTCTTTCTGGCCGCAATTGGCACGCGCGCGGGCTATACATTTGTCAGCACATTGCTTAGTCCATCCGGATTGCTGTTGTTTGGCGTCGGCGCACTCATCACGCTTGCGACGGCCGGCCTGACCCTCTTTGTTGGGCACAAAATCCTCAAGATTCCCATGAGCCTGTTGATCGGCATGCTTTCCGGGCTTCAAACCCACCCCGCTATTCTGGCGTTTGCCGCGCAACAGACGCGCAACGAACTGCCAAACATCGGCTATGCCACGGTTTACCCAGTCGCGATGATCTGCAAGATCGTGCTGGCACAGTTGCTGCTGACCGTGCTGTGAGCGGACCCGCCACCTGATGGGTGCGCGCTACCCGCGTTCGGCGTAGTGTCTCGAGTGCCAAGCCGATGCCGGCTCTGTCAACACGCCATGAGTACACAACCCATATCGGCCCCCAAGTTTTTCTGGAGTCTGCAAACGGAGGCGTTGCTGGCGCATCTGGGTGCCACGAATGGCGGACTTACAGACACGGAAGCACGTGAGCGCCTGCGCACAGGCGGCGCGGCCTTACAGCGAGCCAACAGTGCCAATGCCTGGCCGAGATTGTTACTCGCCCAGTTCAAAAACCCGCTCGTGCTGCTGTTGATAGGGGCGATGACACTTTCATTTCTACTCGGTGAAACGGCAGATGCGCTCATCGTGCTCAGCGTCATTGTGTTGAGCGCATTTCTCGGCTTCTTCCAGGAATTTCGCGCCGCCAGCACCATCGCCAAGCTGCTGGCCCTGATCAACACAACGTCCATGGTGCTGCGCAATGGTCAATGGGCTTCGATACCAGCCAGCGAGGTTGTGCCAGGCGACCTTGTCCGACTCAGCGCCGGCGATGCTGTTCCTGCAGATGGCGCGCTCATCGAAGCCACCGATCTGTTTGTTGACGAAGCCGCGCTGAGCGGGGAAAGCTTTCCGGCGGAAAAGAGAACTGGCGTCAGCCCGGCTGATGCGCCTCTGAGTGCGCGCAGCAACGCGGTCTTTCAGGGCACGCATGTCGTCAGTGGGATTGGCCAGGCCATCATCGTTCATACCGGCGCGCAGACCGCATTTGGGGAAATCTATCAGCACATGCGGCGCCCGCCACCCGAGACCGAGTTTGAGCGCGGCATCCGCCAGTTCGGCAACATGTTGATCTATGTCACACTGACGCTCGTCATCGCCATATTTGCCGTCAATATTTACCTGCACAAGCCCATTGCCGGATCCTTTCTTTTCGCGCTGGCTTTGGCGGTCGGGCTGACACCCGAGCTATTGCCCGCCATCATCAGCATTACGCTTGCTCAGGGCGCGCAGCGCATGGCAAAGCAAAAAGTGATCGTCAAGCGGCTGGCGGCGATCGAGAACTTCGGCAGCATGAACATCCTATGCTCCGACAAGACTGGCACGCTGACCGATGGGGTTGTCCGCGTTCACTCTGCGCTCGATAGTCGTGGTGAAACCAGCGAGCAGGTGCTGCTGCTGAGCTACCTGAACGCCATGTTCGAATCCGGTTTTGTGAATCCAATCGACCATGCGTTGCGTCAGTTGACGCAATTTGGCGATCAGCTCAAGGCATTCAGCAAAGTCGATGAGGTGCCGTATGACTTTATCCGGAAACGGCTCAGTGTTGTGGTCGCACAGGGCGGCACGCACACGATGATCACAAAAGGCGCCCTCAAGAATGTGCTGGATGCATGCACACACGTTCAAACGGCCACGGGCGTCGAATCGATTCAAGCGTCACTCAGTCAAATCACAGCGCTTTTCGAGCACTACAGCCAGGGCGGGTTCCGGGTGCTCGGGCTGGCGACGCGCGATGTCAGCGGCGATCCCATCATTAATCGCGACGATGAAGCGGGCATGACATTTGGCGGCTTTTTGTTACTCGAAGATCCGCTCAAGGCCGATATTGGTGAGACATTGCGCGAGCTCGCGCATCTCGGCATCACGCTCAAAATCATCACGGGCGACAACCGGCACATTGCAAAAACGGTCGGAGAGCGGATCGGCCTCGCGCGCCCAGATGTTTTGACCGGGGACGCGTTGTCGCGCATGTCAGACGAGGCGCTGCGAATCCGCGCGCGCGACACAGACATCTTCGCCGAGGTCGAGCCAAATCAGAAAGAACGCATTCTGAAAGCCCTGCGCGCGGCCGGCAATGTGGTTGGCTACATTGGCGACGGCATCAACGACGCGGCGGCGCTACACGCGGCGGATGTCGGAATCTCGGTCGAAAGCGCGGTCGATGTGGCAAAAGAAGCCGCCGACATCGTGCTACTCGAACGCAACCTCAAGGTCCTCGTGCAAGGCGTACGCGAAGGCCGGGTGACATTCGCAAACACGCTCAAATACATGTTCACCACAACCAGCGCCAATTTCGGCAACATGTTTAGTATGGCCGGCGTTTCCTTGTTTTTGCCCTTTCTGCCGTTACTGCCCAAACAGATCCTGCTAAACAACTTTTTATCCGATCTGCCATCGATGGCGATTGCAACGGATGGCGTGGACCCCGAGATGGTGGATCGGCCGCGCCGCTGGGACATCGGATTCATCCGAAACTTCATGTTGGTTTTTGGGCTTGTGAGCTCAGTATTTGACTTTCTGACATTCGGCAGCCTGCTCTTTGTTTTGAATGCCACTGAAGCGCAGTTTCAGACGGGCTGGTTTATCGAGTCGCTCATGACGGAGCTCTTTATCACGATTGTCGTGCGAACGCGTCGGGCGTTTTTCAAGAGCAGACCCGGCACCCTGCTGTTGGTCGCCGTGCTCGTGGTTGCAGTTGTGGCCATTGCGCTGCCCTACACCTCCCTGGGCGCCCTCTTCGGGTTTGTGCCATTGCCCGGCCCGATGCTGGCCGTCCTGCTGCTGATCACCGCGCTGTATCTCGTGGCTTCCGAACTTGTCAAACAGTGGTTTTTCAGACGCTTCGACACGCGCGCCGGCAACCCAACACCTGGCTAGCTACAGACCATCCGCCTGGCAGGCGCTGCAAACAGTTCGCCAGAGTAAACATATCTTGCCGGAATCACGATCTTCGTGTTTCTGACAAATTACAGTCTTTTCTTTGTTCGTCCCGCACGACACCGGAGTATTGCCATGAAAACCGACAAGCAGATCCATATCGCTGTTCTAGAGGCGCTAAAAGCCGACCCGCAAGTCCGTGAGCAACCCATCGCGGTGTCGGTCCAAAACGGCATCGTCACGCTCAGCGGTGACGTGCAAACCCACGCCCAGAAGCGCGTTGCTGAACAGATCGTCAAGCGCAACACGGGTGTGCGTGGTTTCGCAGAGGAATTGCGGATCAATCCGCCCGAGCATCACCAGCGCACAGATCAGGACATCGTCGCGGCGGTCTTGAACGCATTGAAATGGCATGTGTCGATCCCTGAGGAACAGATTCAGGTCAAAGTCGAGCACGGCTGGGTGACATTGTTTGGCGAGGTGGACTGGAATTTCGAGCGCGAAATGGCGTATGGCGCGGTTCAGAGCCTGAGCGGCGTTCGCGGCATCAGCAAAAAGATCACCCTCAAACACCACGTGACGTCCACTGACGTGAAGGACAAGGTTGTCCAGGCGTTTGAACGCGTCGCCCGCGACGAGGCCCGGAGTGTCCGCGTGGATGTTACCGACGGTGTGGTGACGTTGCAGGGCTCGGTCAGCAACTGGGGAGAATATGACGAAGCCGAGATGGCAGTCTGGTCGGTGCCAGGTGTCGCCGAGGTGAACAATAACCTCAAAGTCGAACCCTAAGGCCGCACCGATGCGGCCAGGCAGCACAGGTGCGGCCAGGCCGCGTAGGATGAATACGAATTCGGACTATGCTATCGTTGCGGAATGCAGCCGGATGACCTCACGCCCGTATTAATGGCGCAGTTGTTTGATGCCACGTCCGCAGCGATCATCGTCGTAGACGCAGAACAGCGCATCGTTAGGTTTAATGGCAGCGCGGAGTCGATATTTGGCTATAACGAACGGGAATTGCTGGGTAAACCGCTTGAAACCCTGATCCCGGAGCGATTTGCGCAAGTGCATCGGAAGCATGTGCATGCCTTTGGCGCGAGCGCCGAACAATCACGCAGTATGGGTGAGCGGCGCGCGGTCGCCGGCCGGCGCAAGGACGGCAGCGAGTTCCCAGCTTCGGCCGGCATCACAAAGCTCGTGCATGAGCATCGCGAGCTGTTCGCCGTTATCCTCACCGATTCGAGCGAACGCCACCGGATGGAAGCCGAAGCGCGTAAATACAGCGAAGAAAATGCGATTGCGCGCGAGCGAAACCGACTGGCTCGTGATTTGCACGACGCGGTTTCGCAGACGCTTTTCTCTGCAAGCCTGATCGCCGATGTTTTGCCTCGATTGTGGACCAAAGACCCGGCCGAGGGTCTGCGACGCCTTGACGAGCTCAAGTCCCTTAACCGCGGCGCGCTGGCCGAAATGCGCATGCTCTTGCTTGAATTGCGCCCCACCGCGCTGATCGACGCAACGCTGTCAGACTTGCTCAAACAGCAGGTGCTTGCCGCCAGCGGCCGCTCCGGCATCCGTTTTGAGCTGACAATCGATCCCCGGTTGGAGGGCGTCAAGCTTGAGTCGGATCGGCAGATCGCGTTCTACCGCATCTCGCAGGAGACCATCAACAACATCATCAAACACAGCGGCGCGACACGCGCCGAGATCGTCCTGCGCACGCTGCACCCGACCGACTGCAAGCACACGCTTGAGCTCGCCATCTCCGACAACGGGTGCGGTTTTGATGATGTCACGGCATCGGCCGAACACCTCGGCCTGCGCATCATTCGCGAGCGCGCGCATGAAATCGCGGCGGATGTGTCGATTGTCAGCAGCCCCAACCACGGCACAAAAGTTGTCATACACTCCACCAACCCATGATTCGAGTCTTACTGGTTGACGACCACACCATTGTGCGAAGCGGTATCTCCGCCCTGTTGCTTGCATTTGACGATCTCGAGCTCGCCGGTGAAGCCTCCGGCGGCAAAGAGGCGCTTGCCGCCTATGAACGCTATCAACCTGACGTGGTGTTGCTCGACATGATGATGCCAGATTTTGACGGCGCACAGACGACGCAATCGCTGCTACTGCGGCACCCGGATGCCAAAGTGCTCATCCTGACAAGTTACAAAGAAGAAGACATGGTCACCGCGGCAATGAAGGCGGGCGCGCTCGGCTATATCTTGAAGAACGTCACCGCGGAGGAACTGGCAAGTGCCATCCGGCGCACCATGGCGGGAAAGCGAGCGCTCTCGCCGGAAGCCACCGACGCGCTGATTCACGCCGCGCAGCACGAAAAAGACAACACGCTCGCTGAACCGCTTACGGATCGCGAACGCCAGGTCCTCGCGCTGATGAAGGACGGCCTCAACAACACGCTGATTGCCGAGCGGTTGTATCTGAGCGTCTCCACCGTCAAGTTTCACGTCAGCGCTGTGCTGGGCAAACTCGGCGTTGCCAACCGCACGGAAGCTGTTGCCACCGCAATTGAACGCAAACTCCTGTAGGCATTGCGCGTCGTAAAACACATCCAACCAACCCTGGGTATGGCCAGTTGACCAGATGTGCGCCTGTCTAGTTTCATCTGTGCGCCGGTAACACCTCCAACTATGCTCCTTTTGAAGCGAATCGCTTCAAAAGGAGGCAACAAGTGGAAATCACAACTCGAGAGTTATGGACAATTGTCCATGGTATGGGGTTCGGTGCGTTTTTTTTACTCGCGTTTGCGGGCGGTCTGGCTGGTTTGTATAGCCTGAAACCAGAATTGGTGACGGTAACCGGTATCAAAGAACGCGTCACCAGGCTCAATGTCGGCATGTGGCTGCTGGCAGGTGTTGTATGGCTGACGGTAATTAGCGGCACTTGGATCGTGTATCCATGGTATCGCGCAAAACCCCCGGCATCGGTCGACCTAACGAATGCGGCCGCCCTGGTCGACTTTCCAAGATATTTCCTGCTCGCGCGTGCAACAACAGCAGAATGGCACACGTTTGGCATGGAATGGAAAGAACACGTGGCTTGGCTTGCGCCAATTGCGGCGACGATGGTAGCCGCGCTAACGACAACGTACGGCGTGCGGTTGGCCAAACATCCAGAAATTCGGAGGGCTGCGGCCATCTTGTTTATTGTCGCTTTTGCCGCAGCAGCTATCGCCGGGGCCTTGGGCGCCTTCATCACAAAAGCAGCACCGCTGCACTAATGACAGGAGTATTTACGATGCAACAGCAAATTCCTATCCCAACAGAGACGGTCGTGCTGAGGACGAAGCCCGAAGAATTGGTCATCGCCGAGGTGGTGAACGGGACGGCAGCCGCGACCTTCATTGCAGGTGGCATCGGTGCCGCTGCGCTCGGGCTGATCATTCCATTGTCAGAAGCAATTCCCACGCTCAAAACTGCGTTGACCTTTAACGCAGAAGTCGGATCGCTGTCAGGCAAAACCATCGTGGCAACGTTGATCTACCTCGTCGCCTGGGCTGTGTTCGGAACGCTACTGCGGGGTAAAAATGTATCCATGCGCACAGCGATGATCGTAGCATTTATCGGCATGACAATCGGCTTGCTTGGCACCTTCCCACCGATTTTCGAACTTTTCACAGCGCATTAGTGCGCCAAGAATGTGGATTCTGAGTCTGGCGAAACTGACATATCCCTCGCTCCGCGAGGGATATGTCAGTTTCGCCGCTTTACAAACTTAGTTTTTGATGCACTAGCCAACTGACCAGTGCAGACCTTGGCCAAGCGATGGACCGCACCTGGCCGGATGAACGCTAATGTAATACGCAATCATTCGCAGCAACCTAGATGCTGTTGATGCAACATCGATGAACATACAAGCCCTTCATCCTGAGCTGTTCTCAAGACTGCTTGATACGACCGATTGCGGCGTACTCGCATTCGACGGGAATCAACGAATTCGCTATGCAAATAGAGGCGTTGAGATGATATTTGGCTTTAACGCGTCCGAGTTGGACCAACAACCGCTTGACCTTCTCCTGCCTGATCGCATGACAGACGGCCATCGACACCATGTCAGCAGTTTCAGCGCGGGCACGCTCCAACGACACATGCATGAGCGCCAACCGGTGATCGGAAAGCGCCGGAATGGCGATGAGTTTCTGGCAATGATCGGTATCAGCGCATTCCCGTTGGCGGGTGAACGCTGGACAGCCGCCACAGTTCGGGATTTGTCCGGCCAGGTATCGGAACGAAAGGAATTACGCGAAACGTCAGAGCAGCTTGCGGTGTTGCAAGAGCGCGCCCGTCTTGCGCAGATTTTCCACGACATCACGACACAAACGCTCTTTTCGGCGAAGATCTCAGCCGAAGTGCTGCCGAGGGTCATTGAACGCGACCCTGTAAAGGCGATACAGCTGGCCCATAACATGCAGTTGGCCACAACAAGCGCGATCGCTCAGATGCGGGTCATGTTGATTGAACTCAGGCCCAGTGAGCTTGCGCAGCATCCCATCGAACTGCTCTTGCGCATGCTGGCGGAAGCAAATGGGTCACGTCTTGGCATCGCGATCGAAGTAGTAGCACAGGTATCGTCTCAACCGCCGCTGCCGGTGAGACAGGCGCTTTACAGAATTGCGCAAGAGGCATTGCATAACACGGCCACTCACAGCCAGGCGACGCGCGTCCGTTTGGACTTGATCGCGGATGGGGTGTCGGCCACTCTGACGATCAACGACAACGGCCGAGGCACGGAGCCGGCAATTGCCGACACGTCACAGCGGGGCTTGCGACAGATGCGCGAACAAGCAACGTCTATCGGCGCTGATATTGTGTTTGAGTCCGCGCCTGGCGCAGGCACCAACGTGCAAGTCACATGGAGAAAGTAACATGATTCGAGTCCTACTGGTCGATGATCACGCGGTTGTGCGCAGCGGTTTGAGCGCGATGCTCAGCGCCTACGACGATCTGACGCTGACATGTGAAGCAGCCGATGGCGAAGCGGCCGTTCTGATGTACGGACACCACAAGCCGGATATTGTGCTGATGGACATGATGATGCCGCGCATGAATGGCGTGGAAGCGACGCGCAAGATCCGCGAACGCGATCCAAACGCAAAGATCATCGCACTCACCAGCTTTGACACAGAGGGGCTGGTCCACGACGCGATTGAGGCCGGGGCAACCGGTTATTTGCTCAAGAACACCTCGGCGGACGACCTGGCGCGCGCTATTTACGCTGCGCACAGCGGCAAACGAACGTTGGCGCCTGAAGCCGCCGACGCACTCATTCACGCGATCACCCAACCGCTTCCGATCGGCCATGACTTGACTGCGCGCGAGCGCGATGTGCTCGAGCTGATGACGCGGGGCCTAAACAACACGCAGATCGCCGCGGAAATTCATCTAAGCGTTTCAACCATCAAGTTTCATGTCAGCGCAATCCTTTCGAAACTTGCGGTGACGAGCCGCGTCGAAGCGGTCGCCATTGCAGTGCGACAGGAGATGCTGAACCAGCCCAGTGGCGACAAATATTCACCCGGCTAGACCGGAGATATGTTTGACCACCGGAGGCGGCGCGCACGATGCGAAAACGTCAAGCACTCGCGGGGTCTTGTGGGCGAATCAACAGCACCGGCACCTTAGAGATGTGGAGCACTTTATCCGCGGTGCCGCCGAGCAACCAGCGCTGAATGCCGCTGCGGCCATGCGTCGCCATCGCAATCAAATCCGCGTCGATGCGTTCGGCAACATCGCAGATCACATCCGGCACGTAGCCTTCATCGACGTAGGTCTGAACCGTGAGGCCGTCCTTGCGCAGCCGCGCCGCAAGCAACTCAAGATATTCCGTGCACTGTGCCGCGAAGTGCTCTGACAAGGCAGCGATATCCGCGGTGCCTTCGGCATAGGCGATTTGCCAGGCCGAAATCACCGCCAGAATCGCGATTTCAGCATGCGCGAGCTTCGCCATCTGCATAGCAACAGGCACGATCGATTCCGCGAGCGGCGAACCATCCAACGGCACCAGAATTTTCTTGAACATAGGCCAGTCTCCTGTGTCTAGACTAACGCGCTGGGCGCGGGATGTAGTTGGCAGAGCGGTTATGAGTCAACTGGTCAGTCCGGCAGGTGCACACCCAACACCTGGCCGATCTCGACAGACGCGCACCCAACTACGCTTGAATTGGTGCCGAGCAGGGCGCATGTCAATATTACCGAGCAAATGGTCAACTGTTTTGTGCGGAAGAGGGCTTTCTCTCAGAGCTTTTGTCGATAGCTTGAACAAATTGTAGGAAATCAAAATGAATACCGATACACACCTCCACAAGACTGTCCTAGATGCGCTTGTTGGCGACCGGTCCGTCGATGCCACCAACGTGGCAATCGCGGTCAAGGAAGGCGTTGTGTGTTTGTCCGGCTCAGTGCCGAGCCACGCCGAGAAAGTCCGTATCGAAAATATCGTCAAGCATGTGGCCGGTGTGCGCGCCATCGCAGAAGAGCTGCAGGTAAATCCGCCCGATCATCATCGCCGCACGGATATTGAAATTGCCGAAGCAGCGCTCAATATTCTGCGCTGGGACATCATGGTCCCGGCGGACAAACTCCTGATCAAGGTCGAGCATGGCTGGGTGACGTTGACAGGTGCTGTGCCCTGGCACTTCCAGCGTGAGGCCGCAGAGCGCGCACTGCACAATCTGACGTATATCAAGGGTCTCAGCAACAAGATCACGGTGCTGCCTGAATCTAAGCGGGCCGATCTGAAAGTGCAGGTCGAACACGCCCTGAGCCGGCATGCAAACAGCGCGCTGCACAATGTGCATGTGTCGGTGTTTGATGAAGATACCGTATCGCTGTCCGGTGATGTGGGTCGCTGGCAAGACCATGATGAAGCCTCACGGGTAGTCTGGAATATTCCCGGCGTGCGCGAGGTCATCAACATCATCAATGTTGTGCCGATCGCAGTTGAGTGACACGGGGAGAGGACAAGCGTTATGAACTCGCTGGCAATCCTGGCGCCGTTGGACGGTTCACGGGTCGCAGAACGCGCACTCCCGCTTGCCCTCAGGTTATGCCTGCTTCAGCACACAGAGTTGGCGCTGCTGCGTGTCATCCCAATTCCGTTGGGTGTTGATGCACAACTGGCCACGCGCCTTTCACCGTCCCGCGATCTGATTTCCCAGCTCGAGAGCGACGCGCAGGATTACCTTCATACCCAGGCGCAGACCCTGCAATCGCTGGGTGTCATCACCCGAATCTCGACACGTGTGGGTCCTCCCGCCCTGGAGATCCTTAAGTACTGCGCTTCACATGCTGTAGGCATGATCGTCCTGTCGACGCACGGCCTCAGTGGGGTCAGCCGCGCAGTGCGTGGCTCGGTTGCAGACCGCGTGATTCTGGAATCCCCCTGCCCGGTCCTGGTCGTTCCAGCGCGCTATGCGGACAGCCTGCATCGCGCTATTCAGGCTCATGGGGCGGGACATTCGTAGCCCGCAGAATTTCAATTTTGCAGGTTACGACGACGGCTGGCCCTGGCCTCACGCTGCCAGCCGTTTCGATATATTACGATAACCTAATGCAACGCTCACACCTTGCCCGCTACGCCTGGCTCTCCTTGGCCGCAGCGCTGATCACAATTACGCTAAAGCTGGGCGCGTACTGGTTGACAAACTCTGTGGGGCTTTTGTCGGACGCGATCGAATCGATCGTCAATCTGGTTGCAGCCGGCATGGCGCTTGCCATGCTTACGCTCGCTGCCCGCCCACCAGACGACGAGCACGCGTTTGGCCACGACAAAGCTGAGTTCTTTAGCAGTGGCGTGGAAGGCGCCTTGATCGTTGTGGCTGCAGTTGGCATCGTCATCGCCGCAGTGCAACGCTGGCTGGCGCCGCTTCCAGTAACGCCAGATGCGATTGGCATCCTCGTGGCGAGTGTTGCTTCGCTGATCAATTTTGGCGTTGCGCGGTCACTGCAACGCGTCGGCAAGCGCGAGGGGTCAATCTCGCTGTTGGCCGATGCGCAACACTTGTATACAGACGTGTGGACCTCCGCCGGGGTCATCGTCGGGTTAGGCGCGGTGGCGCTGACGGGTTGGGCGTGGCTCGACTCCGCGATCGCAATTGCCATTGCTTTCAACATCGTTCGCCAGGGCGTCATGCTGGTGCGGCGATCCGCGCTAGGGTTGCTGGATACCGCGCTGCCGCTCGTGGAACGCCACGCGCTGATTGAAGTGCTAGATCGTTATGCCGCGCAACAGCTGACGTATCACGCGCTGCGGACACGCCAGAGTGGTGCCCGCAGATTTGTAACCGTGCACGTGCTTGTGCCGGGCGACTGGACAGTGCGCAAGGGACATGACTTGATAGAACAAGTCGAGCGCGACATGCGGAACGTGTTGCCGCACATCGTCATCGGCACACACCTTGAGCCTGCGGACGCGCCGGAGTCGTTCGAGGATGTCCTGCTGGATCGGTCAGGGCGTTAGCGCCAGCTGGCCCTGCCGCGCATAATCGATGGCCTCCGCCAGAATCCGGGCGGCTTCCTGTGGCGCATGGAAGCCCATCGAATTCTCCGCCGCGATAAAGTCCAGACGCCACTGCGCCTGTCGCTGCAGTGCTTGCGCACTTGCGATCTTTTCTGGCGTGGCACCCGCTGTCTGGGCTTTCTGAATATCGCCGATCAACGCCACAACCGCCTCCTCGGCACGCAACATCAGCCCGCGCGTGCGGTCCTGAATACCCAGCACGCGTGCTTTCATCTCTTCCTCGCTAAATTTGTGGCAGGTCTGGCAGGCGTTGTTGACATTCAGCAACGGGCTGCGCACCTGATGGTCGCTTACCTTGGTTGCGCCGACACGCTGATACGCCATGTGGCAGTCGGCGCACGATACGCCACTGCGCGCATGCACGCCCTGGCTCCACAACTCAAACTCCGGATGCTGCGCCTTGAGCACATTCGCACCGCTGTCTTTGTGTGTCCAGTCTTTCCAGGCAACCGTGTTGTAGTAGGCCTCGATTTGTTCGACTTTCAGGCCGTTTTGCCACGGATACGTCAGCATTTTTTCTGGCCCTTTAAAGTAGTACTCAACGTGGCACTGTCCACACACAAACGACCGCATCTCCTGGCGCGAGGCCATCGTGTTTGGGTCATACGTGCCTTTGCGCCCAGCAGTGCGCCAACGCTCGACGCTCGGCAAATGAGGAACGGGATCTTGAGAAATTGCCAGCACGCTGATGCCATTCAAAAAACCCGGCCGCGTGACACGCAGTTGCAGGGTCTTTGGATCGTGGCAGTCGCTGCAGGTGATGGGGTGATCCACCATGGTCACCGCGGTGGAATACGGCATGCTATTGACGATCGCAAAGCCTTTTTGTATGGCTTCGGCCCGATGGGCTTCATCATTGGGAATGCCCGTCTCCACACCGGCTTTGACATACGCCGGAATCACCGAGCCATGGCAGTGCAGGCAGGCACCGGGTTGCTTGAACAGTTTCACGCGCTCTGTCTCTTTTTGATCGATCAGCATGTAAGCATGGCCGCGTTCTTCACGATAGTCAACGCCAAAGGGATAACCATTAAAGATCGCGCGCCAGCGCGTGTCATCATCCAGCTTCTGAATCGCCTCGCTGCCGCCATAGCGCGTGCGCTCGATATCGACTGTGCGCAAGTAACTGTCGTACTGATAGGGATAATTCCTGCCCCAGACAGCGGGATCGGTGGTCTCTTCGTCCAGTGCTGTGATTTGAAACCCCACCTGCTGCGCTTCGCGCTGGCGCTCTGAAATGTTCTGCAACAGGAGCAGCACACCGGCCGTTGCGAGCGCCAACATAGCCGCGATGACCAGATAGACCCCGGTTGGAATCGATCGAAAATTAATTCTGTTTCGCATGCCTTTTGCTCCCTTTGGGGTTTCGTCAGAAGAATTGGACTCGGCGATTTTGACGCGAGCCCTTAGTCCAGTGTGCCGTGTCCGACATCGCGATGACAGCGTATGCAGTCGACGCGCTCAGTTGGCAGATCGTGCGCGGTTGCGCGCGCGGCTGCCCCATTTGGCAACATGGCGCCGGCCAGGTCGCCATGGCACCCGACGCAATTTTCGAGCACGATGTCCTTGCTGACCTGGCGCATTTCGATGGGTTCGTGAAAGTCTTGAAACGTGAACGCACGGGAGTGCGCGTAGCCATTTTCCAGCTTGGTCAGGTATTTTGCGACAACAGTGTGCGGCACATGGCAATCGTTGCATGTCGCAACGCCATGGTGGCTGGCCTTTTGCCAGCCGTCATACTCGGACCGCATGATGTGACAATTTGCGCATGCCGCCGGGTCATTGCTCAGATAGGAGTAGCCCTTGGCGTAGAGAAAAGTATATAAACCTGTCCCAAAAAATATGCCGGCAATGGCGACGACCAGCGCGAGGAGCAGTGGATGGGTGAAATATCGCTTTGCCATGTGCTTGACGTCGACCACTGCAACTGCTATGGGTGTGCGAAACACAATAAAGCCCAACAACAGGCGGGACACCGGCACGCTGGTCAGCGCAGAAACTAGCCAACTGGCTAGGACACCGGAATCAAGCCGTCGCGGACGGCGTGCGCCACCGCTTCGACACGACCGGCGACGGCAAGTTTCGACAGAATCGAACTCACGTGAAATTTAGCGGTTGACAGGCTGACACCGAGGCGAAGCGCGATCGCGGTGTTGTTCAGGCCTTCCACCATTAACGCCAGTACCTCGCGTTCGCGGGCGGACAGTGCTCGCGGCATCAGCGCCGGGAGAATATTTTGTGCCGCATGCAGCGCGCGCAGCAGACTGTCGAGCGACACGGGTGTCAGCCGATACGCCTTGCCATCGATGTGTTCCGGGATCTGGCCGGTGTCAAATTCATGGGGGTTCTCGGGATTCGCAACCACCAAAACGCTGGCTGGCTCCGCGAGTGCGGCCGAGAGCGGTGACGTCATGTCCTCGCCCTCGACCAGCGAAACCAAGCCATGTCCCGGGGCGGTATCGTCGAGCAGCACAACAACGACCATGTTAGTTCTCCGCCGCGATGGGTGTTGCCACCGTAGTGATAAGCGCGCGCACGAGATCTGTTTCGGAAATGATCCCGACCAGCGCACCGTCCTCAACAACAGGCAGACCGCCGATTTTGCGATCGATCATGATGCGTGCAGCATCGACAAGCGTGTCGTCTGGCGTGACAGTGAGCGGGTTGGCGGTCGATACCGCATCCACACGCATCTTTGCCGCCTCGGCACTCTCCGTATCCACACCCTTCGCACGCAAGTCACCCATGCTCACAATGCCAACCAACCGCTGGTTCTCAAGCACTGGCAGGCGTCGAATACGACGATCCATCATCACGGCATAGGCATCGGTCAAGAGTGTTTCCGGCGTCACGGTGCACGGATTGCGCGTCATCCATTCGCGGACTCGTTCAGCACTGTTCATTGCATGCTCCTTCGCATCGGCCACATGTGCAAATTGCCACTGCGCCGTTTGCGCTGCAACACCGAACTGAGTGGTCACACTTCCCTGCGGAAATTACCGCTCCCGGCAAGCGAAGGGTCGCCCGCTGGAACCTATGACCACTCACTCATCATGCGCTTAATCTCGGCGAACAGTACCGCGCGGGTGCTCAGTCTGCGTCTGTCCACCTGACCAGTTCAACGGTGGCACTTCTGTCGCCGTCAGCCGTCTGACGGTTTGACGCCGTCAAACATAACCTCTGGCACCGGCGCCTCGCCAGCCGAGGATTCGCTCGCAGGCGCTTCCGGCTCCAGCCGTTCAACAACGATGTTGAGGTTGGCAACAAGCGCGGCAATCGCGCCAAGCGCCGCCCAGGTTGGAATCAGAAGCGCGCCAATCACCCCCAAGGTGAGCGGCACCTCGACCAGAGTCTTACCAGAGTCGTCCTTGAGTGTGACGCGTCGGATGTTGCCCTGATGCAACAGTTCCTTCATTTTCGCCACAAGTTTGTCACCGCTTACGACATATTCCTCTGTATGAACGGATGTGTTTGACATGATCTATTCCTCACGAGGTCGCTTTCGCAACAGCAATGCGATGCCGATGGCGATCACCGCCAGTGGCATAAGCACTTCACCCTGGACCCACCCCAAACCCGGAACGTTGAATTCCCGCAGGAGGAGCAACATCCCCCACCCGATCAGCGCCGTGCCCGCAAACACAACGAAGCGCTGATTGCGAGCGCGCGGTGTTCTCCCGTCGGCATCTATCATCTGCGGTTCAGCCAGTTGCCTGTCCAAAGTCGCATCACCGACCGGCGGTTCCTCAGGCATGATGATCCACAGCGCGACATACAGCAGAATGCTGACGCCGCTAAAAAACAGCAGCGCAAAGACCAGGCGCACCAGCACAGTGTCAACACCAAGATAGTCCGCAATGCCTGCGCAAACACCGGCAATGACATGGTCTTTACGGCTGCGTTGCAAACGATCGGGAGCCCGTGTGTAGTTCATGATTACTCCTCCATCAAACTAGTAGTCTGTCAAAGAACGGTTTATCGTTGGCCGAATTCACCATCCCCGCGCTGCGCGCGGGGATGGTGAATTCGGCACCATAACGGTTTGCCTTGACGCACTACTAGGCAACCAGCAATCCGGCCGAGCGTCAGGTCAACGCACGACAAGGTTGCCGCTCAGCATGTTCACGTCAATCTCAACCAGCGCGCGCGTAGCGTCCAGGCCGGGTGTCTCATACGTGCCGTTGAGCCGATTGCCATCCACTCGGCGGATCGCATCGCCTTGCACGTTGCCGCTCAGCCCCTTTACGTTCATGCGCACAGGCGTGTTCTTGGGCAGGTCCAAATAAACTGTGCCGGACGCCATTTCGAGGGCAACTGAGTAGGGCAGCGCTTCCGGCAGCTTCAGGTCGACCGTGCCGGACGCCATTTTTAGAGAGAGTGCGCTGATATCCAGATCCGAGGCGTCTACCACGTGCCTGCCAGATGCGGCTGATAGCGACAAGTCGTAGGTCACTGCGGTGTTGAGCTTGAGATCAAGCCGTTCGCCACTGAGGTTAATAGGCCCAAGTTGCACACCAGGCGGGCGGGAAATCCGCACATTTACAGCACTGCCTGCCCCGGTAACTTCCGTCGCAGCATCGCCGCGATGTACATACGAGCCTTCAAAGAGCTTGTCCGAATCAACGAGCGACGCAATTGAACTCGTGCCGCCCGCTAGTGCAAGTTCCAGGCGAGCGCTGCGGGTTGCGTTCAACGGGTGCACCAGTCGATCCGTCGTCAGCTGTGTGAACCCGCGCAGATTCAGCCGCTCGCTCAAAGACACGCCGGCGCCTGGCGTCATGAGCAAATAGGTTATACCAGCAACAACAGCCAGACCCGTCAATCCGCTGATCAGCGTGCCGATCCAACCCGAGCGCGAGAACAAAATGTCGAGGCCGATCACCACGAAGATCAACGGCCAGTAGTGAAGCAGAATTGCGAACAGGTCACCAGACAGCTGTCCGGCGTTGCTCAACATCAACAACACACCAGCGCCAATAAACAGGATTGGCCAGAACAAGCTGGTCGACTCGCGGGGCTGCCGATTCTGTCGAACGGGCTGCGGATGAATAGAGTGGGTCGTCATAAATCACCTCAAACTTAAGCGCAATTGCGATGTAAAGCCATCGCGCTAGTCTTGGCCAATCACGCTGTGGGCAAACCGCTGTGCGTTGCGCGCGGCGGCAGCGCATCAACAATCCGGCCAAAGTCAACCAAGCGCCCGATCAGCATCACAAACCCAAGCACAATCAGCACGACGGGCCAAAATGCGGTGCCGGCACCGCGCGATCCGTTGAGGCCCAGCACAAGCTCAAAGAAGGTTCCAAACGCCAGATAGAGGACCAGGCCAAGCGCCACAACCTTGTAGCCTTCGCGTTTCAGCGAGGGGCGATCGCTCCACCAACTTTGAATCACGATCCCTACGCCCACACCGGTCGGCGCAAAGAGCGCCCAGACATAGCTCCAACTGGCCCAGGTGTTAAAGACATTCTGCGCAAAAAAGATGAGCCCGAGGATGACAAACATGCTGCCTGGAATGGCGAGCCCGCCAGCCTCCTTACCGCCGAGAAACATGCCTGCAAAGAACGCCCCGCCAAAACCAATCACCAGCGCCGGCCAGAAATTTGCAAAGACGTTGAGTCCGAGCCACTGGCCAAGCAAGAAGAACACCCCCAATGTGATCAAAGCGATACCGCCAATCACATTGCCAAACACGCGGTTGTCACGTGCCATAGGACTCCTCCACGTGCGCTAACGCACTGTTACTTCGCCAAGTCCGCTCTTGATACCAATTTCGACGCGGTTCTCGGCTGTTAAAAAGCCATCTGATTCATATACGCCATCACGACGCGGAAAGCGCGCTTCATCCACATGAAAGGCGCCCAGCCCGACGCCACCCTCGATCCGAGCGCCGACCCCTATCGGGACAATGATCGTGACCGCTGCCAGGCCGCTCTCGATTTGCGCATGCGTATTTCCGGCGTGCATCGGCAATTTCAGGTCAACGGCGCTGGCGCCTGTTTGCAGATCAATCTGTGACACATTCAGCTCCGATAGATCTAGCTGCGACCGCGATGCGCCTGTGTGCACCTGTAGGTTGATTGGGACTGCGCGATTCAAATGCACGGTCCATGCATAGCCGCGCTCAGTGTCGCCAAAGGCCCAGGGCGCCATCAACTGCGCCGGCGGCTTAAGCGACAGCGTCAACTGCCCGTTGCTGGATGATTCCTGCTGATCGACACCGCCAGCGAACGTGCCGCTCATCAGGGCCTCGGTTGGCGCCCGGGCATCTACAAGCAGCTCACCGGCGCCATGTTCGATCTTGACAGTCGCGATTTTCACGTCGCGCAATGGCAGCATGCTGTCGATCTGCTCAGGCACAAGACGGCGGCTGGAGCGAGTAATCACCGCAACACCCAGGCCGATCAACAGCACCGGCCAGGCATAGTTCCACACATTTCCCGGCAGCAGGCCCGCCTGATCAAACAGCGCCAGTATGCCAAACACGATAAACATGAAGCCCCAAAAATGTCTGCCTCGCATGGTATCTCCTGGGCGACGTGCTGTCTGTCCAGACAGCGTCACCGCATTGCGCGCGGGCGCATGCCACAGTTCGCTTAGGCTGAACCAGGCTCTGGTCATGACTTGTGCTTCAGGCGATGTGACAGCTGCCGCGCGCCATAGACTGCCGATAGCATGCCGCCGACAATAACGCCGGCAAGCGCGCCCGCGCGCAGGTCAAAATACACCTTTGCGCCGTCTTCGAGTTCAACGTTGTAGGCCGCGAGGACGCTAATCGACCCGCCCTTCAGTTTTGCCTTGCGCGCCGCAACTGCGCCGATACCGCTTTGTTCAAGGGTGGCGTCAAAGACGTCGGCTGCTGCTGCGCCAATACCGCTGTTCTTGAGTGTCACTGTGACGGCCTCGCCCTGCAACCGGGCGATGGCGCCGCGGTCTACATTGACGATGCGCGCGTGCACTTCACCGGCGTTGCCGGTGAGATTTACGGTATCCGCACGGATTGGATCTGGTTTTGGCTGGCCGAGTGCGTTGCCGTCGTCTACGTCGCTGGCTTCTGTCGATTCAAGCACAGAGGCGCCAAACGGATTATTTTCGTAAGACATACATACCTCCACCTGTCATAGTCCAGTGTCTGTAACACACAAACACGGTCTACTTCAGTGTGGAGGTATTGGGCTGCGACGGCACCGGCCAAATGTTTAGCCAGTTGACCAGAGTTGCATCGTTGCCGGGTTCCGGGGCAACGCGCGGTTTTATTGAACGATCATGACCGTGACCATCCCAAACATGCCCTCTGCCGACTCGGCGTGCGTCAGGATGTGGCAGTGAAATGCCCAGACGCCTTCGGTATGCGCGTTTACCAGCACATCGAAACGCTCGCCCGGTGCGACGTTAACCGTATCGCAGGTGTAGGGCTGCGGCAGATTCCAGCCATCTTTTGCAAAGACAATCTGCTCGAGCCCGTGAAGATGCATCGGATGGATCATCAAACCTTCGTTCATGTAGCGGATGCGCACCCGTTCGCCCTTTTTGGCGACAATCGGCTGCGTATCTGGGAATTGCTTCCCGTTCATGGTAAAACCGCCCACGGTGTCGTTGAGAATAATGGTGTAATCGGAGTCAAATGCCGGATCTTTTGCCAGATCCTTTGGCTCGATAATCAGCGCGCCCAGCAAACCCGAAGTCACTTGAACAGCTGCGTTGTGGTGTGAGTGATACATGTGCGAGCCTGGGTTGCGCGCGACAAACTCGTAGGTAAATGTTTGTCCAGGTTTGACAACCGGTTGCGTGATAAACGGCACGCCATCGACCGCATTCGGCACCAGACAGCCGTGAAAGTGCATCGCCGTGCTCTCTTTCAAATTGTTTGTGAGCACAAATCGCAGCGTCTCACCTTCAACAACCCGAATCTCCGGCCCAGGCACCATGCCGTTGTAGCCCATACCGCTGACCTTTTCAGCGCCACGCACGGTCCATTCAACCTCACTCGCGGTAATGTTAAATACTTTGACCGCGCCATCCAGCTTGGGCTCGAGCCGGCGACTCCAAAATGTCGGGTCTTTCCCGGCATTTGCGAGAAATTGCTTGACACCAGCCTCGTGCATGGCGTCCATGTCGTGCTCTTGTGTTTCGGGCTTCTGGACCGAAACGCTGGCACTGCCCATATCTGCGTGCGCGTCAACCGTCTTTGCAGCGGCTTTGGCCAGCGCAGCTGCTTCGGAAGTGGCGAGGGCTTCATCGCTGTATCTGCTGGTTGGCAATGGCTTCGGAATGCGGGTTGGGTAAGTGTCGTTGGGCGAGCCGGCACAAGCCGCGAGCACGCCACTTGCGCCCGCGCCGACGCCGGCAATGCTAGCCAGGCGCATAAAGGTTCGACGTGATGTGTTGGTCATGCGCTAGACGATACCGATCGACTATGGACAACTCACTGGCTGTCCGTCTTGACGTACCCCTGGCCAGATGGCCAATTGCGCGCGGCGCTGCATGTGTGCGAGAGGCGAACATGACAGGCCGCATCCGAGTCGCTACAAGTCCCCCGGTTTTGGCGCTTACGATGCAGGCCGAAGGGCAACGGCCCGCGCGAACGCGCGGGTTTTTGTGAAAGTCGCTCACAAAAAATCCGGTTATGCTGGTCAGGTAAACGCAACAGTGCGATGAAGGAGCCATATGAGAAAACTAATCGTCAGTGAATTTGTCACGATGGACGGCGTTATGCAGGGGCCGGGCGCCGCGGACGAAGACCGCGATGGCGGCTTCGCGAATGGCGGCTGGGTGGTGCCCCGTTTTGACGACGGCGTCGGCGCGCATTTCGGCGAGGTCACAAAAGATGCCGATGCGGTTTTGCTTGGCCGCAAGACCTATGTGAGCCATGCGCAGGCATTTGAGCCAAATCCAGGCGAAGACCCGTTCTTCAATACGAAAAAATACGTCGTCACAAAGACGCTCAAAGAGTCGATGTGGCGCAATACCGAGTTTATTCGCGAGAACCCGATGCAAGCCATCGCCGCGATCAAGGCTCAGCAAGGCGGGGACATCCTGACAGACGGCAGCTGCATGCTGGTGCACGCAATGCTTGAGCACGATCTGGTCGACGAAGTGCACTTGCTGATCTTCCCGTTGATCGTGGGCGGCGGCAAGCGCGTGTTTCCGAATGGCCTGCACCGCGCGTTCAAACTGTTCGACTCAAAAACCACGCCCAACGGCATCATCATTGCCCGCTACGCGCGATCCTAAGTGGTTCCCCACAGAAGGTTGACCTGGCAGAATCGTATCCACCCCCGCTCCGCGGGGGTGGATACGATTCTGCCAGGTCAACCTTCTGTGGGGAACCACTTAGCGCTTGGTAACAAACCATGGCGTCTGATGAACACTTTGCCGCGCTTTGGATTCTGATTACGCCGATGCCATAAAGAAAGCATCGGCGCTGGCGAAATGGGTAGCGCATGTCGCATGGCGTCGCAAAACGGTGATCCAGTCAATATCGCGATGAACACGCCTGACCCAGCACAGATCCTGTGCTTCAAGAATCCAGCCGCTTTTCGGCGCTGGCTTGCAAAGAATCACGCCACCGCACCATTCGTATGGCTGCGCTACTTCAAGAAAGGTTCAGGCGAACAATCGGTGACATACGCCGAAGCGCTGGATCAAGCGCTCTGCTACGGCTGGATCGACGGTCAGGCAAAACCCTATGACGGCCAGTCCTGGCTGCAACGGTTCACGCCGCGCCGCCCAAAAAGCGCATGGTCGCGGATTAACACCGGGCACATTGAGCGGCTTGATGCGGCTGGCTTGCTGACGCCCGCGGGGGAAGCGCAGGTGGCGCTCGCGAAAGCAGATGGCCGCTGGGCAGCGGCTTATTCCTCCCCGAAAAACGCCACCCCACCTCAGGACTTGCTAGAGGCGTTGGCCACGGACAAAAAAGCGCAAGCGTTCTTCAGCACCCTGAACAAGACCAACGTGTATGCGATCGTGTATCGGCTGCAGACGGCGAAAAAACCAGAGACCCGCGAAAAGCGAATGCGCGAGATCCTTGCGATGCTAAAACGCGGGGAGAAGCTTCACCCGCCTGCACCAAAGTGACGATGCAGCAAATCGCAACGGCGTCAGGCACTAATCGCTGACGCCGTTATACAGGACTTCTTTGCAAGCGTAATAGATGCCAATCATGGTGCCGAAATTATTCATTCGGACTTCATGCCTGATGCAAAGTGATCGATATTGACAGCCTTTGTATCAGGGTTGAGATCCGTCGCGTAACACGCGACGCGACAGGTGCCTCGGTTTGTCAATCTTTCTTGCGCCCATTCGGCGTGTCGTGCATCCTGGAATGTCACCTCAAGCCGCAGCCAGCCATCGGCGTCCGACGCTTCGGCGAGGACGGCCAGCGCGGTGCCTACCAGGCCCTCGCGCTGCACCGGGTTCACGCGCACCAACACGTTGACCTGATCGCCACCAGTTCTCAACTGCGTGCTGCGTTCTTACCAGGCCCGGTCCAGCATCAACCCGGCCTCCGATCGCTGTGCAGATTCGTCCAGTTCCTCGGCGGCCAACACGCGTGAGAGCCGGTAGGTGCGGTCCGCGCCCGAGCGGGTGGCCAACAGGTAGACCTGGTCGCGGACAGAGACCAGCCCAATCGGATCCACCGTGCGCCACTCCGGCGTCTGTTCCGCAGCCGCATAGTAAATGCGCAACTTGTGCCCGGTGAAAACCGCGCGCAAGATCTCGCTCACGATATCGTCTGGCACTTCCTCAGTGGCCAGCCTGCGCGACAGGACGTCATCTCTGTCAATCAGCAAGCGCCGGTACTTTGTGACGGTGGCCTTGATTGCTCTCGGGTAGCGCGTCAACCAGCTTGAGCATGGCGCCGTCGCGAGCGCCGAGCCGAGGCCAAATACCTGCACGCCGCGCCGTGATCCGGCGATCAGCAGGGCAAGGGCTTCGTCGTGGTTCAGCCCAGTGAGCTCGGTCCGAAAACCGGGCAACAACGCGAAACCGCCGTGCGGGCCACGATCGCCGTAGACCGGGACGCCGGCCGTGGACAGCGCTCGATTTCGAACTCTGACACCGTGCACGTGGACACCTCACAGCTCCGTGCCAGCGTGCCCGCATTCAACTGACCGCGCTGGCGCAACACGGCAACAGGGAGACCAACCGATCGGCGCGCACGGCGAAAATCCTATCAGAGGTACATGACACAAGATGTCGTGATCTCCCGCGACCATTATCAACACGACGTCGTCCGTGGCTGATAGGCCGAGGACGAAACATGACGTCGATGAACCAAAAGGAGTTGAAATGACAATGCGAACGAAAGGCGGTAAACCCGTGGATATGGTCAGCCGAGATGGGATTCAACCAGGGTGAGCTCATCTCCGGGCCTGCCCGGACCCTGTATTGCTCCGGGCAAACTGCGATGAGCGCCGACGGCAAACCCCAGCACGCCGGCGACATGCCGGCGCAGTTGGCGCTGAGTCTCGATAACCTGGAAGCCGTTCTCGGCGAGGCCGGCATGACTCTGGCGAACCTCGTCCGGCTCAATGTCTACAGCACCGATGTCGACCTGCTTTTCCAGCACTATGGCATTTTGGCGGCGCGATTCGGCGCCGCCGGGGTGATGCCGACAACCACACTGCTAGGGGTGACACGACTAGCCATACCCATGCTGATGGTCGAGCTTGAGGGCACTGCGGTCGCGTGACGCGATCGCACCACAGCAGACAGGTAGGGCATCAAATGCGCAAAATCATGACCATTGGCGTCTATGGCTTCACGGCTGACGCTTTTCTCGCGACGCTCCGCGGTGCGGGCGTGGCGTTGCTGGTGGACCTCCGCCAGCGACGTGGCGTTCGAGGCCGTGATTACGCCTGGGCGAATGCCGCGCGGCTCCAGCGCGCGCTCGCTGCGGCGGACATTGGCTACCTGCATGTCAAGGCGCTGGCGCCTGACAATACAATCACATTCACCGCACATGTATGAATGGCATACGTACCGTATCACTGTTTTCGAAGGTCTCGACCGACAGTGTCAAATTGCGTTGGCGTGCTACGGCCCGGCAGGAAACGACCGACACAGCAACGACGGGCTTCAAGATGACGCTTTGTAGCGAAGTTTGGCTACAAGGGGAATGGTGTCGAGGTCGTTGCTTACGCTCAGATCGGCGCAACTAAGCCTAGAATTCTTAGGCATGTTTCTGACTGATCGCCGCAAGACATCCGCTTCCGCGTGCATGGGCTGGTGCGTATAGTGCGAATCCCACTCTGGCACAGAATCGAAATCGCGCTGACCGGCCCGCTGCCGGCGCACGTGTCGCGCAACATGCGCATTGAGCTGCTGGCGTCGACGCTGTTCGGGCCGTTTTTCGCGGTGTTGCTGTTTATCCCGGTCGTGTTGCAGCGGATGGGCGCTTCCTCCGATCAAATTGCGATCTATCAGTCACAAACGTATTTGGGATTTTTGCTATCGCCGTTCAGCCTGATGTTGATGCCGCGCAAAGGCATCCTGATTTTTCTGACGGCGATCTGGGGTATTGGCCGCGCCACGCTGCTGCTGACACCGTTCGCGCCGAGCGTTCTCGGGTTGCTGCTGTTGTCCAGCGTATTCTGGCTGTCCGACAGCTTTCCATCACCCGGGTACGTGCGCGTCGTGCAGCAGGTCTACCCGGCCGATACGCGCGCGCGCACGATGAGCGCCGTGCGGCTTGGCATGGCCATCGCGATGCTGGTCTTCACACCGATCGCGGGCTGGTTGCTGGATGTAATCGGCCACACCGCCCTGCTCCCGCTTGCTGCGCTGTTCGGCATCGCCGCCGCAGTCGTTTTTGCGCGCATGCGCATCCCGGACGAATCCGACACGGGCGTTGTTGCGGCGCCACCGCCGCCGCGCCTGTCGTTGTTTGCGATGTTGCGAATGCTGCGGCGGAACAAGCCGTTTCTGCTGTATGTGGCCAGCATTGCCGCGTTTGGGTTCGCCGGATTGATCCCGATCGCGTTCTACCCGGCGGTGCTGGTCAACAGATTGCACCTGTCGTATACCGAGGTCAGTTGGCTCGGGCTGGCGCAGTCGGTCGTGTGGTTGCTGGGCTATGTCATCTGGGGCCGTTGGATGGGACGTCTGGGTGGCGTGCGCACGTTGCAGCTCGTTTATGGCATGCTGATCTTGTATCCACTGTGTCACTGGTTCGCGCCAGATGCCTGGTGGCTGGTGCCGGCGTATCTCGCAAGCGGGTTGGCCAACGCTGGCGTCGATCTGGCGTTCACCAGCGTCACGATTGAGCTGGCCGACGCCGATCGCGTCACCGAGTATGCGGCGCTGCAACGCACGGTCATCGGCTTTCGCGGCATCGCAGGCCCATTGATCGGCGTGGCGCTCAGCAACGCCGGTATGCCCATGCCATTGATCTTTTTGTTGTCGATCGGCCTGTACACGCTCGCGATTGCACTGCTGGCGCACCCTGTTCTGCGTCCGGCGCAGCGCGCGTCGAATGCTGCAAATACCGCCTGACGGCGGATTGTGTTGACCGAAGCATGGACTGCCGTCCGCGCAGCGCGGGTGGCAGTCCATGCTTCGGTGGAAAATTTATGTTTCAGGAATAGCAAATGGCAAAGAGAACTGGCAAACTGATCGTCACTGATATCGAACGCATCACCGTGCGCGCGCCGATGACAGCGCGCTGCGAGGAATGGAATGCGCGCGAAGTTTGGCAATGGTGCATCTGCGAAATCGTGCGCCTGAGCACCGACGCCGGCCTTGTCGGCTACGGCGAAACCCTGCCGCACTACACCTGGGGCCGGGTGACTGACGAAGCGGTCGCGCGCGTCAAAGGCAAGAACGCAGCGGATTTTCTCGGCGATGACACGCTCGGCGCCGGGTTGCAGATGGCGCTTTACGATGTCGTCGGCAAGGCGTTGGATGTGCCTGCGCACAGGCTGTTCAACCTTCCCAAAGTGCGCGACGCCGTGCCAATTGCCTGGTGGAATATCGACTTTCCGCCGGAAACATTGGCCGCCGAGGCAAAAGATGCACTGGCGCGCGGCTATGTCGCCTTGAAGACAAAGGCTCGGCCGTGGTGGGACGTTTACGAGCAGGTTGACGCCATCAGTGCCGTGACGCCACGCCAGTTCAAGATCGACATGGATTGGAACCAGATGCTCATCAATGAGAGCAACGCCACACCGGTGCTGATGGAACTGGACAAACAAGAGCGCGTGTCCCTCTACGAATCGCCGATCATGCAGCGCGACGTCGAAGGACACCGGCTGCTCAGGCAAAAGACGCAAAAGGCCATCGCGCTGCATTTTGGCGACCCACCGTTTCCGGTTGCCGCGCGCGGCGAAATCTGCGATGGTTTTGTCATCGGCGGCGGCGTCAGCCGCGTGTTGCGCGAAGGCGCGATCTCTGCACAATTCGACAAACCCTTCTTTCTACAGCTGGTCGGTTCCGGACTGACGACGGCGCTGTCGATGCAGCTCGGCGCAGTGCTGCCTTTGGCGCAGTGGCCCGCCGTCAACTGCCTGAACAACTACGCAGACGATCTAATCATCAAACCGATCGAGATCCATGAAGGCTACGCGCATCTTCCGCAGACGCCTGGTCTGGGAGTAGAGGTCGATGAAAATGCGCTCGTGAAATACCGGATGAAGCCGCCCTATGAACTGGCGCGCCCGAAACTGCTGTTGTCTGTGGCATGGCCAGGCAACCGCGTGCGGCACTACGGCAACATGCAGCAGTGCTGGTCGGATGCGTTTGTTGGCAATATACCGACGCAGGATCGCGGCGTACGCATGCATGTGCGCAAAGATGATGGTTCAAAAGACTGGGCGGAAAAATACGCGCGCGCATCGGATACGCCGTTTTGGAGCGCGTCGCTGTAGTGGCCGGTCAAGCGCAGAGTGCAGGCACCGAAATCACGCCCAAGGGCGTTTAGCGCAAGGTTTTTTCGCCGTAATACACAGTCTTTGCGCAAATACCGGCCTCTGCTAAACTCACGATCATGGCTGAGAAACCACAAACATCTGCTATGACCGACGCGCAACGCATCGCATTTGAAACGAATGGCTTTCTGACAATTCCAAACGCATTGACAGAGCAGGAAGTCGCTCAGCTGCACAAAGAAACGGCCGCCGCCGAGGCACTTTGGGAAAAGAACCCTAACCTGCCAGGTTACAAAAACGCGGCCCTTTGGGAGCTGCGCGGGCCGATAGAGTATGGCGAAAGCATGCGCGATCTGTTGTGGCACCCAAAGATATTTCCGATCGTGCGCGAGATCCTCGGTGATGACGTGTCCATGGTCGACAACAGCTACTACATCACACCGCCACGCACGCCACATACGCATGCAGACTGGCACCACGACGTCAACCTGACCGGCGTGTATCACCCGCAGTCGGTCATGATGGTCAAGGTGTTCTTCCTGCTGACCGACGTGAACGCTGACAGCGGCGGCACCGCCATGATTCCAGGCTCGTATCGCTTCCCGATGGGCTTCACATTTCCGAACGTGGGCAGCCCGAAAGACATGCCGGGTGCGATTCAGATGAGCGGCAAGGCAGGCACGGCCTATCTGTTCAACGGGCGCACGTATCACGCTGCAGTCAACAACGACAGCGACCATGCGCGCAAAGTACTGATCTATAACTATGGTCATCACTGGATGAAGATTTGGCCAGGCTATGAGCCATCCGCAAAGCTTTTGGATTGGGCCAAGAACACAGGCGATCCGGCGCGGATGCAGGTGCTTGGCATGGGTCCAGCGTATCAGACGTCACTGGAAAGCTAGACGCAACCAAGCCAACGCCTGCTACGCCAATCAGCGCAAACCAGATATCCACATTCAGAATGAGTTCAACCTGTTCGGTCGAACAGGGCATGTGCCTTTCTTTCAAAACCAGGAGATTCAAAAGTGTCGCAAGAAGAACAGACAAAGAACCATCGCATCAGCCGGCGTTCGATGCTCCGGATACTCGGCATGGGCGGCGCAGGCATGACGCTGGCCGCGTGCGGCGCCAGCCCGACCGCTGCACCGGCGGCCGACAACCCGGCTGCTGGCACAAAGTCCGAACCAGCGCCAACGACGGCGCCGTTAGTCGCTGAACAAGGCACGTTGCGTGTGCTCGTATGCTGCGCCACACCAGCCGAAGAACCACTGCGGACCAAGTTCAACACCGCTTTCGAAGCCGCCAATCCTGGCGTCAAAATCACCAGCGAGGCGTTGCCAGCCGGTCAGAACTACTTCGAAAAACTACAGACTTTGTTGGCCGCCAACACGATGCCCGATGTCTTCGACATGTGGGAAGGCTATGTGCAGCCTTACGCAGCGAACAACGCACTGCTGGCGCTCGATGATCTGATCAAGTCCGATAGCAAGATCAAGGCAGATGACATCCTGCCTGCGGTGCAACCTGCGCAAAGCTATCAAGGCAAGTCATACGCATTTATCTATGGTTTCATGCCCGGCCCGGTCTCGCTGTTCTACAACGTCGACCACTTCAAGGAAGCCGGGTTGGATGCCCCGACACCTGATTGGACCTGGAACGACGTGCGCAACGCCGCGCTCAAATTGCACAAAGAAAAAGACGGCAAGATCGAACGTTACGGTGTGAACTTCGAGAATTGGTTCGTGGTCTGGCAATACATGATGTGGTCGAATGGCGCAGACGTCTTCAACGCCGATCAAAGCAAAGCCGCATTTAACGATCCCAAAGCAGCCGAAGCCATTCAGTTCTGGTATGACTTGGTTAACAAAGACAAGGTCGCCCCCAGCCAGTCGGATGCGCAGGCGCTCGGCAGCATGGCCAAAGCCTTTGGCAGCGGCCAAATCTCGCTGCGCTTGGGGAATTACTGGGACCTCGGCGAACTCAAGGAGACCAAGGGCGCAAACTGGAAAGCCGTGCTCTCGCCCAAGTCAAACAGCGGTGGCCGCACGTGGTACATGCATCTCGGCTGCTGGTCGATCAGCGCACAGACGAAGATGCCGCAGTCAGCCTGGGCCTATGCGCGTGAATTCGTATTGCAACGGCCAATTGACAGCGTGACGCCCTATGTCCCGCCGCTTAAGTCGCTGATGAGCACGTTTAAGGGCCCGGACCACGAGCAGCTCGGTTACACCGCGATGCCCGATCTGGTCTCGCTACCCAATGCATTGCGCATCCCGGGGGCAGGCGCAAAATTCGACAAGATTCAAGGCATGGTTCAAGCCGAGCTTGATCTGGCGTTTATCGGAAAGAAGACGGTTGCCGACGCGCTCGCGACTGCCGAACCCAAGGTCAACGAGGAACTGGCGCGCAAGAGCTAACGCTTCAAGCGCTTAAAGTTCGTCAGAGCAAGCGACATCGTGAACGATGTCGCTTGCTCTAATATCCCAAACTACTGCACAATGACGCAAGTGGCTGTTAAAAACCATGGCTGGCTCGGTTCGCCTCTCGCACGCCGCGAAGCCCTGATTGGCTACATCTTCATCAGCCCGTGGCTGATCGGATTCATCGTGTTTCTGGCCGGCCCGATTCTTGCGTCGTTGGGACTCAGTTTTACCCAATACAAACCGGGTCAGATGCCCATCTTCCTGGGCCTCGCGAACTACGCGCGCATGTTCGGCGATGAGCTCTTCTATCGTTCGCTGCGCGTGACGACGGTTTACACGCTGATGAGCGTGCCGCTCGGATTGATCGTGTCGCTCGCGTTGGCAATGCTGCTTAACCAGAAGGTACCTGGACAGCGAATCTTTCGCACGCTGTTCTACATCCCGTCGTTGATCTCGGGCGTTGCGGTTGCGATCGTCTTCGCGTGGATCTTCAATGCGCGCTTCGGCATCGTGAATTATGCGCTGTCGCTAGTCGGCGTGACCGGCCCAAACTGGCTCTCGGATCCGGACTGGACGCTGAGCGCGTTTGTGCTGATGAGCCTGTGGGGTGTAGGCAGCACTGTGGTGATCTTCATTGCGGCGCTGCAAGGCGTGCCGGTAGCATTGTATGAAGCGGCCGAACTGGACGGGGCGAGCGCACCGCGCAAGTTCTGGCACATCACGCTGCCAATGATCTCGCCAGTGGTGCTTTTCGCGCTGATTACCGGCGTGATCGCGACGTTTCAGACGTTTTCGATGGCCTATATCATCACAAACGGCGGTCCGGCGAACGCGAGTTTGTTCTACGTGTTGTATCTGTATCGCAACGCATTCAGCTGGTTTGAAATGGGCTATGCCTCGGCGCTGGCCTGGTTCCTATTTCTGATAATTGCGATCTGCAGCGGCATCATGCTGCGCTCATCCGATATGTGGGTCCATTACGAAGGAATGGGTAAAAAGTAATGACGGCAGCAACCGGCAGCTCCAAGCCAGTCCGAGCGCGTCATAGCGCTACTTGGTCCGCCAGAACAACGCTGCGCACCGTGCTGATTTATGCGTTGTTATTGTCGATCGGCACGGTCTTTCTGTTGCCATTTCTCTGGGCCATCACGTCGTCATTGCGCGAACAAGGTGCGGGTGTCCGCCTGCCACCGCAGTTTCTGCCTACTGAGTTCAACTTTCAGAATTACCCGCGCGTGTTCGAGCTGATTCCATTCGCGCGCTTCTTTCGTAATAGCATGCTCGTCACCGGCTTGGCGGTCTTTGGCGAAATACTGTCGGCGTCGTTTGTGGCGTACGGATTCGCCCGGCTGCGCTTTCCCGGCCGCAATGTGCTTTTTGTGCTGCTGTTGACGACGATGATGATCCCCTACCCGGTCACAATGATTCCAAGTTTTGTGCTCTGGGTGCGTGGTCTGAACCTGGTCAATACATACGCACCGCTGACGCTGCCGGCGTTCTTCGCTCCCGCATTTTCAGTCTTCCTGTTGCGCCAGTTTTTTATGACGATCAATACTGAGCTGGATGAGGCAGCCAAGGTTGACGGCGCGAACGAGTTTCGCATCTACTGGCAAATCGTTTTACCACTCGCCAAACCGGCGATGGCGACGATCGCGATCTTCTCGTTTCTGGCCAACTGGAACGACTTTTTGACACCGCTGATCTATTTGAGCGATAGCAATTTGTACACGCTCGCGCTCGGGATCAACTTTTTGCGCAACTTCCGCGGCGGCGGTGAGCTGTCATATCAGATGGCGGCCACAGTGATGTTTGTGATGCCGTGCATCGTGATCTATTTTCTGTCGCAGCGCTTTGTGATCGAAGGTATCGTCACAACCGGGTTAAAAGGCTGATGATAGTTGTCAAAACACCCAGCAGGCCTGTCGTCGCATTGTTGCTGATCTGTCTGGTGCTCGGCGGCGTCGTCGTGACAACACAGCTTTCAAGCGCCACAACACCATCCGCGCAGACCGCCGCGACCGCATGCCCGGACACTATCGCATGCCACGCGCTCAAACGCGCCACGCCGTGACAGACCCATACGCCAAGCATCCTGCAATCTGGAAATGAATTGCCGATGACATGCAGTTCAATCGCCGATAAAGAGCTCGCCACGCAAGCGTTCATCGACAAGCGAGTCGCCAACATACAGCGCCACGCGGCCCGATGGCAGCACCCAAGCGTGCGCCAGCTCATCCCAGTATGACAGCACGCGCCTTGGAATCGCGATCGTCGCCACGCCAGATGCGCCCGGAGCAAGTGTGATGCGCGTGAACCCAGCCAGTTGCCGCGCCGGCGTGGGCACCGACGCGGGCAGTTCGCCGACATACACCTGCACCACAGCACTTCCCGCACGCCCGCCTGTGTTGCGGACCGTCACGCTCACCGTCACCGCGTCCGGCGCAACAGCCTGCGCCACACGCAGATCATCAAATGCGAACTCGGTATACGACAACCCGTAGCCAAATGGGAACAGCGGCGTGTGACCGCGACGCAGGAAATGGCGATACCCAGCGAATACGCCTTCGTCGAACGTGACTTCGCCGCCGCCTGCGTATCGCGGCAACGCCTGCGATTCAGCCGCCGGGAAGGTCAGCGGCAATCGGCCGCCCGGTTCAGCGTCGCCAAAAAGCACTGCCGCGGGCGCGTCGCCAATCGCCTCACCCGGATACCAGACCTGCAGCACAGCGCCGGCTTGCTCGCGCCATGGCATGAGCACCGCACCGGGTGTGTTTAGCAGCACGATAGTGTTTGGGTTGGCCGCGCATACGGCCTCGATCAAACGGTCTTGATCCCCCGGCAGACTGAAAGTATCGCGATCCATCCCCTCACCCGCGGCCTGATTGACCCACACCAGCACCGCATCCGCCTGCGCAGCCGCAGCGATTGCCTCCGGAATCAACGATTCCGTCTGCCACCCTAGATGGATGTGTTTACCCATAAAGCGATGAAGGGGATGCGCCGCTGTGCTGAACTCGACAACGATCGACACCGGCCGCCCGGCCGTCATCTGCGCACCGCCGTGCACCGGATAGTGATACGCGCGTGTAAAGAAGAACGGCAACTCGCGCATCCCGGCCAGAGCAACTTGACCATCGATCGTCACCGTGATCTGCCCCGAACACAGCGCCGAGACATTCACCCAACCGCTCACCGGCGATACAAGCGTGCCGGTCCAGCGCGCCGACCAGGCGTCAGGCAAGTTCGGGATTGGCGGCGCTGAAAAGTCGATGGTTGGCGAAACCTGTGTGGCTAGCGGCGCGCCGCTGAAATCCGTTGTCGAATAATAAGTTCCCAGCAAACCGGCGCTCGATCCATCAGGTGTGCGCAACGCACTTTCCGGGATTGCGGGAAGCGGATAGTCGCCAAGCGTGCCTTGTGCAGCAAAAATCTTCACGCCTGGGCCAGCGGTGTCGGCGATTGCTTGCAGCGGCGTCGCATGACCCTCCGGTTTGACATACGATGACCCCTCCGGGCCAGTGATGGCGTCCGGGCCGGCGCAGCCGATAACCGCAAGCGTGCGCAGACGCGTCCGGTCCAACGGCAGCAGCGCGTCGCGATTTTTAAGCAGCACAACACTTTGCGTTGCGACACGCCGCGCGAGCGCTTTGCGTTCCGGCGTGCTGACTGGCCGTGCTTTGTCCAGCGCTCCAACCGGGTGATCGTAGAGCCCGGATGCAAAGATGGCATACAACACACGGCGCGCAGCTTGATCGAGGCGTGCCGCCGAGATGCGTCCATCAACAAAAGCCTCGCGCGGAAAGCCCATATACAACATCGTGGCGTCCATCCCCGCATTGACGCCGGCGACTGGGTCTTCGCCGGCAACCGCATCGGGAAGAAAGAAGCCTTGCCAGCCCGAGGCGTTGCGCAAGCTGTCCAGCAGCGCGGCGTTCTCGCAGGCATAGGCGCCGTTGACGCGGGGATATGCGCCCATCACGGATAGCGCCGAGCCGCGCCTCAAAACATGGTCAAAAGGCGCGTTGTAACGTTCCTGCAAGGCCCGTTCAGACACCCACACCGACAGGCGGTTGCGGCCGGTCTCCTGGTTGTAGGCACTGTAGTGTTTCAGGTTTGTGATCAGATGCTGATCTTGCATGCCGCGCGAGACGCGTTCGCCGATCAACCCACAGACAAGCGGATCTTCGCCAAAGCCTTCGGGCAGGCGGCCGCTATTGCCGTGACGCTCGACATCAAGTGTTGGTCCCAAAATGAGCGACCAGCCGTGCGCACGGGCCTCCGCACCAATGGCGGCACCATAGGCATAGGCCAGATCGGTATCAAATGTCGCGGCAAGCGCGATCGGCGCGGGAAAAGCCGTCACCCCGGCGTCGCCACGCAGCCCACCCGATGCGTCCACAATCGCCAGCGATGGCACATTGAGATGCGCCAACGCCTCAGTGCTACCCATCACCAGATGAACTTTGTCTTCGACGGTCATGGCCGCTAATAGCAAATCGATGCGTTCCATGGTGGAAAGCGTGGCGTTTGCCCAAGGGAAATTTTCCGGCGAGGTGCTGGATGGTCTCATACACAAGAGTATAGATGCCCGGAAAACGTTGGGGCATTCGGCTTCAGTTCGTGCAGAATCTTTTCTATAACCAAGCTCATTCGCGCGGAAATGCGCACACGACCGGATCAGCCACGGCCGCCTTAACACGACACGTTGGGCGACCTAAAACAAAATAGCGACCTGAAAATAGGCAATAAAACACCCTCTGAATCGGTGATTCAGAGGGTATGGGGTCATGGGCATAAGAAGTTTGGCGTGACCGATTGTTTACACTCAGAACATGCGTGGCAAAACGGTGCCGACAGCCCAGTTTCTCATAAAACCATAGGTTCCAACTGCGCGTGGTCGCCATGCGCAATGTGTGATAGTTTAGGAACTTAGTGAAATCAGGAGGCGTACATGCAAATGCCAATCACAATTGATCAGGTCATTGATCGCAGTCCGTTTATTGCCCCCAGCAGCCCTGCAAGTCGTCTTCGATTTTGCTGTAATCTATCCAGCCTTGAGCAGAGTGGGAATTTGACCTCGCTTACAATCGCCCAGAACTGGCAAAGTGATTTTTTTGAATCGACATTTGGCGCAACCCCAGAATTGAGTGAACGACCGGCCCAGGTTAGTTTTGATCAGCGTGAAGAGCTGACATGAAATATCTACTTGACACGAACGCCTGTCTCCGATATTTGAATGGCCGTGCACCAAAAATTGTCGATAGGATGCGGCCGTTGCACCAACAGACATCGCCGTATGCGCTATCGTCAAAGCTGAGCTGCGCTATGGTGCGGCGAAAAGCTTGACGAAACTCGTCACAATCGCAAGGCAGAGGCGTTTCCTGAGCCAATTTGCATCGTTGCCATTTGACGATGCAGCAGCCGAGACCTACGGCGAATTGCGCGCAGCACTCGAGATGCTTGGAACACCCATTGGTCCTTACGATCTTCAAATTGCGGCGATCGCGTTGACACTCAATCTCATCCTCGTCACACACAATGTTGACGAGTTCGGACGCGTCCCGGTCTTACCACTGAAGACTGGGAAGCATGATGACAGACGAGCTTACCCAATGGAGTTTCAAACTGGATCGATCGTCGCTTTTGGCGCGCCCGGTAACGAGCGAGTTGGTATTGTTGTGGGGCGGATTCAACATCACCTTCATGGCGACTGCTATTTGGTCCGGACGCCGACGGCGATGGTCAAGGAACAGATTGGCGATGTTGCACCGGTGATGTTTTGGGCTACGCGCCGCGACATTTGAGGAACTGCGTGATTGTGCACAATGCGAAATTGCGCGACTGAGTGATGTGATTGCACTTGAATTGAACAGGCAAACCGGCACATCACCTGTGTCGGGTTAACTCCGCTGTTTCTAGAATCAGGTTGGTCGGCAAACGCAGCCACATACTGGCGCCGAAATTCCGCGGGGGCATCGTTGCAGAACCGTTGGCCGAGCGCAGGAGATTCGCTCGAGACGAAGGTGATCTTGGCGTGACAATCCGTGGCAGTGCGAAGAGACTTACGTGGAGTGAGCGGTTCAAATCCAGTAGAGCTACATAGTGCTTCGGCGCACTCGAGCTCCCGGTCGTTCGTCATCCCACGCCATGGAGCTCATTCTCCAGCCAGCTGGCGTGCGTATAAATTGCGTTGATATCATGCCCCGCGTCTCGAACGACACACCTTTCAGGGTGCCCGACTTTATGTAGGCGCTGAAGCGCTGGGCCACGTTGCCGAAGACTTCCGTTTTTTCCGCGATCTCCGCTTCGTGGAAGCATGTCAGTTCCCCGTCCACGGAGGCTTGGCGAGGCGATATGAACTGTTGGATCGTAGATATCTCTGGCACCGTGCCGCTGTTCTTGATAAGCAACCCTGATTCGATGAAAAGTCCATAAAGTTTGGCGTCGGACGGCTGCTCTCCCAAATTAAACGAGACTGCGTAAAATAAGTCATCTGCAAGGCGCTTTGTTCAGCCAAGTCTGCATCGTGGGAATATGTGCTCATATTGATTTCTGGCTGCAGGCGTCTCATCCAGCGTTATGGATTTTGATCGCCAGGTCTGATGCTCCGCAGTTACCGTGACAATCTTACGGGGACGCATTAATATGGCGCCAGCTCAAGAGCTGCCTGCATGGCGAGCATCTTCGCAACCTGCTGCGTGCCATCGTCAAAGCGCAAATCGCCAAGCACGCTATCCGGAATCACTTTTTGGGCCAGTACTCCCCAAAACTTATCGAGCAATTGTGAAATGCCACGCATCGTCAGCCTCCGCTGATCAGGCTATCGAGCAGCTCTGAAGAAGGTCTGAGGGTGACGGGACATCGTCATCCCTCACATTTGTCGAGACTATCTTGGATCTGACGCGCTTCAAATGGCGTGAGTTTGGCATCAAGCGCCTTCCACCCATCCTGCGCCTGTTGAAAGTAACGCAGCGCTTCGGCGCAGTTGCCCTCGAAAACAGCAAGATGCCCAAGCGAAGCCATTACATCAAAACTCCCCAAAACGTCCCCCATTTTCTCCAGCTGAAGAAGCGCGTCGCGATAGTACTCGCGGGCGGTATGCCGTTCGCCACGTAGGCGCGCGATGTCACCATAAAGTTGGGCGGTCAGCGAGAGGCCGCGCGTATTCGCCATTTTGCGGCAAATCTCCTCGTTCTCGCGCAGCAGGGATTCGGCTAGCGCAGCATCATGAGCGCGACAGGCGATCGTGGTCAAACCGCGCAGCACATGCGCAATTCCTTCGTCATCACGCAGGCGGCGATTGAGTGAAAGCGCTTGCTCATACAGCGCTTTTGCAGCTTCGTTGTGACCCAGCCGCAAGTGCGTGTCGGCCGCGCCTTCCCAGGGGAACCTGCGCGTATTGTCGGGCCGGTTGGGCAGCGCCCGCTCAAAAAACTCAAGTGCTTCATCAAATCGACCTTGATTGTTGCGCAGCATACCGAAGTTGTGATACACCGACGCTGTAAGCACGACATCGCCCAGCTGCTCTGCCAGGTTCAAACTCTCAATGAAATGCCGTTCAGCATCGCCAAACAGGCTCAACATATCCGCCATCAGACCGGCGATGCGTAATGTATCGGCGCGAATCGCAAGCGGCACACGGCCTTCGTCCAGACGAGCCCCTGTTCCAGCCAGCTCAGTCCTTCGCGCCAGAACCCGCGCCGAAACCAAAAGCGAAAAATGCCCTGACCAATCCGCAAGACGCGCTCAGGCTTGTCGCATCTGCAACGACCATCGCACGACGGCCTGCAGGTTGGCGTGATCGGCGCCAAGCCGCATCATCCAATCAGCAGCCTGCGGGCCAAGCAAACAGGCATCAGCGGACTCAGCAGTCGCGGTGAAATACGCAGCGTGACGTTCTTTGGTATCTGCCATCAGTCCATGCTGCACTAGGAGCGATTCTGCAAATTGACGAATCGGCTCCAACATGCGCCAACGATCTTGGCCCAGCTGCTGAAGCAGGCTGCCGCGCACAAGCGCGGAAAGATCGGCCGCAGCGCCATCGCAGACTGTAGTGGCCGCAGCGCTATCGAATCCGCCTGAAAACATCGCCAGTTTGGCGAATAAGTTGCGTTGCGAATCGCTCAGCAGCGCGCGCTCCAATCGATCGCCGCATGCAGCGTGCGATGGCGATTGGGCAGATCGCGCGGGCCATCATCGAGTTCGGTCAAATGTGGTGTGAGTTGATTCAGAAGTTCTGCCGTGGTCGCCACATCGACGCGCGCAGCAAGCAGTTCAATTGCGAGCGGCAACCCGTCCAGCCGCCGGCACAATGCGGCCACAAGCTCAGCATCAGGGGCGCCCAGCGCGAAATCAAACCGCACCGAACGCGCGCGTTCCAAAGAGCTGCTGCGCGCCCATTTCGTTCAAGGGCTCAAGCGCATATTGACGTTCCGGGCGGATGCGAAGAGCGGAGCGGCTGGTCGTCAATATGCGCAACGCAGAAGTATGCGCCAATGTCGGCAAGCAGTGCGGATGCATCCATCACATGTTCAAAGTTGTCCAGCATCAGCAAAACATGCCGTTGTTTCAAATGCTTCAATAGCGCATCCGGTGTTTCGTCTTTCAGTCCCAGCGCCTGTGCTAGCGCCGACACAACCTCGCTCGCATTTGCCAATGGCGCGAGTTCAACGAACAATACGCCGTCCTCAAAATCAAGGCGCAGCGCTTCGGCCAAAGCGAGTGACAGGCGCGTCTTTCCGACACCGGCGGCGCCGGTCAACGTCACTAACCTGACGTCAATAGTGCGCATCAGGTTCACAAGCGCCGCTAGCTCGTCAACACGGCCAATCAACGGCGCTGGCGGAGTTGGCAATGTGTTTGGAGGTGCGTGCAAACCGGGTAGCTGTGGCGCGTCGGTTGAATCCAGCCGTGCCCGCAACATCCGTGTTTCTGGTTCAGGCTCGGCGCCTAATTCGGAGTGGAGCGCATTGCGCAAATTGTCGAACTGTTCGCGGGCAGCAGCCAACTGACCGTCGCGCGCCAGCAGCCGGAATTCGCGCGTTGCCCGGCCTCATTGAGCGGATCCAAAGTCACCTGCTGACGCGCATAGCCGATAGCCTGCGCCGATTGCCCACGCCACTCGGTCGCGCGCCTGAGCCGATCCAACGCGCTCAATGCGCGTTGCCGCAGATGCTCGCGCTGCGCTTGCGCCCACTCTTCAAACGGCGCGCTGTCTGGCAGATTAAATCGGCCAGGAAGTCGCCGCGATACAACAGCATCGCCGCTTGCAGGCGTTCGATGCAGCAGCGCAGGTGTGCCAGCTTTGATGCGCATGGCGTTCACCCGCATCGATCAGCGCCTCAAATTTGCTGCGTCAACCATCGATCGCGATTTCGCTGGACGAGTTGATCCGCACTGCCGCCGTGCTCGCCAGGATTAAAGGTTGCGCGTCGATTGGGATCACCTTGCGCAGATTGCTCAGCGCCTGGCTGAGGTTGTTGCGGGCATTTTCTCGCTCAGATCAGGCCACAGCAACGCGCACAACGCCGCGCGCGGATGCGCGCGATCCGGCGCCAGCGCCAGCACTAGCAGTAGCGCGCGTACCTTGTTGTATTCGATGCCGTCAAGCGTCTGGCCGTTTAGTTGAATCTCCAATGGGCCAAACGTGCGGATGACCAACCGCCTCATGAGATCAGTCATTATCGGCCTGCTCGTCAATTTGCCCAACTGTTGCACCTTGCTGCGCAATAGGCCTTCATGAATCTGGCGCTCTTCAAACGGCGTGAGTTTGGCGTCCAGCGCGCGCCAACCCGCCAGCGCCTGCTGAAAATAATCTGCGGCCAGAGCGCCATTGCCTTCGGCCAACGTCAGGTGACCGAGCGCAGCCAGCACCTCACACCGGCCCCAGACATCGCCCATGGCGTCCATACGCGCCAATGCGTCAGCATAGTGTTCCGTGAGCAGCACGGAAGTCGCCGCGCAAATAGGCGATATCACCATA
>CAVXUI010000009.1:0-268980 GCA_963764985.1 uncultured Chloroflexia bacterium | reverse complement strand
AACCGTCTCTTCAGCAGAGACGAATACCGCTGCCGGCGCGGCGCCTTCCAGAAGGCGCAGCTCCAGCACGCGCAGGCGGCGCGGCTCAACCCCCACCTTCACCGCTGCCTCCAGCCCTGCCGCGGTGCAGCGCCTGGCGAAGAACGGAAGGCCAGGTAGAGGGTCTTCGCCATAGGCAAAGGCGCGCGACGGCGTAGGGCAGGCTGTCGATCTTGGCGCCTTCAAGCTCCGGCAGCACGATGAGCGGCACGGCTTGGGGCAGGAAGAGCGCCACGACAGGCCGCTCCATCAGGTGGAAGCTGAGGCCGGTCAGGTAAACCAGGCTTGGGCCGGGATTGATCGCCATGGCGTGCAATCCGGCGACTGGAGCGGGCCGAAAGGCGCGATTGGCGGGCAGTGTGTGCGGTTTGGGTGGGTTCGGTCATTGGTTACTCCGGTAAGACAAGGATAACTGCGATTATAGCCCGAAGCGCGGATCGAGGGTAGAGCGGAGATGAGGGGGGTAGCCCGAAGATAGAAGTGATTAATGACACTGGACTACGGCAGTGGTTATCAGTATGATGATTTCATCGGGTGGGTGACCATGAGCAAACTTCAGGCTTCAAGGAAAGGGGATCATAATGAAGGCTCATACTGCTAATATTCAGGAGGGATCATGAAATGTAGCTTCTCACGCTTGGTAAACTGGATTGTCATATTGGCATTGTTCCTGCCGGCTAGCGCGCCAGCTACGGCATTCACCCCAGGGCAGGAAGTAGAGCAAGTTACAACAGTTTACAGCATTTTAGGGCGGGTAACGGATGGCAGCGGGAACCCGCTAGAGGGAATTACCATAGAAGCAACATTGACAGGAGTTCCAAAGCGATTATCAACCCAACCCGGACGGTTATCAATTTGTAAATGGTAGTGGGCATACTTCATGGGAAATATTCCGTGATACTTATGGGGCAGAAAATGTAGAGTGGACGATTATGGGTAAAACGATAAAAAAACCAGCAGCCCAAACTTACTATAACACCACATATAAGATAACAGGCTCAACGGGCAACTGTGATGGAATGGCTATCTCTAGCATATTACTGCACAATAATTGGGCAACCCCATCCAATTTTCTCAGCCAACAGAATGTAACTCACACGATAGAACTACTCGAACCGCCGATAACGAGTTCGTCTTGGCAATCCACCCCGGTTTCGGACTTTATCATTCGTTACCAGGGATATCAGGACGGTAAACAGGTTAAGAGCGAAGCGAAGCCTAGCCAGAGGCCGTTCTTTGAGCAATACGCTGGCAAGGATCAAGCAAGGTATCGATGGTGGGTTGGTTGCGCCACAGGTGATTGGTATTTATGGGCCTATCCCTTGGGAGAATAATAAGTGCGGAGGCCATTCATTGATGCCGTATGCTTACCAGACAGTTGATCAAGCCACATATATCTCAGTCTATCAGACTCGAACCATCAATCAGATTTTTCTCAAACAGTAATTATTACTCCTGACATTGAATTCATGGAGTTACGACCACAAAAACCCTATCGGTCTTTGGAAAACTGGGCAAACCTGTAAAAGCTCTTTGTTTAGTATACCAAGTAGAATTGAAACCATTCCTGTTTCTGCTTACAAACAGCGTCCATCCCCGACATGGTTGGGAGGAGGTGCCTTTCAAAGCAATTCATCAACGCCCACATCCAGCGGTTGGTATAACCTGACTGCTTCCGGCAATACATCCTTAACCATTCAAGATGAACAAGGAAACACCGTTGGAAATAAAAACGGCGAATTGGCTTTAGAGATACCTGGCAGTATTTTGGATATTCCTCTCGGGGTTATTCCAGGCCTGGATATTGATTATCCCGAGCGATATATCATCCCCGACGCTACTGTAGTCACCACAACCTTGATATATTCGACTAGTGGACAGGCAGGCTTATTCGCAATTCTTCCAGGGGGTATTGCTCAGGTGAATAGCGATATAAGCCAGGGCCAGATTACTGATACAGTATTTGTGGCTCCAGACGCACAGGTATTGACTTCAGGCCGAAGCAGACGGAAATGAGCGTTCTTTGTCTTCCTCCGAGAAGGTGAAGAAGGTGGGCGTGAAGTTACCATAAATCAGTTTGCATTGACGACGGATAATTATGCCTCATTGAGCATTGACCCCAATACGGAAGTCGTTAGCTTCACAACAAGTCTGGCGCAGAGTAGCTATCAAATTGAATTAACACAGGTTGCTTATACATCCACCATTTTTATCGGCCAAGCACCGCCAATTGGTAGCGGCGATGTTCATATTATCAGCCTGGATTGGAATAACCCTCTCACCGCAACTGTGGGTATCGATGTGGGAGGAGATGGTACAGTTGACCAAACAATTGTGTTGGATAATCAAGCGGCAAAAGGGGTAGTTTTTCTGCCTTTGGTTAGGTCAGATGCTCTCGTGGAGAACTCAGTAATCTCAGAGACACATCGAACACCATCACCTTTCACAACGCTTGAGAGTATGTTGTTATCCGTCTCCAGTAGTTATACCGCCACAACCGATGCAAATGGTTATTACACATTTACGAATTTAATCGCTGGGGATTATAGCATTCAACCTTCGATGGCAGGCCTGACTTTTACCCCTTCTTCCCGCAACGTGGCCTTGCCGCCTGACGCCATAAACCAAAACTTCACCCGTATCGACATCAACCCAGGCGAAATGGTGCTTGTCCCCGCAGGAAGCTTCCAGATGGGTTGTGACCCAAACCATAACGGCGGCTATCCTTGCGGCTCCCCCGAGCTGCCTCTGCACACCGTCCACCTGGACGCTTATTACATCGACAAATACGAAGTCACCAATACCCAGTACGCCCAATGCGTAGCAGCCGGGAACTGTGCGCCTCCATTGCACAATCATTCTTACACCCGCCCTGCATACTACGATAACCCAACTTACGCCGACTACCCGGTGATCTGGGTCTCCTGGTTTGATGCTGCGGATTACTGCACCTGGGCTGGCAAGCGCCTGCCCACCGAGGCCGAGTGGGAAAAAGCCGCCCGTGGGCCAAGCGTGCGCGCTTTCCCGTGGGGCGACCTCTCGTCGGATTGCACCCTGGCGAATGGTTACTGCGTAGGCGATACATCCCAGGTGGGCAGCTACCCGCTGGGTGCCAGCCCCTACGGCGCGCTGGATCTGGCTGGGAATGTTTGGGAGTGGGTCAACGACTGGTACCAATCTGATTATTACAGCGTTTCGCCGCCCAGCAACCCACCCGGGCCGACAACCGGAACCTATCAGGTTGTGCGCGGAGGCGGTTGGGACTACCCCGACTACTACCTGCGCGCTGCTGACCGTAGCAGCGTCAGCCCTCCCGGCGATCGCTACGACAAGCTCGGTTTTCGTTGTGCGGCTCCCCCAGGACCTTGAAATTCTGTGCTTCTGATTTCTGGGTTTCTGATTTTTGCCTTCCCCCCGAAGGGGGCGTCCCAAAAATGTAGGGCAAGCTGTTAGCTTGTCCACAAGCCGCTTGCCACTAAAACGGGACAAGCTGTCAGCTTGTCCGACAACCTGATGAAGACATACAAGAACCTGTACTCGCAGATCTGCAGCAAGTAGAGTGGGGCTGAGCGAAATGAAACTCCCTGTCATCCAGATTTTTCCAGGGAATGCAAGGCAACTGCTGAAGCAGCCTTGGATTTTTGATCTGCATCCAGGGTTGCCAGCGGCAAGTCCAAGCGAACTGCAGCAGCCACATAAAACGAGTTAGCGCCACGTAAGCCCAGGTCAGCCGCCAGCCTGGCTGCTTCCTGTACCAGTTGCTGGTCCATCTCAACCAGCTTTAGCCCTGGCAACTGTGTCAATCTGTCGATTGCATTCCTGGCCAACCCCGGTTCGCCGGTACGTCGTGAAATCACTCCGGCAACTTCGGCCAGCAGCAATGCCGGGGAGAGGAACACAATTCCTTTTGATCGCTGGATTTCCATCCAGGCTTTAACGATCTGGTGGAAGGCATCTTGTTGTATCAGCCGAGAAACCCACACACTGGCATCCACGACGACGAAGCCCGGATTTGGGTCACCCTCCGTTACATTGCTTGAAGCGGCTGGTGGTGGGTTAAGTGAGGGTTTCATCGCCGGCTCTCAGCAACCGCCTCCGCTGCGGATAGACCGGCAGGCCAGCGTGCACCGATCTCCGCTGCCAGGTGATCGATCTCCGCCCAGGCTTGAGCTTCTTCTTGAGCGGGAGGGCGGTTTACCGGTATGAGCAATGCGACCACCTTGCCGTGATAGGTCACCTGGATTTCAGCGCCTTCTTCTCGCACCTGGCGGATCAATTCGCTGGCATTTTGTTTCAATTCACGGATTCCTACGTTGTGCATATTGACCTCCATAAATGTGTCCACAATTGTAGATATATTATACTATATTGTTTTTATCCTCACCTAACCGCAGGCTAAGCCTTCTGTTAGATGAACTATTCTGAATTTAGAAATTCGTGATCCTTGGCGCCTTTGTGTCTTAGTGGTGATGTTTTTCCCCTTCGGGTAGTATCCAAGGCTTTTCGATAAATTGAGCGGCTTGCTCCGGCTATTGACAGCCGGGCAGGCCTCAGCTACAATTCGTTGGCTGGTCAGCAAGGGCCTGTAGCGCAGTTGGGAGCGCGCTTCAATCGCACTGAAGAGGTCGAGGGTTCGAATCCCCTCCAGGTCCACTGCGTTGACGGATTGCTGACATTACAAGTACAATTCGACACATTGACATGGGCCCATAGCGCAGTTGGGAGCGCGTCTCAATGGCATTGAGAAGGTCGAGGGTTCGAATCCCTCTGGGTCCACTGTAAGCGAGAATTGAGATAAGTCAAGTGGCAGGAGTAGTAGGTCATCCCGTCAGCGAGCCGGGAGAGCGAGGTGGAAGCCCGGCAGTGGTGCCCAGCGGGAGCGCATATCGAGACCGAACTCGCCTGCCGCCCAACCTGGGCAAGCACCCCCGGTAAGAGTGGACCACGCTGTCTGCTATAGCTGGATGGCGGGTTTCGCCCGTTAGCGCGAGGTAGAGCGGCCTTGAGAAACGCCTGAGCAGCGGCGGTTTACAGGCAAGCAGGGTGGTACCGCGGAGATAACCTTCGTCCCTGTAGGGATGGAAGGTTTTTATATTTAAAGGTGCAGAGGGCAGATGTTAAGAAGCTTGCAGGGCGCCAAGGAAGCTGTTTACCACCCGGGGATCGAAGTGCGAGCCGCCCATTTGGTTCAGCTCAACGACTGCCTCATCGTGGCTGCGCGCCTTGCGGTAGACCCGGTCGTGAGTTATGGCTTCGTAGGCGTCCACCACTGCCAGGATGCGCCCCCCGATGGGGATGTCCTCGCCGTGCAGACCTTGCGGGTAGCCGGAGCCGTCGTACTTTTCCTGGTGAGCATAGATAAATGGGGCGATATGGGCCAGCTTCCTGAGGGACTTAACCATGTTGGCGCCCACGGTGGATGGAGCTTCATCACCGTCCACTCATCCAGGGAGAGGGGACCGTTCTTGCACAGGACGCTGTCGGGAACGCCGATTTTGCCGATATCGTGGAGCAGGCCGGCCCAATAAACGCTTTGGACTTCGTCTTCATCCAGTCCCAGGATGCGGGCGGTGTCGCGCACCCACTGTGCCACCTGGGCGCTGTGCCCGGCGCACATTAACACCCGCGAATTCGATATAGCGGGAAAGATTGATGTAAAGCTGGATCCAGACTTCTTCGGAGTGTTCGTACATACTTGTCCTCCCTGAGGTTCGGCTATCAACTTACGAAGTTGCAAAGTGTGTGCCATGATTAATAGGAATCAGGTGATCAGTCATTCAGGTGATAAGGGAACGATGATCTTAACCGCCACCTGGAACCCGCGGGTGAAGGCCAGCGCTTGATCCGGCTGCTGCCTAGGCTTCAGCAGGTGTATGACCAGATCATTGTTGTGATCCCTCCAGAGGCGGATATTGGCGGCGAAGCCGCCCGCCAGGCTCTGTATCTTCAGCATTATCCGGGATTGGATTTCGTGCAGTCCCAGGCGTGGGCAGCGGGACGCTACCTGGCGTTACAGCGCGCTGTGGAGCTCTCTGCGGACGCGATCCAATATGCAGACCTGGACCGGCTGCTGCGCTGGGTGGAGACTCGAGAGGACGAGTGGCGAGAGATTGTCAGCCGTATCCCTGGTGTGGATTGTCTGGTGATTGGACGCACCCCGCGGGCGTATGCCACGCATCCGCAGGCTATCGTGGCAACCGAGGCGATCAGCAACCAGGTGGTATCCAGCTTCCTGGGCAGCCCAATGGATGTCAGCGCCGGTTCGAAGGGCTTTAGCCGCCACGCTGCCGAAACCATCCTAGCCTGTACCCGCCCGCAGCGCGCTTCCGGAACGGAGTGCTGGAATGGCCGCTCGTCTTGCATAAGTCCGGATTCCGGATTGAATATACCGAGGCAGATGGATTGGATTGGGAAAGCGCCGACCAGTATCAAGAGAGCGCTGCGGATGCATCTGACCAACGCCGCGCAGCCGAAGCGTATGACACCGACCCCAAACATTGGGATTATCGGGTCAGAGTTGCAATGGAGATTGTCGATGCGGCTTTGCGGGTGATGAATGCCGAATAGGATATAATTTTCTCGTAATGTGCACCTAACAGGAGAAACGATGACAGAGCCCCCTTCTATAACCCCGCCGAGATCGAACCAAAATGGCAGGCAGCACTGGGAAGCCGACGGGCTGTACCACGCGGATATCGACCCGCCAGGCCCAAGCATTATGCCCTGACCATGCTGCCCTACCCTTCCGGCGACCTGCACATCGGTCACTGGTATGCCATGACGCCCTCGGATGCGCGCGCCCGGTTTCATGCGCATGAAGGGCTACAACGTGCTGTTCCCGATGGGCTTTGATGCCTTTGGCCTGCCGGCCGAGAATGCCGCCATCAAGCACGGCATCCACCCCAAGAAGTGGACGTACGCCAACATCGAGCGCATGCGCAAGCAGCTGCGCAGCATGGGCGCGATGTTCGACTGGCGGCGCGAGGCGGTCTCCTGCGACCCGGAATACTACAAGTGGACGCAGTGGTTCTTCATGCAAGCTTTTCAAGCACGGCCTGGCCTACCGCAAGATGTCGCCGGTGGATTTGTGCCCGCAACTGCAACACCACCCTGGCGCGCGAGCAGGTGTGGGGCGAAGACCGTCACTGCGAGCGCTGCGGCACGCCGGTGATCAAGAAAGACCTGGACCAGTGGTTCTTCCGCATCACCAACTATGCCGACGAGCTGCTGGACTTCTCGCAACATCGACTGGCCCGAGCGCGTCAAGACTGCTGCAGACCAACTGGATCGGCCGGTCCGAAGGCGCCGCGGTGATCTTTCAGCACCGAAGCAGGGCGATCCGCTGGAGGTCTTCACCACCCGGCCCGACACGCTGTGGGGCGCGACCTTTATGGTGCTGGCCCCGGAACATCCGCTGGTGGAAAAGATCACCACCGCCGAGCAGCAAGCAAGGCTGTCGAGGCCTACAACGCAGCAGGCCGCGCGCCAGACCGATATCGAGCGCGAGGCCGACGGACAAGGAAAAGACCGGCGTCTTCACCGGCGGCTATGCCATCAACCCGGTCAATGGCGAGCGCATCCCGATCTGGATCGCCGATTATGTGCTGATGACCTATGGCACGGGCGCGATCATGGCCGTGCCGGCGCACGACCAGCGCGACTTTGAGTTTGCCCGCAAATTCGGGCTGGAAGTCCGCGTGGTAGTGCAGCCGGACGATATGCCTGCTGGATGGAGCGATTCCATGCCCGCCTCAGTGCCGGCTTACGGCAAGATGGTCAATTCCGGTCCCTTGACCGGCACGAACGGCGCGGCTGCCTGAAAGCCGATGACGTCGTGGTAATAGTTGTTTGCGACCGCATCCGGCAAATCACGCAGGGCTTCAAAAAAGTGCGCCACGCGGTCGATGTTGACGCCGCGATACATTGGCGCAGAAACCACGATCGCGGTTGGGTCGGCCGCCTTGATGGCCTGATAACTCACGCGCGTCATCTGCGCAAACTGCTGCGCCGTGCCGCACCAGAACACGTCAAAGTTGGGTTCGTTCCAGACTTCCCAGGCCCGCACGGTGCCTTTGTAGCGCAGCACGGTGGTGTACACCCAGCGGGCCCAGTGGTTGGCCGGGTCGTCCCAGGCCTTGTCCAAATTGGCTGGCGTGCGAAATTCTGCGCCGGTGGTCGATGGACAGCCGGTGCTGGCGAATACCGATGGCGCGGTCAGCACACCGAGCAGCGTCATGTTTTGCGCGGCAGCGTCTTGAATCAGCGCATCATAGCCATCCCACGTATACACGCCGGCACTGGGCTGCAGCAGATACATGTTGAACGCGATGCGGTCGTAGCTGGCGCCAGCGGCGCGCATTTGCGCGTATGCGCGCGGCCCGGAGCCCGGGCCATTGACATAGTAGTTTGCAAAGTTAACGCCCAATCGCGTGTTTTGCGAGACCTGCGTCGTGGCTTGCAGACGCGCGCCATCGGGCTGACTCTGGCGCAGCGCCGGTGGCGCGGCCAGGCGTTCGGCGCGCGCGCGCGCAGCGCGCTGATCGCTCAAAAACAGGCTGGCCGGCGGCGGTAAATCAGCCTGCACGGCGATGCTACTGCGCGCTGCGGATGGCCGATCACCATCGACGCCGGCCAGCGCAACGGCCAAACGCGGGTTGGGCGGCGGGAAATCAGACCGCTGCGCGGCGACGCTTTGCGCGACAAGCGCGCCAATCAACAATCCACTGAGTAAAATTCCAAGTCTAGGCATGAGTGAAACACCATCGAATCCGTCATCGCAACCGGCCGGCTCCGCCGCAACCGCTTTGCTCAACAACCGTTACCGTTTGCTGGCGACGGTTGCCGCAGGCGGCATGGCGACGGTCTACAAAGCTCAGGACACGATGCTAAACCGGCTCGTGGCCGTCAAAGTGCTGCGCGACCGGTATGCGCGCGATCCTCAACTTGTACAACGCTTTCGTGAGGAAGCGGCCTCGGCCGCGAATCTGAATCACCCGAATATCGTCACGATCTTCGATGTGGGCAGCGATGTCATCAACAGCCAGCCGCGCCATTACATCGTGATGGAGCTGATCGACGGCGAGGATCTCAAACAGGCCTCACGCGCGCGCGCCACCACGGGTGCAGCATTTGATGTCGATGAAGCCGTCAACCTGGCGCGTCAGATCTGCGAGGGTGTGGCCTATGCGCACAAACGCGGCCTGGTGCACTGCGATCTGAAGCCGCAGAACGTCATGCTCACCTCCGAGGGCCGCGCCAAAGTAACAGATTTCGGCATCGCGCGCGCGTTTACATCTGTGCTCAACCTGAACGCACGCGAAGAGGTGGTCTGGGGCACACCGCAGTATTACGCGCCAGAGCAGGCCGCCGGATCGATCCCGACCCCCGCCAGCGATGTCTACAGCATCGGCATCATGCTCTACGAGCTGCTCGCCGGCCGCCTGCCATTTCAAGCGGCAGACACCGCCACGCTCGCGCGGCTGCACCAGACCGCCGAACCGCCCAGTCTGGCCGAAGCCAACCCAAGCGTGACGCTGCAGCTCGAAAGCCTGGTCAAACGTGCGCTGGCCAAAGACCCGGCCCAACGCTATCGCAACGCCGACCAGATGGCGACGATGCTGGCGTCGTATTTGCAGCAGGGCGAAGAGAACACGCTGATGGGCATGAGCCCGGTCAAGCCCGACGCGCCAAAACCAAGCAACGAGCCTGCGCGGCCGAGCAACTTGCCAAAAACCGCGGCCAAACCCGTCAACACCGGGCCGAGCATCGAAGAGCGCATCGCGCAGCGCAGCGCCGTCAAACCGGCTGCGCCGGCCAAGCCCGCACCCGCGCAGCGCAAAGCGCCGGTCGTTGACGCCGCGGCTCATGGCACCGGCCCAGCCAACGCCACGATGTATACGCAATCCGAGCCGCGTGGCGCGGATTTCATGCTGTTGCTGCTGGCCGCGGTCGCGGTGTTGTGTGTGCTGGGACTGATCCCGCTCTATGCGGCTGTCTATACCGAATACACGCGACCGCCTGCGCCGTCCGGCCCGACACCGCAGCCCGGCGCAGCGCCGCTGAACACCCCGCCGACACAGGCTGTGGCCGGATTGGTAATCGACCCCGGCGCCAGCCCGCCGCCAACCACCGTCACGCCGACGGCAACGGCGACCCTCACCCCGACATTCGCACTGCCGACCGTTCTGGTCGGCAGTGTGCTTGACGACAACTTCAAAATACTGGCCGCCAGCGGCGGCATCACCCTGGTCGTGACCGACACGTTCAGCATGGAGCCTGAAAACAAGATTCTGGCGATCGAGCCGAACACCACCAGCATTCCGCTCAGCAGCACGCTGCTGATCACAGTGAGTTCGGGCGGGCGCGTGCGGCTTAGTGCGCAGTTGCCCGGCATCGTGGTGGAAAACGCGCGGTTTTCGCGCGAGGAATATCTGCCAGGGAGCGTGGTGCAGTTTGAGGTGACGTGGACGGCGACCAACCCGGTCGGCCGCGACTACAACGTCTTTGTGCACCTCTACGATCCAAACGGAACGTTTACCGGAGTACAGGATGGCGACCGCGCGCCGCAAAACGCCGGCGCTTCGGCGCCGACATCGTTATGGGCGGCCGGCACGCGCGTGGTGGATACCTACCGCATCCCGATCCCGCTCAACGCCCAGCCCGGCGATTACGAGATCCGCATCGGGTCTCTACGATGGCAACGGCCGCCTGAACTACACCAGCCCCGGCGCCGGTGTCGTCAAGCCGATTGAGAGTTTGGTGGTGGGACGGGTGCGGGTGAGATAAAAGAAGGTGCTTAATGTGCCTGCGGTGCCTGAAGTGCTTAACGTTGTGGCGTTCGATACGTTAGCCCTTTAGGCCCATTCTTTATAACAAAACTAGCGGAAACTAAAAATGCTGAGTGTGCCGCTTTACTTCTTGTCGAAGTAAAGCGGCACACTCAGCACTTTGTTGTTTACATCACCTAAAGCACTTCAGGCACGTTAAGCACCTTAGGCACTTTCTTGTGCGGCTTGCGGGTTGTTCGCGTCAAACGCCGCGATCATGCTCTTCCAGTTGTCATCCAGGCCTTCCTGCATGACGCCGTAGAACACAAACGTGCTGCCTGACTCGTTACGCAGGACCAGGTCGTAGCGCATCTTGCCGGCGCGAACGCCGCCTGCGATGACGCAGCGATCACCTTGCCATTCGATCTCTTCCGGTCCGCCTGGGTTATCGGCATATTGCGAGATCGCGTAATGCCACAGATCGCGCGCACTCTTCATCGTGACGTTGCGCACAACTGAGTTGTTGCGCAGATCGCGCACGGTGAAGAAGATTGCGCCGTTGCGCTCTTCCATGCTGAGCACCTGCACGCCGGTGCGTGGCGCGCCGTTTGGCACTGGATCCACTGGCGTGTCCGGCAGCTTGATCTCCATCTTGCCACGGTTGCCCGCCAATGCGGCGCCTTGCAGCGACTTGGGAATCTGCGGCGTGCCAACGTTGCTCAACGGCTGCCCATTGCGGCGCTGCAGTTGGCTGGCCTGCGAGTTGCCGCCGCCACGCTGATTTGAGTTCTGCCCGCTGCGCGTGTTCTGCCCTTGCGAGTTGCTGTTGCGCGGTTGTTGATTGCCCAGCGGCGGACGTTGATTCTGCGAATCGCGTTGCGGTTGTGCCTCGCGGTTTTCACTGCGATTGTCCCGGTTGTCGCGGCTGTCACGATTGTCGCGCGGCGACTGCTGCTGCCCGCCGTGTTGCGGGCGGGGCTGCTGCGGCGGACGCTGTTCACGCGGCTGGAATGGCTGGCGCTGCTGCAGTTGCGGCGCGGCCGGGCGTGCGGCCTCAAACGTGCGCTTGGCCAGCGCTACGATCTCATCGCGCGTCGCGGCGACCGATGCCGCTTCGGCGCCCGCCCCCTTGCGCACGAAGAACTCGCGCTCATTGAGCGCATAGGGCGCGCTCTTGCCAGCTTGAATGCTGATGCGCACGACTGGCTTCTTGTCGACTTCGACTTCTGAGATCAGCGCGCTGGGTTGCGGCGTGATCGCGGACAGGCGTGTTGACAGCTCAGCAGCGACCTTGCGCGCATCGCTAATACCGGCCACTTTCTTGACGGTGTTGTCGCCGCAACCAACAAAGATCGCGCCGCCCTCACCGTTCGCCATGGCCACGATATCTTTGATTAGCGCTTCGAGACGATCGCCTTTTTTGGCGAGCGCCGGATAAAACGCGACAGTCGCGCTCGGGCCAGCCTCGCGCGCGCTGGCGATGTCGCTCATGTCTGGCGCCAGCTCCAGCCGATCAAACACCGGGCGGACGCGGTCGAATTCATTGCTCACAAACAGCTCGCGCAAACCGCGGTAGCTGACATCGTTGAGCTGCATTTCGGTGGCGCGATCACCAACGCCGAGACGCTTGGGGTTGGCGGGGTCACCGACCACGCGGTGCGAGTCGCTGCCCTGGATCGCAAACATGCGGCGCGGATATTCCGGTTTGACACCGCTAAACAAAAACGCGCTGGAACGGCGCGAGCCTTTGTCAAGATCGGTGAACTCGATCGCCATCAAATGCGAGTCCTGCGTGAACGCAATGCGGGTTTGGCCGCCCAGGTTCATGTTGCGCATGGAGACGCCGTTAGACGAATTGGCGTGCGCGGCAATGGCAATGCCGCCAGCCGCGTCGATCAGCTGGTAGGCGGTGAGCACATCGCTGGTCGCGCCGGCCTCGGTCAGGCCCTTGTCAATCACGTCGCTCGGCACGCGCAGTTGCATCAGCACGTGTTCGATTTCGCGGATTGATTTCTCGGGCGGGAAGATACCCAAAATATGGAAGCCAAAGGTTGCGGTGAATTCGAACCCGGGCAGGACCACGATCTTCTTCAAGAGGCGGCGATACTCGGCCAAGCGTGCAAGCTCGTCCGGGCGAATGCGCTCGCTGCGTTCGAGCAGCTCGAGCATTTCGATGTCGCGCATCATGAAGCGATAGCCGTTCACAGTATTGTGATCGGTAAACGCAATCATCTTGAGTCCGCGGCGCTCGGCCTGGCGGAGGATGTCGAGATAGGTCTTGTCCGGCTGTTCGTAATCGTGCGAACCCGGCGTGTGCATGTGGAGATCGACGCGCGCCCAGTTGGCGGCGTCTTGGGTGGTGGCGATTGCCACTACCGCTTCAGGCGTTGCTGTTGCAGTTGACTTGCGGGCACGTGTCGTTGCGCGTTTTGCTGGCGCGGCCGCACGTGTCTTTCCAGCCACTGGCTTTTTTGTTGTCTTCGTTGGCATGTGAAATTGGCTTGTGAAATTCGAAATCAGGAGCTTGCGGCAAGCCGGCCCAGAAACCCAATCAAATGAAATGTGTTCCAGGCTGCATTGGCGCAGCATTCCCAAACAAGCCCGGGTCTTTTAGTTCGGTCCTAAACCGCTCCGCGCTTATTTACAGATCCAAATATTCAATTCGTCGCGTAAATATCACGCGACGCTTTGCATTATAGCCACGTTCCTGTTAGCTGCAGGTGAGTGCGACATATCTGAGTATTTCGGTTGATTTTTAGCGCCGGTCGGCGCGAGGCTGGTCGACAAACCGTTTTAGATGCCGGAAATTTCTCCCCTGCAAGCGCGTAATATGGTGCCCATGAAAACCTATCGCGTCTTGATCGCCGGGCTGGGCAACGTTGGGCGCAATTTGGCGCATATTCTGCATACCCAGCATGGGTTACTGCGCGACCGTTACGGACTGGGCTTCACCGTGGTCGGCGCAGCCGATTCGCGCGGCGCGGCGATCAATGCGGCCGGTTTGGATGTGGAAGCGATCGTCGCCACAAAGCGCGCAGGCGCGTCGATCGGGGTATTGCCGATTTTTGGCAAACCCGGCCTGAGCGCGCTGGAAATGACGCAGCAGGTCGACGCCGATATTGTGTGCGAAGCGACGCCGGTTGATCTCAAAACCGGCCAGCCCGGGCTCAGCATTGTGCGCACTGCCCTGCAACGCGGCATGCACTGCGTGCTGGCCAACAAAGGGCCGCTGGCGCTGGTATATCAGGAAATTGCAGCGCTGAGCAATGCAGGGCGCGGCCCGTTGCTGCGGTTCTCCGCCTGCGTTGGCGGTGCGTTGCCGACCATCAACATCGGCACGCGCGATCTGGCCGGCGCGCGCATCACCAAAGTGGAGGCCATGGTGAACGGCACCTGCCAGGGCATCTTGCGGCTGATGGAATCCGGGCAGACCTTCGAACAGGCATTGACCGAAATGCAGCGGCGCGGTGTGGTCGAACCGGATCCGGCGCTCGACATCGACGGTTGGGACGAGGCGGTCAAGCTTGTCATCATCGCCAACGCGGTGCTGCGCCGCCCGACGGTGTTGGCCGATCTGAGCGTGCGCGGCATTCGTGATCTGAGCCTGGCCGATCTGCGCGCAGCCGAAGCGCGCGGCGAACGGATCGTTTTGCTCGGGCTGGCCACGCGCCCGGACGACGGTGCTGACTGGGCATTGAGCGTGGCGCCGGCGGCGTTGCCGCTGACTCACCCGCTCGCGCGCATGGGCGCGGACGAAATGGGTGTGGTCTATCACACAGACATCGCCGGCACGATCAGCGCGTTTTCAGCCGAGGTGGATGCAATACCCACGGCGGCGGCAATGCTGCGCGACATGATCGATATCGCGCAGAGCTTGGGTTAGCTTATTACTTGAGAAAGCAGCATTCCCTCGCACGGAGCACAACGGGTTGCTGCTTTCTCAAGTACCCCTCACTGCCTACCCCTTACCCACAAATGGATGAAGGGCGCTGTTCCCATTGCGACGATTTCGCCGCGTATTTAGGGGCATTTTTATCCGGAGAAAGCACCAACTCCCCGCGCTCCGCGCGGGGAGTTGGTGCTTTCTCCGGATGAATCTCTGTAAGCTCGTGCGTAAAACGCCGTCACTCGGAAGGAAATTTGTGGGCGCGGGATAGCTCACTGCGCGGCAAAAAGGGGCCATGCAATTTTCGGACGCGCTCTTAGAATAGGCAGCGCATGATCGACATTGAAAAAGTCCGTTCCGAATTTCCGTCCCTCGCGCGCACGTTGAATGGCAAGCCGCTGGTGTATTTCGACGCGCCGGGAGGCACCCAGGTGACCCAGCGCTGCATTGATCGCATCGTCGACTATTTTGTGCGCTGCAACGCCAACACGCACGGCGCGTTTGTGACCGCCGCCGAAAGCGATGCTGTCATCGACGACGCGCATGAAGCTGCGGCCGACTTTCTCAACGCGCGCAGCCGCGACGAGATCGTCTTCGGCCAGAACATGACCAGCCTGACCTTTAACCTGAGCCGCAGCATCGGCCAGACGCTCAAGCCGGGCGACGAGATCATTCTGACAAAGCTGGACCATGACGCGAATTTTTCGCCCTGGCACCTGATGGCGCAGGATCGCGGCGTGACCGTGCATGTGGTCGATATCAACGAGGCCGATTGCACGCTCAATCTGGATGACTACGAAAAGTATTTGAATAAAAACACGCGCCTGGTCAGCGTTGGGCTGGTCAGCAACGCGGTCGGCACGCTCAATCCGGTCAAGGAAATCATCGGCATGGCGCATGCGGCAGGCGCACTAACGTTTGTCGACGCGGTTGCCGGCGCGCCGCACGTGCCGATCGATGTGCAGGATCTCGACACCGATTTTCTGGCCTGCTCGCCCTACAAGTTTTGGGGCGCACACCAGGGCATGCTGTATGGCAAATACGACCTGCTCGACGCGCTGCCGGCCTACAAGTTGCGCCCGGCCGATGACAAACCACCGCACAAGTTTCAAACCGGCACGCAGAGCCACGAAAACCAAAACGGCTTGATCGGCGTTATGGAATATCTCGAGTGGTTTGCGCAGCAGGGCACGGGCGAAGCAAAACTGCCGGCGTTGCCGCGTCGGCGCACGCCGCGTGCCGACGCCATTGGCCGCGCCATGGCGTTGTCGATGGCGTATGAGCAAGCACTGTGCGCACGCCTGATGAGCGGTGTGCTGAGCATCCCGGGCGTGCGCTTTTTTGGCATCCGCGAGCTTGATCGCATCGAGCAGCGCGTGCCGACGATTGCCATTCGTGTGCGCGATCAGCATCCGCATGACACCGCAATCGGGCTGGGCAAGCAAGGCATCTGCGTGTGGGACGGCAATTACTACGCGCTTAATTTGTCCGAACGGCTCGGCGTCGAAGACAGCGGCGGCATGGTGCGCATTGGGTTGTCGCACTACAGCACCGCGGAAGAAGTCGACCGGTTGTTGAACGCGCTGGAATAGCTGCGTCTTTTTACAGCGCGATCACTGGCTGTTGTTTTGGATGCGCACCTGTTTGCGCAGCGTTGGCGTGAACGCAGGTCAGCAGCGCAAACTGCCCTTTTGGGTAGACTGCTGGCCAATGAAGCTTCAACCTGTCTTTCTACTTGGATTCGGCGGCGTGGGCCGCGCGTTGCTCGCGCAAATTCTGGACGCGCGCGCGCTGCACAAAAAACGTAGCGGCCTCAAGCTCAACATCATCGGTATTACGGATTCGACCAACACCGTGCTGGCCGAGAAGGGCTTTGGCGACGCGGCGTTGCGCAAACTGCTCGACGCCAAGACGCGCAGCGGCCGTCTGCCAAATGCAAAATTGAGCGCAGATGTCGCGCAGCTGATCGGCAAACTGCCAGCCAACACCATCGTCGTGGACAGCAGCGCGTCTGCCGCCACCGTGCCCGCGCTGCTCAAAGCAAAGAAGCGCGGCATGGGCGTGGTGCTGGCCAACAAGCTGCCGGTGGCTGGCGACCTAAAGTGGTGGGACGCACTGGCCACGCCGACCACGCGCTGGGAGACCACCTGCGGCGCGGCGCTGCCGGTGATCGGCACGCTGAACACGCTGCTGAACAGCGGCGATGAGGTCCGGCGCATTGAGGGCACGTTGAGCGGCACATTTGGGTTCATCATGTCGCAGCTTGAAGCGGGCAAGCCGTTTGGCGATGCGGTGCGCGAAGCCAAAAAGCTCGGCTACACCGAACCCGACCCACGGCAAGATCTGGGCGGTCTCGATGTCGCACGCAAGGCGCTGATTCTGGCGCGCATGCTGGGATACCGGTTAAACATGAGCGACGTCAAGGTTGAGTCGCTGTATCCGGCCAAGATGGACGCCCTCAGCATCGAAGGATTTATGCGCGAGGTCGACACGCTGAATGTCGCGATGGCCGCGCGCGCGGCCAAGCTCATGGCGGGCGGGCGCAAGCTGCGCTACGCCGCGGTGGTAGAGGATGGCAAGCTTAACGTTGGTTTGGTTGGCGTTGCCGCCGACAGCAAGCTCGGCATGTCGCGCACCTCGGACAGCGTGGTGTGCTTTTACACAAAGCACTTTACAGACAACCCGGTCACGATCAGCGGGCGCGGCGCCGGCCAGGCAGTCACCGCCAGCGGCGTGCTGGGCGATCTGGTGAGCCTGAGCAGCGCGATGTAGGTGCAATGGCGCGACAATCGCAGCTGTCAAATCTGGCATTGCACTTGCGCCGCAGGAAGCCGGGGATAAGCCCGGCATATGCCGGGCTTATCCCCGGCTTCCTGCGGCGCGAGCGGCGGCGCTCTGCGCGGCCCTTAACAATCCCGCTTAGAATCGGAATTGCGCGAAAGCCTGTCATAGGTTGCGGGATTGTGCAAAAAAAGGGGAAGACAAAACAACAAACAGCGTCACATTTCAACGCCATGCGCCGTCGATCCGCCGTGTGCTCGTGCTCAACGTTACCTATGAGCCACTCAGCGTGATCCCAGTCGCGCGTGCGATTCATCTTCTGCTCGCCAACCGCGCCGAGCTGATTGAAGCGTCGGATGCCGTCATGCGGAGCGCCAATTTGCAGCTCCCCGTGCCGGTCGTCATCCGATTGCTGAACTATGTACGCGTACCGCATAACCTGCCCCTGCCGCTCTCGCGGCGCGCCCTGCTGTTGCGCGACAATTTCACTTGCCAGTATTGCGGAATTCAACCCGGCCGCGAAAATCTCACGATCGACCACGTGATTCCGCGCTCGCGCGGCGGACGCACCGAGTGGGAGAACGTGGTCGCAGCCTGCGCGCCGTGCAATCGTCGGAAGGGCAACAAGACGCCGGACGAAGCAAACATGAAACTGGACCAACCGCCCCATCGGCCGCGGTTCTGGGCCATGGCGTTGCTCACCATGTCGAACAACGAAGCCTGGCGCAAATATTTGAATCTCAAGTAACCGCCGCATGCATGGCGCGCAGTGCAGATGATCATGAAGACTATCCGGGTGGCCATCGCCGCCGTTGCCGTGCTGGCGGGCATCCTGTTTATCGCGTCGCCGGTGCAGATCGAAGCGGTCACCGGCGAAACCGGGCGGCTGCCGCAGTTGCGCGCGTTGTGGAACCTGGCCCTGCAACAGACCCGGCCGCGCCTAAACCTGGCGCCTGAGCAAGTTGATCGCACACTGCTGCCGGCAAACTTTCTCGGCGTCAATACATTTTTGCAGCAGGAAGTCGAAATTGCCAAACGCGAGCGGCAGCTCGAAATGATCAAAGCAGCCGGGTTCACGTTTATCCGCCAGCAATTCCCGTGGGCCGACATCGAAATCGACGCCAAGGGTGATTTCACCGATCGCCGCAATGCCCAATCCGGCGAGATCAGCGCATGGGACAAATACGACAACATCGTCGCGCTCTCCAAAGCGCGCGGCATCGCGATCATGGCGCGGCTCGACGCGCCTCCCAAGTGGGCGCACCGTGGTTACGCCGATCTGGGTGATTTCGGCCCTCCGGCAATTTTCGAGGACTATGCCGATTACGTGGATGCAGTCGCGACGCGTTACAAAGGCCGCATCAAGTATTACCAGCTGTGGAACGAGCCGAATATTTTCCCTGAATGGGGCAACCAGGCCGTCAACCCGGAAGACTATGCCAAACTGCTCTGCCTCGCGTATGACCGCGTGAAGTCCATCGACCCGAGCGCGATCGTGATCGCTGCCGCGTTGGCGCCGACTGTGGCGCAGGACGGCCGCGATCTGAGTGATCTGGTCTTCTTCCAGCGCATGTATTCGGCCGGCGCCGGACGCTGCTTCGATGTCGCATCGGCGCAGGGCTATGGGCTGTTCTCCGGGCCGGGCGACACACGGTTGACACCGCTTGAAACCAACGTCGCGCGGCACACCCTGATGCGCGACATCATGGTCGCCAACGGCGATGCCCGCAAACCCATGTGGCTGGCAGAAGTCAATTGGAACGCGGTGCCGGACGACCCGGCGAATATCAACGGCGTCGGGCGCTATGGCATGGTCTCGCTGGAGGACCAGGCGCGCTATGTGCCGCAGGTCATCGCGCGCGCCAAACGCGATTGGCCGTGGGTCGGCGCGCTGTCGGTCTGGTTCTTTAAGCCTGCCAGCGATGCCGCCAAAAACGACGCCAGCTATTACTTCCGCATGGTCGAGCCGGATTTCACGCCACTGCCGGTATATCAAGCGATGAAGAGATAACAGAACACAGACAACAGAATACAGACGGCGGATCAATCTTGTCTGTATTCTGTCATCTCTCCCGTAAATTTCCGGGTTGACGGCAGCCACAGGCAGACGTAATCTACTCTTTCTCAGGTCGCTTTTTGCGCGCACGCCCCGGTGTTGGCGAATGTGTGGAGACTACACACTGGATGCGAAGTTGTAAGCGCGAAGCCGGTTGGCTTCGCGCTCTTTTTGTCTCATGACATCGACACAAACACCTCCTGACTCCCTGCAATTACTCGCAAAATATCTGCTCCCGCAACGGAAACGCGTGCTGGTGCTGGCGGTGCTGCTGGCGGTGTCAATCGGCGCGCAACTGGCCATTCCACAGCTGCTCAAGACGTTTATCGACGGGGTCTCTGGCGGCGCGGCTGACTTTCGCGTGCTGGGCACGCTGGCCATTGCGTTTTTGGGTGTGGCGTTGCTGCAGCAGGTGGCGTCGGTGGTGACCACCTATGTCAGTGAAACTGTGGCCTGGGCTTCGACAAATCTCCTGCGCGGCGATCTGGCCCGCCATTGCCTCGATCTGGACATGCCCTTTCACAACCAGCGCACGCCGGGCGAGATGATCGAGCGTATCGATGGCGATGTCAGCGCGCTGGCCAACTTATTCTCGCAATTTGTGGTTCGGGTCGGCGCCAACGCCGTCATGCTGGTCGGGGCCATCGTGCTGCTGCTGCGCGAGGATTTGCGCATCGGCGGTGTGCTGAGCGCGTTCGCCGTCTTGACGCTGGGGGTTTTGATTGCGCTGCGGCGTTTCACCGTGCCGTGGTTTACGGCGGAACGCGAGATATTTACAAAGCTCTACGGGTTTCTCGAAGAGCGCCTGCATGGGATTGAGGATATCCGCAGCAGCGGCGCGGTGCCGCACACGCTTGGGCTGCTGGAAGACATCACACGACGCGCCTTTGGCATCTCGATGAAGGCATCGCTTGGCGCGAACCTGGGCGTGACCCTGTCGTTTCTGTTGTTTGCACTCGGTGTGGCAGCGGGCGTGGCGGTCGCGGTCTACTTATTTGTGCAGGGCAACGTCACAATCGGCACGGTCTATCTGACGCTGCAGTATGCAAACCTGATGCAGCGGCCGATTGAGGAGATCACACGCGAGATTGAGGGTTTTCAGCAGGCCAGCGCCAGCATTGGCCGTATTCATGAGCTGTTTTCGCTCAGGCGCGACGTCACTGAACCGGAGCACGACATCGCGTTGCGATCGCGCGCGCCGTTGAGCGTTACGTTTGACCGCGTCACATTTGGGTACAACGATGCAACCGTGCTGCGCGATGTGCACTTCGAGCTTGCGCCCGGACAGGTACTCGGGTTGCTTGGCCGCACTGGCAGCGGCAAAAGCACAATCGCTCGGCTGCTCTTCCGCCTGTACGACCCGACGCAGGGCGCGGTGCGGCTGGATGGCGTTGATTTGCGCGCGCTCAAACTTGCGCAGCTGCGCGCGAGCGTCGGCATGGTCACGCAGGAAGTGCAGCTCTTTCACGCCACACTGCGCGACAACCTGACCTTCTTCGACCGCGCCATCGATGATGCGCGGATTCGGCGCGTGATCGATGATCTGGGCATGGGCGGCTGGTTCGCGGCATTGCCGGCCGGGCTGGACACCGAGCTGCAGGCGGGCGGCGCCGGGCTTTCGGCCGGTGAAGCGCAGCTGATTGCGTTTGCGCGCGTGTTTTTGCGCGACCAGCATGTGGTCGTGCTGGATGAAGCCACCTCGCGGCTTGATCTGGCGTCGGAGCAGCTGATCGAACATGCCATCGATGCGCTGCTGGCTGATCGCAGCCGCACGCTGATTATTGTGGCGCACCGGCTCAGCACCGTGCAACGCGCGGACGCGATCATGATCCTCGAAGATGGCGCGATCGTCGAACACGGTCCGCGCTCGGCGCTGCAAGCTGATCCAAGTTCGCGCTTTTCAGAGCTGCTACGCGTGGGTTATGAGTCGGTCGATGATGCATCGGTCGATGCCGCATCGGTCGATGACACCCGCGCCGGCGCACGACAGGAGGCCGCATGACGCGCTTCGGGTTCTATCCGGGTTTTCTGAAGCGCATGTTTCTCAATCAACCGCTGTGGATTCTGGCGCTTGCGGTCTTGCGCACAGTGATTTTCGCCGGCGCGCCGCTTGCAAGCGGCCTGGTCATCCGCGAGATCTTCAACGGACTGAGCGCGACACGGCCGGATCTCGCCGCCAGTTTGTCCTGGATCGCGGTCTTTGTCGGCGTGGCGGTCGGCCAAAACATCGTGATTCTGCTCGACATTACGCTGGACTACAGCTACAACTTTTTTGTGCGCAATCTCGCTCGACGCAACCTGTTTCGGCATATTCTGAATCAACCCGGCGCGAAGGCGCTGGCCGAATCTCCCGGCTCGGCCATCAGCCGGCTGCGCGATGACATCCCGGAAGCATTGCTGCCGCTGCGCATGTTGCCGTGGCTGACCGCCTACGGCCTGTTTGGCATAGGCGCGCTTGTGATCATGGCGCAGGCGAACGGGCGCATGGTGCTGGTGGTGGGCGTGCCGCTCTTTTTGTTTACGATCGCGGCCGGCGTTGTGCGTGAACGCATCAGCCACTACAGCCGCGAACGCAAGGCGGCTTCCGCCCGTTCGATCGGCTTTATCGCGCAGATATTTGGCAGCGCGCAGGCCATCAAAGTGGCGAACGCCGAACCGCGCGTGATCAGCGAGCTGTCCCGCCTCAACGATGTGCGCCGGGTCGCCACCGTGCGCGATGCGGTGTTTACGCGCGCGCTCGACGCTGTGTTCTTCAATGCCGTCAATGTTGCGACCGGCGCGATGCTGATCGCGGTGGGTTTTCGTCTGGCCGATTTCAGCGTGGGCGATTTTGCGCTGTTCGCGCAGTATTTGTCCGGTCTGACCGGCATGGTCACACGGTTTGGCGAATACCTGGTGCGCTATCGGCAGGGCAGCGTGTCGTTTGACCGGCTGCGTAAGTTTTTGCTCGGCGCCTCGCCCACGGTGATGACGGCGAACGACCCGCTGCATCTGCGCAAGGCGCCTGAGCGGCGCGCGACACAGCAGACCCCACGCGTTTGGCTTGAGCAGCTTGAGATTCGTGGGCTGAGCTACAAGCACGAGGAATCCGCGCGCGGCATCGCGCACATCGATTTGCGCATCCAGCGCGGCGAGTTTATTGTGATCACCGGGCGCGTCGGCAGCGGCAAGACCACGCTGCTGCGCACCGTGCTCGGGTTGTTGCCGGCACAGACCGGCGAGCTTCTGTGGAACGGCGTGCGGATCGCCGATCCAGCCGCATTTATGGTGCCACCCAACGCAGCCTATGCCTCACAGGCGCCGCGCCTGTTTAGCGAAACGCTGCGCGACAACATGCTGATGGGTCTGCTGAGCGAGCCCAGCGATGTGGCTGACTACAGCGCGCAGTTGCGAGAAGCGACGCATGCCGCAGTGCTGGAGGACGACATCGGCGTGTTCGAACACGGGCTGGATACGCTGGTCGGGCCGCGTGGCGTGCGTCTGTCCGGCGGACAGATTCAGCGCGCGGCGGCGGCGCGCATGTTCGTGCGCGACGCCGAGTTACTGGTATTTGACGATCTCTCAAGCGCGTTGGATGTTGAAACCGAGCTGCAACTGTGGGAACGCCTATTTGCGCGCCGTGCGGCGGGGCGCGCCGCCACCTGTCTGGTGGTCTCGCACCGCCGCGCCGCGCTGCAGCACGCCGATCGCATCATTGTGTTGAAAGATGGCGTGGTCGCAGCGCAGGGCGCGTTGCCCGAGCTGCTTGCCAGCAGCGCTGAAATGCGCGCGCTGTGGCAGGTCGATGACGGCTAGACGACAAACATGAACCGATCTCCCCTCACCTCACGCCCGTTTCGCGATGACGCCGATTTTGCGCCGATGCGCGCGCTGTTGTCCGCCGGACTGACAGCCGGCAACGCCTGTGTCTATGTGCATCCGGGCGACCTGAACTGGTGGACGCACTACCCGCCTGATGCGACGTTCAATCGCACGGCGATCCGGTTATGGGAACACAACGGAGAACTCCTGGCTTGGTCGATGGTCGCAGCCGCAGACGCCTCAATGGAAGTGTTCGTGCATCCAACGATCTTTGCCACGCTCGAACACGCCGCGATTTTTGACGAGGCCACGGCGATGGCCGAGCAAGCCGCACAGGCAGCCGCAGCAACCTCGCTCTATTCAATCTGCGTCGCGACAGAGGACGCCGTAACGCGCGCGCTCTATGCCCGGCACGGATTTGAGCCTAGTTCAAACCATGACGTGCACTTCAACCGCGCGCTGACCGCTCCCGACCCGGTGTTGGTTTTGCCGGCAGGATTTGTGTTGCGCGACGCGCGCGACGAAATTGGTTTTCGTGGCCGCGCGCAGGCCACGCACGGCGCATTTGGCATCACACGCGACTGGGAGCCCTATTGGCAAAAGAATTTGGCTTTCTTTCACTCTGCAGTCTACGATGGCGCACATAACCTCGTCGCGGTCGCGCCGGATGGTCGTGGCGCGGCGGCCTGCACGATCTGGCTCGATCCAATCTCACGGGTCGGGCTGTTTGAACCGGTTGGCACACATCCGGACTTTCAGAAGATGGGGTTGGGCAAAGCAGTGCTGAATGAAGGACTACGCCGTATGCACGCCGCCGGCATGACAACGGCCATCGTAAGCACACCGCGCGACAATGCCGCCGCGATCGCGTTGTATCAGAGCGTTGGGTTTCGCATCGTGCGCGATTTTTGCAGGTTGATAAAGGTGATTTGAGCCCGTGCCGTGTGGCAACCGCAGGCGATGCCTGCGGCTATCCAACATGATGTCTACCGGATAGCCGCGGCATCGCCTGCGGTCCGCCTACGCCAACGCCGCCTTTAACAAATCACGGAGCAGTATTGCCGCAACCGGATGCGTGCTCAGCTGCGCGCGCAATCGATAGGTGCTGATCAACAGCTTGCCGCGCCCGACCGCTGCGCTCTGCGATCAGCGCCACGGCCTTGTGAATCCAGCCCAAAAATAAACCGGAGTGCACTTCGGTTGCGATAGTGGATCGGATGCACGCCGTGAATCACATGCTCTGGCGTCAGATCGGCAAACGCGAAGTCGACCATGCCGTCGGTGGGAATGTCTTTGAAGAGACATCCTGGCACAGCCAGTTGAAGTTGCTGGCCCAATCGCCCGACCAGGCGCGTGCCTCGGCGCGGGCCGACATGCTCGCCATAGTAGCCGCCCCAGCGCGCTCTGCTGCGCATCGTCGGTCTCGGCCAGCCACAGCACTTCGCCGCCCGCCAGCAGGTGTTCGCGCAGCGCCTCGGTCAGCACGGCCGGTCACTGACGACGTCGGCCTCAGCCAGCGTCGCAACGACGGTGTACCCCAGCGCGCGCAACGCACTCACCGAGCCCGGGCGAATACACGGCGCGCCGCTACCGCGGGCGCGGCGCTGGCGCGTGGAAACGCATACAAGATCGACATGGTTTTGCGCCAACTGTGTTGCCTGTGCTGTGATCCAGTTTAATATCCAGTTTGCAGCTTCTGGTGCTCTCCGCCACAGCAGGCATTTCGAAGCCGAATCGCGCCGGCGTCAATCACATCAAAGGCTCTTTGGCGACGATACCGCTCGATGCGCCCGGCCAGCTGCGCGGTGCCACCCACGCGACCACTCGATGCGGCTGTTGGCCAGATCGCGTGTCGAGTATTGCGAGACCTCGAGCATCGACCTCGACGCGCTTCGCCCTCCCAGTAGGCCACGCGCGCGCCTGTCGGGCAGAGATCACATCATCGGCATTGATATCGGCGATGGGCCTTGTAAAACGCTTGGGGTTGCGGGCCATGTCCAGCAGGCCGTTGCACTCCCAGTGCAAATCGGTGAACTCGGTGATGACATAGCCTTGAATTGCGCGTGGCGGCGCATCTCCTCCAGCTCGAACTTCAACGCCACCAACTCCATGTCCTGGCTGGCGCTGGACAGCGCATTCAGCGTCGGGAAAGCGCGGTGACAGGTGATACAGCGCGAAGCGATCGTCGATGCCGTGCGGATAGACCTCGCCCGCACCATGCTGCATGCCGGTCTCGAACCACCACGGGTCGCGCCGCCGTAATGGGCGCGCAGCTTGTCAACATCGGGCAAGCCCCAGTTGCCAAACTCCGACACGATCAGCGGCTCATCGCCACGTCGGCGGTTCTAGCTGGCGAGGGCGTGATCCAATCAGCGTGCCAGTGGTCGCGCAGGAAGCGCTCGCGTTCGTCGTGTGCCGTTCAGACTTGCGGCGTGTAGGTCCACTTCGGGCGTCTGGCAAAGCGCCGGCCCACTCGCGAAACTGCGCTGTAGTGATCGGGCATCGGTGTAGTACACGTGCATGTCGTCGATATCGCTGACGACGTGGAAGTTGCTGTTGCAGCGCTGAGTTGTCCACGACCAGGCGGGTCGGGTCGAGCGCCTTCAGCCAGTCGTAGCGTCTCGCTCATCCACTGCCGGTGGTCCGGGTTGTGCATCTCGATGCCCCAGGCTTCGTTGATGATGCTGCGGATGACGATGCTCGGCCGGTTCCAATCGCGCTCGTGCCATGCCAATAAACGTTTCGCGTCGCGCGTTTGTCGCCGTCGGTCAGCAGTTGCCAGTTGGGCATCTCGGTCCAGATCAACAAGCCGACGCGGTCGGCGGCGATGTAATAGCGCGGGTCGCCGATCTTGATGTGAATGCGCAGGCTGTTCAGCCCCATGGCCTTGGCCTGGCGAAACTGGGCCTCGATGTATTCGAGCGATGGCGGGTGTAAATGTCATCCGGGTAGTAATCCTGGTCGAGCGCGCTGCGCAGATAGACCGGCCGGCCGTTCAGCCACAGCTTGCCATCGCGCGCTTCGATCGTGCGGAAGCCGCAGGTGTCTTCGAGGTGTCGCCCACGGCGCCCAACGACGCGCGCACGGTGTAGAGATTCGGCGTAGTCGATGTCCCACAGCTGCGGGTTCGGCACTGCGCAAGACAGCGCCAGCGTGCTGACGTTGGAAGCGGATTTGACCGACGTTGCAATCTGCGTGCGGCCATCCGGCGCAATCACATCAACGCGCACGTCGCCGGAATACGGCGCATTCAGCGCCACGGTGACATCGATCTGCTCGCCATGCGGCGAAAGTTTGAGCGCGGTGATGTGCGCGCGTGGGCGCAAGTCGAGCGTCACTGATTGCCACATACCTGAGATCGGGCCATACCAGGATTGCTTGCCGTGCGGCACTTCGGGAAAGTGGCGGGCCGCGTCGTCCACGCGCACCACGAGCGTGTTGGCGCCTGGCTTTAGCGTCTGCGAAACATCGAGTTCAAACGGCAGATAGCCGCCCTCGTGCATGCCAACTTTCGCGCCGTTGAGAAAGACATCGGCGATGTAATCAACTGCGCCAAAGTGCAGCACGGCTGCGCGCTCGCTCAACGCTGCGGCATCAACCGTAATCGTGCGCCAGTACCAGCCCACGCCGATGGCATTTCTCAACGCCGGGTGCTGCTGCCAGGGAGCGGGCACCGTGACTTGCAGAGAAACGCTGCCCAATGCCGTCGCTGGCGACAGCGACTCGGACGGATCCATGCAAAATGACCAAACGCCATCGAGATTGATAACTTCTCTCATACACAAACAGATTGAATAGCTGCTATTGCAGGCAGCGGCGGATTTGAATTAGCCAGTAGAACGCGGGTGCGCAAAAGGTGGTTTGTAAATCTGGCGCAATTGCCGCGTCCCTCGCGGAGCGAGAGATGCGGCAATTGCGCCAGATTTACAAATTTAGGTTTTGTCGCGCTAAACGGCGATGACCGTGTGCGACATGGCCGGGAGCTTGATGCGCAGGGTGCCATCAGTGATCACCGGCGATTTGATTTTCTTGGACACGATGTTGTTCGGCTTCTCCCAGGAGTTGCCGGCATTTGGATCGGTGCCGCTCATCTGCCAGGCTTCGATCACCGTTTTTGGCGCAGTGCTTTGCCAGACAATTTCGGTGGTCTGCGCCTCGCTCGGGCTGCGATTGACGATCGAAATCATCTGCCGGCCGGTTTCCGGGTCATGGCTGGCCGAGACATCCAGCGTGGGCACGTCGCCAAATCGCTTGGTCGGCGTGTGTGGCGCGCGCACCAGCACATCCAGCGCGTTGCCGCGCGCCAGATTGCTCAGCAACTTAAACGGATAGAACGAGGTGTGCACCAGCAGCCCATCGCTTTTGGTGTGCAGCCACGAAATAATATTGACGATCTGCGCCACGCAGGCCACCTTCAACACATCGCTCTTGCGCAAGAACACGTTGAGCCACTGCGCAACGACCAGCGCATCCTCCAGGTTGTAGCCCACTTCGGCCAGGTGCGGCGCCTCCGTCCATTTGCCGGGTTCGGTTCGGGTCCTGGTGCCACACCTGCCACTCGTCCCACGACAGATACACATCATGCTTGCTGCGCGCCTTGGCTTTGGCGTAGCGCAGCGTGGCGGCCATCGCGTCGACAAAGTCTTCAAAGCGTTTGGCCATGGCCAGATAGCTGGGCGTGTCTTGGTCCTGATGGTTGCCAGACATACATGTGAATCGACAGATAGTCCATCTTGTCCCAGGTCGTCTCAAGCGCGACGCGATCCCACTCCGGGAAGGTCGGCATCTGGTCATTGGTCGAGCCGCACAGCACCGTCTTGATCGATGGGTCCTGCCACTTCATCATCTTGGCGGCTTCGCGCGCCTTGACCGCATATTCATGCATGTCAAGGTGGCCGATCTGCCAGGGGCCATCCATCTCGTTGCCCACGCACCAGTATTTCACGTTGTGCGGGTGCTTTATAGCCGTGCGACGCGCGCAGATCGGCCCAGTATGTGCCAGTCGGCGCGTTGCAATATTCAACCAGCGCGGCAGCCTGATCGATCGTGCCAGTGCCCATGTTGACCGCCATCATCGGCGCGGTGTCGACGCGTTTGCAGAAGTCCATGAACTCGTTTGTGCCGAACTGGTTGGTCTCGATCGACTGCCAGGCCAGCTCACGGCGGCGCGGGCGCTCCGCTTTTGGACCGACGCCATCCAGCCAGTTGTAGCCGCTGAGAGAAAATTGCCGCCGGGATAACGGATCACCGAGTAACGCTGTTCGCGCAACTTGGCGAGCACATCTGTGCGCAATCCGGCTCGGATCCGCCAACGGCGATGCCGGGTCGTAGATGCCTTCATAGACGCAGCGGCCCATATGTTCGGCAAAGCCGCCAAACAGCAACGGCGAAATTTCGGCGATCGTGCGATTGGTATCGAGATAAATTTTTGCAGGGGAGTTGGCATGGTTAGAAATAAAGAGTCCAGATCAAGTCCAGACTGACAGATCACAGCAAGCGAATCTGAGACACAAATTCCAGATCACACCATATTGCTACGTACTGTACTCTGTGATTCCGGGTTCTGAATCTCATCATCGACCCGCCATACCGGCGGTGGTCATCCCTTGGACGATCTGGCGCTGGAAGATGGCGTAAACAATGATCGGCGGCACAGTGGCGATAAACCCGCCTGAAAAAGCCAGGCCACGTTGCACATAACCGCGTTTGCGTCAAGGCAAGCAAACCGACCGGCAGCGTAATGGCTTCGCGCGAACTGAGCATGATCAGCGCCCAGAACAGTTCGTTCCAAAAGCCGAGTGCTATTCCGATGCCGCTGGCCACAATCGCAGTCTTCACCAGCGGCAGGCACACTTGCCAGAACACGCGGAATTTCCCGGCGCCATCGACGATTGCGGCATCCTCCAGTTCACGCGGGATGCCGTAAAACTGCTGGCGCAAAAAGAAAATCGTGCCGGCGCCGGCGATGCCCTGCAGCCACAGCGCCGGGTAGCCATCCAGCCCGAGCCGCAGCGCCGGGCCACCCGTAATCGGGTTTTTATCGAGGCCAAGATCAACCCAGATCTTGCCCAGATCGCGCATCAGCAGAAATGTCGGAATCACCTGCAACACGCAGGCACCAACAGGCTGATGACAAGCGAGGCAAAGATCGCGTCGCGGCCGGGAAATTCCAGACGCGCAAACGCGTAGGCGCTTAGCGACGAAACCAGCAACACCAGCAATGTGCCAACCGCGGTGACCACCAGGCTGTTGAACATCCAGCGCAAAGATCGGCAACGCGCGATCGGACATGATCGTCGAAAAGTTCACCAGCGTAAACGGGTCGGGAAACCAGACGATCGGAAATCGATACTGATTGACCTCGGGCGTAAATGCCTTTGCGATCATGTACCAGACCGGCGCCGCAATGACGATCACGATCGGCAACAAAAGCAGCCACAACAACACGGTGCGCCATGGGAATGGCTTTGCGTATGGTTTTGACAGACCGGCGGGAGAAAGAGTCGTGTTGCTCATGCATCAATACTCAAAGCGGTTGCGAAACAAGAAGAACCAGACACGGGTGACAACCATCATGATCACCGCCAGCACGACCGCCATGGCTGAGCCATAGCCAATCCTGAAGAACCTCCAAGCCGTGTCAAACATGTAAATCCAGACCGTGCGCGATTCGTTGCCAGGGCCACCACCCGTCAGCGCATACGACTTGGCCGAACATCTGCATGTGCGCGATAAATTGCGATGACACCACAAACAGCATCGTTGGCGTCAGCAATGGCAGCGTGATGCGCATAAATGTGTCGCAACGGGCCGGCGCCGTCGATTTTGGCGGCCTCGTAAATTGGCTCCGGGATGTTCAGCAGCGCCGGTCAAAAACGCCAGCATTGGAAAGCCAAACGTCCACCAGACCGTTGTGATCGATAGCGTGGGCAGCACCGTGCGAGGTCCAGCCCAGCCACTGCACGCGCGGCAGATTAAACACATCGACCAGAAAGTAATTCAAGATGCCGCGCTGCGGATCCCAAACGCGGCCGGCAATGATCGCCGCAGCCGAGACCGAGAGCACGCTGCCGGCAAAAAACGCCGTGCGAAAGAAATCGCGCCCAAAGAAATTCTGCTTGAGCGCCACAGCGATCAGCAAGGCAAAACCGATATTGCCAACCATCGTCATATGCCGTAAAGCGCACAGGGTGACTTCCAGCGTCTTCCACCAGACGTTGTCGTTCCACATCGCCGTGAAGTTTTGCACGCCGATAAACGCCTGCTTGATCCGGCGGCAGCATGATCTTCCAGTCATACAGACTCATGCGCAAACTGGAGATGATCGGCCAAGCCAAAAAGACAACGAACATCATCAGATGCGGCAAAATAAACAGATAGTTCGGCCACTGTTTTTGCAACCGGCTGGCAAACGTATGTTGCGGTTGTGCGCGACCCGGGTGGAGTTTAGTGTTTGGGTTGCAGCCATCGCGTATTTCAAAGATTGATGAGATCGCGAGGCCGTTGCAACGGCCCGCGATCTCATCAACTTACATGTTTAACTAGCCGCGATCCAGGATCGCCTGAATGGCGGTGTTGCCTTTGTCCATGGCTTCCTTGAGTGGCTCGGTGTTTGACAGCGCGGCGCCAACGGCCGTCTCCCAAGCAGTCTGCAACTCGATGAATGCCTTGTGTGGCGTCTCGGTGTGGCCTTGCTTGTTGAAGGCTTCGGCTGCAGCCTTCACCGACCAGATGGCCTGCACGGCCGGATCTTTTTGCACCGACAAGCGGGCCGGGATCTGGCCCGATGTCGCCCAGGTCTTGCCGTTGTCGGACAGCCATTTCATCAGCTTGTTGGCGCGCTCGATCTGCTCCGGCTTGGCGCCGGTCGGAATCGCCATGATGTGCGAGTCCATCTTCTGGCCGCCGTTGCCGTCCGGTGCAAACGAGTTCATCGTCACGGCTTTGGTGACCTTCTCGATCTCCGGGTTGTCTTTGAAGTAGCCCAGCATCCAGGTGCCTTCCCACATCATCGCCAGATTGCCGGTCTTGTACAGGTCGGCCGGTGAAGGCTGGCCGGGCAGCGCCGGCGGCACAACTTTGTGCTTGTACATCAGGTCGTGCCAGTACTGCACGGCAGCGACGCTTTTGGCGCTGTTCAGGATGGCCTTATTGCCCGTCGTCATACTGGCCGCCCTTGCCGCCATTGAACTGGAACCAGGTGCTCGGCATCGAGAAGCGCGGCCACGAGAAGTGCATGCGCCCAGTTCTTCGTCTTGTCCGGGTTGAAGCCGCTTTCATCCGGATGCTTGCCGGCTTCGTCTGTCGTCACCTTCAACGCCATCTTGATGAACTCATCGCCGTTCTTCGGCAAATTGTCGGCATCAAAACCGTGTCTTCTTCATGATGCTCGGTGTTGACATAGCAGTTCCAGCCATGGTTGTCAAACGGCACGCCATGACCTTGCCCTGGTCAGTGCAGACGTCCATCACGGCTGGCGAGAAGTCCGCCTTGTCGATGCCGTTGGTCTTGTAGAAGATGTCGTCCATCGGCATGATCGATGCCCTGCGCGCTCATCTGCGGCACTTCGGCGGCGTGGAAGATGGTCCAGTCCGGCGGTGTGCCGGCCGCGACGGCGGTTGGGAATTTCTGAAAGAACACATCCCAGTTGTATGTCTCGGAGCGAACAGCGGTATTGTTCGTTTTTGCATAATCCTGCAGCATGGTGGCAAACACGGCGCCGTCGGCGCCGCCCAGGCCATGCCAGATCACTGTGGGTGTGCCCGTGCCGTATTCGCCGACGGCCGGTGTGGGCACAGCGTCAGCGGCAGGTGCTACAGGCTCAGCCGCCTTTTCTGCCGGCTTTTCTGCAGCTGGTTCTGCGGGTTTTGCCGCAGGTGCGGCCGGTGCGGGTGTGCACGCGGCCAATGCTGCGCCGGTCAACAGTGTTCCGGAAGCGAGCAGAAATTGGCGTCGTGAGAGCGCCTTCTGTGAAACTTTACTCGACATGATTAACTTATCCTCCAAATGATGTGATCAATGCGTCGGAGCTGAATATCGCATTCAAACATGCGATGGGGCAAACTCGGACGCGGCATACGGGCCGTGCGGACTCGCACGGGATCTTATTGCTGCCGTAAAACTTAAATAGAACACCTCCTTGAATGTCCCTGTGCAAAGGGATAAATGATCACTACCGGGATAGATTTGTCGACTCGACAGCTGTTTCTCGGCATTTATTCGATATTTGCGTCACATTTTTGTTGCGCCGCAAACTTTAAGCAGATTCACGCACGATCAGTTTCAAAGGCACCTCGAATGAACGCCCAGGCAGATCGATATCCGCCTGGATGCGCTCAAACAACGCATGGGCCAGACGTTCGCCCATTTCGGCCGGGTATTGCGCCACTGTCGTCAACCTGGGCGAGACCCGCGATGCCTCCGGGATGTCGTCAAACCCGACGACTGCAAGATCCTTGGGAACATGAAAACCAAGCCGCTGCGCCGCTGTCATACAGCCAAGCGCCATCAGGTCGTTGCAGGCAAAGACTGCGGTAGGCGGTGTAGGCAATGCAAGCAAGCGTTGGGCCGCCAGCGCACCGGAGTCCACCTCAAAATTGCCTGTTTCTACATAAGCATCCGCAACTGGCAAACCAGCCTCAGACATCGCGTACATAAACCCGGCGCGTCGGCGCTTGTCTGGGTGGGTGCCGGGCACGCCGAGATAAGCGATGCGTGTGTGCCCGCGCTCACGAATTAGCCAGCGAACGGCCTCAGTCGTCGCGCGCTCGTCATCTGCAAACACCTTGTCGACGTTGGGCGGCGTCATATGCTGGCCCACCATCACGACCTTGACACCGGTGCGCATAATCAACGTCTCGACATCCTGTTGTGTCAGGTGGTACGGCGTCAGCACGATCCCATCGACCGGGCGGCGTTTCACACCCTCAAGAAAATGCTGCTCCAACTCCGGGTCATGGTCGGTGTTGGAAATCAGCATGTCGTAACCATGCTTGCGCGCAATATCCTGAACCCGGCGGACCATGACGTGGTAGTACGGGTTGGCGATATCGGCCAGCATCATTGCGATGAGCTGCGTTTTCTGACCGCGCAGGCTGCGCGCATGCATGTTTGGCTGATAGCCCAGTTCCTGCACCGCCTCGTTGACCCGCTGAATGGTTTCAGCGCTAATCGCCACAGAAGTGCTGATATCGCCTGCGCTGAGAACACGCGAAACCGTGCTCTGCGAGACGTTGGCCACCCGCGCGACATCGCGCATGGTGATGGCCCGACTGTTGTCAACGGCACTGGCTATTTTTATGCGTTGCATTAACTTTGGATCAACAGTATACGCATACGACTGCCCAAATACGATTGCGTGCATACGTATGCATAAAACAGATTTGAGAGTCTACGCGGTTACCGTAGATCCGCAAGCCGCGCTTTTTCTTGATTTTTGTTGTTTCCAGAAACAAACCGACCTTGGTTTCGATGTACGCGCGCTGTATATGGCAGCGCGTCACGCAGAAATCACATAAAGAAAACTTGCGGAAATCCTAGCGTGCGTCGATGATCATGGCCGGCGCCCACCAGTAGTTATAAATCGGCCGTTTCTCGACCTGCGTGAATCCGGCGCTTTTGAGCTCATTTATCCAGTTATCGATGGGTTGCTCGTAATTCACACGCGCGACGGTCTGATCGAAGTAACCGAACATGACCGGCATCAAAAACCCCTGGGCAACCAGGCCGCCATCATTCGGATATTCGGCCAACCCGACTGCATAGTGATCGAGTACATATTGCACACGCGCCGGTGCATACATCGACTCGTAATCGGGTGGGTCAAACTCCACGATCAAGACCCGTTTTGTGTTCTGCTTTAGCCAGACCATCAGCGGCAAACGCTCATTTGGCGGAACAGATTGCAGGCTGTAGGTCATCTGTGCGATGTCCCAGGCGCCTGTCTCAGTCTTGGCAAATTCCTGAAAGGTGGTGTTGACCGCATCCACCTGCAATCCGCGCTCAGCGAGGATCTTGCTGGTGGCCGCCAACATCGCGGCGGAGGGCTCGACCAGCGTGATTTCCTTGATCTTGTCGGTCAACGCCGCCACCAGCGCCAGCCCATCGCCCACGCCGATATCCAGCACAGTCATCCCGCTATATTCGGCATACACGGTTCGCAGTGCATTACTCGTGTTTTCGTAGAGAGGCAGATTACCGCCGCCACGGATAAACGCGCTAAACGCCTCCGGCTGCACATAAACCGCCTGTTTGCCTTCAGTCAGCACACGCTGCAAATATTGGGCAGCCTCTTTGTAAACCAGGCTTTCAGGCTCGCTCTCGCGCGCGGATTCGGCCAACGCCGCGGCGCGCGGCAGGTCTTGGTGACCAAACGCCAGCAAACTAAGATAGAAATGGTCCGCTGCAGTCTCAGGGACACTTGCCTTTGTGGCGTCGTATCCGTCCCGTGAATACGCTTCCCAGATCGAATCGATGGGCATCTTTCTCCTCATCCGACCCCGGCAGTTTTTCAGACCCGCCGGCGTCAGGGCCGGAAGGATAACTCACCTCGGAACTTCCCGTGCGATTTCGTGGTTTTTGACGCAATGTTGGGCGGAGAGATTTATGGCCACAGAGGACACAGCGGTCACGGAGAATTCATTTATTTGAACCTCCTCGATCTCTGTGGCCATAAATCTCTTGTCACTTCTCACTGGTTCTGCCATTGAACAGGTGGTTGCGCGTGGAAAGCGTTAGACTGCAAATTGCATGTCACGCTTCCCGGCGTTTGAATCCCGCAACTTCCGCATCTTTTGGATCAGCCAGTTTGTTTCGCTGATCGGCACCTGGATGCAGAACACTGTGCAACCGTATCTGGCCTATCAGATCACAGGCGAGCCGATCTATCTAGGTTACATAGGCTTTGCCGCCACCATACCGACGCTGCTCTTTACGCTGCCGGCCGGCGTGTTGCTCGAACGGCTTGATAAACGCAAGGCCGTGATTGCGATGCAGTTCGTGATGTGCGCGCAGGCGTTCATACTGGCTGCGCTGGCGTTGACGCAAACGATTCAGATCTGGCACATCATTGCGCTGGCGTTTGTGCTCGGGTCGGCCAACGCAGTTGAAATCACCGCGCGCCAGGTCATGATTCCCGAGATCGTCAGCAAGGCGCAGCTGCCGAATGCTCTGGCGCTCAATGCGATCGGGTTCAACCTGGCGCGCGTGATTGGGCCGGTGCTGGCAGCGCCACTGTTGTTGCTGACGTCGAGCGGCGGCGAGGGCTGGGCCTTCTTCGCCAACGGCGTGAGCTACGCGCTGGTCATACTCGGGTTGTTAATGCTCAAGATCGCGCCGCGCGACGCAACCCAAGATTTCACATCGCGCAGCGCACTGCAGGCGTTCTTCGCCGGCATGAGCTATATCCGGCAGTCCCCAATCGTGAGCATGATCCTGGCGGCCGCGATGGTCACCGGCTTTTTTGGCTTTACCGTGTCGCAGCAGTTGCCAGTGTTTGCGCGCGATGTTCTGGCGTTGCCGGGTGAAACCGGCGACGGCGCGGCAGCGTCGCGCAACAGCGCGTTGGTCGCGGCCATGGGAGTCGGCGCGCTGGTCAGCTCCGGGTTGCTGGCCTGGTTCTCCGGGCTCAAGCGCAAAGGACTGGTGTTGACGATCGGTCACTTCATCTTCGGCTGCGCGATCCTGTGCATGGCACTAAGCCGCTGGCTGCCGCTTTCGCTCATAGCGCTGACCGCGGCTGGATTCGGCCTGATCATCGCCAATAATCTGAGCAACCAGGTGATTCAACTCACCGTGCCGACCGAGTTTCGCGCGCGCGTGTTCAGCACCTATGTTTGGGCGCTGCAAGGCGTCACGCCGTTTGGCAGCCTGGCAGTCGGTGCGATCGCGCAGTATTACGGCGCGCCTGCGGCTGTGCTGATGTGCGCGGTTGCCTGCCTGATATCGCCCACGGTGATCAATCTGGCCTCGGCACGGCTCAGGCAGTGGGTGGCGTAGTGCGGTAGCGCCCAGCATGCTGAGCGTCATTTCGCGCGTTAAACTCCAAATGCTTAGGAATACGCTAGCACTTCGCGCACGGTCAGGCGCGAAGCGTTCCAGGCCGGCAGCACGGAGGCGACCGTTGCGATGACGATCACCGCGGCCAGCCAGCCAAACATCCCCGGCAGCGAGAATGCGCGCATCACTTCGAAACGCAATGCGCTGGTGAGCAGCGCGCTGATGCCGATGCTAATCGGATATGCCAGCGCCGCGCCAGCGATCCAACTAATCGCGCCGATCAGCACGCCCTCGATGATCACGATGCGCCGGATTGCGCCGTTGTCCGCGCCGATGGCGCGCATCACCCCAATCTCACGCGTGCGCTCAAGCACGTTGATGCTCATCGTGCCGGCCAGCCCAAGCCCTCCGACGACGGCCAGCAGCACCGCCATCGCCAGCAACAGATAAATAATGATGTCGAACTGCGACATGATCGCCACGCGCGTCTGCGAGGTCTGCGAGGTGTTCGCAACCTTGATGTTGGCGCGCTTGAATGCTTCCTCCATCGTCTTGGCCATCGCCACATGACGCTGCGCGTCGGCTGTGTCGGCCTTGATCGCCAGATAGCTGACCTTTGCGCCGTACTGCGCGATCTTCAAAAAGCCGTTGCGGTTCATGTAACCGACTGGCCCGGTCAGCAAGGCTTGCACCACGCCGACCACGCGCACCTGCGTGCGAATCGTGTCGTTGACCTTGATGTTGATCGTGTCGCCCACATCGATGCCCGGCGCGCGTTCGAGCAGTTCGGTGTTGAGCACCACCGCATCTGTGTCGGACGCGATCAGCCAGCGGCCGCGCAACAGAATCGGATTGAGCATTTGCGTGTCCGCCGGCGGCGCAGTGATCTGAAAACCGGCGCCGTTGGTGCGATCGGCTTTGATGATCGTGCCGCCGCCCCAGCCCCAGCTTTCGACGGCTTTGACGCCTGGCACGCTGCTGGCCACGCGCACCAGCGTTTCTTCGGGATACGGGTTGGCAAGGTTCACGTCGAAATCCCAGCCCCAGTACGCCAGCGCAGCATCCAGTGTGCGCACCAGGCCTTCGCGGGCGCTGATAACGCCGATAAAGATCGCGCCGCCCAGCACCAGCGTGATCATCGTCAACGCCAGCCGGCCCTTGCGGCGAAACGTGTTGCGCAGCGACAGCATCAACGGCCGCGAAATGCGCGCGAGCCAGCGTGGCGGGGGCTTGGTGCCGCTCGACTGCACACCGAAATCGGACAACGCCTCGCGCACGGTTTTGCGCGTGCCGCTGATCACCGGCGCCAACGCAGCCACGATCGGCGCAATCAACGCGATCGCCAGTTGCAGCGCAACCACCACAGGTGGCGGCGCAAACGATGCAATGCGCAAATTCAGCAGGTTTTCACCCATCCATCGCACGAATACTTGCGACCCCAGCATGCCCAGCGGCAGCGCCACCAATAGCGAAATAGCGCCGTAAGCCAGCACCATGCTGAAATACATGCCCGCCAGCTGGCTCGAACGACCGCCGACCGTCTTCATGACGCCAATCTGGCGCACATGTTGCGCCAGCACTGCGGTAACGGTGTTGATCACCAGAAATCCGCTGAGCGCCAGTGCGACGCCGCCGAGCAGCGTCATCAGCGCCACAATGGCGGAGACGGTCTGCGCAGCCGGATGCTCATCCACGCGCGTCGGCACGTTAACGCTCGCGCTCCAACCGGCGCGTTTGGCGCGCTCGGCGATGTCTTCACCGACGCTCAAAATGTGGTCGCGATTTGCGACGCGGTCGACCACGCGATAGTGCAGCGTGTCGAACCCGCGTTTGAATCCCATGTACTCCCAGGTGTCCTGTGTGACGAAGCCATTGGCGTTGAACTGAAATTGCTCGCCGCCTTCATCCGCCGTCCAGACCACGCCAGAGATGCGCAGTTTGAACTTGCGATTGTCAAACGTCTGCACCTCAATCACATCGCCCAGTTTTGCCTTGAGCAGCTTCATCGACACGCTGCCGAGCACGATGGTGCGGCGCTCCGGCGGCCATGGCGCGCCCTCAGCAGGCGCAATCTTGTTCAGCTTGATGTCGTTAAAACTGTTGATCGCCTCGATGTTGATGTATTTGAAGTTGCTGCGGTCGTTCGGATCGAGCGGCACCTGCGCAAAGGTGCTGGCGCGCGACTCGACGGAGGCAATGCTGGGCATTGCCCGAATGGCGTCGGCAAACGCGGCGTTAAACGGGCCGCCGATGCTGACGCGTCCGCTGGCCGGCGCGTAAAGCCGCCAGTTGCGATCCATCTCGCGCGATAGCACGGTCTGGATCGTCAGCGTGGCGCCCACCGCGAACACGCCGATCGCGATCGACATCACCACAAGCAGCGTGCGGGTTTTGTTGCCCCACAGGTCGCGCAATACTTTTTTGATGCGAGGGGAAATCATCGGTTGCTCCGTTTTTGTGTAGCCGTAGCGTTACGGCCGAGGCGATATCGCTCAGTCATTGCGAACATGCGCACACTGCGCGCGTTAGGCCGCCATGGCTTTGCGGTTGTCGATTTCATCGACGATCTCGCCGTCGGCGACCATGACCGCGCGGGTGACGCGTTTGGCAAAATCGGCGTCGTGCGTGACCATCAGAATCGTCTTGCCTTCATCGACCAGCTTGCCAAACAGCGCAAACACATCGTTGGCGGTCTTCGAGTCGAGATTGCCGGTCGGCTCATCGGCGACCAGGATCGGCGGGTCGTTCGCCAGCGCGCGCGCAATTGCCGCGCGCTGTTGCTGACCGCCTGAACAGGCCGATGGCATCTTGTGCGCGTTGTCAGCCATGCCGACCAGCTCAAGCAGATGCATGCCGCGCGTCACGCGCTCGCGTGGCGCATACATGTTGCAAAAGTCCATCGGCAACATGACGTTTTCGAGCATCGTCAATGTCGGCAGCAGTTGAAAGAATTGAAAGATGACGCCCATCGTCTTGCCACGCCAGACCGCCATCTGGCCTTCGCTGAGCGTGTGCACGGCGGTATCGCCGACCAGCACCGCGCCCGACGTCGGCCGGTCGATGCCGGTGATCATATTAATAAGAGTGCTTTTGCCGCTGCCGCTTTTGCCAATGATGGCCAGAAACTCGTGCGTGTGCACACTCAGGCTGACGCCCTTGAGCGCGCGAAATGTGCCTGCGCCAGTCTTGAAATCTTTGACCACGTTGCGCAGCTCGATCAGGTTTTCGTTGCCGTGCTCAAACGCGCCATCGGTGCGTTTCGGTTTGCGGCGTAGGAAGTTAAACATGTGTGTAGTTCGTGGCGCCGGGTTATCGCGCGCCCGTATTGCGTTATTGCGCGGCCGGCGTCGCGGTAGGTTGCGGCTCAATGACACTCTGACCTTCGGTCAAGCCGCTGACGATCTCTGTATTTGTGTCATCGGCCAGGCCAAGCTTAACCTCGACCTCCTCAGGTTTGGCTTCAGACGAAGCCGCCTTGAGCGTGATGAACGTCTTGCCGGTTGCCTTCTCCTTGCGAATCGCCCAGGTCGGCACCAGCAGCACATTGTCGCGCTTTTCAAGCACGATACGGGTATTCGCCGACATGCCCGGACGCAGCGCTGCCTCGCCGGCAGGGATTGCGACGCGCACGGCATAGCTCACCACGCCGTTGACGATTTTCGATGTCGGCGCAATTAGTGTGATCTTGCCCGCGATTTCGCTGCCCGGCAACGAGTCCAGGCGGACCGAAACATCCTGGCCGGTTTTCACTTTGGCGACATCGATTTCATCGACGTTGATATCAGTGATCAACTGTGATGTATCGACCAGCGTCAGCAGCGACGCGGCACTGACGGGTTCACCCGCTTTGAAATCGACGGCAGCGATCACGCCGTCCATCGGCGCAACGATGCGCGCCTGCGCCAGTTTGCGCTCAATGCCCTGCGCGTCGAGACGCGCCTGTTCGATCTGCAACTCAGCCTGCGCGCGCTCGGCGCGCGCGCGTTCAACATCGTGATCTCGCGCGGGGAGCTTGATCTTGTCCAGGTTGGCGCGCGCCTCGGCCATGCGTTGCTGCGCCGCGCGAATGTCAGCGGCGTCTGCCGGCTGGGCCGCGCGCTCAAGCTCAGCCTGCGCCGCAGCCAGGTCGTTTGTAGCCTGTTCGAGCTGCAAGGCAGCCGGGTGGGCCGTGATCGTGGCCGGGTCTACGGTGTAGGCCTGGTCATATCCCGACTGCGCGCGTTTGAGCGCGGCTTCGGCGTTGCGCACGCGTGCCTGCGCGCCGGCATAGTCACTTGGCTTTGGGCCGGTTTTGGCCTTGTCGTAAGCGGCCTGCGCCGCGCCAATCGAGGCTTGCGCGGCGGCGATATCCGGCGCGCGCGGCCCTTCAAGCGTCTTGCTGACGTTGGTGCTGGCGATCACCAGGGCTGTCTCGGCGTTTTTGATTGAGAGTTTGGCTTTGGCGAGCGCGATTTCAGTTTCAGAGACATCGAGTGACGCCAGCACATCGCCCTTTTTGACCGCATCACCGACTTTGACATTGACAACCGCAATCATGCCAGTGGAGGCGAAGCCGAGCTTGACCTCATCATTCGGTTGCACATTGCCAGTTGCGTTGACCGTGGCGGACAACGAACCGCGCGTCACCGCAACAGCACGTGTATCGGTTGCCGCGCCAGCCACAGCGCCGCAGGCGGAGAGCAGCAATGCCATCGCGCCCATGCTTAACCCGAAAATCGTCTTGTTCATATCGTAAAAATGTCTCATGAAAATTCACCGCGCAAGCCGCGCTGATCCAGAAAAACTGCCGTGCACTGGCGCAAAAATCGGCCGAATTGCGCGGATGTGTTGTTATACGGATAGCGTGCAAGCAAGTTGCGCGTTAGAACAGTACGGGAATTGGCGCGCCGGGTCATCCCCCGGATTGGGGGAGTTCGCTGCGTATCCAGGGGAGAGCCGGCGGATGCGCGGAGTGCTCAATCCAACAGCACGCGCAACCGTTCGGCCGCTTGTTCGGCAGTCAGATCGCGCTGCGGTTGCGCCAGCATTTCGTAGCCCACCATAAATTTTTTGACGGTGGCGCTTCGCAGCAAGGGCGGATAAAAATGCAGATGCATTTGCCAGCCGTCATGCGCTGCGCCATCGTACGGCGCCTGATGCACCCCCATCGTGTAGGGAAAACTGACATCAAACACCCGGTCGTAGCACACGGTGAGGCGCTTCATGGCGTCGGCCAGCCCATCGCGTTGCGCGTTGCTCAAATCGACGATCCGGCGCACATGCTGTTTTGGCAGGATCATGGTCTCAAACGGCCAGACCGCCCAGAATGGCACCAGCGCCACAAAGTGTTCGTTTTCAAACAGCGTGCGCGCACCAGCTTTGCGTTCATGCGTGACGTAATCCATCAGCAGCGGCCGGCCGTGCTCGGCGGCGTAGGCCGCCTGGTTGCGCGACTCTTTGTCGATCTCGGTCGGCACATGCGCGGTGGCCCAGAGCTGGCCGTGCGGGTGCGGGTTGCTGCAGCCCATGATGTCGCCCTTGTTCTCGAACAACTGGACATACTGAATGTCGTCCCGCGCGCCCAGTTCGGCGCACTGCTCAGCCCACACATTCACCACCTCTCGGATCCCGGCTACCGACAGATCGGCCAGTGTTTGATCATGGCGCGCTGAAAAGCAAATCACCCGGCACACGCCGGTCTCCTGTTGCGCGCGCAAAAAAACGGGTGCGGATGCGTCTTCGACTTCGGCTTGCGCGTGCGCGTCGTTGACAAGCAGCGCTGGAAAGTCATTTTCAAACACATAGGCGCCGGTGTAGTTTGGATTCGTCACACCATTGACGCGGGTGTTGCCGGCGCACAAAAAGCATTTCGGGTCATGCGCCGGGCGCTGCTCCTGCTGAATCTTTTCGACCGCGCCCAGCCAGGGCCGTGTGGCGCGCTGCGGCGACACCAGCAGCCATTCACCTGTAAGCGGGTTATACCGACGGTGGGGTTTTGACGAATCCATCGCAATGATTTTACTCAGCCGGGCGAAACCATGATTTGGCGCCAGCAACTCTCAATCTGAAATAGAGCGCCACAGATTGCACCGATTACACAGAAAATCGGTGCAATCTGTGAAATCTGTGGCGCTTTATTTCGGATCGAGAATCTCTGGTCTGGCGCAACTGGCACCCTGCAAACACAAAAATCCGTATACTCCAATTCGTCTGCGCGGCCAGTGCATTCGGCGGCGCACCAGTGGGGTTAACGTGAGAAAACTAAATAAACTTGCCATCATCATCGCTCTTGCCGCGTTGCTGAGCAGCTGCGGCGCGCAACGCAGCAATGCTCAGATCGCGCGCGAAGCAACGCCAACGATCAACGCCCTGCTTGCCGCGGGGAAAGCCAACGATGCCTCCGCAGCGGTCAAAGCATTTACGCCATGGGCACAAAATCAGGATGAGCTGATCAACCTGTTCGCCGTGCGCCGTGAAGTCTTTCAGGTGCATCAACCGCTGCCGCTCGACGAGACCGGCTACACAAGCATCACCGTGACAGATTATTTCGGCAATGCCGCGCGTCTGGTGGGGCCGGTGCCCGGCGCGCCCGGTGTGGTGTTTGGCGCGGACATGGTCAACGACCGCGGCTGGCGCTTGACGCGGTTTGAGCTTTCGCAAAAGTAGCGCAGGGCGCAAGCCACATTTGCATGGCACAAACCAGTGCGTTTGACCGCATAATCGGCACATGGATCCAACACCTGTCCGTCTTGCATTCGCCGGCCTGAGCCATGGTCACGTCAACTGGTGGTATCAGCGCGTGCCGCGCAACGACATGCAGCTGGTCGGCGTCTATGAACCTGACCCGGCGCTGGCCGCATTGCACGTCGAAAAGTTTGGGCTGGATGCCAGCATCGTCTATCGCACGCTTGAGGAGATGCTCGCCGCGACGCGCCCGGAAGCCGTGATGGCCTTTGGCCCGACATCGGCGCATCTGGACACGGCGCAGATCTGCGCGCCGCGCGGCGTGCACGTCATGGTCGAAAAGCCGCTCGCGCTCGACAGCGCCAGCGCGCACGAGATGGCCGCATTGAGCCGCGCGCATGGCGTGCACATGCTGACCAATTACGAAACCACCTGGTACGCCAGCAACCACGAGGCGCACAGGCTGGTGCGCGGCGAGAACGCCATCGGCGCGATCCGCAAAATGATCGTTCACGACGGACACTGGGGCCCAAGCGAAATTGGCTGCCCGCCGCATTTTCTGAAATGGCTGACCGATCCTGCACAAAACGGCGGCGGCGCGATCATGGATTTCGGCTGCTACGGCGCCAGCCTGATTACCTGGTTTATGAACGGCGCGGCGCCGCTCACGGTTACGGCGGTCACCCAGCAGATCAAGCCAGACGTGTATCCAAACGTCGACGACGACGCCACAATCATTGTGACATATCCGGGCATGCAAGGTGTGATTCAAGGCTCGTGGAACTGGCCATGGCACCGCAAAGACATGGAGATCTATGGCGCCGCGGGCAGCATCATCGCGGTCGATCGCATCACGCTGCGCATGCGCGAACGCCTCAACGCCGCCGAACAAACGCGCGTGCTGGACCCGCGTCCGGATCCCTTTGACGACCCGTTTGCGCTGTTCGCCGCGGTCGTGCGCGGCCGCGTGACGCTGCCAGCCGATGATCTGTATGGGCTTGAGAACAACCTGACCGCGATGCGCATTCTGGATGCTGCGCGCGAATCGGCGCGCACCGGCGCGACTGTGACACTTCATTGACATGGGCCATCGATCTACCTGGCATCTGTGGCGCTCATCGTTCGTCATCCGAACGACCGCGTGTTTGACGCGGAAGCGGTAACGTGGGCTGGCCGCGTGTGGACGGGCGCAACCCTGCGCCGATTCGCGGCGCGCATCGGCGCGATTGGCGTGATGATCGGTTTGTCCGGGCTGATTTTGATTCTGGCCGGCGACGGGCTGCGAGTTTGGCTACGCTGATGCGCGCAGCACATTTCTGGATTCGGGCTACGATCCGGGTATGAAAATTGCGCTTATCTCCGTCCCGTATTCAAACGACGTTTCACGCTGGGGTGCGGCGAAGGGCCCGCAGGCCTGGCTTGATCATGGGCTGGTTGCCGCGCTGAAAAAGCGCGGTCACAAAGTTGGCGCGACACAGTGGATCGAGTTGCCGCGCGAAAAACGCACACGCGACACCATCACAAACCTGGGCTATCTGGCCGCGCGCACCAGCGACGCGGTGTATGCCGCGCTGCGCGAAGACGCGTTTCCAATCGTGCTGGAAGGCAACTGCACGCACTGCGTCGGACCGGCCGGCGGTGTGGCGCGCGCAGATGGCGACGCCGGGATTATCTGGTATGACGCGCACGGCGACATGCACACGATGCGCACCTCAAGCACCGGGCTGATCGGCGGCATGCCGTTTGGCGTTTGCATGGGCTGGGACTTCGACGACTGGCGAGAACGCGCCGGATTGCACGAACCTGTCAAACCGATTGCGACGGCGCTCCTGGGCGCGAGCGATCTGGATATCGAAGAGGAGCAAGCGCTGGCGGCGCATCCGATCGCCCGGCTCGACGCAAAGGACATGATGACCGGCGGCGGCAAGAAGACCGCGGCACTGCTTAAATCGCGCGCAAAGAAAGCGGCCGGCTGGTATTTGCACTACGACATGGATGTCAGCGGCACCGACGAAGTGCCCGGCGCGCACACCCCGGCCCCACACTGGCCGCCGCGTCAGGAGTTGCTCGACAGCGTGGCTGCCGCGGCCAAGGCTGTGCGCCTGCGCTGTTTCGGCCTGGCTGCCTATGACCCGGGCGGCGATCCTGAGCGCAAAGGCGCGCAGTTGGGGATTGAGGTTGTGTGCGCAGCGCTGGGAGAGTAAAGAATTGAGAATCCAGAGTCCAGATAGAAGAACGCAGACATGATGCACGCGTCCGTATTCGTCTTCTGGATTCTATCTGGATTCTTTACTCTCTCGCCATAATCCAGTAGTCACGCGCTGTGACCGGTTCAAAATGCTTCGATTGAACGGCAAAGCCAAAGCGTTCGTAGAACGGCACATTGCCCGGAATAAAAGTCTCGAGATAGCACGGCTGGTGGCGCGCGTCCGCTTCAGCCAGTGTGATTGAGAGCAACTGGCGCGCAATGCCACGCCCCTGTGCTGCCGGCGATACACCGAGGATCGAGAGATACCAGGCCGCGGGATCAACCGCGTCTTTTGATTGCGCGGCCATAAATCCGATGATGTCCTGATAGTTGCGCCACCCGCGCGGACCGAGCAGTGCCGCGAGCATGTGGTGCTTGCGCGTGTTTTCGGCAACGGCCGCATCAGGCGGCACCGGCAGTGTCCAGATCGCGGCGCCCTCCGGCAGGACGATGCTGCGGCCGCTGCGCTCGCCTTCGCGCAGCGCGTCGTCAAAATAGTGACGCAGGATGCCAGCGCGCTCGGGCACCGCAAAATCGATCGCAATTGCGTTGTAGAACGGGTCATCGACAAACGCTGCAGCAAGCGCGTTGGCAACCGTAGTCATGCCCGCAACGGCACATCGATCAGCCGCCCCGACAGGTAAAAACTGCCGCTCACCACGCCGCCGGCGCGGACATGACCTTCGATAATTTCCGAATCGGCAATGACATCAAACTCGCCGCCAAAGGCTTCGACGCGCGCCCAGATAAAACTCAACCCGCTCTCTTCGTTGTAGAAGCGATTGGTGTCGCGCACATGGCCGGCCATCACGCACTCGGAGCGCGGCGAGCCAGCGTCATCGTTTGCTGAAAACTGCCCGCTCGGGATAAACGACTGCGAGGCCAGCCCGGGAACATCTTCCTGATCGGATTGCTCGGCGTCAAATTGCTCCACGCTGGAATACGCCTTCAGCTCCTGCGCAAACGCGGCGATTTGCACCTGCGCGTTGCAGGGAAGCGCAAGTGCCTCGTATGAATCTGCATCGGGGCAATCAAACGCGAAAGAAAAGTCTCCATCGTTGTCGTCGCTGCCATTGGCCCAGGCGTTGAATGCGCCATCCAGCGCGTTGGCGTCCGGCCGCGCGAGGCGCTCGATCAAACGCACCTTGAGGCGCGTCTTCCCGCTGAAGTGCGGATGCGCGCCGATCAGCCTGCCGTCTTCATCCATCTGCAACCACAGTTCGGCGCCGTTGCCGATCTGCCAGCAGCGATAGCTGCCCTGTTCGGCAGGCACAACCGCGCCATGCTTGAGGCCATGCTCGAGCACGCTGCGAAAGTCGTCAGCTGAATGCACGGACAGGCCGATCGTGGTGAAGTGGTTCATGGGGGAGAGTAAAGAATCCAGAGTCCAGATAACAGAATACGGACACGAGACTCGTGTCTATGTTCTGTTATCTGGATTCTGGATTCCTTACTCTACTCGGAACGGCACCGCTTGCCCGCGCGGTTGTTTCGCCAGGCGAATGCACATGTCGGCCATCTTTTCGACGCACCAGCGGTGGTATTCGACCCCGGTGGAGTTGATATCCATGTCGGGCGCCGGATTCATGAAGTCGATCGCGTAGGGCACGCCATCTTTGACCGCCCATTCGACTGTGTTCATGTCGTAGCCGAGCGCGCGCACCAGTTTGAGCGAATCGGCAACCACGCGGTTGTAGAGCGCGCTGCTGAGATCGTGCCGCAGATAACGCCGATTGACCGGGTCATATTTGGCCACATAAATATCCTCTTGTCCGATGCACATGCAGCGCAGGTAGTTGTCCCACTTGATGTATTCCTGCAGCACCATCGTGAGCAGCCCGCTTTCGTTGTAGCGCCAGAACAGCTCGTCGTCGTTGTGCACGATGTAGACGCCTTTCCAGCCGCCGCCGTGCGCATCTTTGAGCACAACCGGGAAGCCGCCCAGGTATTCGAGGTGCTCACGCCACGGCACGGGATATTTCAAATTGCGCAGGCTTTCGTTGTGCACAATGCCGGGCACATAGTCTTTGTTCGGCAGCACCACGGTCTTTGGCGACGCCACGCCGAGTTTTGTGGCCAGCGACGCCTCAAAATACTTGTCGTCGGCCGTCCACATAAACGGGTTGTTGACCACATGGGTGCCCTGCAACACCGCATTCTTTAAATACGAGCGGTAATACGGCACTTCGTGTGAAATGCGATCGACGATGACCGCATATTCGCACGGATCGGCCATGATGGAGCCGCCCAGCTTTGCCAACTCGGCAGTCACACCTGCATTGCGCTCATTGACTTCCTCAATAAACGCCGGCGGAAACGACCATTCCCGGCCGACAATCACGCCAATTTTTTGCATAGACTCTCCTCTTGACTCGTGCAACATAAACCCTGTTTCTGTCGCATTAGTCATGTCCGCCGACATACGATTGCATCATGCGCTGCCAGTAAGGCCAGTCGTGCGACCAGCCATCCCACAGGCGCAGCGCATTGCCAATTCCCTTTATGCCACAGCACGCGCGACAACGCTTCGCTTTCTCCACGCAGCTTGTCATCGCGGCCGGTGGCGATCACGATATCCATCCGCCGCAAGTTTGCCAGTCTGCGCTCATCTGACTCGTGCTGCAGAAAGTCCATCGGATTGTTGAAGTACACAGTGTCATTTGAGAAGCCGCCCGTAAAGCTCTTGATATCAAACATGCCGCTCAGCGCAAGCACCCGGCCGGTTAGTTCCGGAAATCGAAATGCGAAGCAGGCCGCATGATACGCGCCAAAGCTCGCGCCGGCAACGATCAGAAACGGATTGCTGTTTTTCTGGCGCGATAATGGCAGCACTTCGTCAGTGAGATAGCGCATGTAGTCGTTCTGGCGATTGGCGCGATGCACCGGATGCGCGCGCCAGTTATACCAACTCTCGGCATCCACGCTGTCGACACAAAAAAACTGCAGCCAACCATTGTCAATTTGGTGCTGCAGTCCCTGGGGGCCAAACATGCCGCGATCTTCCCATTCAAAAAAGCTGCCCTTCGAGGTGGGGAAGACAAGAACGCGGGCACCGTGGTGCCCAATGATCGTCATCTCCATATCCCGGTGTAATGCCGGGCTCCACCACTTGTGATATTCGCGGTGCATAAGGACCAGAACTTTACGCGCTTTGCCAGGTTTTTGCAAACGCGGCGCGGCGCTTGCGCGTCTCGCGCACGGCGGCGCCAGCGTTGACAACGCCCGCGCCTTGTCGTTCCAGCGGCACATCGTCGATCGGATCGGCGGTGTCGATCAGAATTTTCTTGACCTGCGCCGGTGTCAACGCCGGATTGGCCTGCAGCATTTGCGCAACAACCGACGTTACGATTGGTGCGGCAAACGATGTGCCGTCGACATGCTGATAGTGCGGGTGAATAAATTTCCCGGCGTTGATGCGCTCGCGCGCGATGCGACGCACTTCAGCATGCTGTTTCATCACGTCATACCCGAGCAGGCTCTGCGCTTCTTTTGTTTTGAGCAAGTCGCCCAACTTGCGATCGCTGGCAGTTTCGATTTCCCACAGCAACTGCGCCTGCTTGTGCGGCTCGGTGCCGGGCAGCATCGGCGCGACCACAAATTGCGCGGGCGCGATCAGCTCCGGTTTCATGCTGCCGTTTGCGCCGGCGCCAAAGCTGGAGTGATACATCTGACGGCGCCCGCGGTTGATGCTGTTGAAATCGTTGAGGCCGCCAACCGTGATCGCGCTGGGCGCGCTCGCCGGCGGCACCATGCGGCGCGAACCGCTGTTGCCGCTCGCGCACACAATCACAATGCCGAGCGCTGCGGCGTCTTCGACCAGCCGGTCCAGCGCGGTCAGCTTGCCCTTGGTGGGCACATCGCCCCCCAGCGAAATATTGATGACGCGCACGCTGAAACGCGCGTGGTTGAGCAGCACCCAGGTCAGCGCGCGCGCAATATCGCGCTCGGTGATGCGAAAAGTGTCGGGCTGACCTGTTTTGACCAGCACCAGATCCGCGTTTGAGGCCAGGCCCTTGTAGCGACCGTCGGACAGGGTGCCGTTGCCGGCGGCCGCGCCGCACGTCATCGTGCCATGCCAGCTGGTGGCGTCCAGCGACAACGCGTTACTGCGCTCGACGACGCGGTCGCCGGTTGCATCGGCGAACACGCGCACGCGATTGCGGGGTTGCACCAAATCAGGGTGAGCGTAAAACCCGGAGTCCAAAAATGCGATGGTGATGCCGCTGCCGTCATAGGCCGTTGTTGCGCCGATGCGCCGCGCGGTTGGGATCACGGCTTCATAGTCGGCGAGGTCGTTGATGAAGGGCAGCTGCATGGCGCGCGACGATATCACGAAGCGGGGGTTTGGAGACCCGAAAGGTCTTGAGACGCGGCGGGTTTGGAGACCTGAAAGGTCTATAGACCCCGCGCACAACGTATTCAGCGAGATTTTGCCGAGAACACGTCGTTTCCACCTCTCGAATATTTCAATATACGGAAATAATTTACAATAATTACTGTGATTTTGTGGCATACTGCAAGAAATATCAGGGGGCACGACCAAAGTCTGAGGGAATATGGCGAGGACGGGAACTTTGTTGAGTGCCAAATTGACGCGCTGCGCGGCTGCTCTGTCGATCGTGTTGACAACTGCAGGGGCTGCGCCGGCGTCGGTTTTCGCGATACACACACAACAGCAGCATGCCGACGGCATCGTGGCGCAACGCCCGTGCCCGCTGGGCAGCGAATTCACCTGCATGAGCCTGCTCGTGCCGTTGGATCATGCTGCGCCGGGCGGTTCGGAGCGCCTCACGGTTGTCTTCGCACGGCTGCCGGCGCGCGACATTGCGCGCCGGCGCGGCGTGCTGGTCACGGCTGTCGGCGGGCCGGGCACCTCCGGCATCTACGCAGCAGACAGCTATGCCGAAGCATTTGGACCGGCGATTCGCGACGCATTCGACCTGGTTTTTTTTGACATGCGCGGCATCGGGCTGAGCGGCAACCTGCGCTGCGATAACGCGGTCACCAAATATCTGCAAACTGAAAGCCGCTCAACCACACCGGATCAGGAAGCACGCACCATCGCGCACGCGCGCGCATTTGCAGCGGCGTGCCAGTCGCAACTGGGCGATGCCGGCCAACTGCGTCACTACAACTCTCGGCAGGCAGTCGCGGACCTTGAGGTTATGCGTCAGGCCCTGGGAGAAAGCAAGCTGTGGCTTTATGGCGAAAGCTATGGCACGCAACTTGCGCAGTGGTACGCCGCCGCACACCCGACCCATGTTGCCGGGCTTATCCTCGACAGCCCAGTCGATCTTTCGCTGAACGGCCCGCAATTTACGCGCGCACAGGCGCATGCATTCGACGCAACCTTGCAGCGCGCGCTTGCGGCGTGCGACACTGACACTGCGTGCCAGGCCGACTTTGCAGGCACCCGCGGCGCCGCGACCGCGGCCTATGATGCGCTGGCCGCCACGCTGGCCGCCGAACCGGTTTCGTTTGCGTTTAGGCACACCGATGGCGCGGCCGAGAGGCGCGAATTTACGCTGGGCGCGCTCGAAACAGCCGCCACGACCTATCTCTACACCGCTGCGGATCGCACGCTGTTTTTGCGCGCACTGGCGTATGCCAACCGTGGCGAACTGCAGCCGATTGCGATGCTGTTTTACACCGCAGTCGGCGTAAGTCCACACACGCTCGCGACGCAACCCGATCCAGGTTACTCGGACGCCGCGTATTACACCGTCAACTGCAACGACTATCCCTATTTTTCTGGCCCGGCCGAAGAGCGCGCACGCCGGTATATGGAATCCGGCGATGCAATCGATGGCGAAGTCGCGCGTGTTGAGAGCGTGTATTACGGCGAGCTGCCCTGCGCATTCTGGCCGCTCGCGAGACAAGAGGCACCGCCGACCCGCGCACATGCGGTGCCGACGTTGCTGCTGGTGTCGACCGTCGATCCGGCCACCCCGTTCGAACAAGCATCCGCACTTTTCAAACGCCTAAAAAACGCCGCGATGATCGTGCAGGAAGCCGGGCCGCATGTGATGTTTGCGCGCGGCGACAGCTGCATCGACAGCAAGGTGTCGCGCTTTTTGCTGCAGGGCGTGCTGCCCGAGCAACGCGAAAGCGCCTGCGCAGGTCAGCTGCTCGATCGCTACGCCCCGGCGATGAAACCGGCGTATGACCGCTATGACGACGCGCTCGACGCGTTTATCGCCGTGGAGCGCGAGCTGACGCAAAACCCGGGCTATGTGGCCTGGTCGCGGGGTAATCGCCACAGCGAAGCGTGCCTGCTCGGCGGGGCGCAGCGCATCGATTACAGCGGGCGCCAGAACAGCGATCTATTCGAGTTGACGCGCTGCACGCTGACCAGCGGACTCGCGATTACCGGCGCTGGCCGGCGCGCGCTGGACAAACAGGTGTTTACGCTCAAGGCCGAGCTAACGGGCGACAGCAGCGGCACGATCGAATACACGCACGTCAACGGCGTGTATCGGCTGAGCGGCCAGATCGACGGCAATCGCGTGCTGCTTGAGCGCACAGATCCGCGCTAGATCGCTGTGCTGGTTCTGCGCACTCGAAAATTTCTTCCTGCCATCAACCTGCCACAATTCCTCGGTATCATCCGTATTCGATGTCGCACTGCATTCTCGTTGTCGATGACGAACCGGGCGTGGTTGATCTTATTGCTTATAACCTGAGCAAACATAGCTTTGATGTTGTGACCGCGCCGGATGGCCCAAGTGCGCTGGAGATTGCGCGCGCGCGCAAACCGGATCTGGTTGTGCTGGATCTGATGCTGCCCGGCATGCACGGGCACGACGTCTTTCGCGCGTTGCGCCGCGAGCATGCCATGCCCGTCATCATGCTGACCGCGCTGGGCGACGAGATGGACCGCGTGGTGGGCCTTGAGCTGGGCGCGGATGATTATTTGAGCAAGCCCTTTAGCGTGCGCGAGCTGATCGCTCGGGTCAAAGCCGTGCTGCGCCGCAGCGCGCAAAGCGCATCATCGATGTCAGCAGCGCCCAGCGGGCTGACGCTCAACGCCGCCGCGCGCGCCGCGCACATCTCCGGCCGCGCGCTTGAATTGACGCGCATTGAGTTCGATCTGCTGCACCTGCTGCACCACAACGCCGAACGCGTTTATACGCGCGATCAGTTGCTGCAGGTGATCTGGGGCTATCAGTTTTTTGGCGATGTGCGCGCGGTCGACAGCGCGGTCAAACGCCTGCGCGCCAAGATTCACGCGCTCGATCCGGCTGCCGATGGCATCGTTGCGGTGCGGGGCGTCGGCTATAAATACAGCCGCGATCCGGAGCGGGAACCGCGATGAACTCATTGCGCGCGCGCCTGATCGTAAGCTTCTTGCTCGTGATCGCCATCAGCATGTTGACCGCCACCGGCATCACCTGGCTGGCGGTCGAAGACCTGTATGTCACCACGCAGCGCGAGAATTTACAGGCACAGGCCGAACGCGTGGCCAAGACGCTGCCGCGGGATACGCCGGCGATGCGCATGGACGCGTCGGCCGCACAGTCGCAAAACGCGTTGCCGGGTATCGCAACACGCGTGCTGGATGCCGATGGCTCGCTGTTGCTAGACGGGCCCGCGCTTGTGGCCGAAAGCCCGCTGACGCGCGCATCCGGCTATACGCCGCCGGCCGGTCCAGAATCGTTTGCAGCGCGTGGCGAAATTCAGCGCGCGTTGCGCGGCCAGGCGGCGACGGAGATTCGTGTTTCGCCCGTTGACGCAAGCCGGCGCGTGATTTTCGCCGCGGCGCCGGTGCCGAGCACGGACAGCATCGTGCATCAGATCGTTTATCTCAGCACGCCGTTGCCGCAAACCGGCACGCTCATCAGCGCGCTGCGCACGCAGCTGATTGGCGCGGGCCTCGTCGCGCTGCTGCTGGCCGGGATCGCCGGGATCTGGCTGTCGGCGCGGCTGGCGCGGCCGATTCGCGCGCTGGCCGCGGCGGCGTCGCAGGCGAGCGCCAACGCGGCGTTGCCACAGGCGGTGCCGGTGCAGGCGCGCATTGATGAAATCGATGCGCTGGCCGGCGCATTCAACCGCATGACCGAGACCTTGCGCCAGAGCGATCATGCCCGCACCGCATTTGTTGCCGATGTCAGCCACGAGCTGCGCACGCCGCTGACCGTCATCAAGGGCGCGGTGGAAACCATTCAAGACAACCCGGATGACGAAAACGCGCGCGCGCGTTTCTGGCGCAATTTCGCGCGAGACCGAACGGCTGATCCGGCTGGTCAACGAGCTGCTGATTTTGACGCGCGCCGACGCGGGCGGCTTGCAGCTGCAGCGCGAGCGTGTGGATATGCGCGCATTCATACAGGGCCGCGTTGAACTCTTTCAGCCCCTGGCACAACGCGACGCGGTGACGCTGGAAGCGCACGGTGAAGGCGAATCGATGGCCTGGGCCGATCCGCACCGGCTGGCGCAGGTGCTCGACAACCTGATCGACAACGCGCTGCGCCACACACCGGCCGGCGGACAAATCGATGTGCGCTGCGACGCAATCACGCACAACCAAGTTCGCTGCGCAGTGCGCGACAACGGGCCGGGGATCGCTGACGAGCATGTGCCGCATCTGTTTGAGCGCTTTTACCGCGCGGATCCATCGCGGGCGCGCAGTTCGGGCGGCAGCGGGCTCGGGCTGGCGATCGCGCGCGCGCTGGTGGCGGCGCACGGTGGCGAGATATCGGTGAGCAGCCGGCCGGGCGCCGGCAGCACGTTTTCGTTCACACTGCCATCCATCTGACACAGAACTGCCGGCGTTGTGCCATGCGCCGGCGTTAGCCTGTCAAAGAGGCTTTGCGGTGCTGTGGCTTTCACCAGCACCGCTCCAACTTTGACATGAAAACGCTTACAACACTGTTCACGGCCGGTTTGCTGGCAGCCACATGCGGCGCCACGCTGGCGCCACACGCAGCGCAGGCCAAGTCACACGCGCAGCCCGACAGCTGTGACGCCAAACGCAGCATCGCGATTTCCGGATCAGCCACGGTTATCGCGCAGCCTGATCTTGCGATTGTGACTTTTACAATCAACAAGCGCGCCAACGCATTGGCCGCGGCGCTTGGCGCGCTCAAAGGGGATTCGCTGCGCCTGCGCGACGCGCTGCAACGGGCGGGTGTGGCTTCAACCGATATCAACACCGACCACTTTTCGATTCTCCCATTCGACTATGAACCCTCACAAGCACGCGCAAGCGACTACAACGGCGAGAACAAACCGGCGCAGGAACGCATCTACGCCGTCAACAGCCGCATCGATGTCACTGTGCGCGAGATAAAGCGGTTGAGCGAGTTTGTCGATCTCGGCATCGCATCGGGCGCCGAAGGCATTGCAGGCCTGCAAATGCTCGACAGCAAACTCCGCGCGCATCGAGACGAAGCGCGCGTGCTGGCGGTCAAAGCCGCGCGCGAAAAAGCCACCCTGCTTGCGACGGCCAGCGGTGCAAAGCTTGGGTGCTTGATCAAAATCGAGGAGGTCTCACGCTGGTGGTGGAACGACAGCGGCAATGTGCGCGGCCAGAACACTGTGCAGGCCGCCGCCGATCCCGGCGCTGACGGACAACCGGCCTATGCCGGCGCAATCAACGCGCAAGCAGAGGTGCAACTCGTCTACGCGCTTGAATAAGCGGGCCGCACCTCCAGAATTTCTAGAACCTTCTTCCCCTTGAAACCCAACTCAGAAACCGGTATGCTCGGGTAGTCGCCGTACCCCATCATGCCAAGGCAATCGACTGCCGACATTCTGTCACCACGCTCGATACGAATAGCGCTTAGAGCTTTTGATAAGCCCGAAGCGTTGGGCCTGCATGCGCTATGCGATCTGCGTGTGGTTGAATCGCATCGCCGGGCAAACAATTACGCCAATACACCGCTCGGCCGGGCCACGGCCGGGCGGGAGATTTTGAAACAGGCGATCGCCGCGCTAAGGTCGAACAGTGGCATCACCGCCGACGCTGCGCAGTTACGCGCGCACACGATTCTGCAGCAGCAATACCTGGAGCGCCGATCGCCTGTGCTGATCGCCACCGAATTGTTTCTCGAACGTTCGACCTATCACAACGAACAAAATCGTGCGCTGGGCCGGTTGTCTCTGGTGCTAACGGCACTTGAAAACGCGGCAGAGGCGCAACAGACGCCGCAGCCCGGCGCACCGACAATCGCGATACCCTTTATGGCGCCGCCGCGGCCGCCTTACGCCATCATTGGCCGCGATGACGTGCGCGCCACGTTGAAAGCCGCGCTGCGCGATCCAAATGGGCCGCCCTATCTGGCGATCAGCGGCCTGCCTGGCGCGGGCAAAACCGCGCTGGCGATCAGCCTGGCCAACGACACCAGTGTGCTCGCGCGCTTTGACGACGGCGTGCTGTGGGCGGGGGTCGGTCGAATGGCTGACACGCTCGCGATCCTCGGCGCCTGGGCGGCCGCGCTGCAGGTCAGCTTTGACGTGATCGAACGCGCCAGCACGATTGAGAAACGCGCGCAACTGGTGCATGGCGCGATTGGCATGCGCAAGATGCTGCTGGTCATCGATGATGTCTGGCAGGCCGGGGATGCCGCAGTGTTTCGAATTGGCGGCCCGAACTGCCGACACATTCTGACCACGCGTTTTCAAAAGATCGCCTTTGAGTTTGCCGGCGCGCACGCGCTCACTGTAAAGGAACTCAGCGAAACTGCGAGCACAGAGTTGCTCAGCCAGTTTGCGCCCGACGCCATCGCAACTGCGCCCGACGAAGTCGCCGCATTGCTGAACAGCGTCGGGCATCTGCCGCTCGCGATCACGTTGATCGGCCGCTATCTGCGTGAGCACGTCGCTGGCGGTTCGCCGCGACGCCTGCAGAATGCGCTCAAACGGCTGGGTGAGACGCAGCAACGCCTGTCGCTATCGCAAACGCAATCGCCGTTGCAGCGTTCGGATGAAGATCCGCAATCGGCGTTGATATCGCTCGAACGCGTGATCCAACTCAGCACAGAATCGCTGGATGAACAGGCGCGCGAAGCGCTCTCGGCGTTGAGCGTCTTCCCGCCAAAACCAAACAGCTTTAGCGAGGACGCCGCCTGCGCAGCCGCAAACATCGCGCCGGAAGTGCTGGACACGCTCGACGACAGCGGCTTGATCGAGGTTAGCGGCAACCGCTATCAGCTGCATCAGACCATTGCCGATTTTGCGCGAGTGCGCCGCATGTCCGACGCCCCCTATGGCAGGCTGGCCAGCTTTTATCAAAACACGTTGGCGACCGGCGCCGCATCGGAGTGGATCGACAGCGAGATCACCAACATCTTGCATGTGCTCGAAACGGCGCACAACGAGCCCTCGACCAAGGCGCTGGCAATCGCAATTGCCAATCACCTGTTTCGCTACTTTGACGAACGCGATCTTTTCAGCTCGGCCGACCGCGTGTATCGGCGCGCCACAGCGCTGGCGGACGAAGTTGGCGATCCTGCCCTGCGGGCCAATACGGCGCTCAATCTGGCCTACTTTGATATCAAACTCGGCCGCTTTGAAGATGCCGGCGCGCGGGTCGACGCGCTGCTTGAAAATCGGAAAGCGGGCGCACCCGATCTGCTGCGCGACGACAAGATACGCGCAACCGCGCTGATTCGCGGAGGCACCGTGGCAATGGCGCGTCAGACCCTCGAGTTGGCGCACGCCCGGTTTGCGCAGGGTTTGCAACTGGCCGACCAGCAACAGTGGCATGAGTTGCAACTCGAAGGCCGCTATTTCCAGGGCACCGCACTGCGGCTGATGGGACGCTATGCCGAAGCCGAAGAAACATACAAGTGCGGACTGACGCTGGCTGATTCACTTCACCGCACGGTGCACAGCGCGCGCTTTCTGTATCAGCTCGGGTTGCTGTTGACCCGCCGCGGCGACCTGATTGCAGCCGATGCAATCAACCGGCGCGGTCTTGCTCTGGCGCGCACGGCCAACAACGCAGTGCGGCAATGTCTGTTACTTGGGAATCTGGCAGAGATCGCGTTGACACGCGGCGACTATGCCCGCGCCGACGACTACGCCAAACAAAGCCTGACGCTCAGCGCTGGCATCGAGAACCCGGAAGCGCGCGTGATGGCGCTGCACTTTCTCGCACAAAGCGCGCTGGCGCGCGGCGATTACGCGGCAAGCGAGCAGTTTTTGAATGATGGGCTCGACGCGGTGCGCGACTATAAATCCGGTTATCACTTCAACGCCATGCTGCTGGATACGCAGGGCGAGCTGATGCTCAAAACCGGCGAACACACGCGCGCTCAACAGGCATTTGACGCGTTGCTGTCGCTGGCGCGCGAAACGCAGGATATCGACTACATTGCCAGCGCGCGCTTCGGCCAGGCGCGGCTTGCGATCCGCGCAGACATCAATCAAGCCCGCATGCTCGGGCGCGAGAGCCTCTCCCTCTATGAGCAGTCCGGCGCCAGCCGCGCTGCGGTTGTGCGGGCGTGGTTAAGCGAGAAGAACATTTGATGACTCCTCCTCCCTGGACCCTGCGGCGCCTGCACGCGCTCGACCAAACGCACATCGATGGCCTGGTTGACGTTTTGCGCGATTGTGTTGATGGCGGCGCATCGGTTGGCTTTATGCAGTCGATTTCGCGCGAACGCGCTGCCGTGTTCTGGCGCAAGATCGCGCAGGATGTGGCGGCGGGTGAGCGCGCGTTGCTGGTCGCCGAAGATGCGGCCGGCATCTGCGGCACCGTGCAGCTCATCCTCGCACAACCCGACAACCAACCGCATCGCGCCGATCTGGCCAAGATGCTGGTCCATCGCCGCGCGCGCCGCCAGGGCCTCGGCGCTGCATTGATGCGGGCAGCCGAGGCCATAGCACGCGACAATGGCAAGACCTTGCTGGTGCTCGACACCGTCACCAACAGCGACGCCGCGCGCCTCTATGAACACCTCGGCTGGGTGCGCGTTGGCGACATCCCGGGGTATGCCCTCATGCCCGATGGCGCGCCAAGCGGGACGACGGTGTATTTTCGGCAGATAGCGTGAACACAGAACACAGAACACAGAACACAGAACACAGAACACAGAACACAGAACACAGAAACAGAACACTTTGCGGTGCGATTCGCTGATGTCAAGCCCCTATCTGTGTTCTGTTGTCTGTGTTCTGTGCTCTCCCCCTATATATCCTGCGCATCCCGGCTCATCATCACCACCCGCGGTTTGAAGCGCGCCAGGATTTCGACGAGGTCGCTTTGCGCGCCGACCACATCGTTGATATTTTTGTAGGCCTGCGGCGACTCGTCGAGACCGCCATCCAACAGCGTCACACCTTTGTCGCGCAGATACTGATCCCGCAGCGTCTTGGTGATGGTCGAGAGCGCCTTGGTGCGGCTCATCGCCCGGCCTGCGCCGTGCGACGCGCTGTTGAGCGCAGTTGCGTTGCCGCGGCCGCGCACGATATAGCCCGGATCCGCCATCGACCCCGGAATCACGCCCAACACCCCGGCACCCGCTGGCGTCGCACCCTTGCGATGCACGATCACTTCGCGGCCATCGGCCAGCTGTTCGCGCCAGGCGAAGTTGTGATGGTTCTCCACCACGTCAACCGGCGCCACACCAGCGGCCTTCGCCACCAGCGCGTGAATCACGCGGTGATTTGCGGCCGCAAACTTGCCGGCCAGGTTCATCGCCAGCCAGTACTCCTGGCCTGGCGCGCTGGTCAGTGGCAGCCAACCCAGATTCGCCAAATCGCCGCCGCGCGCTGCCAGCACCGGATGCATCTCGCGCGCGATTTTGCTGTAGGTGTTTGCGATTACAAACCCGACGCCCCGGCTGCCGCTGTGCGAGAGCAACGCCAGATATTTGCCAGCCGGCAACGCGCCAAGCGCACCATCGGCCTGCAGAATTCAGCTCGCCCCATTCAACGAAGTGATTGCCCGAGCCCGATGTGCCCAGTTGCTTTTCAGCTTTGTGCCGCAGGCTGCGCAGCTGCGGCAGCGCCTGCCAGTCAGGATCATCCAGCACGTCGTCGTCCTGCGGCGGCTTCCACTCCACGCCGGAGCCAAAACGCGTGTTGTTGCGCAGCGCCTTTTCGAACTTGTCTTTTTGCTGGCTCAGCATGATCGGCGACTGCTCGAACACGGTCAGCCGCATGCGGCAGGCGATGTCCACGCCGACAGCGTACGGGATAACGCAGCCTTCGGTCGCCAGCACGCCGCCGATCGGCAGGCCATAGCCCAGATGCGCATCCGGCATCAGCGCGCCCGCAACCGTCACCGGCAGCGACATGGCGGCATCCATTTGCGCACGCGCCGCCGCATCGATGCCTTCGGCGCCCCAGGTTTGATAGGGTTTGGCAACCAGGTCGAGGGCCTCAGCTGGCACCGGGCACGCCGCGGCGTGTTCGACCAATGCCGCGGCAAGATCACCGAGCACGGCGTCATCGGCGTACTGCGCCGGTGTCTGCGCTACCTGCGCAATGCGCGCCAGGATGACTTCGTTTTGTTCGCCGTCAGCGGACAATGCGCGCGCGGCCACCACCGCGATGCCGATGATCGGACCGTTCGGCACGCCGAGGCTGTTCAGCACTTCGGCGCTGAAGGGTTTGAGTTTTTGTTTGCCCATGATTTGGTTAACTTTCCAAAATCATTCCATCCTGCGCGAAACATGACATGCAATGATTTTGGAGCACAGATATTTGGTGCGCGGCAATGCCGCTGGCGCAACTTAAGCGTTGTTTATCGGCACTGAAAAACAAAAAAGCGCAGGGAACACCTGCGCTGAATGCAACTTGAGATCGTCTTGATCGTCAACGCCTGTGTAATAGAAATATCACGCCACAAAACACTCGGGTTCCGGGCTGTATTGCTAGGGGATTTATGGTGAACGTATACTGCATGGGGTGCTCCTTGTTGAGCGGTTGCCACCGTAACATTTTTGCGCGCGTGTGTCAATAGCAGGGGACTAGAAATTCCGGTTTGTTGCAGCGATAGCGTCGCTAGACCCGCACACGGCCAACCTCAGGCCGACCAAGCACGTTTCGTGCTGAAGTCATGGCATCAGTGACCGAGCTTGCAAAAAATGCAATAGTGTCACAAAGAGGATTTTGGGAGACAAATCAGTCCAATGATGCATCACTTTAGGCTAATGAACTCGCATGATGGGCTGGTGCGTTTACGTGGACTATTTCGCCGGTGGGTTCTGATTGTTCTAGTTTTGTCTGCAACAGTGCGGCACACATCATGGGCAGCTGCGCCGGTCGCGCCGGCTGGATTTGTCGATGAAGTCGTCGCCACGCTGGGCGCCGGTGATATCCCCACCGGTCTGGCCATCCTGCCTGACAATCGCATCCTGATAGGAACGAAAAGCGGCCAGATTCGCATGGTCAGCAACAATGTTGTGCAAGCTGTGCCAGTGCTGAATCTCTCCGGCGCGATCTGCACCGATGGCGAGCGTGGCCTGCAAAGCATCACGCTCGATCCAAACTTTGCCGCGAATGGCTACCTGTATGTTTTCTATACCGGTCTCGGTGTTGACAATCAATGCACAGGCGCGTCGGCGACCAACCGCGTCGTGCGTTACACATTGTCCGGCGCAACCGCAACAACTCCGACAAACATCCTGACCGAGATCCCAACCGGCGGCGGCTATCACAACGCGGGCGATCTCAAGTTTGGTGGTGACGGCATGCTGTATGTCTCAACCGGCGATGGCGGTAGTCAACTTGGCGGTGGACCAAACGGCATCAACAACGACAACGCGCGCTACCGCAGCATCCTGAATGGCAAGATCCTGCGCATCACATCGGACGGTTCGATTCCGCCAGACAACCCGTACGCCAATGAACCCGGCGCCGTGATTTGCGGCGGCAAGCCATACAACAAGGCCGGCGGCTGGTGCAAAGAGACGTACGCATGGGGGTTGCGCAACCCATTTCGCATCGCGTTTAAGGCTGACGGCAGCGCGTTCCATATCAACGACATCGGACAAAACCATTGGGACGAAGTCAACCTTGGGCAGGCTGGCGCGGATTACGGCTGGAACACGCGCGAGGGTCCGTGCCCGGCCGGTGTTGCCATCAATTGCAGCCCAAACCCGCCCGGCATGGCCGCGCCACTTTTCGCAATCGGCCCGTCCGACACCTGCAGCATCAACGGTGCCGCGTTTTCGAGCGCGGTATGGCCGGCGCCGTATGCCGATGCGTATTTCATCGGTGACTATTGCACCAAGACGATCTATCGCGTTGCGCCTGGTGCAAATAACGAGTACACAAAAGAGGTCTTTCATACGTCTCCGGGCAGTGGCGGCATCATCACGATGCTGTTTCACCCGGCGTCGCGCGCGCTGTATTACACGCTGGCGCAAAATTCATCGACTGTGGGCAGCGCCGGCAGCGTTCGCCGCGTGCGGCACACCAACACACTAAACCGGCCGCCCGAAGCCGTTGCCAGCGCAGGACCGGCGCCAGGATCTGCGCCGGTTACTGTGCAATTCAGCTCGGCCGGAAGCCGCGACCCCGATGGCGATGTGTTTGCCTACAGCTGGAATTTTGGCGATGGCAGCCCGGTGTCAACGGATAGCAATCCAAGCCACGTGTTCAATGCCAACGGCACATATGTTGTCAGCCTGACTCTGACCGATAGCTTTGGCTCCGTTTCAAATATCGCCGGCGTGTCAGTCGTGGTCGGCAATGGGCCGCCGATGCCGCAGATCGACCAGCCAGCCGGCATCGCGGACTTCAGCGTCGGCGAATCGATCACACTCAGCGGGCAGGCCGCCGATCCGGAAGATGGCGTGTTGCCGCCTTCAACGCTGAGTTGGATGGTGTTGCTGCACCATGTGTCCGACAGCAACCCGGCCAATCGCCACACGCATCCCTATGCCAGCGGAGTCGGCGCGACACTGACGCTCAGCATGCCGCAGCCGGAAGATCTTGATGCTGCGCAGCTCAGCTATCTTGAAGCGCAGCTCAGCGCGATCGATGCGAACGGCCAAACCAGCGTTGTTACGCGTGCGCTGCAGCCCAAACACAGCATGATCACGCTAAACACGCAGCCGCCCGGTCTGCGTGTGCATCTTAACGAATTGGCGCTGACCGCGCCGGCCACCGTCACCGTGTGGTCCGGCATGCAGCTTGCGCTCGATACCGATGCCACTCAATTGCTGCCAACCGGCGCGTGGGCTTATAGCGACTGGTCGCACGGAGGATCGCGCAATCAAACGCTGCTCGCGCCTGCGATCTCAACAACGTATCTTGCCAATTTCAGCCCGGTGCCCGCAACGGCAACGGCGTTGCCGGCGACCGCAACCAACACGGCGACACCGGTGCCGACGGCAACCGCAACGCCACTTCCAGTTGCCACAAGCACGCCAACACCGGCACCCGTTTCCAATGGGCTCAGCCCGGAAGCCGAAAGCTTTGTGCTAAGCGCGCCCATGAGCATCGGCGCAAGCGCCAGCGCATCCGGAGGGCAATTTATCTGGAACGGCTCTGGCGCAAGCGCGAGCTGCTCAACCACAGTGAGCGGAGGCTGGGCAAGCTACCAGTTTGTCGCGCCAACCGCTGGCGCTTACCGAATCTGGGCGCGCACGATCGCGCCGCACGGTGGCGCCGATTCGTTGTGTGTGCAGGTGGATGATGCAACAGTCAGTACCTGGACTGTGCCAAACAGCACAAGCTGGGTCTGGAATCCGGCTATGAGCACGACATATGCGCTCGCGCCTGGAGCGCATACGCTGCGCTTCCGGTATCGCGAGATCGGCACGCGGCTGGACCGTGTCGTTATCACCACGGATCTCGCATTTGTGCCGACGAACACTGGCGCGCCGATCCCGCCAACTGTGTCGCCAACTGCGCTTGTTGGTGTGCCTTCGGCGACACCGCCCGGCGCAACTCCGACGATTGCGGCGACCGCGACAACACCGCCGCCATCCGCCACACCGGTGAGCACGGCTGGCACCTTCAACCTGGAGGCCGAGGCTGGCAACCCTGTTGCGCCGCTCGTGATCCAATCGCTGGCAGGCGCATCGGGCGGGCGGTTCATCACCACCAATCCGGGCACGGCTGCGGCGTCGTGCACAGCAGGCAGTGGCGCCGGTTGGGCCACCTACAGGGTCAACCTCGCAACGGCCGGCACATACAAGCTATGGGGACGCAGCATGGCGGCCAACTCCGGCAGCGATTCATTTTGCTTACAGATTGATGGCGGCAGCGTGCAGGCCTGGACGTTGCCGATTGGCACAACCTGGGCCTGGAGCACGCCTGTTCCGGCCACGTTCACGCTGTCAGCCGGCGAGCACACCGTGCGCATTCACTATCGCGAAATCGGTGCCAGACTCGATCGCATGGTACTCACCAACAACCTCGGCACAACACCGCCACCGTAGTGCTTCGTAAACAATGTTTGCAGGGTTTGGCAACATCACTATTCCCTCGCTTGCCGCTATCTATATCCCCGCAATCCCCGCACGTGTATAACGCGCATTTTCGTCGCCGATACGACAATTTCGCCGTACGTTGAGCGGAGACTACAGCAGCCGTCCGCGCTTAGCGCGGACGGCTGCTGTAGTCTCCGGACTCATCTCTGTGAGCTCATACGCGAAACGCCATCAACTGGTGGGGGAAATGTCGTGATGGCGAGCCACTTGGCGACAGGAATCGCAATTTGCCTTGCCAAAACCTTGTCCAATGGCACACGGCATAGAGATAAGTAAAAATGCTGAGTTACACTTACGCAATCGTAGCGATTTGCAATTGTTGCAATTATTACGACAGGGGAGAGTCATGTTTTCAGCAAAGATTTTCGTGCGCGTGTGCGTCCTGGCAATGTGCGTATTGGCGAGCCTGGGTGTGCGGACATCCGATGCCGCGCGCCACGAGCGCGTTGCCGCCGGCCCGCCAACAGGCACAGGCAACTGGCGCATCATTTTTGACGACGAGTTTGACGGCACCGCGCTCAAAACGGCCTATTGGCAAACATGCGACTTTGCCCAGATCGGCAACGGTTGCCGTGGCGGTGCGCCGAGTGAACTTTCCTGGCACCAGCCCGATGATGTGCTTGTCCAAAACGGCTTGCTGCGCCTGCGCGCGCAACAGCGCACAGTGTTCGACTCGCAAGGCGGTCAGCATGACCTGACATCCGGTTTCCTGACCACCAAGCAGCGCTTCAACTTCAAATACGGTTACATGGAAACGCGCGTCAAGCTCCCTAAGGGGCGCGCGATGTGGCCGGCCGCTTTCACGTTGCCTGTCCGCCGGCGCGATCACAACCCGGAAATTGATATGTTTGAAGTACTCGGTACGGACACGACCAAGGCTTATCTCACCTATCACTTCCCCGATGTCGCACCGCCCAATCACCAAACTCAGTTTGAATACATTGAGCCAAACGACCTGGCCAACGCCTTTCACACGTTCGGCGTGCTGTGGGATCCGGGCCTGTTGGTTTACTACGTCGACGGCGTTGAACGGTGGCGCACGACCGACCGGATCACCGATGAACACGCCCAGTTTGTCTGCGCTTTGGCGTCGGCGTTAACTGGAACGGAAACGGATTTCTCGACAGCACCAGCATCTTCCCGGCCTTCTTTGATGTCGAATACGTCAAGATCTGGCAGCGCGGCAATCCGCTTTCGGGCACAATCACCGACGATGCCAATGACTTCGACAAGGTCTTCGCTTTCTCGCAAACACCGATTCGGTATAGCGATAACGCAGCCGAATTTGAAGGCGACACCACACGCTGGGCCGCCCCGAACAACGACCCTAACTTTGTCGTCTGGGATGTTAGCGGCTCGCGCAATTTTCAAGCCACGACGTTCCAGTTCCCGCCAGAACCGGCGCGCGCCTATCGCTTCTTTGCATCGAGCGATCTGATCAACTACAACGAGATCACGCCATCCGCCGCGCAAAGCCAACCCGGTTGGCGCAAAACGATCTACAGCCTGAACCTGCCGGCCGGGACGCGCCTGGTGAAAGTGCAGTTCCCGATCATGAGCCAGGCCTGGCAGACCACGATCGCCAAGGTCGTCTATAGCCCGGATGCCAGCATCCCGACACCCACACCGCAGCCGACCAGCACAACCGGTGCTGCGACTAACACGCCTGGTGCCAGTTGCGACCAACACGCCGATCGGCACCACGACCAACACGCCCGTGCCCGCCTGCCACAAACACGCCAGTGCCGCCTGCAACCAACACCCCGGTGCCCGGCGGAAATGTCACTATAAATATTCGCAGTCAAAACAGCGGCGGCACGCCATTCAACAACGTGCGCACCACCGCGCTCAATTTGAACAGCGCCGTGCTCACAACGGGCAATACCAACGCGCAGGGCGACGTGGTGCTCACCATCGGCCCGGGAAACTACAAGATCTGTCAGGACACCCCGGTCAACCACCGCCCCTTGTTTGGCCAGCTCGATACCGACGGCCGGCCGTGTGTGTGGTTCTCACTGTCAGCCAACAATGCGCTGAATCTGTTGTTCGCTTACGAACAGACCGCAGGTGGCCCGACGCCGACACCGATCCCCACCGTGACACCGGTGCCGGGCGGCAGCACGCGCGTAACCTATCGCGTGGTCGCGTCGCCCAAGAGCATTCAGAATTTCAGATTCACCGATAACCTGACGGGCGGCAGCACCAGCATTGAGCTCGATGACGCCAGCCCGGATGATGCCGACGGCTTCGGCAACGAACGCTCGACCACGGTCAACGCCGGCAGCTACAGCATCGCGGCCACTGTGCCCGGCGGCTGGTATCTGAGCGGCATTGCCTGCACGCCGGCAGCAGGCGCGCAGGTCGATTTGACGCAGACGCGTGTGGTGCTCAACGTCAGCAACGGCGTCAACGTGACCTGCAACTTCCTGATGAACCGCCTGGCCGAAATCAACACCAACGTCTGGAACGATCTAAACCGCGATGGCCGCCCGGTCTCAGGCGAAGCGCAGCTCAACGGCTGGATCGTCAGCCTGTATCGCTCGCAAGGCGGCGGGCCTGGCCCGATCGTCAGCCAGGGCACCACCGCGAGCGGCGCGGTCGCCTTCCGCAATCTGGCGCGCGACAACTATCTGGTGTGCGTGACCGGCCAAGCCGGCTGGACACTGACGTATCCAGCCGCGCAGACGCAGATTGGCGCGCAAACGTGCTATGCCATCACCGCGATCGAAGGCAGCGCCACCGAGCTGTGGTACGGCTATGCGCGCACGGTAATCAGCGCTACAGAAGCCGATGAAGCAACAGGTGGCACTGTTGCGCGCGAGGTGCTGAGCGGGTTCCCGGCCCCGGTCGTCTACAAGCTGCCAGACGTCAAATCGCACCGCGCCGGCTACGAATATGTGGACAGCCCGAAACGGGTGTATCTGCCGATAGCGGCGCAATAGTGGCGAGGCATGCCTCGCCCGGCGTAGCCATTACACAAAACGCGATAACGCCCGAATCTATGAGATTCGGGCGTTATCGCGTTTTGGAAAAATTTAGCCGGCGTGTGGCAAGTCGCGTCGTCCGCAATGACGACGCGGGGCGAGGCATGCCTCGCCGCTACAATCCCCCCACTATGAAATTGCGAATCGCGGTGTTGCCGGGCGATGGCATCGGCCCGGAAGTGATGCACGAGACGATCGGCGTGTTGCGCGCGCTGAACCTGGATATTGAAACGCACGAGGGCCTGGTCGGCGGCATCGCGATGGACACGCACGGCGTGGCGCTGACCGACGACACGCTCAAGCTGGCGCAAGACGCCGACGCGGTGTTGTTTGGCGCAGTCGGCGGCCCGGCCAACAGCCCGTGGAGCAACCCCAACAACAAGGTGCGCCCGGAGCAGGCCATTCTTGGCCTGCGCAAAGGGCTGGCGCTGTTCGCCAACCTGCGCCCGGTCAAAGTCTATGACGCGCTGATCGACGCCTCCACGCTCAAACCCGAGATCGTGCGCGGCGTGGACATGCTGATCCTGCGCGAGCTGACCGGCGGCTGCTACTTTGGCAAACCGCAGGAGAACCGCGGCGAAGCGCCCAACCGTGAGGCGGTTGACACCACGTTTTACACCGAGGCCGAAGTGCGCCGGCTGATGACGATGGCGTTTGATCTGGCGCGCGGCCGCCGCAAAAACGTCGTGCAAGCCGACAAAGCCAATGTCATGGCGACTGGCCGGCTGTGGCGCGCAGTATGCGAACGAAGTCGCCAAACAGTATCCGGATGTGAAATACGAAGATGTGCTGGCCGATGCGCTGTCGATGCACCTGCTGCGCAACCCATCGCGCCTACGATGTGATCGCGACAGAGAATCTGTTTGGCGACATCCTGAGCGATGAAGCCGCGATGATCGCCGGCTCGATGGGCATGATGCCCAGCGCCTCGCTGGGCGATCAGCCGCAACGCGCACGGCCATCGGCGCGGGTTGTATGAGCCGATCCACGGCAGCGCGCCGGACATCGCCGGCGAAGGCATCGCCAACCCCATTGCCATGATCCTGAGCGCGGCGATGATGCTGCGCTGGTCGTTTGGCCTGCAAACCGAAGCCGACCGCATCGAACGCGCGTCGAAAAGCGTGCTCGCCGATGGCATCCGCTCGATGGATCTCAAATCGCTCGGCGGCAAAGTCGTCGGCACGCGCGAGATGGGCGCGGCCGTTGATCGGCGCGGCTGTAGTGGAGCTCGCAGCACTCGGCTCACAGTAACCGGATCGCCGCGATGGCTCACGAACTGTGTCTGCCATCTGCACAGTAATCGGCTCCCACAGCCGCACAGAACACTGGATCTGGCGCGCGGCGACGCGGGACCGTAAAATAGTAAATTCGCAACCGGCTAGATTCACGTGACTATCAAAATTGAACCCATAGCGGATACCAAACTGGCCGTTCCCGGAAAAGCTCGGCTTTGGGCAGAGTGTTTAGCGATCGCATGTTCACGCAGACGTGGACGGCGGACGCAGGCTGGCACGACGCCAAAATTGGACCTTTTCAAAATATTTCGCTGCCGCCAGCAACTGCGGTATTTCACTACGCGCAGGAAATTTTTGAAGGCACAAAGGCCTACCGGCGGCCAGACGGTCACATCAATCTGTTCCGGCCGTGGGAGAACGCGGCAGCGCTTTAACCGCAGCGCCGCGCGCATGGCCATGCAGAGTGGTCGATCCGGAATCGCATGTCGAAGCCATCGCCAAGATGGTCGAGCTCGAGCACCGCTGGGTGCCAGCCGGCGAGGGCCAATCGCTTTATATCCGCCCGACCATGATCGCAACCGAGCCCGCGCTCGGCGTGCACGCCAGCAGCAGCTATCTGCACTACATCATCGTCGGCCCGGTCGGCGCCTATTTCGCCAGCGGTTTTAAACCGGTCTCGGTCTTTATCTCCGACGACTATGTGCGCGCGGTGCGCGGCGGCACCGGCGAAGCCAAATGCGGCGGCAACTATGCCGCCAGCCTGATCGTGGGCGCCGAAGTGGCCAAGCTTGGCTATCAGCAAGTGCTGTGGCTCGATGGCGTCGAGCGCAAATATGTCGAGGAAGTCGGCGCGATGAACATCGCCTTCGCCTACGGCAAGCACATCATCACGCCAGAGCTGAGCTGGCACGATTCTGCCCGGCATCACGCGCAAGAGCGTGCTCGAGCTCGCACCCGACGCTGGGCTACACCATGAGTGAAGAGCGCATCGCGGTCGATCAAGTGCTGCGCCGATATTTCTAGCCGGCAAGATCACCGAAGTCGTTTGGCATGGGCACAGCCGCAGTGATCGCGCCGGTGGGCAAGTTTGGCTACAAAGGCAAGGACTATGTGGTCAACAACAGCGACGTCGGCCCGGTCGCGCTGCGATCTGTATCAGTCGCTGACCGATCTGCAGTATGGCCGCAGCGCCCGATCCATTTGGATGGACCATGACAATTGAAACGCCGCGCTAAAGTAGGCGAGCTCGGGCGTCTGCCAGACTCATCCCATGCGCCCTATCGTTGCACGATTGTTCCGACCGGCCGCCGCGCTGCTTGCGGCGTTGGCGGCCGGTTTCGTTTTCCTGCCGCTCAGCGGGCACAGACGCGTTGCAAGCCTATAAGTGCTGTTGACCGCGCCGATCACCCGCCTGGCGCGCGCCGGGCGCTGGTTGGAAGCATCGTCGGTGTACATTGGCCGGGCTGGCCATTCTGCGCCCTATCGCGCGCGACTGCTGAACTTTGGCTCTGTGGCGCAAGCCGCCGCGGGCGGCGCGTGGCCGCGTATGCTCACGTTTGCTCTTATGCAGTGGCCCGACCCGCTGGCGTTGATCGCGCCAGCATTGCAGCGGCGGTGTCGGCGCGCTGGCCGGCGCATCCCCGGCTTGTTGAAAGCACTATCTCGACGCCAACGAAATTGTGACCAGCCTGATGCTCAACCCAATTGTCATGGCCTGCTTGCGATTGTTTGCGCCGTCTGATTGATCTCGCTTTGGGACTTGGTTCGACTGTCGCGCGGATCGCCGCAGCGCGGCCAGCCATTTGGTTTCGCCAAACATCGACGCGTCTGACCAGGCTGGAAACCGGCACGTTGCACGCCGGCATCGTGCTGACGCCGCTGGCCTGTCTTGCGCGTCTGGTGGCTGCTCGAACGCAGCACACTGGGGTATGAGGTTCGCATCACCGGCGCGAATAGAGCGTTTGCGCGCTATGGCGGTGTGCCGATGACGCGCGCAATCGTGCTGGCCTTGGCCCTTGGCGGCGCTTGTGCAGGGTTAGCCGGCGCGTGTTTTGCGCTCGGTCATCCGGGCGACGTGGTGCCGGCCAGCACCGCAATCACATTTGACGGCTTGCGGTGGCGTTGCTCGCCTCCAGCAATCCAGCGGCGGTCGCGCTGAGCCGGACTGCTGTATGGCTATATCGTCGTGGGCGCGGATTACATGGAAATTCGCACCGGTTTCGGTCAGGAGCTGATCCGCATCTGATTCAAGGATTGACCGTGCTCTTTATCGGCGGCTTCACGCGCTGGCTGATACGAAGACGCGCACGTAGAGGCGTATCGACTACGCCCACAGGCGGTAGACTCATCCCACATGTCAACCGACCTGACAGACTCAGGCGCAGGCGATGCGCAGGCGCAATCCGCAGTGACGCCGCCGCCATCCATCAACGGGCGCGCCCTGCTTGAGTGGCTGCTGGCGCATCGCGCTATTTGTGCTGATCGCAAACGCGCTTCTCAAAAATCACAACGTGACGCGATATCGGCATGTCGCCGAGCTGTCCAACGGCCAAGCTGTGCTGGTCAGCCGCCTGACCTATCAATTGCGCGAGCCGGAGCGCGGCGAGCTTGTGCTGATGACTGATCCGACCGACGAAAACGTCGCCAGTTGCGGCGCGTGATCGGATTGCCCGGCGAGACCGTCGAGTTGCGGGGTGCAGCATCGGGCGTCATCGGCGCGCAAGTCGCCATCAACGGCCGACCACTGGCCGAACCCTATGTCACCGCGCAGCTGCAAACCAACGCCATCATCAGCACCACACAGCAGCTGCAACTCGCGCGCGACGAATACTTCTGTCATGCACGACAATCGCGCGCGCAAGCGGCGACAGCCGCAGCTGGGGGCCGATCTTGACGCGCCACTTCGCCGGGCGCGCCTGGCTCAGTTTTATCCAGTCGAAACGCTGGGGCCGGTCATCGGCAACCGTTAGGCATCCTCGTCACACCATCGATGACTACAATACGCGCCAAACCCCAGACACCCTTCCTTGAGGACATCGCAGCCGCCGCTGCGCGTATCGCACCACATGTGCGCGAAACGCCGATCCTGCGCACCAGCGCCGGCGTGTTCGGGCTTGCTCGTTCGCAATAACGCTCAAGCTGGAGCTGTTTCAGCACAGCGGTTCGTTCAAAGCGCGCGGCGCATTCAGCCGCATGCTGGCGTGCGCCGTGCCTGCCGCCGGCGTCATCGCGGCTTCAGGCGGCAATCATGGCGCCGCAGTCGCCTATGCCGCGCGCCACACTCGGGCACAAAGCCGAGATATTTGTGCCTGAGCTGGCTTCGGAAGCCAAACGCGCAAAACTGCGCCGTTATGGACCGGACGCTGCACATCGGCGGCGTGAACTACGGCATCGCGCTGGCGGCCAGCGAGGCGCGCGCGGCGCAGACAGGGGCTTTGATCGTGCACGCGTATAACCAGCCCGAAGTGCTGGCCGGCCAGGGCACGCTGGCGCGTGAGCTGGAGCGGCAAGCGCCGCATCTGGACACGGTGCTGGTCGCGGTCGGCGGTGGCGGGCTGATCGGCGGGATCGCAGCCTGGTATGGCAACCGCGTGCGCATCATCAGTGTTGAACCTGAGCGCGCGCCATCGTTGCGGTCGGCGCTGGCAGCTGGCGCACCGGTTGATGTCGAGGTTGGCGGCATTGCCGCAGACGCGCTCGGCGCGACGCGGGTTGGCGCGCTGATGTTTGAGATTGCGCAACGCCACATCAGGGATGCCGTGCTGGTCAGCGACGACGCGATACGAGCCGCGCAACGCGCGCTCTGGCTCGAATGCAACATCGCGGCCGAACCGGGTGGCGCGACCGCGCTGGCCGCGCTGATCTCTGGCGCGTATCAACCAGCCGCCAACGAGCGTGTCGGCGTGCTGGTATGCGGCGGCAATGTCGGCCTGGATACGTTGCACACGCTGCAGCTTGCAGACAGCTCAAAAACATGACAGAACCCATCATTCCCGAAGACGGCATGACCCTCACGCGCGATACCGTGCTGCAGCCCGGCGTCGTACTTTCTGCCCAACGGAATTAACCATCGCTGGCGACGATGTCACGCTCGATGGCAACGGCGCGCTGCTGATCGGCGACGCAGGCCAGGGCGCGGCAGTCAGCGTGCGCAACAGCACAGCGGCGTCACCGTGCGCAATCTGCAGCCTTGAACGCTACTATCACGGCATCGGACCAGCGCATGCGCCAATGTGCGCATCGAAGACTGCGCCATCACACGCACGCATGAGCTGGCCGCGCCGGATGTGTTTCTCGATGTCTGGCTCGACCGCAGCGCAGCCTATGGCGGCGGCATTTTTCTGGCCGGCGTCATCGACAGCACGGTCACCCGCAACGACCTGCAGCATCAACAAAACGGCATGCTGTTATATGGCTGCAATCAAATCGCTCTCACGCGCAACAACGCCAGCTACAACTGCAGGCTACGGCATGCTGCTCTATGACTCGTCCAGCAATACCAGGTCATGCAAAACATCGCCGATTTTTGCTGCGCGCATCTTTAGCTCGAATCCGGCCAGCGGCCAATGTATCACAATGGCGCAGACGCCGCCGGGCTTGTGATGATGTGCAATTCATCGCACAACATCGGTGACCGGCAATCTGTTGCGCAGCGGCGGCGATGGCGTCTTTCTGGGCGGCTTTCACAAAGACCATGATCCTGACTCCCTGCAACGACAATGTGTTTGAACGCAACGACGGCAGCGACAGCCCAAATATCGCCTTTGAAGCCACGTTTTCGCAGCGCAATATTTTTCAGTGACAACAGAGCTGACAACTGCAACTATGGTTTCTGGCTGGGCTGGTCGAGCGAAACCACGGTGGAGAACAACCACATCGCCGGCAACCGCATCGCGGGTGTGGCGATCGAGCACGGCCATCACAACACCATCGCCGGCAACACATTCGAAGCGCAACCGCGCCGGCGTGCAGCTGTGGGCCAATCTGGATTCGCAGCGCGAACACCGGCACGTTTAGCGCTTACTTTGCGGACTGCGCGCACAGCCACGACAGCGCGATCACGCGGCAACACTTTCAACCGGCACGACCACGCCATCCACTGCTGGTCGGCGCGCAGCGAACGCGACGACAGCGTTGCCACCACTTCAGCGTGCTTGACAACGAGATCGTCGACAACCGCGTGGGCGTCTTCTTCGAACGGGTGCGTCAGTCGCAGATCATGCGCAACAATGATTCTGTGACAACGTCGAAGCCGGCGTAAAAATGGTGGGTTGCGCCGATGTCACCGTCGACGAAAACGTCATGTAGAACGCGGGCTCCGTCCCGCGACGCCGACGTCCCGCGACGACGACGCCCCGCGACTGCGACGCCCCGCGACTGCGACGTCCCGCGACTGCTCCGTCCCGCGACTGCGACGCCCCGCGACTGCGACGCCCCGCGACTGCGACGCCCCGCGACGACGACGCCCCGCGACTGCGACGCCCCGCGACTGCGACGCCCCGCGACGACGACGTCCCGCGACGACGACGCCCCGCGACTGCGACGCCCCGCGACGACGACGTCCTGCGACTGCGACGGATTCACGCGATGTCGTCGCCGACAACGCGCAACACGGTGTACCCAACGCGCACAATCCTTCAACGGCATCTGTCTTCAGTAGCGCGCACGGCCGCGCGCATATCCGCCAACGAGTTGCCGCCCCGGGAGAGCACAACTGTCAAGCGCCGGCCATCTGCAAAATCCTGCCCGCGCGATTTGACATACACCGTCGGATGCTTGACTTGCACCGCCTGCAAGGCAGGCGCCAGCCGCGATTCATCGCCTTGCTCCAGCACAATGATGCGCTCGACGTGGCCACCCATGCCGATGCTGACGGCCAGCACTGGTTGCAGCGATTGGGTAAAAATATCCTTCATCTCGCTCGGCACACCCGGCAGCGCAATGATCGTCACGCCTGCGGCTCCCTCAAATACCATGGCCGGCGCGGCGCCGCTTGGGTTGTAGATCGGCTGCGTGCCAGCGGGAAAGAGCGCCATCTTGCGGCGCGATTCGGTCAGTTCGCCGCTGAAGTTTGGCCGAATGGCCGCGAGATATTCATAGCGTTGCGCCACCCAAGCCAGCGCCTGGGCGTGTTCTGACAACGGCCGGTCAAATGCAGTGCCGATCGCGCGCAAAGTCAGGTCGTCATCGGTCGGGCCGAGCCCGCCGGTTGTGATGATCAGCCGCGGCGCGCGCGCCACGGCTGCATGCAGTTCATGCCCGATCTCGTCGTAGTCGTCGCGCAACATTGCGCTGCGCCGCACATGCGCGCCCAGACCGGTGAACGAGCGGATCAGCCAATGGGTGTTTGTGTCCAACACCTGTCCGACCAGCAACTCGTTGCCGATGGCGAAGATTTCGACGGTGTTGTCCGCGTTGGCGGGCGCATGTGGATTTTGCATGATGCCGCAGTGTAAACGCGCGCTAGGTGAAGCCGGGGGGGTTACCAGTTGTGGCTACCATCCAAGCATCGCGATGGAGAACATTGCGCGATGCGCTCGGCTTCGGGATCGGTCGCATGCAGGCCAGTGACGTGTCCGAGCCGGCGCATCGATCGCTGCGTTGGCTTGCCATACCAGTGCAAGTGCGCGCCGCGAAATTGAAGTGCCTGCGAGAAATCGACGCCGGGCATGCTGTCACGCGCGGCAAGCGTGACAGTCACGCATACGGCGCGGTCATGTCCGTCCAACCCAGCGGCTGGCCCAGCACCGCGCGCGCATGATTTTCAAACATCGACACATCGCAGGCGTCGACTGTGTACAAGCCCGCTGTGCTCGGGCGCGGCGCCACATTGCTGATCAGCAGTCGGCCATCGCGCGCTTCAAACAGCTCGATTGAGAAAGCGCCAATCATGTCAACCGCTTCAGCCACTTTGCGCCAGCCACGTCCAGCGTATCGAAGTAGTGCGCGCCGTCCTGCTTTCCTTTTTTCTGCGATGAGCGGCGTACTTGTCGGCGCCGGGCGCGTTGACGCATTGACAATCGGCCCTGCTGCAGCAAATACTGGCCGTGGGATACATGCGTACCGCGCCGTCCTGTCCGCGCACGGCGGCAATCGCCAGCTCGCGCAGTACGCGGACACTTCCTCGGCCATCAGCGGAGCGCCAAGCGGCGACAATTGCGCAAACATCGGCTGCCTGTCTGACGCAGTCTTGTCAGCGCATTGCCGCGCCTGTCATCGCCGCCCGGTGCGCGTTTTGAGCACTGCCTGTTTCTGCGCCGCCAGCAAAGGCGCGCAAGTCATCGATGCTTCCGATGCGCAGCGTGCGGCGTCACCGGCAACCCAGCCGCATGCAGTGTCTGCTTCAGGATCATAGCGATCGCGCAGTAGCGCCACTGTCTTGGACGATGGCCGCACCACTCGTCCTTCCGCTTCAAGATGAGCAGCACCTGCGACCGGGACATCTTCGGTCTCAACCGTCACCACATCGCAGGTGGCGGCGAATTCGGTTACCAGTTCAAGATCGTTCCAATCGCCGTCGATGGCATACGCAGTCACCTGCGACGCCGGGCTGTTTTCATCCAGATCAAGGACTGCGACGTTCACGCCCAGTTTCTGTGCCGCTTGCGTGGTCAGGCGCGCAAGAGAGCCGCCACCGAGAATGCCCAAATAGTCATGTCTGAAGGATTTTACAGGTGGACTCCATCTAGGTGGAGTCCACCTACTGAGGCACGCCTAATTCCTGACACTCACTGACGGTATTTCGCAAATGTTTTGTAGACATGCCGCATATTTGTGCCATGAGAAGGTGGACTACACGCAATGGAGTCCACCTGCTAACGGCTACTCGAAGCGCAGCGCTTCGATCGGGCTGAGTCGCGCGGCGCGGCCGCCGGATATACGCCAAACACCACGCCCACCAGCAACGAGAAACCCCACCGCCAGCCCAATCGCGTCGGGCTGACCACAGCGGTGAATTGGCCGTTTGAGATTGCGGCCACCGCCCAGGCCACGACCCACGCCCAGCACGATCCCGATCAAGCCGCCGATCATCGATAGCACCACCGACTCGATCAAAAACTGCGCCAGGATCATGCGCCCGCGGCGCGCCGATGGCTTTGCGCAAGCCCGATCTCGCGCGTGCGCTCGGTCACGCTCACCAGCATGATGTTCATGATGCCGATCCCGCCGACGAACAGCGAGATGCCGGCGATGGCCGCCAGAAAGATAGTGATCGCGCCAACACCTGGCCGATCGTGGCAGAATATCGCGCTGGCTGGCCACGCTGAAAGTCATCTTCGCTTTGAAACTGGATGCCGTGGCGCTGGCGCAACAGCCTCGGTAGCCTGCTGCATGAATGCGTCAATGCACTCTCTGTCGGCCGCCTGCAATCAGAATCATGTCGACGCAGCGGCTGCCCTTTGGTGTTGCGCAGCGGGAAATATTTGTCGCGCACAGTGGAGATCGGCATGATCACCACATCGTCATCGCTGCCCTCGGTGCCGCCGGTGCGCGCCTGAATGCACGCCGATCACTTGCAAATGACGATGTTATTGATGCTTGATCTCGCTGCCGGTTGGGTCGCCGCCATCCGGAAATAGCTATTTATAGGCATACGCTGCCAAGCACTGCCACGCGCGCGCGCGATTGTCAGCTGCGACTTCGATCGATGTAATGCGCCAAAGAGCATCGGCGTTTCGCTAAATGATCGATACTCCGGCACTGTGCCGCGAATGCGCACATCGTGCTTGCTAATCGCCATTGATCGCTTTGCCGCTGCCGATAACGAACTGGCGCAACCACGTCGCGCATCCGGCAGCACGCCGGGCCGCACGCATGGCATCGGCATCGGCCTGCGTCAGCGACAGCGCAGTGCCGGAGCGCGCGCCCGGACCAAAGGCTGAAATCCAGCGCGATTTGCGCCGCTCCTGTTTCGATGCGCGCCGGGAAGATGAAGACCAGGTTTGAGCCCTGGCCTTCAAACTGGCTCGTGATAAATCCCTGCACGCCGTTGCCCAGCGACATCAACGCGATCACGCTCGTCACGCCGATGATGATGCCCAGCGTGGTCAGCATGCTGCGCAGTTTGTTCGCGGTCAGCGCGCGCAGGGCGACTTTGATATTTTCAAGAAACATGGTTACTCATACCGCAACGCATCGATCGGGTTCAGCTTGCTGGCGCGAAACGCCGGGTAAATGCCGAAGAACAGGCCCACCACCATCGAGAACCCGACAGCCAGCGCGATCGCGCTGAGCTTGCACTGATCGGGTGAAATCAACCAGATAGCTTGCATCGCCGATCGCGATGCCAATGCCCAGCAGCATCCCCAATGATGCCGCCCAGCATCGACAGCACCATCGCCTCGATCAGAAACTGCGACAAAATAGTGCGGCGTTTCGCGCCGATGGCTTTGCGCAGGCCGATCTCGCGCGTGCGCTCGGTCACGCTCACCAGCATGATGTTCATGATGCCGATGCCGCCGACCAGCAGCGAGATCGCCGCCGATGGCGCCCAGGAAGATTGTCAGCACGCTGTACCAGCGACCGAACGTGCTGAGCAGCTCGGTCTGGCGTTGATGATGGTGAAATCGTCCTGTGTCGTCTTCTTTCAGCCGATGGCGCTCGCGCAATGTGCTCGCGCATGACGCTTTCAACCTGCGGGTCGCGCTTTCATCGGTGGCCTGCAGCAGAATGCGTCGACACCGTGCGCTCGCCCGATGGCGCTGTGGTTTGCGTCTGATACACGCGGTTCTGCGCGGTCGTCAGCGGAATAAATGCCAGCCGCATCCTGATCGCCGGCGATGGTTGAGCCTTTGCTCTGCATCACGCCGATCACGCGAAACGGGATGTTGTTGAGTTTGACGATCTGCTCAATGCGGATCAGTCGTCCGGGAAACAGATCTTTCTGCAATGGTGGTGCCGATCACGATCACGCGCAGGCGGCCGCCGTTGTCGGAGTCGTCGATGAAGCGGCCGGTTGCCGACAGTCCAATTGCGCATCACGGCAAACGATGGCGTCACGCCGATACACAGGCACCTGCGATCGTCCGCCCTCGCTGACCAGCGATTGCCGATGGCTCTGCACGGCGCGGTGTGCGACACCAGGTTGGGCGTGTTCGCGATGATCGCCTTGTAATCGTTCTCGGTCAGAATACGCGCGCCCGCCGCCGCCGGGCGGCCGCCGCGCTGCAATCTGGCCCGGGCTGATCGGTCACTCAGATTGCTGCCGGCGCTGGCGAACAGATCGCTGATGTAGTTCTGCACGCCGCTGCCCATCGCCATCAACGCGATCACCGCGCCCACGCCGATGCTGATGCCGAGCATGGTCAGGATTGAGCGGGTGCGGTTGGCGCCGAGCGTGCTGATGGCGAGCCGGATGGATTCGAAGATGGCGGCCATCGTTCTAGTTCCCTCAATGCTTTGTCATCGCAGGCCCGCGTGATTGGCCATCGAGTCGTCGCCGATGATCAGCCCGTCGCGAGATGCGCACCACGCGTTTGGTGTGCTCGGCAGATGCGCGGATCGTGCGTGACGAAAATGATGTGATGCCCTTTTCCTCATTCAAGCGTTGGAACAGACACATGATCTCGGCGCCGCTTTTCGAATCCAGGTTGCCGGTCGGCTCGTCGGCCAGGATGATGGCCGGGTTGTTGACCAGCGAGCGCGCGATGGCCACGCGCTGTTGCTGGCCGCCGGAAAGTTCGTTCGAGTGATGCTTGATGCGTCCGCCCAGCCCGACCGCCTCCAGCGCCGCCATGGCGCGCGCTTGCGCCGCTCACGGCCGCCGACTGCCGGCATAAATCATCGGCTGTTCAACATTGTCGATGGCGCTGGTGCGGCGCAGCAGGTTGAACGACTGAAAGACAAAACCGATCTTGCGGTTGCGCACCTCCGCCAGCTGGTCTTCTTTCATCTGCTCGACATCCACGCCATCCAGCCGGTAGGAGCCGGCCGTGGGCTGATCGAGACAGCCCAAGATGTTCATCAAGGTGCGTTTTGCCTGAACCGGACGGCCCCATGATCGCCACCGAGTCGCCCGGGAAGATCTGCAGCGAGACGCCTTGCAGCGCGTGCACCTCGATATCGCCCATGACGTACGTCTTGCGCGATGTCTTTGATGTCGATGACCGGCGGCTTCTTGTCCGTTGGTCGCCATGCTTACTGCTCCCAGCAGGTTCGGCGTCGTTGGCGCCACCACGATGTCGCCGGCTGTTGCGCCGGTTAGCATTTCGCTTGACGCGTCGTTGCGCAAGCCCGAGTTTGATCTCGACTTCTTCTGATCTTGTCGCCCGTTCTGCATGGTCAAAAAGGCCTTGCCGCTCTGTGCGGTCGCGGCGCACCGCCCAGTTGGGCGCGAGCAGCACGTTCTCGCGGTTGTCCAGCACAATCGCCGGCGTTGGCCGTCATGCCGGCGCGCAGCTGCGCCTCGGTCGGCTTCTCAACCATCACGCGCACCGGATACGACACCACGCCGTTGATTGTGATCGAAGTCGGCGCGATGCGCTCGACCTTGCCCTTGACTTCGATGCCGGGCAGCGAGTCCAGCGTGACCACGACTTCCTGCCCAGCTTTGATTTTGGCGATGTCGATTTCGTCGACGGTGATGTCGATGTGATACTTCGAATCATCGACCAGCGTGAACGGCGGCGGCTGCGACTGCCGAAGCCTCGCCGATATCGACGCCCACCTGCGACACAATCGCCGTCGACCGGGCGCGCGTCAGGATCGGCCTGCGACAAGCCGGCGCTCGGCTTGTTTGACCTGCAGCTCGGCCAGCTTGATTTGCGTCTCGGCGTTCTTCTTCTGCGTCTGCGCATTTTTGACCTGCAGCCGCGCCTGGTCGATATTGGCCCTGGCCTGTCGATGTCAAAGCTCAGCATCGGATTGCGGGTGCGATCAAGATTGGCGCGCGCATTTTCGACCTGCTGGCGCGCGGCGGCGAGCTGCGCGGTGTCCGCGCCCTTGGCCACTTTGTCGTATTGCGCTTTGGCGGAGTTGAAGTTGTTGGTGGCTTGTTCGAGCTGCAGTCGCTGCTGGATGCGCGCCGATCGCCGGCCGGGTTGAACCGAAAGGCCACGTCGTAGGCAGTCTGCGCTTGTTCGCAGCGAGCCTCGGCATTGCGCAGCGCGGCATCGGCTGTCGGCAACATCCTCAGCGTCGGGCCGGCTTGACTTTTTGCAGGCTGGCAACTGCGGCATCATAGGCCGCCTGGGCCGCAACCACATCGGCCGAACGCACGCCAGAGACCGTCTTGCTATAGGCGGCTGTTGCGATCAGGACCTGGCCTGCGCCCCTGCTCGATGGCAGTGTCTGCATTGGCGAGCGTGTTTTTTGCCTGCTCAAGTGAGGCTTGCGCCTGGGTCACCGCCAGTTCCAGATCAGTGGTGTCAAGCTTTGCGATCTGACGCGCCCTTTTTGACGCGATCGCCAACTTTGACGTTGACCTCTGCCACCGTGCCGGCGCTTTGAAAGTTAAGCCGCACCTCAGCTTCGGGTTGAATATTGCCGGTCGCGCTGACCGTGGCTGTCAGCGATGCCGGTGTTGAGCGTTGCCGAACGCTGGGCGGCGCCCGTCGTGTCGGCGCCGGGTCGGGTGCAAGCAGTCAAAAGGAGTGCTGCTGCGATGACGATTCCAGTAAATGTGGATGCGCGCGATGAATGACGAAGAGCGATGCGACTAACAGACTTCATGACAACTCCTTAACTGTTCGAGACCGAGATAACCGAATAATGCTACGTCTGGTTGATTAGGTACCTGCTTAGGGCGCCTCATTTTCAATAAAAATCAGCCTTTTGTCGGGCCGCGGCATGCGCTAATCCGCACCTTGTAACATTGCGGGCGTGAAGCCAGCCAATACCATCCGCATGCGTCAACGTCGTCGAAATCAGGCCAAAACAGGCCCAGCTCGGCGGATACTTCAGGTTGCGATCCCGAGTTTTGTAACCGTGTTCGCCCTCTTGCTTGCGATCCCAGTCGGCGCGGTTGCAGCAGCGGCCGGCACGTATGCGTATTTCACCCGCGATTTGCCGGATATCACAAAGATCGAGACCACGGTCAGCAAGGATTTTCAAACCACCAAGCTGTTCGACCGCAATGGCGCGCTGCTCTACGAAATCATCGACCAAAGCGAAGGCGATCGACAGTGGACCAAGCTGCCGCAGGTCTCGACGATGCTGACCTGCGCCACGATCGCGCTTGAAGACAAAACGTTCTGGCAAAACCAGGGCTTTGACGTGCGCGGCATCGCGCGCTCGGTCTTTGCAAACCTGCGCGGCGAGCGGCAGGGCGCATCTGGCATCACCCAGCAGGTCGTCAAAAACGTGGTGCTGCCGCCGGAAGAACGCTCCGGCCCGAAACGCACCACGCAGGTCAAGATCAAGGAAGTGCTGCTCTCGACCGAGCTGACCCGCCGCTATAGCAAAGATCAGGTGCTCGAGTGGTATGTCAACACCAACTTCTATGGCAACCTGGCCTACGGCATTGAATCCGCCGCGCGCACCTATTTCAACAAGAGCGCGGCCGAGCTCGATCTGGCCGAGGCCGCCATGCTCGCGCCGATCCCGCAGTCGCCGAAAAAGAACCCATTCACCGATCCGATCGCCGCAAAAGACCGCCAGGAACTCGCGCTCGATCGCATGGTCGAAGGCACCCGGCTCGGTGTCAAAGGCTGCAACATCACGCCGCAGATGGCGCTTGAGGCGAAACGCCAGCAGCTGCGTCTGGCCAGCAAAACCGAACGCTTCGGCATCAAGTCGCCGCACTTCTCGGTTTACGCGCGCGACCGCGCCGTGGACCTGCTTGCCGATCAGCGCGGCATCGGCATCGAAGCCGCCACCGAGCTGGTCAACCGCGGTGGCTTAAAGATCACCACCGCGCTCGATCTCACAATCGACGAGGAAGTGCGCCGCATCGCAAACGAACAGATTGCGAAGTTGCAGGCGGACAAGAAAGAGGCCAACAATGCCAGCGTCGTGGTGATCCGGCAGGGCACCGGCGAGATCCTGTCGATGGTCGGCAGCATCGATTTCTACAACCGCAACATCGACGGCGAATACAACGTGGCGACTGGCTTGCGCCAGCCGGGCTCGTCGTTCAAGCCGATCACCTATCTCGAGTTGCTGCGCCAGGGCAGCACACCCGCCACGTTCTATTGGGATGTCCGCAAAGTTTTTGACACCGGCACCGATGTGCCCTACGTGCCTGAAAACTACGATCGAAAGTACCACGGTCCGGTGCGTCTGCGCAACGCGCTCGCGCGCTCCTACAACATCCCGGCCGTTGAATCGCTCGAACGCGCCGGCATCGGCAATGTGATCCGCTTGGCCCAAAAGCTCGGCATCACCGATCTCGACCGCGGGCTGCAGTACTACGGGCTGGCGCTCACATTGGGCGGCGGCGAGGTCAAGCTGCTCGACATGACCTATGCCTACGCCACGATCGCCAACGGCACCAGCATGGTCGGCGCACCGCGTCCAAAAGACGCCAAAAATGCCGGTTTCCGCGATCTCGATCCGGTTTCGATTTTGCGCATCGAAGACGCGCAAGGCGCGGTGCTCTACGACTTCAAACCCGCCGTCAATCCCGGATTTGATCGGCCCCGAGAGCAAAAAACTCTCGTATATCTTGTGGGACATCATGTCGGACCCGCAGGCGCGCGCCGCCGCGTTTGGCCTGCCATCGGTGCTCGATCTGGACAATCAGCGTCAGGCCGCGGTCAAAACCGGCACAACCAACGATTACAAAGACAACTGGACGCTCGGCTTTACGACCGATTTCACCGTGGGCGTGTGGGTTGGCAACACCGACAACTCCGCCATGAGCAAGGGCGTCACTGGTTTGACCGGCGCGGCGCCGATCTGGAAGAACGTCATGGAATCGCTGCACCGCGATCTGCCTCCGCGCAACTTCGACCGACCCGAGGGCCTGGAGGAAGGCTTTGTGTGTCTGGTCGACGGCCTGTTGTCCAATGGCGTCTGCCCGAGCGGTAAAGAAATCTTTATGCCCGGCACAAAGCCGACGCGCACCAGCACCGTGGTGCAAAAATTCCCGATCAACCGCGAAACCGGCAAACTCGCGCTGCCCGGCACCCCACCCGAACAAGTCGAAGAAAAAGTCATGTATGTCTTCCCGCCGCAAGCGCAGGACTGGTATAGCAGCCTGAGCGAAGACGAGAAGAAACAGTATCCAATCGCCCCGACCGATTTCGACACGCGCTTTGGCGGCACGGTGGCCTCCGGCGATGTGGCGATCAGCTTCCCGACCAACGGCGGCTATGTCAGCGCGGTGGCGCCGCCTGCGCCCGCCGCACCACCACCCACCCCGGATCCCGCAGTGCCGGTCGATCCAAACGCGCCACCGCCGCCACCGCCCGATCCCAACCTGAGCACGCCGGGCATCGTCGCAGTGCGCGGCAACGCCAAGGGCGGCAACTGGCTGTCCTATCGCATCTACGTCGGCCCCGGGTTTGCACCCGCGCCCGAGCAGTTTGTGCAGATCGGCCCTGATCATCCAAATCAGGTCGATAACAACCTGCTCGAATATCTCGACCTGCGCGCATTCCAACCGGGTTTGTACACGCTCAAAGTGGTGCGGCTGGAAAGTGATGGCCGCACGACTGAGTCGGCGATTCAGTTCACGCTGGACAACACCCCGCCCGTTGCGCAATTGACACAACCGCGGCCAGGCGAATCGTTCAAGACGCCGGACGACGAGTGGGTCGACATCAACGCCGCTGTCAGCGACGACAACTCGATCAGCAAGGTTGAGTTCTACGCCGGTGACACGCTGTTCGAGACAAAGACCACCGCGCCATTCACCGTGAAATGGACGATCGGCCGCAGCGGCGGCACGCCGAATTTCAAAGTCGTGGTGTATGACGCGGCGGGCAACAAAGCCGAAAGCGGTTCGGTCGGCGTCACTGTCACCGCCGACGCGCCGCCCCCGTAGCGGCGAAGCATGCTTCGCCCGGCGTCACAACGACCAGCACCGTAGCGGCGAGGCATGCCTCGCCCAGCGTCACGCCGCCATCGCGCGCAGCGTCGACCGCACCTGCTTCAAAAACCAGCGCTGCCGTTCGCTCGGCTGCGTGATCGCAGCGAACTCGCATTCGATCCGCGCGAGTTCGGCGCGCAGCGCGGGCGTGGCCGAGTCCGGTCGCAACGTAAACGCACTGAGCGCCTCACACCGCACGCCAATATTTGTGTCGTGCAACACAAGATCAATCAGACGCGCCGTCACGCGCTGTTCGATCTCAAGCGGCAGCACTTTGCAGCGCTGACACGACAGCGAATGCACCGCTTGCCGCCGCACATGCGCCACGGGATCGTTCATCAATTCAAGCAGCGGTTCGACGCATCGCTGATCAGCATGGTGATCAAGCAAATCGCCTGCCATCCGGCGCACCTGCGGATGCGAATGCTTCAACCCGAGCAATGCAGCGTCGATCAGCGCGTTCACATCCGTGCGTTGATTGAGCGTATAGATAATATGCCAGCGAATAAACCGAGTGCCGGCATAGGCGTCGATTAATTCGTCGTTCGACATCGCAGCCAGCTCGGCGCTGGGCGTAAATTGGGCAAGTTTCATGGTGTTCCAAGCGCCAATCTCTAATCCGTGGGCGATGACTGTCATCGACAGGTTTGAAGCTTGGCAATGCGCCACTGCGAATTGTACAAGCGTGTGGGCGCGCCACTAAATTTAGTAGTGTGGCGCAACGGGGCTTGCGCCTGCCCGACAGGCGGCGAAGGCAGCCTTTGCAATAGTTAGCCCGGGACCTCGGTCCCGGGGCGCCACGCGCAAATGCCGCGGCATCTCAACGGCAATGCGAAAATTTGTGGCGCACCCGCAGCGCCATCTGGCATGCCGCTTCATGTAAAATACCGGCAGATTTGGGGCGTGGCCAAGTGGTAAGGCAGCGGACTTTGAATCCGCTATTCGTTGGTTCGATCCCAGCCGCCCCAGCTGGAAAAACGGCGCCTCCGCAGATGCGGAGGCGCCGTTTTTTGTTGCGCAGCCAAACTGCGCCGCTACGACACCGCCGGATCCAAGTGCCGCAGAACAACAGCGGCTAAACGCTTGATGCCCTCGTCGATGCGCTCTTCGTCGGATTGCGAGTAGCTCAACCGGATCTGATTGCGCCCGCCGCCATCGGTGTAGAACGTGGTGCCGGGCAGGAATGTCACACCGGCATCGATGGCTTCGTCAAGCAGCTTGACGCTGTCCACGTCATCGGGCAATGTCATCCAGATAAACATGCCGCCATCCGGCCGCGTCACATGTGTGCCTGCCGGGAAATAGGTGTCGATCGCCTTGAGCATCGCGGCGCACTGGGTGGCATAACCCTTCTGGATCATGGCGACGTGGTCGTCGATGTTGTTGTTGACCAAATAGTCATGCAACACACGCTGCGCAAAGTTGCTGGTGTGGAAATCGGTGCCCTGCTTCGCAACGATGTAGCGCTCCAGAACCGAATCAGGTGCAATCAACCAGCCCAACCGCATGCCGGGTGACACCAGCTTGCTAAACGAGCCCAGCGCGACGCTCTGCTCCGGCAAAAAGTGCCGGAACGATGTGGGCGACTTCCCGCCAAACCCGAGCTCGCTATACGGGTCGTCCTCGATCAACATCACATTGTGCCGTTTGACAACCTCGGCCACCGCCGCGCGGTTCTGCTCGGTATAGGTGATGCCGCTTGGGTTCTGATAATTCGGGCACGTCATCAGCAGCTTGGCCTTGCTCTCGCTCAGCTGCTTCTCCAGATGCGCAATGTCGAGGCCGTCCTCGTTCAGATTGACGCCAATCCACTTCGGCTGATAGATGCCAAGCGCGTGCAACATGCCCTGATAGCCTGGGCGTTCGATCGCCACCGGATCGCCGGTGTCGATAAAGACTTTGCCGGTCAGATCGATGCCCTGCTGCGAGCCGGTCGTGATCATGATGTTCGACATCGGCACGGTCAAGCCAAACCGCGTGCGATAGCGTTCGGCAATCCACTGGCGCAGACCGGGATAACCCTCACTCACCGCATATTGCAGCACACTGGCGCTGTCATCAGTCAACACGCGGGTTGATGATGTCATGAGGGATTCACCTGGGAAGAACTTTGGGTTGGGCAGGCCGCCGGCAAACGGAATAATTCCGGGATCGGTGGCGCGTTTGAGAAGCTCGCGGACGAGCGAAGGACGCATGGTGCGCATTCGTGTGGCGATAAGTGAAGGTGCGTCAAAAGACATAGCAACCGACTATACAGCCACATCGTAATGCGAGTGATCCAAACGCATCCACAGCTATAAACTTGCACTTGTATACTTTTTGTTGTGCTTCGGCAATTGCGATTATTTGCCCTGATTCTGGCGCTCCTGACGGCTGTGTTAGGCGCACCGACACACCACGCGTGGCACCACGGTCACGGCACACACAATCAAGACACATCTGAGCCCGGCGATTCCGCCACGCGCATGTGTTGCCATCCGGGCGGCACGTGTTTCGGGATATGTTTTCTCGGCGCGCACGTGCAACCTGCTGGCGCCATCATCACTGCCCAAACCGCAGAGATCACTGCCATGCAGGGTTGGCGCGCGGCCTGGTCAAAGTAACAGGGACGTTCATCACTGGTAGCGCTCAGGCTGCTCCGCATAATCAGTGCTGAATGCTAAAAACACTTCTGCGCGGCGGCCTTGCGCTGTGCGTCGGCGCCGGGCTCGTTGGCTGCTCACCTGCCGCCAAAGAGCCCGGCACCGGCCGCGCTTACTACGACGCTGCCCGCGACCCAAACAGCGAGATTTCCGTCAGCGGCGCCTGGGCCCGCCCGAGCATCGGCGGCGGCCACGAAGGTCACAGCAACCCGGCCAACAGCGCCATCTATCTGCAAATCAAAAACGCGGGCGCGGTTGAAGACACGCTGATCGGCGTGTCCGGCGATGCCGCGCGCGCATTCGAGCTGCATGAGTCAAAGGACATGGATGGCGTCATGCGCATGCTGCCGCTTCCGGATGGCGTCGCCATCCCGATGCGCAGCACAGTCGAACTCAAGCCGGCTGGCAAGCACATCATGATGGTCGACGTCACAAAACAGCTGACGGCAGATTCGTTTTTCGTCGTCACGCTGACGTTTAAGAGCGGGCGCGTCATTCGCCCAGAGGTCGTGGTGCAAGCCCCATGAAGAAGCCCTCAGACGGCCTGATGCTGCTGTTTATGATCGTCGGCACAGTGCTCGCCATCGTCGGGTTTGGCCTGCTGCTGAGCTTCGCGCCGGAGTTCATCCGCCCGCCGGCCGGAACGCCCACACCCGGCGGCATCGCGACCGGCAAGTACCGCGAAATCATCAGCGATGTGCCGCTCGTCAACCAAAACAACGAGCCCATGGTGCTGAGTGCATTGCGCGGCAAGCCAACGCTGCTGGCGCTTGGCTACAGCTCATGTCCGGATGTCTGCCCGCTCACGCTGGCGGACTTCAAAACGATCAAATCGAAGCTCGGCCCGGCTGGCGAACAGGTCAACTTTGTGATGCTGTTTGTCGATCCAAAACGCGACACACCCGACGTGCTCAAGCGCTACATGGCGGCATTCGACAAATCGTTTATCGGCTTGACCGGTGACAAAGCGGCGATCGACAAAGCGGTCGCCGAATTCGGCGGCGTCTATTCGCTCGAACCCCCACAGCCTGGCAGCAGCGGCTATCTCGTCGCGCATTCGAGTTTCTTGTATCTGCTCGATGCCGAAGGCATCTGGCGTCTGCAATACCCGTTTCAAACATCGACCGATCTGCTCGCGGCTGATCTCCGCGCGTTCGTCAAGAAATAGCAGCCTGAACTTCAGCGTCGTAGATGCCATGCCGGCCAGAAGCGATAAACGCGGCCGCGCAGATTACAAACAGATACGCAAGCGGCTCGCCGCCGAACAACTCGACGCCCATCACCGCGCAGGCCAGCGGCGTTTTGCTCGCGCCGGCGAACACCGCGACAAAGCCAAGGGACGCCAACCAGGTCGGATCCACGCCCAACACGGTGCCCATAGCATGACCCAGCGTCGCGCCGATCACAAACAGCGGCGTGACCTCGCCACCCGTAAAGCCGCTGCCCAGCGTCAGTACTGTAAACAGCAATTTGAGCGCAAATGCGAACCACGGCACCCCCGTCCCGCCCACAGCGGCATCGACGAGCGGCAGGCTTAGCCCAAGATAATCGCGCGTGCCGAACGCCAGCATCAACGCAACAATCAGCGCGCCGCCAACCAGCGGCCGTAGCGGCGCACGCCCGATGCGCCGCATGTGCTGTTTAACGCTGTCCAACAACCATACGAAGAGCAGGCTGACCAGCCCGCACGCCACGCCAGCCAGCGCCACCTTCGTCAGCAGGAGCAGCGAGATCGGCAGTGCCGGCAACTGCGGATAATGCGCATGCGGCACACCCAACAGGCGCGCAACCCCATCGCCAACAAACGCCGCGGCCAGACACGGCAGTAGCCCATCAAGGCGCATGCGCCGCCGCACTTCGAGCGCAAAGATCACCCCGGCAAACGGCGTGCCAAAGACCGAGCCAAACCCGCCGCTGACGCCCGCCAGCACCAGCCAATGCCGCGACTCGGGCGGCAAGCGCAACAGTTGCCGCAACCCTTCAGCCAGGCTGGCGCCCATCTGAAGCGCGGTGCCTTCGCGGCCGGCCGAACCGCCAAACACATGCGTCCAGACGGTGCCGATCAGAATCAGTGGCGCCATGCGTTTGGGCAGCGCAATGGCCGGGTCGCGTAGCGCGGCGATCACCAGGGGCGTGCCTATTGCCGCATCGCCGGCATAGTGTTGATAGCACCACCCGAGCGCAAATCCAGCCAACGGCAAGCGCATACACGAGGGCCGGATGTGTCAGCCGAAATTGCGTCGCCCAGTTCAGGCTAAGCAAGAAGACCGTGGATGCCAGCCCGGCCAGCACGCCGACAACGGCGCCAAGCACCAGCGAGATCAGCCTGGTGCGCAGGCTCGGTTCGGGCGCGCCCGGCGCGGTATGTGCTGCCATGAGCGTCTTCACACACGGATCGCCCCAGGCACCGCCTGTGTACTTCCTTCATCTCCCGGCAGCACACCGCCAAGCAACATAAACGCAAACATCAGATCAGGCAAAAAGAACGAATGGTCCACCGCGCCGTGCGCAAGCACCGCAGCCAGAAACCCGGCCGCGGCAATCGCGATCCAGCGCGTATCCGGGTCGCGCAGACCCTGCCGGATGAGCGCGATCATCCCGCCAACCATGGCCCCGCCCGCCAGCGCGCCAAACGCGCCTAAACGCGTCAGCCAGTCAAACAACACGTTGTGCGGATGCGACAAATTCGGCTCCTGCCACGCCGCCGGCAGGATGTAAAAGCTGCGATAAGCGTAGAGAAAGTTATCCGGCCCAACCCCTAACCACGGCCGATCCACAAACATGCGCCAGGCGCTCTGCCACAGGTTCAGGCGAAAGAAACCGGTGCCACGTGTCATGTCGAACGCATTGGCCAGGCGCGTGCCCTGCAGATACGGCGCGAGTGCGCCGCTAAAGAGCGCCGCGCCGCCAATCAACATCAGCACGATGCCGGCCAGCCCGAGCCAGCGCAGCCGCCCACCCGCGAGCAACAGCATCATCGATGATCGAGGCCGGCACACCAAACAGCAACGCCCCGCGCGATTGTGTCAACAGCAACGCCAGGCCGATCGCGCCGACTGCCGCACCGAGCGCCAGCGTTCGCGCGGCGAAACGCGCGTGACCCGCCGCCGCCAGCAACCCGGCCAGCGCAAATGGCAGCGCGCGCTCGAGATACAAGGCATCGTTATTGGCCGAGCTATAAATACTCTTGATGCGCGGCAATCCACCCTCGGCAAAAAAACGATCGCCGCGCGCATAGTTAAACAGGCCGATGCACGCCACCGCGATCGCGCCGATCACAAATGCCGTCAGCACACGGCGTTTGGCGACATCGTCCAGCGGCGCCGCGCGCAACACCAGATACAGCAGCGCAGGCTCAATCATCACCAACCGCAGCTCGCGCCAGGCTTCAACCTGTTGGCCCGCCTGCAGCGTCGACGCCAGCGCGACAAGCACAAACGCCAGCACGCCCCAATCCAGCAGCGTCATGCGCTGGCGCAGCGCGCGCAGGTCAAAGACGCGCGCGCCGCCAAGCCTGCATGCGCGACAGCGCCAGCGAGAGCACGCACATCGAGCGTCAGGATCTCGATCATCGGGAACGAGCGCGCAAAGATGCGCTGCGGCAGCAAATAGAACGGGATAAAAAACGCCGCCAGCATCAACCCGGCATCCAGCCTGGTCAGCACAACTATGAAAAGCGCGCCGAGCAGCACCAGGCTGATCACAAACATCGGCGACCAAAACAGCACGCCCGATAGCGCGCCGCCAATCACCGTCGAGGCAGGCAAACCCAGATTGCGCCAGGCCGTGGCCGCATCCTGCGCCCACGTCAGCGACGACGCCAGCCACACCGCCAGCCCGATCAGGGCCGCGCGCAGCGGCGTCTGGCGCGCGCCAGTCACAGCATCGCGCGCGCCTGCCCAAACCGCGCCCAGCGTTGTCTTGAGTTGCGCGCGCGCCCCTGCCCACAGCGCAACCAGAAGCGCCAGCAACCCGCAGAGCGCAGCCAGCCAGCGCCCGGTCTGATAGAAGCTGGCCGGGTCTGCCGCGCGTGCGCTCCAGCCGATCAGCGCCCATTGGTTCCAGCCGCGATCGACCGTGATCTCAGCCACATGCTCGCCCGGGCCGAGATTGCCAGCGACCGGCACGGTCTCGATGACCGGATAGAGGCCGGGCGATGTCATGATCAGATATGCGCCGCGCGCGTCGACCGGCAACAGATTGGCAGGTTGCCCATCGATGGCGACATAGGTATACGCCCGGTAGTCGCCGCGCCGCACGATCAGCGCAAATGACTCGCCTGAAAATCGCACCGTCACGTTGGCATCCGGTCGCTCCGGGATATCTGCGCCGAGCTGGTCAAACCGCCAACCGGGGGTAAACGTCGCGCGCGGATTGGGTTGGCCGCAATCCGGTTTGGCCGCCAGCACTTCGGGCAGCGCGGTGATCAGGTTCTCCAGCCGCAGCGCGCGCGCCAGGCTTTGCTGCGATGCACACTGCGCAAACAGGTTGGCGCGCGGCGCGCGGCGCGCATCGGTCTGCGCCGCGACAAACGCCTCGAACACCGGTCGCGGGGCGCCAGTCTGATCGAGCAGCGCAAAGCCCCAGCGCGGATCAGCAGCTGGATCTTGGCTGGTTGCTGGCTTGCTCGGTTCGAGGCTCTCCACAAACATCGCGCCCAGCCAGGGCCACTCACGTGCGGCGCGCTGCACAGCCGCCTGTGTGTACGCAGCCTGCTGCGCCTCCGTCACGTTGCCCCACAGCGACTTCTCGCCCTGCCAGCCTGCCGGCAGTGCATTCCAACCAAACTGTGTGGCCCAGATTGCCTTGTGGCCATCGCCATGCGCTTGCATGACCTCGCGTGTCAAGATCAGGTGCGAAAAATTCAGCACGCCCGGATCAACCCGTCGATCCTCAGGCGGGTTGTCAAATCCATAGGGCTTGGCCGCCACAACGTCAAACGCCTCGTGACCGCCGAGTTGATATAGCTTGAGCAAATACGTCTGGGGCGCCAGGTTGACGTTGTTCTGCTCCGTCGTCGGCGCCAGCGCGCCCAGCACAATCACCGCGGACGGATTGACCTGCTGAATCTGTTCGCGCGCGGCGCGCACCAGCTGCAAATACGCGGTTGGATTGACCAGCGCATTGCCCCATGCCGACGACAGATTGGGCTCATCCCAAATCTGATACGCATGAATCACCGCACCCGGTTTTGCGCGGTCGTAACGCGCCGCGAACGCGCCGGCAAACGCCGCAAAATCGGCCGGATCGGCGGGCGGTGCGCTGTCAATGGCCGGGAACTGCGCTGAACCGGATGGCCCGCGCGCCCAGGCGGGCGTGGTCCACAACACAGGCAGCACCGCGATGCCGCGCCGCGCCGCAGCATCGATCAGGCGATCGGTCGCCGCCCAATCAAAAGCGCCGCGTTCAGGTTCGATATCAGCCCAGCGGACGGCCTGCCGCACCACGCGCACGCCGCGTGCCTGCAACAGATCCAGGCGCGCGTTGAGCTGCGTCTGATCAAGATCTGTAAGCGCGACGTTGACGCCGAGCGTCAGTTCTCCCGCGCCAAACACCGGCTGCGGAAAGCCGGCGTCACGGCCACGCATCTCCAATCGCTCGGCCGATTGCAGCCCGGCATACGCGCTGGCAGCCAGCCCCAGCGTCAGCAACGCAAGGGCGAACAATGTTTTGGGGGTAGGAGCGCGCATGCGAATTAGCACCACGCACTTAGCAACGGCATGAAGTTGCCTAAGCTACCGTTGGAGGAAACGATGCAACCTGGCAAAGACCTCTGCCTTACGCGGTCATTTCGAGGCGAAGCCGAGAAATCTCGTTTGCGCAAGCTCTGCAGGCCTTGCGCAAACGAGATTTCTCGGCTTCGCCTCGAAATGACCGCGTAAGGCAAATTGCGCGGAGCCATCACTCACCCTTCTTCTTTTCAGGCCGGATCGAGTGAAACGATGTGCGCGATTCTTCGTCAAACAGATTCATGCTGAAGTCAAATTCGCCGTGCAGCATCTCGTAGAGTTGCAAGGCCTCATCGGCCTTTGCCTTGAGGTCCTCATCAGCCGAAGCCGAGACTGCTTCGAGCAGCTTTTTGGCATCCTTCCCGCCGATCTGCGCGAGCGATTCCAGCGCGGCCTCGCGCACGCTCGTGTCCGGGTCGTCGATCAATTCGCCCAACGCCGGCACTGCGTCACTATCCTCAAGTTCGCCTGTTGCGCGCGCAGCTTCGCGCCGGATGTGCGGCGACACATGATGCAATTCAGCGCGCACCAGCGGCTGGTAAGACATGTCATCGCTACGGCCCATGCCGATCACGCCTGCCAGCCGCAGTGCCGCGTCATCCGACGCGACCGCCGAGCGTAGAAAGAAATCGACATGCTCGGTGCCGGCATACCCGACCGATTCAAGCGCGCGCTGATACACGGCGCTTTCTTCGGGTTCGTGGCGCACCACGCGCAACAACGCGTCGTAGACCTCATCGCGCCGATCCTCTTTGATCTGGCCGAGTTCGATCAGCATTAAAAAGTGGCCGAGCGACTGCGCGGCAGCAGCCCGCACGTTTTGATCTGGATCGTTGCGCAGAAGTCCGACCAACGGCGTAATGGCGGTCGGGAGCGGGCTCTCCCACAGACCCAACGCGCATTCGGCCCGCACGCGCGCCTCGGCGTCATTGAGGCTGTTTAGAAAGATCGCGTCAAAGTTTGTTTCAACATCACCCAGCGCCAGCGTGCGCATCTGCGCGATCATGTAGCTGCGCCGGTCCGGATCCAGCAGCGGCAGGCGCTTTTCAAATGCGCGCAGGCCGTCGCCGGTCAAATCCGACAGACCGCGCAATACCGCGTCGTCAAGCGCTTCATTGCCGTCCAGCCGCATCAGTGATTCTTCAAGCGGCAACGATTTCTCAAGGGATTTCGCCATTGCGCAATGCTAACGCAAGAACGGCAGCCTGCGGTCGCAGCTGTGTGCCCGCAGGGATTTCACCCGAAATGCGGCGCGTTGGCGTAGTGATGCGGTATCGGCGCACTCTGGCATGCCGGTCAGGCCTGGCCTTCACGGAATCCGTGCTAGGGCGTGACTGGCTTGACCACATCCAGCACCATCATCAACAGCGACAGACCCATCAGCATGATCAGGCCGATGCCGTGCACCCACTGTTGGCGCACCGGATCGATGCGCTTGCCGCGGATCCACTCGATCAGCACAAAGACGATGCGGCCGCCATCCAGCGCCGGCAGTGGCAACAGGTTGGTCATGCCGAGCGCGAAGCTGATAAAGCCGGCGAAATACACAAACGGGAAGATGCCTTGCACATCACGGTCCTGGATCAGGCTGACGCCCATGCGCGTGATGCCGACCACGCTCACCGGCCGGGCCTGCTCGAGCGGCACATTGCGCCTGCTCAATTCGGCCGGCAGATTGATGATCGAGCTGATGATGCGGCCAAAATCTGCAGTCGCGCGCCGGACCGATTCAACCAGCCCGAGGTTAACGCGCTCCGCTTTTGTGACCTGCAACGCCAAGCTCACACCAAGTGGCGCTTCTCGGTTCAAACCATTTGGCAACTTGGCGCGCAGTTCGACATCCGTGGTCGGGCTTTTCAGATCGGCGGGGTCGGCTGGCCGCGCCACGCGCACCACAATCTCGCGATTCTCGGCAGCCAGCACGCCTTCGCGCAACGGCTGGTTCGTCATCAGCGGGCGATCATCGGCCGCGGTGTAATCCAGCGTCTGGATCATCGACTTGTCGTCAACCGAAAGCACCACATCGCCGGGTTTGATGCCGACCTGCTGCGCCACACTGCCGTCGAGCACCGATTGAATCCGGTATTGATAGTCGGTCGGGCGCGTGAAGAAGAACAGGTGCGCGCTGATAAAGATCAGAAACGCGCCAATAAAGTTCATAAACGGGCCGGCAAACAAGGTGATCAGACGCCAGCGTTTTGGCGCGGCGGCCAGGCTCTTCGGGTCGTTCGGATCATCTTCACCCGTCATGCGCACAAACGCGCCAATTGGCAGCCAGTTGAGCGAGTAAATTGTGCCATCGCGCTCGAACAGCTTGATTGCGCGCGGCGGGAATCCCAGGCCAAATTCCTCCACACGAATCCCGGCAGCTTTTGCGCCCCAGAAATGCCCGAGCTCGTGAATGAGCATCAGGGGCACCAGCAGCACGATAAAGACGGGGATGTAGATCAGGTATTCGGACATGTGATAAGGAGGTTAGCCGAGTTTTGTTAGCGTGTAATAAGCGCGGTCTGGGAGAAGCGTAAACCCGGTTGCGGCGTAGCCCGCGCCAAACGCCGCCTGGAACTGCGCGCGCGTGCGCATGCGCACATCTAAAGCCTCAGCGAGGCTGCGCCTTTTGACCGACTGGAAGTCACGCGGGATTTCGATCTGTTGCGTATCGCGGTTTGTGTCGATTGTGAGCGCGCCATCGGCCATGCGCACTACGCCAGCGGCGATGTTTGCTTTGTCCAGCCACCACTCCACTTCGAAGCGATCCGAAGGCAGCCCGGCATTCATCACATCGCGCATCTCGCCATAGCAATTTTCGACGAAGATGCGGCAAATCGCGCCGAGCTTCTCGATGTTCAGGCGCGCATTTTTGGCTTCGAGCGGGTCAAAGGTCCATGTCATCAGGTTTAGCCCACGCCGGCGGATTTCGTCAGCCTGCGCCAGCTTGAGCGCCTCACCGATCTTGCGGCCCTGCAGCTCGGGCCGCACTGCGGCAATGTGCGAGTGATGGCAGAGATTGCGCGCGGCGCCGGCCTGGTGCGCCGGCGCCAGCATGCCCAGCACAAACCCGAGCATGCGATCTTCAGCGTCAAATGCGCCCAACGCGATGCCGCCGTGCCGCTGCACGGTGATGGTCATGTTGCTGGGCACTTCGGCGTCACCCACCCACACGGCGCGCTGCAGCGCTTCGCACTGGTGGTGGTCATCCATCGAAAGAAAGTCGCGAATCGTGTAGCTCATACAACAAACTGGCCGGCGTGCATGATCTCGACCTCGCCACCGCCGGCTTTGATGCCCAGCACATGCATGCTCGGCGTGCCGATCATAAAGTCCTCGTGCACATCGGATTCGTTCAAGCCATACGCCTGCCGCTCGGGCTTTGTCAGCGCATCGATGCCGGACACGCACATGCCAAGCGCCTGGCCAAACGCAATGTGACAGGCCGCGTTCTCGTCATACAGCGTGTCAAAAAATGTGCGGTCGGCCCGCGTCAACGGTGAGCGGCTATCCACCAGCGCGACTTCACCCAGGCGGCGCGCGCCCGGCACGTCCAAAAAAGTGCACAGGACGTCGTCACCCACGTCCGCGCGCGCCTCCACGACTTCGCCCGCGGCGAAGCGAAAATACGCGCCGCGCACTTCTTTTTCAAGCGGATAGATCGGCCGCGAGGTGCGCACCCAACCCTCCGCACGCATGCGATGCGGCGTTGTGAAGACTTCCTCGCTTGGAATATTCGCGACAAACTCCAGCCCGCCGGGCGTCTTGAACGCCGCTGTCTCCCAGAAAGAGGTCGGCGTCAACCCGACCGTCAAGTCGGTCCGCGCGCGGCCATCCGGGCCGGTCTCCGGATCCAGAAAGCGCACCGCGCTGAGCTGCTGCGCCTGCATAAATGCGCTAACACCGCGCAGCCGGCCGATATGCGCGCGCCAGGCGGCAATCGGGTCTGGCAAATCTGCCCGCGTCATCTGCAAGATCGTGCGCCAGAGCGCCGCGACTCCGGCGTCGCCCGCCAACTCCGGAAACACGCGCGCGGCCCAACCTGGCGTCGGCACAGCCGCGATGCTCCACTGGATGTGATTGCCATGCCGGGCCTGCGTATACGGCCGCGTGATACGCGCCAGCCCGCTCTTGTGCAGGCTCATGCGGTGCGCGTCGATATCTTCGTGAATATCCGGGAATTCCTCGCCCACCAGCCAGAGCGCGGCCCAACGATCGTCCGTCATCTCTTGATAGCGCGCCAGCTCATACGCCGGTGCTTCGGTCAATGCGGCTTCCGGCGCATGCAGCAGATGCGCACGCGTCGTCAGCGGCTCGCGCCAACGCATTTCGACATAGCGGGCGCCAGCCGCATAGCAGGCCTCAATCACACGCGCGGCAAAGTCGCGCGCCATCGGCTCACAGGTGATCTGCACACGCTGACCGGGCTGGATGTTCAGCCCGACGCGCACAATCAGATCCGCATAACGTTGTTGCAGTGCAAGATGATCACTCATAGTCGATATAGTCGCGTTCTGGCCGCCCAAGCAGCGCAGTCGTCACTTCGTAGTTGATCGTTCCCATGTTTGCTGCGACCTCGTCAGCCGTAATGCGTTCACCGCCCTGCTCGCCCAGCACCACCACGTCGTCGCCGATCGCCACGCCCGGGATATGCGTGACATCAAGCATGCACTGGTCCATGCACACGGTGCCCAAAATCGGCGCGCGTTGGCCGCGCACCAGTACTGATCCGTAGTTTTTTGGCGTGCGCCGAAACCCATCGCCATAGCCAATCGGAATCACCGCGATCTGCCGTTCGCCCGCGCAGCGATAGCGCCGGTTGTAGCCCACGCTCGCGCCATCTGGCAGGGTCTTCACCGATGCAATTTCGGTGCGCACGCCCAAAATGGGTCGCAGCCGTTTTACAGCTGGGTTGAGGGCTTCAGCCGGCGCATACGGCGACATGCCATACAACGCCACGCCCGGTCGAACCATATCGAAATGCGCCTCCGGGAAGCCAAACACGCCGCCGGAGTTGCATGCATGCCGCAGCAAGCCCGCGTGCCGGGTGGCGCGCTCAAACGCGGCCAGCTGCGCGCGGGTGTAATCGGCGTCGCTGTCCGAACAACTAAAGTGCGTGAAGGCCGCTTCGACAGCCAGTCCGTCAGCTGTGCGCAGCGTGTCGATAAACGCCGGCGTATCGGCAGGCATGACGCCGAGCCGCCCCATGCCAGTGTCAATCTTGATGTGAACGTGACAGACTGAATTTTGTTTTCGCGCGGCATCGGCATACGCGCGCGCAATCGCTTCGTCATACACGCACAGCCGGATTGCGCGCGCGATCGCTTCACCCGCGTAACGCGGCGGCGTGTAGCCCATCACCAGCACCGGCGCGGTGATGCCGGCATCGCGCAGCGCCACGGCTTCGGGCAAAGTCGCCACGCCGCACCATGCCGCGCCCGCCGCAAGCGCGGCAAGCGCGATGCGAACAGCGCCATGGCCGTAGGCATTCGCCTTGACAACTGCCATGATCAGCGGGCGGGGGCCAATCTCGCTGCGGATGACCGCAAAGTTTGCGCGCAGCGCGCCGAGATCGACCTGATAACGAGTGGGGTGCATTACTGAAAGATCGCGTCAACAAATTGGCCGGCGCGCATAATTGCGAGCGTCTTGCCATCCTGTGTGACCCCGTCGACATCCATCGTCGGCGTGCCGATCATAAAGTCCTCGTGCGTATCTGCGTCGTTGAGGCCGTAAGCCTCGCGCTCCTCGGGCGACATATTTTCGGCACCTTCCACGCACTCGCTGTAGGCACTGCCAAATGCAATATGACAAACCGCATTTTCGTCAAACAACGTGTCAAAAAATACCAGCCCGGTCTGGTTTACCGGCGAACGCACATCGACCAGCGAGACCTCGCCCAGCCGCCGCGCGCCGCGAATCTCGAGAAAGCTTTTCAGCACATCTTCGCCAATCCGGGCGCGCGCTTCCACGCACTCGCCGCCCTCAAATCGAAAATACGCATCGCGCACTTCGCGCGATAGCGGGAAGATCGGTTTGGATGTCCGCACCCAACCCTCGGCTTTCATGCGGTGCGGTGTGCAAAAGACTTCTTCCGTCGGCATGTTGGCCATGAACTCGATGCCTTCCGGCGTAAAGCCGGAGCCGCCAACCCACAGCGGCGCATCGGTGAGGCTGACGGTCAGATCCGTCGACGCTTTGCCATCGTCGGCCGGCGTCGGATCGTGATAGCGAATCGCGCGCACCGCGTGTCTGGCCATAAACGCCGAGACTCTTTTTAAGGTTCGTGTCGTGCGTGCGCCATGCAGCAACCGGATCCGGCACATCGGCGCGCACCATCTGCAGCACCAGCTCCCACAGGCGCGTAACCGCCTCGTTCTGCGGCAGATCCGGGAAAACCTTGGCCGCCCAGTTGACAGTCGGCGTTGCGACCACGCACCATTGAAATTGATTGGACATCTGCGCGTTCACATAGGTCTTAAGTTTTTTCGCGCGCGCGGACTGGGCGCGGCTCATGCGCTTCGGATCGACATCCTGCAAAAGATCTGGAAACTCTTCGCTGGTCAGCGCAATGCGCGCCCACTTCTCGGCGGCATATTGCTCAAATCGCGCAACCTCATAGTCGGGCAGGTATTCAATATGCGCATCTGCGCTGTTGACCAGCCTGCTGCGCGCGGTTTTGGGTTCACCCCACTGCACATGCACATATTTTGCGCCAGCGCGATAGCACTCGTCGACCAACATCGCGACAAAGTCACGCGCGATGATTTCGGCGCTGATGATCACGCACTGCTCCGGTTGCAGGTTGACGCCAAACCGGACCGTCAGTTCAGCATAACGCCGCTGCAGCGCTTCAAGATTTTGCATGCGACTATTGTATGCGTCGTGCTTTTTGGAAAAACAGACTGCCCCGGCGCATGCGCCGGGGCAGTCTGCAAGTTCAAATCGCAACTGCGAGTTACTTGAGGGTAACTGCTGCGCCGACTTCCTCGAGCTTCTTCTTGGTGTCTTCGGCGGTAACCTTGCTGACAGCTGTCTGCACGGTGGAACCTGCGGCCTCGACCAGATCCTTGGCCTCTTTGAGACCCAGGTTGGTGATGGCGCGGACAACCTTGATGACTTCGATCTTCTTCGGACCCGCGTCCTTGAGGATCACGTCAAATTCGGTCTTCTCTTCGACCGGCGCTGCAGCGGCGGCTGCGCCACCACCAGCCATCATGACCGGTGCCGCAGCGGCGGTCACGCCCCACTTCTCTTCGAGCATCTTCTTGAGCTCAGCGGCCTCGAGAAGCGTGAGGGTGTTCAACGACTCAACAATTGCATTCAAATCTGCCATTTCAATATCTCCTAAAAGCTCATCCGTAACGGTCTGGCGAATTCGCCCAAACACCTTCGGACGGGTTCTGAAACGCAATCCGGATTCCCTTGTCTGGAATCTGGACTCTATGTTCTTTGTACTATTCCGCTGCCGGCGTTTCTTTGTCGATTCGCGCCTGCAACGCATACATGATGCTGCCAACGGCCGAGTTCAGCACGCCAACAATGTTGCTGGCGGGCGATGAAATCGCACCGATGATCTGCGCGCGCAGTGTGTCCAGCGGCGGCAGCGATGCAATTGCCTTAACGGCATTGCCATCAATCGCCTTGCCTTCCATCACGCCGCCCACAACCTTGAGCTTCTCGATATCTTTGCTGAGATCGCCCAGGTTTTTGGCGACAGCTGCCACGTCTTTGAAACAAAACGCAACCGCGGTCGAACCGGTCATCCACGCATCCGGCACATCAAAGCCTTTCGCCTTCAATGCCCGCAATGCGAGTGTGTTTTTGGTGACATGGAATTCTGCGGACGCCTCGCGCATCGATTTGCGCACCTTGTCCAGCTCCTTCATGTTCATGCCGCCATACTGCGTGATGATGAGCGCGGTTGACTTTGCCAGAAGCTCGTCATACTGCGTCACCATCGAGTCTTTTTTGCTTTTTGTGATTGCCAAGTGACTATTACCTCCTTTTAAGATTAATGTGTCTCGGCTCAGTTGCTGGCACAGCCGTCTCCGGCCACTGCCAACAAAAAACGCCTCGACCCAGAACGGATCGAGGCGCAATAACCGCGCGCAAGCGCGTAATTTTTGCTTTGCCTTTCACCTCGACGGGCAACATTACTCGCATGTCGCCATGCGAACCCGTTGTCTCTGGTAAGCGAACAGCATCAAGTATACCGCACAACGCCAGTCGTTTTTCAACCGAACAATCCGGAAAACGAGCAATGCCCGCGCAGAGCGCGGGCATTGCTGTTTTCCGGATTATTCCGCGACGCCCTGGTTGGTGTCCAGGCGGATGCCGGGGCCCATGGTCGATGTGACGACCACGCGCTTCATATAGATGCCTTTGACCGAAGCGGGTTTCGCCTTGGTCACTGCATTCAGGAAGTCCTGCAGGTTCTCTTCAAGCGCCTGCGCGGTGAAGCTGACCTTGCCGATCGGCACGTGAAGATTGCCGCTCTTGTCGAGACGAAATTCGATACGACCGGCGCGCGATTCTTTGATCACTTGCGGGATCTGCGCGGGCGGAACGACTGTGCCGGTCTTGGGGTTCGGCATCAACCCGCGCGGACCGAGGACTTTGCCGAGACGGCCGACCTTGCCCATCATGTCCGGCGTGGCGATCGCCACATCAAAATCCGTAAAGCCGCCGTTGATCTTGTTCACCCACTCGTCCGTGTCGGCCACGATGTCCGCGCCGGCTTCGGTTGCGATGCGGGCGCCTTCACCCTGCGCAAACACCAGCACGCGCACGGTCTTGCCCAGGCCATTCGGCAGCACGACCACGCCACGCACCTGTTGGTCGTTCTGGCGCGGGTCGACACCCAAACGGATGTGGCACTCAACGGTGCCGTCGAACTTCGTGATGCTGGTTTCTTTTACCAAAGCCACTGCTTCGGCCGTGGTATACAGCTTGCTGCGATCCACTTTGGCTTCCGCAGCCTTGTATTTCTTACCAACTTTTGCCATGTCAATTCCTTGTGGTCATGCGAGCCGGTATCGGCCCTCCCACTTTTATTTGAGCACTTGTCTTCAGGCCGCTGGACGATTTAGCGATGCCCTGCGCAGAGCAGGACACGTCTGGATCGTTGCCAGGCTTGAAGCCAGGCACCTAGTCAACGATTTCAATGCCGAGCCTGCGCGCGGTGCCTGCGATCTGCTTCATCGCGCCTTCAATGTCGATCGCATTGAGATCTTTCATCTTCATCTCGGCGATTTCTTTAACCTGCTTGCGCGTCATTTTGCCAACCTTTTTGCGGTTGGGCGTGGGCGAACCTTTCTCCACGCCGGCGGCCTTGCGGATCAGCTGCGCAGTGGGCGGGGTGCCCAGCGCAAACGTAAACGAGTTGTCGCGAAAGACGGTGATGGTGGCCGGGATGATGTAGCCGACCTGCTGCGTCGTGCGCGCGTTGTACTCTTTGCAGAACATCATCAGGTTGATGCCGTGCGGGGCGAGCGACGGACCGATTGGCGGCGCCGGAGCTGGCCTTGCCAGCTTCGATTTGGATCTTGACTGTTGACTTGATTTTCTTTGCCATTACATTTCTCCTTGTGGTCAACGAACGCGCATCATCGGCGGCTCTCCCACTAATCTTGATCATTGCCATTGCCGGTGCCATTTTGGCCAAAGCGCTCCATAACTCTTACGGGGGCACTCGCCAAGGCGATCGCCATGCGCAATGTCAACAACTTATGTTTTCTCGACCTGCAAAAAGTCGAGTTCAACCGGCGTTTCTCGGCCGAAGAACGACACCAGCGCCACCACTTTGGCGCGCTCGGTGTCGATCTTGTCGACCACTCCGATGAAATCCGCGAACGGGCCATCGGTGATGCGCACCTTCTGGCCAGCCCGGAAATTGACGCTGATCTTGGGCGCTTCCGCCTCCATGCGGCCCAGCAACACATTGACTTCCTGCTGGCTCAGCGGTTGCGGGCGATTGCCCATGCCCACAAAGCGCGTGACGCCTGGCGTGTTTCGCACGACGAACCACGACTCTTCGCTCATGCGCATCTGCACCAGCACGTAGCCTGGAAATACCTGGCGCTTGACGGTCTTTCGCTTGCCATCGCGCACCTCGATCTCGTCCTCAGTCGGCACAACGATCTTGAGGATTTTGCCGGCCATGCCCATCGTCTCGATGCGCTGCTCAAGATTGGTTTTTACCTTGTTTTCCTGGCCGGAATAGCAATGCACTGCAAACCAAGGCGCTTCCTCGCTTGCGTTTTCGGCTTCGTCCGGGGCGATATAGCCGCTGCCATCGCCCAAATCCGGCAACTTCACTTTCTTTGCGCGCCGCCTTGCGCGGCGTCTTTGACAGCGTCGCGCTTGGCCTTGGCGGCTTTCCGGCGCGACCGGGAGAATGATTACTGTCTCGGCCGATTTGCCGGCGATCTTCTGATCGTCGGGCCGCTTCGGCGCGTCTTGCAACTCGCGTCAGCAACCGGGTCTCAGCCATCAGCTTCCAGGCTTGATCGCGGCTTCGGCGGGTTGTTCACATCGCCTCGTCCAATAACGGATTTGACTCGATTGATGGCCTGCATCACCGGTTCAGGCGCAACCTCCGTTCCGCAGCCTCAGAGCGGCATCGGCCGATCTGCGTCGCACGACCGGCTCGGCCACAGGCGCCTCGGCATCGACGACGGCGCGTCTTGCCCGGCCGGCTGTCTCCGACACAATCTCATCATCGGCCGGGTGTCCTTCGGTGTCTCTTCGATGTTCATAGCGTGGTTTATCGGCGTTCCTTGCCGGCGAAGACAACGAGCACAATGATGAGCAAGCGCAAGAAACAGGCAATGCCGATGCAGATGTCACCTCTTCAACACTCCGATCATCAGCTCGCTCAAAGACCAGGTCAAAAAAGCCGAGAAAAATCGCCATCGCCACCATCACGGCAAGCACGACAGCGGTGAGATTGCGGGCTTCCGGCCATGTGGGCCAGTGCACTTTGCGCAGCTCGCCTATCGTCTCGCGCAAATAGTCGCGGACGGGCGCAAAAACGCGGAAACCATCGATGGCTTTTTTTCGGCGACTTCTGTATTTGCCATACGTTACCTACGATCAACATTGTTTTACAGGCGATGAACCGAAACGGTGATATAGCTTTCGCTACCTGGCACTTATAACGTATACCAGGACTATTAGGGCGCATCGATGTCCGCGCACTCGCCTGACCGCATCGCTTCCAACAGGGCATGCAGGAATCGAACCCACAACCTATCGTTTTGGAGACGATTGCTCTACCAATTGAGCTAATGCCCTAAATGCAGAGTCATAGAGTCAGCATAGATGCTGAGACCGATGAATGTCTGTCGCATCCGCACTCCGCACTCTAGCACTCGGAACTATTCAATCACTTTGGTGATGGTGCCGGCGCCCACCGTCAGGCCGCCCTCGCGGATCGCAAAGCGTGAGCCGTTCCAACGCCACTGGCGCGATCAGCTTCACCTTCATCGTTCACGTTGTCGCCCGGCATCACCATCTCCACGCCTTCCGGCAGCTGTCACTTCGCCCGTCACATCCATCGTCCGGATGTAGAACTGCGGCCGATACCCCGTGAAGAACGACTTGTGCCGTCCGCCCTCGTCCTTGCGCAAGATATACACCTGCGCCTCAAACTGGTCGTGCGGCTTGATCGACCCCGGCTTCGCCAACACCATCCCGCGCCCCACATCGTCGCGCTCGATGCCCGCGCAACAGCGCTCCGCAGTTGTCCCCCGCTTCCGCGCTGTCCAGCACCTTGTGGAACATCTCCAACCCCGTCACCGTCGTCGTGCGCGTCTCGCGCAACCCCACGATCTCGATGTTGTCGCCCACTTTCACTCTCCCGCGCTCGACCCGCCCCGTCACCACCGTCCCGCGTCCCTTGATCGAGAACACGTCTTCCACCGGCATCATGAACGGCTTGTCCACTTCGCGCACCGGCGTCGGAATGTACTCATCCACCACCTTCATCAATTCCAAGATTGCACGCATATTCCGGCGCGTTCGGGTCCGTCGATGTGCTCTCCAGCGCTTTCAACGCGCTGCCCCGCACGATCGGCGTCGTGTCGCCCGGGAACTGATACTTGCTCAACAGTTCCCGCAGCTCCATCTCCACCAACTCGATCAGCTCCGGATCGTCCATCATGTCCACCTTGTTCAGGAACACCACGATCGCCGGCACTTCCACCTGGCGCGCCAGCAGCACGTGCTCTTTCGTCTGCGGCATCGGCCCATCCGGCGCCGCCACCACCAGTATCGCCCCGTCCACCTGCGCCGCCCCCGTGATCATGTTCTTGATATAGTCACGGTGACCCGGCATGTCCACGTGCGCATAGTGCCGCTTGTCCGTCTCGTATTCCACGTGCGCGATCGAGATCGTGATCCCGCGCTCCCGCTCTTCCGGCGCTTTGTCGATCTGGTCATACGCCATGTATTGCGCCTGTCCCTTCATCGCCAGCACCTTCGTGATCGCCGCTGTCAACGACGTCTTGCCGTGGTCGATGTGTCCCATCGTCCCGATGTTCACGTGCGGTTTGTTCCGGACAAACTTCTCTTTTCCCATGATGCGTATACCTACATTTCAGTAATCCAAAGTTGCGAAAACTTTTCGATGCGCATCCTGTGTTGACGCAATGATGCGAGTTTCGCTACCGCCAAGCCTACAATCAGGATTGAACTGACGACCTCACCCTTACCAAGGGTGTGCTCTACCAACTGAGCTACGTAGGCATGTTGAGTCGAGTGAGTTTAGTGCCGGGTCAACTCAACTAAACACTGATGGGCCGAACAGGACTCGAACCTGTGAAGCGCGTAGCGCAGCGAATTTACAGTCCGCCCCCTTTGCCACTCGGGACATCGACCCATTTAACAGATGCCTATGCTAAGTGTCAGCTGACGTTTCGCCAGCCACTCAACACTCACACTCGTCATTTCAAAGCCGACGACGGGAGTTGAACCCGTAACCTATCGATTACAAATCGATTGCTCCGCCAATTGAGCTACATCGGCCTCTTTTACACGAAAAGCGCAATATTTTAATGCGAAAAGGCTTTACCGTCAAGGTCAACCGCAAGTGGGCCGTTTCGCGTTGCCCGGGCTCTGCTGCCCAACACCGTCGGTCATAACGCTTGCATAGGCAGATTCAGCGGCAAAACCGCTTTACATGCTGAGCACAGGAAAGTGATTTTGCCGCTGAACGCTTTAGATGCATAGCAAGAATACCCGAGACGCAAGCCCGGCGATCGCCATCCGCGAGATGATCTTGTCACAACAATGACAGCATTGCATCATACAATTTGCGGAATGATTGTCATCGTTGGACCAACCGCGGCCGGCAAGAGCGCCGCGGCACTTGCCCGTGCATCCGCAGTTTCAGGGGAAATCGTCTCAGCCGACTCCAGGCATGTTTATCGGCAGCATGGACATCGGCACCAATAAGCCGAGCGCTGAGGAACAGCGCCTGGTGCGGCATCACCTGCTGGATCTGCGCGATGCCGACGCGGTATTTTCGCTGGCCGAGTATGTCCAGGCGGCGCGCGCGGCCATTGCCGATGTGCGAGCGCGTGGCAATATGCCGATGCTGGTGGGCGGCACCGGACAGTATGTGCGCGCGCTGGTTGAGGGCTGGCAGGTGCCCGAGGTGCCGCCAGACGAGGATTTTCGCGCGCATTGGCTGGCGTTTGAACGTGAACACGGGCACAGACGCGCTCTTTGCCGAATTGCTGCGCCGCGATCCTGAAGCCGGGGCCACGATCGACAGGCGCAATGTGCGGCGCGTGGTGCGGGCGCTCGAGGTTATTGACGCCACCGGGAAAACCTGGACCGAGCTGCAGCGCCATGAACCGCCGCACGAACCGATTGAGTGGGTCTATGTCAATCAACCGCGTGAAAAGCTCTACACCCTGGCAGACACGCGTCTGATGACGATGCTCAAACAAGGCTGGCTCGACGAAACACAAGACCTTCTGAACATGCTGGCTGCGCGCGGCATCGACGCCGACGCTGCGCTGGCGCTGCCGGCGATGTCTGCCCTGGGTTACCGCGAGATGGCGCAAGTCGCCTTGGGCCGCATGCGCATAGACGACGCCATCGAGGCGATCAAACGTGAAACACGCCGGTTTATTCGCATGCAGGACACCTGGTTCCGAAAACTGACGATCGGCGTTTCTCCAGCAACATGATCGAAATCCGAAACACGCAGACGCATCATGCGCATGCCTGCGCCGAGCTTGAGCAGATTTGCTACCCGTATTTATCCGACGCGGAGAAACTGCGGGCCGAGCAGTTTGCCAACCACATTGCGCTCTTTCCCGCCGGCCAATTTGTCGCAATCGACACGGCCACAGGCGGCGTGGTCGGCGCGACTGGCGGGTTTCTGACACACATCGACGTGGTGCTGCGTCACACCTTTTTCGACATGACGAGCGAAGGCTGGTTTGCCCGCCACGAACCGGATGCCGATATGTATCACGGCGCTACGATGACGGTGCATCCAGACCACCGTGGCCGCGGCATCGCGCGGCGGTTTTATGACGCGCGCAAAATCATGTGTGAACAGCTTCGGCTGCGCGGCCAGGTGATCTGCGGCATGCTGCCCGGTTTTGCCGACTACAAAGCGTTTATGAGCGCCGAAGACTACGTCAAGCACGTTGCAGCTGGCCTGCTATTTGACCCGACCTTGACAGTGCAACTTCGCAACGGATTTGTTTACAAGAGTTTAATTAAAAATTACTTTGAGGATCCGCCTAGCGAAGGGTGGGCGGCGCTACTCGTATGGGAAGACGGTACTCACTCTGTAGCTTCTTTAAGCCTGTGTGGTGTTATAGTAGTCGCGCAAGCGAGCACGGGCTAGCTGATTGCAAGAGCGAGGAATTGCTGTCGAGCGGAGACAAAAAAGCCGCCGTTCGACGTCAAAACCGACGCTTTTGCCAAAAGCAAAAGGAGCATCTTGAGTGAAATCGTTATTACGAACACCCAGAGCAAACATATCCACGACTGCGCGGCACTTCAGAAAGTTTGTTACCCCACGTTAGCTGACAATGAACGACTGATCGCTGCTCACTTTGAACGCCACATAGACATGTTCCCTGACGGGCAGCTTGTCGCAATTCACACGCGTTCTGGCGAAGTCGTAGGTTCGACCTCTGGTTTTTTAACAAGCATTGACATCGATCAGCTTGAACAGCACACATTTGCGGAAGCAATTGGCGGCGGCTGGCTGACCCAACACGTCGCTGACGGCCACTATTACTACGGCATCGATATGTCCGTGCACCCGGACTTCCGTGGCATGGGCATTGCGCGGCTGTTTCACAACGCGCGCAAGCTGCTCTGTCAGCGGCTAAATCTGCGCGGCCAATTGCTCGGCGGCATGATTCCAGGCTACGCGCATTACAAGTATGCGATGACGGCCGAAGACTACGTGCACTACGTGCAATCCGGTCTGCTGCACGACAGCACGCTGACGACACAATTGCGCAATGGCTTTGAACTGCGCGGCATGCTCAAAAACTACGTCAATGACCCGCCAACAGACGGCTGGTCGACGCTGCTGGAGTGGCGCAATCCGGACTACACCGGCATCCCGGTCCTGATGCCGGTTCGCCAACGCCACATGCACGACCACAACTGAGTCAGCCTGCGGATCACACCCGCACGACCCGCCAAACTGAACTTCAAACAAACACCCCCGCGGCAACCGCGGGGGTGTTTGTTTGCGGCAATATGCCGCGCAAATTTTTAGCCTTGCCCTAAACTTCTCGATAGCGCCTTTAGCGAGAAAGGGTGCCCCCTCTCTGTGTTGTGCGCGACTAGCGCGCAGCACCATTCACAGCAGGAGCGAATATGCGCTTACCCACAAAGTTCAAACGCCTCTTTCGGGCGACAACCGCTATTGCATGCGGTTTGGTCGCACTCGCCGCACCGGCCTGGTTGACCGCCGCTGAAACCCCGCCCCGCGCCCTCACTGAGTTTCACGCCACGATGCTTGAAGCCAACGAAGCGGCCAACCCGGCCTACAGTGGCGCGGCTGGTTTTGCGCGCTTTCAATTTCATCCGGACAGTAACCACCTGGATTATGAAATTCGCATCATCGGCATCGTGAGCGCCACCGCGTCACACATTCATTTAGGCAATGTCGGCGTGAGCGGGCCAATCATCATCAATCTGCACAAGCCTGGCGTGCCCATAACACCGGCAGCGCCGCTGACCGGCACAGTCTTGCTCAACGCCAGCCAGGTAGACAACCTGTATCGCGGCCGCTATTACGTCAACGTGCACACGCCACAGCTGCCCGCCGGCCACATGCGCGGCCAAATCTGGCCGCGCGAGGCGATGCGCACATTTGCCGCCCAGCTGGCAGGTGTGTTTGAAACACCGCCCGTGGCATCGTCTGGCAGCGGTCTTGCACTTGTGCATGTCAACGACAAGGGCGACCGCATGTTCTGGAACTTTGGCGTGACCGGCGTCACAACACCGACCGCCGCGCACATCCATGAGGCGCCTTTCGGCGCGTCAGGTGGCGTGGTGTTTGATTTGCTGGGCAGCAATCCAATCACATCGGGCGTTTCGATCACCGGCTCAGCGCCCATATCGGCATCGCACTTTGCGCAGTTGCTGGAGGGCCGTTTCTATGTCAACGTGCATTCGGAAGATGTGAGTTCAGGCGAAGTGCGCGGACAGTTGCGTCCGCTCTTTTCGGTCGTAGAAGCCACGATTGCCGGCGAAAACGAAGTCCCCCCTGTTGCGTCCACCGGCAGCGGCCGCGCGACGTTTGAGATTAACAACGCCACCGGCGAAACCAGCTTCAGCCTGTCTGTCACTGGCATTCCGTCTGCCACAGCCGCGCACGTGCACTCCGGCACAACCGGCAACAACGGCGGCGTGCTGATCAACTTGCTGGCGCTGGCACAGGACAACAACGCCGCTGGGAGCGATCACAACCATCCGCTGGGTGCCGCGAGTGGCAATGCGGCCATACTCGACCCGGATCATCACATCCATGGCAGCACTCAGATCACCAACCCGGTCATCCGCGAGCGCATGTATGACGGCAGCCTGTATGTCAACGTGCACACAGTCGCCAACCCGGGTGGCGAACTGCGCGGCCAGGTAAACGCGCCGGCGCGCTTTCTGACCTACCGCGCGGCGCTGAGCGGTCTCAACGAGAACCCCCCGGTCACCACGACGGCCAGCGGCGCAGCGGTCTTTACACTCGACACGCGCACAAATGAACTGACCTACAAAGTCGAGACGCAGGGCATCACTGTGACGCAGATGCACATTCACACCGGTACGCTTGGCAATAATGGCGGCGTGGCATTTGCATTGAGCACAACCGGTACACTGACGCTGAATCAACTGCAGTTTGATGTGCTCAACAGCAACGCGTTCTATGTCAACGTGCATTCGGTGGCCAACCCAGGCGGCGAGATCCGCGGCCAGATCAATGCGGCTCCGATTGTCGGGCTATCCGCGGTCCTGAACGGCGACGCGGAAACGCCGCCCATCACCACGACAGCAACCGGCCGCGGCAGCATCGTGCTTGACCCAACGCAGATGTCGCTGAACTACACGCTCAGTGCACAGGACATCGTGAGCGTGACCGCGGCGCACATCCATCGCGGACCCGTCGGCATCGGCGGGCCGGTCGTAGCACCCCTGCCCGGTGCGGCGGTCCTGTCGAGCGGTGGCGTGCTCAGCGGCACACTTCCCACAACGCCCGAGATGCTCAACGATCTGATGTGCGGCAACCTGTACTTCAACGTGCACACCACTGACCGACCGGCCGGCGAGATCCGCGGCCAGATTGTGCAGTTCAAGAAATCCTATCTGCCCGTGATGGCCAGACAGTAGCGCGCATCTGCAAAGTGTATTGCGGCATCACTATCCTCGCGCAAAGCGACGCGATAGTGATGCCGCCCAGGCATTTACGCATAAGCGCTATGCATGCGGGCTTCGGACTTTTGATTGAGCGCGGCCTCGGCAGACTGCGCTACAATTCATGAAGTAAATACATCGATCAAGACGAGTATGCGCCGCAGAAACGGTCAGAGAGCCGGGAATTGGGTGAAATTTCGGCACGCGGAGCAGCGCAGAATGGACTTGGGAGCTGCAACTTGAACAGGCGCAACCCGCCTCAGTAGATACGCCGGAGTCGCCACCGTTACAGGGCGCAGCGTGTGATTGCACGCATGTTGAGGCCGCATGCACATGGGTGCGGCGAAATTTGGGTGGCACCACGAGCAACAGCGCTCGTCCCGAACGGACGAGCGCTGTTTTTGTTTTCCATAGTGCGTCTCTGCAGGTTTTAGGTGTCATCACCGGGGAAATGCAGCGGGCGTGTTTGTCATAGTCATGCCAAAACTAAACCTTCAACCCACGCTTGAGGAAGTCCGCGCGCTGAGCGCACAGGGCAATCTGATCCCGGTGTATGCCGAGCTGGCGACCGATCTTGAAACGCCGGTGTCGCTGTTTTTGAAGCTGTGCGGCGATGAACCGTCGTTTTTGCTCGAAAGCGTCGATGGCGGCGAACGTGTCGCGCGTTACTCATTTATGGGCGTGCGACTGAAAGAGGCCTTTGTGCTGGAGGGCACACGGCTCAGCCGCCACACCCGCACTGATGAGGGCGTGCAGATCGTGCGCGTGCCAATCCCGGAGCCACAGCTGGGTGAAGCCGACATGCCGCGCGAAGGGGATCTGCTTGATGCAATGCGCCAGGAGATGTCGAAATATCGGTTTGTGACAGTGCCGGGGTTGCCGCGATTTTGCGGCGGGCTGATCGGCTATACCGGTTATGACGTGGCGCGCGGTTTTGAAAAGCTGCCCAACACCGCGCGCGATGTGCTTGGCGCGCCCGAGGCCGTCTACATGCTGGCCGACACGCTGGCAGTGTTTGATCATGCCAAACATCGGCTGCTGGTGATCGCCAACGCGTTCGTCGACGAGCGCGGCGTCGATGCGGCGTATGAAGACGCGGTATCGCGCATCAAGACGATTTTGTCGCGCATGAACGCGCCTTACATGGATCTGAGTCCGGACCCGCAGGCCGAGTGCACGCCCGCCAGATCCAACAAAACGCGCGCCGAATACGAAGATGCCGTACGCTCAGCGAAAGAGTACATCGCGGCCGGTGACACGTTTCAGATTCAGGTTTCGCGCCGGCTGGAGCGCCGCACCACTGCGCATCCGTTCGCGATTTACCGCGCCTTGCGGCGGATCAACCCATCGCCATGGATGTATTACTTTAATTTCGACGGATTGGTGACGATCAACCGCGCCGGCCGGCGACAACCGCTGCGCATCATTGGCGCGTCGCCGGAGTTGCATGCGCGGTTTGAAGACAACATCGCAACCGTGCGACCGATCGCCGGCACGCGACGGCGCGGTCAGACCGAGGCCGAGGACAAGGCCATGGAAATCGATCTGCTCGGCGATCCAAAGGAGCGCGCCGAGCATGTCATGCTGATTGACCTGGGCCGCAACGATGTCGGCCGCATCGCCAAATACGGCACGGTGCGCGTGCCGGAGCTGATGGTGATCGAACGCTATTCGCACGTCATGCACATCGTCAGCGAGGTGCAGGGCGCGGTGCGCGACGGACTGGACATGTTCGATGTGCTGCGCGCCACGTTTCCGGCCGGCACGCTGACCGGTGCGCCCAAAGTGCGCACAATGGAGATCATCGAAGCGCTCGAGGGCGAACGCCGCGGCATCTATGGCGGCGCGGTGGGCTATTTCTCATTTCACGGCCAGATGGACACCTGCATCGTGATCCGCACGATCGTGATGATCGGCGACACCTGCTATGTTCAGGCGGCCGGCGGCGTCGTCGCTGACAGCACGCCGGCAGGCGAATACGAAGAAACCGTGAACAAAATGCGCGCGGTCTTGGCCGCGATTGATGAGGCAGAAAACTAGGTAGACCACAGAGTACAGAACACAGACTTGATCCCCGTGCGCCTCATGTCTGTGTTCTGTATTCTGTATTCTGTATTCTGTATTCTTACCATGCTTGCAATAATCGACAACTACGATTCCTTCACGTACAACCTGGTGCAGTTTTTGGGCGAGCTGGGCGCGGATGTGCGCGTCTTTCGCAACGATAAAATCACACCAGATCAACTGGCTGCGCTCAACCCGAAGGCGCTCGTCATTTCGCCCGGCCCAGGCTCACCGACAAAAGACAGCGGTGTGAGCAACGACATGTTGCGCGCGTTTAGCGGCAAATTGCCGATTTTGGGCGTGTGCCTGGGCCAGCAGTGCATGGGCTACGTCTTTGGCGGCAACGTGATCCGCGCGCCCAAACTGATGCACGGCAAAACCTCGCTCGTTCATCACGACGGGAAAGGTGTCTTTGCCAACCTGCCCAATCCGTTCGAAGCGACGCGCTACCACTCGCTGATCGTGCAGGAGCCGCTGCCGGATGTTCTTGAGGCGACGGCTTATACGGACGAGAAAGAACTGATGGGGCTGCGCCACAAGTTTCACCCGACGTTTGGCGTGCAATTTCACCCAGAAAGCGTGCTGACAAGCCATGGCAAACAGTTGCTCGGCAATTTTCTGGCGATGACGTGACCGATCTGGCCGTATTAAAAGACAAGGCAACTGGCAATGGACAATCCCCCCACGCACCCCCTGTTAACGCCCGTAGCAGGCGCCGCAATTGAACGCGCAGTGTCGGAGCATGTGGGCGCGCGCTGGCAGGCGCGGGATTTTCGCGATTTGCATGATCTGTCATCGCATCCGAGCGCGATTCTGTCAGATGGCGAACACGCGGTTTTCGCCAAGCTCTGCAGTGGCGCAAACGCCGCGCATCAGCTTGAGGTTGAGCAGGCAGGGCTGCGGCTGCTGGCCGAACGCGCCGGTGTACTGATCCCCACGCTGATCGCGGTCGTTGAGGCTGATGCGGGCGCGATATTCCTGACCGAAGCAATCGAAGAGATCGAGCGCGGCCCGGAACAGTGGCGTGCGATTGGGCAGGCACTGGCGCAGGTTCATCGGATCAAAGCGCCGTTGTTTGGACTGGACCGCAGCGGCTATTTCGGGCCGGTGTATCAGGACAATAGGCCACTGCCGGATTGGCCGACGTTTTTTGCCGAACGCCGCATGTGGCCGCGCCTGATCGCGGCAATCGACTCCGGTCATCTGACCATCGCGATGGCACACCGCATTGAGCGCATCATTGCCCGGCTGCCAGATCTCTGCGGGCCAGGCGTCGCGCCGACGTTGCTGCACGGCGATGCCCAAAAGAACAACTTCATCAGCAGCGCGACAGGCGCATATGTAATCGATCCGGCTGTGCACTTTGGGCACCCGGAGTTCGACCTGGCATTGATCGACTATTTTGAAGCTGTGCCGGGCGACGTGTATGACGGTTATCGTGACGTGCTACCAATTGACACCGGGTTTGCCGAGCGCAAGCACCTGTGGCGCATTCCCGCCTGGCTGGCAGTCGTGCAACACGCCGGCGCTGACTATCTGCCGATGTTGGAAACCGCGGTTCAGCCCTACGCCTAGAAAGCCCTCACCTGGGCAATGCTGAAAATCGCCAGCCGTAGGTCAGCGTCCTCTACAATCACGCCATGCCCATGAACGTGCAATTGCTGCGCGAACAAATCGACCGCTTTGCGGAGCGCAGCACACAGCTGCTGTCCGAGCGACAGACGCTGATCGAAAAACTTGCGCAGTGCTTTGATGCCACATTCGATGCCGACGCCTTGCTGGCAAATGCCTTGCTGGCGAGCAAGGCACAACCGGAGCGGCACTGGTCGGGTGCGCTATTTACCTGCGATGAGGCAATCAACCAGCAACCGGCCTTTGGCGCAGAGCCGCAACAGTATGTGTTGATCGCCAGCGACGGTTCGCAGATCATGCCCGATCGTCACAAACCATTGATGTTCGCCTATGTGCAGGCTGCATGCGCCTGCATCGCCTATGGCTACCCTGATGCGCCAGAGATCCAGGCTCTGGCAGTAGCGATCCAGCGCGAAAAACCGGCGCGTATTTTGTCCGAAGAGGATCTGGCGATCGACGAGAACGTCAACCCGGCGGCCGAGGTTTCGAATCTGCGCGATGTGATGGAGATCGAGTTGCTGGCGTCGGCCTGCGAGCGATTCGCCGCGGCGGGCGCGCGGCCGATTGTGATCGCAGATGGCTCCATCGTGCCTTTTGCGCTGCTGAACGAACGCACGCTCAGCAACAAGGCGCAGGCGGCCAAGCTGCTCGGCCCGCTGCTGCGCGCGTTGGAGACCATGCGCGACAGCGGCGCAATTGTGGCCGGCTATATCGACCGGCCCAACAGCAACGCGATCGTCAAAACCTGCGCGCTCGCCGGGCTGCCGTTTGACGCGATCGGCGAGAACTTGCTGGTGCAGCTGACCGACCGCTATGCCGGCATTTTCGACAGGCACGTCATCGAACGGGTGCTCCAACCGCGTCGCCGGACCGCATTGTTCGATCCGAACTGGCTGGTCAACGCGGCCAAGCATCTCGGCGCGCACGCGATGCGCGCGTGCTATGTCAATCTATCGGACGCCCTCGGCGATCAGTCTATGCTGGCGCGCATCGAGATGCCGCAGTGGTGCGCCACGCCCGAGAACATCGCAACAGTAACAGCAATTCTCAACCGGCACGCCAACCTGTCGCCCGAGGGCTACCCGTTTATTTTGAAGGCCGCGCACGAAGAGGCCGTTGTCGGCAAAGATGATCAACGCGAAATTGAATCCGCGCTTGAACAGGCAGTGCTCCAACGCGGCATCCGTCTGCGCTATTCACCGAAGCAGGCGTCAAAAGACTTGCTCTAGTGCACTGTAAACCAAATTTTCGGGGTTTCCGAAATCACCCATTCCCGCCCATTCGGGCGGGAATGGGTGATTTCGGATCATTACAAATTTGATTTACGGACCACTAGCGGGTTCCAAGCACCGGCAGCCACAGGCGTTTTTCGTAGGGCGCAACCTGTGGGCGCGCGATGGTGACGAATTCGAGTGGGCTCCAGACGCCTCCCAGCTTGACACGCGCGCTGAGGGTGCTGGTGTAGACAATTGGCACGCTGAGCAGATCGTCGCCTGTTAGCGCATAGGGCGCGATCCCGCCGCCCTCCGCGCGCGGATCGCCGTTCAGCGACACAACGAGTTCCCCCGCGCCGGTATTTGGCGCGTTGCTGACATCAACGCTGATCGGCTCGGTTCCGCTGACCGGACCGCTCACGGCCAAAATCGACGGTGGGTTGAGGGTGGTGGTTACCCAACCATTCGCGACATACTGTCCGATCAGTTTGGCCGGCCGCTGCGGGCAATAAACAGTGAGGCGCGTATCGATGTTTTGCAGCCAGGTTAATTGTTCATCATCGCTGACCAGGCCAGATGGATCGGTAAACGCATGCGGCAAGTCGCGCGAGTACAGATAAGCGGGCGCGCCTTTTAATGCCGTGGTGTCGCTATACACATCACGCGCGTAATCGCCCCAGCGCGCGGATTCGCTGATGATCGGCTTGTCGATGAGCGCGGCCAGCGTGGCGATGCGCGTTGCGCACGCTGCCGGTGTCAATTTGCCGTCAGCGCGTTGCAGATGCCAGTAAAGCCGGTCGGCCACCATTTGGCGAAAATCCGGGTTCGTCAGCAGCCGCAGATAAATGCGCGCTGGTGAGCCGGGAAAGTCGCCGGTCGTGACGTTTTCGTCAAGTTGCTGCAAGCTGGTTTCCGTATCCCACGGGATGATGCGAAAACGCGTGTCGGCGCCGCTGCGTTTGCGATAGGCATACCAGTTGTGTTCCGGCCAGTCCGTGTTTCCGACGGTGTGCATCAGGATCATGTAGTCCGCGAGGTCGACCACATCAATCAGCTGTTTGGCTTGGGCATAGGCCGCGGCCGACACCGGCACGCTCTCGACCGTCGCCGTGAGTGTGTTCCAGGCCTTTAGGTCGCCGACCACGGTCGAGATCACCACAGGGTCAGCATCGTCATCCGGCTCGATCATGTCGTAATCTGCGCGCGCGCCGCCGCGGTTTGCGGCGAGAAAGCGCTCATCCATGCGTTCGACGATGTTGTACATGCCCCAGTACAGGCCATTTAGATAGACATGCACCCAGCCGCCGCGCGACGCCAGCCCGCCCATCTCCAGCCAGGTTCGGCGGGCGAACTCGTCGGCTATGAAGTCGGTTTTGCGGCGCTGATCGCGGTCGTTGCGCAGCCACGAATAGTTCGAACCGCCACGCAGCACCAGCCGCTCAAACTTGCCCACAGCAGCGGGATCGTCAAACACGCGGAAGTTCAAACTGCTGTTGCCATAGGCCGAGCCAAACACCAGCCGAAACGACTTCTTCGGCGTGCGATACGGGCGGCGGCTTGAGTTGCCGTGGATGCGCATACCAGCGCGCTCGCTAAACCCACGCGAAACGCCAGTCGGATCGATCCACTCGACCGAGATCGGGCGCTCCCACAGCGCACCTTCTTCGTTCTGGTTGTGATAGATGCCAGACACCGGATCCCACAGATGCCGTTGATCGGTCACAATCGAGATTGACGGCAATGCGCGCAGCACGGCAGGCAAAGCGTGCGTGCCGCTGTAGTTGGGGTGGCTGACCACCTGCGGGTCCATCTCGTAGTCGGCAGGATAAGGCCCTTTGCCGTCGTTCGCGGCAAATATTGCCGGCCAGGCGCCGCCGGGCGTGTTTGACTGCGCAAGCGTCTGATTCAAAAAGAGATACGTTTGCGTGGCAACCGGCGATGTGTCGGTCGTCGCCGTGGAGTACGCAATTGCGCGCAGCACCGTCGTGCTACTGACGGGGATAGGCGCGCTATACACGGTTCCGGTGATGCGTGAGGGCGAGTCGAAATCCGTTGTGTAACGAATCTCCGTGCCCGGCGTCGTAGTTGTCAACGTCACACCAAACGCGGTGTCAAAAAAGCCATGCTCGACGCTAAACTGAACGGGTTGAACCGCATTCTGCGCGAACGCAGGTTGCCAGGACGCATTTGGTACAACAAAAACGGCAGCGCAAAAAAGCGCTGCCGCAAAAAAGCTCCGAATCGGCGTGCGTGGCAGTCGTGAATCGTTCATGTCTTCCCCCTTGAAATGCAATTAAGTAGCGAACGCATTGTCACAATACCCATAAAAAACAATTGTGTCAATTGAAAATGGGTGGGGGGAATCTGTACAAGATGGGAATACGTGCTAGCTCCCGGCCACGATCTTCGTCCACTCCTCGATCCAGCGCTCGCGGTTGGCGTCGATCTCCTGCGGTGGTAGCGAAAATATCTTGGCCGGTGGTGCGGCAAATTTGTAAAAATCCGGCAACGGCGTGTCCTTCACGATGGGGTAGACAAACATGTTGGACGGGATATCTTTTTGAAATGCCGGGCTAAGCAGAAAGTCGATAAACTTGCGGGCCAGCGCAGGGTTTTTCGCATTTTTGAGCACGCCTGCGAACTCAATCTGCTCCCAGGCGCCGATGTCCAGATTGGCCGTCGGTGGTGTGCTCAGCTTCCCTTCGCTAAAAAAGACTTCGGCGGCCGGGCTGGTGGCATAGGACACCACTATCGGATGCGCCCCTTTGCCACTGCTGCCGCTGAACTGCACGGAGTAGGCGTCTGTCCAGTCTGGTGAGATATGCGTCAGGTTGCGCGTCATGTCGCGCCAAAACTGTTGCCACGGGTAATCGCTGCTGGCCGGCATGGCGGCGATCGTCAACAGCAAAAACGACAGACCGGGCGAGCTGGTTGCGGCGTTCTGCACAACCACCTGATGCATCCAGTCCTTGCCTGTCAACTCTTTGAGTGTGGCTGGCGCCTGTTTACCGCCCGACTTGGCTGGATCGATGTTCAGCATGACGTAGCCATAGTCCACTGGCACAAGCCGATTTGAGGGATCAAGCTTGAATTTGTCGGGCACAGACGCCAGTCCAAGCGCGGCATACGGTTCGAGCAGGTCCTGCGCCAGAGCGCGGCTCATAAAGGCGTTGTCGATGCCATAGATCGCATCGGCAATTGGCTTGTCTTTGCTCAGAATCGCTTTGTTGAGCATCGCCCCGGCGTCACCCGATTTCAAAATGGTGACCTTGACCGCGTTCGCGCTTTCAAACGCCTTGATGGCGTCTTCAGACACCGCAAAACTATCGTGCACCATGACCGTAACTGCGGTCGGTTTGGGGATCGGTGTGGCTGCCTGGCAGGCGGCAAGAATGAGCACGGATGCGGCCAGCAGCGCATGAACAACGCTTCCGCGTTTGGAATTGAAATTGTTTCTCATAAGGATTGACCAGCATCACGGATTGCTGGATTTGCGTCGGTCATGACGCACAGCAGCAGGCCGCGTTTTACGAAAATGTCAGCGCGCTCGGCCAGCAACAGGTTGCTGACGCCGCGCGCTGGCCCGACAAACAACGATTCATCAGCCAGCGGATATAGCAACCCGCTGGTGCGAATACCGTGCGCATCACCGCCAAACGGCAGCAGCGAGACCGTGTCGCCAGCTGTGCCGTGCACGGTGAGCGCGGCTTCCGCGCCACGCGCATCAATCAACTGGATTCGATCGGGACCATGCGCAATCAGCACCCGTTTGCCGCGCAACACCGGCATCGCGAGCAACAACATGTTCGCCAGTGCGTGATCGACCCGGCCGCCCATGGCGCCAAGAATCACGATGTCGTCACTCATGCCAGCGCACAACGCCAGCGCCAGCTCAAGATCGGTCTCGTCTTTTGCAGGCGGATGACGATGCGCCTGCGCACCCTGCGAAATAAGCGCGGCGAGTTGCTCCGGCGCAAGCGAGTCGAAATCACCGACGACGTGCTGCGGCCGCAGATGCAGGCGCAGTGCCACGCGCGCGCCGCCGTCGGCGCAGACCAGGCTGTCGCCATCACGCAGCCAGCGCGCAACGTCCTGCGCCGTGGGGGGTTCGCCATTGGCGATGATGACCGTTCGCATGATTGCTGTCCCAACCTGGTTACTCGATGGGCAAAATCGCTATACCCGCGCTCCGCACGGGTATAGCGATTTTGCCCATCGAGAAACCAGGTTTTTATTGCACAGGCGGACACGTACTAAACAAAAACACCCAATCCGCGCATAACAATGCTGGCATTGGGTGTTGTGGTCTTGCGACGAACATCTCCCTACGCCGGCATGATCCGGATCAGGTTCGAAGGGTCGGCGCTGGATTTCACGCCCTCTCAGCCCCAACCAGAGGCTCCCCGTTAAGTTGTCGAGATGTCGGCAAAAATCGCAAGTGAAACTGTTAGCGCGTGCGACGCACACAACAGCAGTTTCACCGAGTCATTCGTGCTTACATCTGCTGGCTAGAGTATAGCAGCGCTCATTTCGTGCTGACGGTCAAACTCGCGAAACCCGCAGCGCGTGTAAGCCTCGGTCGCCGGGCTGTCAACCGGCTCGTTCATGCTGATCACATCGGTGTAACGCGCCTGAATAGCGCGCAGCAACCGTGCGCCGGCATCCGCGCCGCTCGCCGCAAAATCTTGTATGCGCGCGGCCAGGTCTTTCACCGCAACCAGCGCGTACGCGATCACTTTGTCATCGGCCGACAGCGTCACCAGTTCGCACTGTGGACGCATCCGCTGCGTCAGATCGTCGCGTTGCCAGGCCGCTGGCGCGCCGTGCAAATGCGCATACGCCGCCCGCGCGGCACTGCGCGGCACGACGCCGTGCCAGGTGACTTGCGCATCAACATACCCGGCGGCGATTTCGCCATGCCAGTCGAACAGCAACAGATCGCGATCGATCTGCAACCCGGCGCGTTTGTAGGTTGCGATCGCACGTGTGTTGCGCGTTAAAACTTCGAGCCCAAAACGCGTGCAGCCAGCCAACTTGGCCTGATACAGATGCTCGGCCATCAATCCACGCGCATGGCCTGCGCCGCGGAATGCGGGCACGATGCCAAAGCCGGCGCACCAGGCCCGCTCACCGCGGACGGCCAGGGCGGCCAGACCGGCGTGCTCCTGATCAATCAGCAGCACGGTCGATCGATACAGATCGATCTGCTCAAAACGCACGCGGGCTGCCAGCTCGAGCGAGCTTTGCTGCACCGGGTAGAGATAGCCTTCAAACGACTGTGTCAGCAGCTGCGCAATGTGATCCAGCGTATACGACGCAGCCGAGGCAAACTGCACAACCGGTTCGCTCATAACAGGTGTTTGAGATAGGCGTGGCTCTGGCGCACCGCTTCCAACATATCCGTCGCGCATTCGTCGAGCTCGACAATCACCCACTCGGCATGCGCGCGCGCGCCGGCGATGATGTCCGGGATCGGTAACGCGCCGGTGCCAAGCGCCGTCATCGGATCATGCCGGGTCAATGGGCCATCTTTGAGATGCAGCAGCGGCGCGCGTGCGCCAAGATCGCGCACGACCTCGGCGCCGACGCGGCCGGCGACCGTCGCCCAATACACATCGAGCTCAAAAAAGATGCGCGCATCGATGCGCTCGCGCAGCACCTGGTAGGGCAACCGCCCTGCCACCGGCGTCATCTCCCACCAGTGGTTGTGCAAGCCAAGCGTCAGGCCATGCGCCTGCGCAACTTCATGCGCTGCGTTGTACTCGTCGGCCAGTTGATGGATGCCGTCGAGTGAGCCATAGCGCGGATCTTCTGGCCAGCCGTGCCAGACGATGCGATCGCATCCAAACAGCTCAGCCGTGCGCAACACCGCATCGCGCTTCTCGCCCAGCGGCAGGTCAACATGCGCGCAGAACGCGCGCAGCCCGTAGTCGCGCAGGTGTTGTGCCGCCTGCTCAAGCGTGACGCCTTCGAAAAACGCAGTCTCGACGCCGTCGAAGCCAATTTCCGCGACAGCTTGCAGCGTGCCGGTAAGGTCTTTGGCCATGGCTTCGCGCACGCTATACAGCTGCAGCCCCAGCCTGGGTGTGTGTTGAATTGCCATAGATATTTCTTACGCCTTATTTAGTGGTCTGTAAACTAAAAACTTAAATCGCGGGGATAGCGATCTCGGCACGGCAAGTTATTTAATTTACAGACTATTTAGAGAGCATCAACTTGGTTGCCATTTTTACGCAGGGTTCACAAAAGCCATTACTGCTTCGAGAACGCCTCAAACAGCGCGCCGATATAGCGGCGGCCTTCGCGATAGTTTTCGAGGCTGGCGCTTTCGTTTGGCGAATGAATGCGCGTATCCGAGTGCGCGATACCAGCGCACACCACCGGCACCCCGCCGATAAATGTCGAGAGCGAATACATCGGCCCGGAGCCCGGGCTGAGCAGATCGATCACCGGCTCGCTGTTGTAGATCTTGCGCGCGGCCGCAATCGACGCCATCACCATCGGCGCGGTCGGATCGCTGATCTCAGAGCGATACCCGCCGAGCAGTTTGACTTCAACATCATGAAAGCCGCGCTTGTCCAGGTGCTTGCGCAATAGATCGACCGTGATCTCCGGCGTCAGGTTTGGCACCAATCGAAAGTCGACCTTGGCGCTGGCCAGTGCGGGCAGCACCGTCTTGACCCCGGCGTTCTGATAGCCGCTGGTCAGGCCGCAGATGGTGGCGGTGGGCGAGAAGAGCAGACGCTTGACTGCGTCGTAGCCGGTGACACCGGTGACGAATCTGTCCACCTTCCAGTTGGCCTTGTAATGCGCCTCTTCCGAAGGCATCTCGCGCATGATCTCCTCTTCGGCCGGCGTAGGTTGCCGAACATGCTCAAAATAGCCGTCAATCAGAATGTTTTCGTCGATGTCTTTGATCGTGTTGAGCGCCCATGTCAGGCGCCAGGCTGCATTCGGCGCCAGCGCGGCCAGCGATGAGTGCAAATCGTGATCGACGCCCTTGACCGACAATTCAACATAACAGATGCCCTTGACGCCGAGCGACAACCGAAAGCGCTTTTCTGCGTCGAAGCCGCCAAACTCCCACAGACAGCCGTCAATCGTGCCGCCGCGCGTGTTGACGAACCAGTCTTTGTGCGCCGCGACCCACGGATGCAGATGCGGCGAACCCACTTCCTCTTCACCTTCAATCAGCCATTTGATCTTGATCGGCAGTGCGCCTTGCGTGGCCTGCCAGGCTTCGATCGCCTGAATGCGCGTGATCAGCTCGCCCTTGTCGTCGCTCGCGCCACGCGCAAAGATCTTGCCATCGCGAATCGTCGGCTCAAACGGCGGCGACTCCCACAGCTCGAGTGGCTCAGCCGGCTGCACGTCATAGTGGTTGTAAATCAGCAGCGTGCGGCGCGCGTCATCCGGGCCTAGCTCGGCCCAGACCACCGGCGGCGCGCTGCCCTCGGTCGGAACAATTTTGACTTCCGCGCCAATCGACGACAGCCGACGCGCAACGAGCGCGGCCATCTCGGTGATGCCAAGGCCGGTAGCCGCCACGCTGGGCTGGCGCAGAAAGTCTTTGTAATCCTCGAGCAAACGCTCATCGTGTTCCTGCAAATAGGCGTCAAAAGCGGGCTGGTTCATGGGGCAATCATAAGGGGAAAGTGCCTGAGGTGCTTAAAGTGCCTGAAGTGCTTAAGGTGCAGAAAAAGCCCTCAATCCACGCTTTTTCTGCACCTTAAGCACTTCAGGCACTTTAAGCACCTCAGGCACTTTCCCCCTATAATCCTTCTGCTTGAATGCACATCCGCAACAGTTTGAGCAACTATTGGGCAAGGCGCGTGTTGAATACGCACACTTGACGCGATCGCTTGCTCAGGGCACAAACACCACTCAGGCGGTGCTGGTGCTGGCAACTGTGACCATCCTGCTTACCGTAGCGCAACTGCGCGAACGGCTCCATGCTGTCACATTGGATGAGCTGCCGGCCGTCGGTCTGGCGCCTGTCATATTTCTAGCCAGTGCACTGATGGTGATTCGCAGGATCATGCTGCAATCGACGGCGTTTAGCCTGGCGCGGCTTGAAGCGCTGGGCGCGCAACCGCTGATCGACACAGCACGCTCAAAAGTGACTGCGCTTTTTCTGCATGGCTGCGCGACATTTGACGCCATTGTGTGTCACAAGACCGCGCTCGCCGCGCCAACCGGTCTGCTGACCGGACAGCTGCAAACGCTCACCGTGATGCTGCTGACCTGGCGCAACCGCGCGACCATGCCGAATCTATTCGACATGATGCGCGTCAATGTGCGCTCGGTGGTTGATGAGCGCAAGTTGCGGTTGATGCTGGCGTTTTTGGGACTGCGCCTGAGCATTCCTTTCAATGCATTTTTGCAGTTGCAACGGCTCGGATTTGTGCAACTGAACGACGACCTGACGGCTTACTTCAGCGGCCGACCAGCGTCGATCAACCTGCTCTGTTAATTTCTCGCCCACCCAAACCTGTCGTGCGGCCAGGCAGCGCGCCTAGTCACAATGCGCTGCGCTGACGACACGGTTTAGTTCCTCGCCGCCTAAACAGAACGAATCGAACTTGCGCACCTGCCCCATCGCCGCAGCGCATTCGAAAATTATTGAGCAATTTGTCATTCGTGCAGCCCGGATTTTTGAATCGGCGCTGCCCCAACCAGAAAAGCATATGTTGAAAGGACAAGTGGACCGTCGTCTCGAAAGCCGCCTCATCGAGATGTATAAAGAACACAAAGAGCGCGCGGCCAAAATCGACTGGGGCTATAGCGACTATCTTCAGGAGTTTTTGCCTCACAACCGTGAAGACTTGTTTCACGATCAGATCACAAAGAAGCCGATCAATCGCTCGCAATTGAGCCCGGAGATCTATCTGGCGGTCGAGACCGCGCTGCTCACCGAGGTGAATCTGCCGTGGTTCACCACCGAACTGCACACCACGTTTAAGGGCTCGCTGCAAGTCTTGGTCGACTTTGTGCACACCTGGACCTCGGAAGAGGACCAGCACGGCGAGTTGCTAGACTTCTATCTGCTGCTCACCAACAACGGCGACGCCATGGCGCGCCGCAAACTGCGCAAACTCGTGATCGAGGGCGGCTTCCATACCGGTTTGACCACGCCGCTCGAGACGATGGTCTACACAACCATTCAGGAACGCGCCACGATGGTGTTTTACCTCAACGTCGCAAAGGTCTGCGAAAAAGAAGACCCAGGTCTCGCCACGATTCTGCGCCGCTTGGCCAAGGATGAGACATTGCACTACGCGTTCTACCGCGACGCCACGCAAGCCCACCTGCAAATCGAACCCAACATGGTCGAACTGGTGACCGATGTCATGCTCAACTTTGAAATGCCTGGCCGCGGCATGCCCGACTACAAACAGCGGATGGAGATCATCTCCAAGACCGCGCACTACGGCCCAACCGAGTTCTACACGCAGGTCGTCGACGAATTGGTTGATCTGTGGGACATCAAAAACCTAAACCCGGACTATGCGCCGGCGCGCGAAAAACAGCACGAGTTGTTGCGTTATCACGAGCGGCTGGGTAAGATCGCTGCGCGCGAAATGCGCGTGCGCAACCGCATGATTGAAGAAGGCGAAGCCGCCGACCGCCTTAAGTTTGCGCAAAAACGCGGCAGCGTTTCCGCCTCGTAGCAGAAACGTTGCAGATTACCCTAACACCCGGCGTGCGATGGCATTGACCAATCGCACGCCGGGTTCGATCAGCGCGTCCGGAAAATCGAAGTCCGGGCTATGCAACGCTGTGGTGTCCCCCGCGCCGAGCAGCACGAGCGCACACGGAAAGCGCGCGCTAAACAGCCCGAAATCCTCACCACCCTTAACCGGCTCCGATAGCGTCAAGACTGTCAATGCCGCATCGCTGGCGCCAGCGCGCACCAGGGCGTTGACCGCCGGGTCATTGTTGTTCGCGCGAAACGTTTGCATCGATTCAAACGCGACATGCAATTCATGCTGTCCCGCAATCTCAACCGCCAGCGTTTTGATCCGCTCGCGCAAGGCCTCCAACCGCGCGTCGTCCCACCCGCGCAGCGTGAGCTGCAGCTCGCCGTCACCCGCCGTCACGCCAAACGCGTGCGGCGTGCCGATCGACACGTGCACCGGCGTGATCAATCGAAAATCAGGCGAGCTCGGATCGTTGAGATTCAACGCATCGGTTTTGGTCAGCAGCTCCGCGATGGCAAGGGCTGGGTTAAGACCCTGCTCAGGCTGCGAGGCGTGTGAGGTGCGGCCCTGCAATCGGATCGCCAACCCGCTGACCGATGCCGTGATCGTGCCATCTTTAAGCGCGACTGTGCCGATTGGATAGCCCGGCATGTCATGCACGGCGATCGCCATATCCGGTTTGATCTCCGCAAAACGCGGGTCGAGCAACACCGCCTCTGCGCCCGCGCCGGTTTCTTCCGCCGGCTGAAACAACAGATACACCTTGCCGCGCGCCGGGCGTTTGGCGGCCAGCGCTTCTGCCAGACCGCACTGAATCGCCATATGGCCATCATGGCCGCACTTGTGGGAAACACCGGCATTGCGGGAGGCATGCGCAAAGGTGTTTGTCTCAACAATCGGCAACGCATCCAGCTCACAGCGAAACAACACCGCCGGGCCGGGCTGACCGCTATCAAATGTCGCCAGAACGCCGTGGCCGCCCAGCCCGGTCATCAGCGCATCAGGCGCGAGGGCTTCGAGGAAGCGAACGATGCGCGCGGCAGTTTCGCGCTCCGCGCCAGACACCTCCGGGTGCATGTGCACGTCATGTCTTAGCGCGATGAGTTTGTCGTTCATGCACCGATTATGCGCGCAATCACCGCGCTATACAAACGACGTCTGCAACATTAATCGCCAGGCATTGCGAATGTGTTGTCGGGCTTCAACAGCTTCTCAACTGTACTGTCATGACAGGCGCAACAAGTCCAAAGATTTCTAAATTACTCGATACGTTTACGCCTTGAAATGAATGCGCACATCGTTACACTCTTTAAGCTCATTACGTCGTGTCTTCGCCGTTTTGTTTCATCTTCATTGCGAGGCATCGTGTTAGCAGCATTTCCAATTATTTGCTCAAGCCAACTCTTTATGAAATTAGCGAACCCTCTTTTTCGATGTCTCGTCGCCGCGTGCGCCCTTGTCTCAGTCGCAGGCATGCCCGCGCACCAGCGGGCAGTTGCAGCCACACAGACCTCACCTGTAATAAACTGCGGCGCGCCGGCCGAGTTTACGGATACGGTGATGACCGGAACCGTGTCGAGCCGCGTTGTCGACGCGGTCAATGCACAACCGCTTGCCGGAATCCGCGTTGTGCTGTGCGTCCAGACGTATATCGGCGGCTCGGTGAGCGCGCAACACACCGTGACGACAACCGACAGCTTGGGGCGATTTTCATTCGCGAACCTGCCATCAGGCGTCGTCCCGAGTGGAACAGGCATGCCGGGCGGATATCGCACGTTCTTGCTGTATCCACTCGCAATCGAAGCCCGCGCCGACTACGAGGTCAGTGAGACGCAATGGGATGGCAAACTGGCTGAGATCCCAGAAATCGTGGTGCGCAAAGGCGCAAACATCACCGGCCAGGTCAGTGATTTTGTGGCCGGGTTCCCGGTCAGCAACATCATGATTGTGGCAGCGCGGCAGGACCCGAACGGACCGGTCACAACGGACACGCCCAATCTCGTCGGCCTGTTGCGTGGTGCGATCTACACAACCACCGTGACGGTATCCGGCACCTACACACTCACCAATTTGCCCACCGGCGCTTTTGACATCTATGCGATGCCGCTCTCGCAAAACTACAGTGGTGAAATCATCAAGGGCGTTCAGGCGCAGTCACCGTTTACTGCGGCGGGCGTCAATTTCGTGCTAAAACGCACCGCCCGAGTATTTGGCCGGGTGCGCAACACGCGCGGAGATGCAGTGTCAAACGTCGTGATGTATCTGGTATCGGACGATCCAGCGCAACCTGTTTCAAACGAGTTCGCGACCGACACCGATGGCAGCTTCGAGATGCGCGCGCGCGATCGCGTCCCGTTGCAGCGCATTGTGGTCTCCGGCACCTACCCGTATCTCGGTCAAATCATCTTCCAGCCGATCACCTTTAGCGTCGGCAGTAACACCGAGATGACCGTGACCGTCTACGAGCCCGGCATCATTCGCGGCGTGGCGCGCTATGCGTCGGGGCGGCCAGCGCTAAATCACCAGATCGACCTGGTCGATCCCACGCGCCAATTCAGCAACGGCACCCCTGGTTGCTCGCCATCTGCGCTCACGCTTGGTGATGGCGGCTTTACGCTGTGTGGCATCCATCCCTCTGGCACGTACTACATCGCTGTTATCAAATCGCCTGGCGTGGCCATTTGCAGCGTGTGCCCCAACCCGCTGGTGGCGGGCTACTACGGCGGTTCACAGCTGAGCACAGCGCTGCCGCTAAAAGTCACCGAGCGACAGATCTCCGCGGGTATCGTCATCACAATTCCAGATCCGATCTATTTGCCGTTGATCGGCGGTTCAACCCAGTAAGAACCTACTTGTAACGCTCGCGCATGCACTACCCCACACGTTGCGCCGGGTAGTGGCATGCGCCGGGTGTTAAAGATAAGCGCATGCCGTTTCGCAGCTTGCGCATGGCGCAGCTTGGCGGGCAGGCGCGGCAGTTAGCCGCCGAAGGGCGGCTTCGCCATGGTTAGCTCGGGATCTCAGGTCCCGGGGCGAACCGCGTTTCATATGCACCACGTCACTGGGCATACAATGCCGCGGTGCTAACGCGCCTGCCTGACAACAGAAATCTAAACCGCCTGACAGCATTTGGCACGGCCGCTTTTTTGCTGACCGTGGTGATCAGCTTTGCCGGCTTGCTGTTCGGCAACGCTCGCAGCACCACGAATATCCTGGTGTTGCTCGCGCTTGGCGCGCTCTTCATCTTCAGCGGCCTGGTGTGGTACGGGCGCATCGAAACCAAGTCTGGTTCCGCGCTTCTTGTCCGGCCGGGCACCTATTGTGCCGCGCAACTCGTGTTGGGCGGCCTCATATGCTGGCTTGGCACCCGCATGGCGGTTGAAACGATCTGGCTGATCATGATGCCGCTCATCAGCCACGCGTATTCAATCATGTCGAACCGCCGTGCGGCCCTGGTCGCCGCCGGGGTATTTGCACTCTTCATTGCGATTCTGGCCGAGGTGACGGGGAGTGCAACCAGTACGCTGCAATCTGCGCTCAGCTTCGCACCCGGCGTCTTTTTTGTCGCGGTGTTTTCGATGATCGCCATGGAACAGTCGCGCGCCCGCGCCAGGATCGAACAGCTGGCCGGCGAGTTGCACGACGCCAATCAGCGTTTGTCAGAGTACAGCACGCAGGTGGAAGAGCTGGCCACTACGCGCGAGCGCAATCGGCTGGCGCGCGAAGTGCATGATTCGCTCGGCCACTATTTGACCGCCGTCAACATCCAGCTCGAGGCGGCGCGCGCAGTGCTGGTGCGCGACCCGGCAAAAGCCGCCGAAGCGCTTGTGCGCGCGCAAACGCTCACAAAAGACGGCCTCAGCGAGGTGCGACGCTCGGTTGCGGCGCTGCGGCAAGGTCCGATGGACAGTAAATCGCTGCGACAGGCGCTCGAAGGATTGGTTGAGGCATCGCGCACCGGAGGTGCCGCAACGACATTGGTGGTCGAAGGCACAGTGCGGCCTTTGGTGCCGCAGATCGAGCTGACGCTCTACCGCGCTGTGCAAGAAGCCCTGACAAATTGTCGCAAACACGCAAACCCGAGCCGCATTGATGTGACGCTGCGCTACAGCGCGGCGGACGTGACCGTCATCGTCCAAAACGATGGGAGCCCGGCACAGCCAGACGCAGACACAGACGGTTTCGGCCTGCTCGGCCTGCGCGAACGTGCCCAGCTGCTCGGCGGCACGCTATTGATAGATCACTCTGGCGATGCATTCGAACTCGCGCTCAGGCTACCCGACCCACTGTGATGACCGAAAACGCCCGCATTCGAATCTTGCTGGTGGACGATCAATCGATCTTCCGCGAAGGACTGCGCACGCTGCTCGGTACGCAGGACGACTTCGATGTGATCGGTGATGCGTCTCATGGCCTGGAAGCTATTGAACGTGCAATGGCGCTGTCTCCGGATGTCATCCTGATGGATCTGCGCATGCCGCAGCTCGACGGTGTTGCAGCCACGCGCCGCCTGCGCGAGCTTGGCAATCTTGCACGCGTGATCATGCTGACCACATTCGACGACGATGAGCATGTCTTTGACGGTTTGCGCGCGGGTGCACTGGGCTATCTGCTCAAAGACGTCACCAGCGACAAGTTGTTCGATGCGGTGCGCGCTGCGGCGCGCGGCGAGTCATTCCTGCAGCCCAGTGTGGCGGCCAAAGTCGTGGCAGAGTTCGCGCGCATAAGCGCCACGCGAACTGCGCAGCAACCCGTCGAAACGCTCTCCGAGCGCGAAATCGAGATCGTCAAACTACTCGCCGGCGGCGCCAGTAACAAAGAGATCGGCGCCGCGCTATTTCTGACCGAAGGCACGGTCAAAAACTACGTCTCGAGTATTTTGGGCAAGCTCGGGGCGCGCGACCGAACCCATGCCGCCTTGCGCGCGCGCGAACTCGGCATGCTGTAGACCGGCCGCTCCGTGCCGCCGTCATTCCTTGCTACTGGCATTCCATGCCGCCGGCATTCCATGCCGCAGGGTCATATGACTTCGGCATGACCTTCCGCAGGCGCACGAAGCGCCGCTTCTCGTTACGCTGATCGCATGGATTACCTCGATCGCTTTCTTGTGTTATCGCATGTCTTTGCAGGCATCACCGCACTCTTTGTCGCGCCACTGGCGATGTTGACGGTTAAGGGCGGCCTCTGGCATCGGCGTTGGGGGAAGGTGTATTTCTACGGCATGCTGTGGATCTTCTGCAGCACGCTGGCGTTGTCGTTTTTTCGCTTCAACTTTTTTCTCTTTATTGTCAACATCTTTAGCTTTTATCAGGCGCTTAGCGGCTATCGTGTGCTGTATCGCAAACGTCCGACTGTCCCTGGCGAACAGCCGAACTGGATCGACAGGCTTGCGGCAGGTGTGATGGGGTTTGCCGGTGTGGCGTTTGTGGCCTGGGGTGCGGCTGGATTGCTGGGCGTGAATTTGCCAGCCTTGCTGTTGGGATTCAGCATCACGCCGTTCTATGTGATCGGTCTAGTTGTGGGAGCGCTCATCGCGCGGGCCGGCATCAGCGATTGGTTCGGCCTTGGTACAAAGCCAACCGACCCGCGCTGGTGGTGGTATGAGCACATGGCGCGCTTTCTAGGCGCCTATGCCGCGACGGTGACAGCTTTCTTGGTGCAAAATGCCACGCGATTTGTGCCAGCCGGTTTTGAGTGGATGGTCTGGGTGCTGCCAGGTGTCTTGATCGGCGCCGGCGCAACGCGCTGGGTCCGGATGTATCGCGCGAAATTCGCTGCACCTGTTGCGAAGGCGGCCTAACGCAACGACATAAGTAAGCCGGGGATAAGCCCGGCATATGCCGGGCTTATCCCCGGCTTACTTATGTCAAAACACCCGTATTTCGCGTGGATTTACGCGCTAGATGCCCTCTTCCGTCTCGCGGATCAACTGATCAACCACAGCTTTCATATCGCCGGTGCGATTGAACACCGCAAGCTGGCGGTCGGCGCTGGTGCCATCCTCCAGAATCTTGTAGGCGTATTCGACCTCCTTGCGGCTGCCAAGCTCGTCGATCACATCGCCGATAAACCACTCGATCATCTCGCGGATCAGATCGGCGCGCCGGCAACTCCAGCTGTTTGCCAAAGTCAATCAGCTTGCCGTCCAGCCCATAGCGCACCGCGCGCCATTTGTTCTCCTCGATCAGCGATGACGGATACACGCGAAAGGTCATGTTGCTGTTGCGCAGCTTCCAGCACTTGAAACATAATCGCCTGGAAGATCGCGGCGACGCAATCGCCTCATCCACGCGCGTGCACACGTCGCAGATGCGCATTTCCAGCGTCGGGTATTTGTGATTCGGGCGCACATCCCACCAGATCTTTGTGCCATCCGGGATGGTATTGGTTTTGCACCAGTGTGTCGACGATCAGATACTGAAACTCGCGCGCAGTTCAAAACGCGGCGTGATGCCGGTGCGCGGGAAGTTGCGGAAGATCACGCTGCGATAGCTCCTCAGCCCGGTATTGTTGCCCGATCCAAAACGGCGAGCTGCCGACAAACACAGCACATGCGGCATCAGATAGCGCGCCACGTTCATCACGTCGATCATGAACTCGCGGTCTTCAATCCCGATATGCACATGCGTGCCAAAAATCAACAGCTGCTGGGCCAGCATCTGCATGCCTCTTTGGTGCCGGCATAACGGTCGTACTGGCGTGATTTCCTGCTGCTTCCAGTTCGAGAATGGGTGCGTGCCCGGCCGCCACGATCTTGAAATCGCCCTTGTGCCGCCAGCTCCATCACGCCGCGCCGCAAGCGCACCAGATCAGCTCGCGCCTCGGCCGGCGTTGTTGCATACTTTTGTGCCCACCTCCACGATCGATTGGTGCAGCTCCGGCTTGATGTCGATCTCAAGCAGCATGCGCTTGCTGGTCTTCGATCATCTGCGTGATGTAACTGTTCAGCTCCCGCGTGTGCGGGTCAATGATCTGATATTCCTCTTCGATGCCGATATTAAACGTGGTTGTTTCATAATGTCATCTCTCTTCGATCACAAACGTCGGCACCGTGCTGCCGCCGCCCGCTGTCACGTTGAGCAGCGGATGCGGTGCTCAGCCGGGTCAGACAACTGGACATGTATTCGCCATACCAGATATACGGGTTCGTGTCCAGAAAGCGGTCGATAACCTGCACGCGGCCATTTAGATAGCTGGGGAACGGCTCCATCGGCACCGTCACGCGCTCCTGCACGATGCTGTCCTCCTTGAGCGCCGCCTTGCAGGCAGCCGCACCACTCCTCCTGCGTCACCGTCCAGCCCAGCACCACGCCTTTGCCGCCGTATTCGTCGGCCGGTTTGAGCACCAGCTTGTCCTTATTCGCTTCGACAATAGGGCATCAGATCAACGCGCTCGCCGTGGTGAATCGCGTAGCGCTCGGTCACCCGGCGGGTCCATGGGATAAACTTCTCGATCGCAGCCAGCTCGTCAGTGGTGAACAGCTCGCCATTGGCCTCATCGCTGATCACTGCAAAGCTGGTTTTGCGATGCAGTATCTTGCAGTGAAACGGGTTGACCATGCACACCGCGTGTTCGTTGACTGCGCGCACCACCGGATGATCCAGCCCGCCGCGCTCGATCAGCTCGGTAATCAGCACGCGCTTGTAAATCATATTGATTGGTATGCCACGCGCATAGAGCACTGCCATCGCGATATTCGCACTCGCGCGGATCGGCGATGATGCAGTCATAGCCCTGCTCTTTGAAATACTGGTCGAACTGCACAAACTCGCTGTAGGTCGGCACCTCTTCCCAATCCAGAATGCAAATGCGCGGCCGGTCGCGCCCGCCCCACTGCCGGTAACTCTCGTTGAGCGCATGCAGCATGTGATGTTTGCCCGGCAACGGCCGCAGCTCATAGCGTTTTTCAAACTTGCGCATGATCGGCAGCGCAAACATGATGTCGCTGAGCGCGTCGTTGTAGCTGATGCCAGCCGGGGTCTCGGCGTTGTATTCGGTGAACTTGAGCTCCCCGGTCTCCGGCACAAAGAACGAATCCATGCGCGCGGTCGGCGAGCTGGCGCGCATGCCCATCGGCGTCTGGATCAGCGTTTCCTCCCAATCGGCCAGCATGAACTGCGCGCGGATCCGCGCGTCGCTGCAGCGCGGCGCGGTGTGTTTTCGCACAACACCGGCGCGATGGCGCGAATCGCGCTTTGCAAATATCGATATTGCTCGCTGGTCAGGAACCGCGGGCGCAGCACCGAGCACAACGGCCGCGTGCCAAAAAACAACCCGCGCCGCTGCTGTTGCTCGTCGAGCAACTCGTTGCTGGCGCGGGCCAACTCGTCATCCAACAACCCGTGATATGCGTCAATCGCTCTGCGCAGGTCAGTCATAGGTGCGCGGAGTGTAACCGCGATCTGGAAAGTTGCTGGCAATTGCTGCGCCACAAATCCCCCCGCCAGCGGGTGTGCTGACGTCGATCCAGCGCATAGACTCACCGCATGTCCAACATGCTGCACGTGCTCCAAGCCAAACCCGCAGACGCCACGCGTGGGCTGCATCGCCGCCTCCAGCTGGCATACGCCTTGTTTACAAGCGCAACACTGGCGGTTTTGGTGGCTGCGTTCATGGTGATCCTGTATCTGTCGCAGCTGGACAAACAGGGGCTTTATCACATCGCATACACCGAGCAGATCTCCCTGATTCCAGGCCAGGTTGCGACGTTTCAGGCGCAATACAGTCGCGGCGGGGCACAACCCGGGGAAGTCGATGCTTGGGTTCGCGCACTGGCGGATCAACGTGGCATGTTTACCAGCGATGCCTATGTCGAGTTTGCCGCGGCAGATGGCATCCTGCAGGGCGCATCGCACAGGCCGCTGCCCAAATGGGTGTCGGCCTGGCCAGTCGCCCCCAATATGCGTGAGCACGGCAGCTATGTGCTGGATGGCGGCCCGCCAATCGCCGTCGATATTGCTAATCGCCGATTTGTCGAATCAAACAACGCGGTAAAAAACAGCGCGGGCAAACCGATCGGCAATCTAAAGCTTCGCTACCGGATTCGCAACATGGAACTGCTCTATATCGCTGCCGGCACCGCGATCTGGCTGACGCTGTCTTTCATCGCGCTTATGCTCGGCGCGCTCTTTGGCCGTTGGGCCGCCCGGCCCCTGTCGCAGCGACTGGCGGTTATTTCGACCACATCCGAACGCTGGGCGCAGGGCGATTTCAGCCCGCGCTTGCAGGATGTTCGCAAAGACGAGATCGGTCACCTGAGCGCGCGGCTGAATACGATGTCCGAACAGCTGCAATCGCTGCTTGCCTCACGCCAGGCACTGGCCGCCTCCGATGAACGCCAACGCTTGGCGCGCGAGCTGCACGACAGCGTTAAGCAGCAGGTCTTTGCGACATCGATGCAACTCGGCGCGGTCGCCACCGCCCTGCCGGCAGACGCAACCGTCGCGCAAAAATTGCTCGGAGACGCGCAAATCACAATTCAGGCCACACACGCCGAACTGGCGGCCATGATCTTCGCGCTGCGCCCGGCCGCATTGCAGCAACGCGGGCTCGAAAAGGCGCTTGGCGATCTGATCGAGGGCTGGCGCGTGCGCGAGAACGTGACGCTGAACCTGTCGATCACCGGCGCCTGCGCAGTGCCGCTCGACGTTGAACACGCGCTGTTTCGAGTGGCGCAGGAGGCGCTGGCAAACGCCATTCGCCACAGCACTGCTCGCAACATCACGCTGACGCTGCGCTGCGACCCGGCCGCGGTCATGCTGGCGCTGCGCGACGATGGCGCCGGCTTCGACGCCGATGCCGCGCACAGCGGGCTTGGCCTAAGCTCGATGCGCGCACGCATGCAAGACATTGGCGGAACACTCACAATCCACAGCGCGCCAAACGACGGCGCCGAGATCGTGGCCGCATGGTCGCGCAATGCCGCTCATTCGCCTGAGAACCCCCTCTGATGGAAACCCAAATCACAATCCTGATCGTCGATGATCACACGCTGGTCCGGCACGGTATTCGCAACCTGCTTTCGATGCAGCGCGATATGCAGGTGATTGGCGATGTCGCAACAGGCGAGCAAGCCATCCCCCTCGCCGCGCGCCATCGACCGCAGGTTGCACTGGTGGATTTATTGATGCCCGGCGGCATAAACGGTGTGATGACCACGCGCGAGATCAAGCGCGTCAGCCCGCAAACGCAGGTGGTGATCCTGACATCGTTTCATACCGACGAGCACATCTTCCCGGCCCTGCGCGCTGGCGCGCTCTCGTACGTGCTGAAGGACATGGCTCCGGATGCATTGACCGATGCCGTCCGGCGCGCGGCGGCCGGCGATGCGATCATGTCCGAGCGCATCGCCGACCGGCTGGCGCATGTCGATGCCGATGATGTAAAACCAGGTGATCCATTTGCCCTGCTCAGCCCGCGCGAACTGGATGTCCTGCGGCTCATCGCGATCGGCTCATCAAACAGCGCGATCGCAAAAGCCCTGGTTTTGAGCGAGCACACGGTCAAAGGCTATGTCAGCACCGTGCTCAGCAAACTGCATGTCACCGACCGCACGCAAGCCGCGGCGATCGCCTGGCGCGACGGTCTGATCGGCCCAAATAGCCAGGAATGAGCGCCTGTTTTATGATGCCCCAATGCAATCCGCCGCCTCGCAATCAACGCGCATCCATTGGATCATCGTCGCGATCACTGCCGCAGTGTTACTGCTGGCGGCCGGCGTGCGTTCGGCGCCGGGTGTGTTTGTTGTGCCGATCGAAAACGACATGGGCTGGCAGCGCGCCGTGGTGTCCACGGCGGTCGCGTTTGGCATTCTGGTCTTTGGCCTGACCGCGCCGTTCAGCGGCCAGCTGATGGATCGCTTCGGCCCCAAACGCGTGGTTACTGTCGGCCTGTTGATCATCTCGGTCAGCATGGCCACCAGCGCGGCCATGACCGCGCTCTGGCAGCTCAATCTGCTGTGGGGCGCGCTCAGCGGCATCGGAACCGGGCTGATCGGCAGCGTGCTCGGCGCAACCGTCGCCAACCGCTGGTTTGTTGAAAAGCGCGGCCTGGTCACCGGCATCTTTGGCGCGGCAACCAGCGCCGGCCAGCTCATATTTGTGCGCGCGCTGGCATCGCTTGCGGCCGACTACGGCTGGCGCAACGCGAGCTGGGTGCTCGCCATCCTGCCATTGCTCTTTATCATCCCCGTGCTTCTGCTGCTAAAAGATTCACCCGAAGCGGTGAATGCGCAGGCATACGGCGAACGCCGGATGGCGGACGACATACGGCAAACAAAAGAGGCTGCTCAGCCCTCTGCCGTGATGCGTACCGTCATGCGATCACCCACATTCTGGTTGCTGGCGACCACATTTTTTGTGTGCGGGTTCACATCGAACGGGCTCATCGGCACGCACTTTATTCCGTATGCCGTGGGTTGCGGCTATAAAGCCGACACTGCGGCCAATTTTCTCGCGGTGATGGGGCTCTTTAATTTTGTGGGCACCATTGCTTCAGGCTGGCTGACCGATCGCATCGATCCGCGCAAGCTGCTTTTCACGTATTACGCGCTGCGCGGCGTGTCGTTGATTATTTTGCCGCTTGTGACCGACCCGATAGGGCTGACGCTCTTCGCCGTGCTGTTTGGGCTGGATTACATTGCCACGGTGCCGCCCACCATCAGGCTGTGCGCAGATGCCTTTGGCCGCAAGAACGTCGGCACGGTCTATGGCTTTGTGTTTTGCGCGCACCAGATCGGCGCCGCCGTTGCTTCGTCGTTAGGCGGAGTTGCATTCGACCAGTTCGGCAACTATGTGCTGGCCTTTACCATTGCCGGGTTTATCGGCATCGCCGCCGGCGCGCTGTCGCTTCGGATCAGCCGAACGACGGACACGCCGCTTGCTCTACGACCTTAGTTCGATGTGATTCACTCGCCGGAATACAATCCCGGCTATGCGTACGCGAACACAGCTGGAACACAACGAAAACCTCACGCTGATGCCATATGCGGTCCGCAGCGCCGAGTCGCGCGGGCGCCAATTTCCCGAACCTGAGGCGCCTTACCGAACTGCTTTTCAGCGCGACCGCGAACGGGTGTTGCACACGACCGCATTTCGGCGTCTGCAGGGCAAAACCCAGGTCTTTGTTGTTACCGAAGGCGATTACTATCGCACGCGCATCACGCATACGATGGAAGTGGCGCAGATCGGCCGAACCATCGCGCGCGCGCTGGGCGCCAATGAAGATCTGGTCGAAGGCATCTGTCTGGCGCACGATCTGGGCCATCCGCCGTTTGGGCATTCGGGCGAACGCGTGCTCGACGCACTGATGCAAGCGCACGGCGGCTTCGACCACAACCAGCGCAGTTTTCAGATCATCACGCAGCTGGAACGGCGCTATCCGGATTTTCCCGGGCTGAACCTGACCTATGAATTTCGCGAAGGCATCGTCAAGCACGAGACCGAATACGACCTGGTGCATGCGCCGCCGAGTATCGAGCCCGGCCTGCGCGGCACGCTGGAAGCGCAAATTGCGTCGATCGCCGACGAATTGGCCTACAACTGCCACGATCTGGATGATGGCCTGCGCGCCGGGCTGCTGGACGCCAACGATGCGCGCAAGCTCGACTGGTGGCGACGCGCGCAAACCGACGCTGGCATCGACATGGCCGATGGCTTTGCAGATATGGAGCGGCATCGGCTGGTGCGCAGGCTGGTCAGCCTGATGGTGGGCGACCTGGTGACAGAAACGTCGCGCCGCATCAATGCGGTTGCGCCGGCCAGCGTTGCGGATATTCGCAATCAGCCCAGCGTGTTGGTGGCATTTCCAGAAAGCACGCGCCAGCTCAACCAACAGCTAAAGCAGCATCTATACGACAACTTGTATTTTCACCCGCGCGTGATTCGCATGATGAAGAAGGCCGAGAAGGTGCTGGCTGACTTGTTCACCGCCTACACCGAGGAGCCGCGCATGTTACCGGCCAGCCACAACGCGCTGATGGAAACCATGCCCCTGGAGCGGGTCGTTTGCCATTACATTGCCGGCATGACGGATCGCTTCGCTCTTGACGAACACGCGCGTTTGTTTGATCCGCACGAGCGGGTGTAAAGCGCCTGGTCGCTACAAATTCCGCCGTGCAAATACTGCGGCCAATCCAACCACAGCCAAAACTAACGACGAGGCGGCAACTGCGCTAAACAATGCCGGTGTCGTGACGACCACGCCTGGTGTCTTGCGTAGGCTGCCAGTCTCGGGGACCCCCTGCACAGCCTGCATCGTATGCGCACGGGGTGTGGATTGCAAAACCTGGATGGCGCGGGCCGATTCAACAGGCTGTCCATCGATTGTAAAACGCGCGCGGTCCGCGATCAACCCAGAGCCGCGGTCCGTCGACCCAGCCGCTGCGCAATTCAGCTTGACATTGCCAGCAAGCCAGCGTGCCTGCTGTACCAGCACGCGAATGCCCAGCATCGTCAATGGGGATTTTGACCGAACTTCGATATCCACGCGGTGCATTTGGCCGGGTGCAATCGCGGGCAACGCCACGACGGCCTGGCGGGCATTTACAGCGGATTTCGTCCCGGCGGCACGTAACTCAACAAGCCGCGCGGATCCAACGCGCAACTCAAACGTGAGATCGACGCCGGTTTCCGGGCGCGGACCGATATTCGAGACACACCCGGCAATGACATAGCGGTCCGCGCCGATCTGTCGCAGCGTAGCGGCATACACCAGATTCGCGCCTTCCAATGAAGGCGACGGCAAGGCTTCAAGCGGTGCTTCGATTGGGCTTGCTGGCGCATCCGCTGCCGGGCGCGGCAGATCGACAGCTGCCACTTCAGCCGGCGTAGCGGTCAGCGTGGGCGCAAGGGGTGCCTGTGTGGTCGAGGTTGGCTCTGGCTCGGCAGTCGATTCAGCAGGTTGCTGGATTACTTCAGGTGCAAGCACCTCAACCGTCGCCATCAATTTCGGCGGTTGCGTCGGCAACAACGGGCGACGCGTTGGCACCGGACGCGGCAGGCGCTGCGTGGGCGCGACAACAGCGGTCGCCAAAAGTGGCGGGGGAAGATCGGTCGCAGGCGACGCGGTCGTTGCCTGCACCGGCGGAGGTTGCGATGGCGGTTCCGGTTGTGGTGCCGCAGTCGGAGGTGCAGGCGGCGCAGTTGGCGGCGGTGGCTGCGTGGGCACAGGCGCAGGCGGCGCGGTTGGCAGTGGTGGTGCCACAGTCGGTGCCGCAGGCGGCGCAGTTGGCGGCGGTGGCTGCGTGGGCACAGGCGCAGGCGGCGCGGTTGGTGGCAATGGCTGCGTGGGCACAGGCGCAGCAGTCGGTGGCGCAGGTTGCGTGGGTTCGGGCGGCGGCGCAACCTGTGTCGGCGCAGGCTCGAGTGTGCGTCCGGGCACAATGACCGTTACGCGCGACGGATCCGCCAATACGGCTTCGGGCGTAGCGTCCTGGGCATGCAGCTGTTGCGTTGGCGCGTGTTGATTCAAGCCGAGCAAGCAGGCAGCAACAAAGGCAGCAAACGCCAGGCCCACCAGGCGTGTCTGTGCAAGTGTTTTATGAAATGCGCGCATGCGTGCGTGCCGATTGGCTGGCATCACGCATCATTGTAGCGGGAACGTAAGAGCGGCCTACTCTGTTACAAGCATGTAGCCCTTGCCGCGCACGGTCAATAGTCGCCGCGGCATCTGGGGTGTGGGCTCTACTTTTGAGCGCAGACGCGAAATATGGGGACGAATCAAATTTGCGGCATGGTCTTCGTCCACATCACGCCCCATGATGGCGTGCACCAGATCCCGAGCGGACATGGGTTCCCCACGGCTTGCTGTCAGGCAGGTTACGATGGCAGCCTCAACGCTGCTCAGCCGGCCGATGCGGCCGGTATCAAACCCGTCCTGCAACGTTTCCTCTGCAAAATCGTCCTCATGTGGGTCGATCGCGTCGCCCGGCAGGTCAGCCCATGCCGAAAAGTTCCACGTCGTGAAAATAGTGTCGATGCGAAATTCGGTCAGATCGGATGGGAGCAGGTATTCAGTAACGCCGAGTTGCAAAGCCCGGCGCGCAGCACTGACGTTTCCATCACGGTCTACGAGAATAATCCTCGGTCCTAGTCCCATTATTCCCAAAATACGTAGTTGGGCGGATTCTACCTAATACATATTCTGCAAGATTAATGCCACCCGCTGGAACATCTGCTACAATCAGATTAATCGGCGGTACAGATGTAGTTGCATCCAGCGATTTGCTAAATATTGCAGCAGCTTGCGCAAATGTCGAAGCGTTCTCGAAAATACTGCAATGTTTTGTAAATAAACGGATTAGATCGACTTGACTGCTATGGATGGTCAAGAAAAGTGCGTGAATCGTCATTCTGCATAGTCCCGTGCAGCGAAAAGGCGGCGTTGGTTGGCGGTGCTTCGAAACTTCGGGTCACTCAGCTCATATGCAAACGAAAGCACCTACCCGCGAAATCGAATTCACGCAATGCGTCGTCACAATTAAAGTGGGTGGACCGAATATCCCCTCACTTGTAATAGTCGCGGAAGCTGACTTGCTCCGCAGTTCCTCATTTGCTGATTTTGACGCACCGTCAATCAGGCAAATTAGAATAAGCAATCCAAAAACCGGCGGGCATGTAAGATGCGCGACCGGATTCAACGTGTCGCTAGGCAATAACTCAATGCAGGGTCTTTGATGGTATCCGACTATTCAGAAGGAGGGGGGTCTCGACGCGATAGCGATATCGCGCTGGCAGCATCCGTTGCTCGAAATGATTCGACAGCGGTCAACACGCTATTCAATGAATACGTGAATCCTGTCAGCCGCTATGTCGTGCATCTTGTCCAGGACCTTACCGAATCGGAAACCGAGGACGTTGTCCAGGAGACCTTTATCGGCGTGTTGCGGTCGGCACCGGAGTATCGAGGGGATTGCAGTCTCAGCACCTTTATCATGCGCATTGCGCATCACAAAGCCATCGACGCGCTGCGCCGGCGACAGGTTGTTGAGAAGCACGAATCCACGTTTGCCTCCATGTCCGGCGAGGATCGCGATATTTCCGATGGCACAACCAGCGTAGAAGACGGCATCATTTCAAATCAGAAAATCGCAATTATTCGACGCTCACTGTCAGAACTTCCAGAAGACCAACGTCAGGCGATCACATTGAGATATGTGCTCAATATGAAAGTCGATGATGTGGCTGAAACGATGAAGCTCAGCAGGCGAATGGTTGAGTTGTTAATTACACGTGGAAGATCCGCTCTAAAAGGAAAGCTGAGTGGGTTAACGGAGAACTAAGAAAGATGAAAATGGGGACGGGGGTTTTGGATGACGCATTTATTGAGCGTCTCCTTCTCCTTTCCGCTGAACGCGTGCGGGTCTTGAGCGATGTTCGCAAGATGCGCGTGCGCGCGGCTCTCCTCGCCGAGAACCTGCGACTCGCGCGCACGCCTACACCCTCAACCGCGCCAGTATTTGTCGCGCTTGAACGCAGGCGCAATAGCCTATTTCGAAACCCGCGCCGATTCCTGATGTCGCTGGTGATCAGCCCACTGGCGGTATCCGCAGCCGCAGTCGGCCTCATCGCAGGCTACGCGCTGCTGGGCGGTACACACGGCCCGGCCCTTGGCACACTGACTGGCGAGGCTGCCATCACCGAACAGCGCTTCGGCATGTTTGGCCTGCAATGGTCGCTGCCGCGCAGCAATAGCACCCATGTTGCGAATCCGGTCAACAGCGGCGACACCATCGTCGCCAGCACGCCGATCACAATCACATTTAACGATGGCTCGCAGAGCGTCGCAGAGGCTGGTTCACGCTTTGTCTTGCGTGAAAACGGAATCGCGCTGCAATCCGGCGCCATCGACAGCCGCATCGCCAAGCGCGCGCCGGATCAGCGTTTTGTGATCGAAAGCGACTCTGGCTCTGTGACTGTCAAAGGCACCGAGTTTCGCGTCGAAATTGGCGCCGCAGCAAACATGACCGTCACCACGTTTGAAGGCGTGGTCAGTGCGCGCAACGATGTCAGCGAAATCGACATCACCACCGGTGAGCTCGCTCAATTGCAACGCGGGGCCAAACCGATGACAAAGCTGCAGGTGCCGCGGCTATCGTTGTTGACGCGCGATCAAAAGACGTTGGTGACCAACGTGCCGTCCATCGAATTCAACGCGCGCATCGTGCCCAACGGAAAACTGATCGCGATCGATGCCTCTGGGCGCGAGTACGCGCGTTTTGTCGCGGACATGTATGGCAACATCGCCACTCAGATCAAACTACAAGCGCCAGGTCGTCTGAAACTCCGTTTTATCCAGGAAGACGCCAGCGGCTCGCGCCGCAGCGATGTGTCTGATCAGCTCGAATCCGAGTTCGATCCGGCGGCTTTCACGCTGCGCGTGACTCAGGCCAAACGCACGGGCAACGCAGTCGTGGTCATGGGTGCGGCCAGCCCAGACAGCAAAGTCACCATCCAGGGCGCGCCGGTCACAGTATCTGCCGCCGGGATGTTCTCGCATACGATTGGGCTGGCGGCCGGTCAAAGCGAGATCGAAATCATCAGCATCGACCCGGCCGGAAACGCCACGCGCCTGATTCAGGTCCTGGATCAGTAAGCCAGGTTCGGCCCGAGCCAGCGCTCGGCCTCTTCAACACTGATCGCCTTGCGCTTGGCGTAATCTTCAACCTGATCTCGGCCGAGTTTGCCCACGCCAAAGTAGCGCGCTTCCGGATTAAAGAAATACCAGCCGCTGACGCTGCTGGCCGGCAGCATCGCGCAGCTCTCTGTCAGCGTCGCGCCAACAGCCGCTTCCACATTCAATAGCTTCCAGATTTCGCGCTTCTCGGTGTGATCCGGGCAGGCCGGATACCCTGGCGCCGGTCGAATGCCGCGGTATTTTTCGCTGACCAGTTCAGCCGGGCTCAAGTTCTCGGCCAGACCGTAGCCCATGTCGTCGCGCGCTTGTTTGTGAATGCGCTCGGCCAACGCCTCGGCAAAACGGTCAGCCAGCGCCTCAACCAGAATGGCGTTGTAATCGTCACCCGCTTGCTTGTAGCCATCCGCCAGCGCTTTTGCGCCATGAATGCTGACCGCAAAAGCACCCATGTAGTCGATCTGCCCGCTCGCGAGTGGCGCAACATAGTCGGCCAGCGCCAGGTTGCCGCGCTCGGCCTTTTCCATTTGTTGACGCAGCGTGTGAAACATCGCCAGCGTCTGCGCGCGCGATTCATCGGCATAGACCGCGATGTCGTCGCCGACACTGTTGGCTGGATACAGGCCATACACCGCCCGCGCCTGCAACGTGCCCGCTAGCGGTGCCGCAGCGCCAGATGTGCCCGGCCGGTGCGACTGGGCATGTGACGTGCTGTTTGCCTGAACCAAACGCGCCAGCATCTTTTGCGCGTCGTCAAACAGTTGGTTGGCCTGTTCGCCAACAACGGCATCGCGCAGGATCTCCGGATAGTGTCCAGCCAGCTCCCACGTTGCAAAAAATGGCGTCCAATCGATATAGGCGACCAATTCGCGCAACGGCACATCGGCCACCACGCGCGCGCCGGTAAACGCCGCCTCCAGTTGCGACAGCGGCGGGTTCGCCTTGCGTTTGCGCGCTTCGGCAATCGGCAGCAACGGCTTGCGATCAGCCCGGTTTGCAAATTGTTCACGCAGCGCGTTCTGATCCTGCGTATTCTTCTGCGCAAAGGCCTCACGCCCATCGACGCTGCGCAGCGCGCCAACCACGCCAACTGCGCGCGATGCATCCAGCACATGCACAACGGGCTGCCCGTATGCCGGCGCAATCTTGAGCGCAGTGTGCGCCTTGCTGGTGGTCGCGCCGCCGATCAACAACGGCAGCGTCATCCCTTCACGCGTCATCTCTTTGGCCACATGCACCATCTCGTCCAGCGACGGCGTTATCAGCCCGCTTAACCCGATGATGTCGGCGCCCTGCTCTTTTGCCGTCTTCACGATCTTGTCGGCCGAAACCATCACGCCGAGATCGATTACTTCGTAGTTGTTGCAGGCCAACACCACGCCGACAATGTTCTTGCCGATGTCGTGCACATCGCCCTTCACCGTCGCCATGACGATTTTGCCCGCGCTGGTCGATGCACCTTGCTTTTCGGCCTGCAAATACGGCTCAAGCACCGCGACCGCGCGCTTCATCACGCGCGCGCTCTTAACCACCTGCGGCAAAAACATCTTGCCGGCGCCAAACAGATCACCCACCACGTTCATGCCAGACATCAGCGGGCCTTCGATCACTTTGAGCGGACGGCCATAGTGCTGATAGGCTTCTTCAACATCAGTGTCGATGTGATCGGTGATCCCTTTAACCAGCGCATGTTCGAGGCGTTTATCAACGCTCCAGCTGCGCCACTCATCTTTTTCGGCCTTGATCTGGAGCACTGCGGCGGAATCGGTCGTCGGCGCCTTAAATTGCTCCGCGACCTCGATCAATCGATCCGTCGCATCCGGACGGCGGTTTAGCAGCACATCTTCGACGCGCTCAAGCAACAGTTTGTCGATCTCTTCATACACTGCAAGCTGACCGGCATTGACAATGCCCATATCCAGGCCGGCTGCGATCGCGTGAAAGAGAAACGCGCTGTGCATGGCCTCGCGGACCGGGTTATTGCCGCGGAACGAGAACGAAATATTGCTGATGCCGCCGCTCACTTTTGCGCCGGGCAGATTTTCTTTTATCCAGCGCGTGGCGCCGATAAAGTCAACTGCATAGTTGTTGTGCTCTTCGATGCCGGTCGCGACCGTCAGCACATTCGGGTCAAAAATAATGTCCTCGCGCGCGAAGCCGACACGATCGACCAGCAGGTCGTAGGCGCGCTTGCAGATCTCGGTGCGGCGCGTGAAACTGTCGGCCTGGCCGCGCTCGTCAAACGCCATCACCACAACGCCGGCGCCATAGCGTTTGCACAGCTCGGCCGACTCGATAAATTTCGCCTCGCCCTCTTTGAGTGAGATCGAGTTAACGATGCATTTGCCCTGCACGCATTTCAACCCGGATTCGATGACCGACCACTTCGAGCTGTCGATCATGATCGGCACGCGCGCGATGTTTGGCTCGGCCATGACCAGGTTTAGAAAATCGGCCATGATCTTCTCGCTGTCCAGCAAACCCTCATCGACATTGACATCGAGCATGTTCGCACCGTTCTCGACCTGCTGCTGCGCCACCTGCAGCGCCGCGTCGAGGTTGCCCTCTTTGATCAGTTTGGCAAATCTTGGCGAACCGGTCACATTGGTGCGCTCGCCGATCATCATGAAGGACGATGATGAACGGCGGACGGCGGGCTGCGAGTCGTCGCCCGACCGCGCTGAACTGCCATCCGCCGCCCAGCGTCCGTCGTCCATGGTCAGCAATTCCAGCCCGCTGAAGTAGGCCTTATGCGTCGGCGCGTTGCGTTTGTGCGGACGGGCATCTTTGACGACCTTGGCAACTTCGGCGATGTGCGCCGGCGTGGTGCCGCAGCACCCACCCAGCATGTTGACCCAGCCCTCTTGCGCAAACTCAGCCACAGAGTCGGCGAACTTGGCCGGCGTCATGTCATAGCCGCCAAACGCATTTGGCAGCCCGGCGTTTGGATAACACGAGACGAATGTCTGCGTGATGCCCGCCATGGCTTCGACATACGGCCGCATTTCATCCGGGCCAAGCGCGCAGTTGATGCCAATGCTGGTGAGCGGCGCGCGATGCACGCTGGCCCAGTGCGCTTCCACCGTTTGCCCGCTCAGCGTGCGGCCACTTTGATCCGTGATTGTTACGCTGGCCAGCACTGGCACGCGCCGCGCGCCATCCGCAAACAGCTTTTGGATTGCGAACAACGCCGCCTTCAAATTCAACGTGTCAAACACCGTCTCCGGCAACAGCACATCGACACCGCCTTCGAGCAGCGCGGCAGCCTGATCGTAGTACGCCTGCATGACCTGATCAAACGAAACCGCTCGGAACCCCGGGTTGTTGACATCGGGCGAGAGCGACAGCGTGCGGGTCATCGGGCCAAGCGCGCCGGCGACAAAACGCGGTTTGGCCGGATTTGCGCGCGTGCTTTCATCAGCCGCCTGCCGCGCAATCTTTGCCGCCGCGATGTTGATCTCGCGAATCAGCTCGGGCTGCTGCATGTCAAAATCGGCCATGCTCACCGCCTGCCCGTTGAATGTGTTGGTCTCAATGACGTCGGCGCCAGCTTCAAGATATTGGCGGTGAATGTCCAAAATAATATCGGGCCGCACCAAATTGAGTGCCTCGTTATTGTTTTTGAGATCAATGTGATGATTTTTGAACCGCTCGCCGCGGTAATCGCTCTCTTCGAGCTTCCACTGTTGGATCATCGAGCCCATCGCGCCATCAAGAATCAGAACGCGCTCGTTGAACAACTGGGTGAGCGGATGGTTTGGTGATGTCATTGTGATTTATACGCGGGCGTGCGCTCGAAAGGCGCGCGCAATCGGATCTAAAGATCGGTGCAATAAGTGATAAAGCTTAGTTTGGCTGCGTAAGCCGACGCTGAGTGCATCAGGCGCGCAGCGCTGCCAGCCCAAGGCAGACCCACCCGGCGATCAAAGCGACACCGCCGATCGGGGTAATCGCGCCAAGCCAGCGCATGCCGGTAAATGCCATCAGATACAGGCTGCCCGAGAAGACAATGACGCCCGCGAGAAACAGCCAGCCTGCCGCGGTGGCAAGCCCGGAATCCGGCACGCGCGTCCGCACAAACGCCGCTGCCAGCAGCGCAAACACATGATACATGTGATAGCGAACCCCGGTCTCGAAGTTGGCCAGCATGTCCGGCGTCAGAACCGGCTTCAGCCCGTGCGCACCAAACGCGCCAAGCGCAACGCCCAGTCCGCCCAAGATTGCGCCGATCACAATAAATGTCTTTTCCATAGGTGTTCTCACTGTCAAAGCGCGGGCTGGCACCCAGTGCACAGCCGCGGTCATCAATTATCTCCATGTTGTGTTCACACTCTCTCCGCAATTCAACGGCAGACTATTGTGTATTCGGAGCAAGAATATGAACACGAACAAGAAGACTTGGAAGATTGCGCTGTTGGTTGGCGCAGGGTTAATTGCAACAATGACGCTATGCGGCATGGTCGCCTTCGGTGCGATGGCCATGGGCGGTGGTCGCGCCATGATGGGTCGAAATCAGCGTTTTGACCAACGCTTTGATCAAGGCTATGCGCCGCAGCCCGCTGCACCGGTGCCGCCTGCGCAACCCGGTGACGACCGCGTCGCCCCGGCCCCACCGGTCGCGCCCTACGGCCCGCGCCGCATCGATCGCGGCGGTTTTGACAATGGGCGTGGCTTCCGAGGCGCGATGCGCAACCAGCGCGGCGGCTTTGGCGGGCCATTCGCAATTGTCGGCGGCATCCTGCGCTTCTTCTTTACATTGCTGTTGATCGGGTTGGCGATTTGGGTGATCCGCCGGATGTTCTGGGGGCCACGCGCCTGGAGCCGCACTGGCATGGGCCCGGGCGGACGCTGGGGCAACGAACCGCCGCCATGGGTGGAACAGTGGCATGCCAAGATGCACGCACACACCGATACCCCGGCCAGCGGTGATGTTGACAAGACGCCTGAGCCACCACTGGAAACGTCTGACAGCGCACCCAAACCAGAAACACCGACGTCGCCCGATGACGAAAAAAAGGATGACAATTCACCTGTGATCTAAATCGGCCGCAGCTATCAGGCAAAATCACATCCACCTTGCAGTGCAAGGTGGATGTGATTTTGCCAATTCAACACCGTGAAAACCATCCTCGTCGTCGATGACGAAGCTCGCATCGTGCAGATCATGCGCGATTATTTGCAGCATGCCGGATTCAGCGTGCTGACTGCGGACAACGGCGCATCGGCTCTGGCCTTGATCAAATCGCAGCACCCCGATCTGGTGTTGCTGGATCTGGGGTTGCCGGCATTGGACGGCCTGGATGTCACGCGTGAAGCGCGCAAGCTGGGCAACGCGCTTGGCAATATGCCAATCATCATGCTGACCGCGCGTGGCGAAGAGAGCGACCGGCTGGTTGGGCTGGAACTCGGCGCAGACGACTACATCGTCAAGCCCTTTAGTCCGAAGGAAGTGGTCGCCCGCGTGCGCGCTGTGCTGCGCCGTGTGGATTCATCACACAACACCGAGCCAAGCACGCTGGTGCGCGCGCTGGATCTTGAAATCGATGTGCCGCGCATGCGCGTGACAGTCGGCGGAAAACTCGTCGAACTGACTGCCAGCGAATTTCAATTACTGCTCGCGATGGCTCAGCAGCCAGGCCGTCTGTTTACCCGCTCGCAGTTGCTTGATGCGCTGCGCGGCATGGCGTTCGAGTCCTACGAGCGCGCGATCGACGCCCACATCAAAAACGTGCGCCGCAAGATCGAGCCCGATCCGCGCAGTCCGCGCTATGTGCTGACGGTGTATGGCGTCGGGTATAAATTTGCGGACAGCTAACCCGATGAACAACGCCCCACCTCCCACCCGCCCGGACTGGTGGCCGGCCGACGAGGCCTGGCCGCCCAAATCCTGGCAACGCCCGCGCAAGCGGTTCATGTGGCGCGCGGCTGCTGCGGTCGGTTTGCTGGTGGTGCTTGTGACTGGCGCCTGCACAATGGCGTTCTGGATCAGCGCATTTAGCCTCGGGCTGATTGACACGTCGGCAATCACCGAGCGCATCGAACGGCGCGTGGAACAGATAGAGCAAAATCGGCAATTGCCGGCGCCGCGCGCGCCGATTCGGATCGACAACCAGAATCGTGGCCGCTTCTTCTTTCTGGGTCCACTGACATGGCTGCTGTTTATGGCCGGGTTCATTCTGCTGGTACGCCGCGCCTTTCGCAGCATCATCGCGCCGTTAGGCGATGTGATGACAGCCGCGCAGCGCGTTGAGACCGGTGATTACAGCGCGCGCGTAAACATTCGCGGCAACCGCGATGTGCGCGCGCTGGCGCGCTCGTTCAACGCGATGGCCACCCGCCTGCAAGACAATGAGACCCAGCGCCGCAACCTCATGGCCGATGTCACCCACGAGCTGCGCACGCCGCTCACGGTGATTCAGGGCAATCTCGAGGGCATGGTCGATGGTGTGTATCCGCACGATGAATCACATCTCCAAACCGTGCTTGAGGAAACGCATGTCATGGCGCGCCTGATCGAAGACCTGCGCATGCTGTCGCTGGCGGATTCGGGCACACTCAAGCTTCAAAAAGAACGCGCCAACCTGCGCGACGTGGCCAATGACGCGCTCGCATCATTGGCAGCCGCTTCGCAGGATGCTGGTGTTGCCCTGGTGATCACCGCAGCCGAGCAACCCGACCCCGATTTGGAATTTGACCCGTTGCGCATTCGCGAAGTGTTGACCAACCTGTTGAGCAACGCGCTGCGCCACACGCCGCGCGGCGGCACGATCACCATTGCTTTCCAGTCAGACGCAAAAGACATGCGCGTCACGGTCACAGACAACGGCAGCGGCATCAGTGCAGAAGACCTGCCGCACATTTTCAACCGCTTCTACAAGACACAGGCATCTCGCGGCACCGGGCTTGGTCTGGCAATTGCGCGCAGCCTGGTGCAGGCGCACGGCGGCGAGATCTCGGCTGCCAGCACGCAAGGCAGCGGCACCACCATTGCATTTACGCTGCCGCTTCTGCAGGCCTAGTTCGGCAGGGCGCGCATCAAGCACATTTGAAAGTTCCCCTTAGAACCTATCCCAATCGGGTCTACACGTTTCCCGCCAACTGACGGCGTCTAGCGCATGAGGTCCAGAGATTAGCCCAAGAATGCACAATCCACCCGCGCTCCGCGCGGGTGGATTGTGCATTCTTGGGTAGAAATTCCCCGAATGGGATGGGCTCTTAGGCAAACTTATAGGGTCACACTCGGATGCATCGCGACATGCGCAACTCGCTCTCAGACGAAAGGTGCGGAACCCCTGCGCCCAGGCGACTAACGTACGCGACGCATCAACACGACGCGACAGCGCCTGTCGTTTGTCACATTGCTCCTGCACGCGTACGCATGAACCCTATGAATGTCACTCGACGTCGATTGCTGGGCGCCTGTCTCGCATTACCTGCGCTTATGCCTGCGCTCGCGCGCGCCTCCGCAACAAAACCGCATCCGCTCATGATCAGCGAGATGCGCAAGCGCAGCTACCCCGGCAGCATGCCCAGCGTCGAGCGGGTGTTGCCAAACGCCGGCGCAGTGCTGCGCCGCGTTGTGTCCTATCGGTCTGACGATCTCAAGATCTATGGGCTGCTGATGCAGCCGCTCGGGCAGCGGCCAAAACCAGGCTGGCCAATAATTGTGCTAAACCACGGTTATATGCCGCCCGCTGCATATCAGACCACGACGGGCTATGCCTATCAAGAGGCGATTGCGCGCGCCGGTTATCTTGTATTCAAACCCGATTTTCGGGGGCACGGGCAAAGTGATGGCACGGCGAGTGATGCATACAGCACACCAGACTACGCCACTGATGCGCTCAACGCGGTCAGTTCACTGCAACAGCTGCCGGAAGCTGATCCGGCGCGGGTCGGCATGTGGGGTCACTCCATGGGCGGGCACATCACGTTGCGCGCAATGGCGGTCGATCGCCGCATCACCGCTGGGGTGATCTGGGCCGGAGTCGTTGCATCTTACCCAATGTTGCTGACGCAGTGGCGTCGCGCGCCGCAGGCAGAAATGCCAGTGGCGCTTGCGCTGTGGCGCGACCAACTGATTCGCGACTACGGCGACATTGGCGCCAACCCCGCATTTTGGAGCGCCATCTCACCCAGCCATTTCGTGGAACAAGCCGGGCCAATTCAGCTGCATCACGGCACCCGCGATACCGTGGTCCCGCTCGATTTCTCCACCGCTCTGGCGGCGAAGCTGGCTGCCACAGGCACACCCCACGAGTATTACACCTATCGCAATGACGATCACAACCTCAGCCGCAACACCGGCGTCGCAATACAGCGCTCGCTCGCCTGGCTGGCGACCCATGTCTGATTTCCGCTACGCAGGCCACTTTCTGTGGGCGACAAAAAACGGAGCGGGTTTGCACCCGCTCCGTTTTTTGTCGCTAGTTGACGCAACGCCAGGCTATTAGGCTGCTGGCACGTCAGTCGGCTTGTCTGTTGCGACCGGCGGCGCTTCGGCATCGATGATCACGGTCTCCGTAAACGACAGGCCGGTGCCTTCAGGCGTGACATCGATCACGACACTATCTCCCGCCTTGAACTTGCCCTGCAGCATCTGCACAGAGAGCGGGCCTTCCACGAATTTTTGCATGGCACGGCGCAACGGGCGCGCGCCGAATTGCGCGTCGTAACCCTGTCGTGCCAGCCAGCGCCGCGCACCTTCCTTCATGTCGATGCTCAGGCCCTGATCGCGCAAGCGGCTCTGAATCTCGCGCAGATGCAGATTCACAATCCGCTCGACATCTGCCACCGACAACGGCGAGAACATGATGATCTCGTCGACGCGGTTCAGGAACTCCGGCCGGAAGTTGCGCTTGAGCGCCTTTTCGATCTTCTTGTGATCGGCGACAGTCTTCATGTCGTCGTCCGATTCGGCTTGATAAAGCCCGAGCGTGCCGCCCTTGCGCACAAATTCGGTGCCCAGGTTGCTGGTCATGATGATGACGGTGTTGCGGAAATCCACCACGCGGCCCTGGCCATCGGTCAGGCGGCCATCATCCAGCATTTGCAGCAGCGCGTTCCAGACATCCGGATGCGCCTTTTCGATTTCATCGAACAGCACCACCCGGTACGGGCGGCGGCGCACGCGCTTCGGTCAGCTGTCCACCTTCTTCATAGCCGACATAGCCCGGAGGCGCGCCAAACAGGCGGACTGACGGTGTGGTGCTCGCGATACTCGCACATGTCGATGCGGACCATGGCGTTCTCGTCGTCGAACATGAACCCGGCCAGCGCCTTCGCCAGCTCGGTCTTGCCGACGCCCGACGGACCCAGGAAGATAAACGAGCCGATCGGCCGGTTCGGATCCTTCAAGCCGCTGCGTGCACGGCGGATTGCGTCGCAGATCGCGACGATGGCCTCGTCCTGGCCGATGATGCGCTCGTGCAGGCGATCTTCCATCTGCAGCAGTTTCTCGCTCTCGGTCTCCATCATCGGGTTCACCGGGATGCCCGTCCACTGCGAGACCACGCCGGCGATATCGTCCACATCCACCACTTCGTCGAGGTTGTTCTCAGCCTGCCACTTTTCACGCATGGCGTCGAATTCTTTCTGCAGCCGCAGGCGTTCATCTTGATCTTCAGCGGCTTGCTGATAATCCTGCTGGGCCGCAAACTGGTCTTCTTCGGCGCGCAGCCGGTCCAGCTCGCTGGCTTTTCTGTTTCAAATCCGGCGGCAGCGTAAACAATGCCACACGCAGTTTTGCAGCGGCCTCGTCCATCAGGTCGATGGCCTTATCCGGCAGCTGGCGGTCGGTGACATAGCGCGCGCTGAGCTTGGCCGCGGCGATGAGGCGTCTTCGCTAATGCGCACTTTGTGGTGCGCCTCGTAGCGATCGCGCAGAATCCGCAGCATTTCGATGGTGTCGTCAACTCAGGGTTCTTCGACAAAGACCGGCGCGAAGCGGCGTTCCAGCGCGGCGTCTTTTTCGATGTGCTTGCGATATTCGTCCAGCGTGGTGGCGCCGATCGTCTGCAGTTCGCCGCGCGCCAGCGCGGGTTTGAGCATGTTGCTGGCGTCCATCGCGCCCGCGCCGCGCCGGCGCCGACGACGTTATGCAGCTCATCGATCAACATGATGATTTCGCCATCGCTGCGCTGGACTTCCTCAATCGCGGCCTTAAGCCGCTCTTCAAATTCGCCGCGGAAGCGCGAACCGGCCACCATCGCGCCCAGGTCCAGCGAGACCACTCGTTTGCCGATCAGGATTTCTGGCACATCATCGCTGGCGATCTTTTGCGCCAGTCCTTCGACGATTGCGGTTTTGCCCACGCCGGCCTCACCAATCAGAACCGGGTTGTTCTTTGTGCGGCGGGTCAGCACCTGCATGACGCGCAGGATCTCTTTGTCGCGGCCGATGACCGGGTCAAGCTTGCCCTCTTTGGCAGCCTGCGTCAGGTCGCGCGAGTATTTCTCAAGCGTGCGGTATCGTGTCTCGGCCTGCGGGTCGGTGACACGCTGGCCGCCGCGGATCTCCTTGATCGCGTCGCAGATTCTGTCACGCGTGATGCCGGTTTCGGCCAGCATGCGCGCGGCAGGTGTGTTGCGCTCGGTGATAATCGCAAGAAAGATGTGCTCGGTGGAGATGTATTCATCCTTAAACCGATTGGCCTCTTCATTGGCGAGATCGATGATGCGTTTGACACGCGGCGTGATGAACATCTGTCCCTGTTGCCCGCCGCCGTAGATATTCACGCGGGGTGATGCGCGCAGCAGTTCTTCGGTCTTGCCGGCCATAACAGCCGGATCGGCCGCCATTTTCTCGAGAATCAGCCCGACCACACCCTCAGGTTGTTCGAGCAACGCGAGCAAAATATGCTCGGTGTCGACCTGGGTGTGACCATATCGCTGGAGCATTTCGACCGCACGGTGCGCCGCGTCCTGCGCTCGTTCGGTAAATCGATCAAATCTCATCATATTCTTGCCATTCGGTCCAAGCCAGTGGTCAAACGTTTTGAAGTAAATCGTCGCTCCGCGTCACGGGGCACGGCAATTTGCTGTTCAAAAGCATTGTTGACTGACCTAGATGCGTTGTCATTATAGTGACGCGTGTTAGCGCAACGTCAGACATAGGTTTGAGAGAAATAAGCAGCTTCTAGGCAGCCTTACGTAGGACGCGGCCGCGTGGTTGGCGCGCTTTTCGACCGTTTTGCTGCAAAAGAGGCGGCACCTGGGGAATTTCTGTTGACAAGAACACGCACACTGGCCAAACTGCGCGTTATGACCCTTCCACCCAATCCCATGCTGAAACGACTAGGCTGCGCGGCAACCGACCGCGTCGCGATTATTCATACCGACGACATCGGTCTTTCAGCCGCAAGCGTGGCGGCGGTGCAGGATTTGTGGCAGGCGCGCATCATCTCGTCCAGCGCAGTCATGGTCCCATGCGCTTGGTTCCCGCTGACGGCCAGGCTGTGCCGCGCCACGCCGCACATCGACATGGGCGTGCATCTCACATTGACCAGCGAGTGGGACGACTATCGCTGGGGCCCGATCAGCACGCGCGACCCGGCGAGCGGCTTGCTAGACAGCGAAGGATTCTTCTACCGCACCTCGCGCGATGCCCAGGAGCACGCTGACCCAGAGGCTGCTGAGCGCGAGATGGCTGCGCAAATCGAGCGCGCGCTGGCAGCCGGCATCGACGTGACCCACATCGACACGCACATGGGTTCGACAATTCATCCCAAGCTGCTCGGCGCATATGTCAAACTCGGCGCGCGCTACAAGATCCCGGCGATGATTCCACGCATGGACAACGACGCGATCATGGCACGAGGCTTTGACAAAGACCAGGCGGCCTTTTTCAGTGCCATCGTCGCGCGCTTCGATGAAGAAGGTGTGCCGATGATCGACCATGTTGCTGGCATGCCGCTCGAGCATTCGACAGATCGGCTAAATCAGGTGTTCCAGGCCCTTGATGGCTTAAAGCCGGGCATCACACACTTCATCATTCACCCCTCACACAATACACCGGAAGGGCGCGCGACAAATCCAGATCTGGCCGCGCGCGTCGGCGACTATGAGACGTTTATGGATGAGCGCGTGCGCGCGCACATCAAAAACGCAGGCATCCGTGTGATCGGATATCGTGAACTGCGCGATGCAGCGCGCGGCATTTGACGCTGTCACATGCTACGTGAGACATAAATCTTCTCGGCCAATTCCGCGCCGATGACATGTTCGTCATTAAAGCTGCCTTTCACCACGCGCAGCCGCAACGGGCCGCCAAACGGCGCGCGCGCAAGCAATGTGATCGCGGCACCGGGCTTGAGATCGAGCGAGCCAAGATATCGCAGCATGTTGCCATCGTGCGAGGCGACGCGGGAAATCTGCGCCTGACTGCCTTCACCAAATTCGCTCAACCGTTGCTCGGCAATCAGTTTGATCTTGCCATCGCGCGTTGGGATGGTATCGCCGTGCGGGCAACAGTGCGGGTTGCCAGCTTGGTCATACATGCGCTCGACCAAGTCATCGTCCAGGTGATTGCTGGATTTCGCGGCAACGGTGTAGACCTGATCCCAGGTGTAGCCCATCTTCGCGACCAAAAATGCTTCAAACACCCTTCGCTTGCGAATTGATTTGAGCGCCACGCGTTCGCCCGACTCAGACAACAGCAACCCGCAAGCACCCTCGCGCCGCATGAGCCCCTGCCGGATCAGCCGCTGCGCCATGCGCGAAATCGCCGGCGGCGTTACATCCAGCCGATCCGCGATTGCGCGCAGCGAAACCCGCTCGTTTTCATGGGCTTCGAGATACACCTCACCCAGAAACTCTTGGACGACGGCGCTAATTTTTGGCTCTTTTGTGGCAGTTTTGGTCATGAGTGCGGGCAAATTATCGCAGTTTTGTTTAAGAAGCGCATGATTGCGGCAGTTTTGGTAGAATTAACAGCCGTTGGGGCCCATAGCTCAGCCCGGCAGAGCAGGGGACTTTTAATCCTTGTGTCGTAGGTTCAAATCCTACTGGGCTCACTCAACCAACACGAAACCCCGCCATCTGGCGGGGTTTCGTGTTTTCCTGTGCGCTTGCCAGCAAGCGCACAGGGGGTCTTCGCGAAATAAATCAAGCCCGCGCGACGCGCGGGCTTGATTTATTTCGCGGGTAACAGTCCCTTCACTACTGCGCAAGACACCGCCCAGCGCACAGAGATCAGATGCAACGCAGCCAAACGCGCATTTCGCCCTGCGCGCGATTGTCCCAGTCGCAGTAAGGCACAGCAGTGACTGTAACGGGGTCATAGTCTGCCGCGCCATTGCGGTAGAGCGTCGCCCCCCAATCAGCCTTGGCGCGCAACCCGGGCGCAACGAGCACCGGCAATGCACGACCGCGAACGTTTGTTTCGCGCCAGTCAACCGCGCTGCCGATCAGCAGCGCATCCAGCGCCGGGCCGTTATCCACCTGCTCAATGCAATACACCAGCGGACCGCGTTGAATCGCCGCGCGGCCGAGCGTCTGCGGCACCTGCGGGTTGGCGCTGATCAGCTGCGGCGCCATGTCAAGATCCAGCGTGACGACATCGCCGTTGCGCCATTCGCGCGCAATGTGCAGATATCCTTTTTCAAACACGGCGTCGTCTGCGCCAATTGCGCCGTTGTTGATGCGCACAAAGCTGTTCTCGCACCAATCCGGAATGCGCAATCGCACGGTGAATGTCCGGGCCGCCTTCAGGCGCATTCGCAGTTCGACCTTGCCATTTTTGGGATACAGCGTGCGCTGCTCGAGCGTCAGGCCAAGCGATGCGACCTGGGTCGTTGTCTGCGCATACAGATGCACCCACAGGCCGTCGTCACTTGTGGAGTAAAAGTAATTGCCCACGCTGGCGAGCAGGCGCACCACGTTGGGCGGGCAGCAGGCGCAGCTGAAAAACGATTTGCGGTGATGCGCCCCGCGCGACGCAAGCGGGTTCACATAGTTAAATAGCGTGCCATCCTGCGAGACGCCGGCCAGCACGTTGTTGTACAGCGCGCGCTCAAGCACATCGGTATATTTGCCGTCGCCGGTCAGATGCAGCATGCGCTGCGCCCAATACATCAGACCGATCCCGGCGCAGGTTTCGGCATACGCGCTTTCGTCCGGCAGATCGTAATCGCTGGTGAAGCCCTCGTTGCCAGCCGAGGGGCCAATGCCGCCGGTGACATACATGCGCTTGGCGGTCAAATGCGTCCAGAGGCGCTCAAGCGCCGGCAGATACGACGTGCCGCCATGCGCGCCGAGCAGCTCCAGATCGGCCATGCCGACATACATATACATCGCGCGCACCGCATGCCCAACCACCTGCTCCTGCTCACGCACCGGTTTGTGCGCCTGCAAATACTCATACGTCCTGGCCCAGAACTTTGATGGATCTTCGCCGCGCTCGCGGGCCTCGGCATCGTAGTAGTGTGCATAGCGTTCACGCGGTTTGCCGTGGCTTGTCCCAGCTGATCTTGCCGCGGCCGCGCTCTTCGATAAAGAACTGCGCGAGCTTGAGATAGCGCGGCTCGTCAGTCACCGCGTAGAGTCGCAGCAGCGCGAGTTCAATTTCCTGATGCCCGCAATAACCGCGTTGTTTGTGTTTTTCCGGGCCAAATGTGGCATCGATATGATCAGCAAAGCGGCACATGATGTTTAAAAATGTGCGCTTGCCAGTCGCTTCGAAATAGGCGACCGCGGCCTCGATCATGTGCCCGGCACAATAGAGCTCGTGCCGGTCGCGCAGATTGCTCCAGCGATTGTGCATCTCGACCTGCACGTAATGGGAATTGATGTAGCCATCGCGCCGTTGCATGCGCGCGTATTTAGCAATGATGCCATCGACCTGGCGTTCGAGTGTTTTGTCCGGGTGGGTGGCGAGTGAATAAGCCGCACCTTCGATCCACTTGGCGATATCGCTGTCCCAAAACACATGCGGCGGGTTGGGATCGCCTTTTTTGTAGGTTAGGTCCAGTGCCGGCAGACGCCCGGTTTCACGCAGTTGCCGGTAGATCGTCGGCAGCGTCGCAACTCGGTTCGTCTCGATCCGGCGCGACCAGAATTCGTCGCGAAATGTCACCTGGGTAAACGGCAGTGGCTTCATGCCCGTGAGTGTAACGGGAAAGCAGACACGCCCCGCATTGTGCGGGGCGTGTCGATCGCGAGGCGGGGTTTGTCTAACCGTTAGTTGACGGCTGCGAGCGCCTTCTCGATATCCGATTTGAGATCCTCGTAGTCGCGCATACCGTTGCTGGTCGACAGGATTTTTGAATCCGCACTTGCCAGCACAAACTGCGGCTGGTAGCGAAACTTAAACGTCTTTTTGGCTGCGTCATTGGCGGCATCATCGATGTTCAAAGACTTGAACTCGACCTTGCCGCGATACTCTTCTTCGAGCCTGCTCACGACAGGCTTCATGGCTTGACAGACTCCTCACCAATCAGCGTAGAAGTCGACAAAAACGACTTTGGCCTGCACCTTTGCGCCGCCGTCATCGGCAACCGGGGCGCTCGTTGCTGGAACAGCGGTGGCCGGCGCTTCAGTTGGGACTGGCACAGCCGTCGGCGACTCTGCTGTCGGCACGGGTGCGGCTGTGGCTGGCACATCCGTCGGTTTTGGCGCCTCAGTCGGCGCAGGCGCAGCTGTGGGAGGCACAGCGGTGGGTTCAGGCTGTGGCGCAGCTGTCGGCTTTTCAGCCACCGCGGCCGGCTGTTGCACCACAGCAACGGGGACCGCGGTCGGCGCGGCGGTCGGTGCTCCGCCGCACGCGCTCAACAGCATTGCCATCGCCAGACAGGCGAATACGTGTTTCATAGGGTTCATCGTCAAAAGCAGTTCCACCCGGCAAACATCTCGCCCACAAAGTCGGGTGAGATGTTTGCCGGCAGAACGTTTGACTCATACCTTGGCGGGTTAGCCCGCTGCGGCAAGCGCCTTTTCGATATCAGCTTTGAGCTTGTCGAAAGACTGTGAGCCGTTGCGCGATACGATCACCTTGCCATCCACGCCGATGATCACAAACTGTGGTTGCCCGATGAAGTTGTATTTCTTCATCGTCTCACTGTTGGTCGCCTCGTCAACATTCAGCGCTTGAAAGTCAACTTTGCCTGCAAATGCTTCTTCGAGCCTACCCACGGTAGGCTTCATTGCCATGCAGGTTCCTCACCAAGGGGCGTAAAAGTCGATGAAGACGGGTTTGGCCAAAACCTTGGCGCCGCCTTCTTTTGCCGCGGGCTGTTCAACTTTCGTCTCGGCTTTTGGCGCGGCGGCTTGATTATTAGCCGGGGCACCGCAGGCTGAGAGCAGAAAGCTGGCTGCGGCAATCGCAGTCAGGATTCTTTTCATAGTGCACGCAATGTAGCCGCGATTTATTACGTCATTCTTAGAAGCGGCGATTTTCGGCAAAAATCGACAGAAATGCCGACTAAAAACCGATTTATCCGGCGTCCAAACGCTGGTCACAGGCATCGCGCACACCACACGAGCGGCAACGCCTGGGCTCCTGGTGATTGCGGCTGTCGTCGCCGGCAGTCAGGTCCGCACGCATGGATTGCAGGGTTGCCAGCAGCTTGTCCTGAAGCTCGGCGTCATACGCGACAACGTGCTGGGTGTCGCCATATTGGATGATGCCTTCACGCACCGGTTTGCCCAGCGCCTCCTCCGCGAGCAGGCAGTAGGCAGCCAGCTGCAAGACATGCCCGGCATGCGGCTTGGCCGGCGCGCGGCCGGATTTGAGTTCGACCGGCACAAGGCTGTTTTTGTCGCGAATCAAATAATCCGGCTTGCCTGACAATCGGTATTTCTTCGAATACAACACTTGGTCGTTGCGCTTCCAGGCACCGGTGTCGGAATAGACCACTTCGCCCTCCGGCAATCGACTATTTGCGCGCAAACGCCCGGCCAACACAAATAACATCAGCGCGAGGAAGAGCAGCAACAGCACGATCGCCATGATCAAGCCCTCCGCGCCAGCACGGCCACGCCCGTAAATACTGCGCCAATAAAGCCGAGCAGTGCGGCGACAAACCAGTCATCAAAGGGGTCATCGAGATAGATGCGACTCGGGTTGGCAGGGTCATAAAGCACGGCGACACGGTCTTCTGGTTTATAGCGCGCCCAGCTCGTCGACACCGTGCCGGTAATTTCTCGCGATGCGCCATCCGGCGCGCGATACAGCACCAGCGGGCACAAACCGCCATCGCTGCAAGGCACCATGTCGATCACACTGCCCGGCGTTGAAACGTGCGTGAGCTTGCGGCGAACAGACGCCCCGGCTGAGATCAGCGCGCCGGCGAGCAACAGCAGCCCAATCAGGCCAAATACTGCTGTAAACCCTGACACCCACCCGCGATGATCCGCTTTCATCGCACATCGATGCTCCAGCCGCCATCGATCCAGATCACCTGGCCGCGAATCATGCTGGCGTCCGGGCTGCACAGAAAGCCGATCACGCGCGCGACATCATCCGGCGTTACCAGGCGGCCGGCTGGCGTGCGTTGGCTGCCCATGGCCAGCATTGCCTCTTTGTCCGGAAAGAACTCGAGCGCGTCGGTCTCAATAATGCCGGGCGAGACCGCGTTGACCACGATATTCTGTTTCGGAAAACTCGACCGCGCAATACCGGGTCACCGCTTCGAGGGCGGCCTTTGACGTGCCGATTACGACATAGTTGGGCAGTGTGCGCATGCTGCCGATGCTGCTGACGTTGACAATCGCGCCGCCGCCGCGCTTCTCCATCAGCGGCGCGGCTTTCTGGGCGGTGAACAACGCCGCGCGCGCGTTGATGTTCATGGTCCAATCCCAGCCTTTCACGCGCTGTTCGGAAATTGGCCGGATATACCCCGACGCTGCGTTGTTGATCAAAATATCCAGCCCGCCAAACGCCTTTTCAACTTCATCAAACATGCGGTCGATATCATCCGGGTTGCCGACGTCGGCCTGCATTATCGTGCGCTCTTGCGGCCAAGCGCTTCGATTGCCCGCGCAGTTTCTTCCGCTGCGCTGCGTTTGCGCAGATAGTTGATCACGATGTCGCAACCCAGCGAAGCCAGATACAGCGCTGTGGCTTTGCCGACGCCACGGCCGCTGCCAGTGATCAATGCAAGTTTGTTTGAAAAATCGTATGGCATAGTTGTAAGTAACACCGAAAACGCAAATGTGGTGCGCGGCCCGAGCACGCCTAGTAGTCTGTCAAAGCAAAGTTTATCGTTTGCCTTGACGCACGACTAGTCTATATGAGCGTTAGTCTCGCACCAGCTGGACCGGCTTAAACAGCGCTTCAGGAAAAGCCGCAACCCCCTCCGCACCGAGCCGTTCCAATTCGTCCTGCGCCGCACGCGCATCGCAGCGCAATTGCGCAACGTCGATACCCTGCGCGACATCGGGCATCACATTTAAGTATTGCCAGGCGCGCTGAAAGATCTTGCGCGCACCGCCGTAGTTTTTGCGTTGAATCTGCAGATACGCCACGCCAATCTGGAGAATGCCTTGATACAGCTGACGGATCGGGCCAGACTCAGCGCGCCAGACCGTTTCAAATGTCTCGTGCTGTTCCCAAAACTCGCCGGCGTTGAATTGCGCAATGGCCTTGCGCGCCAGCGCCGGCAATGGCAAGCTCGCCTGCCGCGCGATCTCTGCAGATTCATCCGGCCGCAGATGCAGCGCGATCACAGCGCGCGGATCGGCCAAAAATGCGTGCGTCAGCACCAGCGCATCACAGCCGGCGGCGAGCGCCACCGTGTTTAGAACGGCGTCGCCGGACTCGCCAAGCAGCACAATTGGGATTCGGCGTGTGGCCGGGCTGGCCTTGGCTGTCGTTACAAATTTTGCCCAGTCGGGCAAGGCGGAGGCTTCGATCAACACGAGCCGGGGTTGCTGCGCCACCAGAACTGTGACCACATCGGGCGCTGGCATGCCAGCAAACCAGCGCAACGTGAGACCGCGCGCCGCAGTCGCCGTAGTCATCGCAGCATGAAGTTGCGGCGACGCCGCACAGGCCAACACATCAATAGGCACCGCATAATTTTACGTCGCGGCGAGCAACGTCACAACAAACTGCATGGGCCGAACGATCGCGCGCACATCCGCCATCAGCGCGATTTCGCCTGCTCCTGTGGCGCTGTTCAGCACAGCACGCGCTTCTTCGATCGCCGCGAAGTTTAGGTCAACAGTGCCAGCCGGACGAATGCGACGTACGCAATCACGCAACACCCCGCGCTGCAGGCCTTCTGGCAATTGCTGCCAACCGCTGCGATCGACCTGGCAGCCGGCCTCCGTCTGCGTGACAAGCTGCTCACACGCTTGTCCGACCGCATAAGCCAGAGCCTCGGCATCGCTGGCGGCCGAATCGGCCAGCCGCGCCAGGACCTGCCGGACACCCGGGTTGATCATCTCAAGCATCGGCAGCACGCTGTGCCGGATCTTGTTGCGTGTGGCGTCCTCAAGATCATTGCTGGCGTCGTGTCGCGTCGCCAGATTCAGATCGGCGCAATATTGCTCGATCTCCTTGCGCGTCACGCGCAGCAGCGGTCGCAACAACGGCAGATCCGGCGCACCCGGCACCGTGCTCCGCATGCGCATCGCTTGCAAGCCCTCCGTGCCGGTGCCGCGCAGCATGCGATGCAGCACGGTCTCCGCCTGATCATCGGCGTGGTGAGCCACAAATAGGGCGCGGGCTTGAAGGTCGCGCGCCGTGCGCGCGAAAAAATCATAGCGCAGCACACGCGCAGCAGTTTCGACGGACAGCTTTTCAACGCGCGCGTGTGCGGCCACATCGGCAGATTCGACCACGCAGCGGACGCCGCGGCTGGCGGCAAATGCGTGCACAAACGCGGCATCGCCATCGGAAGCGTCGCCGCGCAGGCCGTGATTCAGGTGCGCGAGAATGCACACAACATCGGGCTGGGCCAGCAGCGCATCCGCCAAGCAGATCGAATCCGGCCCACCCGACACGCCAATCAACACCAGCGACGCATCCGGCAGCCCGTTCAGCGCGCGCGCCGCCATCTGCCGGATGCGCGAAACCAAATTCGTCACAGGCATGGCGATTCAGGGGCCGGGTTTGCGCGCTTTAAGCATGCCAGTGGCGTTAACGATGACCGGCACGCCATCCAACTCAGCCGGCAGATCCTCACGCGTCGGATCCAGCTCGACCACGCTGATCAAAATAGCGGGCTCGCGCGTTTTGTCCGGCCCGCGCGGCGCTGTCAGTCCGACACCGACCGCGACGACGCCCGGCAACGCCAGCAACGCCGCTTCATATTTGCGTTTGACGGCCTTGACTTCATCCAGCCGCGTTTCATTTTGTGGCATGCCGCATTATCCTCAGCGTAACTGGAGTGCGTCGATCACGGCGCGGGTCGCGTGGCCACGATGGCTGATGCGATGCTTTTCGACCGGTGACAACTCGGCCATCGAACGCCTCCCATCGACTAGAAAAATCGGGTCGTAGCCAAACCCTTGCTCACCGCGTTTTTCGACCCCAATCGTCCCCTCACAAACGCCTTCAAACGTGCGAGTTTCACCCTGCAAATTGCTCATTGCGATGACCGCGCGAAAGCGCGCGGCGCGATTGGCTTTTGGCACGCCGATCATCTCGTTGAGCACCGCTTTGCACCCGTCGCCACCAGGAGACGCTTTGGCATAGCGCGCGGAGAGCAGGCCCGGGCGGCCGTTCAACGCATCGATTTCCAGGCCCGAATCATCGGCCATCACCCAATCACACACGACAAAATTTTCACGCAGCGCCGTCGCAAAAGCACGGGCCTTGATCAACGCATTCGCGACATAGGTCAGCCCAGTTTCGGCCGGGTCCAATGTCAGCGCGGCATCCTGCGGGGTGATTAGTTTGACCCCCTGGACGCCAACCAGATCAAAAATTTCGCTCAGCTCCTGGAGTTTGTGCGCGTTGTTCGACGCGATCAAAATCGTGGTCATGTCATTAGTGTACGTGAGTTCCGGATGTGCCGGGAGAATTGAAGAAATAGCCACAGAGAACACAGAGGTCACGGAGCTTTTTTCGATCTCCGTGACCTCTGTGTTCTCTGTGGCTATTTCTTCAATTCTCCCGGCACATCCGGAACTCACGTACAATTCTGCCGTTAACCATGCGCTACCTGACCACCATTGGTGAAAAGACCTACACGATCGATATCAACCGAGCCAACGAAGTTGTGCTGGATGCGGAGCCGCAGGCGCTTGATTGCGCTCGATCGATGACTCCGGGCTGTATTCACTGCTGATCAACAACCAATCATTTGAGGCGCTGATCGAGGAGCACGAAGGCGAGTATCAGGTTCTGATTAACGGCGTGCTGTATCACGTGAACGTCGCGGATGAACGCGCCAAACGCCTGGCGGAAGCAGCAGGCGCATTTGCCACAACATCGGGAGAAGCTGTGCTCAAATCACCGATGCCCGGGTTGATCGTGTCCGTTCCAGTGGCCGAGGGCGATGTCGTCAAGAAAGGCAGCGTTATTCTGGTGCTCGAATCCATGAAGATGGAGAACGAGCTAAAAGCACCGCGCGATGGCACCATCAGCAGCATCAAGGTGCAACCGCGCCAGGCTGTCGAACAGGGCCAGGTGCTCATCACACTGACTTGACAACGCTCAGCGCAGCCGATCTCGTTTCAGCGCTTGGTGTGCATCCGATCGTTGCCCAGGTCCTGTTGGCGCGCGGCTGTCACACACCCGAAGCAGCCAGAGGTTTTCTCGACCCGGCGTTTTACACACCCACTCCGCCGCAGGCGCTGCCGGACATGGACCGCGCTGCTGCACGGCTTGGGCGCGCGATCGCCACGGGCGAACGCATCCGCATCTGGGGCGATTTCGATGTTGACGGACAAACCGCAACCAGTGTGTTGCTGATCGGGTTGCGCGCGCTTGGCGCAAATGTTGACTTCACTATCCCCGATCGCATTACACACAGCCATGGGCTGAACGCAGAAGGCGTTGCGCGCGCCGCGGCCGAGGGTGTGGCGCTGCTGCTCACCTGCGATTGCGGCATCGCCGAGTTCGACGAGGTGGCGCAAGCCAACGCGCTTGGGATCGACGTGATCATCAGCGATCACCATGATTTGCATCTTGATGCGCACGGCATGCCCCAGTTGCCAGCTGCCACGGCGATCGTCAACCCGAAGCGGCTGCCGCCTGAGCACCCGTTGTCCCAACTGCCTGGCGTGGGCGTGGCGTTCAAGATCATAGAGACACTTAACACCGAGTTCGGGCGCGCAGAACAGAGCGACGCGTTGCTCGATCTGGTGGCGCTGGGCATCGTGGCCGATGTCGCGATTCAGCGCGGTGACACGCGTTATCTGCTGCAACGCGGTCTGCAAACACTGCGCAAAGCCGAGCGCCCGGGCGTGCGCGAGCTGATGCGCATCAGCGGCATTGATCCGCAGCAGTTCGACGCAGACAGCATCGGCTACCAGATCGGGCCGCGGCTCAACGCGGCCGGCCGGCTATCAACCGCAACACTGGCCGTTTCCCTCCTGACCACAACCGATCCGGAACAGGCGCGCGCACTGGCTGCGGAGATTGACGACCTAAACGTAGCGCGCCGTGAACAACAAAAGCGCATTGAAGCAGAAGCGCTGGCACTGATCGATGCCAATCCGGCCATCGCAGAAGAACCCATCTTGGTGCTGCACCATCCGGGTTGGAGCGCCAGCGTCATCGGCATCGTGGCATCGACGCTGGTCGACCGGTATCAACGCCCTGCCATCTTGATCGCGGAACAGTTCGAAGGCAGCGGGCGCGCATCGGCGCGCAGCATCGCCGGCATCGATATTCACGCGGCCATTGCCGCGCAGCACCAGTTGATCGAGGGCGGCGGCGGGCATCCCATGGCCGCCGGTTTTGCGATCCGGCGTGAAAACATCGAGCCGTTTATCGCGGCAATCAACGGCTGGATGCGCGCGTCGCCCGTCGCGGGCGCAGAAGATGCGCGCGCGACAGGCGACGCGCCGGCGCAAAGCTTCCTGGTGTCCTGGCACGAGGCCGCGCTGCCGCTCGCCGAGCAGCTGGCGCAGCTCGCGCCGTTTGGCGCAGGCAACCCGTATCCGCTGCTGCACAGCGACGGGCTCAAACTAATCCGGTATGAACCTCTTGGCAAAAAAGAGGACACGAAACACCGCGCGCTGTATCTCGACGACGGCCGCGGGACCATCGGGCGCGCACTATGGTGGCGCAGCGCAGCCATCGCGATGCCAGATTCCGAAACGCCGCTGCGGGCGCGTTACAAACTGCGGCGTGAAATCTTCCGCGAGCGAGCGCGCGCGACGATCGAAATTGCCGCGCTTGAACCGCTACACGAGACACCTGACACGCCAGCCGAGGCGCTGCATAGCGGCGCCTACACCGTCATCGATTTGCGCACCAACACAGACAGCGGAAGGGCAGTTCAAAGCATCATCGCCAGCGTTGGCGGCAACAACGTGTTGACCTGGCATACCCATCCGCTGCGGCCCTGTCAGGTTTTGATCCTGAACGATGCGCCGGCCGGGCCAGAGCTATTTAAGGCGCTGCTCGCGCAGTGCAAACCGCATACGGTTGTGCTGATCCCGGTGAGCGCGCAAACCGCGCCATCAACCGACGATACGGCCAGTATTCAACAGCGGGTGCTGGGCATGCTCAAAGTGGCTGAAAGCAAAGGCGATGCGCTCGATGATGCCGCTGTGCTTGAGCGGATGGCGATGCGTATCAATCAGCGTGTTGAGGCTATTCGAGCCTGTATCGCGCTGTATCGCGGCGAGCCGGGCGCAGCCGCGCAGTTGGCGTTCGTCATCGACGAAACGGTTGGGTACCGCAGGTTTGTGCGCAGCGCGCCCAGCGGCGAGATTTTGCCGCGCGCACCATCAACATCACGGTGATTTGGGCATCGCCTTCAGCGCATCAAATGCCGGGCGCGTCCGGGTTTGCGGGTACACAGGATCGATGACGGCCCACCAGTACTGTTCATTGTCTTCCTTCCAATCAAACTGCGGAATAGACAACGCAATCATCGGCCCGATCCAGGGTGACCAGTAGTTTTTTGCCCAGGCATACGCGCGCACCATAAACTGCGCCTTGGTTTTTTCGTCGACGGCGAACCAAGCGTACGACGTGTTGATCGGATCGCTGGTCCAGCCAAACTCGAGCACGGCCACCTGCTTGTGCGCATCGCCATTGCGCACCATGATCGCGCGCAGATCTTCGACATGCCGAAATGCGAAGAAACGCTGCCCACCCAGCTCCGGCACCGCGGCGACCAGTTCCGGCGATGCTTCCGGCGACGCGCGAAACCCCGGCGCGTGCACGCCCAATAGATCAAAGTAGGGCGCAGCGCCCGCCTGATACATGCCTTTCAGAAACTGCTCGTCCGGCATGGCAGCCGGCGGGCCATTGCCGGTCGGCGCCAGCCCGGCGCTGATCACCAGCGCCTGGGGGTCGGCGCGTTTGATTGCGGTGTAACAGCCTTTGAGCATGTCGACATAGCGCGCAGGGTCAGGCGGCTGCCCACCCCATTCGCGCGCCAGATTGGGCTCATTCCAAATCTGATACGCCGCGATTTTGCCGCGATAGCGCCTGGCGATCACCCCGCAAAACTCAAAAAAATTGGCGAGATCGCGCGGCGGCCCGGCGGCGATGCCCTGATCCAGCGGATAGTCAAACCGATCCCACCACGGCTCACGGTCAAGCCGGATGATCAGGTTGTGGGTGAAGACCTCGGTGGCCAGAAAGACCACCCGATCTGCGCGCGACCATTCGTATTTGCCGTCTTCAATTTCAATATCGCGCCAGGCAAACGTCTGTTTGACCCAGTCAAAACCGGCCTCGCGAATCAGCCCGAGATCGCGCGTGGCGATTTCTTCCTTCCACCATAGATACGCCTCAAACCCGTATCCGGGTGAGGGCAATTGCCTGATTTGCAGCTTGAGCGGCGTGGCCGTCGGCTTGGGCAACTGCGTTTGGCAGGCCGCGCACAACGACACTGCGCACAACCAGGTCAGCAGGCGGCGCATCACTCTTTGGGCATGGCCTTGATGGCCTCAAATGCCGGACGTGGCGATCCATCGCGGCGCGTGATGCTATAGGGCGCGACATTGGCGCCAGGCGCATCCGGCTCATCGCCGATTTTCTGGATGTAATCCAGGTTAAAAACAATCCCGAATTTCACAAACCCGCTGTCGCGCATCATCTTGAACCCCTGCACGATCCACTCGGCCTGCTCTTTCTCGGTGTTGTCGAGCGCGAAATCGAACCCGGAAGGCGCGCTCTGAACCGGTGTTCCGTCTTTGCGTTTTAGCTGATCCATGCTGGCCCAGCCAAACTCGGTGATGCACAACGGTTTGTTGGTTTTCGCGCGATAGTCGAATAGCGTGCTCTTAAACGACCAGGAGTGGTTCGGGTTGTCAAACGGCCCGCGAAATTTTGCGGTTGTATCGTTATAGCCCTCGTTCCAAAGCTTGTCAGGCGGCATGTTGTAACCATTCAGATGCACACCCACACAATCAACGCGCGACGGGCCCCCGGCGGCGACAAATTCGTCCAGATAGGCGTAGTCGTCTTTATACAAATCGCGGCCGTCTTTGCTGTCAGACGCGCCAGTCGGTGATAGCGCGCCCATCACCACCACGATACCCGGATCGATCTCACGGATGGCCGGCACAACCACATCCAAGAATTCGACATAGTCTTGCGCGGCTATCTTGCCGGATGGAATGCGCCACTCGCGGTCCAGATTCATCTCGTTCCAGACTTCGATCGCCTGCACACACCCTTTGTAGCGCGCCGAGACCTTCTGAAAGAAGCGCGCGGCCTCTTTGTAGTCATCCGGCGGGCCAAGCAGACCCGGCTCATTTAACTTGCGCGTCCAGGCCGGCGCATCGATGACGCCGAGCAAAATGTTCAGCCCTTTTTTGTTGGCATCGCCCATGAATGCATCGAGCAATTGCCATTTGTAGGCTTCGTTTCCGCCTGCGGCGGGTTCATAGTCGGTCCAGCGCACCTGACCCTTTGTCCAATTGACCTTGAGCTGCTCAGCCATGATCGAGTTAAACAGGCCGATATCGCCGACCGGCCAGTTGCTCTGCACGCCATAGCCGAATTTGTCTGTGGCCGGGCGCGGGTTGGGGCATGTGAAGTCGGGGATACCGTCGATCTTGGCCCGCGGGTCGATTGGAACGGGCGGCGGCAGTTGGGTGGCTGCAGCTGCTGGGTCAGCAGGTGCTGCGACCGTCGTTGGCACAACAGGCGTTGCCACCGCACCAGGTTGCGCGAAGATCGTTACTCGTGGCACGATTTTTGGCGCATTGGCCGATACGGTGGGTTTCCTGGCTGAACCAAATACCGCCGGGATCAGGCGGCTGGCGCCAAAAATCACAAGCGCAACTGCCAGCACGAGTGCGGAGATGACGACGATCGCGGTCAGCGCAAAGCGCTTATTGCGGCCACGATTTGGGTCAAGCTTTGGATTAAACGTATAGCGGCTCATTCACAAACACACAGTAACTCGACATCGACTCAGAAAGCCGCGCAACAACTGACTCGCCACACACGGCGGAACAGGTTAGACCGAAGCCTATTGAGAGGTCATCACACCGCGCAGCGCCTCGCACGCCGGGCAGGTGCCATCAGGCCGAATCATGGCATAGCCGGCCTGGGGATCGCCATTGTCGCCGCCAACCCAGAGGCCGGAGTCGATATTCCAAACGATCAGCAACCGAACCTTGCCGGATTCTTTTGAGAGCTTGGCGGATTCAGCCAGCCACTGGGACTGTTGTCCAACCGTGGTGCTGGAGGCCCAGGCGAAATTCTTGGGCATACCGGATGCAAAACCATCCGCGGTGACAAATCCGATTTCGGTGAAGCAGACCGGTTTGGCGCCGCCAAACTGCTGGTAATAGAGATCGCGCATCGGTGCGTAATACAGCGAACGATAGTTGTAGGTGCTGGCGCCGCCGGAAGCGCCGGGTGCTGAGAAGCCGTTGGTGTAATGCGCGCCAACGCAGTCAAAATAGTTCTGCGCGCCAGCCGCGGCCATTTGCGACAGGAACATCACGTCGTCGCAGCCGTTCTTCGAACATCCGCCGCCAAACGCATCGCTGGCAACAAGCCCGCCGCTAATCACCATCGTCTTCGGGTTTGCGGCTTTGATGGCTTTGTAGGATTTCTTGAGCAACTCGGTGTATGTCGCGCCGTTGATCTTGCCGGAAGGCCAGCTGCCCTCATAGTTCGGCTCGTCCCAGACTTCGATCGCATCCACACCCAGCGCCGCGAGACGGCCAAGGTGCTGCGCCCACTCATCCTGATAGGCCGGGTCCAGCACGCGCGCCGGATCACCGATCGCTTCAAGCGCGACATTCAGCCCGCTGGCTTTGGCCTGCTGAATAAATTCGGATGGTGATTCAAGCCCATTGACGGACGTGCGAATCCAGCCCATGCCGCTACTCTTCATCTGTGCAACGTGATCCAGGCTGCCGGCATGCCCGCCGATTTCGAAGATCAGGTTCGGGTTGAGCGGTTTTTGCGGTGTAGCGGTCGGGGCAATTGGCAGAGCATCTTTTGCAACGCGGATCGAATCTGCGCCAACACCCACAGCGCGGCCGCCCTTAAACGTTGGCACGATTTGATAATCGCCCGGTTCTGACGGCGCCTGAATTTCAATCACGGTATCGAGGCGGTTGTTGGCAACCGCACCGGACACCGCAATGGTGAGCTCTGGTGTCAGGGCCTGCGCCTCGGTCAGGCGGCGCTCCGCAAAATTGTTGACGATCTGGACGACATCATCTGAATTCGACGCAGTTTCAAGACCGCGCAGCGTGATGCCGCGCACGTTATACAGGCTCAGGCGTTCCAGTGAACGCTTCAGGCTGGCTGAAGAGTTGATCCAAACGTTTTGCTGAATGCCGCGCGTATCGACAAAGGAATACCGATAGGTTTGCGAGGCTTCTTCAAACTTCATGCCGCTGATCTTGCCCTTCCAGGTCAAACGCACGCGCGCGCCAGGCTGCACTGAGGCTTGTTCGGGCTCCAGACTGCCAAGCGGGGCAAGGGCGTCTTCAAGATTGATCAGGCGGGTGCGGCCGTAGGCATCCTGCTGCACGCTCAACGCCGGCACAACCAGTTGCAACTTATAACGGTTGACCTGCCCGGCTGACCAGTTCAGCAGCGAATCGAGCTGCAGGGATGTCAGCGCGTTCGGGTTGGCGCTCAGATCGAGTTTGACGTAGTTGGCGGCGCGGCCGATGGCGCTGATGTCATAGCCGCCGACGTCCCATTTTTCGGAGACCGAGATCGGTGCCGGAATCGCCACTGTCAGCGTTTTGTTCTTGCTCTGGAGCTCACGCGCCAACGCTTCAACAAAGGCTGTAAATTGCTCGCGTTGCTTCAAATCAAGGCCGCGATAGTCGATCTCAACACCGGAGTAGGAGCCGGTCTCGATCAGGGTGACGATATTAAAGATCTGCGAATCGACGCTGGTTTTGCTTGCCAGCATGTCGCGCAGCAAACGGCGATTGACTTCGCCCTTGTCGCTCCAGTTGCGAATGACCGGGACGACTTTGGCGCCGAGTGGCGCCTGCAGCCGGCTGCGATCGCCGGACAGTGATCCCAGATCGCCGAGATACAAGCCTGAAACGCTGACTTCACCAATGACAGATGGGATCGGCGCCTCAGAACCGCCCGAGCTGCTCGCCTTTGGCGACATCTCGATGCTGAGGACGGGTTGGGTTGGGCTGGTTTTGACCAGAACTACGCCAGAGGGCATGCTGGTGACACGGCCGACAATCTCGCGCTTGGCCAGATCGACTTCGCCGCCGAGCCAGTTCCAAGTGCGTTTCTGGTTATCCCAGCCATAGAGGTCGAGCTTATTGAGCTCGGTCTCACCGGCGGGGGCGATCATGCGGATCGTCATTGCGCGCGGTTTGGCATTGCAATTTTGCAGGGTAACAACTTTGGACCTGGCCAGCAAGGCCTTTGGCAAGGCATCGGGCGTGATATCCGCGGTTTTTGTGGCGTCGCCAAGTGTTAGGCTGCCAAACTTGAGGCCGACGCTGCCACTCAGGGCTTCCGGGCGGACATTGACGCTCAAGCCGTCGGGCGAGGTCAGGGTTTGACGGTCGACGCTAAACTCGTCGCAGCCGTTTATAGAGAGCGTGCGCACACCGAGCAGCGCAGACGCCGCCAGCGTTATTGCGCCTGCGGCAGAACCGAGCATTTTTATCCAGCCTTTGCCCGTTTTTGGAAATAGCAGAGTCGTGCGCGGTTTCGCCAGAGTCGGCCGCGGTTGTAGGCGCTTCTTATAAGCGCCGCCAGACAATATCTTCGGAATCCGGTCACTGACCGGCGAATCTGCCAAGCTAGATTGTGAAGCGTCTAAGTTGGTCGATTCGTTTGAATCGCCACCTTCAGGCGTTCCCATTTCGGTGCTCCTCGAACCAATACGTCGTTGCTAAATTCACACAAGCTCCACTGTCTCGGTCTACGTATCTCGAAACATGCTTTCGTATTTTGACTGACAACCAACCCCGGTTTAACGATCACTACCAGACCATATTCACTAACGCGTACACGATGGAGCTCGACGTATTTATGTAAACCCTAGGGCTGATCTAAAAGATTGTAGCATGCTGAAAATCTGCAAGGCACCAACGAACATCCTACGCTCTAAACGGGTTCTACCTGACGCTCAGAACCTGATTGGAACCCCTTTTGAGGCTAAATAGGTTTTGACCTGCCCAACACTCAGAGTTTTATAGTGAAAGACCGAGGCTGCAAGTACGGCACTCGCGCCTGCGTCGATCGCCTCATAAAAGTGTTGCAACGTGCCGGCGCCGCCAGAGGCAATCACTGGGATGTTCACAGCGCTGCTGATGGCTGAGATCAACGGCAGATCAAATCCATCTTGTGTGCCATCGGTATCCATGCTGGTCAGCAGAATTTCGCCGGCGCCGCGTTGTTCAGCATCGATTGCCCAATCGAGCGCGTTTACCTCGGTTGGCAAGCGACCGCCGTTGAGGAAAACACGCCAAAAATCCCCGTCTTTTCGGGCATCTATGGCCAAAACGACGCATTGTGCGCCAAACTTCCTGGCAGCTTCGTTGATGAGATTCGGGTTGTGAACAGCCGCGCTGTTGATCGCGCACTTGTCCGCGCCGGCCAGCAGCAAGGCGCGAAAGTCTTCCGGCGCGCGCACGCCGCCGCCGATCGTAAACGGGATAAAAACTTTGTCAGCGACAGCACGCGCCATCTCAATTGTGGTGCCGCGCCCTTCGTGGCTGGCCATGATGTCGAGAAAGACCAGCTCATCAGCGCGCTCATCGTTATAGATCTGCGCCTGCTCAACTGGATCGCCTGCATCGCGCAGGTTGACAAAGTTAACGCCTTTCACAACGCGGCCTTTGGCAACGTCGAAGCATGGAATTACGCGTTTTGCAAGCATTTTCTTAGTTTTGTGCAGAACTCAGACTTTGGTATGAATCCACTGGGCTCAAAGTGACATAACTGTTTACGTCGCATCAAATACGGACAAAGTCCCAGTAATCTGCGTGAACCACTGGCCTTGGGCAGTTTTGCGTATGTGGATAACCGCCGTGGATATCTCAGCGGGTCTACCCTGCCAGTGCAATCGCCTCGCGCAGGGAAAGCGTGCCCTCATATAGAGAGCGCCCGACGATCACGCCGCTCACACCGCGCGGCGCATACAACAGCAACTCTTGGATATCCGCGATATTTCGCACACCGCCGGATGCAATGACGCCCAATCCGGTGATCTGCGCCAGCGCCGCGGTCAGCTCGGCGGCGGCGCCGCTCAGCATGCCATCACGGCCCACCTCGGTATACAGCGCATGGCGCACTCCCAGAGCCTTCATGGCGTCGCCAACCGCAATGGCAGTCAGCGCGGTGTCCTGCTGCCAGCCACGCGTCACGATCATGCCTTCTTTTGAATCCAGCCCAATCACGAGGCGTTCGGCACCGTAGCGCGCGATCACCGCGCTGACCAGCTCGGGCTGCTCGATCGCAGCGGTGCCAATCACCACGCGCGCGACACCGGCTTCAAAAGCAGCTTCGATATCCGCCATGCTGCGAATCCCGCCGCCGAACTGGATCTTGGCCGGCACAGCCTTTGCAACCGCCTGCAATGCCGCCCGATTGGCGCGCGCGCCGTCGGCGTCGCCAAACGCGCCATCCAAATTGACGATATGCAGCCAGGCTGCACCCTCGTCCATCCAGCGTTGCGCGAACGCGAGCGGGTTGTCCGAATAGGTCGTCTGCCGGTTTGGGTCGCCTTGCTTTAGCCGGACAACATGGCCATTGCGCAAATCGATTGCGGGATAAATCGTAAAACTCATAGTGTCACAAAATTGCGAAGCATCTGCAGACCGACATCCTGGCTTTTTTCAGGGTGAAACTGAATGCCCCAGACGTTGTCCTTCGCGACGACCGCGGGGAAGTCGTAGCCATAATCCGTCATCGCCACAACATGGCGCGGGTCCGGCACATGCGCGTGAAAGGAATGCACAAAATAGGCGTAGCCATCCGGGATGACCTGGCGCAGCACCGGATGCGCCAGGTTGCAGCCATGCACGCGGTTCCAGCCGATGTGCGGAATCTTAAGTTTGGCTGCCGGTTCGGGCAGGTGTGTGAAATCGAAGCGCACGATGCGACCTGGCAAGAGGCCAAGCCCGGGCCAGGCGCCCATCTCTTCGCCGACATCAAACAACAACTGCATGCCGACGCAGATGCCCAGAAAAGGCCGCCCGGATGCGGCAAATTGTTGCAGCGGCGCGATCAACTTGCGCGATTGCAGCCCCTGCAGGCAATCAGCAAACGCACCGACGCCGGGCAACACAACCTTGTCGGCGGACAGAATCACATCGACATCTTCGGTCAGCACCAGCTCGGCGCCGACAAATTCCAGCGCTTTGCACACGTTTCTGAGGTTTCCGGCTCCGTAATCGATAACTGCGATCATGATCAGGCATGGATTCTACGGTTGGGTGGCTAAGCGCGCGGGTTTCGAAGATGCCGGCAGAGCCAGACGCTTTTGGGCTATAATCACGCGCTTTTACTTACAAAGATATGCGGCCGCCAGATCCCATTTGGGCGCCGCTCAAGTTAGGAGTTTGTCATGAAAGTGCTACTGACACAGGATGTGTTCAACCTTGGCCACGCAGGCGATGTCAAAGTTATCGCCGACGGTTATGGCCGCAACTTTTTGTTGCCGCGCGGCATGGCCGTGCTGGCGACAGCCGGTGCTATAAAAAGCTCGGAACGGATCAAGAGCAAAGCGCTGGTTCGCCGCGCTCAGGATCGCACAAACATCGACGCGCAAGCGGCGGTGATTAGCGGCACCAGCGTCACGCTGACCGCGCGCTCCGGCGAGAAGGGCAAGCTGTTCGGCTCAATCACGGCCGCGCATATTGCCGCTGAGCTCAGCAAGAAGCTGGGCACCGAGTTCGACAAGCGCAAGATTGGCCTGCGTGAACCGATCCGCGAGATCGGCACATTCACGGTGGCGGTTCGTCTGGCCACCGACGTTGCCCCAACCATTACCGTGGTCGTGATGCCTGACGGCGTCGTTGAATCCGCGCCTGCCCCGGTTGAAACACCTGCGGCGCCGGCAGAAGCGGCCAGCGCTGCTTAAAGAGCCCATCCGTAAGTGTTTGGGCGATGTCTCCCGCTCTGCGATCTGCGCAGAGCGGGAGACATCGCCGGGCAATCAAAATTACGGTTGAGCCTGCCAAGCGATTGCATGAACGCGGGCGAAGAGCAGACGCCGGATGAAGAGCTCATCAGCCTGCTCACGGACGATAAACATTGTCCGCTGTGTTCGGCGCGATTTGGGGCCGATGCTGTCTGCATCACGCACACCGTAGGCCGGGGCATCGCCCTGGATCTGACCTGTGGGACGTGCGGCAGCAGCAGCAGCGCCACGATTCTGACAAACAACGCCTCGCTTTCGGCGGATCTGACGCCGGGCGAGGCGTTTCGCTTTTCCCAAAGCCCGCCGCTGTCCGAGCGCGATATCGTGCGCATGCATGAATTGCTGTTGCGCCACCGTGGTGATTTAATCGACTTGATATGATTTTGATTCATGCGTCACACGAAGCGGGTGTAAAGGTTGGCGGCATCGGCGCGGTGCTGGACGGCCTGCTCAGCGCCCCACGTATCTGAGCGCCGTCGACCGCACCATTTGGTCGGCGCGATGAACACAAACAACAGCACGGAGATGGAGCGGCTTTTCGCGCCGCGCAACCGGCTGTATGTGTATTACTACGCAACGGGCCATCTGCGCGATTGCACGCCCGCTGGCCGAAGCAAAACTCAGCGCGATCGAGCGCGATTTCAGCGTGCGCATGCTCTATGGCAGGCGTGGTTTTGGCGCGGCCGAACACGAGATCCTGCTGGTCGACCCGACCGACATTCGGCCCGAGCGCTTTGGTCAGTTTCAGTATTACGTCTGGCAGCGTTTCGGGCTGGATTCCGGCCGCGCACCAGAACAACGGCGAATTCATGACCACGATGGCGCATGCCGAGCCCGCATTTGCCGCGCTGACGCGAGTTTTGCAGGAAAGCGCTGCCGATGACGCAGCCGGCCACGATTCTGTGCCACGAGTTTATGGGGCTGCCGCTCTGGTATGCCGCGGAGCTCAACGCGGCCGGGCGTTTAATTCGGCATTTGTGGCGCATGAAGTGGCGACCGTGCGCCCGATTGTCGAGATCGATGGCGGCCACGACACGCGGTTCTACAACGTGATGCGGCGCGCGATGGACGAGAAGCATGTATCTGGAAGACGTGTTTGGCGCGCAGACCTGGAACTTTAAAAACGATATGCTGCAGCACCGCGGCGCGCTGCGACCATGTGCTGGCGGTGGGCGATCTGGTCGTAGACGAGCTGAGTTTCTCTGCTGCCGCAGTTTCGCCACAAGCGCATCGATCTGGTCTACAACGGCACGCCGAGCAAACAGGTGGCGCTGGCCGAAATCGAAGCTTCGGCGCGAAAGCTGCGCGCGTATGCGCAGACGCTGACCGGCATCCGGCCCGACGTTCTGTGTTCTCGCATGTCACGCGCATGGTGGTGAGCAAGGCGCTCTGGCGCGATATTCGCGTGATGGAGCAGCTCGATGGCCTGCTGGCCAGCCGTGGTGAAACAGCCGTGCTGTTTATGCTGTCGTCGGTGCGGCCGGAAGGCCGCCCATGGCGCGATGTGCAGCAAATGCAGCGCTATGGCTGGCCGCGCGAACACCGCCATGGCTGGCCGGATTTGATCGATCTGGAAGCCTCGCTCTATGGCGCGATTCAGCGAATTTAACGCGCGCGCACGCGCCGTCGCAAATCGTGCTGATCAACCAGTTTGGCTTTAGCCGCGACCGCTGCGGCGACAGCATGCCTGCCGACATGGCCTTTGACGATCTGCGGCGCGGCACCGATCTCGAGTTTGGCCAGAGCATCTACGAGCCGTTTGGCATCGCGCAGGTCGAACCGCTGAGCACCGGCGCGCTGTGCGTGGTCAGCGATGTGTGCGGCTGTCTCGGGTTCGCCAGCCTGCGCCGCACACGGCAAACTGGAAGCTGCGCATCGTCGAACCTGCAAAGCACCCTGCCAAACATCGTGGTGGCGAATTACACCTCGCTGCCGACAGAATTCAGCTCTACACCTGGCGCGACGCGATGCGCATCGGGACCTAGTGGGAGCGCGACGGCGTCGAACAGCAGTGTGGCCGGCAGGTGGCGCAGACGGTGATCGAACGCTTGCCACGCACGCGCGGCCGCCAAACAAAAACTGATTCGAATCGGCTATGCGCTGGCGCAGCCAGATGTCGTGGGATGTGGTCGCGCGAAGAACAGCTACTGCCTGCGTTGACTGCCCGTAGAATACGGGCTCTATGAACGCACCGACATCCGACTCGCGCTGCCCTCCAAGGGCCGGCTGCAGCAATCGACCCTCTGACTTTCTGGCCCATTGCGGTTTTCATGTCAAAGCAGAATGCCGCGCGCGGCTATATCGGCAAAATCGGCGCGCTGCCAAATGTGACCGTGCTCTTGCAGCGGCCGAGCGACATCATCACCAGCGTCAGCAACGGCGGCGTGGATCTGGGCATCACCGGTTACGACGTGATCGCCGACGCCAATGTGGACGACAAGTTCAGGTGCTGCATGATGGGCTTGGATTTGGCAGCTGCAACGTGGTGATCGCGGTGCCCGAAGCGCTGCCGGTGCACACCATCGCCGAGCTGGCCGCGCACATCACCCTTGCGCGAAGCGCCGTTGCGGGTGGCGACCAAATACCATCACCTGACGCGCAAATTTCTTGCAGGCGCACGATGTGGCGCCGTTTGAGCTGATCAACGCCGAAGGGCTCGCTTGAGGTGGTGCCGGAGATCGGCTATGCCGACATCATCGTGGACATCGCCGAAACCGGCAGCACGCTGGCAGCAAAACCGGCTGCGCGTGATCGACGGTGGCGTGATCCTGAAAACGCAGGCCAGCCTGGTGGCCAACCGCGCAGCGCTGGCGCGCCCGGAGGTGATGGCGGTGGCGATCGAGCTGCTCGAATATTTTGAGGCGCATCAGCGCGCAGAAGATAATCTTATGCTCTGGGCCAATGTGCGCGGTGCATCACTCGAAGAAGTGGGCCAGCGCGTCACGCTGCAGACAACGTTGGGCGGTTGCAAGGCCCGACGATCTCGCCGATCTATCCAAATCCAACCAGCGCTGATGCCAACCCGGGCACGCATTGGTTCTCGGTCAGCGTGGCGGTCAGCCACAGCAACCTGACCGTCGGCGATCGAACAACTGCGCGCCATCGGTGGGAGCGGCGTCATCGTGACGCCGATCACGTATATCTTCGAGGAAAGCCCGACCCGTGTTGAGGCGCTGCGCGAGTTCAGCCAAAAGACGGCGCTCTAAGCGCCGCCACCCGCGCAGTTGGCACAAATTGGCGGCATTTTCGATGTCCACCCAACGACGGATCGACCAAGTGGCGCACCCGCCATACACTTTCTAAGCACAGTTTGATTGACTCTGGGCCAGAGATGCTGGGCGTGGATATGCGATTCCGCCGTAACCCCTTTAGCCCGATTCGCACATCAGCGTCTGACTGCGCAAGAGGGTATTTATGAAGTTCGCCACAGCCATCCGCAAATCTGTCACAACCGTCGCCACGTGCGCCGCTATTTTGAGCGCAGTGTTAGTGCGCACGGATGCGGCTGAAGCTGCTTCGCCTACCAACCGCTCATGCGACGCCATAGTCTCGGTATCGCTGACAAACGTGCGCACCGGTCCCGGGCTCGACTATGACGTCATCACGCAGCTGCCGCTTGGCACAGCCATAACCGCGATTGGCCTGGATCTCAACGCCAAGTGGTACATCGTGTACCTGCCCAGCGAAAACAACGTTGAAGCACGCTGGATCTACCGCCGCAATATGCGCGTCAGCACGAATTGCGTTAAGGCGCTGGTGAAGGTGAACGCGGGTGCGAGTGGGCAGTAGGCGGTCTGAGTACCGCCCACACCCGATCGTCTGCTGCCCGCCCTATCTCAGACGTTTACAGTTGAAAACACAACGCGCGTAAACAGCTCAGGCACGTGCGAATCCCACACACCGTGCGGGCTCCAGACCCAGCCACTTGAATCCTGGGCCGGCGGCGCGGCCTTGTATTGGTTGAAGCGCGAAAAGTCCATACGCCAAAGATCGCCGTCGCGCGGCGGCAATGCGCGGCCGTCTGGCGCAGCAAGCGCCTCAAAGCCGCGCCACGGCAAGGCAAGCTCAACCGTCCAGCCGCGATCACGATCGGAATTGTCGTTTAACGTGCCGTCGACATGAACGGCGCTACGCAGGCCCGGGAAATCCCAGTTCCAGAAGCCCCGGCGCGCGCCGCGCGGATGCGACGGGAACCCGACACCGCCCCACGGCCGCGCACCGGCGACATCGCGCCCAAATTCCGGCCGGCGACTGTATCCGGCGCGGTCATACGCGTCGTCCCAGACAAAAAAGACTTCGTAGATCGTGCCGTGCGCATTGATCTCAAACTCGTAATAGGCATCCTGACCGGCGACAAACAGCTCAACATCGTTGTCTTCAAAAATCAGCGAATCGCGCTCGGTCAGCCGGGCCTGCACAAACGGCTCTTCGATCCAGTATCCGACATAGAGATAGTCGTCATCCCACAACACCGCGGCGCGGGTGTCGTGTATCGCGGGCTTGCCAGTGATCAGATCTGCAAAGCGCGGTGAACGCGGCGCGCGCTGCCAGCACGGCTCGTCCAACTTGCCGTCAATCTGCGGGGGTGTATCGACGCGATGGGCGGTGTACTGCGCGATCGCATCTTGCGGCCAGGGGAAGGGCCAATTCGTCATCATGTTTCTTGGCAATTGTAAACAGCATTTGTACGCGGAGCGCACAGAGATTTGCCGCGAAACGGCTATTCGTCCGCGCTCCGCGCGGACGAATAGCCGTTTCGCGGATCCCATTTCCTTCGCTGCGCGGCTAAACTGTGCATCTGCAAACACCATGATCACACTTCAAATCGACACCGCCCTAGGCCCAATCACAGCCGAACTTGACGACGCTGCGGCGCCGGTCACCGTCGCCAATTTTCTGCGCTATGTCGACGCCGGCTATTTCAGCGGCGGGCGCTTTTGGCGCACGGTCCGGCTGGACAATCAGCCAAATGTGGCGGTCAAGATCGAAGTCGTGCAGGCCGATATCAACGAAGCGCATGCCGAACAGTTATTTTCGCCCATTGCGTTGGAACGCACGCGCGATACCGGCCTGCGGCACGTCGACGGCGCGCTGTCGATGTCGCGGTTCGCGCCGGATTCGGCGCAATCCAGCTTCTTTATCTGTATTGGCGACCAACCCGAGCTGGATTTTGGCGGCGCGCGCTATCCCGACGGCCAGGGGTTTGCCGCGTTTGGCCGCGTAACCGCCGGGATGGATGTGGTGCGCGCAATTCAGAATTCGCCGTGCAGCGTGGCAGGCGGTGTTGCCGAAGCCAGCTATGCGCAGGTCGAATTTCAACGTCTGACGCCGCCGGTTGGGATTGTGCGGGTAGAAAAACTGACGGCAGATGGCGGTTGATTTTGGCGGCGCGCCGCCGAAATCAACCGGGCTCGACAACGGGCACAAACGACCAGGTCGTGACATCGACCAGCCCACGATCCGAGATGCGCAGTTCCGGGATCACAACCAGCGCGAGCAAACTCAGCTGCATGTTGGCGTTGTTGAGCGTGCAGCCACAGGCGCGATATTCGGCCAGCACCGCTTCCGCTTGTGCGGCCACAATCTGCGCCGGTTGATCCGACATCAGCCCGGCGATCGGCATCTCGATGCACGCGCGCACGACGCCCTCGCGCACCACCAGCATGCCGCCACCGCGTTCGGCCAGCGCATTGGCCGCCAGCGCCATGCACGACGGGTCGGTGCCGACGATCAGCATGTGATGCGAGTCATGCGCGACCGTCGACGCAATCGCGCAGGCTTTGTCAAACCCAAAGCCGTGCACAAAGCCGTTAACCACCGCGCCGGTGCCGCGATGCCGCTCGACCAGCGCCACATGACAAACGTCCTGCGCGCGGTCGATGCAGACTTGGCCGTCCTGCACCGGGAGTGACAGCCGCAGGTGCCGCGTCGGCGCCTGATTTTCGATGACGCCGATGACGTTGGCCGTCGCTGAATCGCCGGCGGCGGTGGGCGCTGCCACGCCGAAGTCCGCCGCCTGCAAGGTCCGGCCCACATGCACCGAACGCCGGACCTCGGGGGGATACGCAAATTGCGGCGCGTCGACCAAACAGACACCGTCACGCGCGATCAGTTCGCCCGCGGCGAAAACCTGCTCGGCGCGAAACTGCGCCAGATCGGCGCTGATCACGATGTCGGCGTAGCGACCGGGCGCAATCTGCCCAACATCGCGGCTAACGCCAAAGTGCTCGGCGGTATTGAGCGTCATCATCTGGATCGCCTGCATCGGCAGCAGCCCGCAATCGATCGCATGCCGAAGCACGCGATCCATGTGGCCTTCTTTGAGCAGCGTGCCCGGGTGCATGTCATCGGTGCAGATCAAAAAATTGCGCGTGTCCAGCCCGAGCTCGGTGATGGCCCGGGCGCCGGCCGCCACATCAAACCAGGCCGAGCCATAGCGCAGCATGACCCGCATACCCTGCCGAATGCGGGCGACCGCGTCTTCGCGACGCGTGCCTTCGTGATCGTCCTGCGCGCCGCCGGCGACATAGGCATGAAAGGGCAGGCCGAGATCGGGTGACGCATAATGCCCGCCGATGACGCGGCCGGCGCGCTGCGTTTCGGCCATTTCGGCGTGCATTTGGGGATCGGACCGAAATACGCCGGGGAAATTCATCATCTCGCCGAGCCCGATGATGTTCGGCCAGGTCATGGCTTCGCGCACGTGCTCCGGCCCCAGCTCGGCGCCGGGCGTCTCCATGCCCGGTGCCGACGGCACGCACGACGGCATTTGCACCCAGACATTGATTGGCTGCAGCAGCGCCTCGTCGTGCATTAGGCGCACACCTGGCAGACCGAATACATTGGCAATCTCGTGCGGGTCGATAAACATGCCGGTGGTTCCGCTCGGCGCAACCGCGCGCACAAACTCGCTGACGGTGACCATGCCGGATTCGACATGCATGTGCGCATCGAGCAACCCGGGCACCAGATATTTGCCGCCGGCATCCACAACGCGCGTGTCTGGGCCGCGCGTATGCGCGCCGTCCGGCCCAACATAGGCGATACGCGAGCCGCGCACGGCGATATCGGTGTTCGGGATGATCTCGCCGGATTGCACGCAGACCCAGCGCCCGTTGCGAATCAACAGATCGGCGGGAAGGCGGCCCATCGCGCAATCAACCAGCTCACGTGAGACTTCGTGCCAGGGGTGTCGCTTCATGCGCGGCATTATGGCTGTAAATGCAATGCCGCGGGTCTTCTACGAGCGCATCCGCCGATTGGGGCGACGCTGGATCGATGCGTGACAGGCACGACGTTTTGCCAAACGCAGGTCATTTCGAGTTGCCCATGACCTGCGGCCAAGTCCATCGCGCATGACACTATGGCAGATTGAGCGGCGATTTCCCTCCCCCCGCCTTCGGCGGGGGGAGGGAAATCGCCCTAAACCAACCACACATCATGTGCAGCCGTCAGACGCGAAATGACCCGCGTATAGAGGCGCCTCACTCAAAAAAAGTGTGAAACGCATCCGCACGAGCTGTGTACCCCTAACGTCGGAAGCCTCCGGCACAGGTTCACTTATGCGCGATTCAAAGCGCTGCCGGTCTAACGCTGCAGATGGTCCCGCAACACAGCGTTCAACACCGCGTAACCTGTTGCATTCAAATGCAGCATGTCGCGCGCATAAGTGCGTTTGACGACGCCGTTTTCACTCAACTGCGCAGCGGCATCAAGCAGCACGATGCCGGGGTCGGCGGCAGCCATGTCGCGCAGGGCGGTGTTTACCGTTGCGATCGCGCTGTCGACGCGATCGGACCAGCCAAAGATTCGCATCGAAGGATAGGGCGATGCGGGAAAGACGGTGGTCAACACCACGGTGACGTTGCGGGCGCGCAAGGTTATGACGCTCGCGCGCAGATTTTCAATGCAGCGGCGGGTGATATCGGCTTCAGATTCGGGAAACTGCGCGATTTGCCGCAAGTCGTTGACGCCAGCCTGGATCACAACGACGTCCGGCTGCAGGCTCAACACGTGTTTTTGCAAACGCGCCGCAATCTGCGCGCTGCTTTGTCCATTGACGCCGCGGTTGATCGCGAGGGTGTTCGGCAGCATCGGGTCCGGCCAGTCCCGCGCGCGCGAATCGCCAAACAGCACGAGCACGCGAGCGGCCGTTTGCGGGCGCGACGATTCCAGATACGCGTTGAGGCCATTCGGATCCAGCCGCAGATTGGCGGCATCAATGCGTTCCAGCCAGTAGGCGCGCAAGGCAATCGCGCCACAAGCCAGCGCAAGCAAGCCAAGCAGCACGAAGCGCACCAGGGCAATGCGGTTCATATGCGCTTGATCAGCCCGACAATCAACAACAACCCGACTGCAACCGCAGTTTCGGCAATCAGGCTCAGGCCGAGTCGGCGGGTTTCAACCGCGATCGAGACACCAGACTTGGCGCCGAGCAAAGCCCAGCGCCGCAGCTTTGGCGCGACATGCGCCTGGTGCCAGGCGCCGAACCCGACCAGCAGGGCGATGCACACAAGCTTGGCAACGAGCGCGCGGCCGTAGCTGGTGCTGATCAACTCGTCGAGCGAGTTGATGAAATGACCGGCCTGCGCCACACCGCCGAGCACCAGGCCTGCCACACAAAACATCGCAAACGGGCTAAAGCGATCAACCGCGACCGACAGCGCCCTTAGCACCGCACCGTCTGACTTGGCGGACAGGCTGTTCACAATCACAGCTAGGCTGGCCACACTGCCGATCCAAAAACTGAACAACACGGTATGCAGCCAATCGCCAAAGACCGGCAGGATCGGCTCGCGCAACAAGGCGCTGCGCGAGAGCAGGCTCTGGGTGGCGAGCAGGCACAGGCACAGGATGATTGCCAGCCAGCCGCTGTGCTGCCGCGCGCGCAGCAACACCACCAGCGCAATGAGCGCCACCACGCGCAGCCATGTCAGCCACAGCCAGCGTTGGTCGTTAAATGTCTCGACCCGGGCGATATACGCAAAGACAGTCAGCAGCACCGCGGCGATTAGACAGCGCGACAGCCAGCGCAGCCGCACCGTTAGCGAGGCATCAAACAATGCGGCAACTTTGGCCGAGCCCAGCATCAGGCGCTCGAAAAACAACCCGCCGCATAAAAACCCGTAGCTGGTGAGCAACAACCCTTGGAGCAATACAGTTGGCGTCATCGTATCTCGTCTACAGCATGGCAGTTTCGCATTGTGGCGATTCCGCGCGGCGTCTGGCTGGCGCGTTTTTTGAGGCGCGCAAGCTAGGCTCGATCATACACAGCGGTTTGCAACGCACGCAACACGGGTGCATTTTTCAAAAGGGGAGCGTCATGTAGCGAAGCCAATGCTTGCGCCAGCCGGGTCCGCAGGCCGTAAACGGCCATGCTCAGATACGAAGCCCTGGGCTGCATGCCAGCGCTCACAGGATTGGCGTCGTTGTGTGACTGCCGGCTAAAACGGCCGCCACGCGCGGAAGTTGTTGCCATCAGCCCAGGGCTTCGTATCTGAGCATGGCCGTTTACGGCCTGCGGACCCGGCTGGCGGTGTGTGATTACTATGCCGCGCGTATATCGTCTGCGATCACAAAACGCCAGGCGATCTCCGTCGGCAGCCAGCCCAGACGATCAAACAGCAGGCTTTGTGGCGCGTCGCCCAGCACTCCGAGCAACTCTGGCACCGGGCACTCGACCCAGCCGCGCGCACGCCAGTACGGGCCAGCGCCATCGCTGAAGCAATACAACCAGTTCACAGTGCGTGTCCGTGCAAACGCAATCAACGCGGCAAGCAATTGTTCGCCCAGATGCGCACCGCGCGCAGCCGGCCGGACATAGGCGCTGCGCAACAACGCGCAGCCATTGGCAACCGGCGGCAGCTCCAGCCCAATGCAGCCGGCATGTGCGCCCGCTTTCTCCGCCACCCAGAAATGCACACCCGGCGCGCCGATGTCTTCGGTGCGCATGCCACCTTCGGTCAACAGCGCAACGATCGCGCGGGTATCTGCGTCAGCAGCAGATCGAATCGGAGATGCCATGCATCAGGCCTTTTTGCGTTTTTGCGCCAGCTCAAGCAGCAGCGTGTCGCGCGCGCGCAATACGTCGGCGGCGCTCTTCTTCGACCAGTCATAGAACCCGACACCGCTGGCCGCGCCGAGTTCCCCGCGTTCGATCTTGTCGCGCAGGATACGGTTGGGGCTGGTTTGGGCATCGAGGTCAGCCAGCAGATACGAATGGATCGAAAACGTGGTCTGCGCGCCGACAAGATCGAGGTGCTCGAAAATGCCAAGCACCGGCGTGCGCGCGCCAAAGCTGTTTTTGAGGGCCTCATCGACCTCTTCCGGCGTGGCGATTCCGCGCTCGACGATGGCGATCGCCTCGCGCCACAACGCGTGCTGCAGCCGGTTTGCCACAAACCCGAGCGCTTCGACGCGACACAGGACGGGCGCATGCCCGGTGCTGCGCAGAAAAGCCATGACAGCGTCGGTTACGGCTGACTCTGTGTGCTGTCCCGGCGCGACCTCGACCAACGCCAGCAGATGCGGCGGGTTCCAGTAGTGCCCAACGATGATGCGACCAGGCAGCCGCGCGTGCGCGGCAATGTCGGTTGCGCGCATGCCGCTGGTGGTGCTGAGCAAGATCGCATCGTCGCGGCAGATCGTCTCGAGTTCGGCGAACAGTCGCTGTTTTTCAGCCAAGTCCTCGGTGATGGCTTCGATCACCAGATCCGCCGCAGCGGCAGCCTGCATGCCGACGTGAAACTCGAGCCGCTCCCACAGCGCAGTGATGCCAGCGTCGTCGATCAGGCCATACGGTTGCATGGCGGCCAGGTTGGCGGCGACGCGCGCGCGCGCGCGGGTAACGGCTGCTTCAGACCGGCACACAACAAGCGCGCGATATCCGGCCGCCGCCGCTGTTTGCGCGATGACAGGGCCCATTTGTCCGCTGCCAATGCACGCGATGGTTTTGATGCTCATAGATTCGTCGGGTTATACCGCCAAGCGGTCAAGCGTGCATGCGCAGCCTGACGGCGCCATAAGTTTGCAGAGAATCTTCGCGTCGATTGCGCCTTTTGGGTTTGGGATCGCCGTCGCCAACGGCCTATATGCCAGCCAGCACACCGCCGGCGTAGCGCACATCACCGCTGATTTCGGCGCCGGCAAACACTGGCGGCGTGTAGCCCAGCGCGGCAGCTTCATCGTCAAACTCGCGCTCAAAGATCATGAGCCCGGTGTGCGGTGATTCAAACACATCGAGCGAACCGCCGTCGAGCGCATGGCGGCGTTTGCAGAGCCGCGCAGCCGGAACCTTGGCCAGCACTGCGTATTCATCAGCGCCTAAATACAGATTTGTGATCGGTTCGGCATGCGCGTTGGTTTTGCCGTATTTTTTGCACAGCTTGAACACCGTCGGCGCGTGCGGCTGCCGCATCGCGCGCAGCCGCAGCCGTGTGCCATGCAGATATCGGTCCTCAATCTCAACGACCGGGCATGCGGCCAGCACATGCGCGTCAATCGACGTCACCAGCCACCGCCGTTCGATCTCCAGCAACGCATATTTCGGCAGCATGGCGTCAGTCGACAACCGCGATGACCTCGACTTCGATCATGAACCCTGGTTGCGCCAACGCTTCCACGCCAACCAGCGTGCTGGCCGGCGGGTGCTCGCGTGAAACATAGTTCAAGCGCACTTCGGCGATCACTTCGCGAAATGCAGGTTGATAACCGACGACAAACGTGGTTTGTTTAACGACATCGGCAAACGACGCCCCAGCCGCTGTCAGCGCATGTTTGAGGTTTTCATACACCTGCACCGTCTGCGCGCGCAGATCGCCCGGCCCGATCAGAGTGCCATCGGCGTCCTGCGGGACCTGGCCGGAGATGTAAATCGTCGTTGCGCCGCGCGCGGTTGCGACATGCGAATACATCGGTGGGCGCGTCAATCCGGCCGGTTGGATAAATTTGAGTTCAGCCATGGCGGCATCATAGCCTCGCGCCCTCGGCCCGCAAGAGGGTTTGCAGAATTGGAGAGATCGCCCTAAGTGGTTCCCCACAGAGGGTTGACCAGGCAGAATCGTATCCCCCCGCTCCGCGGGGGTGAATACGATTCTGCCAATCAATCTTTTGCGAGGAATCACTTAGAGTACGCATATGCAGACATCGCTTGAAAACCTGTTGGGGGTGAGGGTTCCCATCCTGCAAGCGCCGATCGGCAGTTGTTCCAACCCGTTGCTCGCGGCGGCAGTTGCAAACGCGGGCGGACTGGGCGGCATCGCCGGAACATGGACGCCGCCGGACGGCCTGCGTGACATCGCGCGAGAGATCATCACGCGCACAGACAAGCCCTTCTTTATCAATTTTGCGCTTGCGTTTCCGTGCGAAGGTCTTGCGGCCGCGCTTGAGGCTGGCGCGCCGGTCGTGACATTCTCCTGGGGGTTACCCGGTGACCGTGCCAGGCTGGTCCACTCGTTTGGCGCGCGGTTTGGCGTGCAGGTGTCCACGCCGGATGGCGCATCCCAGGCGATCGACCAAGGCGCGGATTTTGTCATTGCACAGGGCATCGAAGCGGGCGGGCATGTGCAGGCGACGCGCCTGTTGACCGAGATTTTGCCGGCAATCGTGGCGGCGGCCGGCCCGGTTCCAGTGGTTGCCGCGGGTGGCATCGCCACCGGAACGGCGATGGCGGGCATGATGCGACTGGGCGCGGCAGGCGCCATGATGGGCACACGCTTTGTCGCGTCGGAGGAGTCGCTGGCACACGCGGTCTACAAACAAAATTTGGTTGACGCGGCGGCGCACAGCACGGTGCATACCCTGTGCTTTGATCGCGGCTGGGCCGGCGCGCCGCAACGCATCTTGCGCAACGCGACAGTCGACCGGTGGGAATCTGCAGGCTGTCCGCAATGGGGTTCCCGCCCGGGTGAAGATGATGTGATCGCGCGGCGCGCCAACGGCGATGTCGTTCTGCGCTATGAAGACACGCCGCCGGAAATCGGCATGGTCGGCATGATCAACGAGATGTGCCTTTATTCCGGCGCCGGGGTCGGCGATATTAACGCCGTGCAGCCCGCCGGCGCGCTCGTCGCACAGATCTGGCAGGAATGCCAGGCCGTGCTAAACGGGAGCAGCAGCCCCTAAAACCGATAGCTCTGCGCGCGATAGCTTTCGTACGCCAGAAAGCCAAACATAAACGCAAGATACGCGCTTCGAAAATACACCAGCCCGAGCAATGCCATCAGCACCGCGGCCGCAAGCGAGAGTTGCTGCGAGAACCGTATGCCGTTCCCCGGGTTAAGTTGCGTGAGAAACGCGCGCGCGGCCTGCCCGCCATCCAGCGGATAGACCGGGACCAGATTCAACAGGCCCCAAAACACATTGACACTCAGCAACGCGCTGATAAATGCATTAACCACCCAACCGGCTTCTGGCAACCGGGCAACTGGGACTGGGATAAACCCAAGCAACCAATTGGCGCCGATCGTTCCGCCAGTGAGCGCGACAAGCCCCAGCGTCAGCGCAGCCAGCGCAAATCCGGCAAATGGCCCGGCCAGCGACACCTGGATCTGCTCGCTCGGGCGCAACGAGACATCAGCCACACCGCCCCACCAGACCGGCTCCGGAATGGCCAGCCCGCCGCTGGCATAGAGCAAAATGCTGGCCGGGACGCTAAAGCGCCGCATCATCAGCACGTGACCCAGCTCGTGCACGAGCAGCGAAACAAGCACCACCACAATCCAGACAAGCAGGCCAGGCAAGCCGCCGGACAATCCAAACAGCGCAGTAATCAGCCAGAAAAACGGGTGAATCCTCACCGGAATTTTGCCAAGGGTGAAGTTCAAATCGTAGCGTGTCGCGGGCGGGATTTGAAATAGAGACATCATGGGTTTAGAAATGCATCATGCCACAGGCGTTGAGGTATTTGTGCCATCCAGATCATTCTCACTGGAAACTCCATGAACCGCCGCACTCACTGTCAGCCCCAACGCGGTGATCGACACGCCGGCATTTGCAATGGCCCGCACTGCGGCATGCTGGGGGTGCTGATCCGTCAGCACGCTTGTGATGCTCGAAAGCTCAGCGATCAGAAAGGGCGAAGCCACACCGATCTTCTCGGCCGACGCCAGCACATGCGTCTCGACCGCCTGCTGGCTGAGTCGTTGCTTGATGGCGGCCTCTTCAAAATCACCCGTTGTTAACCCAGCTTCAGCGTGCACGCCGGTGATCCCCATAAAAAACAGATCGGCGCGGATGCGCTTGATCATCTCTTCAGCGGTCGCGCCGACACTCACAACCGAGTGCTTGAACAGTCGGCCGCCAATCAGGATGACCTCGACCGACGGATGCGCGGCCAGTTCGACCGCAATGCTCGGGCTGTGCGTGACGACGGTGCAGGCCAGATCGGCTGGCAGATGGCGTGCCACCTGGATTGCGGTGGTGCCGCCGTCGAGCATCACGATCTGCCCGGGTTGGATCATCGCAGCGGCATGGCGACCAATCAGCGCTTTGCCCGGCACGGCGATCTCGCGGCGGCGCGCGAAATCGGCTTCAGCGGCCGCGATCGGCAATGCGCCGCCATGCACACGCCGCAGGGCGCCTTCGGCCGCCAGTTCGCGCAAATCACGCCGAATCGTATCTTCGGAGATGCCCAGCTCCTCGCTCAACTGCGTGGCGATGATCTGGCCATCGCGCTTGAGGCGATCCAGAATAAATTGCTTTCGGCGCGGCGTCAGCATGTATTGATCTTAGCATCGAATGCATGTTTATGCTTGACTTTACGTGTTTTTGCGTGTATTTTCGTGAAACAGGAATATTCATGCAAAATCAAGCAAATTCAATGATGGTGCTGATCGCCGGGCCCTATCGTTCTGGAACTGGCGACGATTCGGCAAAAATGGCGGCGAATCTGCGCAATCTTGAGGCGGTGTCGTATGCGCTGTTTCGCGCCGGTCATGTGCCGATGATCGGAGAGTGGGTGGCGTTGCCGGTCTGGCGCGCAGCCGGTGGCGCATCGATCGGAGATGCGCTGTATGACGAGATCTTTCACCCGGTTGCCCACCGGCTGCTCGAACGTTGTGACGCTGTGCTGCGCCTCGCAGGCGCAAGCGCCGGCGCGGACAACGATGTCAAGATCGCCCATGCGCGCGGCATCCCAGTCTATTTTTCGCTGGCCGATGTTCCGGGCGTTGGGGCTTAGCGCAACCCAATCGCCAATAGCGCGGTTGCGACCAGAGCAGCCAGCCCGCGCACATGGTTCCAGAGCGTCCACTCAGCAACATAGCGCACCCAGATCACCGCGCTCCCAGGCGCGCTTGCGAACAACGCCGCCAGGGCGTTGTTGCGCGGAATGTGAAACACCGCCGTCAACAGCAAGCTGCCAATCAAGTAAATCGCCGCACCGGCGATCGCCAGAAACGCACCCGGTTTTGATGTGTCCATCAGCGCGAGCACAATCGTCACCACGCAACCCAGCGCGGCGCCCAAAAACACGCTCAAAAATATCGGGTTGACGATGGCCACATTGATGCGCTGCATCGCTTCAATGCCCTGCGGCGGCGGCAACTGCCGCAGCGCGGGCATGACCGCGATCGAGAACGCGAAAAGAGTCCGGCCATCAACCCGCAATCCAGCAGCGTTGCAAGCCGAATAACATATTGCAGATCTACCATAGTGCCTGCCTTGAGGCGGTTATTCAGTGAGCCGCCCGGATTGAATCGTCAGGAATTTGAATTCAGCCTCGTAGCCGGCGTCGACCGGGCTGCAGGCATACAACCCGCATTGCACCGGCACGTTGGGACGCAGGTCATGCAAGTGTGCCATGCGAATCTGTTGCCATGTTGCGCCGTCAAACGACGACTGCACGATGCAGTCCGGCCCTTCGATACGCACGCGGTACCACACAGTCCGCACATCATGGCCAAGGGGCTGCGTCGACCAGTCCGAATAGCCGGCGTTCGTCACCACTGCGCCGAGGCGGTTCGGTTCATGCGGCTCAAACTCGGCCGAGGTTTTGATCCAGCAAGCATCCGAAAGCCGCACCATCAACCCAGCCTGATCATACTGATGCACCGGCCGCGAGGTGACGCAGGTCGTCATGACAAAATCGCCTTCGACGTTTGCAAACAAAAAGTGGCCGTTGTCGTTTTGAAAGCCATAGTGCGTGCGTTGCCAGTAGTCGGTTTTTGCGTCAGTCACAATGCACAGACAACCCAGGGCGCGGTCGATCGACCATGACTTGGGCTCGCAGAACCACGCCAGCGCGCCGTTCAGCGCGGGTTGAGCAAAGCGCTCGTTGATGTCATTCACAGCGTTATGGCCTTTCGCGAACTTGAAAAATATTGCCTTCCGGGTCGAATCCGTCGCACACGCGCGCGCCGAAAAACCGCCACTCGCGTTCTGGCCCGTTGAGCCCGCCGCCCAGCGCAGGCGCCTTAAGGCGCACGTCCTGAATCGCCGCGACCGGCAACGACAATTTTATCGGCGTCTCCTCGCGTTTGACGGGCGGTGTCGCGATCTCGACCTCGTCCGCAATGTCATCGGGCATGGCGACGATGACCAACTGCAGCGCAGCGGACTCAAGCACGATAAACCCATCTTCCGCGTGCGTGTTAACAAATCCGATCGCCTGTGCGTAAAACGCAGCCACGCGCGATATATCCTTTGCGTAGATCACAGCACCCGCCGCAGGAACGGTTGACGTTGACATGCCTTGAGTATATGTGCGAGAGTGTGCTATCTTCCCTTCGAAACACGGATAGTCTGCGGGGCAATCACGAATCACGGACCGCAGGCGATGCTCGCGGCTATTCGACGTGACACAAGAAGAGTGAGGCAATCGCAAAAATGACACACGTCCCTGTTGGGATCAATATTTGGTCGCGGTTGGTGGAGCACACCTTTACGTATCTCGATCAGTGCGCCGGGCACTACGACGCACTCTGGTTCCCGGATCATGTGCAATACGCGGACAACCGCGTGGCCGAGGGCTGGAGTCTGCTGACCTATGCGCTCGGCCGTTATCCGGACAAACTGTGCGGCCATGAAGTGCTGTGCAACAGCTTTCGCAATCCGGCCCATCTGGCCAAAATGGCCGCAACGATGCAGGCGATCTCAGGCGGCCGCTTGGTGCTCGGCATCGGCGCGGGTTGGAACGAGGAGGAGTACCGCGCCTACGGCTGGCCTTTTCCGCCTGCCGGCACGCGCATTGAGCAGTTGGCCGAGGCGATCCAGCTGATCCGCGCGATGTGGCGTGACGCGCCAGCGCACTTTGCGGGCAAGCATTACCAGATCGCCGGCGCGCACTGCGAACCGAGACCCAATCCGGCGCCTCCGGTGATGGTTGGCGGAAAAGGTGAGAAGCATCTGCTGCGCGTTGTGGCGCAACACGCGGATTGGTGGAACTATGTGTTTAGCGATCTGCAGACCTATGCACACAAGCAGACCGTGCTGCGCGAACACTGCGCCGCGGTCGGTCGCGACTACGACACAATCGAACAAGCCGTGGTCGTGCGCGTGCTCATCGCCAGGAACGATGCTGAATTGGACGCGCTCAAAACACAGCCATTTGCGCGGCCGTTGGAAGGCGGTTTCGCGGGCACACCCGATCAGATCCTCGAGGCGCTGTTGCCGATTGTGCGCCAGGGTGCGCATCGATTGTCGATTAACTTTGCCGATGCGCCGCATCCTGACGGCACGCTGTTGTTCGCCGAGCGCGTACTGCCGCATATGAGCCGCTAGAAAAAGAAGCCACAGATTACACAGATTGCACGGAAAGCTCTTTTCTGTGCAATCTGTGGCTTCTTTTCTCTATGCGTTAGTGACTCAGATCAAGCCTTTGAGCCGAATTAGGCCATAGGCCGCGATTGTGGTGGCGTCTTTGATCGTGCCATCGATCAACATGCGCTCAAATTCGCTGAGCGAAAACGCGCGCGCGATGAGATCCGACTCTTCGGCTTCCGTCGCGGCTTCACGCTGCTCAAGATCAGTCGCCAGATACACGTTGTAGCCCTGCGACGAAAAGCCATAGCCTTGAAAGATGTGCCCAACGTGCAGCATGGTTTTGGCGCGCAGCCCGGTCTCTTCGCGCAACTCCGCGATCGCCAACTGCAACGGGTCGATTTCTCCGGCTTCCCAGGAGCCCTGCGGCATCTCCCAGTAGCGCGCTCTGACGGGATAGCGATACTGTTCGACCAGATGAATCTGGCCGTCGGCGATGGCGGCGATGACTGCGAAATCCGGCTTATCGACCACGCCGTAGATCCCAGTCGAGCCATCCGCGCGGACGATGCCGTCCTCGCGCACCGTCATCCAGCGATTTTGATAGACGACCCGGCTGCTGCGGGTGCTGATTTCGGGCCCGGGGCGTTCGTCACGGTTGGAGACTGTCATGCGTCAAACTATACGCGGCGGGGCTTCGTTGTTCACCGCCTGGATCAGCGCGCGCATATAGGCGATCGAGTAGGCGGCACCCACGCGCGGCCCGCCCAACATGGCCGGGATGTGATCGGGGATGACGCAGCCGTCGAAATCGACCTCGCGCAGCGCCTTCATAACCGCATACATGTTTTGATAACCGTCGTCGATTAGTGTCTCGACCCACGGCTCCGGCATTGGGTTCGAGACATTGCGAAAGTGCACTTTGAAAAGCTTGCCCTGCGCGGCGAAATGTTTGATCGCGTCGACAACGCCGACGCCCATGCCGACCTCGCCACCCTCCAGCCAACAGCCGACGCACAGGCACACGCCGATATTGGGGCTATCCGCGATTTCCATGGCCTTTTTGTAGCCGGCGAAATTACCGAACATGCAACGCGGAATGCCGCCCAGCCCATAAACCGGCGGATCGTCAGGGTGAATGCCGATGCGCACGCCGGCGTCTTCGGCCACCGGTGCGACCTGGCGAATCATGTACGCGTAGTTGTCCCACAACTCTTCCTCGGTATAGACCCGGCCATGCGTCAGTTCACCCGAATAGGTTTGATCGACCCAGCGCCCGACCGCGTCGTTGATGTCGAGCCGACGCGCATCCATGCCGCCGCGGCCCTTGGTGGACCCGGACGACCAGATGCCGTTGGCCATGTGCGCATACGTGTTGTATTTGATGCCGGCCGCGCCAATATTGCGGATAAATTGTTTAAACTCCTCAACTTTTTTGTCGCGGCCCGGCAGATTCAGCGTGATCTCCGGAACGTTGTGCACGCCGAGGTTTGTGATGCGATAGATTTTCAGGCCGTGTTCGCCAAAGCGTTTGACCAGGCTTTTGTAAAAATCCTGGGTGTGTTGCTCCGGGTGGCGAATCCCCACCATGGCCCACTCCACACCGAGCTGTTCAAAAAACTGCAAGTCTTCGTCGCTTGCATCGGCGTTGGTTTGAATCGCGATTTGAATGCCAGCTGTGCTCGAAAAGTATCCTGGCACAGCGCGCATGGGGATTTGCTTCGACTGAGTGCTCATATGCTGGGAGTGTGGCTTAGTTTTGCCGACTGCGCCACACACGATGCGCTCAGGCGAAACCAGGTGGCGCCTGCGGTTCACTCATCGATGTGAAAATCCGCGCCATACATGCGCAGATTCAGCTTTTTTGCGAGCGCTTGCGACGCACCGTTGTCCCATCCAGTGCTGTAGGTCGCCAGCGCGCCAAGTGCGCGCACGCGATTGGCCCACGCCAAAACAACATCGCAGGCATAGCCGTTGCCTCGATGCGCCGCCAGCGTTTCAACGCCGGCTTCATGGGCCTGAGAAGTAATGCGCACACTGCGGCAGACCGAGACGATCTGCCCGTCAACCGCAAGCGCACAAAACGGTTGCCAGGCCGGCAATTCCGCGCGCAAATCACGAAAGGCACCGTCTAGCCGGTCAGCCATCTGCGGCGTGAGCACAAGCACCTCGCGCAAGGGTTGCCGAAAGGACTCAAACACATAGGCTGGGCCGGATTCATAATTTTTTGCACCAAGCAACGCGAGATAGTCGGCCAAAAACACGGGTGGGGCGCGCAAATCTGCGGCAACCGGTTCGCGCCGGCAGCGTGCCTCAAGCGCATCGACGGTGCGGTTCGGCAGATCGTCGCGAAAACGCCAGATATTGCCGGCTGCACTGCGGCCAAAGTAAAATCGCGGCGCCGGGTGAACGCCATCGGGTTCGTTGACCGTCAGCAACTGCCTCGCATGATTGTGCCGAAACAACGCGGCGGCGTGATTGTTGATCAGGGTGATGTCGTCCAACTGTAGCTTCCTCCGGATCAATAGTGCTCACGGCATACGCTTTGCCAGACACGCGCGCATCCATCATAAAGGCGACTTAGAGGCGAAGGAAGCAGCTGCCGCGTTCTGTGCTTAAGATACAACACATGTCTGCAACAATCCCCGCATTACCCGCCGGTGTCTCTGAGGTTCGTGACATGGCCTACGTGCCTGATGGACATGAACGCCAGCACCTCGATCTGTATCTGCCGTCGGTGCCACCGGCCGGGCGCTTGCCATTGATCGTGTGGATCCACGGCGGCGCATTTCGCATGGGCAGCAAAGAAGGCGACGCGGACAACCCGCTGCCACTCGACTATGTGACGCAGGGTTACGCCGTCGCATCGATTAACTATCGCCTGAGCCAGCATGCGATCTGGCCGGCGCAGATCGAAGACTGCAAGGCCGCGGTGCGATGGCTGCGCGCGCATGCGGCGGACTATGGCATTGACGCGGCGCGAATCGCCAGTTGGGGGCCATCGGCGGGCGGGCATCTCGCGGCGATGCTGGGCGTGACCGGCGACGAGCGCGCGCTTGATGTCGGGGAGCATCTGGAACAGCCGAGCGCGGTGCAATGCGTGGTCGACTATTACGGACCGACCGATTTTCTGCTGATGGATGCGCAACGCCCTCCCGGCGGGATGACGCACGACACGCCAGATTCACCCGAGTCCGAGCTGATCGGCGGGCCGATCCAGGACAACAAGGCCAAAACCGCACGCGCCAACCCGATCACCTATGTCAGCCCGAGCGCGCCGCCATTTTTGATCGTGCACGGGGACGCCGACCCGTTGGTGCCGTTTCAACAAAGCGTGATCCTGCGCGATGCGCTGACCACCGCCGGCGTCTCTGTTGATTTTCACACCGTGCTGGGCGGCGGCCATGGGCGCTTTAGCGATCCAGCCGTGCCCACGCTCACCGCGCGCTTTCTCGCGCACCATCTGCAGGTAGACGCAAAGACGTAAATAACGTGGCGATGGCAGCGTCTTGCCGCGCATCACGCGCGGCTCAGTGCGGCATCGGCACTGGATGCGGCTGCCACGCGCCCGCCGGGCAGACGAATCGCGAGCACGGCCGAGATCAGCGGCAATACCCCCAGCAACGGGATGACCACGGCGAGACCCAGCGCGGTCGGTTCAGCCAGCACACCGGTGATCGAAACCCCGATCCCGCCCATCGCAAACGCCGCGCCGAGCGCGAGACCCGAGGCCACGCCGGATCGCCTGGGCATGGCATCCTGCGTCATCACCAGCAAGGGCGGCCACGAAGCGCCAGCGACCAACCCGGCCAGCACTGTAGCGACAAGCGCAGCCGGGCCTTGCAACCAGAACATCAGAAATGTAAACGGTCCAAACAACACCAGCGTGGTCAACAACACTCGCAGGCCGCCGAGCCGATCACCCAAAATGCCGCCCAACACGCCGCCGGCGGTTAGCGCAAATAGATAGGTGCTGACGATCGCGCTGGCTTGGCCGACATCGTAGCCGCCGATGCGCGAAAAATACGTCGGGCCAAACGCCGTGGTCGCGGCTGATGTCCAGGCCCGAAAGAACATGACCAGCATCAGCATGATCATCGCAAGCGCGCCATAGCGAACAGTTGCAGGGGCGGAAGCCGCTTGATTGCCGGCTGTGTTCGCGCTGGCGGCGCTGCGCTGCGTGCTATAGATCACGACCACCGGCGTCAACAGCAGGCCAAACGCCAGCACAATCAACGAGCCATGATCGCCAAACCGGCTCATCGCAAATGCCGCCAACACTGGCCCGAGCGCATAACCGGCGTTGCCACCCAGCATAAACACCGACATGGCCAGCGTTTTGCGGATCGGCTCAGCCTTGCGCGCGCCGGAGGCACCGTGCGGATGAAAGATGGCCGACCCAATACCGCCCATGCAGACCAACCCGAGCAGCGCCGGATAGCTGGGTGCATAACCGGTCAACCCGAGAAACACCGCAATACAGACCAGCCCGGCCGCCGATTGCCAGCGCCCGCCCCACCGATCGCTGATGTAGCCAAAAAACGGCTGCGTCAACGAGCTCACGATCGTGTATGCGCCGATGACAAAGCCCGACTGCGCGATGCTCAGCTGCAGCGAGCGCGCGTAATAGATCACAAACACCGCCAGCGCGCCCGAGCACATGTCAACACAAAAATGGGCCAGAGCAAAACTGACGAGCGTGCGATTTTTCAATAGCTGCAGCATGATCAGACGAGTGTACTTGACCCACACGCCATGGAATGCTCTGCACAGCGTGTCCTCGTTACAATCGCGGCATGACTGAGCACACAGGTGGAAGCTACGATGACATGGCCGCACAATATGCGGAACGTCAGGAAGCAAAGCCGTGGACGCACTATTTCGAACGCCCGGGCGTCCTGCGCAACCTGCCGCCGGTTCAAGGCAAATCGGTGCTGGACGCCGGCTGCGGCCCAGGGTTTTATGCGCACTGGATGGCCGAACAGGGCGCGCGCGTCACCGCGTTTGATCTCAACGCGGAGTTTGTGCGCCTCACAAAGGCACGTGCGGGCGAACGTGTCACCGTCCTGCAGGCCGATCTCGCGCAGCCGTTGACATTCGCCCAGGATGCGTCGTTCGACGTGGTGGTGTGCATTCTGGTACTGCACTATCTGCACGACTGGTTGCCCACATTGCGGGAGTTTCAACGCGTCCTGCGACCGGGCGGGCAGCTGTTTTTTCGACCCATCATCCGTTTACCGACATGGATATCTCGCCGTCGGGCGATTACTTTGCGGTCGATTTGCTAGAGGACGAGTGGGATGTTGGCAAAGTGCGCTACTACCGCCGGCCACTGTCAAAAATCACGCGGGATCTTTTTGAGGCCGGGTTTGTGATCGAAGCGCTCGATGAACCGCAGCCGGTCAAACCGCCTGAGGGTGTCCCCTTAAACTCGTATGCCAAAGCAATGATCAGCCCGCAACGGCTGCTGATCCGCGCGGTTAAACGCGCAGGCGGATAAAGAAGCCACAGATTTCACGGATTACACAGATTTGGGGCTCTTCCGGCGAAAGCGTGCTGCTTGCTGATACTCGGCGTGTAGGCCAACGTTTTTTCGGATTTCTGGCCATTCTTGGTGTAATCGGCAAGTTGCGCACGCTCTCGCCGGAAGAGTCCCAAATCTGTGTAATCCGTGGCTTCTTTTTCTGCTCCCGTCTAGTGGCTGTGGCCAACAGATCGCCGTTCGCGTATAGTCCGCAGTGAGGTGAAATACGCATGCGAGTTTTGATCATGACCGATATGGAAGGCGTCAGCGGCATTGTGGTGTGGGAGCAGGTTAACGGCGGCGCGCCGATGTATGAAGAAGGCCGGCGGCTGTATACCGAGGAGATCAACGCCGCAGTGCGCGGCGCGCGCGCGGCTGGCGCGACCGAGATCGTGGTAGTCGACTGCCACGGCGCGGGCGGCGGCTGGACGTTTAACTCTCTGATCCCGGAAGCGCTTGATCCAGGCTGCGATTGGGTCGCGCATCACGCCTGGTCACGCTATACCGAGCTGCTTGAAAAGGGTTGCGATGCGTGTTTGCTGGTCGGCATGCACGCGCGCGCCGGCACACCGGATGGCGTGTTGTGCCATACGATTTCAACCACGACATGGCGCAATCTGTATTTCAATGATGTGCTGGTCGGCGAAAGCGGCATCAACGCCGCGCTGTGCGGGCACTATGGCGTTCCGGTGTTACTGACCACCGGCGACGAAGCAACGTGCCGTGAGGTTAGCGATCTGCTTGGACCCGGTCTGACGACTGTCGCGGTCAAGCGTGGGCTGACGCGTTACTCCGCGCGCCAGATCCCGCCAGTGCGCGCCCGCGCGATGATCGAAGACGGTGCGCGAGTGGCGCTGAAGAACCTAAAGGCGGTCAAACCGTATGTGCCGGCGAAACCCTGCACGATCACGATCGATCTCGGCACAGTCGACTCGGCCGAACAGTTTCGCGGCCGGCACGGGGTGCAAATCGTCGAACCGCTCAAGGTCGTCAGCAAAGCCAAAGATTGGATGACCGCCTGGAATCAGGTCTGGCATTACTAGTGCGCACGCTCAGTGATCAGCCCGGGCCGCACGCCAAGGCCCATGGAAGCGTCGATCACCGCGCCGTGCAGCGGCGTTGAATAGCCTGAAGCGAGAAAGACGATGATGTTGGCGATCTCAGCCGGCTCAATCAGGCGGTGTTTTGGCAGAGATTTTGTGAACGCGTCGCGCTCTGTCGGCGTCATGGAATTCAGCGTGCTGGCCTGAAACATGGCGGTGTTTGTCGCGCCCGGGCAAATCGCAAACACATCGACGCGCGTGTCCGTCAGTTCAGCGGCCAGCTGACGCGTCAGAAAGGCGACAGCGGCCTTGCTCATGCCGTCGGACAGCCGGAAGCCCGGGAAGGTCTGAATGCCGCCGCCGACCGAGCTGATGTTGATGATCTTGCGCGGCTGCGCATCGGCAGATTCGCCCAAAGTTGCGAGAAATGCCTGGCACATTTTTAGCGTGCCGTCGGCATTGATCGTGAGCATGACCGAGTCTTGCTCAGGCGCACCATCGGCGTAGCCGGCAACGGTGGCACTGCCAACTGCGGCGTTGTTCACGAGAATGTCGATGCGGCCCCAGCGGTCAATGGCGTGCCCCAGGCAGCGGTTGATCGAATCGGCGGAGCGCAAATCCAGCGCGTGGGCCGAGAGATGTTCGGGATCCGCGGCAACCAGCGCGCTGACCGCGGTGTCTTGTTCATGGCCTTCGGCATACGTAAAGGCGACATGCGCGCCATGCGCGCGCAATGCGCCGACGCACGCACGCCCAATGCCACCCATGCCGCCTGTGACAAACGCCACGCGGCCTTCGATGCTGGGCCGGCAATCCAAAAGGTGATCGGGGCGAGAAGTTGACATGGGCACAGTATGCATTGCATTGAATCAACTGCTCAAGTCACTGCGTTTTGCCCTTGCTCTGCATACCCCCCCGGACCGCTACCGGCAATTTCGCAGCGCGGCATCCGCGCGCGCGTAACTGGCAGCCCTGCGCTGAAGCGCGGTGTCGCGCCAGTCGGCCGGGCGGCCGACCAGCCGTTCGTCCAGCCCGCGCGGCACTTGATACAGCAGGCGATCGAAGCGCGCCACCCACCAGATCGACATCAGCACGGCATACACGCGGATGCGCTGCTCGGCATCGCGACCGCGCAGCGCGCAATAGGCGTCGATCAGCGTGTTCCAGCCGGACTCCGGCACATCCTGATTCGATGGCATCGCAATCATGTCGGCGATCTCGTAGGCGCCGTCGCCCCAGCCGCTGTATTCCCAGTCGACCGATGCGAAATCTCCATTAGCGTCCAGCAGAAAATTCCGCACGTTGGCGTCACCGCGGCACAGCACATCGGGCGGGGTCGGCCACCGCGGCCAGGCCGCGTGTTCGGCACGCGCCAGCAGATCAAGCAGTTCGGGCGAGTGCGCCTCGGCTGGAAAAAGATCGAGCTGGCGTTTGATGCAGCGATGCAATCCGTCGTCGGCGCTGCGCATCATGACAGTAGTATCAGAAAGCACATACTCGCGCGCGCCGGGGCTAGTGGCCTTAATGGTGTGAATTGCAGCGAGATGCGCGGCCCAGGCGCGCCAGACAACCTCTGTCGTCGGCGCGGCCAATTGCGGGGTGCCGGGCAACCAGGTTTGCACGTTGAGCGCATTCGCGTAGGTGTCGCGGTCGAGCAGCAATGTGCGCGGCGCGATGCCCGGCAGCGTATGTTCGAGATACGACAACGCGCGATGCTCGCGGCCGGCCCGGTCGCGCCAGTCACGCAGCGAGAATTTGACAGCGAAGTCCGCATCTCCGCGCGTGACATGAAAGAGCTTGTTGTTCGCGCCGCCCGTTATCGCGGTGATGACGAAATCCTCAAACGTGTGCGGTTGCAGATTTGTGCAGCCGTCCAGATAGCGAAACAGCGACGCATGCATCGCCACAGCCTAACCCGTGCGACTGCATGCTGCATGACGACGAGCCTGCGCGCTGTCAATCACTCGCCAGCGCTATCGTCTCGGGTATCAGCACGCGCAACGGCTCAAAACCCTGTTCGGCGCGGTAAGCGCACGCTTCATCCAGTATTTCGAGGAATGTGGCATAGGCCTCGGGCGCGCGCGTTTCGAGAACGCCCGGGTTGCGCCAGACCAGCGCGATGCCGCGCTTGCCTGCGAGCCAGGAGAGATCGCGCAGCGCATCCAGCAAGGCATCCCAGTTAAAGCCAAAGTGCGCCGGGTATTCGCCGCTCTGATAAAGCGCGTGCATCAGCGTATCTTTGCTAAAGACCGGCGCGCGGTCGAGCGTGGCGACATACCAGCCATCCGCGCGCAGGGCTTCGCGCAAGGCGCTTGACCGCAATACGGCTTTTGGCAACGGCTGGCGCGCGGGCGCGTCTGCGGCGGTGATCGCGCCGACGGCGGCGATCACCTGTTCGGATGTGATGGTGTTGGACATAGTGCGTGCCGCCGTTACTTGACGCGAACAAATGTGACGTAGTGATCGGGTGTGTAATACGCCTCGCCATCCCGGCCGGTGATCAGGCGTTGCGGCCCGACATCGCTGAGGCCCTTTGTGCGGATGACCCACTCGGTATAGTAACCGCGCGGTTTGCGGGGCAGCAACCCCTCGCGATTGCCGAACGTGCTGCCGTCGTTGCGATGGCGGTCTTTTTTGCCGGCGGCGATACGGTCAAACGTCGGTTGCAGATCGATATCGCCTTCATAGGCCAGCGAACCATCCAGCGCGTAGATCCTTTGATCGCGCATGACCAGGCTCGTGCCAGCTTTGGCGGCGGGCGGGCTTTGGGTCGCCGCGCCTTCTTTTTTGTAGGCTTGCTGTTCGGCCTCAGCCTGCTTAATCGCGTTGAGCGTGGGCTTGACGGCGGGCGTTGGCTGTTTCGGACGCGGCGTCTTTGTGCCGGCCGGCGCCACACCATCAGGCGTAACGCTGTCGGCGGTGTTTCCAGCTGCAACCCTGGCCGCTGTTGGCGCCACAGCAACGCCGGCATCCTGCGATCGGCGGCCAAGCGAAAACGCAGCAAATGCGACAGCGCTCAGCACGACAACTGCGGCTACAACGAGAAAGAGCGTGTTTGAGTTTTTTGTGTTCAAGGCGGTTTGGGGCATTCGGCGCCGTTCATCACGTGCGCAACAGTTCTATCGCGACATCACCCGCGCCAAGGCGCGGGCACAGTGATTTCCCGAGCATGTCGTTAGATTGCGCGGTTAGCGTCCGAGCAAGCGCTGCCGCAAATTCCAGCGCGGCTGTTCCCGGAAGGTGATCGGCGGCGGCGGCGGTGTGTAGCCGGGCGCCAGGTGCGCCAGTTTCATCTGCATTTTTGCCGGCGCAAAACCAAACACGCGGTGCACGCTGCTGATATCCGTGGTGCGGTTATATGAAAGCGATTCGAGTTCGTCCATGCTGAGCGCGCCCTTGAAACGCGAAAGCAGCGAATGCGCTTGTTTTGTAAACGACGACGGGATGCGCATGATTCTGCGCTGTTTGCCGCTGGCTTTGAGCACCGTCGAGGCGATGTCGTGAATCGTGAGCGACTGCGGGCCGCCAATCGACACGCTCTGGCGAAATGTCTGCCGCAAATTCAGGCAACGCTCGACGCAGGCGGCCACATCGCCGACCCAGATCGGCTGCAGCTTGGTGTCGCCGCTGTGCGGGATCGGCATCACAAACGGCATGCCTTTGGCCACGCCGCCGAGCCAGGATGTAAGCCAATCGCCTTCACCATATACGGCGGCGGATTTGAGCACGGTGAAATTCAGCCCGCTGGAGCGCGCGACATCTTCAGCCCGGCCGAGGCTGCGCAGGCGCGGGAACGGCGAACGGCCTTCGGCGCCGAGACAGCCGATCGTCACCAGACGGTTGATCTCTGCGCGTTTCATGGCTTCGACCACGTTTCGCATACCTGCGACATGCACATCGTCAAAACTTTCTTCGGCATTTTCAAAGCGAATCGAGGCCAGGTTGATGACGGTGTCGACGCCGTCCTCTTTGATCGCATCAACGATCGAATCCTGGTTGCGGACGTCGCCGCCACCAATGTGGACGCCAGAGGGCACGGCATGCCAGTGACCCCAATGCCAGAGACATTTGACTTGATGACCAGAAGAGACCAGACGGTCGACCACGGCTTTGCCGATGCAACCGGAAGATCCAATAACCAAAATCATGTGTTTCAGTGACTCTCGATACATCGAATGTCAATATCAGCGATCCACGCACTCAGCGCGGGTAGCGACATCGTCGATAGATTAGAAGAATCGTCCTAACTTGAAAAGCCCACAGTGATGATGGCGACTGCAAACAAAGCCTGAATGGCCATGCTGCCTCCCCATACCAAATAGGCCAACAGCCGTTCTTTGCGTCCATACAACGCAAACCCCAGCGCGACAGAAATGATCAACAATGCCAATCCAACGTATGCCGGTGTGAACAACTGTGTTCTGGGCACCAGCCTGTCCGCCATGCCGCGCGCGTCGAAGTGCAGAGGAACCTGACCCGACACGTCCGGAAATCTGAACAAACCTATGCCGAACGCCCCTAAGTTTAACGCAAATGCGGCCAAAATCAGAAACTGAGCGATCTTGTCGCTCCAGAACGCCCACTCCAAAAAATTGGGCGTAACACGGGAATACACGACCGGCTGCGTGGGCTGCATTTCAAATCTCGCTTTGAAAGCGTCTAAAAAAGCCTCAGCGTCGTAGGGCGTCACTACAAAATTGCGATCGGCGGTCACCACCACGATCTGCTTGTCGGGCGCGTCGGTGGCGTAATACGACACCGTGCCAAGCGCCGGATGCGCACCGGTGCCGCGCCACCAGCCGGCCAAAGGGATGCGCCTGAGCCTCAGCCCCTGCGCGATTTCGCTGGCCGCGATCACACGCTGCACATCGCCCATCGGGATGATCTCGCGCGTCACCCCCCAGCGGATGACAAACGCGTTGCGATCGACCGCATAGCTTGAATTGAGATACCCGTAGAGCTGCCAGCTCAACCAGAGCACCACGCCCAAAAATCCCAGCGCCAGAACCAAAAGGACAAACGTCAATCCGGAGAGCGGCGCAAGATAGATTCCAACCGCCGCCGCGGCCGCGCCGATCAGCGCCGACAAAATGGCGAGAATGCCGCCGGTAAATGGCAGCCGGGAGTCGGTTTCAAAGATGCTCATACGTTAGGGCGGCGTTGTTGCGCGGATGATCGCCTCGGCCGTCGCTTCGGCAGGCAGCACGCGCCGGGTGTTGCTCAGCCAGACATCCAGTGTGCGCAGGCGGTCGCTCGGATAGATCATCGCGCCCAGCTGCACGTCTTTGATGCGCGTCGAAATCGCGTAGTGATAAACCGGGTAATACAGCGGCAATGCCGGCAACTCATCGGAGAAGATTTCCTGAAAGCGCGTATACAGGCCAAATCGCAAGATGCGGTCTCCGGTGCCACGGCCCTGCAACAGCAGATCGTTGATTTCTTTGTTGTCCCAGCCGGTGAAGTTCTTGCCGGTCGCGCTCTGCGAGCCGTGCCAGAACGAATAGGGGTCCGGGTCGCCATCGACTAGCGTCTCGATCAACGCCACCTGGAACTGGCGGGGTTGCAGCGCGCCGCGCTGGATGTTGCGCGCCGGCTGGATCGTCACCTGAATGCCAAGCTCGCGCCACTGTTTTGCAGCCAGCTGCGCCACGGTCTGCATCACATCGTTATCCGGCGTGACCAGCGTAAACCCGATCGGCTCGCCATTCTTTTGCCAGACCGCCTCGGACGAGGTCGATGCCGCGCGCAGTTCGTAGCCGGCATTGCGCAACAGCGTGCGCGCGCGCTCCAGATCCCTACCGTAGGCCAGTGTTTTTGGATAAAACGCCCAGCTGGTCGGGACAAAGGGCGTGTTTGCCACGGTGGCCCGCCCGCCCAGCGCCTCACGCACGATAGCATCGCGGTCGAGCGCATACATGAGCGCCTGACGCACGGGTTTTCCGGATAACGCGCGCGCGCCGCTGTCTTTGCGCAAGTTGAAATACATCGCGACATAGCGTGCCTGCGGCGCGGCATAAATCGTGATGTCGTCGATCGCATTGACCTTGTCAACATCGGTGGCCGAGAGGTTGGCCATGCCATCGATGTCGCGGGCGCGATAGCCGTCGATCATGCCCTGCGTGTTGGCATAGTAGCGAAAGATCAGCCGCGAGATTTTTGGCCTGACACCCGAAAAGCTGGTGGAGGGCTCGAGTGTGATTGCGGAGATGCGACCGTCGCGCGTCGCAACATCAGTGACCCGCCAGGGGCCGTTGCCGCGCGGTTGCAGATTGAACGGCAAGCCCTGCAAATCGGCCGCAATTGTGCCGGACAAAATATGCTGCGGGAGCAGGCCGATCGAGGTGTAATCCAAAAAACGCGCAAACGGCTGGGCCAGCTCGAAACGCACCGTGGTTTCGTCAAGCTTGGTGACGCGCACCGATTGCCAGAGCCTGCGCAGGGCCGGATCGCCTGGAAAGTTCTGGTCGGCCAGCAATCCTGCGGTAAAGATCACGTCGTTGGCTGAAACTGGCGTGCCGTCTTCCCAGCGGTTATCGGCTTTGAGACGCGCGGTATAGGCCAGGTTGTTGTCGACCGAGATATCGGCCATGTCTGGTACAACCTCGCCCGAAGCCGGGTCGATGCGCGTCAGCCCGCGAAAGACCAGCCGGCACAGATCATTGTCCACGCTGGTCGACTGACACAACAACGGATTGATGGTCTGAGGCGCGCCAACCACGCCTTCGCTGTAAGTGCCGCCGGGCGCCGGCACAGGCACCGTATTGCGGGGCACAACGAATTGATAAACGAATACCAGAATCGCCGCCACACCCGCGACCAGCAGGATCAGCGGCAGTCGTAGCGTTCGCACGTAAAAATTACACTGGGGCGCTTAACACGACGTTGGCAATCGCGAGCGCAAAGAACGCGATCGCGACAAAAATCGTGATCGTGAACAGCAGCTTGTCGGCGCCGCGGCGCGTCTGATACACACCTTGCTGGCCGCCGAAAATGCCGCCCAATTCTTCACCCTTGCTCTGAATCAGCACGCCGGCAATCAGGGCCAGGCCCAAAATGATCTGAGCGATGCTCAGGAATGTATTCAACATAGGGCCGGGATTATACGCAGGGGGGATGAGAGGAAGAAAGTGCTTAAGGTGCTTAAAGTGCCTGAGGTGCTTAAGGTGAGGAAACAGGCCTATTCATGCGCACATTGCAGGCACAACAACCTTAAGCACCTCAGGCACTTTAAGCACTTTCTTCTAAAGCACCACGCGCCGGAACGCCTCAGCCAGCCAGAGGCTGCCATCGGCGCGAAAACGGGCCATGCCCTGGCGCACGCGTGTGCCGACCTGATCGGGTTGCTTGACCTGCGAGACGTGCATTTTTATCGCGGCGATTTTCGCGTCGAAGTGCGGCGTGATATCGACCAGATGGTTTGGCTGGACAGCACCGGCGAACCACAGCTCGCGCGGTCCGTGCATCTCGAGCCCCTCGCCGAGCAGCTCCGGGAAATACATGCGGTTGTTGCTAGCCGGGAAGATGCCGTCGCAGACCGCCATGCCCATCACGCGGTGGTCGTTATGGTTGACGCGCAACGCGCCATAGTGCAGCGTTTGAGGATCGGTCGTCACCACGATCTCGGGTTTAAAGCGGCGCACCTGCCGCGCTACGTCGCGTTGCAGCGAAAGCGTGTTGTTGAGCTCGCCATCGACGTGCGTCAGAAAGTGAATATCGGTCACGCCAATCTGCGCACCGGCGTTGCGCTGCTCGGTCTGGCGCAGCGTGGCGAGCTGGCTGGCGCTGAGCGTCGGGTCGTCGGTGCCTTTGCTGCCGTCGGTGACCAGCGCATACGTGACGTGATGGCCTTCGGCCGACCACTTCGCGATCGTGCCGCCACAGAAGAACTCCGGGTCATCCGGATGCGCAACAACAACGAGGATGTTCATGGTGGTTTCTCAAAATGCATACCCCGCGCTCGGCGCGGGGTACTGAAATCGCCCAACATTTACAGACGGGCGCTTAACAAATTTGCGTTTAGCTTGGATCGGAGGATGGTGGGGGTGCGGATGATGGCGCATCACCACGGCGCGCGCAGTGGGCGATTGTCGCGGCGGCGGGCGAGCGGCTTGCGCCGCCGCTCCTGATTGACGTTTGCGCCGCCCGTCGTGCTTGCGCCAGCCTGGCTTTGCCCGCTGGCCTGCTGCCCGCGCTCCTGGCGCGGTTGTTGCTGGCCCGGCGTGCTCGGCGGCCGAGCCTGCCGGCTATCGCGGTTCGGGCGATCGCGGCGATCGCCGCGGTTTGGGCGCTCCGGGCGGGGGCCGCGGTCCGGCCGCGGTTCACGGGGTTCACTCGACGATGCGGCGGGCGCAGGCGACGCGCCAGCATCGGTCTGGCCGCTTTGTTGCAGCTGGGCCTTGGCCTTGAGCTGCTTGCGAATCGCATCGCGGCGCACCTGTTTCTCTTCGAGGCGGGCCTTGCACCTTTTGCTGGCGCTCTTTGATCTGCGCATCACGCTCGGGATCGCGCGGTTTGAAGACCGGTGTCGCGCCCTCAATCGGCACGCTGCCGACCTCGGTCGATGTCGGCTGAGTCCGTGGACCCTTCTTGCCGCAGTCGCAACCGCCGCCCTCGTGTTTGTCGCAGGTGCCGCTCATGGCTTTTTCCTGCAGCCGGCGCAGCTCTTCGAGCGGGGTGAGCTGTTCGCGATGAAAGACCAGCTCGCGCGCGTCCATGCCTTCGCCGATGCGAACCTTGACGCTGTCGCGCAGGTGCAGCAACTCAACAACCTTGCCTTCGCCAGACGGCGTGCCGATGATGCTTTTGAGCTTGGGCAACGTGTTTTTCGCCGCAACGTATTGCTCAAACTCGAACACCAGACAACAGCGCAGCCGGCCGCACATGCCGGTGATGTCGTGCGGATTCAGGCTCAGGTTCTGCTCTTTGGCATGTTTGATCGAGATCGGGCTGAACTCGGTCAGAAACTTTGAGCAGCAGCGCTCTTCGATGCCGCAGGCGCCCATGCCGCCCAAAATCTTGGCGACCTCGCGCGGGCTAATCTGGCGAAACTCAAGCCGGGCGCGATACAGGTGGCTCAAACGGTCGCGCAATTCGCCGACTTCGACGCGGTCTTCCTGATCGGATGAGAACAAAAACGTCAGCGTCTGGCCGTCGAATGCATACTCGGCGCGCACGATTTTGATCGGCAGGCGCAGACCGGCGCTCTCGGCGCGGCAGGCGATCATCGCTTCGAGCTCTTTCTGCTCATAGAAATGGCGCATCGCCATGTCGCGGCCGCCCGCCATGCGCTCGATGCGCTTGTATGGCCCGCCGTGCGTGCGCGGCGGTTTGAGCGTGGCGACCTGGCCCATCTGCCGGCCGCGCGCGGTGTCGACGATCACCCAGCTGCCGACTTTTAGATCGTTAAACCCGGTTGCGTTGTAGTGATAAACCTTGCCGACGGCCTGAAAGCGGATGCCGATAAGCGGCTCGCGCTGATCAGGCTTGGGTGGGGCGATTTCGATACCAGTCCATTCTGGCGAATCAAACATCGACGGTTCTTTGACCGCCGGTGGTGTCAATGTCTCTTCACTCATGTTGTGTTGTGCTTGCGCGCGTCAAGCGAAGAGGTCTTTTGTCAAAGCCGCACCTGCCGCGCAACGCCCGGCTGGCGCGGCTTTGACAAAAGATTCACCGATTCACTTAACACACACGATCGCGATGCAAAAAATCCGGATGCGTTTGAACGGCAGGGTCCGGATCAAAAAGCGTATGAATCCACCCGGGCAGAATGCCTGGGCAGTTGTTAAGAGGGATTGTAATGGAGGAAAGATAGCAAGGACCCAGATGGCGGCCGGGCATTGGCGACGTGTGGATGGCCATGTTGGGGTAAAGCATTGGCCGATACGCCTTCGCCTGCAGATGCGTATTGGCCAATGCTTTACCTCTACTGCCGAATTGCAAGCGGCAGTAGCACCGCGCGGCGCACGGCAAACGTACGCGCCACCGGTGGCGCGGCGGCATAGTCGCCATTGCCGGCTTGCGCAGCCGTGACCGCGCAGTTGCCTGGCCCCAACACCGTCACCCGGCCGGTGCTATCGATGCCGCACACACCGGGCGTGCCGCCGCCAAACGTGACAGCCAGTCCACTGCTGGCGCTGGCGCTGAGGGTCACGCCGCGCGCGATCACCAGCACATCGGCCGGCTGGGCAAATGTGACGGTCTGCGTGCCCTCCGTGACGTCAAAACTGTGCACGATCGGCATGGCTGCGTTGTAGGCGGCGTTGCCGGGCTGATTGGCGATCAGCGAACAGACACCGGCGTGCAGCAAGGTCACTGTTGCGCCGTTGACGGTGCAAACGCCGGGCGTTGTGCTGGCCAGCGCAATTGCCAGACCGGACGTGGCGCTAACCGGTGGCGCAAACGCAGCCGAGCCAAACGGACGATCCGCCGGCGCTGGAAAGTCGATCGATTGATTGGCTTTGGTGACGCCGAACCGACGGGTGATCGTGCCAGCCGCGCCGAACGTGGCGTTGCCGGGCTGATCCGCATCGATGGCGCACTCGCCGACACCAAGAATACTGACGGCGCCGCCCACGGTGACTGTGCAGACGGCCGGCGTCAGGCTGGCAAACGCGACCGGCAAGCCACTGGTCGCGGTGGCGTACACCGTAAACGCAAGTGGTTCGGCCAGTGTGCGATCGGGCAACGCCGCAAACGCGATGGCTTGCGGGGTCAGGCGGCAATAGGTCTGGCTGAACTCGCTCGATGGCACTGTGGTTTTGAGCACGGTGAAACAATTCTCCACGCGGTCAGCCGCCGGGATCGTTACATTGGCTGAGGTGCCAGCGCCGGTGCTAAACGACAGCGTCACGCGCGCGCCTTCGCCATAGCCGCTGGGATCAGGCTCAGCCACGTAGATCTCATAACTGGTAAACGCGGCCAGTCCGCCAAGCGTCATCGCGCCGTCGCCCGGGGTAAACGCGGTGATTGTGATGGTGCTGGCAGCCGCGATGTTAGCTGCGTCGTTGTTGGCGTCTTTGTCGATGCCGAGCCCGCCGTTCTGGCCGGTCATCAGTGTGTTCCAGCCATTGTTGGTTGCGCCGTTGCGCTCGCCGATGCCGTCGTAGCCGTTTAAATCCGCGCTGACGGCGGTCAGGGTGTTGCCGGTGCTGTTGTCCAGCAGCAGGCCGTAGTGGCCATTTTCATCCGCGCTTATGTTCGACAGCGCATTCCCGGAAGCGCCAAGCGCAAGATAAACACCGGTCAGCACGTTGGCATGGACCTCGAGCGGCTCAGCCAGTGTGCCGCCAAGCGTGTTTGCGGTTGCGGCGTAGATGCCGATGCCGTTGCCTGAGTTTTTTGCGATGCGGTTCCCCGCGATGCTGTTGTTGGTGACGGTCGCATCGATCAGCGCGATGCCATCACCCAGATTGTTCGCAATCGTGTTTTGATCGGCTTCCATCGGCCCGCCGACACTGTTGTTGTTGGCGCCGGCAATCAGCCGGATGCCATCCGCGCCGTTGGGGACCGGTCCCCAGAGATCCGGCGCCGCCCCGACGGCATTGCCGACCACGGTTGTGTTGTTCGCCCGACCGGTGATGAGGATGCCATTGGCGCCATTGCCGCCGACCCAGTTGCGCAAATCAAGCCCGGGCACGTTGCCGCCGATCAAGGTCCCAGACGCCAGATCTGCGACGACGATGCCATTCAGTCCGTTTGGGCGAATTGCGGCATCGGCCGAACCGATCCGATTTGCGACGACCAGGTTGTTTGTTGTGTTCAGGTTGGTGATATAAATGCCTTCGCGCGTGTTTGAGTAAATCGCATTGCCAGACACGCCGACGATACCCAGCAGGCTAAACGACTCGGCGCCGATCGCGTTGAAATCCGCGCCACCGTCGATTTGCAGGCCGGTATTTTGCTGACTGTGGATGCGGTTGCCAGCCACGCCGTTGCCATCGCTATTTTCGCCGCTAATCAGCACACCGACGTTTTCGTTATACGCAATCGTATTGCTCAATACGCGCACCTGCTGTGCGCCGCCAAGCAACGAAACGCCGTTGATATTGCGGGCGAGGAAGGTTACGCCGTCCTCCTCGTCATAACCGACAATATTTTCGGTCACTGTGATCTGTCTGGCGTTTTCGATGCGCACGCCGTCCCGGCCATTGCCCTGTATCGCGTTTCTGGATACCGTCATGGCTGCAGCCGGCACAGCCTGGACCAGCAGGCCATCGCCGCCATTTTCGCCCGCAAGCGGCACGGGCGTGTCGCGCTGTATGTCGCCCAACGTATTGCCAGAGAGCACAATGTCGTTTGTGCCCGCGCCATTAATGTATACGCCGCTCGCGATGCTGCTCCGGATGTAGTTTGATTCGATGCGGGTAATCTTTGCGTTTTGCAAATGCACCCCAATGCCATTGCCCCATTGATAAGATTCAACCAGGCCATTGCCAATATTGTTTGACCTGATTGCCGTGCCCGTCGTCGCAGCGTCGAACACCTGAATACCCGCGACATCGCTGCAAAAAATCTGATTGGACAACAGGCGCGTGCGAGCAGCGCCACTGCCAACGCGAATGCCGACCGAGTTGGCGCGCTCGGGTTCACACACCGAACCTGTCGGCCGGCCAAACACGCTCTCTTCAATCACCATGTTTTGCCCGCCGCCGGCGCCCGATCCCACTACCGAAACCGCGATGCCGTTTATGTTGCCGTAGAACTGGAGTTGCCGCAGGGTGTTGTTGTTGCCCTCGCCAACGCCAAACGAATCGCCAACCAGAACGGCATGCTGACGCGCCGCAGTCAGGCTGAGCGAACGCAGGGTATTGCCGCTGCCGCTGATCGCGAGCATGTTCTGTCCGGCGGTCATCCCGGCGCCACTGATCGCGATGTTCTGGCTCTGCCCGTCGACATCGACACCGCTGGCCGCCCAATTGACCGCGTTGCCCTTGAGCGCAATCACCGTACCGCTGAGCGGCGGGCTAAACACCACGCTGTCGTTGCTGGGGGTCTCAAACGAGGTCTTGATCGCCGAACGCAGCGAACACCCAATCACTGGTATCGTAATCATGCCAAATGTAATCGTGCTGACCGTGTCGTTGCAGACGCCGTCGCTGGTCGCATCCGGTGTCACCAGATCGGCATGGTCTTTGTTGGTTGTAACGGTCAGCGTGCTGTTGGCACTGGCATGGCCAAGCGCCGCCGGCAGGTGCGATAGCGCCGCAAACGCCAACAGGGCAGCGAGCAGGATTGACTGGGTCTTCATGGCTGTGGATCTCCGGTTGTAGTGGGTGTCGTGATTTCGGGCACAAGCGTGTCCAGCAACGCCAGCAACCCTTCTCGGCTGCGGAAGGCGCGCGACGGACGATCGGCGCCAACGAGCTGCAGCGTGCCGCGCCACTCGCGCTGGTCCACGCCGGTTGACTCCGACCAAAGGCGGATGACAATCACAAGCTCGGTTGCTGACTGGCTCACGCGAACAAAATACGATGACCTGCGTTCCGTCAGCGTTCCGCCAGCACGATGCCGTGCGCCAGCGTCACGCCATCCGCATCAGTGCTCTGCAAACCGCGAGTCCAGGCAGCGTCGAACGCCACAGGAGACAGGGCAGCGCGCGCGGCGGCCAGGTTGCGCTCATACATCGGGTTGGCGCGCGGAAGCGCGATGCCAAGCTCGTTGCGCATTCTGTGCGCCAGACCAAACAGCTGCGCGGCGACTTCGGCCTGCCCGGTCTCCGCGGCAATACCGCCACAGCCGTCGAAGCAGACCACCAGCACCGCGCGCGCGCCGATCGGCAGGCAATACGCGATGCACTTCAGATAGGTGGCCAGCGCACCGCGATAGTCGCGTTGAAAGAGCAGCAGTGCGCCCACGCTGGCCTGCTCGGTATGAAAGTGGTAAGCGTCCGGCGCGAGTTTGAAGAGCGCCATCGCGCGCGACATGCGCGCGCGCGCAGCGTCAAATTCACCCAGCGCGTTCAATGCGAAGGCGCTATTCAGATGCACAACTGAAACTGGGATGAGCGCGTCACCCGGCCCGGGATCGGTGTGCTCTGCGTTCAGCAACCGCAACACCTCCTGGCTGAGCGCCAGCGTGCGCGCATAGTCGCCGAGATGTCGCGCGGCAATGACCATGTTGCACAAGGGTCTGGCGGAGCCGCGCGCATCGCCGATGGCGACGAACGTAATGCGCGCACGTTCGAGCAGTGCCAGTGACTCGGAATAATTTGCGGCGAACATCGCAAGCACGCCCAGACGCGTGAGCGCCCGCGCGCGCGTCGATGAAGGGGCAGCCGGCGTGCGCGCCAGAATGGTTTCAAACACGTGGCGTGCTTCAGACACATGGCCGCTTTGCAGCCAAAAGTCAAACATCGCTTGCGCGAGATCAAGCCCGGCCTCTGGCCAGGCATCGCGCGACCATTCAATCGCGGCACGCACATTGTCGGACTCGTCGCGCAGGCGGGCGCTAACAGCGCGTTTCTGTTCGAGATCGTTGGACGCGAACTGCGCCTCCGCTTTGAGCACCAGTGCCAGCATCACGTCAAAGTGACGCGCGCGCGTCTCGTCAGCGTCACCCCGCGTCGCGAGGTCTTGCAGAGCAAACTGCTGGATCAGGCTGTGCATGCGATAGCGTCCGTCGACGGTGTCGACGGCGTCGCGCCGGATCAACAGCCGCGTGCTGAGCCGTCGCAGCAGTGCTTCGGTCTGCACTTCGGTTTGCGTGAGCATGGCCGCGGCGGCATCCAGATGAACGCCAGCACGAAATACCGAGAGCCGGCGCATCGCGTCGCGCTCGGCATCGGACAATCGCGCCCAGGTCCAGGCCAGAACGCCATGCACACTTTGCTGACGCTCTGGCGTGTCGACAAATGGCGAATGCAGCGCAAGCGCATTGCGTTCGACTTCGGATGCGATCATCGCAAGCGGATACTCGCGCAACCATGCCGCGGACAGCTCAATGGCGAGCGGCATGCCTTCAACGCAGACCGCAATGCGCGCGATGTTTCGTTCGGCCTCCGAGTCGCAGATGAATGATTGATCCACCCGGCGTGCCGCCTGCACAAAGACCGCGATCGCATCGTCGCGCAGACCGGCGAGATCGTGGATCCACTCCCACGAGATGCGCAGCGGCTCGCGCGCGGTCGTCAGCATGCGCAGACCCGGGCAGGATTTGAGCAGCGCCGCCAGCTCCGGCGCGCAGGCCGCCACAGTCTCGACGTTGTCCAGCCCGAGCAGCAGCGACGCATCGCGCAGATGCGCGCACAGCTGATCAAGCGGGGTGTCAGTCGCATTTAGCGGCAGCCCGATCGCTTCGGCGATGCGCGGCACAACCAGGCGCGGCTCACGCGTGTCTTCGAACGAGACCCACACCGCGCCATCGGCAAACGATGCAGCGTGCGCGCGCACGGCTTCGTTCATCAAGCGCGTTTTGCCCATGCCGCCGGGGGCATGAATGGTGATCAGGCGGCAGGCGGGGTCTTTCAAACGCTCGGCCAAAACCTGCAAGTCGCGCGCGCGCCCGACAAACGGCGCGGGAAATTCCGGCGCCCCGCGCGTACCGGCGCGCGCGCGCCGTGGCGCAGTTCGCGTGAACGCAAAGGCATCTGCGCGGGCGTCGCAGGTTGTGGCGGATGGCGCGATTCCCAGCTCCTCCCGCAACACCTGTTCACAGCGTTGAAAGGCGTGAGCGATACCCGCTTCGTCGCCGGCGCGGGCGTGCAGGCGCATTAGCAGGCGATAGGCGTCCTCGCGCAGCGGTTCAGCGCGAACCAGCCGTTCGCCGAACTCGAGGGCGCGCCTGGCATCGGTCGTCTCAAGCGCCAGCGCATGGGTGTGCAGCGCCGTCAGATACAACCCGCGCAACCGTTCGCGCTCGACCACGATCCACTCTGCGGTGTCATCTGGCAACAGGTCGCCGGCGTAGATCGAGAGCGCATCCGCGAGCCGCTGTTCGCGCAGCGCGCATTCGAACGCATCGGCATCGATTTCGCAACTTTCGGGCCGCCACTGCAGCGTGAGCGCATCGACGCCAATGTGCGCATCCATCGTCGGCCACACCGCGCGCAAACGGTGCAACACCTTGCGCAGATTGGTCTGCGACTGACGTTCGGTGTTATCCGGATACAGCGCAAACGCCACGCGCTGTCTTGGCTGCGGCGTCGCGCGGTTCAGGATCAAATAGACAAGGAGCGCGCGAATCGCCGGCGTGTTGAGCGCCACACACACCTGACCCGCTTCGACAATTTCGAACCCGCCCAACATGGTCAACCGCAACATGCCGCGAGTGTAACGCGGCCGCGCAGGGCTATCGCAACGTGCGCCGCAACAGCCACAACATCAGCAACGCCGCAATCGCCAACGTTAGCCCGATGATCGGTAGCGTGACTGCGCCTTGTGTTTCAACGAGCTGACCAATCAGCCACGGGGCAACCATCGCGCCCAGGTTTGACGAAGCAAACAGCACTCCAGTGATTGCGCCGCTCAGGTTGCGGCGACGGCCGATATAGCTCAATGCGCTTGGAAACGCCGAGGCGATCGCCAGGCCCAGCCCGATCACGCTGACCCACACCAGCCAGACGCCATTTGTCATCAGCAACGCCACCAGCAACAGCGCCATAAACAGACAGGCGCCGGCCAGGTCAAGCGCAAGATATAGCCCGGGTCTGACGCGCAGCGAGAGCGGCACGGCGATCAGTCGGCCGAGCGAATACGTCCACCAAAACGTCGACGCCAGCAACGGCGCGCCGGTTTCTCGCGACATGCCCAGCGCCAATCCAAGATTGAAGAGCCATTGAACGCCGATGATCTCAACGCTCACCATGCAGAAGAAGAACAGGCCCATGATCAAAATATGCCGGCGAGGTAGGCCAGGTTCGGCGTGCTCGCCGGTGCGCTCGCGTCCGACCGGATCCCGCAACCGGAGCAGCCAGATGGCCATCGGCAGCATCAACGCGGCGGCCAGCCAGTACGCGCCGTAAACATCACCGCTCAATGCCAGGCTGCGGCCAACCAGCAACGGCGCAAATGACGCGCCGATGCCAAACGTCAAATGCAGCGTGTTCATGTATGGCGCAACCTTGTCGCCGTGCACGCGCACGATCAATGTGTTGGTGCACACATCGACGCAGTTGATCGCTACTCCAAACAACAGCCAGGCGCCGACCAGCGCCGGCAACGAGCGCGCGGCCGGGATGAGCCCGAGGGCCAGCGCAATCAAGACAAAACCGGCCGCCATCAACGGGTGCCCGCGCGTATGGTCGAGCAACCAGCCCGCGCTCAGTGAACCGATCATGCGGCCGACCGCGCTGGCCACAAAGATCACGCTGATTGCGCTGAGCGTGGAGCCGGTATGCGCAGCCAGGCTGGACAACGACGGCCCCAGCAGCCCGGCGCAGATGCCAACGACGATAAACCCGATGCAATACGCCAGCGTCTGAAACAGCGGCAGGCGGCGCTGCGCGGGAGGTGGACTACACCTCAAGGTGTAGTCCACCTATTGAGTCGTGGCTAAAAGCTGACATTTCCTGACAGTTTCCTTTTGTAGGCGTTACTGCGGCAGCAGCAGGATCTTGGCGTCCTCGCGGCTTTCGAGTCGTTTGAATGCGGCCAGGCCATCGTGCAACGGCATGCGCGCGCTGACCATCGGGCGCATATCCAGTCGACCGGACGCCATCAGGCGAATCACGTTTGGAAACGTGCCGTGCCCGCTGTGGCCCAGCGACCCGGCCAGCTGCACGCCACGCACCTGATAGGCCTCCAACGTCAACGGCGTGGGAGCTTCGGAACGTCCAATATGGATGATGCTCGCCCCAACGGCCAGCCCGCGCGTCAGTGGCGATAGCGTGCGCGTGGGTGCGCCAGCCGCTTCGACCACCATGTCGACGCCATGACCATGGGTCAGCGTGAGCAGCGTCTCATTGAGATCAACACCGCGCGGGTCCAACACTGTGGTCGCGCCCAGCGTCTGCGCCGTGCGCATCCGGCTGGCCGAGATATCGAACGCGATGATCTGCGATGCGCCTGCCGCGCGCGCCAGCGCGATGGCCGCCAGCCCAATCGGTCCGCCGCCAAACACCGCGACGTAGGCGCCTGGCTTCCAGGTGTTTAACCGGTTGAACATGGCGTGGTAGGCCACGCCAGTCGGTTCGACCATTGCACCGAGCGCCAGCGCTTCTGTTTCGTCGCCGAGCCGTTCGGCGATCTCGGTGATCTTGTAAACGTATTTGGCGTTGACGGCGATGCGTTCGGCCATCGCGCCAGGTTTTGTAAAGCCCAGCTCTTCGATGCTTGCGCAATGGTTGACCAGCCCGCGCCGGCAGGCGTCGCAGGTGCCGCACCAGTGCACTTCCTCGCTGGTCACCAGGTCACCGATCGCCAGAGTGCGCACAGACTTGCCAAGCGCGACCACGCGGCCGCTGAACTCGTGGCCAAGCGGGTTTGGAAAGCGCGTCAGCCCGGGATACAGCATGTAGCCGTCAGCATCGGCTTCATACATGTGCATATCCGAGCCGCAGATGCCGACCGCAGCCACCTCGATCAGGACGGACGCATCGTCGAGCGCTGGCTCTGGGATATCGCCATACTCCAGGCGCGGGTTGCGCCATATCGCCGAGCCAGTCTGCGCGATGCGGGTTTCAATTTCGGTTGGCGTCGGGGTATAGCCCGGCCGGGGGTGCCAGTCGGCGTGCAGTCGAAGTGCATTCATGGTTTTATAAGTAGACGCCATTTCTTGCGCCAAAACCAGGTTTGTAAAGCGGCAAAATTGCCATATCCCTCGCTACGCGAGGGATATGGCAATTTTGCCAGATATAGAAACCACCTTTTGGTGCACTCGCGCGCAAAGGCATCTAAGTTGCGCAGAATGTTAAACCGGATCGCGCAACTGAGTGGCGTGCACTGCGCAGCAAAAGGCCCGGCATGGAATCCACACCGGGCCTTTTGCTGCGCAAGATATTACGTCACGCGTGAGAGTGTCAACTTATTGCTTTGCCGCGAGCGGCAGGAAGTTTCGCTTCGCCAGTGCCAGAATGCGACCCTCAATCGCCGGCGACACGGTCTGGTTTGGGCGCGACTTGATGTAATCCGTCAGCGCCTCATCCAACGAGGGGCCAAAGTCATACGGCCGAATGGCGGCATCGCGGAATAACACATAGCCGTCGCCACCCGTGCGCATGAAGTTGTTCGTCGCCACGCGATAGAGCTTGGTCGGGATGATCGGGCTGTATGTGCCATCCGGATTGCGCACCGACACCGAGACCAGACGCTTGCCCACCGGGTTGTTCGGGTTGAACATGTATTGCAGGCCGGCCACCTGCGGAAAGCGGCCGTTGCCGGAGATGCCCAGGTTGTTCAAGCCGGTCTCGATAGAGCTGATCACATGCGTGCCGGTGATTTCAAACGTGGCGATCGTGTTGCCGAACGGCAGTGTTTCAAGCACCTCGCCCTGCGTAATCGAACCGGCATCAATCGGCGCGCGCAGGCCGCCGCCGTTGGTGATCGCAAAGTCGGCCGGAATCGATGTGGTGATCTGCGATACGCGCCAGAGCAGCGCATCCGCGACCAGGTTTCCGAGCACGCATTCATTCGCGCGGCAGATCTGCACGCTGGACACTTCGACGCTCATCGGCACGGTGCTGGTGCCAATCGCGGCGCCGCGCAGCGCCAGCACCTGCGATGTAAATGTCGGCGTGATGACGCTCTTGACCGCCCCGTTTTCAGGGATGGTGCTGTCCATCAGAATCGGCGCGCCACCCCAGGTCTTGACAGTGCCTGTGAGCGAGAAGCCCACATCAAGACGGCCAAGATAGCGGCCCCACGAGCCGGCTGTCGCCACGATGACGGTGTTGCCGTCGGCGCCGCTGCGCACGGTCGGATACGGACCCTGCGGCACATCGCCGTTGGCCCGCGCCAGCGCCGGCGTATACAGGAACGTGTGCGTGTGGCCGCCGAGAATGACATCGGCGCCGGTGAGTTTCGACGCCAGCTGCAGATCGACGTCGTAGCCCATGTGGCTGAGCACGATGATCTTGTCGATGCCGTTGGCGATCAAGGCGTTGATCTCATTTTGCGTGGCGGTCACGTGCGGTGTAAACCGCAGTTGGCCCGGGCTGGCCAGGAATACCGTCTCTTCGGTTGTGACGCCGACGATGCCGTATTGTGTGCCGTCGGCTGTGGTCAAAATCACGCTGGGTTTGATTTTGTTGCCGGCAAACGAAGGCTCGCCGCTGGTGTCCATGTTTGCGCTCAAGATCGGGAAGGTTGCGCCGTTGGCCAGCTTGAGTAATTCTGACGGGCCGTTGTCCAACTCGTGGTTGCCGACGGCCATGGCCTGATACCCCAGCGCGTTCATCGTCGCGGTGACGATATCGGCGCGGAAGATGTTGTAGTAAAGCGTGCCCTGGAACTGGTCGCCGGCATCAAGCAGCAGCGTGTTGCTGACCGAGCTTCGAATGCCGTCGATCGCGGTCTTGAGGCGTGCCGAACCGCCAATGCAGGCAGTGGCGCTGCACGTGGCGCTGCCATTGGTGTTGTATTGCTCAACATGCCCGTGAAAGTCATTGGTGTGCAACAGCGTCACCTGAATGTCCGCTGTCGGCGGCGCGGCGTTGAGCGGCAATGGCGCATCGAGCTGGATCGTCAGGATCTTGCTCTTGGTGCTGGTGATGACGGTATTGTTGCCGCCGACAAACGTGCCGAGATCAAAGTCGTTGTCGTTTGCCACAGCCAGTGTGGTGGCGTTGACGATGGCGATGCCCTCGATCTTGTCCGGCATGCCCGCGATGGTTGACAGATCAACGACCAGCGTCTTGCTGAGCGGCGTTACACCGGCTGGCAGCGTGTTTGTAAATGCCTCCAGCGTCGGCGAAGTGGCGGTGGTGTCATACAGCGCGCCCATAATATTTGTGCCGCTGGTCAGATCGACCGAATAGACTTTGGCGACCTTATCGGTGCGCTCCTGCACGAGCAGCGTGGTCGGGTTGACAAACGCCAGCGCAGATGACTTGACGTCCTGCGGGCGCGCGCCGGCTTCATAGCTCGCGGCAGGATCGAATTGATAAACAAACTCGCCAACTGTGCGCTCGGTGGCGATGTCCCAGGCAAACAATCGAATCTTGGTCGCGGCATTGCCGGTTGCCGAGTTTGGATTATTCAGCGGGCTCTGCACCACAAAGTAGAGCGTCTTTTGATCGGCGCTGAGCGTGATGCCTTCAAAACCGCGGTTGCCCTTGCGGCGGGTCAGGATGCCCGGCAGGCTGGACACGGTCGGCAATGTCGCCAGCGTCGGCGTGTAGACCAACCCCTGCGGCACAAAGCGTTTGACGATCTTGCCGGTTGCGTCCACGCGCAACAATGAGGGAGCGTATTCGTCGACGACGAAGAATTCGCCGCTGTTCAAGCGGATCAGCCCTTCGCTGTCGAGGCCGCTTGGCGTATATGCAAGTGCGGTCGTGCCGTCGATTTCGACCGGTTTCTCGTCATACGTGGCGATGTTCGGCAGACCGGTGGCCGGCGCGCCGGATGGCGTCAAAATTGGCAGCGCGCTCAACACCTGGATCGCATTCGCGCCGGTTGCGCGAACTTTGAGGATGACCGGCGTGAAAGCCGGCACTGCGAAGGCCAGCGAACCGCTGATGGACACATTGGGGCCGCGATCGGTCACCATCCAAAATTCATCGGCCGGGTCGCCTGGCGCGCGCCAGAGCCCGCTGCCAATGCCGCCCAAATTGATCTGCCGATCGTTTGTGATGCTGCCGGGCAAGTATGCGTTTTGAAACGCGCCCAGCGGTGTATCGGGCAGCACGTATGTGCTCAGCAATGTCGCATCGGCGGATCGCGCCGGCGCAATCACCGGTGACGCTACTACAGATTCCGTTGGCTGATTCAGCGCAGCGAACGAACTAACGAGAAGGATGCCTGCTAATAATTTTCGTGTGTGCATAAGATGACCTCATGGCAAAGAATCGCGCAAAACGGCGTCGTCGCCGTCGTTTCCCGGCTTCAAAACTATGATGCGGCGATTAAGTCGGGATCATCTACAGGTTAAGAGTCCATTGTATGCCACGGATGCGCGTCACACGAAAAGCGTACAAGCCACAGGACAAAGAGCGCACAGAGGCAAAAGAATTCTTTTGCCTCTGTGCGCTCTTTGTCCTGTGGCTTGTACGCTGCGACCGCAAAAGGCGAATCGTCCGTCAAAGCAACCTTACCGTTTCTTTGACAAACTACTCGTCGTTATTGTCTTTGTCACTGTCTTTGTCATCGTCATCCGAGCTCGATGACTGGCTGAGTTGTCCGCGCACCGCGCCGCGCGGGAAGTCGCTGTTGTGGACGTTGACGTAGTGCCCGGCCGGGTTCGACCAGATCGCGTTGATCACACTGCGGGTTGCGGTGACACAGCCCTCGGTGCGGCCAGCTGCATCTGGCGGTGTCACAAAATCTACGACGACCGGGCCATTTACGCCCGCGGCGCCGGTGTGGATGTGCGAGGCTGCGGCGGGCAGCGTGATATCGCGCACGGAGATCGAAAAGCACACGCTGTCTTTCTTGGGCTTCAGCGTGATGCTTGCCGATCCGGAGCCGTCGACATCGCCTGCGGGCACTTCTGCGGCGCCGGTTAGCGTGGCCGCCAGTTTTTTGCCGTTGCCGGATTCAGGCGCGTCTATGGCTGACACGTTGAACGGCAACACTGGGGCGGTCGCGCGTTTGTCAAACTGCGAGTTCACCACCAGGATGCGATCTTCGTAGCGCCCAAATGTTGTCGGGAACTGGAAACTGCTATCGGTCGTGACTGAGCGCAGTTCTGCCGCTGAGAAATCGTCTGACATTTTGAACGTCAACAGCAGCGCGGCGCTGTTGCGCAGCACATGCAGCGTGCGGTTCTTCAGGAAGATGCCGTCGCCGCCCTGCACAACCGCGCCGACACGCTCGATCTCAACAACCTGTTTGCTTGCGATGTCGATGCGAAAGAGTTTGCCGGTGTTGCTTTGCACTGTAATGAGATAGGCGCCGTCTGCGGTGGCCGCAATGCCATTCAGGTTAAAGCCGGCGACATAGGTCAGCGGCGTTCCGGCAAAATCGGTAAAGCGTTCAAACGTCTGCAAATCGGCCGACAATCGATAGATTGCCGAACTGAGTGAATCGGTGAAATATGCGTCGCCGTTTGGCACAATCGTGACGTCGTTGATAAACGTGGGCGAGAGCCCGCCCGCGAACTGCGCGAGCAGCGCCTTGGTGGCAATGTCATAGACGAAGACCTTGCCCAGCCCGCCACCCGAGACAAACAGCCGCCCGCGGCGGCTATCCACTTTCATGCCGATGGCGGCAGTGCGACCATCACCGCCGCCGGGCAAAAATACCGTGGTGTCCGCCGCCTCTTCGGCATTGCCGGAAAATATTGTGCCATCGGTGGTGCTACCGACAAAAAATTGACCCGTCTTCTCGTCGATGGCGATGCCTTCGGGGAAGACGGCGGCGCCGGGAAGCACCCAGCGATCGGGTTCATGCCGATCGCTTTTGGCGTTAACACTTGCGGTCGGGCTGCCAAGTGCCGTCAGCAAAAGTACAGCGATGCCTGCGAATCTTGCTCTCGTTTGACCTGATTTCATCGAATTCCTCCGGAAACTTGATTTCGCACTCATTCATAACCTGCTGGGGGATAACGCTAAGTCAATGGTCAGCAGTACCGACGCGAACCTTTATCGCCATCGTCCAGACACGTTCGAATGAGAACTCAACGCAGATACAGAATGCATCCGCTCACTCACACTATCAAATAACGCTGTGAGACCGATGTTTGGATCTTATGTTTTCATCAACTTGTTTCTCTATACGGCGCCGCGTCTGCCCCTTACTGATATTTTGTAGTGCGCGTATATCGGCAATATGCCGCGAATCGAGGGTTATTTTCGCCGGAGATAGGCTGCGCTGGAGGGATTTCCCGCAAGAACCTATAGCCACCCCCTGTAGCCATGGCTTTCTCACAGTTTCTACACAACAGTCACGTACACTCAAAGCCGTGTTTTGTCATAACAACGCGATTAACTGCAACAAATTGTGTTCTGCCACGTATTGAGAGGACGTTTGCATACGCATACATACCCATGGTTGAAAATTCCGAACTACGCAGTGCGTCAATCGCATCGGCAGCATCCGCCATCGTCCAGATCGAAGACGTGCACAAGAGCTTCATCATGGGCAAAGAAGCTGTGCCAGCCCTGCGCGGCGTGTCCTTAACCGTGCAGCGCGGCGAAATTCTGTGTCTGATGGGGCCGTCGGGAAGTGGCAAGACTACGATGCTAAACATCATCGGCGGGCTGGACACGCCCAGCCGCGGCCATGTCACCGTCGATGGCGCCAACGTGATTTCGCTTAACGAAGAAAAGCTCGCCGCGCTTCGACTGCGCAAGATGGGCTTTGTTTTTCAGAACTTCAACCTGCTCTCAAGCTTTACCGCGCTTGAAAACGTGCAATTGCCGATGGTGCTGGTCGGCAAGCGCGATCCCAAGCGCGCGCAGGAACTGTTGCGACTGGTCGGCCTGGGCGACCGCATGGGCCACTATCCATCCGAGCTCTCCGGCGGCCAGCAGCAGCGCGTGGCCATCGCCCGCGCGCTCGCAAACGATCCGCCGCTGCTCATCGGCGACGAAATGACGGGCGATCTCGACACGGCCACATCGATCGAGATCATGAATCTGCTCGTGCAGCTGAATCAGCAACGCGGCACCACGATCGTCTTCGTCACGCACGACCCGCGCATGAGCAAGTTCGCTACGCGGCTGATTCACATGCGCGACGGCAAGCTTTCGTCCGAGGAAGTGCCATGAGCCTGAAATATGTGCTCAATGCGATGCGCAAACGCAATATTGCGCACCGCCATCATCGCGCTGGCGTTGATCGTCGGCGTCGCGCTGGTCGGCGCCTTGCTGGCGCTCGTCGACACGCAGCGCCAGTTCAGCACGCAATCAGCCGGCGCAAACACCGGCGGCTTCGACGTGCGCGTGGTGAAGAGCGACCTGGCGGCGTCGCCGTTGTTCGATATCGCCGAAGTCGAAGCCAGCGCGCGGCGCGCGCGCGGTGATGTGGCCTCGGTACATCCGCGCATCCAGCTTAGCGTCGAAGGACGCAAGACCGGCGCGCTTGAGGGTCAGGCGTTGACCGTGATTGCGCTCAATCCCGAGACCGATGCGCTCATTTCCGAACAACGGGAGCGATTTGGCGGGCCGCGTTTGTTTGGCATTCGGGTGGGCGGCGGCGGTCCGCCACAGGGCGGCAACCGGCAAGGCGGCCGCGCAGTCCGCGGCGGTCCGCCACAGGGTGGACCAGCCGGTGGCGGCGGCCCCTTCGGCGGCCAGCGCCCGGGTGTGTTTGATCGCGAAGCGGCTGGCGTCTATCCCCCGCAAACCGGCCAGATTTTTTTGAGCAGCGCCACGGCCGGCCTGCTCGATGTGCAAGTCGGCGACGAAGTATCGCTGTCGTATGCGGTGCCGCTGCAACGTGAACAGGGCAAGACTGCGGTCACCGGCACCAGCACGCCGCGGCTGCAGGCAAAATTTCTGGTGGCCGGCATCGGCACGCTCACCGGTGTCAGCGACGACGCCACAAACCCGGTCGTTGTGCGCCTGGATGACGCGCAACGCTGGCTCGGGGCAGACAACCAGGCCAACCAGCTGCTGCTGGTCTGGCAAACCGACACCAGCGATTCGACCGATGCAAAAGTGATCGTCACACGCGCGCGCGGCATCGCCGAATCGGTGCGCGACACGCTGCAACAGGCGCTGGGCCCGGCCTTCGCGGTCGGTCTGCCAAAATACAGCAGCCTCGAAAGCTCTTCGCAGATTTACGCGTTTTCGCAGACGTTTATCACGCTGTATGGCCTGCTCAGCATGGGCATCATCGGGCTGATGGTCAACGCGCTGATGAATACAACCGTTGCCGAGCAGAAATACGATCTCGCCATTCTGCGCGTGCTCGGCGCGCCGCGCCACAACCTCTACAACATCGTCATTCTCGAGGTGATTTTGCTCGGCGTGATCGGCATTATTTTCGGCCTGCTGCTCGGGCGCGCGATCAACGACTACGTCATGGTGCCGTTGCTGGCAGCCAACCTCGATCTGCCGATTGGCGTGCGCGCAGATTGGTCGCTGCAAACCGTGCTGATCCCAACCGGGATCACCGCGCTGGTGCTGACGCTGGCGACGATCAGCCCGGCCCGCACCGCCGCGGCGACAAAGGTCATGGTGGTGCTCAACCCGGCCGCCGCCGACCAGCCGACGCTGGACGATCTGGCCAAGCTGCGCGAACGGCGCGCGCAAACAGGGTTGCTGGTCACCGGGCTTGTGCTGCTCGCATTTAGTGCCACGATCTTGATCGTGCTGCCGACGATCTTTGTCTCCGGCAACATCAGCGGGCAAGTTGCATTGTTGTTCGGCTCGCTGCTGCTGATGGTGATCGGCATCTCGCTGGTCTTTTACTTTTTGACGACGCCGCTCGAACGCGTGCTGGTCGCGTTGTATACGCTGATCACCCCGACGGCGGGGTTCTTCGCCGGGCGCTACGCCCTGCGCGGCAAGGGCCGCAACGCGCTGATTTCGCTGATGGTGGTGATGAGCGGCGTGCTGCCCACGCTGCTGGCGACGCAGCTTGCGCTGCAGGATGCCAACGTCGAAACCGACACGCGCTTTAACAACGGCGCGCCCCTGACCGCCTCGCGCGGCGCGGCGCTTCGCGGCTTTCAGTTTTTTCGGCGCGACGTGCAGACCGATATCAATCTGACCGCCGACGACGTCACTGCCGTGACCGGTCAGCCCGGCATGGGTGAAGTCGTGGGTGTGGCCGACAACCTGCCCGGCATGCAGGTCGGCGATCGGATTCTGCTGCGCACGTCAAATGTCAGCCTGGTCGGCGTTGACGGCGATTTGAACCGATGTGTTGTATCCGCAACTGTTTCGCTGGGCAGCCGGCGATGCCAGCGCGCTGACGCGCATCACAACCGACCCGAACGCGGTGATCATTTCCGAAGGGCTCAGCCTGGCGCTGGACCTGACGGTGGGCGACACGCTGCGCGTGGGCGGCATCGGCAGCGATCACTTCAAAGAGATGACGATCATCGGCGTGGCCGCGCGCATCCCGGGCTTTAGCAATCAGTTCACCCGCAACACAAACGACGCCGCGAACAGCGCGGTGTTGATGAACCTGGATACGTATCGCGACCTGCAGACCGACCCGGTCAACGGTTCGCCCGATCCCGAGGCGCGCGTGGTGACAAAACTGTTCGCGACGCTGGACGGCGACGCCGACGAAACAGCCCTGCTGAAAGACCTGCGCATCTATCTCGGGCAGAAAGCCTCGCTCACGATTACGTCTTCGGCCGAGCGCGTGACACAAACGCGCTCGACGCTGGATCAGGGCCGCATTTTTATCGTGCTGTTGACCGGGTTGTCGATGGTGACGGCGATCTTTGGCGTGCTGGCCGTGATGTATACCGCAGTGCTGGCGCGGCGCGTCGAGATCGGCATGCTCAAAGCTGTCGGCGCGTCAAAGGGCGCGTTGCGTGGCATTTTTATGGGCGAGGCCATGATCACGACCCTGTCGGCCGGCATCGCTGGCATCATCGCCGGCACCATCCTGGGTTATGCGTTTGAAGCCAGCCAGCGTCTGCAAAACGACCGGCCGATCCTGCTCGCGTTCGACTTTGGCACCGCGGCGCTGATCGTCGCGCTGGTGTCGATCGCCGCCCTTCTCAGCGCCGCCATGGCCACGCAGCCCGTGATTCGGCGCAAGGCCATCGCGATCCTGCGCGAACGATAAAGCCCCAACTATGACCAAGATGAAGACGTTTTCAAGACTCGCGCTGGCCGTGTTGACGGTCTGGGCATTGAGTGCCTGCCAGACCCGCGATCCGAACCCACAGCGCAGCGCGGCAAATAGCACGCAGTTGGCGGATGGCACACCGGGCGTGGGCAACGCGGCCCCGGTTGCGGGTGGTGGCGCGCCGGCGCGCGCCACGCCGTTGCCGACGCGCAGCGTGCAAGTTGAAGACACCATCACGGTCGATGGCGTGCTGGCCGCCTCATTGCCGGTTGTCACGGTTGGATTTGAAACCAACGGCCGTGTGACATCGGTGCGCGCGCTGGCCGGCCAGGTCGTCAAACGCGGCGAGGTGCTGGCCGAACTCGATGTTGCCTCGCTCCAAGAGGCCGTGCTCGTCGCGCAGGAACAGCTGGCGCTCAAACGCGCCAACATCGCAAACAGCCTGTTGCCAGCGAGCACAACTGATATCAAGACTGCGGAATCGTCGCTCGCATCATCGTATGCCGCATATAACGAGGCAAAGAAAGGTCCGACGTCGCTGACCCTCGAACAAGCCTTGCGCAGTTTGAATCAATCAAAGAACTCGCTGTATTCCGCCCAACTCAGCCGCGATCAAGTTTGCCGGTTAAGACCCGGGGTGAGCGATTCAGAGTATGTCGCCCGGGCAAAGCTGGATCCAGACTGCAAAAGCGCGGATCTTAACGTCGAGCAGTCTGAGCTGCGCTTGCGCAACGCCGAGCAGCAATATGCCGACGCGCAAAAGCCGCCGTCAAAAGCGGACATCGCGCGCGCCTGGTCCAACGTGGTGCAGGCGCAGACCAATTTGGCCAAGCTAAAACGTGGCGTCAGCGCGGAACAGAAAGCGGTTTACGACCTGCAGCTCAAACAATCCGAAATCGCGGTCGCGCGCGCCGAGCGCGCGCTAAAAAAATCGCAGCTGCTTTCGCCGTGCGACTGCGTGGTGCAAACCGTGCCCCTGAGTGTCGGCGCGCTGGCGACCGGCGGCGTCACGTTGCTGGATATGACGCGCCTGCAGTTTCAAACCACCAATTTGAGTGAGCGCGATGTCATTGGGCTGGCGCCGGGGCAACCGGTCAGCGTGCGGCTGAAGGCGTTCGACCGCAGTTTTACCGGGGCGGTGAACGCGGTGTTGCCGCAAACCAGCGGCGCGCTCAACGGCACCGCGCTGTATACGGCGCTGGTGATATTGGATGCGCCAGACCCGGCGTTGTTGCCCGGCATGACTGGCCAGGCCGAGATCAAGGTGAAATGATGGAACGGGATTTGTACAACAAGATCCGGGCAGGCTGCCTGCTCAGCGTGGCACTGGCACTGGCCGCCTGCACGAATCCGTCGCAGCCGCCAAACATCGACGTGACCGCGCAACCACAGGCGACGCGCACACCGCTGGCCACGCGCGCAGTGCAGGTGGACAGCAGCGTCACCGCAAACGGCGTGGTTGCGCTGCGCGTCCCGGTTGTGCAGGCCGGCTTTGACGTGACCGGCAAAATCAGCGCTGTCAAAGTGACGCTCGGCCAGACCGTCAAACCCGGCGACCTGCTGGCCACGATCGACGACACCGATCTGCGCGACGCCGTCGAAGACGCCGCACTGTCGCTGGCGCTGACCGACGCCACAATCCGGCAACAGGCGGCGCCCATCGCGCCAGAGGACATCGACGCCGCCAAAGCCGCGCTTGCTTCCGCCCACGCCAACTACGCCAACATCAAGGCCGGCGTCACGCAGGGCGAAAAAGACACTGCGCGGCGCAACGCCGAGGCGGCCTGGCTGGCGTATCTTGCGTCGCAACTTAACCGCGATGCACACTGCGGCACACCGCTCGGCACGGCGACGCTGGACTGCAAAGCGCAGGAAGCGCAGTACGGGAACGCCTACGAAAGCATGCTGAACGCGCGTGCGGCTCATCAAAAAACGCTGGAACCCGTCTCGCAAAACACGTTGACGCAGGCATATGCCTCAGTCACCTCGGCGCAAAACAAACTCGACGCGCTCAACGCGGCGACCAGCCCGGAACAGCGCAAGATCGCCGAGCTGCAACACGAACAGGCCAAATCGGCGTTGGCGCGCGCGCAGGCCCGGCTGGTCAAAGCCACACTGGTGTCGCCATGCGCTTGCATTGTGCAGGAGATCAAGGTTGCAGTGGGCGGTTCAGCCAGCGCAGCGGCATTTGTGCTGGTCGACATCGCCGAGCTGCAGTTTCAGACCACCAACTTGACCGAGCGCGATTTGACTGGCATGCGCCCGGGAGCGGCGGTCACGGTCCGCCTAAAAGCGCATCAAAAGCCTTTCAACGGCAAGGTGGCCACGGTGCTGTCGCAATCGTCGGGCGCGCAGAGCGGCGTAGCCTTGTTCACCGTGCTCATCGATCTTGACGCAGCCGATGCGCGGTTGCTGCCGGGGATGACCGGGCAGGCGGAGATTTTGCTGCCGTAGTGCGCACGAGTTCAACGGCGACATCACAAGCGCCACTATACTGACTTTCACATGACCGACCCACGCTCCGCCACTGGCGCGCAAACGTCAACGACCGGCGATGCGGCGGACAGCACGCCACGCACCGGCAGCGAGCCGTGGGCGTATACCCTGTATCAAGCTGGCGGCAGCAGCGAGGTTGACGGCGGCGTGATCGCCGAGGCACAAGTGTGCCTGTCTGTAAACGGCCGCGAGTTTGTCACGTTTATGTGCAGCCCAATCGATCTGCCCGATCTGGCGCTCGGGTTTTTGGCGACCGAGGGCATCATCAAAGGCCGCGACGAAGTGCATTCGTGGCGGGTCAATGCTGCCGGCGACTGCGTCGATGTCTGGCTGCACCACGATATCGCGCTGCCGAAACGCGCGATCAAGACCTCGGGCTGCGGCGGCGGCGTCACCTTCGAAGATTTCAGCCGGGCGCGCGCGCCAATGCAGTCGCTGCGCACAGTCACGCCAAACCAGATCGTCTCGCTGATGCGCGCGCTCAACGGCGCGGCCGAGCTGTATCACGATGTGCGCGGCGTGCACACTTCGGCGCTTTCCGATGGCGACCAGGTGCTGCATGTCGCGCAGGACATCGGCCGGCACAACACGATCGACCGGCTGCGCGGCATCACGCTGCGCGCTGATATCGATACCAGCGACATGATCCTGCTCGCCTCCGGACGGATCAGCTCCGAAATGCTCAGCAAGGCCGCCAACATGGGCGTGGCTATCGTTTGTTCGCGCACCTCGCCAACCAGCCTGTCGGTCAGGCTGGCTGAGGCCTGGAACATGACCGTGATCGGCTATGTGCGCGGCGGACAGTTTCGCGTGTATACGGCCAAACAGCGCGTCTCTGCCACTTAAGGTGCGTGCTGCGCGCCTTTGCGATAGCCAGCGGGCGAGTAGCCGGTGACCGCTCTGAAATCACGGCTGAAATGCGCCGAGTCGTAATAGCCCAACGAAAGCGCGAGCTCGGTTAAATCGATGCGCGGGCTGTCGCCAAGGCGTTCTTTGTCAAGCGCATCGATCGCCGCCTGCACGCGATAGCGTTGCACCACCCACTTCGGGCCAATGCCGACATAGTCCAGAAAGTCACGCTGGTTTGTGCGCGTCGACACACCCCGCCGTTGCGCGAGCTCCGCGCTATCCCACAGGCTGCGATCGTTGCGCGCCGCATGCACCAGATCGCGAATCGCCTCGGCCACGCCGTCGCGCGGCGGCCGGTGCGCCAGCAAGAGCGTGTCGAGCATCGCCACCCGTTGCTCGTTGGGCGCCGCGAGGATGCCCGGCAAGGCTTCGAGCGCCGCAGCTTCCCAGGCGCGCGCCCCGGTTGTCAGTCGTTCGGCGGTGCTGGTTAATGCGTTGACACCGGCGCCCCACCACGAGCGAAACATGCCTGGATGAAAGTGCGCAGCGATGATATCAGCGCGGCCGCGCAACGTGCGGTGATAGGCGCGCGACGCGACACCCGTCGCAACCAGGCAGGCGTTTGAGCCGTTTGTGGCGGCGTCGTTTTCAAAACTCAAATCGATCGCCGGGTTTGTCACAACGGTTTGCGCAAACGTGTCCTGGCCGAGATCCCATGCAACTGCCCAGTAATACTCAATCCAATGCCGCAGATCAGGATGCGGCTCATAAAGCGTGAGGCGAAATGCCTGGCTGCCCACTTCTTTTTTCAGGATGCCCTTTGCGGAGACAGATTCCCGTTCGATTGCTGGCTGTCGCATTTTTACAAGACCCCGGCGGTTGCTGGCGCTATGCTCATCGTCACCGCTGATTGCGCCAATTCGCGCGCACGTTGTGGAGATATATACCGCAAAACGAGGGCTCGCTGCGCAGGCGCGCGCGGATCGTTCCGTTTGCGGGCGAGGCGAGGTAAACATGCATACGACAAACTATTCCGACACATTTATTGAAGTCGCAGACGATTGCCAGGCCGAGGTCGGTCTTGTTCCGCCTGAAAAGACGCCGCGCACCATCGCGCAGATCCAATACGACCTGATCGCCAACCACCCGTATGTGTACACATCCGACGATGTCATTTTTGCGGCACATGCCGAGAAGCATCAAATCGCCGCGCCGAAACTAGCGGAAGCGCGCGCGGCGTTTTTCGCTAAAGGCCAAGCCTGTCTACGCGCTTCGGCCCTGGGCAAGACCTACGGCTGGGGCGTTCATTCCGACAACACCGGCCGCGTGGCGATCTACGGCAAAGGCAGCAAAAGATAAAGAAATACGCAGCCGATAAATCGGTCAAGCACCTCAAGGCAATGAAGCGCGCGCGATAGCCGCAGGCGGTGCCTGCGGTCCGCAGCCCACGGCGTCGCGCTGTCCGTGCCGCTCAGCATGCAATGCACGATCATCGCGGCCAAAAACGCATAGCTCGCAAAGTGATTCAGCCGCTGCTGCGCTGCCAGCTCTTCGGCCGAGAGGGCAGACCAGCCCGCAGCAAAAAACCGCCCGGCTGTCATGCCGGGCGGTTTTTTGCTGTGTATGTCTTGCGCAGTTTAGCGATTTCGCTTACGGCGCAACGCACCGACGCAGACCGTCAAACCGGCCCCCACAATCAGCAACATGCCGAAGATGGACAGCATGACAAGCATCGACGCGCGCTGCGGTGCGTCGGGTCGCGCTGCGGTTGGGTTGGCAACCGGCAGAATCAGCTTGCCTGGTTCACTTGAACCGCGCGCAACGCTGCCGTTCGGCTGAATCGCAGCCTGACCGTCCGTCACTTCATCCACAGCAACCGCAGGCCGTTCTCCCGCGGCACCGGTCGCCGTGTCTGTTGGCGCGACCGCTTCCGGTTGTGCAAGCGGAGCCACAGGCGCCACGTTTGTGGATGCCTCCACGACTGGTGCCGCGTTGTTGAGTGCGCTGCTGCGCGTCCCGACGGACGGCACGATCACCGCGACCGCGCTGCCGTTGACAACCGTCTGCGGCACAACCACGCTGTTGCGCAGCTCACCCACGACCACCGCGCCGGGCTGCGGCGCAGCTGGGACAAGCGCAACCTGCGCCACCGACGCGTTGTCGGCTATTCCGGGCACGGTATCGCGCACCGCCACTGGAACACCCACCAGCGCCGGGCCGTAGTCAATCGTGTTACCGCTCAACTCGATCTCCTCGATCCAATAGCGCGATGTCGCTGTGCCATCCGCATCTTCGATGCGATACACACCGCCGCTCGCGCCCTTCGCTGCAATCAGCGTGGCATTGACCTTCACCGCATCACGGCGGCTTTCAGTCGCGCTGCGCCAGACGTTAAAGCCCAGCGTGTTCAGCTCCAGCGCTGTGCGCCAGCGCACGACTGTCGTCTGCAGTCCGCCAACCGTCGTCAGCTCCGCCATGAACTCATCCAGCGCCACCGCTGTCGGCGAGGTCGGGTTCTGCACTTCGTTTGAGTTGACCACGATCGTCGTATCGTCCGTCGCCAGTAACGCAGTGTTGCGGATGACCGTTTCCTTGATCTCTTCCACGACCTTGGCCGCAAATGTCACAGTCACCACATCACCCGGCTTCAGATCGCCGATGCGCCACTCGAGCTTGTTGTCGATCAACGCAGCCGCCGGCGCTGCCGAGCCATCCACATACGTTGTGTCGGCCGGGATCGGATCGGTCAGCACCACGTTGCGCGACAGCGTCGGGCCGGCGTTGCTGATCACGATTTGATAGCGCAGTTGCGTGCCCGGCTTTGCCGCGCCCAGATTAAGCGAGCTCTTGACGATGCCAAGCTTGGGCGCGATCCACAAACCGGCGTCCACGTTCGGATTCTTCTCGCCCGGTGTTAGCGTTATCGCGGGCACGCTGCCATCCGGTCGCGCGTCGCTGTTGCCCGGGTTGTCCACTGTGCCCGTCTGCACCGTCCAGGTGTACCCCGTTCGGCAAGCCAAACGTCAAGGTGTATGGTTGAGCGCTGACCAGCTCTTCAAAGCTGTAATACCCGGTGATGCTGGTCGTGGCGGTCAGCACACCCTGCGGCGTCTGCAACGTCACGACCACTCCGGCCACCGGCGGTTCACCCGCATCCTGCTCGCCATCACGATCGACATCGAGCCAGACCGAATCGCCGATGCCACCGGGTCGCCAGAAACCGGCGTCGATGTCGGGGTTATTCTCACCTGGTTGCAGCGTCACAACGGCCTGACCCGTCAGCGGGTTGGCATCGCTATTGCCCGGGTCGCTTAGCGCGCCGTTCTGCGCAGTGGGCAGATACCCGCCCGGCTGCGCGAACGTCACGGTGAGCGGCACACCGCTGACCAGACCCGTGAATTCGAAGTAACCGGTGATGCTCGTCGTCGTCTGCAACGTGCCCGTTGGCGTCTGCAGCGTGACGATCACACCGCTCAACGGAGGCTCATTGGCGTCCTGCCGCCCATCATGATTGAGATCCTCCCACACATAGTCGCCCAACGTTGCGGGGCGCCAGATGCCGGCGTCGATGGTCGGATTGGCGTCGCCGATATTGAGCACGATCGGCGGCGTTGCGCCGTCGGGCGTGATCACATTGCTATCGGCGCCATTCGTGCCGCCTGGATTCAGACCAGGCACGGTGAATGTGTAGCCAGCCGGTGGTGTGAACTGCACACCGTAGGTGCCGCTGATTAGATTGGTGAACGTGTAGTTTCCAGCCGCGTCCGTCGTCGTGGTCAGCGTGCCGGTCGGCGTGACCAATGTGACCAGCACACCTGGCACTCCGGGTTCGTTTGGATCCTGCACACCGTCGTGGTTCAGATCCTCCCAGACCGAGTCGCCCAGCGTTGCTGGCTTCCAAATACCCATGTCCCACGACGGGTCGTTTTCACCCGCAGCAAGCGCTGTGATTTCAGTTGTGCCAGCCACATCGGGATCGCTGTCCGTCGCGTCCTTCACGCCGAGCGGGCCACGCACAGTCGGCGCGTATCCGTCTGGCAATGTCGCGAGATTGAACTCAACATGGTAGGTGTTCGAGATGAGATCCGTGAACGAGTACCAGCCCGCGCTGTTCGTCGTTGTGCTGGTGATCATGCCGCTAGCGCCGTCAAAGAGGGTGACTTGCACACCGGGCACCGCTGGCTCGCTGTTTTCTTGCACGCCGTCGTGATTGATGTCCACCCAGACATAGTTGCCCAGGCTGGCAGGCTGCCAGATGCCGGCATCCATGGTGGGAACCGATTCACCCGCGTTGACCACAACCAAACCGCTTACACCTGTCAACGGGCTAGCGTCACTGTCCATCCCGTCGTTCGACACATTGTCCAGCGTAAACTGATAGCCAGTTGGCAGCGTAAAGCTCACGAGATACGTGTCCGAGATCAGATTCGTAAACGTGTAATACCCAGGCGCGTTGTCCGGTCCACCAGTAAACGTCGTGGTTGTGCTGACGATCTGACCTGCGTCATTCAGCAGCGTCACCAGCACGTCATTCACGCCGGTCGACCCGTCGTTTTGCACGCCATCGTGGTTGAAGTCCTCCCACACCACATCGCCCAAGCTGGCAGGCCGCCAGAACCCGGCATCGATGTTCGGGTTAAACGTGTTGGCCGGCAACGTCACATTCGCTGTGCCGCCCGTCAGCGGATCAGCGTCACTGTTGCCAGCATCGCCAATGGCGCCGGTTTGGAGCGTCGGCAGGTAGCCCGCCGGTGTGCCAAACGTGACCGAGTAAGTACCCGGCACCAACTGTGTAAACGAGTAGTAACCGCTGGCGTCGGTCTGTGTCGTGGTCAACGGCACGCCGTTCTGCCACAACGTCACAGACACGCTTGGGATGCCAGGCTCATTGATATCCTGGAAGCCGTCGTGATTGAGGTCCTCCCAGACGCGATCGCCCAGACCGGAGTCGGGCCGGTGAATACCGGCGTCCAACGTTGCAACGACCTCGCCGTAGCCCAGCGTAACCGGGTCGGACAGGCCAGTATTCGGATTTGCATCGCTGTCAGCCGCGTCACCCGCAGTTGGATCGTTTTGCGGCGAAAGGATATAGTTCGACGGCAGCGTCGATGTCACAAACTGCACCGCATACGTGCCGGAGATCAGGTTGGTGAATGTATAGATGCCGTTACCGTCCGTCGTTGTTGTATACAGCGGTGTGCTTGTCAGCGCATCGATCAATATAACAGTCACGTTAGGCACGCCGTTTTCAGCGCCATCCTGCGCGCCGTTATAGTCGGTGTCATACCAGACCCGATCGCCCAGCATGGCCGGTTTAAAGAGACCGAAGTCCACGGTCAGCTGCGTGTTCGCATCAGTCGCGGCGTTGACTGCGCCGGACGGCAGCACTGCATCAGTCTCACCCATCGGCTCGATGTCATTCGTCAGCATGATCGTCCCGGAGCGGATGACCGCGCCGACCGCCGTGCCATGATCGCCGTTATCGCCGCTAGCGGTGTTGTCCTCGGCAATGCCCGGTTCATAGGGTCCGGTCGGGCTGCTCGGTGTGCCGGTGCTGCCAGTCATGCCCGCTGGTGGCACAATTTCGACCACATACTTGCCTTCCGGCAGATTGGTAAACAGATAGTGCCCGCCATTGGACGTCGACATCGACTGCAGGGCCGCGCCTTCCGGAACGCCGTTGCCGTCGGCATCGGCATACAGGTTGACGGTCACGCCATCGATGCCGGTCTCGCCGCCATCAACGGTGCCGTTGTTGTTGACATCCTCCCAGACCAGGTTGCCCAGGCTGAGCGGCTTCCAAACACCCTGATCAACGGTTGGGATCGACTGGCCGGGGTAGAGCGGATAGTCGCCCGTCACCGCGGCTGCGCCGAGCGCAATACCATCTGAGTCCGTCGCGTCAAACGTGTTCGTTGCCGTATTTGGCACCGTTGCGGTGTAGCCGGACGGCAGTGTGAAGCTAACGTGATAGGTGTCGCTGATCAACTGTGTGAACGTATATGCGCCATCCAGGCCGCCGATGCTCGCCGTCGTGGTGGTCGAGACCACCTCGCCAGCATCGTTGAGCAGCGTGACAAGCACGCCATTCAGCCCGGCCTCACCGGCATCCTGGACGCCATCACGATCACGGTCTACCCAGACCAAGTCTCCCAGCGATGCCGGGCGCCATAGTCCGGCGTCGATCGTCGGATTGCTGTCGCCGGCGTTGAGCACAACCTGCGCGGTAACACCAGTCAGCGGATTCGCGTTTGAATCGGTGTCGCTGGCAGGATTTGTACCCTGGACGGTGAACGTATAGCCCGCGGGCGGCACAAACGTCACCTGGAAGGTGCCCGAAACCAGATTTGTAAAGGTGTAAAGGCCGTTGGCGTCCGTGGTCGTGGTCAACACGCCCGCTGGCGTTTGCAACACAACCACCACATCCGGCACGCCGGGTTCGTTCGGATCCTGCACGCCATCGTGGTTGAGATCCTCCCAAACCGTGTTGCCCAGCGTTGCTGGCGCGAACAGACCAAAGTCCAGCGTCGGGTTGGCCGTGCTACCGGACAGGGCACTCACGACCGTATTGTTAAGCGTGCCAGCGTTGCCGGGTGTCAGCGCAACCGGGTTGCTCTTGATCTCGCCACCGGCAAGCTGCACACCGTTGTCGCTGATCAGCGCCTGTGTGGCATCAATGTTGCTGTTTGGATCGTCCTCGCCGCCCGCGCCAAGGCTGCTGAGCATGCCCGGGCCGGGTGTGACGCCGATCACATACGTGCCGCTCGGCACGCCGGTGAACGTGTAGACGCCGTTCGCATCGGTCGTCATGACATCAAGCGCAGTGCTGCCGTCGGCGGCATACAGCGTGACTGTGATGCCAGGCATGCCTGGCTCACCCGGTTCCTGAATGCCATTGTTGTTCAGATCCTGCCAGACCGTATTCCCGACAGACTGCGTGTAGAAGCCGAAGTCTGCGGTCTGGTTGCCTCGGCCATCGCCATTTGGCAATGTCGGAGCATCCGGATCTTCGCCGAATGGCTGCTGGCCTTGTCCGAGCGTCATGGGCGCCATTGCCACACCATCAGCCAGATAAGCCGCGCGATCGGCGGGATCAATACCGTGATCGGCATTGTTGCCCGTTGCGGCGCCGGTGCTCGACCAGTAGCCATCCAACGGCGCGCCTGGCGCGAAGTTCTCACCCGCAACGATTGGCGTGTAAACGCCTGCCGGCAAACTCGTAAACGCGTAATAGCCATTCGCATCGGTCACACTGGTCAGCAGGCCTGTGGCCGTCTGCAGCGTCACCGTCACGCCTTGGACTGCGGCTTCGCCACTGTCAAAGCTGCCGTTGTTGTTCGTGTCGAACCAGACTCGGTTGCCCAGATCGTAAGCGTTCGGAACGATGCCAAAGTCGATACTTGGGTTGACCGTTGTGCCCGTTGTATCGCTGAACACAATGCTGCCCGCGTTCGTGCCCGGCGTCGCTGTGAACGGCGCGCTCACCACGAACTGGCCGTTTGCCGCACCATCATCGTTGTCATCGATCCCGGCGGTTGTCGTCGTCGTCCCGCTGGACACGAAGCCCGCGGGCAACGTCGCGCTGATCACAAACGTGCCCGCTGGCACGGATGTGAACGTATAGACGCCGTTTGTCGTCACGACACTGTCGATCACATTGCCTGCCGCATCCAACAGCGTCACCGTGATTGGCCCGCCTGTGTATGGCGTCTCCGTGCCATCGATCACGCCGTTGTCGTTTCCGTCCACCCAGATCGTGTTCCCGATCTGCTGGCGGTAGAAGCCAAAGTCCACCGACTGCTTGCCTTGCGCATCGCCGTTTGGCAGCGCTGGCGCGGTTGGATCCTCGCCGATCGACTGCAAGCCCTGGCCCAACGTCACCAACGTGCTGGTCACGCCGCCGCTCACATACGCTGCGCGCGAAGCTGGGTCGATGCCATGGTCGTCATCGTTTGCCGACCCTGTGCCGCTGCTCGACCAGTAGCCGTCCAACGGCGCACCCGGTGCAAAGTTTGCGGCCGCAATCACCGGCGCGTAGCTGCCCGGTGTCAAGTTTGTGAATGAGTAGTAGCCATTCGCATCAGTCACGCTCGTCAGCAGGCCGTTGGCCGTCTGCAGCGTCACCGTCACACCCGCCACAGGTTGTTCGCCGCTGTCGAGCACGCCGTTGTTGTTCGTGTCGAACCAGACCCGGTTGCCCAGGTCATACAGATCGGTCACGATGCCGAAGTCAATGCTTGGGTTAGCCGTCGTGCCTGTCGCACCGTCGGATGCAATAACACCTGTGTTCGTGCCAGGGGTTGCCGTGAACGGCGCACTGACCAAGAATTGGCCGTTTTGCGTGCCGCTGTCATCGCCATCGATGCCGAGGGTGTTTGTTGTCGGGTAGCTCGAGATAAAGCCGGTTGGCACTGACGCGCTGATCACAAACGTGCCGGACGGCACCGACGTGAACGTATAGACGCCGTTTGTCGTCACGACGCTGTCGATCACATTGCCTGCGGTGTCCAGCAGCGTGACCGTGATTGGTCCGCCCGTGTATGGCGTCTCCGCGCCATCGATCACACCGTTGTCATTGCTATCCACCCAGATCGTGTTGCCGATTTGTTGGCGATAGAAGCCGAAGTCAACTGTTTGATCGCCGCGCGCGTCGCCGTTTGGCAGCGCCGGCGAAGTTAGATCTTCACTGGTCGGTTGCAGGCCAATGCCCAGCGTCACCGCTGCACCGCTCACGCCGTCGGCGAGATAGGACGCCCGCGTGGCCGGATCAATGCCGTGATCGGCATTGTTGCCTGAAGCAGCGCTGGTGCTCGACCAGAAGCTCTCGAGCGGCGCACCTGGCGCGAAGTTCGCAGCCGCAATTGTTGGCGTGTATGTCCCAGCAACCAGATTTGTGAACTGATAGTAACCAGAAGCATCAGTCACGCTCGTCAGCAAGCCTGTGGCCGTCTGCAGCGTCACCGTCACGCCTTGGACTGCGGCTTCGCCACTGTCAAAGGTGCCGTTGTTGTTCGTGTCGAACCAGACCCGGTTGCCCAGGTCAAACACATCGGCCACGATGCCGAAGTCGATGCTCGGGTTGACCGTTGTGCCCGTTGTGTCGTTGGACACAATGCTGCCCGCGTTCGTGCCCGGCGTCGCTGTAAACGGCGCACTGACCACGAATTGGCCATCCTGCGTGCCGCTATTATCGCCATCAACACCAATCGTATTGGTTGTAGGTGTGCTGGAGACGAAGCCCGCTGGCAACGTCGCGCTGATCACAAACGTGCCTGCTGGCACAGACGTGAACGTGTAGACGCCGTTTGTCGTCACGACACTGTCGATCACATTGCCCGCCGTATCCAGCAGCGTCACCGTGATTGGCCCGCCACTGTATGGCGTCTCCGCCCCATCGATCACGCCGTTGTCGTTCGAATCCACCCAGATCATGTTCCCGATCTGTTGGCGATAGAAGCCAAAGTCCACCGACTGCTTGCCCTGCGCGTCGCCGTTTGGCAGCGCTGGCGCAGTGGGATCTTCGCCGATCGACTGCAAGCCCTGGCCCAGCGTCACCAATGTGCTGGTTACGCCGCCGCTCACATACGCTGCGCGCGAAGCTGGGTCGATGCCATGGTCGTCATCATTTGCCGACCCTGTGCCGCTGCTCGACCAGTAGCCGTCCAACGGCGCACCCGGTGCAAAGTTTGCGGCCGCAATCACCGGCGCATAGCTGCCCGGGCTGAGATTTGTAAACGAGTAATAGCCATTCGCATCGGTCACACTGGTCAGCAGGCCGTTGGCCGTCTGCAGCGTCACCGTGACACCTGGCACGGGCAGTTCGCCCGCGTCAAGCACGCCGTTGTTGTTCGTGTCGAACCAGACCCGGTTGCCCAGGTCGTACAGATCAGCCACGATACCAAAGTCGATGCTCGGATTGAGCGTCGTACCTGTCGTGTCGCTGGACACGATGCTGCCCGAGTTCGTGCCAGGCGTCGCTGCAAACGACGCACTGACCACGAATTGGCCGTTTTGCGTGCCGCTGTCATCGCCATCGATGCCGAGGGTGTTTGTCGTCGGGTAGCTCGAGATAAAGCCGGTTGGCACCGACGCGCTGATCACAAATGTGCCTGACGGCACCGACGTGAACGTATAGACGCCGTTTGTCGTCACGACGCTGTCGATCACGTTGCCTGCGGTGTCCAGCAGCGTGACCGTGATTGGTCCGCCCGTGTATGGCGTCTCCGCCCCATCGATCACACCGTTGTCATTGCTATCCACCCAGATCGTGTTGCCGATTTGTTGGCGATAGAAGCCGAAGTCAACTGTTTGATCGCCGCGCGCGTCGCCGTTTGGCAGCGCCGGCGAAGTTAGATCTTCACTGGTCGGTTGCAGGCCAATGCCCAGCGTCACCGGTGCACCGCTCACGCCGTCGGCGAGATAGGACGCCCGCGTGGCCGGATCAATGCCGTGATCGGCATTGTTGCCTGAAGCAGCGCTGGTGCTCGACCAGTAGCCCTCAAGAGGCGCACCTGGCGCGAAGTTCGCAGCCGCAATTGTTGGCGTATATGTCCCAGCAACCAGATTTGTGAACTGATAGTAACCAGAAGCATCAGTCACGCTCGTCAGCAAGCCTGTGGCCGTCTGCAGCGTCACCGTCACGCCCGCCACAGGTTGTTCGCCCGCGTCGAGCAGACCATTGTTGTTCGTGTCGAACCAGACCCGGTTGCCCAGGTCATACAGATCGGCCACGATGCCGAAGTCGATGCTTGGGTTGACCGTTGTGCCCGTTGTATCGCTGGACACAATGCTGCCCGCGTTCGTGCCCGGCGTTGCCGTAAACGGCGCACTGACCACGAATTGGCCATTTTGCACACCATTGTCATCGTCATCAACACCAACCGTGTTGGTTGTGGGTGTGCTGGAGACGAAGACCGCTGGCAGCGACGCGCTGATCACAAACGTGCCTGATGGCACAGACGTGAACGCGTAGACGCCGTTTGTCGTCACGACGCTGTCGATCACATTGCCTGCGGTGTCCAGCAGCGTCACCGTGATTGGCCCGCCGCTGTATGGCGTCTCCGCCCCATCAATCACGCCGTTGTCGTTCGAATCCACCCAGATCGTGTTTCCGATCTGCTGTCGATAGAAGCCGAAGTCGGCTGTTTGGTCGCCGCGCGCGTCGCCGTTTGGCAAAGCAGGCGCGGTTAAGTCTTCACCAAGCGGCTGCAGGCCAAGGCCGAGCGTCACCAATGTGCTGGTTACGCCGCCGCTCACATAGGCTGCGCGCGTGGCCGGGTCGATGCCGTGGTCGTCATCGTTTGCCGACCCTGTGCCGCTGCTCGACCAGTAGCCGTCCAACGGTGCGCCCGGTGCAAAGTTCAGAGCCGCAATCACCGGCGCGTAGCTGCCCGGTGTCAAGTTTGTGAATGAGTAGTAGCCATTCGCATCAGTCACGCTCGTCAGCAGGCCGTTGGCCGTCTGCAGCGTCACCGTCACGCCTGCCACGTGTTGTTCGCCGCTGTCAAAGGTACCGTTATTATTTGTGTCGAACCAGACTCGGTTACCCAGGTCATACAGATCGGCCACGATGCCGAAGTCGATGCTTGGGTTGACGGTTGTGCCCGTTGTATCGCTGGACACAATGCTGCCCGCGTTCGTGCCCGGTGTCGCTGTAAACGGCGCGCTCACCACGAACTGGCCGTTTTGCGTACCGCTGTCGTCGCCATCAACACCGATCGTATTGGTTGTAGGTGTGCTGGACACGAAGCCCGCTGGCAACGTCGCGCTGATCACAAACGTGCCCGCTGGCACGGATGTGAACGTGTAGACGCCGTTTGTCGTCACGACACTGTCGATCACATTGCCCGCCGTATCCAGCAGCGTGACCGTGATTGGCCCGCCCGTGTATGGCGTCTCCGTGCCATCGATCACGCCGTTGTCGTTCGAATCCACCCAGATCATGTTCCCGATCTGTTGGCGATAGAAGCCAAAGTCCACCGACTGATTGCCTTGCGCGTCGCCGTTTGGCAGCGCTGGCGCGGTTGGATCCTCGCCGATCGACTGCAAGCCCTGGCCCAACGTCACCAACGTGCTGGTCACGCCGCCGCTCACATACGCTGCGCGCGAAGCTGGGTCGATGCCATGGTCGTCATCGTTTGCCGACCCTGTGCCGCTGCTCGACCAGTAGCCGTCCAACGGCGCACCCGGTGCAAAGTTTGCGGCCGCAATCACCGGCGCATAGCTGCCCGGCTTCAAGTTTGTAAATGAGTAGTAGCCCGTAAGCATCGGTCACGCTCGTCAGCAGGCCGTTGGCCGTCTGCAGCGTCACCGTCACGCCCGCCACAGGTTGTTCGCCCGCGTCAAGCACGCCGTTGTTGTTCGTGTCGAACCAGACCCGGTTGCCCAGGTCATACAGATCGGTCACGATGCCGAAGTCAATGCTTGGGTTAGCCGTCGTACCTGTCGCACCGTCGGCAGAAATGCTGCCAATATTTGTGCCCGCCGTCGCCGTAAATGGTGCGCTCACCATAAACAGACCGCTTGGGCTGCCATTGTCGTTGTCCTCTGCGCCAACTGCGCTAAACGTCGGCGTGCTATTGACGTAGCCGGCCGGGATCGTCGCGCTCACGACATACGTGCCGGAGGGCACGCCGGTAAATGTGTAGACGCCATTTGACGTGGTTGTTGTGCTGACCACCACGCCGGTGGTGTTATCGATCAACGCAAGCGTGATCGCGCCGACGTAAAGCGTTTCGCCATTGTTGCGCACGCCGTCTTCGTTTGAATCCACCCAGATGTTGTTGCCAACCTGCTGGCGGTAAAAACCAAAGTCAAGCGTGAAGTTGGCATCGCCAGGTTTGAGCGTCGTCGAAGGTTCGGTGCCCGCGCTCAATGTGATCACATTGCTGCGCACAATGCCACCCGCCGCCGGGTAGCCGTTGTCGTCACCGTTAATGTCGTCGTTTGGTATGAGTGATGTCGGATCGCTGCTGAGATAGTTCGCAAGGGGTCCGTTTGCCGCAAAGTTAGTCGGCGAGATGACCACGTAGTAGCCATTTGGCAGCAATCCGCTAAACGTATAGAAGCCGCTGGCGTCGGTCGTCGTCGCGCCAGCGTAGCTGCCATCCGCACGATACAGCGCGACAGCGACATTGTTCACACCGGTGCTGCTCTGCAACTCGCCACCCGGGCCGTCGTTGTCCAGACCATCGTTGTTGGTGTCGAACCAGATGCGGTCGCCCAGTTTGAGCGATGGCACTTCGACCAGGTAATCTTCCACTTCGCCGTTGAGCGCCAGGCCGGTCGCGATGAGGCCGGGTTGTGTGCTCAGGCGGAAGCGCGCGCCAAGTTGCGTGGTCATATTTGTATTGACCGGCGCGCTAAACGCCAAGGTGAACGGCGTCAGGGCAACAGTGCCAGCGGGCACCGTCGTCGAGACAAACTCGCCCGTATCGGTCAGATACCCGTTGGCGTTGAAGTCGATAAAGCCATACAGATACGCCGGCAGCCCGGTCGTATTGATCGCCGTCGCACTGACGGCATACGGCGCTCCCGGCACCAGATCGAGCGGCAGTGTTACGCCGTCTTCATCATCCGGCGCCAGCGTCGGTGAGATGTCGTCGCCCGTTGCAAGCGCATCCGGCTGGCCATCGGGTTCGCCATCCAGATTTGCGCCAAGCTGCAGACCCGGGATGATCGGGTGACCCGGACCGACGTCCGTGATCGTGGTCCCGTAGTTCAGCGGACCAAAGCCGGCCGCGCCGTCCGGCAGATCGCCGTAGTCAATTGGCGGGTTGATTGTGAATACGTAGTCCTCAACTTCACCGTCCGTCGCGGCGCCATTTGGGCCGAGCGCGGCATCTGTGCTGACGCGAAAGCGCGCGCCAAGGGTCGTAAACAGCGTCGCTGTCGTCGGTGTGGTGAAGTTCAACACCACATCGCCGCTCGCGCTCGTCGTCGTGCTCTGCGTTTCGCCGGCGTCGCTAAAGTCGCCATCGCCGTTAAAGTCGATAAAGCCATACACCGTGACCGGGTTGCCCGTCGTGTTGACCACCGTGACAGTGATCGGCGCAGGCTGACCAAGCTCGAATACCGGCAGTTGCGCACCATCTTCGTCAGCACGCTCCGGCACATCGATGTTGTCGAACTCAGCCGCCGGATCGTGTGAGCCGTTGCCTTCGGTGTCGATCAGCGCGCCCATGCGGATTCCGGTCACCACCGTGTGAACGGGGCCGCCTTCCGCTGTCGTCACCGCATAGTTTGCCGGCAGATCGCCGTAGTCGGTATTCGGCTTAACACGAATCAGATAGTCTTCGATTTCGCCATTCGTGGCGTTGCCGTCCGGCCCGAGCCCGGCGTCGGTGCTCAGGCGGAAGCGCGCGCCGATGTCCTGCGCCAGCGTGGCGTTAAGTGGCGCGCTAAACGGTAGCTGGAAGATCGCACCCTCAGTGCCAGCTGGCACTGTGACCGAGACGGTCTCACCCGAGTCAGAGAAGTCGCCATCGCCGTTGAAGTCGATAAAGCCATACAGATACGCAGGCACTGCCAGCAGGTTTTGCGCTGTAGCGCGCACCACGCTGTTAACGCCAGGTGAGAAGGTCGGCAGGAAGATGCCGTCTTCATCCGAGATCGTCTGCGTCGAGGCAATGTCATCGCCAGTCGCCGTGCCGTTGGGCTGGCCGTTGGTTTCGCTATCGACGCCGAGACCCATGTGCAGGCCGTCGATGATTTCGTGGCGCGGGCCCTGCGTGCCGCTGCTGTCGGTGTTGTAGTCCGGCGAGGTCGGCGAGACGCCATCCGGCAGATCGCCCCAGTCATACAGGCGCGGCACAAAGCCAAAGTCGAGGCTAAAGTCGAATTGCCCCAGCGGCGGCGCGGTGACCGCGATCGAGACCAGATTCGGGCCGGTCGGCACCGAGTCGGAGTCGAGCTCGTCGGTGTCGGCCTGATTGCTGATTGTTGTTTTGTAGGGTAGCAGCACTGTTTGCGTCAGCGGCACCACAATGCTATATGCCGTTCCGGCTGTCAACGTCGGATCGATAAAGTAATACTGGCCGGCCGCGCTTGTGGTTGTCGTCGACAACACTGCGCCGGTGCTCGGGTCAACCAGCCAGACCTGCACGCCGCTCAACGGCAACATCGGTGGCATCCTGCGCGCCATCTTTGTTCGTATCTACCCAGACATAGTTGCCAAGTTTGATCGTGCCGGTTGCGTTCGTAACGCTATCGGTGGTCGTGATCGCCTGCGCAGTCCATGATTGGGCTACGTTGCGAATCTCGGCGACGCCAGCCGGGAGCGGCGTTTGCACCGTTACTGCATAGGTCAGGGTCAGCGGATAATTTGAAGAAAGAATAAAATTGTTCGGCGCAGCCAATAGATTTGCTGGCGATGCGGCCGAAGTGGTAGTCGTAATTTTGACGCCGGAGATGACGATATTCGTCGATATCGCGGAATCCGTTTGCCGTCACCACTCGGTGCCGACATACGGCAGCACGAATTGTGCGCCGTTTGCATAGCGACCGCAGGGATACCCGTACTGCACAGTGTTGCCAGCGCTGCGCCGCTCAATACGCCAACTGCGCTCGTGCCACCGGCCGATAAGCGACACGTATTACGTTTGGCAGTATACACCGCCGAGACTGCCATCGCCGTGCCCAAGCTAATCGTTGCTGTGACTGGTATTGGCAAGATTAATGCGTGCGTGCAATACTTCGTGCGACCGCGCCGCCGCCTCGAAAATCGAGACATCCTGCTGTTCCCCCTGGACTGTGCATACGACCGCAACTGTATAGACCATAGATCAGGGCAGTTCCGATAATTGGCGCTACCATCATCGCCTGTTTCAACCCAGTTGCCAGTCCAGCCACTCCCGCCGTTGTATGCGGCTGTAGCGAATGGTTCAGATACAGCAAATGTCTGATATCCCGTGACGGACACGCTGCCCGGCACAAACGTCACGCCGGCTGGCAGCGAATCGGAGATCACCGGATTCGTCTGCGTAAACGAGGTTGGCGCGGTCAACACGATGGTGTAGGTGATCCGCTGCCCTGCACCGACAATGCCGGTCGGGTCGTTCGTCTTGTTCGCAACCACTTTGATCAGTGGCGGCACAAAGCCAAAATCGAGGCCGTGGTTGTTGACACCTGCGGTCGCGGTCGTAAATGCGATCTCGGCGTTGACGCCGGTCAACGTGTAGTCGCTGTCGACCGTGTCGGTCAGCGGGCCATTGCTGGTGTTGACCGGATGCGCCAGATCGCCGGCGTTAGCCGGGCTGGTTGTCCAGTTGTTAACGGCGGTCTGTGTTGTGAGCACGCGCGCGGTGTAGGCGGTGTTGGCCACAAGGCCGCTGAACAAATAGTTGCCGCTGGCGTCGGTCGTGGTGACCAGCGTCGTTGTCGGAGTCTGTAACGTGACCTGCACGCCGGGGATGCCAGGCTCATCGGCGTCCTGAATACCGTCGCCATCGATGTCTTTCCAGACGCGGTTGCCGATCTGGATCGGGGCGGCATCGCACAGCACTTCGATATCGCCCAAACCGACGGCTTTGCCAAATGCGCCAGCGGCTGCGGTCGCGCCTGCGCCAAGCGTGCCGTCGTTGCCGCCGGAGAAGACCTCCAGGTTTTGCGTCTTCGCGCCGGTGCTGTTGCTCAGCCAAGTCACGCCGCCCGAGTTGATGTTGATCGGGTCCATGTTGGCGACCACGACATTCGGCTGACCCATGATCTGCGCCATGCCGCCCTCGATCGTCTCCTGATGATAAGTTGGCAGTTCATCGCCCTTATAGAACTCGCCGCCGCCGATGCCCTGGCCGTTTGCGCCAGTACCAGCGCCGCCGCACAGTCCGCCGGATTCGAGCGTCCAGCCGCCGCTGCCATTCGGGCAAGCGCGCAAAATTTCGCCGCTCAACTGATCGGCGATCAAACCGGCATTGTTGGGTTTCAGGTTGCGATAGCCCAGCTGCATGCCGGCGCGATCCATAAACGTCATGATCAGTGCGCCAGTGGCGTCAAACTCGAGATCGGTCAACACCGGCGTGCCGCGCGAGGCAAATGGCGCCCACGACGCATCCGCGTAAAACGCTGCATCGGAGTAGGTGTCGGTCCAGGTGTGCCAGTATTTGTCGCTCGGGTCATAGCGCGAACCGACGCGCGCTTCGCCTTTTTGATAGTCGAGCGCATAGTTCATCACCGGCGTGTTGTTCCATGTCGCCGTTGCGATGTCGTATTCATAAACCAGCGCGCGCAGGTTGGCGCGCAGATCGGCGCCGCTTTCACCGGTGCAGACCGCGCCGACATACAGCTTGTCATGAAAGACTTTGGTCGCCCAAGGCCGCGCGACACCGGATGAACACGCAAATGTCTTCCATGGGCCGTTGAGGTTCAACACACTGGCCGCAGTTGGCGTCACAGCCGGGTTGCCGATCGCGACGGCATAGACGCTACGATCAAACAGGTTTGTGAAAAAGAGGGTTTTCCGTCATCGGAAATATCGATGTCGCCGATGCCATATTTGCCGATCTGCGCAAACGTCGACGCATCTAGATTGCTCGCAGTGAGCGATGCTTGCAAGCCGCGCGCGCCGTTGGACAGCACGGATGCCTGGCCGACATTCACGCCGATCGTAGTGACATCGACAAACAGCGAGGTTACGGCGGCGGGATATGTAGATTTATAAATCGCGCCGAGGCCGTTCGGACCCAGCCCAACATGCCGCTTGAGCACAGCGGATGAGAACACCGTTTTGCTTTCGCGCTGATAGGCCAAGCCCCAGACAGAGCCCACTTGCGTGTTCGTCGCAAATGTCGGCGGCGCACCCACACCACTTGAGGTGTTGTTAAATTTGTAAAGCGCTGGCACGCCGGTCGTATTCGCGCCGTTGCGATAGCAAGCGATAACAAAATCCGGGTTGCTTTGACAATAGTCACTTGGCACATTGACAGCAAAGTTGACCGTCTGCACCGCGCCCGCGGTCACAAACTGCACGCTGCTGCCGCCAGCGTATGACGACTGAAAGCCAGTCGGCAGATTGCTAAACTCAATCCGCAGCCCGGTGCCATTGGCGACCGCGCTTATCGCTAGCGTATACGCGCCGTTCGGTCCGGATGTGGTCGTCGCCACGGCCGTGCCGGTCGCATCGTATGCAGTCACGGTCACACCGGCCAAACCCGCCGTCTCGAGTGCATCCTTGACGCCGTTCGAGTTGAAATCGCGATACACCGTGCCTGAAATGCCGCCAGCGGCGGCGGCAATCTGCGGCGAACCAAGCAGCGATTGAAATGCCGACAGCGCGCCAGGCAATGTGGGCTGTGTAATACCGACGACAACGCCGCTCAAGGTGGCGACGACCTGTATGACGGCGAGAAACGTGCGAATAGCGCGATGGGCTGTGGTGTTAGACCGTGGTGTTTTCATATGACGTTTAGCGAGCGTGCCTAGGAGAATTTTTTGACATCTGACGTAGCGATGACAAATCTCAATAACGCCGCATATCGTTGCAGGTTTGCGGGTCACGCAACACCACAAATGGTCACACACGCGGGGGTGCCAAAATGGTCTAGCACAGGCGTCAAAAGCCCAAGCAGTTGATGTATTTCGGCGGAGGTATATCTGCGCTACAGCTTGCGGCTGATCCGCGCGCAAACCACGCTGTCATGCTTAATCATGACGCCGGCAGGGGACTCGCAGTACAGTCGAGGCGTTGACGCATCGCTTTGCCTGGGCTTAGGTATTTGTTGCCAAACCACTGCGCCAAATGGCGCGGCATTCGTAGACTAAAACACCTTTAAGGTGTGGGGCTCAGTGCCCTATCGCGCACCGCAAAAAGCCAGCGCCGAACACAGGCCATTGGGACCACCACAGGCACATAGAAAGAGGTGCACTACACCAAAGTTGTCCGGCCCACCCACGTCAAACGCGTCACCTGCCGCAATTATGCCGGCGTGGATGACCGACAAGTCACCCTTGGTTTGATATATCCGTGTGTTGATGCGCAGCAACAAGGTCGCGGATGTCAAAAATGTGATCTTACGCACTACCACCGGATACTGCCATTTTGCCCGTCACGCGTCGCGTGCCTGCGTCGAAAACTCGGCCCAGCGCGCAGTCTCCTGCGGTTCCCAATATTCGGTCACCACGGTGTCCTGCTCAAAAAACTGATACGGGTCCACTTCTTTATAGGCAGCATATGGGCCATCCCAGTTCTTGCGCCGTTCTTTGTAAGCATGGTGCGCCGCCAGGCTGTGATATTCAAACAGCATGATGTAAACGCCGGTTGGCTCACCTTCGCGATTGACCTGCCGGTAATAACGCATCGACTTCCACTCCGGAAATAGCTCAGCCTGATGCGCGGTCAAAAAATCAAACCAGCGCCGGATCATGTCGTGGTGCTGTTCCATATATTGCGGCTTAACCCGCCAGTATTCGTATTCGATAAAGCTCATCGTGCCATCCTTACGTAGAACAAAATTATCCGGGCGAATACGCCCTAACTGCCGCGCGCAAAGTGCGGCAGCACCTGTTTGCCCAGCAACTGCAGCGCCGCGCCACTGCCTCCGGGGCCATGCGGCATGCCAAACTCAATCCGCGTGACCGGCGATTCGCTGCGCATCCGTTCAATCTCGCCAATCACCTCATGCGGCGTGCCATACAGCGCAAACTGCCGCAGCACGTCGTCGGAGATCTGTGCCACAGCCGTGGCCATGTCGCCGCGCGCTGTGGCCGCTTGAATGCGCGCGACGGCCGCGGCATCCAGACCGGCAAACGCCGGCATCGGCGCCAGATACGGCAAATAGAACGCCAGGGTGCGCCGCGCATGTTCACGCGCTTCTGTCGCGTCTTCTGAGATCGACGTGAGCGGGCCAAACACCAGCCCGACATCTTTTGGATCGCGACCCACTTCGGTCGCGCCCGCCACAATGTTCTCCCACATGTGGTGTCCGTAGCGCGCGCTCCACATACTGCCGGCTTTGACCTCGTCGGCCACCGCCCCGGCCATGCGGCACATCTGCGGCCCCCACGTGCCGATCATGACAGGAAGCTCCGCGCGTTGCGGCCGCCAGGCCAATTGCGCCGCGCTGGTCGCCTGAAAGACCTCGCCGCGATAGGGCGTGGCGTCACCGCGCCACAACCGCCGCGCCATCGCGATCGCTTCGCGCACCGTCGTAATCGGCTTTGGCGTCGACACACCGATGAATTCCAGAAACGCCCCGCGGCCGATCCCAAAGTAGGCGCGTCCGGCGCTCAGTTCATCCAAAAGCGCGGCGTTTTCGGCCAAAATCGCCGGGTGAATCAAATACGGGTTTGAGACCGACGGGCCAATCCTGATGCGCGACGTGTGTTGCGCGATCATGAACAAGATCGGCCAGGCCGGTTTGTACATCAGGTCGTCAAAGATGCTAAACGTGTGAAAGCCAAACGACTCGGCCTGTTGCGCAAGCGCAATGTAATCCGTCAGCGGCTTGCCGCCAGAGACGCCAAAGCTAAACTGTGTCATACATCGCCCTTTAGGGTCTCAAGCGATTTGGCCATATACACGGTGTGCGAACCTTCCAGAGGCTCGCGCCGGGTTTCGCGATAGCCCAGCCGCTCATAAAGCCGAATGTTTTCTTCAAAGCGCGCGTTGGTATACAGGCGAATCGATGTGTAGCCCTGCGCCAATGCCTGCGCTTCGGCCCACGCCAACAGCTGCCGGCCAAAACCGCGTTTTTGAAATATCGGATCGATCGCCACGCTGTAGATCAGCAGGTGATCCGGCTCGGCGGACATCACCAGCACGCCCGCGATCTGATCGTTATGGGCGAGCAGCCAGACCTGGTCTTCATCGATCTTCTTGCCATAATCGGCTGTCATTGGCCGCGGTTTGCGCCCAATGCGCGGGATAAATTTGGCGTAGGCCGCATCGGTCAGCGCGGCGATCGCCGCTGCATCAGCAGGGAGCGCCTTGCGGATCGTGGGTTGAAATACGTCTGGTGTCAACATTTGGCATCACGCGCGCGAAAGCGCCTGATCGAAGTCGGCCATGATGTCTTCGAGATCCTCGCAGCCAATCGACACGCGCAACAAATTGCCGTTTTTGGGGCGCGGATAGACCAGCGTGTAGACATCGCCCAGGCTCACGCCCAGATCGCACATTTGCAGGGCATTGGCAAAGCGGTTCATTTCTGCCAGCCCACCGCGCACCTTGAACGCCAGCATGCCGCCAAAGCCCGCGCCATACTGCCGGCATGCGCTGGCGTGCTCCGGATGCGCGGGCAGGCCCGGGTAGCGCACCCATTCAACCCGCGCATGCGCCTCAAGAAACTGCGCCATCGCCAGCCCGTTTGCGCAGTGTTGACGCATGCGCAGGGGCAGTGTGCGCACGCCACGCAACAGCAACCACGAGTTGAACGGGCTGATGCACTGGCCAAACGAATCGAGCTTGTATCTGGCCGCGCGCAGCACATCGCGCCGGCCAGCCACCACGCCCGCCACCGTGTCGCCGTGGCCGCACAGGTACTTGGTGGCCGAATGCACCACGAGATCGGCGCCGTGCGCGATCGGCCGAAACAGATATGGGCTCAGAAACGTATTGTCGATGATGAGTGTCAGGCCATGCGCGTCGCAAAATGTGCGCAACGCCGGCACATCGGCAACGCGCATGTTTGGATTGGTGACGCTTTCGGCGAACAGAACTTTTGTGTTGGGCCGCAACGCGGCGAGCATGCTGTCTTCGCGGCGCACATCGACATAGCTGACATCGATGCCCATCGCGGCGCAATCTTTTGAAAAGAACTCGCGGCTGATGACAAACAGGTCTTCATCAACCAAAATATGGTCGCCAACCCGGGCCGAAATCATCGCGGCAATCGACACCGCGGCCATGCCCGATGCGGTGACCAGCGCATCTTCGCTGTCTTCGAGCACAGCCAGCTTTTTCTCAAGCACCGCGGTGGTAGGGTTGCCCGTGCGCGAATAGAAGAAATGATCGAGCGGCTCGGCAATAGCGCCAATCATCTCTTCGGCCGTCTCAAACGAAAACGTGGCGGTTTGATAGATCGGCGTGTTGTGCGCATTCGTGACCGGGTCGCGGCTTTCACCTGCGTGGATGGCGAGCGTCGAGAATTTCTTGTTCAGCATGGGCAGGATTATGGGTGAAACCGCCCAACCGCGCCTCTTGTGCGCTCAAGACGGCGGCGTGCCGTCTTGAGCGCTACCCAGCGTGACGCCTTCCATCAATCCAACACCCGTTCCAAATCGGCGATCAAATCATCCGGGTCTTCAAGGCCAATCGAGGTGCGAAAGATGCCGTCGCCGATCGTCGCACGCAACCGCGCATACGCGTCGCCGACAAGCTGGAAAGAGCGGCCGTTGACATCATCGGTGCCAATGTAGACGATCAGGCTGCGCTGATGCCCGAGCGAGACCGCATAGTGAAACACCTCGCACGCTGCCAGCCATTTTTCGGCCAGCGCCAGGCCGTCGCCGTGCACCTGAAACGACAACATGCCGCTGAAGTTGTCCATCTGGCGACGCGCCAGCGCGTGCTGCGGGTGCGAGGTCAGCCCCGGATACATCACGCGCGTTGACGCGCGGATGCGCTTCGAGAAACGCTGGCGACTTCTAGCGCCGAGGCTTCGTGCGCCTGCATGCGCAGCGCCAGCGTGTCGATGCCGCGCGAAATCAGATACGCGTTGAACGGGCTCAACGTCGCGCCGAGCCGCACGCCGGAATCCTCGCGGATCGCCAGAATGTGCGCTTTGCTCGCCGCCAACGCGCCGCCGAGCGCATCACCGTGCCCGCACATATATTTGGTCAGCGAGTGCAGCACGACATCGGCGCCCAGCTCGAGCGGGCGCGTGCCGACCGGTGTCGCAAACGTGCTGTCGACCGCGAGCAACGCCCCAGCCCGCATGCGCGATTTCGGCGCAGGCCGCGATATCGGTCAGCCGCATGATCGGGTTGGCCGGCGTCTCGACATAGACCAATTTGTGTTCGGCCGCATTGCCGCGCGCACGTGCGCGATGTCGCTCGCGTCAACCAATGTCACTTCGACGCCAAACCCGGGCAGCTTGCGGCGCACAAACTCGGCCACACCGACATAGCCAATCTGCTGACAACCAGATGATCGCCGGTCGCGCAGCAACGTCAGAAACAGCCCGGTCGCAGCCGCCATGCCCGAGCAAAACTGATGCAGTCCTCCGCGCCTTCGAGGCTGGCGACCTTGGCCTCCAGCTGGCGCGCCGTCGGGTTCGACCAACGCGCGTAGATGTATGACTCGTCCGACTGCTCTTCGACATCGGCGTCAAAGCCTTTGGCCGCGAACTCTGGCGGGATCAGATACGTGACTGATGGCACGATGCTTGGCGCGGCCGCGCGTGTGGTTGGGTCGATGCGCTCACCGGCGTGGATGGCGCGCGTGCGAAAACGGTACTCAGCGTTTATTTTTTTGGACATGTGTTTCTCGTTTTGAGAGAATCCTATCGCGTGGCGAGAGCCAGCGCCATCTATTTTGGCGATAATTTTGTAGATTTATAGAAATGAATACGGTGATCTCGGCGGTCATACTGCTTTCCGGTCCAATAGTCGCATGCCTTTTCGCCGTTGAGCTTGTCAAATCGCTGCGGTTGTGGCGTTTTGGGGAGACGACGCAGGGCAAGATCATCGACATTCGCTGGGGAGCGTTTGCACGCGGCAGACCCGTCGCGTATCCAACTGTCGAATTTCGTACAAGCGGCGGGCGCATCATTACTTATCGCTCAGCAATCGGCCGGTGGCCGGCACCTGGAAAAGTTGGCGACATCGTCCCAATTCGATACTTGCCAAATCATCCAGAAATTTGCGCGATCAACAGCTTTGGTGAAATGTGGTTCAGCTCAATTTTGCTTGGCGTGATCAGCGTGCCGCTGCTCGCGCTGGCTTGGACAACTGCCCGATCGTGCACGCCTGGTATGGGGTGCTAACCCGGCAACGCAAATGCAACCAGGCCACGCAAAGACATGGCAGCGCCGCGTGCGTGGGCCTGTCTGACTACATCGTCAGCAAGGTTAAGACAAGCAATTGCGATCTTGCCGTCCGTCGCTGCCAATTGCGCGCGCGACGACACGTCGCTAAGAAATTCGCGCCGGATACTTAGCGCGCCGTGGAAAACGAGCGCATCCAACACGCGGCCAGTTTCAAGCGCGATGACGATCAACTCCGAAAACGCGCGCATCACAACAGGTTGACTGTGCAGATCATGCGCAATTTCCAGCGAGGCGGCCAGACGCTTGCGCGCAGTTTCGGTGTCGCCGCAGGCACGCGCAATCTGCGCCAACCCTTGCAGGCGAAAGCAGATCGCCCGGCGATCGCCGATCTTGTAAAAGTGCGTCAGCGCCTGTTCGGCATAGACGCGCGCTTCGTCAAGTCTGCCTGTCAATCGATAAATTTCGCTCAGGCGCGACAGCGCCCAGGCGACATCCAGATCGAACCCGCCGCCGCGCGCGGACTCCAGCGCGTGCCAGGCAACCGCCTCCGCCTGCACAAGCGAGTGGCCGTCACCAGCCGCGAGATAGCACTCGGCGACGATGCCGAGCGCAAACGCTTCGCCAAATGCGTTGCCTTCCGCACGATAGACAGACAACGAGTTTTCCACGTGCCTCAAATTTTCGCTGAGGTCAAGCGGCTGACCGGCATACGCGCCACACAACGCCAGATCGCAGCGCACATGCGCGGCGCGCAATCGCTGTCCGATCGCCTCATAGCGCGCGATCGCCAATAGCAGCGGCGGCGCGGCCTTGCGAAAGTCGCCGGTGTGCTGATGCAGCGTCCATCCCAGCAGATGCAACGCATAAGGATGCAGCATGGCGCCGACCGCATCCGACGCAACCGGCGGCATTTCAACCAGCAGCGTGTCACAGGCTTCGAGACGTTTGAGCCCGTGCACCAAATCGCCCTGATAGCTGGCAAGCACGCCCGCGCACAGCAACGCCAGCGCCCGTGATGCACCCTGTGACGCGTCATGTAATAACGCGGTTTCGCTCCAGCTGCGGCCCTCGGTCAGTTGGTTGCTTTTGATCCAGTATTCCAACAGCAAGCCAGAGAGCCGTTGGGCGGCCGCTGGATCGCGTTGCAGGCGCTCGGACAACGCGGCGCGCAAGGCGTCCAGCGACTGATCCAGCCGTCGAAACGCTTCGCGCGCCAGCGCATCGTTGTAGCGCACGAACAGCACCTCAGCACTTGAGTCAAGCGCGACCGCATCATTGGAAACAGGCGCAGGCTTCGCGTGACCCGCCGGGCGGCTGCGAACCAACGCCGCCCTGATGTAGCGCTCGCGCTCGTCCGTGTGAACCCACAGAGTATCGGTCAATAACTGCGCCAGATGAGGCGACGCGGCGCGCTGATCCGCTTCGATCTTGCGCAGCGTGATCTCGGCGCAGGCGACAGCCTGGCTTAGCTGGCGCTGCGTCATCCCCAGCTGGCGGCGTCGTTCACGGACCAGGCGACCAAAGCTGACGTGCTGTGGGTGTACGGCAGACATACGCGTCGATTGTAGTCAAAGCCCATATACGTGTGTATCGCTTTTGTATCGCTTTTTGGCGTTTTGCGCGGCGTATTCTGATCGCGGACTGTAGCGTTCGACGCTACGATTTTGTGCACGATGCGTTTTATATCGAAGGGGAAAATGACTGCAACACTTTGTAATGCAATGACATTGTTCGCTGTCATTGCCATCGCCACTGTCGGTTTCGGTGGCGCGAATCCACAGCGCGTTAGCGCCGAGGCTGAACAACAGGGCGGCTGGGTGATCACACCGATCGTCGCGACGGCAAGCGGTTTTGGCTATGGCGCGCCGCAGATCAATGATTTGGGCGATGTGCTGTTCAACGACTCAGCCGACGCGATCTTGCTTGCGCAGGGCGGCGTAATTCACACCATCGTCAAAAACGGTGTCCCGATCACCCATGCGCTCGACGCGACATCGGGCGTGACTGTCACAATCAACGCAATGCCGTTCACACTGACCGACTATCTGCTCGACAACCAGGGCCGCGCGTATGTTCTGGCGACCACCAGCGACGGCCGTTGGTGGGTGCTGCGCTGGGAGCGCGGCGTCTTCACACGCCTGCCAACCGACCGCACGAGTACCAACAGCATCGAAACGGCGTTCACGCCAGATTTGGCGCGCGGCACACGCGACGGGCGCTGGCTTGAGCAGACGGACGTATCCGCCGGCACGACACGCACACAGCGTTACCGTCTGTCGAACGGGCTGACAACCACCGCAGTCGTCGAGCGCATCAGCTCCAACACAGCCGCGCCCGCACCATGCGAGTTTTTGAACGCCAGTAGCAATCGATTTCAAACGCCAAGCACCACAAGCCAGGGCGTGCTGATCTTTCGGCACGAACAGACAACGGCAAGTTACAACAGTGTGAGCACGCAGTGCGGCACCTTAAATCAAGAAACACAGCGGACGGCGATCACCACAGCCGGAGTACAAAGCGCGACGCTGTCCAGCGCCATCCGCACACGCACGGGCAGCCCGTCGACGATCAGTGGCGAGCAGATCGTCGCCCCGGTGCCGAACGACGCCGGCGATGTCGGATATGTTCGCGTTATCTATGCAAATAACACCACGCAGGGTTATGACCTATCGATTGCCTCGGGTGGGTCCTCGCGCGTTGTGCGAACGATCCCGCGCACGCCGCTGGACTTTCAGCAACTGTTCAATGTGACGCCAGCCGGCACACTACACGCGCGCATGACTGACAACGGCGTGAACGGCATCTACGCGATCAGCTCGGCCGGCGTCGATCGCATCGTGCAAAACAACCAAACGCTGTCCGGTTTTGGCAGCATCCAACTGAACACAAATACCAACAGCGCCGATGGAAACGCCGCAAACGAGATCGTGTTTTCTTTTCAAAGCACCAGCGGCGGCATCACCACGTTTGGCTTGGCAAAAGCGACGCGCGGCGTCGCGCGCTGGACGAACCCTGCCGGCGGCGCGTGGGCAACCGCCGGCAACTGGTCGCCCGCCGAAGTGCCGGGGCAGGCTTCGGAGACGCTGTTTGATTTGGCGAATAGCTACGACGTAACCGTTGGTGCGCGCGCATCTGGCCGTAGTCGCATCGAGCGTGGCGCCGTCGTTTGGCGCGGCGCGGATCTGACGCTCAATGGGCCACTCGGCATCGGCAACAACGCGACGTTGACGATCCCGGATGGCGTCGTCAAGCCGGGCGAGCTCACGGTTGGCAGCACGTCGCCGCAAAATCCTGCCGCGCCGCAGATCGCCAGGCTCACGATTTCGAACGCCGGCACGCGCGTGGATGTTGGCGGTTCGACCAAGATCGGCAACGCCGGCGATGGCGAACTGTTTGTCAGCGGTGGTGTGCTGTCTTCGACCGAGGCACTGATCGGTGCCGGGTCGACCGGCACCGTGACTGTGGGCGGATCACACGCCACACAATGGCTCAACGACAACATCAGCATCGGTGCTGGGCACCCAGCCACGCTGAACGTCGAGCGCAGCGCGTATGTCTATACCGACGGCCAAGCTGTGGTCGGCGGAGGCGCGAATTTGAGCGCCAACACGGCCATCGTGGCGATCGACGCCGGCGGCAGCACAGCGAGCGCCCCCGCAGCAGAGTGGGCCGTCGCCAAAACGTTGACGATCGGCGATGCGATGTTTGGCGAGTTGCATGTGCGCAATGGCGGCAAGCTCTTGCACAGCGATGGCGACGAGCCGATCCAAGTCGGCACACGCACACACAACGGCGGCGAGATGCAGCCTGACGGGTTGATCATCGTCAGCGGCAGCGGCGCAAATCGCAGTGGGGTGCGCAGCTTTAATGGCATTTTGTTTGGCATGGTCGATGGCGCTGCCACGCGCATGGAAGTGCGCGATGGCGCGCTATCGTATGTCAGCGCCTCGGCATCGCTTGGCCATGCGCGTGGCAGCACGGCGCGCTTGATCGTCAGCGGTCGCAGTGCAGACGGGCAACGTTCAGAGTTTGTCGTCGGTGACGTGTTCACCAGCACAACAGACACGCGCTGCATGATCGGCAACGATGGCACCGGTTTTGTGCGCATCGAGGGCGGCGCGTTATTTGAGTGCCGGGGCAAGATGTTTGTCGGATCGCTGCTGGGCAGCCGCGGTTTGATCGTCGCTGATGGCGGGGCCGATGGCGTGGCGTCAACGGTGAGAGGCTTTGCCGTGTGCGTTGGCCGAGCAGATTTTTGCGGGACGCCGAGCAGCGGCGGCAACGGCGAGATCGCGCTGCGCAACGGCGCGGTTCTAGGCATCGACCGTTATCTGGTCATCGGTGACGGCGGGCGCATGACCGGCAGCGGCAACGTGTTTATTGACGGCCTAGGCATGGATGTCGAGGATGGCGGCGCAATTGACCCAGGCGTGAAGGTCACCGACTTTGGCGCGCGCGCGGCGGCGGCGAATGCCGACGCCGTGCAACCTGGCATGCTGACGATCAGCGGCAACGTCTCGATCAGCACGGCGGCAGTGATCACGATCGACGTAACAAGCGCAGCAAGCTTTGACAAGCTTGTGATCAACGGCAATGCCAAGCTGGGTGGCAAGTTGGTGTTGAATTTCTCGAATGGCTACGCGCCGAATCAGGGTGACGTATTTGCTTTCCTGCAAAACTCAGATACGACGGGCAACTTTGCCAGCGTCGAGATCAAAGGCTTGCAGCCTGGATTTCAGTTTGCGGTCAGCACCAGCAGTGGGCAGACGCGGCTGACCGCGAACAATAACGGTGTGGCGGCAACGCAGGCCGATGCGCGCAAGCTCTTTCTGCCAATCACGCGCCGTGGCGCGTGATGCATGCGGTATAGACTTCGTCACAAGTCACAAAAGAAGAAGGTGTTAAGGTGAAAACAAAAATACGCTGGACCTCAATCGTCTGCGCCTGTATCGTCCTGATGAACACGCAAGTCGCCATCTCGAGCGCGGATGTCAACTTGCCAAGCGTGCCGGTCGTGCTGCGCGGCGTCGTGCGAATGACACAGGAAGATGCGCGCGCAGCGGGCCAGGGTTTGGCAGGCGTCACTGTAACCGCCTCAACGGGCGGCGAGACGGTCGCCTTCGCGACAACTGACGCTTCCGGCGCCTACTCGATGACGGTGAGCGGCGGCGGCTTTACGAATTGCGCCACGATCAACGGCGCCGTGGTGATCGTCACGTGTCAGCCGGTGCGGACGACATTTCTGCTGCGCGGGCGTAAAACCATCGGCGCGGGCAACGGGATCGGTGCGTTCGAAATCACACCCGGCTTTGCGTTGGAGTCGGTCAGCGGCCGGCCCAGCGGCGCAAACGCCGTGCTGACGCGCGATTTCACGGCCGAGCGGCCGGCAATTGTGTTTCTGAGCGGCTACCTGTTGTCGCCGCCAGCCACGCGCTGCCCGCAAACATTCACCGACTTTGGCGGTGTCATCCGCTCGTATACACCAGGCGACTGTCCCGACACCGCGTTTTTGAGCACCACGAGCGGCACCGATGCCGGCAGTGTGCCGACCGCGCTGAACAACGCCGGTTATCACGTGCAGCGTGCAATGCTGAACATCAATATTTTCGGATCGGCGTCGATTCGCAACCAGGTGCCGGTCTTGACCACAGCCATTGATCGCGCGAAACGCGCGACAGGGCGCGGCAAAGTCATCGTGATCGCGCACAGCACCGGCACAATCGCGGCACGCCGTTATATCGAGAGCAGCCTGTATCGCAACGATGTGTCGCATTACTTCTCGTTCGGCGGCCCTCACAAAGGTTGGCACTTTGAGGCGCTGGCGGGCACCGTGATTGCGGTATCGACCATCAGCGGCTTCGCGCTAACCGGCAGCTCAATAGGCGCCGAAGGCAGCATCATCGCGACCGCGACATTCTGTGCGCTGCATCAGGCCGCCTGCGACATGAGCCGCTCCAGTATGGCCTCGTTCAACAACGACTTCAGCGCCAATCCGAATGTCACGTATCACTTTATCCACGGCGACATGCAGCGCACCATACCGTGCACCATTTTCGGCATACCTCTGCGCTGCGATCATCCAAACAACGCAGATGTCGATCCGTTGTTCCGCGTCGTCGATGTCGCCAACACGCTGGCCGGGTCGCCGGCCAACGACGGACTGATCCCAACCGACGGCATCAACGCGGTGCAGGGCGCGCACGACCGCATGCTGACATTTGACCCGCACATGTTGCAGGTTGGCAAGCCGTACTACTTCAAGCGCGACGGCACCGGCGACGAAAGCGAAGCCTGGGAAAACTGCATCAACCCGGTCTTTATCGCCGGTACAAAAAGCACCTGCGGCACCGTGCGCGGCGCAAACGTCCCGCTTGAACGAGCCGCGCGCGGCGAACAGCCCGCATCGACGTCGGCGCAGAGCATCGCAAATATGAGCGGCGTGCTGTCGGCAGGCCAGGTCGTGACACGCGCGGTGTCGCTGATCGATGCACCGGTCAACGCCGCGTTCGTGGCCAGCTGGCAGGGCGGCGCGGCTGATCTAACGCTGTTCGCGCCCGATGGCTCGGACATCACTCCGGCGCTGGCCGCGACGTTCCCGCTCAGCATCCAGCATGCGATCACAAACACGATGGCCAGCTACGCGCTCAGTGGCACGCTGCCGGGGCTGTACACGATGGTCTTCACTGCGACAAGCGCGCCAGTCACGTATACGCTCGCCGCAGCGTTCGATAGCGCGCTGACGTTTGAGGCCGGTCGCAACCGCAACTGGTATCCGCCGGGCGGTACAGCGGTGCTGACCGCGACGCTCGGCGGCATGGCCGTATCGGACGAAAACGTGCGCGCGTTTGTACGCCGAAGCGACGGTCTAACCGAGACAGCGACGCTATCCGCGCAGGGTGGCGGCGCGTACAGCGTGAACTACACCGTGCCAAACGCCAGCGGCTATGCCGAGGTCGTCGTCGTGGCCGAGGGCGTCTCGAATGGCGCGCCGTTCGAACGCGCCCGCGCGTTTAACTTTCAAATCTACCCGCCCAGCTTTAAGATCGCCGGCGGCTACGCCGAGAGCGCGAGCCGTGAGGCGTTGACAGTCACCTTAAGCATCCGCCCCGATAGCGGCGGTCCGGTGCGCGTGTCCGGCACGCTTGTCGACGCGGCCACCGGCAGCCGCATTCAGGTCGCGACGGTATCGGCCGATCTGATCACCGGCACGGTCGCAACGATCCCGCTCGTGTTCGACGGCGAGCAGATCCGCGCATCCAAGCTCAACGGCCCGTATCGCTTGGCGCGTGTGCTGGTGACCGACGAGCGCGAATCGACGCTGGTCAGCGACGATCAGTTCAACGTGTTCACAACGACGGCGCGCCTCGCGACGGACTTCGGCAGCAACAAGATCTATTTGCCGGCGGCGTTGTCGGATAGTCAGTAGTCGTTGGCACAAAACAGGTTCCAAATCGCCGCCGGCATCGGTTCGCTGGCGTGGGTCTATAGCGGCGCGCACGCGCCTTGCGCATTCCCGCGCTGGCATGCAGAATTCGTGTCAATGACACATAGCGCGCTGCCAGGCGGCCTGTGGCCGGTGATGGTCACACCGTATACGATCGATCGCGCCATCGACTGGGACGGCGTCGACAGCGTAACCGACTGGTATCTTGACAACGGCGCGAATGGCCTGTTTGCGAACTGCCTCTCGAGCGAGATGTTTCATCTCACACCAGAAGAGCGCATCACGCTGGTGGCGCGCGTCTGCGCCCGCGCGCAGGGCCGTGCGCCGGTGGTCGCCACTGGGAATTTCGGCGCACGAAACGATGAGCAGGCCGACGCGGTGCGCCGCATGACCGACACCGGCGCCGCCGCTGTCGTGCTGCTGCCCAATCTACTGGTCGAAGCCGCCGACCCTGACGACCTGTTGAAAACCCGGCTCGAAGCGCTGATGCGCGCCACTGGCGATGCGCCGCTGGGCCTCTACGAATGCCCGGTGCCCTACAAGCGCATTCTGTCGCCTGAGCTGACCGCTTGGGCCGCCGCGAGCGGACGCTTTCTGTATCTCAAGGACACGACGTGCGATCCGGCCGCGATCCGCGCCAAGTGCGACGCGGCGCGCGGCACGCCGCTCGGCATTTACAACGCCTATACCGGCGCGGCGCTTGCGTCGCTCGAAACCGGAGCCGCTGGATTGTCGCCGATCGCCGCGAATGTATATCCAGAACTGTTCAGCTGGTTGTGTGCCCAACATCATGCGCATCCGCAGACGGCGGCGCGCATCCAGCGCGCCATGCGCACGCTTGAACCCGCCGTCTGCGTCCAATATGTCGCATCGGCCAAGCGGCTGATGGCGTTGCGCGGCGTGCCGATCCGCGATGTTTGCCGGCACATGACGCTGCACATCGACCACGAGCTGTGTAGCATGCACGATGCGCTGCTTGACACCATCGCAGAACTCGACGCGTTGACTGCCGCCGCGGCGACAACCGGCGAAGCCCGTTCGATTGCATGACGCCACTTGCGCCAGCGAAATGGTGCTCCAGCGACTTATGGCTTCAAGATGCGTCGTAGTGCGCGCACGATATCGGCCGTCGCCCGTTGCGCGACTTCGGCGCCGGGAGTCAGGGTGTCAAACCCGTGTATCGCGCCTGGATAAACATGCAGATCAAGCGGCACGCCGGCTTCGTTCAGCCTGCGGCCATACGCTAGGTCTTCCTGCAAAAACAGATCCATGTCGCCGACGCAAAGATAAGTCGGCGGCAAACCCGCCAGATTTTTTGCGCGCGTGGGCGCGGCGTAGATCGGCACGCTGGCCGCGCCAAATTTCTTGCCCAGATATGCGCGCCAGCCAGCCAGATTATTGGCGCGTGACCAGACAAAGAAGTCGTTCCGCGCCGCCTTTGCGCTTTTGACATTTGTATCGTCGATCATCGGGTAGATCAGCACCTGATAGGCCAGCTTGACCTCTTTGCGATCGCGCGCCAGCAAACCGAGCCCGGCCGCCAACCCGCCTCCGGCGCTGGGTCCCATGGTGGCAATACGCTTGGGATCAATATTTAGTTTCGCCGCATTCGCGACCAGCCAGATCAACCCGGCGTAGCAATCTTCCATCGGTGCAGGGTACGGATGCTCGGGCGCCAATCGATAGTCGACCGATGCAACCGCACAGCCAGTCGCGCGGGCCAACGTTTTGCATGCAACATCGTTTTCGGCAACAGTGCCTAGCACCATGCCGCCGCCGTGCATGTAGTAAATCACCGGAACCGCACTTTTGGCATTTTTCGGGCGATAGACACGCACAAGCACATCGGGCGCGCGTTTTGGGCCAGGCGCCTGATGGTCGGTGGTGGCGATATCATCAAATACGGGCACCGCAGCAGCCATCTGCGCGAGCAAGACAGCCAGCCCGGCGCGCGCTGCCGGGATGTCATCTAATTTGAGCCAATCCTGAAAGGCTGGCGCGATTGCAGCCAGATCCGGGTCAAGTCGTTCTGCGTGATACATGCTGTTCTCCAGATGTGCCGTCATGCGCGTTGTGCGTTCATGACGTCATACGTGTCGACAGTGTAGGTCTGACGCTCAACTTTGCAAAGTCGCGCATCACCTCGCTAAAAATGCGACCAATCGGATCAACTTTCTGTCTGTGACTCCCATTGGAAGACATCCACCAAGGGCACATTGAATACCTGGGCAATCCGAAACGCAGATTCCAATGACGGCGAATACTTTCCCGCTTCGATTGCTGCGATTGTCTGCCGGGTGACGCCGATCCTCTGCCCGAGATCAGCCTGCGACATCTCGCCGTTCTGAAACCGGAGTACGCGCATTCGGTTAATGATCTTCCCGTCGATCATGCCTGCCTGCGATAGCTCACCACGACTGCGCCATAGTGCACGAACTCTGAGGCAATGATTGTCGCAATGGCGGCGTTGATGATCGACCATCCACTCTTGCTAAAGGGCATGACACATCCGACCACGATCATGCCAAAAATCAGCGCGTAATACGCATAGCTAATCGAGCGCCTCATGATGACTTCATCGCGTTCATCTGCCGGCATTTTTGCTTCTTGTGGCGATCGGAGCCGCAAAATCAGATGACCAATGCCAATAAAAACAGCCTGCGCGGCTGCGGCAATGCCAAACATCATCAGTTGACGCAGATTTGGCATCCCTGCCTCCTGCGATGATCCCCACGCGACGACCGCAAGATATGGAACGATGGTGATTGCCATCGCGAGCAGCGACAACCACGCGATTTTCTCTCGATATGACATTTCTTTACCTCATGAACTCGTCCAATTTAGTGTAAAGAAAATTTTACTCAATGTCAAGTATTATTTACATCGCCTTTGGCTGTCTGTTGGACCATTTTGGCTAATGGCACACAACCGCTCAAGCTTTGGGCGCAAACCGCCACCACTTGCCTTCGGAGACCACCTCGACGACACCATCGACGACTTTGATCGCGGTTTCGTCGTCAATCGCGTACGCCGGACCGGGGATGTCAGCCGCCCATCTCTCGGCGTCAGCCGAGGTATTCTCCGGCAATTGTTCGTGATCCAGGTGCGGGAATATCGAGAAGTCGACAATCCCCAGCGTGCTGTCGCCACCACTGGCCGGCTTCCACCCGACGAAGGCTTCCCCAATACGCGGGGTCATCACCATGCTCCCGGCGCTCAGCCCTACCCAGACCGTCTCGCGCAGCGACGGCAAGAGATTCGCGAGCCCGGACTGTCGCATCCAGTGGCACAGGTACAGGGGGTCGCCACCATTCACCAGCAGCACGTCAGCCTCGCGGACCCAGGTGACCCAGCGTTCTTCGTCGATGCTGGTCAGCGCGGTGAGCTCCAGCACGCCCACGGACTTCCAACCCAACTCGCACATGGGGCAACTGGGTTCTTGACCGCTGATGAACCGCCATGCCGCACCGGGACCGGCCATTGGATGCCCATACGCCGCGGTGGGAATGCACAGTGCGCTCGATTCGGCAATCGGCTTCCCTAGAAGCTCGATCAATGCATCCTGGATGCTCAAGTTTTTGATGCCTGCGGAAGTTAGCAGTAATTTCATAATAGACGTTATTAGAAATAACGTAAACTGTGTTGGTGCTTGATTACGAGACAATCAAAAAAGACAAGAAACAGCTGTTGGCATTGACCGGATTGACGGCAAATGAGATTCAAAAGCTTCTGCCATATTTTGCCAGAAAGTATGGTGATGTCTACGAAAGCAAGGTGTTGCCAAACGGTGAGCTGAGAAAACGCGCTGTAGGTGGTGGTCGAGGAAGCGGACTAAAGGCGATTGAGCAAAAGCTTTTGTTCATCTTGGTGTATGTCAAAACGTATCCGCTGCAGGTGGTGATGGGTGGATTGTTTGGCATCAGTCAATCGGGTGCAAATCAGTGGATCCATCGTTTGCTGCCAATTCTGCGTGATGCGCTAGATCAGATGGGTATGAAGCCGCAACGCGAGGGAAAGAATTTCTGGATATCCGAGAGCGGTCGCGGCGAAGGCAAAGATTACATGATCGACGGCACGGACAGGAGGCGACAACGCCCAAAAAGCCCGAAAAAGCAGCAAGCGCACTTGTAATGCGCCCCTGAAATTGGAGTCCTAGCTAAGGGAGAAAATAGCCCAAGCGAGGACAGAAATGGTTAGTAAAAAACGGCGCAAGTTTTCAGCGGAGTTTCGAGCGCAGATTGTGCTGGAAGTGCTCACCGGCAAGTTGACAGTGGCGCAGGCAGCCAGCAAATACAAAATCAAAGATGGCGCGATCTATGAGTGGCGAACGCAAGCGCTTGAGCGCTTGCCGCTGCTCTACGAGATGAAGGCGCCAGACCAAGAAGGCAACGAACGTATCGCCGAACTGGAGCGCATCATTGGTCAGCTGACGGTTGAGAACGATGCGCTAAAAAAAGCTTCACGATGGCTGAGCCGAGCATCGAAGCCAAGCGAGCCATCGTGAAACAGTTGGCTCAGACGCACGGCGGCGTTGCCCCGATGTGCCGGCTGATTGATCTGTCTGAAAGCAGTTACTACCATGAGGGTCCAGGCCGCGTCGATATGATCGATGATCTGGACGTTCTTGGTGCGCTGGTCAAGCTTTCAGGCAAGCATCCAACCTACGGCTATCGGCGGCTGACAAAGCTGCTGCGCAAGAGAAAGCGGTTTGCCAAGGTAAACGGCAAGCGGGTGCGCCGATTGCTCAAAATGGCTGGAATTCAGGCCAAAAAGCCGCGGCGGGCGGTAATCACGACCGACTCCAGACACGGGTTCAAGCGTTACCCAAATCTGATCAAGGCTTGGTTGGACATTACCATGCCCGACGAAGTCTGGGTCGTAGATTTGACTTACATCATCCTGGCAACCGGTCAGATTGTGTATCTGGCCATCGTCATGGACGTATTCACACGCATGATCCGCGGTTGGCAGCTCGGTGAAGAATGCACCCACGAGCTGTGTTTGACTGCTCTGCAACGCGCATTCAAACACGGTGTCTGCAAGATCCATCACTCCGACCAAGGCGTGCAATATGCCACGCCCAAATACACGCAAGCACTCGAGGCTCGCGCTATCCAGATCAGCATGGCCGCCGTCGGCAAGGCGTGGGAAAATGGTCTGTGTGAACGCTGGATGCGTACCCTAAAAGAAGAGGAGGTTTATCTCACCGACTACGAAGACTTTGCAGACGCCTTGAAGAACATCGGGCGTTTCATTGACAGGGTCTACAACAAACACCGCATTCACAGTGCTCTTGGCGATCTTAGCCCCGAAAAATTCGAGGCGCAATGGCGGGCCATGCAGTAGCCCAAATTCACTCCCTTAGCAACTGCTCTCATCGCTCCAATCTTTGGGGCGCACTACACATTTATCGGCATCGTTTGCACGCTACGACTGGTGTGGCGCTTTTGTCTATTTTTGTTGTCGTGAAGCGGGCTTCACTTTCCCGGCCGTCCACACGATGATTTGCGTGGAACCCTAGCTGCCGTGTCAATTTGGAAGGATTGGTCACAGGTCTCCGACTCCGTAAGCTTGCTCGCAAAACAAAGTCAACAAGCGACTTTGCAAGGCAATATTGTAGTTGTGATCATGGGTGCCGTCCTCATAGTTCTTTTGTGGCACTCACATTTCGAATCAGACAGGATGGCGACCAAATTGCGGCAAAGGAAACGGAGAACGTTCCAAGTTCAGTTTCGCCTACTGAGAGACACGAGAATTGACGGTGGCAGAATCTTGGTCCACACAACACGGCTGGTGCCGACGTCCATGGCCGCGGCGATTTTGGCCTGCGGGGGGTGTGTGGGCCATGCCCGCGGCACGAGCCTGGCGTTGCACCTTGCTTGCCATGGCTACACATTGCGGTTCAAAGGGCAAAGCAATTGGAATTGCTGTCACCCTATAACCCGCTTGCCATCGCACATTTTTGCGCATCTTGCCGTTATAGTGCAAGGAATAAGATGATGAATACAACCAATCTTCCGGTGATCATACGACCGTTTAATCAGGATACGGACGTGCTGGCGCTATTTCGTTTGCGCCAAGCATTAGGTGGTGATGACACAGAAGCTTCATTGCGTGATCAGTTGACGTGGCAAAACCAAACTCCTGGGCAGGATCGCTATGTCGCCGTTGACCCATCAAAGACGATGGCGGCATCCTGGTCGCACAAAGTTTGGCTTTCACACCATCCCAGAAAGATATATGGCTTGGGTTGAGGTGCGCCCTCAGGATCGTCGCAAAGGGTTGGACGCACACTACTCTCGCATTCCCTCCGCGCGCCCGCGAAGTCAATGCCGAGCATGTTTTGATCAACACCAATGCCGAAGACCTGGCTGCCAAAACGTTTTTGTTGCAACAAGGACTCAAACCCAAAAGCGATGCGTGGTTTTTGCACCCGCTGCGGCCGTTGCGCTGCCTGAACCGGTATGGCCAGATGGCTACCTGTGCGCAGCTATGCCGAGATTCAGAACATCGACCTCATCGCCGTTACGTATTACAAGTGCTATGCCGATATGTGGGGGCATGGTGCCAACAGCAAGACGCTTGCAGCAACTTCGCAATGCAAAAAAGCGGTTGGCTATCAGCGCAGGACCCGACGGGTGAAGGATTGTTTGTGCAATACTTCCGTACCGATGGCGAAGCAGTCGGGCTTGGCGTGGTGAAATCGGCACCATTGAAGGGCAGAAGGAAAATTTTGCCGAGCAACCGAAACTGCACGTAGATGGCACAGGGATCGCACCTGGACATCGCCAACACCGCCTGCAACAACCGCTGTTGTTGACGGTGATGCGCTGGCTCAAATACGCGTGGGGTAGGAGAATTCAGTTTGTCTTCTTACGGCGATGATGCAGCGACGGTTGATATTTATCGCGACATCGGGTTTCAGTTGGACAAGCACTTGGTGGCATTTCACTTGGCTTTGTAGCGCGTTGCTCTCCTTGCGACGCCGCGTCAGTGTATTGCGGATTTGTGACCGAGTGGGATATCGATGACAATTCGTGTCGCGCTATGAAGTTCAAACAGTCGGTGCACGGTCGCACCAAGAGCTTTGGATACGGCAGAGGAACTTGACATTTTCAACGAAAATATTGTCGGCGAAAGCAGAGTGATCAAATCATTCTATGGGGAACGATTTTTTCGGCTCAATCGACCACGATAGTGGTCTTCCAGCGTCAATCGCAG